>NZ_LR590481.1:0-1370395 GCF_901482605.1 Hathewaya histolytica | reverse complement strand
TCAGAAATGTTTCCCATCAGCCAGCTTAAAGAAATAAGTATTAATATAATAGATAATTATTCAAATACAGCATTTCAGTATGGTGCCACAGAAGGGTATACTCCTTTAAGACATACTATATCACAAATTAAGATGCCAAAATTCGGTGTGAAATCCTCATTAAAAAATATAATGATAACCAGTGGAGCGCAGCAAGGACTAGATTTATCTGCAAAACTTTTTATAGATAAAGGTGATAATATAATTTGCGAAAGGCCTACCTATTTAGGAGCTCTTTCTGCATTTAAAGCATATGAACCAAATATATTAGAAGTGCCTATGGAAAGTGATGGTATGGATTTAAATCTTCTTGAAAATTTATTAAAAAAACATAAAAATATAAAGTTTATATATACTATACCAGATTTTCAAAATCCAACGGGTATTACAATGTCTAAGACAAAAAGAGAATATTTAGCATTCCTAGCATCTAAATATAAAGTACCTATAATTGAAGATAGTCCTTATTCCGAGCTTTCCTTTGAAGGAAGGATACTTCCAAGTATAAAAAGTTTTGATAAGAATGGCTATGTAATATATCTAGGCACATTTTCTAAAACACTATGTCCTGCATTTAGAATAGGTTGGGTTTGTGCAGAAGAAGATTTAATACAAAAATATATTCTTTGTAAGCAAGGAGCCGATCTTCAACCAAGTACTTTTAATCAGATAATAACCTATGAATACTTAAAAAAGTATGATTTAGACTCTCATATAAACAAATTAAGAGGAGTGTATAAAAATAGAGGAAATGTAATTTTAAATGCAATAGCTAATTATCTTCCATCTTATATTAGTACAACATATCCTGAAGGTGGTATATTTACCTGGATAGAGATACATAATAAATATACTTCAAAAGAATTCTTAAATAGGGCTTTGGATGTACAAGTAGCTTTTGTATTAGGAGATGCTTTTTTTGCAAACGGAAATGATAATAAACACTTGCGTGTAAATTTTTCCTCGGTAAATGAAGAAAAAATATTTGAAGGAATACAGAGGTTAGGAAAGAATTTGTAAGTAGCACTTGAAAGAAGTCATGCAAATGGTTTAAAATATAATAGAATTCTTTCAATTAAATGAATTTAATTTCAATTTTCTTGTTTTTTTATATAAAGTAGATAGGAATTGTGGGGGTAAAAAAATGAATTTGTCTAATAGGATTAAAGAAATGCAATTTTCACCGATTAGAAAGCTAATCCCGCTTGGTGATAATGCTAAAGATAGAGGTATTAAAGTATATCATTTAAATATTGGTCAACCAGATATAGACACTCCAAGAACATTTATAGAAGGGTTACGTAACTATGATGAAAAAGTTCTTAAATATGCAAACTCACAAGGACTTAGTGAACTTATTGATAGCTTCAGAAAATATTATAAAGAGTGGGATATAAATTTTGATAAGGATGATATAATTATAACAAATGGAGGTTCAGAAGCAATCACATTTGCTTTAATGGCTATTTGTGACCCAGAAGATGAAATAATAATTCCTGAACCTTTTTATACTAACTATAATAGCTTTTCAGCTATAGTAGATGCTAAAGTTGTCCCATTTCAAACTAAAGCTGAAGATGGATTTCATCTTCCGAAAAAAGAAGAGATTATAAGTAAAATTACCGATAAAACAAGAGCCATTATGATATCTAATCCGGGAAATCCTACAGGTGTTGTTTATACTAAAGAAGAAATTAGAATGCTTGGAGATATTGCAAAACAGTTTAATATCTACCTAATAGCCGATGAAGTTTATAGGGAATTTGTTTATGATAATTTAGAATATACATCTGCCCTATACCTAGAAGATGTATTAGACAGGGTAATTTTAATTGACTCTGTATCAAAACGCTACAGTGCTTGTGGTGCTAGAATAGGACTTCTAGCTTCTAAAAACAAAGAATTAATGAGTGGGGTTTTAAAACTTGCCCAATCAAGGCTTTGTGTTCCAACTATAGAACAATTAGCTTGTGCTAATCTAATTAATACACCTAAAAGCTATTTTAATGATGTATTAAAAGAATATGAAAAAAGAAGAAATATATTGTATGAAAAACTATCAATGATACCAGGAGTTATTTGTGAAAAACCTAATGGAGCTTTCTATGTTGTAGCAAAACTTCCTATTAAATCTGGAGAAGATTTTGCTAAATGGTTACTAACTGATTTTAATTATAATAATAAAACTGTAATGGTTGCCCCAGCAGAAGGATTCTATGCAACAGAAGGTTTAGGCAAAGATGAAATAAGAATTTCTTATTGTATAAATTCATCAGCTTTAGAAGAAGCTATGGATATTTTAGCAGTGGCTATCAAAGAATATACAAACCTTTAAAAATAAACCTTTTAATGCTTATTATTATGCGAACTATAGCTAATAGTAAACTAGCTATATAAAATAAAGGAGAGCTAAAAAGCAATTCCTAGATTACCTTCTTTAGCTCTCCATTTTTCCTATAAACCATGTACTTCTTTTTTTATAACATTTGAATCCAAAAGACTTATAAAGATTTATCGCTGTTCTATTAATATTGTGCACCTTTAATTTTAAAATTTTATCCTCTGAACAAATTTTAAAAGCGAGTTCTATAAGTTCATTTAAAAGAATTTTCCCATATCCTTTTCCTCTATACTCTGGTACTATTCCAAAATTCACAATGGTTAAATAGTCATCCTCTAAAATTAGTTGACCATATCCTATATAATTTCCATGTAATTTTAAAAATAGTGAAGCACCCTCTATATAATAGTCTTGTTTTTCATCTTCTAAAATATCATTAATGTTTATAGGAGTACGGTTTTCATTTCCAAATACAGCATTTTGTACATTGCAACGTATTTGTTCATGAATACCTTCCTCAAAATACTCTATTTCTACATTTGTATTTGCTTGATTGATTATATATTTTTTTAAAGCATCTAAATGTAATTCCATTTCTACAATACTTTTATGCTTTTTAAAATGTAACTTTGAAAGTAAATTTTCATTTAGTTCATTATCCTCACATTTATACATTGCACCAGAAGATTTGTTGAATATTTTCCATATATCAGATGCAATTATTTCTAGATTAATTTCAGATAAAGTGTAAAATTGATTTATAGTACATTTAATTTTTTTAAAGGAATTAACCCATATAAACCCTATAATTTCATTATCATATTTCAATACTTTAGCCTTCTTTCTCAAAAAGAAACGTTTAAATAAATTAGATCTACTATATATGTTTAAAAAATCTTTATTTAGAGCATTAAATTGCTTATTATAATTATTAAGTTGTTTCAGCTTTTCAATATTATCTTTCTTTATATTTTCCCATACTACCATATTTTTAATCCTCTATTTAATTATTTATATTTGTTAAGGAAATATATATATTCTTTATAAAATATGTCCTGTTTTTCTATAGATTCTAAAATTTTATCTAATTTTTTTCTATATTTAGTTTCGGTCCATTTTTTATGTTTTTTATATCTCTTTTTTCCAAGTTTCCAAAACTTATGAGGAAACATTATTAAAGAAAGCATTATTTCTAATTCTTCCTTACTTAAGGGATATACGGAGTTATATGACATTATAAGTTCTTTAGCCTTTTCAAAATTCCAATTGTAATATTTTTTGTCCATTAATCTCCTTATAAACCTACCTAAATCATTAATCCTTAAATCTATAATAATACGATTTAAGTCTATTAAAAAGTACGTATCATCCTTTTTTATTACATTTTGATAATAAAAACTTCTATGACATATTGGTTTTTGTTTCTTAGCATCTTTACTTAATCTATAATAACAGGATATATTTAAAAGATTAAGAGAATTCAATGACCTCTCAATAAAAGTATCTATATTCTCATAATATAAATAATCGAAATCATTTTTTAAAATTTTTTTATTTATAGTTAGTTTATAACTATTCATATCTTTTATGCACTTATTATATATTTCAGGCCAGTTCTTTAAACAATTTTTTAATTTATATCCCTTAGTATTTATTTGTTGTGAAGCAATATGAAATTTAGCTAAGAGTTTCACAGCATCCTTAGCTTCTTCTAAATCGCTAAAATCACATTCTCTTCCATCTATCCATTCAGTCATTAAGAATATATATCCCTTATGGGTAACATAAATTTCACGTTTTTTAGTAATTAAGTATCTTGGAGTATTTGTAAAACCATTACTAATTAGGTCTTCCGTAAGTTTATATGAGTTAATTATTTTCTTTTTACCACTTTTCATTCTTTTTAAACAATATATATTATCTAAAGTATCTATTATTTTATATGCACTTCTAACCTTATAGGCTTTTTTTAGATCTATAGAATACTTACTGCAAACATATGATATGTTATTTAATTCTTTTTCACTTATAATATCATTTAATAGATTATTATAATTATTCAAATATACCCTCCAAAATCATCGATACTAAATTATATTATAAATTAAGAAATATATTACTTATGTAACATATAAAAAACGCGAATAAATCGCGTTTTTTATATTAAATATCCATTAATTCTTTTGTACTTAAAGAAACTCTTCTTTTTTCTGAATCTACCTCAATAATTTTAGCCTTTATATTCTGTCCTATTTCTAATACATCTGTAGGTTTATCAATTCTAACATGGCTAATTTGAGATACATGTAATAATGCATCCATTCCAGGTTCCAATTCCACAAAGGCTCCAAAATCAGAAAATCTAACAACTTTACCTAGAACTATACTTCCAACAGGGTATTTTTCATCTGCACTGTCCCATGGATTGCTAGAAAGTTTTTTTAAGCTTAAGGAAAGTTTTTTATTTTCTTTATCAACATCTAATACATACACTTTAATTATTTCACCAATTTTAAGTTGTTTATTGATATCCTCAACTTTACCCCAAGATATTTGTGAAATGTGAAGCAAACCATCTATACCATTCACTTCTATAAATGCACCAAAACTATTAATTCTTCTAACAACACCCTCAACAATAGTATCTTTTTTTAAGTAATTCCAGCTTTCATCTTCCCTAGATTCTTTCTCTTTTTGTAATAAAACTTTTCTAGATACCACAATTTTAGTATTATGTCTTTCTCTATTAAATTCTATAACTATAACATCTAAATCTTTTCCTATAAATTCACCTAAGTTATCTACATATCCAACTTGTATTTGAGAGGCAGGTAAGAATACTTTTATACCTTTATAATTACCTACAAGGCCTCCCTTTACTTCTTCCTTTAGTCTTATATTTATCATTTGATTATAATCAAATGAATCCTTAAGATCTTTATAGCCTTCTTCTCTTTCAAATTCTATTCTAGATAAAACTACATTTCCATCAGAATTTCTTACCTGTATAACTTTGGCTTCTACCATATCACCTAGCTTAAACATATCTTCAATTTTAAAATGCTCATCACTAGTTATTTCATTTAAAGGTAATACTCCCTCTGATTTATAATTTAAGTTTATAAACACTTCTTTTGAATTTATAGAGATAACCTCTCCTTTTACCACTTTTCCAATATATATATCTGTTTCATTCTCTTTCATATATTCTAATTGTTCATTTGTTTCAGATTCTATATTATCCATGTTTTCCATTTTTCTTATTGCCTCCTCAATTATCCATTGTGGCGTTGAAGCTCCGGCAGTAACACCAATATTCTCAAAATATCTTAACTCTTCTGGAAGTTCACTGGCATTCTCAATATGGTAAGTATTTTTACAATTTTCTTTACATATCTCATATAACTTAGTAGTATTTGAACTATTTTTACCACCAATAACAACCATGGCATCTACAGTTTTAGATAATTTCATGGCTGAACTTTGTCGTACCTCTGTGGCATTACATATAGTATTAAATGCAATAACTTCTTTACACTTTTCGGTAACCACACATAAAACCTTTTGCCAGCTACTTTGTTTTTCTGTGGTCTGAGATACCAAGCAAACTTTCCCCTTTAAATCGTATAAATTACTACCGTCTTTTGTTATGATTGCATCATCATTACAACTTCCATTTATACCTATAACTTCAGGATGATTTTCATCCCCAAGAATTATTATTTTATAACCTTCATCATAGTATTTAGCAACCTTTTTATGAATATTTGTAACATAAGGACATGTGGCATCTATAACATCAAATCCTCTATTAATTAATTCTGATTTTACAGAAGGCTTAACCCCATGAGATCTTATAATAATAGTATCCCCATTTTTCAATGTATCTATTTCATTAAAATCAACTGCTTCTATATTATTATCTTTTAATTTGTTAACTACATCATTGTTATGAATTAAAGGTCCTAAAGTAAATATACTTTTATTAACTTCATTTTTAGAATTTATAGCTGTATCTACTGCTCTTTTAACTCCAAAACAAAACCCGGCACTATCAGCTAATTTTATATTCTTCATCATTTGTCCTCCATTATAATAGGATTTATATAACCTATCATAGAATCTACTACTTCTTTTATTGTCTTACCAGTAGAATCTACAAGTATAGCATCATCTGCCCTTTTTAACGGATCTACTTTTCTCGTAGAGTCGTACTCATCTCTCTTAATTATATCATTTAATATGGAATTGAATTCTACATCCATGTTTTTATTTCTTAGTTCATTATACCTTCTAGTAGCTCTCTCTTCTGGTGAAGCTGTAAGAAAGAACTTAAAAGCAGCATCTTTAAGAACTACTGTACATATATCTCTACCATCCATTACAACATCATGTTTCAAGGCTATCTTTTGTTGTAATAATACAAGTTTCTGCCTCACTAATTTATTTGCAGCATATTTAGAAACATTATTGCTTATATATGGAGTAGTAATTTGGTCTTGTACATCTATTCCATTTAAAATTAAATTATCACCTTGAAAATACATATCACTTTTATCGATAAGTTCTTCCAGGTCTTTATTCATTGTTTCATCTATATTATTTTTAAGTGCAAGATATGCAACCGCCCTATACATAGCACCTGTATTTATATACATTAAATTTAGTTCTTTTGCAAGAAGTTTAGCAATAGTGCTTTTGCCTGCTCCCGCTGGTCCATCTATTGCAATGTTATATCTCAATTATTTCACGCCTTTCATTTTAATATATAATTATATTATATATAATAATAAAAATCTGTCTTAATAACAAGTATTAAATACTTATACCAGCTATGTATCCTGTAGAGAAAGCTATTTGAAGATTGTATCCTCCTGTAAATGCATGAAGATCTATAATTTCACCTGCAAAAGAAAGGTTAGATATTATCTTAGATTTCATAGTAGATGAATCAATTTCTTTTGTATTTATTCCACCTGATGTTATTATTGCTTCTGCAATTGGTCTATATTTTTTTATATTAAGTTCCATACTAGTTAAAAGTTCTACTATTCTTCTTCTTTCTTCCTTTGTTATTAAATTAACCTTTTTATTTGGATCTATTCCAGATAACTCAATTATAGTATCTATAAGTTTACTTGGTAAGAGATCATTTAAAGAGTTTTTAAAATCTTTATTTATATATTTTTTAAAGTCTTTTTGTATTCTCTTATCTAACTCATTTAATCCTAAAGCTGGTTTAAAATTAACAAAGACACTCAACCCATCTTTTGTTGCTTCTTCGGAAATTTTAGCACTAGCACTTAATATTAAAGGTCCAGAAATACCATAATGAGTAAAAAGCATTTCTCCAAAATCTTTAAAAATTATTTTGTTCTTATGCTTAAAAGTAACCTCTACATTTTTAAGAGAAAGTCCTTGAAGTTCCTTAACAAAAGACTCTTTAGTTTCCATTGGAACTAAAGCAGGTTGAATATTTTTAATGCTATGTCCTAGCTTTTGTGAAAATTTATATCCCTCTCCGTTAGATCCTGTTTGAGGATATGATGCGCCTCCTGTACATAAAATAAAGTAATCTCCTTCTAATTTTGATCCATCTTGAAATTCTATATAATTAATTTTCTTATCAGTATATGCAATATTAGAAACTTTTTTATTCAATAATACCGTTACGTTTGATTGTTCTAATTTACATTCTAAAGCTTTTATAATATCTGAAGATTTATCACTTTGTGGGAAAACTCTGTCTCCCCTTTCAACTTTTAATTTAACACCAGCATTTTCAAAAAAATTCTTTGTATCCTCATTGGTAAAAGTATAGAAAGAACTATATAAAAAATGAGAATTTCTTGGAACTTGATCAAAAAATTCAGAGATATCCTTATTGTTAGTTACATTACATCTTCCTTTACCAGTAATAAAAAGTTTTTTACCTAGTTTTTCATTTTTTTCTATTAAAATCACAGAATGATTTTTACTCGCAGCTATGGCAGCCATTATCCCAGCTGGCCCACCACCTATTATTATAATCTTGCTCAATATAAAACACCCACCTTATAAGGTAAAATTCATATAGGTATAGTATATTTGTATTTAAAATATTTGTCTAGCTTCTATAACGTTTAATAGGCATACCAGGAATTTATATTTGACATTAAAAAGCTTTTTTATTATAATTGTCTTCATTAGAATTAAATGAATTATTAGAAATTTCACAATACTAACTGGGGGTGCAACAAATGATTCTAAAATTAGACATGCTTCAAACTATGACTTTAGCAATTTTAGTGTATTATCTAGGAAACTTAATAAAAAACAGAGTGAAAATCCTAGACAAGTTCTGCATACCTTCTCCCGTTATAGGAGGATTAATCTTTGCAATATTAAATTTAATTTTAAAGGAATCTAATTTACTTGAAATTTCTTTAGACACAACCCTTCAAAAACCTTTTATGATGGTGTTTTTTACCACCATAGGCTTAACTGCTAGTGTGAAACTAATAAAAAAAGGTGGAAAGCATGTAATAGCCTTCTTTTTTGTATCTCTTATGCTAATATTTTCACAAGACCTCATTGGTATAGGAATCGCTAAGTTAATGAATGCCAATCCACTCTTAGGACTTATATGTGGCTCTGTTACAATGGTCGGCGGGCATGGAACAGGTGCAGCTTTTGGTGCTTTATTTGAAAAAAGTTATAACTTTGCTGGAGCTACAACAGCAGCTATGGCTGCAGCAACTTTCGGACTTATTACTGGAAGTCTACTAGGTGGCCCTGTAGGTAGAAAACTTATAGTAAAAAATAACCTAGAACATTCAATACATGAAATTGAACTTATACATGAAAATAAAGAAGAATCTCTATCATATGAAGGGATATTTAAAACATTATTTATTATAATGATATCCATAAGTATAGGATCAATATTAGAACATTATTTATCTAAACTAGGGTTAACTTTCCCATCATACATAACAACTATGGTAATTGCATCTCTTATTTTAAATGTAGGTGAATCCACAAATAAGTTGGAAATCAACGAAAAATGTGCAGATCTATTAGGTAGAATTGGTCTTAATATATTTTTATCCATGGCCTTAATAAATTTAAAGTTATGGGAACTAAGCCAACTAGCTCTTCCATTAATAGTTATATTAGTAGCTCAAGCTATTATAATGTTTGTATTTGCATACTTTATAGCTTTTAGATTATGTGGAAGAGATTATGATGCAGCAGTAATATCATCAGGCTTCTGTGGTTTTGGAATGGGTGCTACACCTAATGGTATGGCTAATATGGAAGCATTAGTTGAGAAGTTTGGTCCTGCTCCAAGAGCATTCTTTGTTCTTCCCATAGTTGGTGCATTTTTTATTGACTTTGCTAATTCTGTAGTTATAACACTAATATTAAACTTCTTTAAATAATAAAAATAGAGTGTGAAAAGTAAGTTCAAACTTGCTTTTTAACACTCTATTTTTTAATAACTTAATCTTTTTATAATGTTTATTTTTTAACTTTATATATATTCTAAAAATTCTTTCTCAATTTCTAAAAAATTTTCAATATCATTTAAAAATTGAAATAATATAGCTCTATTTTCAAACTCTTCTCGTGTAACGGGCAACTTCTTTTTTCTAAAAAACTTTTTTAACTCTTCTAATTCCAACAAAAGTTCTTCAGTACTTATATTCTCATCTATTGAATGTGAAACCCTTTCTGTAAATTCAGCAACTATACAAGTTTCCTCAAAGGTCATTGAAAGCTTTAAAAAATGTTTTCTCATATATTTTAGTATTTGAAACTGAATATTTCTCATTTCAAAGTACATAATATATGGACTTTCATTTTGGAATAAATAATTATTAAAATGCGTATAAGCCCTATTATGTGCTTTATTTAATCGTTCTTCTAGATTATTAAATAAACTTTCTTCATAAATAGAAACATATTGGTTTCTTAAAGTGATGGCCATTTGAAGGAATATTTCTTTCATATTATTTTCAATATATTTCTCATCTTCTTTAAGTTGGGCTTCTATATTAGGCATATATAAATTAAAAATTATAGCTATTCCAGCTCCAACAAACATTAATAAAAGTTCGTTTTTAATCCAAAATACACTTACTGATTTTTGAGATAAAATATGAGTTACCAATACAGAACTTACGACAATTCCTTCCGAAATTCTTAATCTTACGGCTAGTGGTATAAAAATTAAAAGATATATACCAAAAACTATAGCTTTAAATCCTAAAACCATAAATAAAATACAGGAAATAAGTAGTGCTAATATAGTAGACATAAACCTTTTAAATGCAAATTCTATAGACTGTTTCTTTGTATTATGTAAGCTTAAAATAGTTATTATACCTGCTGAAACAGCGAATTTCAGACCTAACTTTTCTGCTATGATCATAGCTAAAGTAGCTCCTATAGCAGTTTTTAAAGTTCTAAATCCGATAAATCTCAAATAAATCTCCCCTTTTATATTTAATAAAAAATGTCGATGATTCTAAGTCATCGACAAAAGAGTTTGTTTAAATTATATCATAAATGAACTTAATAAAAAATAAAAAGAACCAATCTTAAGATTAGTTCTTTTAAAACCAATTACGCAATGACTCCTAGGGGACTCGAACCCCTGTTACCACCGTGAGAGGGTGGTGTCTTAACCACTTGACCAAGGAGCCTTATTGTTTTCAACATTAATTATTATAAAACTATTTCTAAATAGTGTCCAATAGCTAATATGCATAGAACTATTAACATTTATTTGTATAATATATACATGAATGTTGTATTTTATACACCACCAATTAAAATTTAATTGATGGTGCATAAATCTAAAGACTTACAAAACTAAAATTGTAGGTCTTTAGATTTATCTTTATAAAATATAACATATGTTATATTTTAACCCTTGGACATTTCATAATTGCCTTTATTATTAAATTCTTCTTTATAAGCTTTCTCTGCATAGGGTTTAAAGTCATTAGAAAGCTTATCTAATTTGTTCATAAATTCTTTGTCTGTAACCATTAATTCAGCACTAGGATGAGTGGCTTTAGCACCAGTATCTTTGACTATTTTTCTTAACTCTTTTGGATTATCTATCATAGGACAAGGCATCAATAAATTTTGATTATATGGTTGTCTTTTTCTCAACTCTTTAAAGTAAAGCGATTTAAAAGCTTCTACTAATGATTTATTAAGAATATTGTCTGTAGCAAAGTGAGAAAAAATACAAGGTTCTAAATCTCCTTTAGAATTTATATGACAATAATATTTTCCAGCAATGCAACCACCTACATACGGTGCATCATTAAAAAAGTCTATAGCAAAAATTTTTTTACTTGTTCTAATCTTTCTAGTGGTTTCGCCTAATTTTAGACGTTGTTCAGGTGTAAGCATGTAATCCATTTCTTCCTTTGGATTATTTCCAACCGGCATAAACATAAAATACCAGATCATTCTAGCACCTTTATCTATTATCATATCTATAAATTTATGGGAGGTTACAGTGTCTATATTATATTTTCCAGTTGCAGTGGAAACACCAAAAGGAACTCCTTTTTCCTTTAATAAATCCATACCTTTCATTACGGAATCAAATACACCTTTAGACCTACGTTTGTCTGTATCCTCTTTGAAACCTTCTAAAGAAAACATAGGCATTACATTACCTAAAGAAGTTAATTTTTCTACTAGTTCTACATCAAACAAAGTTCCATTTGTAAAAGGTGTAAAATATACATCCTTATATTTCTCATATATTTTTAACATATACTTATTAAAAAAAGGCTCTCCTCCAAGAATAATAATATAATATATACCCAAACTACGAGCTTCTTCAATAAGTCTATCTACTTCTTTATAAGGTAAATCATCATCTTTACTATAATTACCCGCATAACAACCTTCGCAACTTAGATTACATCTCATAGATGGACTTATTAAAATAGTAAAAGGTATTTTTGTGTCATGTCTCTCCCCTTCCCTTTCCCTTTTAGGAACTCCATACCATATGGCATTTGAAACAAAGTTTGAAAAAAATTTCTTTAATGCAATACTATTTGTATTTTTTAAAATATCTTCAACATATTCTTTAACTGAAGGTACTTCTTTATAATATTGTTCTATTTTTTCTATACCATCTCTATTAAGGTCATCTTTTATACCCTTCCTTATAACTGTAAATAACCGTTCAACATTTTTTTCAGGATTTTTCTCAAGTAAACTTAAACCGGTTTTAACTATAGCATCCTTTGTACCTTTTTTCATAAGATCTTTAAAGCCCATAAAATTGCCCCCTTATAGAAAGACTTTAGAAGAAAATTTAAGTTAATATTATATATTTATTTTATATTTTAATGATTATGCGTAAATTTTATGGTTTTTTATTATATAAGTAGGGGAATATTATAATTAGTTAACAAAACAATTGATTTTTTAATTGATAAATGTTATTATTTAATAGTAAATTTAAAAGACGTTTTTTTAATTAACTTTTACCTAGGAGGAATTACAATGAAAGAAATTTTCTTTTGTGAAAATAATGTTAGCAAAGGTTTAGAAACTATTATAGAAAAATTACAAGTAGAATTTAGTGATTTAACAATATATCAAGAACCCTGCCTTGGATATTGTGGAGAATGTATGGCAACTTTTTATGCTATGATGGATTCTGACATGATAACTGGAGAAACTCCAGAAGAGTTATATGAAAATATAAAGTCAAGATTACAATAAAATTTAAATAAAAAAGAGTTGCATTAAATGCAGCTCTTTATAACTATATAAAATAATTATTATCTTATATACTTATATAGTTTTTCTATTTTATTTTGAAGTTCTTTAACACTTATAAATCTAGCCTCTCTTATGGACTCTTTTCCTTTAATAAATATAATTATACAAGGAAGCGTAAACACACTGTATTTACCTGTTATTAATAATAGTTTTTCAATTTCAACTTCCCTAGCATTAATCTTTGGGAAAGACATTAATAAGGACTCTATCTTAGATAATAACTCAATACAAACATTACAATCTTGGGATGAAAAATATAGGAGAGCAATCTTATTTTCTTCTATAAAGTTTTCTATTTCTCCTATTGATTTTAACTTAATCATAAATTCCCCCTATAATATTCCTAAGTGAATTAGATATACTTTATTACCAATCATTCCATCCATCTAATCCATGTTTAGCACCCATATAGAAAAATTCACTATGTCCACATCTATGACAAACATATACCTTAAATATTAATTGCTCCTCTACATCGAAAATTTTTCCTAAAAAACCCCTATTATTATCTTGAGAGTCAAATCTGTATTCCTTTAAATACTCCATTTTCCCGTTACATCTTAAACAATTAAGCTCACTCATATGCTCACCACCTTAGTACAAAATGATATTGCTTTAATTATAATAATATATTATATTTTAAAATATGTATATATCTTGTATAATTGTTTTCATACAAAATATAATATATAATATCTTAGGTGATAAAAATGTGTTATGTTTATATATTAAAATGTGCTGATAATACTCTATATACAGGATGGACAAACAATTTAGACAAGAGAATAAGTAGCCATTCTAATGGTAAGGGTGCGAAATATACAAGAGCTAGACTTCCAGTAGACCTTGTATATTTTGAGAAGTATGAGGATAAAGTATCTGCACTAAAAAGAGAGTATCAAATTAAACAAATGAATAGGAAAGAAAAGTTGAAATTAATCTCTAGTTCTAACTTATTAGTAAATACGTAGAATCTTGTATTTATATTAAAATAGACTGCCAAATTATAAATGAACAGTCTATTTTATATTATGCCTCTATTTCAACAGTTTTTTTACCCTCTACTATTCTTTCTACTAACATTGCACATACTGTATTTCCAGTGGAATTTAATAAAGTTCCTGGAGCATCAATAATTGTGCCTATTAGTACAATCATTGGTAAAGCTTCTGCTGGGAATCCATATATACTTATAATAAGCATTTCCCCCATCATACCACCACCTGGAATAGCTCCCATAACCGCTCCAACAAGTATTGAAACAACTAAAATACTTAGTATAGAACTAAAATTATTTATATTTCTACCGAATATTCCAAACAAGAAGATTATTTTAATAACCCCTCCAATTACTGAACCATCCTTATGAATATTAGCTCCAAGAGGTATAACGGTCTCTACAATATCATCTGCAACTCCCATAGCTTTTGTTGCCTTTAAATTTGCAGGAATACTTGCTGCACTGGAGCAAGTAGCAAGAGATGTAACCGTTGGAAGTAATGCATTTTTCCAAAAAGTATTGACTCCTCGTTTACCATCAGCTAAAAATGCATAGAATGTAAAAAATCCAAAATAATATACTAAAGTGAGAACTATATACAATATAAAAACCCTTATATATCCTTGTAAGATTTGAGTCCCAAGTTCTCCAACTACATTGGCAAAATAACACCCTAGACCTATTGGAGAATAATACATTATTAAATTTATCATTTTCATCATTACCTCAGAACCAGAAGATAATAATTTTGCAAAAGGTTGTCCCTTTTCTCCAATTAGAGTAGTAGAAATACCTAGTAACATGGAAAATATAATAAGTTGCAACATACTTTTTTTAGTAAATAGCGATAAAAAATCGGGTACAGTAACAGTATTTACAACATGATCTAATATACTTAAATCTTTTGCTTGAACTGCTGACTTTGTTCCTTCATTTATAATACTTTTTATAGCTCCATAATTTATACCTTTAGCTGGATTCATAATCAAAGATGCAACTATTCCTAATATAGAGGATAGCAAAGCTGTAAATGTAAATACAATAAAAATCGTCCCTATTATTTTACCAAGTCTTTTAACATTAGTCATATTAGCTATAGAGGATGAAATGCTAAAGAACACCATTGGTATTAATGTTACAAACATTAAGTTTAAGAATAAGTCACCTAAGGGTTTAACTATTGAAACCCTAGTCCCCCAAATTACGCCCATAAAACCACCAAGGATTATAGATAGTAATAATATTATAGAAAATTTATAATTTTTTAGTATTGACTTCATTTATTTCCCCCAACTATATTTTACTTTATATACCTAAATATTATCATAAACACTTATTATATCCAACTAATTTAACATAAACTTAAGCGAAAAGCCGTACAAATATAATTTTTACATATTGTACAGCCTAATTAAAATATTATTTTTTTATTTTTAAATTTTTATTATCTGAATCGAAATGTATCCATTTAGAGCTAATGTTAAAATATCTACACATCTTATTTGTTAATTTCATTCTAGCATTCCCATTCATATCTAACTTATATATACCATAATTTTTTTCTTCATCAGTACTTTGATTATCTACACTATAATATAAATGTTTACCATCACAATTTAAACTGTATATACCAGTTAAAGCTTTATAAATAACTTTTTGAGAGGCTCCATCTAAGTTACATCTTATAATTTCATTGGAATATTTTTTTATGGAATATATGATTATCAGATACTAAAAAATTACTTGAGTCAAAATTTAAAACTTTCTTAAGAGCTTTTCCATTAGTTCCAATTCTCCAAACACCATTTGTAAGAGTAGTATAATCGGTACCGTTGAAATAAATTAAATCTTTATAAACTAATATTTTAGGATATCCATATGACAAAGTTATATTATTACTTTGAAGAAATACATTTTCCCTATTAGTACCATTAGTTTTAATTTTAAATATACCTGAAGTTTGATCTCCTAAGTCCAATGAATAATATATATAATCATTAACAACTACCATTTGAACTGGATAGTCGTTACTTATTTTTTTAGCATTACTACCATCTTTTCTTATTTTCCATATGCCTCTTGAATTTGAAGATATATCTGAGCCAAGGAAGTAAACCCAATCCCCCACAATATTAATACACCTACCTGATATGTTAGTTACTTTTTCATTTGATTTATAGCCATCCTTTGTTCTATAAATCTTTCCTTTATCATTATCTCTTGAATAGTATATATAATTCCCATCATAACAAAGCTCACTATAATTCATAGAATTTCCTGTAGAGTTTCCGTAAACATATAATTTTGAATTAAACTCTCTTTTAATGTCTTTTCCCTTATCCTTTTCTATGAACTTCTTTTTATCATCAGAAGATTTATCCTCAACTTTTTCTTCTATATATTTAGATATTTTATCCTCTGATGTTTTTGATGATTTATCACCTTTTCCATTATGTATAGATGTACTTGGACTATATTCCCTATATTTCTTTGTAGTATTATTATTTGCTATGTTTTTATCCAAAATCTTTGCTTTAGTTAAATTTTTTTCTCCATCTTTTTTAACCTTAGTATCTGTTTCTTTTATAGGTAAATTAGAACTTGAACCTTTAGATTCATCAGTCTTTGAATTAGAAATAGTTTTTGGCTTGTCTTTATTAGAAAGCTCAAGCTTATTAATTTTATCTTTGGAAATAAAATGTACTACAGTGGCTAAAACAACTAAAGAGATTAATCCCAATATAAAAATTTTCTTGTGACCATTGTTCTTAAAAAATTCCTTCTCCCCTTGCACGTAAGTTCTCCCTCTTATATGTACTAGTAAATATATAATTTAAAATATATACCAAGTAATATTAACACAATATTAACACATAGTTCAATATGTTATTATTAACTTTGCCAAAATTCTAAAATATCCTAAATAATTTACTATTGTAGCTGTTTTTAATTCTATAGTACCTAGCTAATTAATTTATTATTATACAATATTTATTTAATTTTTAAGATTAATTTAATAAATACAGTTTATAATAATAAATGGAAAGGGGATAATAAATGGAAAATCATGAAAATAATTTAAATATAGTAGGACTTACAAAAGAAGAGGTATCATTAAGAATAAAAGAAGGAAAAATTAACATAATACCTAAACCACCTTCTCGTACCCTATGGGAAATACTTAGAGCAAATTTATTTACAGGATTTAATGCTATAAACGCTGTGCTAGCAGTAGCAGTATTTATAGCTGGTTCACCTAAAGATTCCATCTTTGCTATAGTTATTGTAAGTAACGCTATAATAGGTATCTATCAAGAATTAAAAGCAAAGAAAACCTTAGAAAAACTATCTCTTATAAAAGGTAACAATGTAAAAGTTTTAAGATATAAAAATATAGAAAATATTAATGCTGAAAGGTTAGTTATAGATGATATTATATTTTTAAATTCAGGAGATCAGATTTTAGTGGATTGCGAAGTATTACCTAATAATAGCATAGAAGTTGATGAGTCCCTTTTGACTGGAGAGTCGGAATCTATTTTAAAAAAACATGGAGAAAAATTATTATCTGGTAGCTTTATAGTTTCAGGAAGTTGTTATGCAAAGGTAGTTAGTGTTGGATCTAATACATATTCATCCAAGTTAGTTGAAGAGGCTAGAAAATTTAAAATTATAAACTCCCAACTTCAAAATGCTATAAACAAAATTTTCAAGGTAGTACTTTATTTTATAATTCCTATTGGAATATTACTTACGTTCACCCAATTATTTATTGCTAAAAGAACTTGGCAAGATGCTATATTAGGTTCTGTATCAGGTATTATAGGGATGATTCCAGAAGGATTAGTATTACTGACGAGTTCTACATTTATTATAGCTATTATACGCCTTTCAAAGTGGGATACCTTAATTCAAGAACTTCCAGCAACAGAGGTCTTAGCAAGAGTAGATGTACTTTGTTTAGATAAAACTGGAACTATAACTAGAGGTGATTTAAAACTAGATAAAGTAGTTCCTTTAAATGATTATAGTGAAGAATACATAGGAAATATACTATCTGCTATAATTCATTCTTCAGAGAATTTAAGTCAAACGCAAAAGGCTATTTTACAAAAGTATCCTAATAATTATAATTTAGTTATAAAAAATAAAATTTCATTCTCTTCCTCACGAAAATGGGAAGCTATATCATTTAAAGATGAAGGATCTTGGATACTTGGTGCTCCTGAATTCATATTAAAAAATAGATATAATGAAGTTTCAGATGAAGTAGAAAAGGCTGCTTTAGAAGGCAAGAGAGTATTGTTATTAGCAAAATTTAATGGTGATGTCTTAGATGATAGATTAAATGGTGATATTGAAAAGGCAGCCTTATTATTTATAGGGGATGTAATAAGAGAAAATGCTGAAGAAACTGTTAAATATTTTAGTGAACAAGGAGTAACCTTAAAAATAATTTCAGGAGATAATCCTATAACTGTATCTACCATAGCTAAAAAAGTAGGAATTAAAGGAGCAGAGAATTATATTGATGCTAGAAATTTACCAAAAGATAATGAAAAATTACAAAGAATAATTGAAAACACAACTGTATTCGGTAGAGTGTCTCCCTATGAAAAAAGAGAAATTATAAAAGCACTTAAAAAAAATGGTCATACAGTTGCTATGACTGGAGACGGAGTTAACGATATATTAGCTTTAAAAGAATCTGATTGTGGAATCGCTATGGCTACAGGTTCTGATGCTACAAAAGCAGTTGCTCAATTAGTTCTATTAAATTCTGATTTTTCATCCCTCCCCCATGTAGTTAAAGAAGGAAGAAAACTTATAAATAATTTAGAAAAAGTATCAGAACTATTTGTATCTAAAACTGTATATTCAATTCTCTTGGCTTTAATATTTACTCTTATTTTAAAACCTTTTCCCCTATTGCCGATTCAACTTACTTTTGCTGGTGCTTTAACTATAGGTATGCCATCCTTCTTTCTGGCTTTAGAAGAAAATAATGAAATTATAAAAAAAGGCTTTTTAAGAAGAGTGTTAAGGTATGCGATTCCAAATGGAGTTGTTATTGGTATAAGTACTACAATTATGTTTTTAGTAGCATACTATAATGGATTGTCAATAACGCAATGTAGAAGTATTTCTCTTATGATATTTGCTTTATTAAGTCTTTTTATACTTCTAAAAGTGGCCTTGCCTATAAATAAATATAGATTATGTATTGTTAACTCAATGATAGGATTACTTGTCTTATTTTTTTCTGTACCATTGCTAAGAAGGATTTTGGATATAGACCTCTTTCCTGTATCATATATTCTTATTATGATAATAATTTTAACAATTTCTATGATTTTTATGTTAACGATACCTAAGATTATAGGAAAAATAATAGAAAAAAGTTAAGATACTTTCTATAAAAATAGCAAGAAGAATATATTCTTCTTGCTAAAATATTATTTATTAACTTCTATAACATGATTTTGTCTATGCTTACCAATAAAGAATACTGCTAATGCCCCAGGCCCACCATAAGTACCAACTACAGGACCTATATGATTTATAATAACATCCTTAACTTTAACCTCTTTTAATATAATCTCTTTTAATTTTTCTGCTTCCTCTTTTACATCTCCATGAGAAATTGCGATAACTTGTTCTTCAGGATTTTCGATTTTTTCACATACTAATTTAGCTAATTTATTTAGTGCACTTTTTCTTCCCTTTACTTTTATAACTGGTAAGACTCTACCTTCATTATTTAAAGTTAATATAGGCTTTATATGAAGTACCATTCCAAAGATAGCTGCTGCTGAAGATATTCTTCCCCCCCTTTTTAAATGATTAAGATCATCTACTGTGATATAGGTATTTAGATTTAATTTATTAGTTTCTAAAAAGTCCAATACCTCATCCATAGAATGGCCCTTGGATTGCATTTCTAAAGCTTTCACAACCATTATCCCTTGTCCCATTGAAGCTGTTAGTATATCCACTATCTCAATTCTTCTGTTATCATACTCTTCAGAAACAATGTTTTTAGCTATATTAGCACAATTAAAGGTTCCACTTAAACCTGTAGAGACACAAATATATAAAATATCTTTTCCTTGATCTAATATTTTTCTAAATATAGAACAATAATCTTCTGGACTAGGTTGAGAGGTTTTTGGAATTTCACCTTTTATCATACCAGCATAAAATTCCTTATAATTTAAACTTTTACCAAAATCGTCCTTATATTCTTTTCCCATAAATCTTAAGCTTAAACTAACATAAGATATATTATTATTTTCTATATATTCTATTGGTAAATCACAACAAGAGTCTGTAATTATAGTATAATCTTTCATTCTATGTCTCCTTTAAATATATTTATTATAATCTATCCAATAAATAGGAGTTATAATTAGGCCTTTAATATATCACAACACAAGCACATAAATATTTTGTATAATTACTATATCAAATATCAGATGCGATTAAAATATATTTTGTAAGAAAAATCTACACTTTTTAAATATTTTATTGATATCTTACTCCCTCAATTTCTAAAAGTCTCCTTTTAATTTCCATTTTATCTCCTAAATATCCTGTCAGAGAACCATTTTTACCTATTACCCTATGACAAGGAATAATTATAGGTATTGGATTACTTCTATTAGCACCACCAACAGCTCTAACGCTATTAGGATTTTCTATATCTATTGCTATATCAGAGTAAGATCTAGTTTCACCATAAGGGATTTTCATTAAAGCTCTCCATACTTTTTTTCTAAATTCTGTTCCTTCTAAAGAGATACTAAGTTCAAAAGTTTTTCTTTCTCCCTTAAAATATTCTTCTAACTGTTTTATAATTTCATTACAAGCTAAAGTGTTTTCCTTAATATCTTTGTTTTTAGATAAATATGCTTGAAAATTTTCTTTACATAATTCTATTCTCTTAAGTCCCTTTTCATCTACTATAATATATAGCTCTCCTATTATAGAATTATATCTAGCATAATAATTCATTTTAATTTTCCTCTCTTATATATTAATGTGTAAGTAATTTATATACTATTCCTTTATCAATAAGTTTAAATCTTCTTAAATTACTCTTGCTATATATTCAATAGTCCTAGCTGCAGGAACTAGTAAAAATTGAGCTAATATAGTTCCAAAAATTAATCCTGCAACAACAAAAGTTATGCATCTACTAAATTGCCCTTCGCTACACTCACCTCTAATAACATCATCTGTTAACATTGATATATATGGATCTATAAAAATAAACATTAAAATTGTTGAAATTCCATTTATCACAGACGATAAAGTACTACAAGTAGTTCTTAGATCTGGATTCAAACAACCTGCATATAATGATGCTAGTACTCCAACAACTGATATAGAAAAGGCTATAGTATTTAGAACTATAATTTTTTTAGGCATTTTTTTTAATTGCTTTAATTGAGGTATATTATCCCTCCTAGGAAGAGTAATACTATTTTTAAACTGTTCTATACCAGACTTTGAAAAGCCATGAAGCAATACTCTAGGTATTGACCTATGTACACTGAAAGATTCTACTGCCTTTGAAAATAACTTTATAAATGTAGGCATTAATAAGGCCCCTATAATAGTTGCTAAAGTAGTAGATGCTATTATACACCTAAAAATATTCAAAAGTTCCTGTGAATTACCTGTTTTTATACTATTTTCAATTGTTTTAGCCATTAAAGGTGCTTGTATTGTATTTGCTGTTCTGGAAATTAGTGCAAAAACATTAAATACAGCAAAGGATATAGCTATTCTACCTGTCTTAACCCCAACTATCCTTACGGAATAGGCAAGAGTTGAAATAATATATATAACAATTGTAAGCGTTAAAACAATCATTATTTGTGTTGACATTTTTATACCCCCAGAATTTCAAAATAACAACTTGTATGTTTTTCATTAAAACTTTTATAATATACTAAACAAATTTAGTATGCTTCTTTCTTTAAAATCTCTCCATCTTTAAGGGTTATAAGATGTGTTCCATATTCTGCAGCATCTTTAGAATGAGTTACATTGACTATAGTCACCTCTTTTTCTCTACTTACTCTTTTAAACAATTTCATTATTTCCTCACCAGTCTTAGAATCTAAATTTCCTATAGGTTCATCTGCTAATATCAAGTCTGGATTATTAATTAGTGCTCTTGCTATAGCAACTCTTTGTTGCTGTCCTCCCGATAATTCCCTAGGAGTCACACGTCGCTTATGACTCATCTCTATTATATCTAATAGTTCATCTAATTCCTTTTTAAAATTTTTGGGCTTGTAACCCTCTAATAATATTGGTAATAATATATTATCTTCTACAGATAAATTTTGCACTAGATTATAAAATTGAAATACAAATCCAAGTTCACATCTTCTTACTTTGCTTATTTCTTTATCCGAAAGCTTAGAAATTTCCTTGTTATTTATATAAACACTTCCTGAGGTTGGAGTGTCAAGTCCACCCATTAAATATAATAAGGTACTCTTTCCACAACCTGAAGGTCCCATTATAGATACAAAATCTCCTTTGTGAACGTTTAAATTTATATTTTTAAGTACAGCAACCTCTTCATTGCCCATTTTAAAGCTTTTATTTAAGTTTTTAACTTCTATTATTATATTTTTATCCATTAAATCTCACCTACTTTTACTCATATTTGATCTCTTCTACTATAGAAATTTTAGATGACTTAAATATTGGTACTAATGAAGCTATGATTACTAAGATGAATCCTAATATTCCTAGTAAAGTAACAAGTTTTACTGGTACAGTTACACTTATATATGAGTTAAGCGAATAAGTGATTTCCTCTACAAAGCTAGAAATATATACCCCTTCTAAAACCCCTAAAATAGCTCCAATAACCCCTATTGTAAAGGCTTCTATAATTAGCATCTTCATTCTTTTTAATTTACTCATTCCAATAGACGCTAACACTGCAAGTTCTCTTTTTCTGTATATAAAACTTACCATTAAATTATTCATAATTCCTAATGAACCTATAACTAAAGACATGAGTGAAAAACTTTCTAAAGATTTCATAAGTCCTCCATTAGCTTCCTTACTTACTTTCAAATCATCTTCCTTATTGGTAAGTACTATATTATAATTTTCTACATCTTCTCTAAATTTATTATCTAGTCCATCATAATTTTTTAAAGACTTTACAAATATTGAACTTCCTACCTTTCTACCCGCATGATTTTTTATGCTACTTAAGTCACCTAATACTATGCCACCATTACTTATAATCTCTGATTTAGCAAATCCAATTATTTTATAACTTTCATATTTATCATGTAATTTTAAAGTTAGATTATCTCCAATTTTCAAATTCTCCTTTTTCTCTAAAACATCACTTACAATTAAAGATTTTTTATTATGTAGTTTTTCTAGTATTTTCTTCTTTGGAGTTCCTTTGTAATCATATATCTCCACATTTTTATAAAATCTCAGAAACTTATTTTCTTCAATCCCTAATAACTCTTTAATCGTAAAATCTTTATTTGCTAGTTCAACTTCCTTTAAAGAAATTTCTTCTGAAAATAGCCCTATATATGATTTTTTAGTAAGCTCCTTTATTATATCATTATCCTTATATCCTTGAATTTTAAAATTATAATCCATATTTCTATAAGCATTTACAATTAAATCATTTACATTACTTGATGATATATATATTGAAATTACAGCAGCTAATGTACTGCAAAGAAGTATTGTATTATTTATTAAAACTTTTGATTTTCCTACATTATACAAAGCTAGAACACCCTCATTTTGAAAAACAAGTCTATATATTTCTTTTAAAATATATAAAACCATCCTCATAACATAAGGTATTATAAAGACCATAGAAAAAAATATAGAAAAGGCAGCTGAAATTGATAATATAAAATTTCCACTCCACTTATATTTTGATATGTATATATATGGCCATACTAATAGTAATACTCCTAAAATAAGATAATTAGATTTAAATTTAGTGCCTTCGGAAAACTCACCTAGTATTATATTTTTAAGAGACACTTTAGATGAGTGAATTATAGGTAAAAGTGAACTAACTATAGATAGAACCATAGCTAATATAAACGACCATAAAAAGTTAAGACTATCTATAACCACAACAGTTTCTACACCATAGCTTTTAAACACATTTGAAGAATCTGATAAATGTCTAAGAATAGGTATACCAAGAATATTACCTAATATCCCACCGATCAAACCATATAAAATACTTTCCATAAGTAATATTGCACTAGTTGATAATTTAGTCGCTCCTATACTTCTAAAAGTTCCTATAACAGGCATCCTTTCAAGAACAATAACCTTATATGCAGAAAAAATTATAAAGCTTGCCATTATTAATACTACAATGAGCATTATGTAGAATGGTATAGTAAATTGCTTAACATTTTTATCTAAGGATTTTTTACTGATAGTCTCACTAAAATCATAATACGGAAATTTCTTCTCATATTCTTTTTTTATTTTTTTTATATCCCTAGTATTATGAACTTTAACTAACATTGTAGTGGTAGAAGGTTCTATATTAAGTTCTTTTGAAAGCCCTTCTCTATCCATAACTAGATTCATCTCACCATTACTTTCTGAGAATAACCCTTTATTTACAGCAATAGCGGCTACTTTTAACTCTATTTCTTTTTTATTAATTTTCACTTTGAAGGTATTACCAATATTTAATTTTAACTTTTCACTTAATTTTTTAGATAGTATAACTTCATTATGCTTTATATTATTGAAATCTATATTTTTGCTTTCACCACTTAAAATTATTTTATTTATAGAATTTAATTTAGATATATCAGAGGCTCTTATATTTACTCTTAGTAAATCCTTACCTTTTTTCAATTGGCCTTCATCATTTAAAATAGGTACTAATTCTTTTTCCTTTATATCCTTTTCTATCTTATTCTTATCCAAAAATATATTTCTATTGTTTGATTTACTTGTTATTATAAGATCTGCCTCTCCCACCTTGGATTTCATCCTCTCCATGACCATACCTGAATATGATTTAGATATTCCTAAGGATGCAAAACACATAGCTGTTGCAACCATGACAGAAACTATAATAAGTAAGGACCTTAATCTCTTTTCCCATATATTTTTAAACATAAATTTAAATAAAATACTCATATCTATTTTACCCTCTTTTAATATATAGTGTGTTACTTATATTATACATTGTATTAGAAATAAAAAAATCCTTAGATTAAATCTAAGGGTTCTTTATTTTTAATTATTTTATTATATTTATTAATTATGTACTTTATAAATGTATTTTTTAGTTTTAATAATTTATTTTATAAGTTTCTTTATCTCATCTTGAAGTTCTTTTATTCTATTGTTTGCCATAGTATTTTGTTCAATTAATTCTATTAATTTTGTATTTAATTCTTTTTCAATCACTGATATTTTTTCATAGTTGCTTTCCTTAAGTTCAAGAATAATTCTGTTTTTTTCTAAGCTTTCTTTTTCCTTAATTAATTCTACACGTTCTTCATACTCTTTTTTTAGAGAATTTTTAATTAGTCCTGCTTCTGATTCTGCTTTTTGAAGTTTAACTTTTAACTCACTATTTTCTTCCTTATAACTATTCATTAAGTTCATTAAATGATTTTTCTCTTCCTCATTTTGCTTAAGAGATTCCTTTACTTTTTTTAATTCTTCTGAAACATTTCCATTCTTTTTAAGTCTTTCCTCTAACTCTTTTATCTTATCTTCCAACATAGATTTTAAACTTTTGAAACTATTATTTATTTCTTCCTGTTCTTTAAGTTTATTATCTATAGTAACTTTTTCTTTATTAATTACCTCTATTTTATTTCGAAGTTCTTCGCTATTTGATTTTTCTATATCCAATTCATTTTTCAACTTAGTTATTTCCTTATATTGTTCATCTAAGGCTTTTCTTTGTTTATCCTCTTTTTCGTTGTCTAAAACCTTAACACCTTCCACTAAATTTATATATATATCTATCATTCTCTTAGTTATATGCTGAAGTTCATTTATATCACTTTGTACATTAAGAGTAGATTCCTCACTTACTTTATGTAGTTCATAGAAACTCATTAGTTCTTCCATAAACTCTTTGTTATTTATACCAAGAGATTTAGCTGTTTCATTAAATTTAAGCTTTATCTCCTCATCTACTCTTACACTAAATATTGAATCTGCCATAGTTTTTACTCTCTCCTCACAAAATTAAACTAATAATGTTTTATCCTTAAAATCTGTTTACATTAATATATATTATACTATTTTATAGATTTAATTAAAATATAAAAAGAGAGGTAGTTCCTATTTTAAGAATTCTTTTAGTTTTCTTATCCCCAGATCTCTTCTAAAGTTTTTCTAAATAAGTCATTTAAAATTGAAGTATTAATGGGATCATTATCTTTTAGATTTTTTATAAATTCACTATAATAACATATATTCTTATCTATAAAGTCATTAATAATGTCTATTCTTGTTTCTGTATGAATCTCTTCCCCTAACCTTTTTCTATGTAATAAAGCTCTAATTTCCTGCAGTAATTCATCATTATTTATTTGTGTTTCAATAAGCCTATTAAACTCCACAGGTGGAATAGTTTTATTGTTTTCTAACCATTTACATGCCAGTATAGGTCTTAAAACATATAAATATTTTTTTACTCTAACTTTATCACTCTGCAAGTAACTTTTGTAGTTTGCTTTAGCCATATTAAAATAGTGATACATACTAGCTTTAGGTGAAAAATACGTATTGCTTAAATCTTTTAAATCATTTATAAATAAAGCCTGCTGTAAATATATTATAGGAGAATACAACCATTCCATTAGTGATGGATTACAGCTTCTAAATAAATTTAGTGCTTTTGTAATATCCCAGCCACTTATATCCAATAAATCATTAATTGTATATTCTAATACATCTCTCTTTTTATCTATTGATAAATACCAATCAAGTGTATGTATATAAATAAACCTAACATCATAATCACTATCTTTTGATGGAAATCCCCAAGCACGACTTCCTGATTCAACTGCAAATAATATTTTAATATCTTCTTCTTTTTCAATAGTTTTTAACTTTTCAATAATTACATCATTCATATCCTATCCCCCATAACTTTTGACTTAAACATATATTGTTTGTATCAACTTTAAAATTTAATTTAGAACTATTATATCACTTTCATAAAAAATTCTATATATAAGCCCTAAAATAACTATTTGTAAAATTCTAGGTTGCCCCATTTTCTTTTATATGCCTCATTTTATCTCTTCTTAATGTTATAACCCTTTTTTATTTTTTCTTTTTAAATAAAACAATTTTGAAGTGTTTTTGTATAACTTTTAAGTTTTCTTATATTCCTCAATTTAAGTTCTAAAATCATAAGACTTATGTATACATATATATACTCAATGTATATCAACCTAATATGCATATGTAAACAGATGTATACATATGCATATTGTAATTCAAGTGATTATATGTAAATAAAAGTTGCCACTAGATATAACTATCATTATATCTAGTGATAACTTAAACTTATAAAAATGCAGAAGTGAAATTATAAAATACGTATACTTATGAATTTTTAGTGTTCAAAAAGAGGGAGCAGTAGATTTTATTAAATTTATTAGTGTATAATTTATATAAAATCACTAAATTAAAATAGTCATTTATATAAAATTTCAATTTAAGGGGATGAATTCAGTGGATAAAAATGTTCATTGGTATATAGAAACTAGAGTTCAAAGAACTATTAAGAGTTTAAATAGAGGCCAATTTGTAAAAGATAGGATAAAAGTAATTATAGTAAACCAAGTTCTTGGTTATTAATAAATATAAGCATAAATAGAAAGATGTCTTCCTGTTTAATTCTAATTTAAACAGGAAGACATCTTTACTTATTTCTATTTAGTTATATCTTTCTTCTATTTCCTTCTTTGATTTTTTCAAAACATTTTAGTAAAGATACTTTCAGCAGATTCTCTTTCATTTAAAAAATTAAATAATCTATTGTACTTGCTTTTAATTCACTAAATCCATATCATAAATCGAATAATCACATCTATATATAAATAGATATTTTCCATCTATTAATATACCTGTAGACTTGTCTATCCCTGTTGCAAAATAACTTACATTATTACCTGCAAAAGTAGCTAGTGGTTTACCAGATTGTGATCTAATTAAAACTACTTTACTTTTACCTGTGGTAAGGTTTCTCATATCATTAATCATATTATTTAAAAATGGAGTTGATCTTTTTAAGTTTTTAATTTCCACTTTTTTAGAATATTCATTAAAAATATCTTCTAATCCTTTTTCGTACATAATTAGACTACTGCCAACATGTAGCATAGATTTACCACCTACAGTTAGTTTCATAACTGCAGATTTTTTAATTGTTTTACCATCTTCATCCTTAGAATTAAATTCATCTTCAGTATTTATGCTTATGGATTTTCCTTCTATTCTATCAATGATGTTACTGTCTTCATCATAAGTTTGCACAATAGCTTCTCTTCCTTTTAAACTTTCTAACATCTTTCCCATCTTATTTCTAAAAACATTACACCCGCTTAAACTTATGGTGCTTAATATTATTATTGAAACTATTAAAGCATTTTTCAAAAATCCTATTCTTTTGTTCACAATACTTTTCCCCCATGCAAAAATATTTTAATATAGTTATTTAGAAGAATTATTAATAAGATTATTAGGATTTCTGGTTTGTATCCATATAAGTCCCGGACCTGTAAACTTACATACTAGTCCTTCTCCTCCTGCTATGGATCCTAAAAATCCAGAAGCCATTTCTACGCTATAATTAAGCGCACTATCCCATAATACTAAGTGAGCAGTATCCACTATATAAACTTCTCCAAATTCTAGACGTTTTTCATAAATTGAACCATATGATGAAAGGAAAAGCTCTCCTTCCCCTCTAGCTTCCATTTGAAACAATCCTTCACCAGAAAAAATCCCCTTTGCACCAGATCCCTTTGTTTTTATTTCTATTCCTTCTGTGGAGGCTAAAAATGCACCTTTTCCTAACCTGTAAGCTCTGGAATTATCTAAAGTTATATGTTTTATATCTCCCAAATATGAAGGTGCTAATAATAACTCACCATTGTCCCTTGCTTTAAACTTTTGAATAAAAGCACTTTCTCCTGTAAGCATTCTTCCAAAAACTTTACCTAGTCCACCAGTTTTAGCAGTGAGTTCAAAGGCATCAGACATGGAAACCATAGCCCCTGCTTCTACCATAATTTCGTCTCCAGGCTGACAAATTAATTTAAGCGTTCTATTAGCTTCCTCAAATAATAATTCATGTTTTATCATAGTTTGCACTTAGTTAATATGTGTAATATAGATACACAAAATTACCAAGTATTCACTTCCTTCCTTTTTAATTTTGTATTATATTTTCATCTTTATTGATAATTTAATTTATAATATACAAGTTAATTATATTATATATTATTAATAGTTAAAATATATTAATATTTTAAAAGGGTGCTATATAAATAACTTAATCATTTATACACCACCCTAAATTGCTATGTTAAATTATAAAATATAGTTTACTACACAGTAATATTCTTTTTTCTTCTTTTTCAGTTTTAATAAACTTTATATATATAAAGTAAGAACTTATTAATATAATGACTCCAATAATTAGTTCTGTTAAACTAAAATTAGTAGATTCAATTTTAATTCCATAAAGCGACAAAATATATATAAAATTATTAACAAAATGAAGGAAAATACATGGTAATAATGAATTAGTTTTATAATAGATATATCCTAAAATAATAGCTATAAAAAAAGTTTCAACTCCTTGAATAAAATTTCCATGAATAATTCCAAACATTAATGCCGATACTAATATAGATTTTAATGTACTATATTTTTTTAAAAACATTTCTAATATTATTCCTCTAAATAATATTTCTTCACAAATAGGTGCTACTATAACTATTAAAATTGTAGTACTAATAAGGTTATTATTGAATTTATCCATAAAAATCTGACTAATAGGATCACTAAATATCCATTCTATAACTATTCCTAAAGTGTTTTCATAAATCAACGTATAACTTAAATAAATTAAAACTTTCTGTTTAATTTTAAAATTAATACTATATTTTTTTTATTAATTTTAAAAAAAACTATGTAAAAAATAATTCTTAATACTAAAAATAGATATTCTAAAAAATATGTAATATTAGAATCACATTTCTTGTAATAATGTAATATAAGAGTTGGAAATTCTCCTATGCCATATATCATAGCAAATACTATTAATAGAAAAATAGCTTGTCCTATAGTCATTTCTTGTGAACTAACTAGTTCGTTACCAACCTTCCCCATCATTTTATTTCCTCCAAATATTAAAAATATAATACCTCTATACAGTTAATTTGCTTAGTACCACTTTAATAAATTACCTTCACGTTTTCTTCTTTTTCAGTTTTAATAATTTTTTTATGTATAAGATAAGAACTTATTAATATAAGAGCTCCAATTACTAGTTCTATTAAACTAAAATTACTAGACTTAATTCTTATTCCATAAAGCGATAAAACATATATAAAATTATTAACAAAATGAAGGAAAATACATGGTAATAATGAATTAGTTCTATAATAAACTATAGCTAAAATAATTCCAAGAATAAAGGCATTAATTCCCTGCTTGATATCACCATGAATTATTGCAAAAAATATTGAAGATGCTATTATAGCTTTTAAATAATCATATCTTTTTAAAAGTCCTTTAAATAGTAAACCTCTAAATATTATTTCTTCAAAAATAGGTGCAAATATTGATAAATATATAGAAATATATATAAGATATAATCCCTTTTTATTTTTAAAAGCATAATCAACTAAATCTACCTTTATAATAGAATCTAAAAATATTTCTATACTATTATCATAAAACCATATATATCCTATAACTATTAAAGATAACCAAATATAAATTTTATAGTTTTTAGTCCTTTTAAAGTCTAAATGAAGTTTTCCATAATTTTTATAAAATTTAATAAATAATAATTCCATTACTATAAATAAGACTGATTCAATTAATTTTATCCATATGTTTGGTTTAAAATATAAAGTTCTTTCTAAAAATGCAGAAATGGCACCGTTAGATATACATGACAATATCATGTAAAACAAGAAAATAAATATATTTTCTAAAATACTTACCCCTTCTTGGTTTATACTATCTTTGTTGTTTTCCATTTACTTATCCCCCATAGATTTTGCAACACACATATATATAATATATTACCATATATCCTTTAAACTTGAATTAATACCTTTTCTCTATCTATTGGTTGGCACTATCAATCTACATAGTGAATTTTCAACACCAAATTACTATACATGCTAGGTGAAGTAAAATAGAGACAAGTCATAATTTAACTTGTCCCCACTGAGAGTTATTATATTCTAAAGGCAATCTATTATTATCTATACTATATAAAGTATTCATTCAATCCCTTTACTATGAAATTTTTGTCCTTATTTTTTTGATATTTTTATTTTGTCTAGTGCACCCCCTAAAATCATAAATGCAATTCCACTTCCTATTGGTTGTAAAAAACCCATAAGGAAACTTACAATTGCAATTTTAAAATCACCAAACATAATTCCAGTAGCCAAATAGTAGCCTATAACTCCAAGAATCCCTGCTATAAACACAGCATAAGTGTTTTGTTTGCATATTATAGTATTTTTCTTAGAGGTAAAAAATAATACTAAGATTGGTTTGATTATCATTGTAGGTATAACCCATACCATTCCTCCTGGAGATATGGCATCAGAAAGCCCTGCTCCTATGGCCGCGGCTATCATAGCATAAGGTTTAGGTAATATAGCTGCAGCTAAATATATAAATGCATCTCCTATATGTATATATCCTCCATTAATACCTGTAGGTATATGAAATAAAAATGCAGTAGTTAGACAAATAAGCGCTGCAAACATACTTGTGACAACTAAAATTTTAGTATTTTTTGAACTGTTAACCATTATACATAATCTCCCTTTCATATAAGCTTACTTATAACTCAATAATTACTTCATCTTTTTATAAGACACAAATTATTTATAATGAAATATTATCACGACTTTCATATTTTAAAAAGTGTATGGATACAATATGCTTATAAAGTAAACAAAATATATAAAAGTCTCCCATACACTTTTATATATTTTGTATAGGAGACTTTTCCTTAATATATTATATGAAAACTAGTCTAAGGCTTTCTTTTTATTATGAAAGTAAACTATTATAGCCATTAGCGTTATTATGGTTCCACCTGTAATACTTAAAAGGTCTGGTACTTCCCCCCAAAATAAAAAACCTATTATAATAGAAAATACTATGTTTGCATAGTTATATATAGCAACTTCTGATGCTGGAGCGTACTTATAAGAATAAGTTAATGCAAACTGTGCCATAGCTGCAAAGACTCCCGTACCCATTAAATATATAAACTGTACTATGCTCATTGGCTTATAATTCATTATAACAAAAGGTATAGTTCCTAAAACAGATACTATGGAGAAATAAAAAACTATTGTTGAAGGATTTTCTCTATCCTTTAAAAACCTAACTAAAGTATATGCTGCTCCTGCAAATGCTGCGGATAAGAATCCCGCAAAGGCTGGTAGTACACTTAAATTCCATTGAGGTCTTATAACCAAAATTGCCCCAATAAAAACTACTATCATGGATATGCCTTTAATAGGTGTAAACTTTTCCTTTAAAAACATAACTGCAAATAAAGTTATAAAAAATGGTGAAAGCTTGTTTAACATAGAAGAATCTGCTAGAGCTAGATTGTTTATAGCATAGAAATTTAATATCACTCCAGAAAGTCCAAGAAGTGATCTTGCAAGTAAGTACTTCTGATTCTCTTTCTTTCCAAACATAGGTATATTACTTTTCCTTAATGCCACAAAAGCCACAATTAAACTAACTAAATTTCTAAAGAGAACCTTCTCCATCACAGGAAGATCACCAGATAACTTTACCATTGCTGACATAAAAGCAAAGCATAAAGCTGAAAGTAACATATACACTACCGCTTTTGTTTTATTTTTCATATACGTCCCACCTTAAAATGTATTTTTAAAATAGATAAATTAAGTGCTTTATTATCCGAAATAATATCTTAAATATAAAGATTTTTATTAATGACCTTTATATCCTAAAATCATTATATCATTTTACACTATAATAAAATAATGGACTATACTTTTGTTATAGTCCTTAACCATTATTTTTGTTCTATATATTCTAAAATATCACCAGGTTGACAATTCAATTCCCTACAAATAGCTTCTAAGGTTGAAAATCTAATTGCCTTTGCTTTGTTGTTCTTTAATATGGATAGATTAGCATTAGTTATACCTACTCTTTCTGCTAAATCTTGTAGGGAAACTTTTCTTTTAGCCATCATAACATCTAAATTAATTACTATTGCCATAATCCTTTCTTCCTTTTCTATATTGTATAATCATTTTCCTCTTTAAATTTAACAGCTTCTTTAAAAATTTTAGATAATATAGCTATAAAAATTCCTGCTAATAAAAATATTATAAGTTCTGTATCTGTATGTATACCTTTAGTATCTATATATATAAATTTATAAGTACCCTTTCCTATATTAAAAATAAAATTAAGAAAGTAACATCCAGATATCACAAAACAATATTTAGAAATCTTATTTAAAGAATTTACATTTTCCCACAAGAAAGGATTACCTTTAACTAAAGTACAAGTTATTTTTTTTAGTTCAAATACTATTAGAAATATACATACTATACCAAGAGTTAATATAATAGCCATTAAAGGCTTCCAAGTTCCATCTAAACTCTTACTATTAATAAAAAAAGTATTATAATATACTATTGCAGTCATAACTATACCAAATACTAATATTATGTTTAAAATAATCCCTAAAGTTCTTGATAAAGCCTTACTTTCATAGAACTTCATAAAATTTCCTCCTAGTCCATTAATCTTTCTATATGTTAACATATAATATTATGTTTCTCAATAATAAACCCTTGTTTTTCCATAAGTTTGTACTCTAAATAATTATATTAAAAATATATCTATATGATTATTTAATAGAATTCCCCTTAGAATTAAAATAGTTATATTCATGCCAATAATTTATTTCTATTTTATTGTTATAAACCCAATTATGATATTGTTCCATTGAAATCTCTCCTTTTTTAAGCGCATTTTTCATGGTCATGTAACTATCAAAAGAAAGTGAAGTTAAATAGGTATTATCGATTTCTGTAGAATTTTTAGCTATATTTATATTTTCTCTTGTTATGAAATTATCTATATTAGTAAAATTAATGACAATATACATTACAGCTCCCAAAATTATAATTGATTTAAAGAGGTTTATGTCTTTAAATATAAAGAATAAAACAAGTACTAGGATTATACCTAAAAAAACAGTAAAGACAATAACCAAAATTCTAAGCCTTGTAAATCCAAAAGCAACAATATAAAGTCTCATCTTATATAAAGCTGAAAACACCATATTAAAAGTTAGAACTGTAATTAGGGAGTATAAAGTTAAAAGTATTTTCTTTTGTAACTTCCCTTTAGATTTTGTATTATTTTTAATTAATATTATGGATACTACATTTACAAAGACTAAAAATACTAATTGAAAAAAACCACTTCTTGCATATTCTGAATAATTAAATCCATTAGGAAGGCTTTTAGAACCATATAAGTACGATATTTGAATTTTGGTAAAACTTATATATATAAAGGTAACTATAGAGAGAGTAGTTATTACAACTAAACTATTAAATTTAAAACTGTATTTAATGTCTTCTTGCACTTTTATATTATTTATAGAAAAGGAATTGTATAATCCAAATATAAATATTGAGGCTAAAATAGATAAAAATGTTCTTAAGAGAATTTTACCGAAAACTTCATTATTTATGCTAGAGCTTAAATTTTCTATATAATACTCAAAAACTTTATCTGCCTTTCCCAGTATTAAAACGAGCATAAAAATAAGAGGAATAGATATTAAAAGTCCTAGTAATATATCCCTATAGTTTATAGTATCTTCTTTAGTGTTTATTTGCTTAGTTAAGCTTTTAATTAATACTCTAATAATTTTTATATTATATAAAGATTCTATAAAAACCTTTTTTATAATACTCCTATAGATAACTTTAAATTCGAACCTTATATCTTTATAAGTTAAAAGTAAAAACGAAGAAGTTAAGGAAAGGGGTATTATAATTCTATTCAAAAATCTAAATATAGGATTTGTATATATAGCATAAGTTAAAGATAAAATAATGCTTACTGCAATAAGAAAAAATCCCATAGGATTTTTATTTTTTATTCCGTTAGTTACTAAAAATCCAATAATTAGAGCAGCTATTAATATAGGATAAGATAACCCCATGTAATAAAATATAAAATTATAAACTAAGAAACCTATAAAAATTGCTGTAAAAAGAATTTTTAGGTTAGATTTTATTTCTTCTTTTGAAAGCATTTCTTTCATAATTATCCCTCCAAGGTTTAACAATTAATTCTACTTAAGATTATCATAGTTTAAAATGAATTTCAATATATTTTTATTGTTTTACGATAAAAATATATTTATAAAAGATATTATTAAACACTGATAAATAAAAAGCCATCATAAGATTTATGATGGCTAATAAAACTTAAAAATTAAGAACTCCTATTTTAAATAAGAGTTCTTAATTTATTTTGTAATTTATTTAGAAACTTTCTTTTTATTATTTAAAAATAATAAAACTGCTACTAAAGTGGTACTTAGTCCTATTCCAAAAAATATTGGCATCCTATTCTTTTTATCAGTTGTTGAAACAACCGTACTTTTGCTTTCATCTTTATTAGTCTTTTCTTTACTTTCACTTTCTTTTTTAATTGTTTTTTCTGATGTTTCAACCTTTTGCTTATTATCTTTTTCTGGTTTAATTGATTCTTTAACTTCTTTTTCTAAATTTGTTAAGTCTTTTGATTTGTTAACTGTATCTTCAGACCTTACATTCTTAGATACACTTTCTGATTTCACATTATTTAAACTTACATATTTAGCTTGTCCATTTTTATTAAAACTATTTATGTGTTTTTTTATTCCATTTGAACTAGTGTTTACACCTTTACCTAAGGATGTTCCCTTTTTTAAATTTCCTTTTCTATCTTTTTTACCATTATGTGTTACTTTTTTATTTTCATGCTTCTTATTTTCGTGGTTCTTCTTTTCATTTTTTATGTCTTTATCCTTATGTTCTATATTTGTATCTTTAACTTTAGAATTTATATCCTGTTTAATATTTAACTTTATACCTAAAGAGTAAAACCCGTAATCTAATAGAATGTTAGATTCTATCTTTCTTGGTTCTTTTCCTAAATTCTCTTTAACTATAACTTCTATTTCTCTTGTATCCTTATTATAATTAAGTAATACATTTTCGTTTTCTTGTCCAGCTAGAAATTGAACTTCTGGGATAGCATCATTAGCTTTCATATATTCATCTAATCCCTTAACTGGATCTTTTATTTTATAGATAGATTCCTTATAATCTATATTTATATTAACAGGACTTTTTAGGCTTTGAACCAGCATACCAACATATGTTCCATCCCAGTCCACATATGATTTCATAATTAAATTTGATAATGGGCTCATATCTGTTATGTTGTTTGCTCCAACCCCTATTAAAGTTAATTTTTTCAAACTTTTTGTAAAACTTATATCGCTAACTAAATTACTTTCAAGATTTAATTCTTTCATATTTATAAGCTTTCCAAGTGGCTCAACATTAACTGTTTGTTTACCACGGTTGCACCAATGCAAATCTAACCATTCTAATTTTTCAAGTTTTGATATAGGTGTCATATCTACTATAGCTTCATTATTATATATATTTAAATGAGTTAAATTGGTTAAATTAGATAGTGGCGTTAAGTCTCCCAACATATTCCTATCTAATTCTATGTATGTAAGTTTTTTTAGATTTTTTAATGGTGTTAAATCTTTTATTTCATTTTCACTTAAATCTAACTTCTCAAGATTTATAGCATACTGTAATCCTTCTATACTTTTGATACCTCTATCATGTATCCCCTTTACCAACCATTGTTCCATAGGTAAGAATGGTATTGCCTTATCCCCATTTATCTCCTTAAGAGATTCCATCTCGGATTTTTTAATTGGGGCATCTGATTTTCTATCTTCTCCTAAAGCATAATTTATAACTTGTCTAAATTTAGGATCAGGTATATCTATGATTTTCTCATCTGATACTTTTTCTATTACTTTTCTTTCTTGTGCATATACTTTCATAGTTACAAGTGTGTTATTTGCTATCATTGTACTTATAATTGTTGCTATGACTATGGCTACTTTTGACTTCTTCTTTAACATGTTTTCCTCCATTTAATAAATTATATTTTGATAAATTGTATTAATATTGATTTTATAAGTTTTACGAAATATAATAAATTTAATATCAAAGCTCATATAATTTAGTGTATAACACTAAAACTTTATTCTAGCTTATATGTTACGTACAAAAACGTCATGTTCACACAATAATTAAATAATTATGAATTTTATGACATTTTACTGTATTACTTTACATAACATTACAAATAATCATATTTAATTAAGTAATTAATACTATCTAAAAACGTTTTTAAATGGATATTCAGTACTATTAAACGGTAACATAAAGTTATAACAAAATAAACACTTTTTTGACAATTCATTATCCATATTTCCAATGATTAGGGATTTATATATTAACTTTATCAATAGCTATTACTATTATGCATAATTCCATCATACTTATTAAAGTATAATTCTTTAAAAGTAATCTTATGAGGTGAACTTTATGAATAGAAAGAAAAGATCTAAGATAAATTTTTTTAAAATTATATTTGTCATAATTATATTAATTCTGGTAACCACTTTAGGTATTTACTACAATTATTTCTATCCTAGGACTAAGGTTAAATCTATAACCTCAAATATGTCTTTAGATAAAAATTATTTAGTAAATAAATTTGAACCTAAGAACATTAAATTTTCACTAAATAATATCAATGTACAATCTGACATAAATTTTAATGAAGAAGAGTTAACAGATTTATTTATAAACATTGTTAATAAGACACCAGAACTTAAACAATATTTAGAAGGTTTAAGTATTAAAATTGAAGGTGAAAATTTAAAATTATACACTCATGCAAATTATAAAAAAATCCCACTAGAGGCGGTATTAACTTTTACTGTAGCAAGTAATGAAGGAAAAGCTTTTATTAATTATAAGGAAGGGAAACTAGGATTTATATCTATTCCAAAAGAAATTATTTTCTCAAAACTTAAAAATACACCTTTATTAAAATTTGATAAAGAAAAAGGCAACATAATAGTATCTCCAGGTAATATCCAAGGTTTTAAAATTTATATTAATAACTTTTCACTTAAAAATCATAAACTTAATGTAGGATTCAAGGGAAGTAAAAAACTTTTCTAATTAATAAATAATTATTAATCTGAATGTTATCATAATAGGTTTTTATTATACAATTTATAGTAACATTAAAAACCAAGCTAGTTTCTATTTAAACTCCATGGCTTGGTTTTCTTTTTTGTAAACTATATTCTACTCTTTTACCCAATACTTACTACAATCATCTGTTCTATCTATAAATCCATATTCAACTAAAGCTCTTCTTAATGTTGCATAATCTTCATAAATTCTCTTAAGTATTTTATTTAATTCTTTCTCTGTATAAAACTTACCTTTATTAAAATTCTTTATAATCTCTTCAAGTATTATGACCTTTTTCTTTTCTTTTACAGGATAATTTTTTAATGCTCCATTAGAATCAAAGTTATTTTTGATAACATTCATCTTTTCTTCTTCTGTTATATTATATCTATGATCTATCATTGTTGCAGTTTTGTGTATTTCACATAAATTATTATTATCTAATTCACTTATTTTCTTTTCTGTATAACTTGAAAGTAACTGCATCATAGCTAGAAATAACTTCGCCTGCTTTTCCTTCTCTCTTAGTTTATAACGATGATTTCTTATAGTTGATGTAGCTATCCCCATTTCCCTAGCTATTTCTTTATCTGATTTACCTGTAGAAAAATTTAACAATATTTTTCTTTGAACCTCTGTAATTCCTGTAAAATTTTTATTCATATTAAGAATATAATATAACATAGAACCATGATTATTTTTCACATGTATCTCTGTAGTCTTTTCAGAATCAAAAAACTCTGAATCTACATTATATATTTTTCCTTTTATAAATTTCTCCCCACATATTAAACAAGTGAAACATTCTTCCTCTTCTACATAACCTTTTTTAACCTGCTCTATAGTAGCATCCCAAAAGAAATTATCTCTTTCCATCTCCATAGCAACCTCATTTCTAATTTTTAATTACTTTATTATATTATAAGGTTATTTTATAGTATTGTCTATATATGAATAGATAATATATATTTTTGTTTGTATATTATGCTTGTATATTTTAAAAACTATATGTTTTTTTATTTTACTATACTCACTTTAAAAGTTTATGTTATTTCTTGTAAACTAGATAATTATCTATATTAATCATTATACTTTAGACTTTTTATCATTCCATCTTTAGCTAAAACCGTATCTTTAAAAATGTTCTTGGCATTATCTAAATAGTCCTCCGGATTTGAAATAGCGGGGCTAAAATGTGTTAACATAAGCTCCTTAACTTTTGCTTCTCTTGCCAAGGTAGCACCTTCACTAAAGATCATGTGCTTATTCTTTATAGCTTTGTCTAAATCCTCATTACTACCATAATTGCCCTCACAAATAAACAAATCACTTTCTTTTATAAAATCTACAATTTTGTCTATTGGCCTTGTATCACTAATATAAGAAATCTTAACTGCTCTTCTCCTCTCTCCATTTACCATAAAAGGCTTATATAGTACTTCTTCAAATTCTATAGATTCTCCTTGCTGCAAAAGTTTCCATAAATGTTTAGGAACATTGTTCTCTTTAGCTTTTTCTACACTAAATTTAGGTAATCTCTTATAATAAAAGTTATATCCTAGGCATTCTGATGAATGTTCTAATGGAAGAACCCTTATCTCAACATTACTTTGAGTTTTTTCTTGAACTAAAATTGAATTATTTTTCTCTATCTTAAAGTATATGGATTCCTTAGGGTTTTCTACAAAGTTTATTTTATATGGTAAATATGGATTGATTATATTTAGAGAAGAAACGACTTCCTTTATACCCTTTGGACCTATAATTGTTATAGGCTCTACTCTTCCACTATTACCTATAGTTGCTAACAACCCCGGAAGTCCTACAATATGATCCCCATGATAGTGTGTAATACAAATAATATCAATAGATTTAAATCCCGTACCAACAATTTTCATAGATACCTGTGTTCCCTCCCCTGCATCTATTAAAATTTTTCTCCCTAAATAACTAATTAAACTTGCTGATAAAAATCGATTAGGCATAGGCATTCCACCACCTGTACCTAAAATACATATGTCTATCATAAAGTTCACCATCCTTTAAATATATTAAAAATTCTATCCCTGAACCTAGGGTATAGCTTTAAAATTTTTTATTATTTTATCACTTTACAATTAACTTCCTATATTCTACCATTATATAATAATTTATATTTAATCTCTATAATTAAGTATTATTTGTAATTTAATAATACTTAATCATACTTATATTAATTTTCATCTAAAGCAAAAAGGGTGTCTTAAAATGATTTAAAGATTATTTTAAGACACCCTTTTTGCTTTACTTTAAACTATTATGAAAAAAGTCTAATATATTCTTTTCATACTCTTTTTTGTATAATTTATAAGTTCTTATATGTTCTGCTTTTTCTGTAATCCATAACTTTACATGTTCATCTTTTCTAGCAATATTATATAATTTTTCACTTTCTTTATAAGATATAGTTAAATCACCTTTTCCATGAATTAAAAGTAGATCTTTATTCTTATAATTTGAAATAGCCTTAAGGCCATTAACATCAGCAATATCTACACCTATAATGTGTGGCAATACTCCTAATATAATATTCGTAAAAGGAAAATCCGGTAAGTGTGTCCAATAAGGTAAGTTTGCCTTTAAATATCCTTCTAAGCTAGCAAAAGGACTGTCAGCAACGATAGCTTGTACATCTTTAGACATTTCCCCGACCAATATGGATGTTGCAGCACCCATGGACCATCCGACTAGTCCTATTTTTTCTGAATGTTTATTATTCCTAGCAAAATCTACAGCTGTTAAAAGATCGTATTTCTCAAACTCTCCTAGTGAAACAATTTTCCCTTCTGATTCACCTGCAGCTCTAAAATCAAATGTTAAAACATTATACCCTTCGTTACATAATCTTTTTGCAATATTTATAATTTCTATATCCATTAAAGCTCTATTATCTCCATATCCATGGGCAAAGATAATAGTTTTTTTACTTTCTTTATGTTTTCCATTATTTTGAGCAGGAATCCACCAACCCTTTAATAAAATATCGTCATACTTACTATGAAAAGATACATTTTCATAGGATAATCCATAATTTTTAGGACTATTAGTAATAGGCTCCCTTTTAGGCATTGCTAAGTTTAGCCCTACATAAATAGATACTGCAAAACAACTTAAGCATGATAGTAGAATTATTCCAATTAAAATATTAGCCCATTTTATTGTTTTATTTTTACTTGTTTTTTTAAAAGCCATCCTTTGCTCCTTTGTATGTAAAATTGATATTTTAGATTTTATCATAAGATGTCGAATTATGTCTATATATTTATAAAAAAATATCTCATCTAAAAATTTATAATTCTTAGATGAGATATCATCTTATTTAGTAAGTTATTTGTCCTCCATTGGCTTTACACCTATTTCATTTTTTGATACTACTGAATCACAAGTCGGACAATAGTATTGATGTTCTACTTTACTTTCACATTTTTTATGAACAAGCCTTTTATAACATTTATGAAGATGTTTTTCTCCCCACATAATCAAACTATTAAATATATCCTCTAAATCACTACCACTTTCAGTTAATACATATTCATATCTTGGAGGATGCTTTTGATATAGCTGACTTTTTATAAGTTCATCTTCTTCCAAATTTTTTAATCTACTAGATAATAAATTTGTTGGTATTCCTTGTAGATTATCTTCAATTTCTTTAAAAGTTTTATGACCCTTTTTTATTTCATGTAATATAAGTAATGACCACTTATCACCTATAATATTTAATGTTTGTGCAATATTACAATTTAGATTATATTGATTTTTCATGCCGCTATTCCTCTTTTTCTATAAGAATCTCTATATATTTAATTTTGCCTTTTACCTTCTATTGTTTGCTTTATAATATTTTGCATCATACCTTTACTTAATGCTCCACTTACATAACCAAATATATTTCCTTCTTTATCAATCATATAGGTAGTTGGAAATGAATTAATTGCATAGTCCATAAAAACTTCTCCACTTTCATCGAAAACAACTGGGAAAGAATATCCATTTTTCTTTAAAAATTCTTTTATTCCTTCAACATCTTTTTCCTGTCCCCCTGGATTTGCAACTCCTAAAATAATTACATCTTTACTATTTTTATTATGCTGTTTATATAATTCTTCTATATGTGGCATTTCAGAACGACAAGGAGGACACCATGTACCCCAAAAGTTTAGGAATACTACCTTACCTTTATAATCTGATAATTTATGCTCCTTACCATATTGATCAGTAAGTTTAAAATCAAAAGCTGGTAATACTTTCTTTTCTTTAGCTTTATTTTCTTTTTCTGCAGTTGAATTTTCTTTATCCTTATTTGCCTCAGAATTTACTGAACTTTTGTTGCTTGAACTAGTAAATGAGTTTAAATATCCACTAATATTATTAGCCCATCCAGTAAAAGTCATTACTCCAATAATTATAAGAACTACTCCACCACCCTTAATAGCGTATTTAAGTAAATTACGTTTAGCTTTTAAAAAGTTTAGAACCTGTGTAGTAAATAATCCTAGCAATAAAAATGGTATAGAAAAACCGACTGCGTAAACTACTACTAATACATTTCCAACTAGAGCACTTTTGGCACTTGATGCTAAAATAAGTACTGAGGATAAAGCTGGACCAACACATGGTGTCCATGCAAAACTAAATGTAAATCCCATAACAAATGCCATAAGTGGATTCATATTGTTATAATTAAGGTTAAAATTAAGTCTGTGCTCACCTTTTAAAAAGTTAAAGTTTAAAAATCCAATTTGTACTAATCCAAAAATTATAATAACAATCCCAGATAAACGGGTGAAAAGTAATTTGTTACCACTTAGGAATTTCCCTAATACTGAAAAGGATAGTCCTAAAATAAAAAATGCAAATGAAATTCCAAGAACAAAAAATATTGTGTGTAAAAACACCTTTTTTCTCTCATAAGTTATAGTTCCATCCGAATTTTCTTTTTTCGCATTACCTGCTAAATACCCAATGTATATTGGTAATAACGGAATAACACATGGAGAAAAGAATGACAATATACCTTCTATAAAAACTAGTAAAAAACTTATATTATTTGCGGATATGATTTCTTTAAACATTTTATTCACTTCCCTTATATGAATTTATTTATTAAAATATATCACATTAGGTTCATATAATCAAGTTACTTTAAAAAGTAAAGTTACCTCTCCAAAAATAAAATGCATATATTAAAACTTATGCATTTTACTCTATAGTAATGCTTCTTCTTTTTCATCTTTACATACCTCTACAATTTTACCAAAGACTATGACGCTTTTATAGCTTGTAGTAAAACTTGAAGGTTTTATTTCTGTATCTGTAACTACACAGAAAGATATCTTAGGTTGATTTTTAAAATTATCGATTGTATCATATGTTGCATTTATAGTACATATTTAAATAAATATTTTCACTCCATCCTTTACCTGTACACTTAAATACATCTAATAAACATCTTTGTACTTGATAGAACTTATCATTTATGATAGTATAATCTTTATATTAATTTCTTAATTAAAAGGAGAATTATATATGAAAAACATTATTCCAAATATATCTGTGAAAAATTGTAAGGAAGCTCTTGAATATTATAAAAAACTCTTTAATGCAGAGGTTAAAAATCTTCAATTAGCTGATAACGTTGAAATGTTTAAAGAGCATAAGGGAAAGATTATCCATTCTGAACTTCACATAAATGAAAATTGTATATTATATTTTGTAGACTTCTTTGATGAAAAATCTGTGGAAAGCAATATAAACTTAATTCTTAACTTAGAAAGTGAAGAAGAAATAAATAACCTATACTCATCTCTTAAAGAAAGTGGCACTACATCTTTTGAGCTACAAAAAACATTCTGGGGCGCATATCATGCTGTTGTAACTGACTGTTTCGGGGTTATATGGTCTTTAAATTATTCTATTCAATAGAAAATATAAAATTTATAACATATAATAAAAAAGCCTATGCATAATAAAATCGTAGGCTTTTTTTATTTCTATAGTTTTTATTTGTATAGTTACGTATATAATCATTATTTGTTTTATAATAACTTTATAAAATTTGAATTAAATCACCAGGATTATTTTTAAGCTTGTCTACGGAGTGTAAATATTTATTAGTTGTTGCTATATTAGAGTGAGCAGCAAAATCTCTTACCTTCTCTAAGGTTGCTCCTGATTGAATAACAAGAGTAATTGCAGTATGTCTTGTGGAGTGAACCTTTAACTTCTTTTTTATCCCTGCATTTTTGCAAGTTCTATCTATAATAAGGTTTAAAGTGTTATGATTTAGCTTTTTACCATTTAAACCATTAGAAGAGTGCCCTATAAATAAATATTCATCATGGTTTAATTCTAGGGACCTATCAGTTTCTTTTAAATATTTTAATATGAGATCCTTAACCCCCACTTGTAACTTAACTAAATCTCTCTTTCCACCTTTTCTTATAACTTCTATAACATCGTACTCCCCATAGGTTTTTATATGACTTAATTTTATATTTATAATTTCAGATTTTCTTAAAGCTGTAGTTAGAGCAAGTGAAAGTATGGTTTTATCCCTGAGGCCTATTAGGTTATTTGTATCTATACTTTCTAATAATTTTACACACTCTTCTTCTGTTAGAAACTCTGTTTCTTTTGTAATTACAGTAGGCTTCTCTTCTTTTAAATCCCCAAAGGGATTATATTTTATAATCTCTGTATTGGTAGAGTTATCCCTATATTTTAAAATCCATTTATAAAGTGCACTTAATGATGAAAGTTTTCTATTAATAGTAGAGGATGCATATCCTTTATTTTTTAAATATATAATATAATTTTCTGCATGAATGAAATTAACCCTTTTTATGTCTTCTAAACTAATTTCATATACATTTTTTACATTGAAGAAATCCTTTATGTCCCTCTCATAACTTTTAGCCGTATTTTCACTTTTTATTGATTTAATTCTTAAAAAGTATTGAATAAAATGAGGTTTTTCTTTTTTTTCTATAATGTTTTTACTATGACTATCTATAACTATATTTTTCTCCAAAAGAATCCCCCTCTTTATACTTTATTTTTATAAATTAAATTACAATGTATGATAACTTGGTAAATTTATTTGTTATAATAAAAATCCTAAAGCCTTATGCTGAGTTTCTATATATTCCTCTAACTCTTCACTGGTTTTTGCTGAAAATTCGTATACTAAAAACTCAGGATTTATTTCTTCCAAGATTTCTTTGGCTCTTTTACTTTTAAAAGGCTTGTGCCAATCTATATTAAAAATATGGTCGTAGGCTAATTTAAAGTTTTCATAAAATTCATCCATATTTTTAGGTTCTTTATATGGCGATGGCTCTTGCAACTTTTTCCTCAAATAAGGTCCTGAGAGAGAAAGGTTAAAATGAATTCCCTTTATATACTTTTTTAAATCTCCTAGAGCTTTAAGATTTTCTAAAATATAATCTATACCCTCTTCTTCACTATTTATGTTTATATTTGTGTTCATTAAATGTGCTGTATCTAGCATAAAACCTTTGTTCTTAAAATTCACTTCATTTATTAGTCTTTCTGCAAGAGTAATATCTAAAAGATTAAGTCCTGGCCACCAAAGGTTTTCAAATAAAAAGTAAAAATCTGCTTCAAATCCATCCAGAACTTTATTTAAAAAGTCTATAGTATATTCTATAACCTCTTCACTACTATATGTAAATTTGTAGTCAAAGGTATGAGGAAGTTGAACATGAGCAACATGAAATACTATGTATTTCGCACCTACTTCCTTTGCAAAGTTCAATTCATCTCTATATGTTTTTATTAATCCTTCCTTGCCACGGTCTCCATAAAAGGACTTTATAGCTTCTTCACTTCCAAATTGTTTTATAAGTTCCTCTTTGTCATCTTTCCAAAAATCAAGCCAAATAGGATAATATCTAAGGTGCACACCCTTAATTAATTTTTTGTCCAAAGCTTCTTGATCTAAAGGACCACATTGAATAAGTTCTACTCCAGTCATCTTGTTTTTATTTAAAAACTCTTCTAAGAGTAATGATTTATTTCCAAATCGTTCAAGATCTGATATATAATTTGATGTATTTATTAACCTTTCCATTTAAATTACCCCTTGATTTCAATTTTTCTTTAGTACAAATACAATTATTAGCTTATCATAATATGATAATATAAACAATTAAATATAAAATAACTTGCAAACAAAACCGAAACTTAAACAAAATTCATTATTTTGTCTAATAACAGCAAAGTTCGCAAGTTAATTATCTTTTGTTATATTTTATTGTAGTTTTTTGATAAAACTTTCTATCCTGTTTAAACCATTTTCTATATTTTCCATAGAGGTTGCATATGATAATCTTACAAAATCATCAGTTCCAAATGCCACACCTGGAATTACAGCTACTTTTTCTTCTTCTAATAAATATTTTGAAAAATCTAATGAACTTTTTATAATTGCTCCATTAAACCTTTTCTCTAAGCATTTAGTTATATTAACCATTACATAGAATGCACCTTTCGGCATTTTGCAAGATAGATTTTCTATAGAATTTACTCTATCCACCATAAAGTTTCTTCTATTTTTAAATTCTTCAACCATAGAATTAACCTCTTTTTGATCTCCTGTTAAAGCTTCTACAGATGCATATTGTGCTATAGAATTTGGATTTGAGGTTGTATGGCTTTGAATATTAGACATTAACTTAATAATTTCTTCAGTAGCCGCAGCATAGCCTATTCTCCATCCAGTCATAGCGTAGGCTTTAGAAACACCATTTATAACTATAGTTCTATTAAAAGCATCTTCTGATATAGATGCTATACTTATATGCTTCTCTTCACCATACAATAACTTTTCATAAATTTCATCTGAAATAATTATTAAATCATGTATTTTTGCAATTTCACTTATTTCCACAAGTTCTCCTTTAGTATATACAGCACCTGTAGGATTGCTTGGACTATTTAAAACTATTGCTTTAGTTTTTTCTGTAATTTTACTTTTTAAATCATCTATTGTAACTTTAAAATTGTTTTCTTCTGTGGAATTCACAAATACCGGAACTCCATCCGCAAGTTTTATAAGTTCAGGATAGCTTACCCAATATGGAACTGGTACTATAACTTCATCCCCAGGATTTAATATAGCTTGAAATGCATTACCTAAACATTGCTTTGCTCCTGTGGAAATAATAATTTGACTATTTTTATAGTTAAGTAAATTATCTTCTTTGAATTTTTTTACTATAGCTTCTTTTAATTCTGCAATTCCCGATGCAGCAGTATACCTAGTTCTCCCCTTTTTTATAGCATCTATAGCAACCTGTTGAATATTCTCCGGTGTATTAAAATCAGGCTCACCAGCACCAAAGCCTATAACATCTACACCTTCAGCTTTCATTTTTTTAGCCTGGGCAGTGATTGCAAGCGTTAGAGATGGTGATATTTGCATTGCTTTCTTTGATAGTAACATTATAAACCCTCCATTTTACATTAGTACTCATTTATTTCTATGTATAATAATTTCATAACTTTATACTAAATTGAATGTAATCCTTCATATTTATAATATCACTTATTCATTTGTCTGTAAATATAATATTATATGCTATACAATATACGTTATATAATGTATATTAAATATATAAAAGCTAGGATGTTACATATCCTAGCTTTTATATACTTTATTATTTTCTCATGAAAAATGCCATTTTTTGTTTTGTTTCAGTCTCTATTCCTATAGTTCTTTTATGAAGAGAATCTTTATTTTCTTCAACTAAACTATCACAAACATATCCTTCATCAGTATTACCTTCTTTTACCCACCCCATAAATATATATACGTGTGATGGATATCCCTCCATATTGGACATATCTGTAGTAAAACATACATCACCTTTTTTTAATTGTTTTGGATCCGTATACTTTTTCCACCCTTTATTAGTTAAATCTTCTACTAAAGCTTTAGTATTTGTAACCTTTTTAGGTACAGATACTTCAGCTTTTCTTAAAAGTTCTGCTATAAATATAGCCGTTATGCCAGACTTATTATTTTCATTTATTTTTATAGATTCTTCTATGCTTTTCTTTCTATTATCATTTCCCACTGCATATGTATATGTTTTATTATTTTGTTCTGGTAAGTTCTCACTATTATTATTCTTAGACTTGTTCCCTTTTACTGCTTCCTCTTCTTTCTTTTCTTGAGCTTCCTTTGATTTTTTTTCTACTTTTGCCTTATCATTAAAAGAAAAGTTCTTTATAGGTGCTTGCATTATCTTAATTCCAAGTCCTACAACTATAGCTAAACCAAGTCCAACTACTCCAACTACTATATAGTTATTTTTTCTTGAAAGTTTATCTTCCATATCTTGCATTTCTTTTATATACTTTTGCTCTTCTAAATCATTTTCCATTCTTTCTATATATTTAGATTTTGCACCAAAGATATCAATATCTTTCATATCATGTAAATGTTTTATAATGTCTTCTTTAGTTTTTTCAGCTTTATTACTTAAGTTGTTTTTTTCATTAGTACCTTTATTTAAACTGTTCTTTTCTTCTTTATCCATTTTTCTCACTCTTTCTATAGCTATTTTAAAAAGAATTTAGTACATATATTTTAATTTAAATTTAAAATTCTTTCAATATGATATTATATATAACTAAATATTTTCTTACATTTAGTTTATTGTATTTTTGGTTAAATTTCAACAGTTTTATACTTTATTTTATTTCTCATTTTTCCCTTTACATGTTTTCTTCGCATATTACATGCATAACTAAATCCTATTATTCCACCAAAAATATTAAAAATAATATTATCTACATTAAAATATCCTAATCCGTAAATAACTTTAGAAAGTTCTATTATGAAACTAAAAATAAATATTAATTTTACTGTATTACTAACCATTCTATGCTTTTTGCTAGCAAATGGAATTAAAAATCCAAATGGAATAAATAAAGTTAAAGGACATATTATGTTTTTAAAAAGATACAGTATATTTAGTGGAGCTTTAAAATATGCTTTAACACTATTTAGTGGTATAAAATTACAATATGTAATTCTATATTTTATATGCTTTATACTAAAGAAATTAATATTATTTTTTATATCCTCTAATGGTGTAAACTTAAACAAAATTAAATTTACCAAAATTAAAATATAAAGAATAAAAAAACACCAAATAATAATTTTTTTTAAAGTAACCTCCCTTTTCATACTCTCCCTCATTTCCCTATATAAATGAAAAATAATATAAAAACCGACATAATCAGCTTTTATATTATTATAACTCATAGAAAATAACATTTCCATATATTATATATAATATATTTTTTTGTATTATTTATTTAATTTAAAATTAAATAATAATAATTTTTTCAGCAATAATACTTCTTATTTATTGAAAAAAATCCTTTAATATGCTTATCATTTTCTCTTTCTCTTCAATAAATGGATAATGTGCTGCATTATCTATATATTTAACATCTGATTTTTTTATATTACTACTTAGATATTCCAAAGAAGAGTGTGGTATAAAATCATTCGTTCCAAAAACGATTAAAGTTGGACATTTTATCTTTTCAATATTAATATCTTTAAATCTTATATTGTACATATACTCATTAATTAATTTAACATTAATATTTAAAAAGTTTTTATAGTGTTTACCTTGAAAATTTAAGTTTTTTGTAAATTCATATGCCCTATGATCATTTATAAAGCTAGATTTCTCTAATATACTTATGTATTGCATAAAAATCTCTTCATTATAATCTTTAAATTTCTTTGAATTTTGTAACTTTATTAGTTCTTTAAAATCCATAGGATGAATTTTATTTCTTTTAATTACATTCATTTGATTAAAATCCTCAAACCTTAAGGGAATTGAGTTTGAAAGCACCAACTTATTAACATTATCTCCATACTTTAAGGCATAGTTTATAGCCAGAAATCCTCCCATAGAATGTCCAAAAATATTTAATCTATCTATATTTAGAGAAGTTCTTATAAATTCAATATCATCTATAAAAGTCTCTAGACTTATTTCATCATCATTACCTATTTCAAAAAAAGACTTACCATTCCCTCTTTGATCATAAAATATAAGAGTGTTTTTATCACTTAACCCCTCTAAATATGGAAGGAAATAATTATGGCATAACCCTGGTCCCCCATGAATAAATAAAATTGGTTCCCCTTTCCCCATTGTCTTAATATATAGTTTATGTTTATCTATATTTATATATCTTTCCATCTAATTACCCCCTATGTTTTTAATCAGTACAATTGTCACTTGTAGATGTACTTTTATCGAATTCTTCCTTCTTAATATTATTATTCTTACTTTCTTTATTATTTAATGAATTTTTATTAGCATCTTCTATAGCAGCTATGGCTAAGAAGTTAGTCCCAACAGTAACCAAAAAGTTTCCCAATACATTAAGTTCATCTATGGTTTTATTTTCCGAGAATGCTAAAGTAACAATACTTGCAAGTATTATTAACTCTTTAGCATTAAGATCGCAAACCCCACTCACTTTGATCACCTCTAAATATTATATTTAACTCTGTGTACATTTATTAATGGATTATAATAAGTTTTTATGTTTATGTTATAATAATTTTATTAAAAATAAAATAGAAGGAGTTATTATGAAAGGCCTTAATTACAAATTTATCTTAATTTATTTTATCACCATAAATTTTATAGGTTTTATTACAATGTATATTGATAAATATAAAGCTAAACATCACAAGTGGAGAATAAGAGAAAACACTTTGCTTTTAATTGCTACTTTAGGTGGAAGCATAGGTTCTTACTTAGGTATGCAAAAATTTAGACATAAGACAAAACATGGTAAATTCATATATGGCATACCATTTATATTATTTCTTCACATTATTATTATTTATATGTTATTTTAAATATTATATATTTATAATTTATTTAATAACTTTAAAACATTAATATATTATTTTTATAGAAAGGATGAGACAGTAATTGATTTTAAATAACCTACTTTCTAATAATATAAAAGTTCCAAAAACCTTCTCCAATATTTATAGAGAAATATTAAGCATACTAAAAAATAAAGCTTTTATTTATACTTTTTTAGCCATTATATTTAAAACCATATTGTTTTTTTCTATTATAGTAGACGATAATGCCTCCAAGGTTAACTTTAGAATTATTTTTTTTAGTATACCACCGATACTTGCTTATATTAGTTTTATTTGTATATTTCTATCCTCAGCATACCTTTTTAAAGGAAAACTTCATTTATTTAGTTTTGTAGTTTTGGATATGTTATTAACCATAATAATTATTGGAGATCTATGGTACTTTAGGAGTAATCGTTCTTTTTTAACCTTTCATATGTTAAAGTATACTGCCAACTTGAAGAATCTTTCAGATAGTATATTTTCTATGTTTAGGCCTGTGGATTTATTATTCCTAATAGATATAGTTATATTATTTTTATATTTCCTAAAAATAAAAAACATTTATAATAACTATAAAAGAAAACTGTCGGGCTTTTTAATTTTAACTCTTCTACCCACAATTTATCTTATATACGCTCATTATAAGGTTGATGTTTATAAAAAAAGCTTTACAAATCAACATATTTTTTACACTGCCTGGGCTCAAAATGAAACTATGTTTAATTTGGCACCCATAGGTTACCATATTCATGATGGTTATACATATTATAAGGATAGTAAAAAATATGAATTAAGTACTAAGGAGATAGATGAAATTAATAACTGGATGAAGCTTAAAGCAGAACTACTTCCAGATAATAAATATAAAAGTCTTTTTAAGGGTAAAAATCTTATTATAATTCAAGTAGAGTCTCTTGAAAATTTTATAATAAACAAGAAAATTGATAACTCTGAAATTACACCTAATTTAAATAAGCTATTAAAAAACAGTATCTATTTTAAAAATATAAAAGAGCAAACTTTTAATGGAACTACATCTGATGGTGAACTTTTAACAAATACATCTATTTTCCCAGTAAGACGTGGAAGCACCTTTTTTAGATATCCTAATAATACTTATAGATCCTCTCTTCCTGAACTTTTAGAAGGTTTAGGATATAATACTTTAGCTATTCATCCAGATAGAGGCTCCTATTGGAATTGGCTACCTTCTCTAAGTTCTATAGGTTTTAATAAATGTATTGATTCTAGCTATTTTAATTTAGATGAAAAAATTGGATTAGGTCTTAGTGACGGAAGCTTTCTAAAACAGCTTGTTCCTATACTTAAAAAACAAAAAGAACCTTTTTACAATTTTTCTATAACCTTAACAAGTCACGCACCTTTTAATATACCTGAAAAATATAAAACAATAGTTCTTCCACCAAATATTAAATATAGTGCTCTTGGGAGGTACTTCCAATCTATAAATTACACAGATAAAGCTATTGGATACTTTGTATCTAACCTTGATAAAAGTGGAATTTTAGATAATTCTGTTTTAGTATTTTACGGAGATCATGAAGGACCTCATAGATTTTTTAAAGATCAGATAGCATCTATGAAAGATATTCCAGAATGGATGAGAGATAATAATTCTAAAGTACCTTTAATAATTTATTCTAAAGGTTATAAATCAGAAGTAATAGAAACCCATGGTGGACAAGTTGACATACTCCCTACACTTTCTTACCTAATGGGAGTAGATACCAAAAACTATGTATACACCTCTATGGGAAGGAATATTTTAAATACTAAACGAAACTTTGTTATATTACCAAATGGAAATATAGAATCTACTAACCTAAGCAAAAACGAAGTAGAAATATTCTCAAAAGCCACCAAATATAGTAATAAAATAATTGAATCTAATTATTTTAGAAAGGAACATTAAATATGTATTTACCCTTGTTTTCAATTCTATTTATAATAATACTTATTTTAGTGCCAGTTTTATCTATTGAGGCAGTGACCATCTGGTCTATTTCCATATACTTTATATACAAAATAATTAAATATTGTAAGGATACAAATAAATCCAATAAAGAAAAGCTTAAAATGTGCATTATAAACACTGTTTTAGGATTATCTTTTAGCCTTATATTTAATATAATCTCACAATACATTAATAAACTATTTTGATAATAAAATATTAAAAATCCATAAATCGAAAAAGGACACTCATAATTATATGAGCATCCTTTTTTATTTACTGTAACTTTTATATAAAAGTTAATGATTAATACATGCTACAATACGTCCTAATTTATATGTACATATAATTAAAAAAGCATTTCATAATCTTTTGATTATCCTTTATATAGCATATTTACCTTATATGATCTTTATTGTTTGATTTTATTGCATAAATGCTATAAAATTAATTTATAGATAAAATTTGCTTAAGGGGCATTGAAATGAAAAAAATAATTTCTTTACTATTAGCATGTATACTTTCTCTATCTTTAGTGGCTTGTTCCGGAAAAAATAATAATGAGACATCTAAGGAAATAAAAACCGTTAAAGAGTTAGTTGATAAATTCCAAGAGGCAAAACTTCCAGTAACTGAACCTAAAAATATGGAGGCAAAAGATTTTGGAATTATACCAAAGCTTACAGATGATGCCATGATATTTAAAATTAATGCTAATGAAGACCAAAATGCAAGAGTATTTAACTTTAAAAACTCTGATGATCTGAATAAAGTAAAAAAGGCTTATAATGAAATGGGTAAGAGTTCTGCAATGTTATTCTCACATACATATGCTAAAGGAAACTTTTTAATACAAGCTAATGGGCAGATTGAGAAGGATACATTCGAAAAATATAAAAAAGTACTGGATGAAAATATTAAATAAAAATAAGACCAATTATAATTTTATATTATAATTGGTCTTATTTTTATTATTCAATGTAATATCAGTATTACAAATTCAAACAAGGAGTAGAAAAAAATAGAGAGTAAAATTAACTTTTTCTCTTTGTCAAATTTAGAAGTATCTTTTGTTACATAATCCATGAATAAATAATATATGATACAAAGTATGTCAACAAAATAAGGTTTCAATAAAAAGTCTTTTTCATTAACCCTGTAAACATGATTTATTATCGTTATACTAATTAAAAATATAGATAAAATATAAGATCCTATTTTAAAAAAGTATTTTTTACTCATTTTAATCCTCCTCTTGAATATGAACTAATATTACTGATTTTACTTACTCTTTAACTTGTTCATATAAAGGTTTTCTATTTTAATTTTCTTAAATTTATGTTTTATTTATAGTATCTTGAATAAAAGGTCCACAACATTTACCTAAAGGGTTGTTAATTTCACATTTCCCATTTTTCATTGCTCCAGTAAGTCTAATTATATCCTTCATATTTTTTGCTCCATCATTGAGAACAGCATTAATTATTTGTTCCTCTGTTACTTGATTGCAATAACATACATATTTAGGATTAGCATTTTTTTTATACCATATTGGTATTTTAATATCCTTATTCCAAAATATTAATCTTTTATCTAAACTATAATAAACAACGTCACAATCCTCGTTCAAGCAAATACGGTATTCATCATTATGTACCTTACTCACTATATCATTAAGAACAAAATGTTTAACGGTTATCTCTTTAACCTCTTGAGTATGTCCTTTACATATAGGACATATAGAATTTTGCTCTACTGTACCAGTAGAACTCTCTTTACTTCCTCAACAAGATATTTTAATATTTTTATTTCCCATACCTTTTCCCCTTTATAACTACCGTTGATTCAAGTTATTCAATTATAAACTAATAATATTAAATTCCTTTATATAGTTTATTATAAATACTATAATAGCACAAACTATATTATATGTAAGATATATTATAAAACACTATTTAATTAACTAAGCTATATTTCTTAAGTTTAAGTATAATAAAAACACCTAATATTTTTACTTAGTAAATTATATATCCTATTTTCTAAAATATTTTGTACCACTTACTAAGATACTGGTAATTTTCAAATAAAAAATACCGTAAAGTTCCTTTATGAATTTTACGGTATCAAGATTAATTATTATCACTTAATATTTTTATTAAAAACTTCCACGTTTCAAAAGTTTTATTCGTCAATAAACTTTACTAATTCTTCATTGAATTTTTGACGTTGATCATAGAATGATGCATGACCACTGTATTTAAAGGCTATAAGTTTTGAATTTTTAATACATTGTTTTTGTACTTCAGCTAATGAAAATGGAACAACTTTATCATGAATACCATGAATAATTAGGGTTGGAACATTTATCATTCTTAAATCAGAAAACAACACTTCATTTATCCAAGTATTTGCAATGGCCGCAGTTGCCCATCCTGCTGCCTGTAACCCCAATTGGAAAAACCAATCAGAGAAGGGCTGTGTTATATATTGAAAGAAGAATATATCACCGAAATCTCTCAACATTTTAGGACGATCAGTATATGTTCCCTGGATGATTTTGATTACCTCTTCCTTTTCTAAACCATATGGAAAGTTTTGACGCTTGATAAGACTTGGAGCTGCTGCAGCAAGAAGAGCAAGTTTAGATACGCCGTGTCCTTTATGACGAGCCATATATCGAATAGCTATAGCTCCTCCAGTTGAATGTCCTGACAATGTAAAATCTTGTAACTTCAATGCATCAACAACACATCTAACATCATCTGACAATCTATTATAGTCATAACCTTCATAAGGCTTATCGGACTTTCCAAATCCTCTGATATCTATTCCAATGCACCTATATCCTTTTTTCGGAAGTTGATCAAACTGATATTCAAATAAGTTATGGTTACCTGGCCAACCATGTATAAATAAGATTGTACGCTTTCCCCCTGGATTTAAATCCTCTACATATATTTTTACATTTGGTTCTACCTTAACATAGTACCCCACTTATAACCTCCAATAATTAAATAGCTTTAGTGATAGTTTATTCACTTTGGTATAAATTTATGAATAACTAAATGGACTCTTAAGCACCGCACTTATCCATTTTAAAAAGAAAAATGCTTAAGTGCTATTGCTATGAAGTCTATGAATTAGCATATTTTCCTATTTTTACAGCCCTTGTATCTCAGAAATATATTGATATTAATGCATCTCTTAATCCTAAATAATTCGATTCCTTTTCATACCTATTAATTTTAGTATCTACCTATATGAAATCTTATGCTATGTACCAAATCTTGATTAAATCTACATCAAAACTAAAATTAGAAACATCAAGCAAAATTAAAAAATGTATAGATGAAAAATATATTTTAGAGTCAGTTAATTTATTAATAATATATAAACGGAGCCTATAAAGACTCCGTTTATATCCATAAATCAAATTATTGTTGGCTAGTAAATTCTGAATTAACTGTATTTATTTCAGTTTGAGTTGCTGGTTGAGCAGGTTTATAATAACCTTTTTGTTTAGCAGTCTCATAAATTGTATATTGACGAATTTCATCTTGATTTCTCATTTGTTGAAGTTGTTGACGTAAGCTTTGGTTATCAGTTTGCGCTATCATATTAGCATAAGTTGATAAACTGCCATTAATCATAGTTAAATAATCATTCATTATATCTTTTTCGTTCATTTTATAACCTCCTATTTTAAGAATGACATTAATTTTTGTTTACTATTTCTTGCCTCTTGAGCATCAGTTTTAAGCATTTGCACTAATTGCTGATCAGTACATTGTTTAGCATAAGCATCTAATTTATTGGCTACTGTTTCGTGTGCTCCAATAAGATGACGAAGATTTTGTAGTTCCATTAAATTTAAATTTGACATAAAATCACCTCTTAAATCATATTTCAATTATATTATTAGAAAGAGCATTAAAAATTATTCTTGATAATGACTAATTTTTATCTATAAGTAATTTATACTTAGTATAAAAATAAATGCTCAACTATGTTTAGTTTCTCTAGAATTTCTCACTAACTCAATCAATATGTGGTTTATATTAATATAATATCTATTTTATATTAAATAAATCATAATAAAAATATAATACCCTATTGCTATACAGTGAAAAATACTATATAATATGATATAAGATATAAGCAAATAAGTAAATCAATAGGATTAGAGATTATAAACAATACCATAAAGTATCAAGGGGGAAATCTATGTCTTTTATCATGTGTTTAGTGGTTATATTATTTTTAATATGGCTGATAAGTTTGAAATTTGCAGAAAGAATAGGAAATTTAACAATAAAATATATAATTAAGCCAATAAAAAATATATTAAAAGGGGATAAATAATATGAAAAGTAAAAGATTAGGAGCAATAGTTTCAGCAGTAGTTATAGGGTTTTGTGTGATTATAGGTGTAAAATCAGCCGAAATAATCAAACCAGGATATGTGGGTATAGTATACAGCATGAATGGAGGAGTTCAAAACAAAGTATTAACACAAGGACTTAAATTTACATCTCCTATAAAATCAGTTAAACAGTATTCTGTAGCCACAGAACAAGCTTTTTTAAGTAAAGACAAAAGAGAGGGTTCAGAAGATGATGATAGTTTCATAATACCTACTAAAGATGGAAAAACAGTTAATGTGGATTTAGAATTTGCTTATCATTTTGATTCAGAAAAACTTCCTAAGACGTTTACTAGGTTTAAAGGCCAAAGTGGTAAAGATATTGAAAAGACTTTTATAAGAGGAAAAATGAAATCATGGGCTTCTGAAGTCTCATCTAATTTCTCTGTTATAGATATATATGGAGAACAAAGAGGTAGATTGAATAAGGAAATGCTAGAATACAGTAAGAAAAAATTTGACGAATATGGTATAGTTATTGATTCTGTTAACTTTCCAAGGATAGGTTTAGATAATGAAACAGAAAAAGCAATACAAAATAGAATAAATTCTCAACAAAAGTTAGAACAAAGTAAAATAGAAAGAGATAAATCTAAAATAGAAGCTGAAAAGAAAAAAATAGAAGCACAAGCAGATGCAGATGCAAAATTGATTAAGGCAAATAGTGAGGCACAGGCTAATAAAAAATTACAAGAGAGTCTAACACCTACAATCGTAGAATACAAAAAAATAGAAAAATGGGACGGTAAAATGCCACAAGTACAAGGTGGAAATGCTATCTTAGATATGAAAAAATAAATTATTAAAAATATAAAATTTTTTCGGAACACTATTAAAAGCAGTAGATTAAATTCTATTGCTTTTTTATTTATAAACATAGGTGCAAATAAATATAATAAAATAAAAATTACTATATTTATAATATAATTATGTTAATTGTTTAAAAATATCATAAATATGAGCCAATAATGGAATTTACTTTTAAACTACATACTATATAATGACTTAATAAAGAATATACTCGACAATTCTATTAGTATAAATAGTACTTAATATCATTAATAAACCACTTATTGCTAAAATTAAAATTATAATTATAACAGTAGCCACTATCTTTTCACGTATTCTCAAAATACTTATCATACTTAAATTTTTATAATAATAAAGTTCATCAACACTAAAATCCATATAGCACACTCCATATATTAATAATTATTTTTCCTAATTAAAATTTAAAATAGATTATTACTTTTATCTAATAATAATTCGTTTTTCTAAAATATTTGCTGACATAGCCCATAATATCCTTATCGTTTAAACTTTCTCCAACCTTAAATAACATTCTTCGTCCTCAATTCTATCATATTAAGAACTTAATTCACATTTTTATTTCTTCATAATATTTTAGCTGCTCACCTCCTTTCATGTAAATTAAAAGCACTCAACCAGAGATACCTGGTTAAGTGCTTTCTTATACATATTTAGTTTATTATATAAAAGGATTTTAATATTTATTTTTCAATCATTGTTATTATTTTCTTCTAACAATCATCATTTGTTCTTCTTAATACTTCAAGTGCTTCTGCTACTTTCCTAGCAAAATCTAAAGGTCTATCTATAGATTCAAAATGAATATACATTAGTCTTGGTTCCTCAAATAACCAATGATTATGAAGTGCAGTAACTAATATTCCCTTCTCTCTTAATATAGATATAAATTCATTTATTTCTTCTTGAAGTATAACTGTTTCACCTAAATTAAGAGTTCTTCCCCTATTATCAGGAGATTCAAATGAAAACAATGCTGATAAAGCTAATGGTGAATGAGTTGTTCTTCCTAATATTTCTGCATCAATATCTCTCATAAATGTTACTGTACAAACATTCTCAGCTGTACTTAGAATTTCAGCTCCAAGTATATCAGCAAACTCATTACAAGTTCTACAAAAATTTCTCATAATCAATTCCTCCTATATTTTTCAGGTTAAATTTCATCGCTAGTTAATATATAGTCTCTCTATTAACATAATATGAAACTTACTTGTAAACGTGAGTAAATATTAGTACCTTACGGCATTCTCATAGAGTTCTAATACCTTATTCATATCTATTACTTTTTTGTTTATAAACAGACCTAGTGTACAGTTAAAATATCCCCTAACATGCCTTTATAAGATTAAAACAAGCCACCCATTTGCGGGTGGCTTGACTTACAGTAATTTTTGCTTAAATATATCAGTTAATTCTAGTCTATCTATTCTCTCTTTTATTTCTTCTATATTTGTAGTATACATTCCAAGCTCCTTCATTCTAGTAAAGTATATGGAACCTGCAAAAGTATATCGGCTCTTCTTATCATTTTTCTTAAGTAGTCTATAATTTGCATAAGATATAATATCTCCAATACAACTTTCCTTTGGAAGAATTAAAAGAGCTTTCTTAGCTAAGCATCTAGCAGCATTGGCTCCAGCTAAAGAACCAGTAGCAATCGCTTCTGCACGGGGAAACAAAGAACAACTTTTACACAAAACTTAGTAATTAATCTATATATAACATTATGTGCTAATTTACCTGAAAACACAATCGGAAAAAGAATTTATAAATCTAGACTTGAACTTAACCTATCACAGAAAGAATTAAGTGTACTTTGTAATATTAGCCGTGGAGCTATAAATATGTATGAAAATGATTATATACATCCTTCAAGAATTGTCCTTTACAAACTGGGGACCGTATTAGATTTAGACTATTTGTGTGATGATTATTCTAAACTACTATTATCTAACTATATAGATCAATTAAAGAAATGGAGAATTAAAAATAACTTCAGCATGAGAAAAGCAGCTAAATTTTTAGAAGTTCCACCTAATACATATATTTCATGGGAAAATGGTTTGTATGACATAGGTATAAATAACTATAATAAAATAAAAGAAAAGTTATTAGATATATTAAAGGAGCCTTAATTGGCTCCTAATTTATTGGTGGGGGTAGCTTAGATATAAAACTAGCATATCCACCGGAATAATATATTAAATTTAGACTATGAAATTGCTTCATGTCCCTTAAATCTTCATATTCATATTCATTTAACTTGGATTTAAAGTGATTAAAGTCATTTTCATTGCAACCTTTTAACAACATATATGAGCTTCCACTAGCTTCTAAAGTATCAAATATACCATCTAGTTGCCTTATATATTGTGTAGTAAATATAAACTTGCTACCAAACTTTCTGCTCTGCGGTAATATATATTCCAACTTCTTCATGCTTGTAGGAGCTTGGAACACTTCATCTATCAATATATTACATCTTAAAGGTTTTTCACTTAACTGCCCTCTTATTTGACTTGCTAACCATATTTTACTTATCCAATAAGTTATTAATATATTTTTTATCATCTTTGTAGGGAAATCGGATTCTTTCATTTTTATTAATAAAACTTTTCCTTCTTCCATGATATTAATTAAATCAATATTATTTTCAGTTGATTTATTATACATAAATTTGAGCTTAAAATCTTCTCTAAGCATAGAAATTCTATCTAATATGTGCTCTATTTTACTGTGTTTAGTGCCTATAATAAGTCCATTTTTATCATAGTCATTCAATTCATTTAAGGTTCTTATGTCATCCTCTAGTGTTTCTTTTAATTCACCATCTAAATTACTAATCATTCTTGACCTTATAATATCATCTTCTAGACAAGATATAACATCTTTTACACTTGTATAGCCTTGTACAAATACCACATTCGCAGCAGCACTTAAAATTCTTCTCATTCTACTAGATAATGGATCACCTATGCTTATACTATCTACAAAATCCATAACTTGTTGTGCTTGTAAACTAGCTAAATTCAACTTATCAAAATTGCTCATATCATCCTTAAGTGTTATTTCATTAAATCCAAACCCCTGAATGTCCTCTTCTTTTGCTAAATCTAAAACAATTAGATCTTCTTTCCTTACTGATTTCTCAATATCATCTGATAACTCACAGTTTTTTATAAAGTCTAATACTATCAAGCTTTCTTTAGCTTTATTACAATACTTAGAGTAGTTTTTTAAATAGCTTGTCTTTCCACTGCCTTGCGCTCCAATAGCAACCAATGGTAAATTGCCTATATTGTATTCATCTTGGAAATAAGCTTTAATCTTATTGCCTCTATAAGTAACTTCTCCTAAGCTCTTGATACCTTGTTGCAATTCCTTTGGTATTAAAGTTTCTGTAGTATTTATATGCTTTATACCATGTTCTTTTAATAGCTCTCTTCCTGGTAGTTGTATAAAATTAGAACATTCATCTACACTGAACTTATTAACCTCCATGGGGAATATAACATCATCTAAATTAAAATCTTTTTTAATTTTTTTATAAGACAACTCATTATCTTCTTTAATAACATTATAAGCTTGGCATATTGATATAGCATTATTTTCTCTTCTAGTCACATCTTTACTTGAACTTATAACTGCTATTTGAGTGTCTATTATTCTATTATCCTTTTTCTTTTTAGTTGTATTGGATAATTCTTTCCTATCCTCATAACCATTAATAAAAGCTCTTAAGGTGTTGTCCTCTTCTTTTTTAATATCATTGCCCATTAGTTCAGATAAGCCATCTTTTGCACCTTCCACAAAATCCAATATAAAATTTGCGACTGATATCCCTATATATTTAGCATTAAACTTCTCTTTATCTACTGACTCACTATTATTTACTTTTTCTATAGTATCTTTATATATTTTTCTCCATCCTCTTTGAGATGCCGGAATAAAATTATATACTATAGATACTCTATCATCATCTTTCATAATTTCGAGTATGTTTAAGATAGAGTTCAGAGGTTCATTGCTCTTTTTATCTACTCTTAAAGATAAAGCATCTTCTTTAGCATACTGTAATTCATATATACATTTATCCGCACTTAACGGATTAATACTATCTGATTTTTCTATGGTAGCTTTGGGCCATGTTTCTTTTACTTTTTCCATAAGTATATTTTCAAAAAACTCTGGGTACATGAAATAAAAAGATATATCATCTTTTGTTATGTCTATAATGTAAGAGATCTTGTGCCTACATTCTATTATTAATTTCTTTTCTTCTTTTCTTATTCTCTTAGTGATATTTTTATAAGTATGTGTCATAGCTTTAGCTATATTGGAACTATTATAGTTTCTTATGCTCTTATGAGGTATTATCTTAATATATTTATAAGTTGGCTTTTGTAACTTAAAATAATCTTTTAGTTTTATGCTTTGCATTTATATCACACCTTTAATTGATTCGCATAGGAAATAAATAATAAAACTAATTGGAATATATTTTCTAGCTTTTTTTAATCCCCCAATATAAAGGATTAATGATAGTAAGCAAGCTGCTAAACATAATGGATAACTACAATTTATAAATAATTTAACCAAAGATTTTAAAATAAATAATATGCCATCTACTGCCTTGTCTTTTATAAAATCCATATAGATCCCCCTTTACTTAAATATGCTTTTTATGATATCAAATATCCAAGGAATAAAATAAAATGCTGAAAAAGCAACTACATATCCACTTACTATTTTACCTATATTCTTTGTATTACCATCAAATAAATGCTTTAATAGATCTATAATACATAAAACTATACATGCCCAATAGCCAAATGTTTGTACTATATTTAAGATTACATTGCCAGCTTTGTTGACCTTAGATAAATCGGCATTGCAAGCCATAACATTTTGACAATACATCAAAGAACCCAACATAAACACGAATACTTTTTCCATGTTTTTATTCTTTGATAAATAAGTTTCAATTTCTTTTACCTTCTCCATTTGTAAAAATTCTTCAACAGTCATAACTTCTTCTTTTTTAAACATGCATATAATTCTCCTTTCATGTAAATAATATAAATAAATTTAAAAATAGAAGGTGATAACATGACTACTCCATTTGTAATAGCATTAGTTTGTATGGGAATAAGTGCCGGAGCAAGAACAGCAGTTATATTAATGAAATAAGTCTTTATTGTTAATTCTCTGTTAAATAAACTTATAACTAATCAATTTATGCAACTTTGGTTTTTCTATAGCATAGACTAGGAGTGCAACGAAGTTAGCGGAGTCTACGAAGTGCACTAATAGTCATTGGACTAAGTCTATTCTTTTTTGGTAGGCTTTATTTTTTTACTCCTTTTGCTTACCTAATAGGTAAACCGTACATAACTATTGCTTATTTTTCTTTACTTAGCTTTTCTAAGTGCATTAAATAATGCTCTATGGCTTTCTTAATGAATTCACTCTTTTCTTCCTGGGCTATCGCTTCTGCGTATAGCTTCATATCCCTAGTGGTTTGCTTAAAGCTTACATTAATCTTAGGCAATTTTTATACCCCCTTTAATCTTTCTTTACTAATACTATATGTATCCATTGCTCAAAAGTTTCTTATTTTTTAAGAAATATCCTACATTTTAAGAAATGAAATTAAAAAAGAGATATGGCTACTCATTGAACCATATCTCTTTAACATCTTTATTTAATTTTTCAGCTATAGTTAGCGCTCTTTCTAAAGTGGGTTTGCTCCTATTGTTTTCCCAGCCTGAATAAGTTTTTATGCTTACTCCTAGGTATTTTGCAAATTCTCCTGGAGCCATAAGATATTCTTTCATTCTAATTTCTTTTAGTTTATTCTTTACCCCATAGAATCACCTCCATATATGCTATGTAAGTAATTCTACATAAGTGTATTTTTCCCTTTTAATGCCGTTTACTTATTTATCTATTAGGTCAACACTCATTAATTTATTTTTTTAATCCCTCATTGATTTTGCAATGAATTTAAAATTGTCATTTAGAACTTTTATATTCACTTTTCTATGGGCTATTAAACTAGTTTTTATATTGTAATTGCATAAACTATTTAAAAATACTATAAACATAAAACAATAAAATCGTTGACTGTTTTAATCATGTTACATATAATAACATTATAGGTAATTTATATAATACACAATGATGTTATAATCAATTGTATAGTTTGGGGTGATTTCATGATTTAAAGATATAGCGTCTTATAACAGTTAATATTGTAATTGGATATTTAATGTAAAGTGGGGGAAAAGATATGTTTAAAAAATTATTATCATTAGTCCTAGCGACTTCTATGGTATTCAGCACGGGAACAAGTGTATTTGCCGCAGAATCAACGCAAACAAATTCTAGACAGGTTGCCCTAAGTCAAAGCGAAGATCTGACAAATCAATTAGTTAATAAAGTTGATCCATTTGTAAAGTTAAACAATGATGGTGAATTCTATATCACCAATGAAGATAAATTATCAAAGCTCATCACTCAAGAAGAGTTGGAAATTGTAAAAAATCAAATTGTGCAAACCAACTCTGGAATTAAGGAATCTTTAAAGACAAGTGATACATTTCATATCAATCAAAAAATTAAAAGTGTAACAGTATCTGAATTTGAATCGAACAATAATCAAACTCTGTACCGTGCCGCATCAAAAGAAGGAGTAAATAAGGTTGAATGGGTTTGGTTTGGCGTAAGAATCTATTTATCAAAGTCAGCAGTTAATCATATCTTAAATGCAGGTGTTACTGCTGGTGCAACATATATAGGTATTAAATTTCCGGGAGTTGGAAAAGCTATTGCCACAGCTGTTTCATCATATTTAATTACTGAATTTGGAACAGGTTATGTTTCTAGAGCTATATACATTGATGTTGGTCTTAAAGTTCCAAGCATGCTCAACCCTGGGGTTGTTGGTATTAGAACTATAGGATTTCAATAAGGAGATATAAGTGATAAAATTCGTACAGTTTTTTTTATTTCCTCTTATAGTAGTACTTATTGCAATAGGACTATCTGTTTTTAATATCAAAGAAGTTTTTAGACCTATTATATATATATTAACCGTTCTCATACTTATCATAGTTGGGCGTTTAGTATATAAAAAGTAGGAAGCTGTGGCAACCATAATATAGAATTATAAAGTGCTAAACTTAATTAAAAAAACGCTCTGAAAAATTAGAGCGTTTTTCTTTCTGCTTAATAAAAGCTACTTATCCATCGTTATATCTACACTTAAAAACACTTACTACAACGTTGAATGTTTTTATTTTGAGCATCTGAAAGTTTTATCTGTCTAGCTTTTTTAGGATCCATATTCCCACAGTTAGGTTTAGAATGATACTTTTTACCACTTTTCGGTATCCAAACCATTCCTTTAGGTTCAGGTTTTGTTTCTTGTGGTTTATTTTTAGTGGTATCTTTTTTAGGTTTAGTTGGTGTTACTGTTGTAGTATTATTACTAGACTTATTAGATGAATTTGTAGTATCTTGTTTTTTAGAATTATTATTAACTGTTTTAGGTTCCGCACTCTTTTCTGTTTTTTTCTGTTCTTTTAGTTTTTTCTCTTCTTCTAGCTTTTTATCTTCTTCTAATTTTTTCTGCTCTTCTTTTTTTAGCTTTGCTGCATTTATTGCCTTTTCTTCATCTGTTTTCTTCTTAGCCTCAATTTGCGCTTTTTTCGCTGATTCTAATTTTTGTTGTTCCAATAATTTAGGATCATTAGCTACTCCTCCCATGCCAAAAAACAAAAACACTGCCGCTAGCCCTAAAGAAGTTAAGGTTTTAAATAACTTTCCTTTTGCTTTAAATGCTTCATTTTTAGTAAATAGATAAAATAATAGTCCTCCGACACCTAACATAGTTAGGATACCAGTAACTTTTGGAGAAATTCCATATAGTATAATGTACAAAATAATAAGCACTGGTATAGATACCTTTTTATTCTTTAAAAAATTCATTAATACAGCCCCCTAATATTAACATTATTCATAACTATTTTACAATAATTTTAAATATTAGTAAAGGCTATGGTAACATTTAGAAATTTCAACATAGGAAATAATTAAGTTAGAGGTGATAATATGAAGAAAAATTTTGTTAGAATAGACCTATGTTTAGTTATTAGCTTGATAATGATAATATTGTTTGTAAAGTAAAAGATGATAGGAAAAAAATTAAGTAGAGCTATGCTTTTAACCATAGTTCTACTTAATTTTTTATATATTTTTTAGGTTCATTTAAACATCTATATGCATTATCCCAAAATAAATTATTAAACGGAGAACCATCTAAATATTTCAATATATTTCGTATCTCCTCCAGGTTAGTATAACAAAGTACAGAAGTTTTACCATTTGGAGTAGTATAAATACTTTTCTTTTTAGTTTTTACTTCTATAGCTAAAATACTATTTATATTCTCTATAATATTAAAATTCCCATAGATCCTTAACCTTAATCTATAATATTTTCTATTCCCAGTATAAGTTGTACAATAATCAAACCTACTATGAATTTCTAAATATGCTCTTAAAAAGTCTTTATATTTTTCTAGGATGGGTAACTTTCTTACATCTGAATTTCTAGCATTCCAATTTAAATTATCTAAAGTTTCTATATTAATAGAAGCCTTCATAACATATTGTTTCCCGCTATGAACCTCTTGTCCATATATAGTATTAGGAAATAAAGTTTGAAGTTGCTCTAAAAAATATCTTTCTTTGTGCCTAAATGTAATCCGCGCATCTTCTTTGTTATAAGATCCTATAGAGAATATTATACCTAATTGATATGCTGTTGCATTATTCATGCATGTAATGCCATTCACCTTCTACTAAAATATCATATACAGTCTGTAAATTCCAATCCGGATGCATTGCCTTTCCTTTAAATGCTCCTGCACCATGAACTGCATTTAAAGCTTCTAGTAAAAATTCTCTATCTTCTTCTACTCCATCATATGCCCTATTTACAACCTTATCTATTATGTCCAATTCCTCTTCTGACATATCTCCTGTACCTTCTACTTGTAGCATTTCTTTAATATCCTCTATAGTAGATATATTCTTCATAATTCTTATTTCCTCCCCATCAAATAATACTTTAACCGCTCTATCTTCTTGACTTATTCCCATTTCTTTCAACCAAAGGCTAGGAAGGACAACCCTTCCAGTGGTACTTCCACTTCCACTCTTGACTAAGCTTACATTCAGTATTCTTTTTTGCATTCTATATCCTCTCCAATTTTTCTAAATATTTTTCGATTTCTTCCTTTGTGTCAAATTATTTTTAATTACGGTTTATGGATAACCGTAAACCATTTAACTCTCTAACTTACCTTAATGATTTTTTATATCCAAAAGCACTTCTCCATAGTGCTTTTACTTTTTGGTCTTGAATCATTGCTGGGCGGATACTTTCAAACATATCCTTATGCCCTCCTATGATTCTTATGTCAGCTTCAACTCCTCGAAGTTGAAAAATAACCTCCTTGTAATTCTCTTCTGTAAGGGCCATATAATATTTTCTACCTGTAATAGTATTTTCTGATACCGCCCCTTCTCTTTTGTTTTTTAGTAGTGCAACTACTAATTGTTCCCCTTCTTTTCTTACCTTTTTCACTTCTTTTACCTCCTTTTTTTCTGAAAGAAGGAATGAAAGGCATATTCCTAATTGAGTCTTGTAATCTACTTCTGGGTATTGAGTTTTAATATCTTTTGTTAATTTGTGAGCTTCTCTTATTACTTTACTTGTTAGTTTCATATCTTTCATTCTCCTTTCCTTATCTTAATTATATTTTAACGTACTTGTTGACGTACGTCAACAGATTTTTTAAATATTTTTGTTTTTTATAATAAAAAGATCAGTAGGAGCTACTCTACTGATTTCTGTATCTGCTTTAACACGATTTTAGGATTTGTATTAGACTTTAAATAAACTACTTTTAAATTATTTTCTCTTGCTATATCTATAACCTTATAATACATAGCGTGGTTAAGATAATTAGTGTAGATAAACACTATATCTGCAGTTAGTAATATATCTGTATCAAAATTTAAGTTTTCTACTGAAATAAAGTTACTGTTTTTAAGGTATTCTTTCATTTTGGTTTGCCACTGCTGATGTCCTCCGATTATTATTGCATTTAGTCCTTCTATCTTGTTATAGTTTATATCTTCTTCTTTATAACCCTCTCTATTATCCATATTGAATATAAACTCTCTTAGAGGTACTATTTCTGACTTATAATCCTCCCTATTTTTTAATTCATTTTTTAATTTTTTATTTTCTCTCTCTAATTCCTCTATCCTTAGCTTAAATCTTTCGTTTTCATCTTGTAAAAGTAAATTAGATTTTTTAACTTCTTTATTTTCTATATCTTTTTTATTTATTTCTTCATAAAGCTCTTCATTAAAGTTTTTGAAGAAAAATTCCTTTGATTTTTTATATTGCTTGCACAAATATCTAATTTGTATAGCAGGATATATATATTTTAAAAACTCATCATAATTAAATTCATCTTTCTTTTGAAATTGAGAATAAGCATATATCAGTTCCTGTGTTTCTTTTGATTTAAGAAGATCCTCTCCTACAATACTAGTCAATGACATTTTTTCAAAGTCATATATATATTCAAAAGGTAAAAAGAATTTATCCTCTTTAGATAATTTATTTAGATTAAGATTAAGCCCATCATGTTGATCTGTTAAAGCTCTATAAGAGCACGGTATACTAGGATTAATATTAGTGTTGTTTTTTAACCTTAGTTCTAAATTTCTTATTAACTGTTTTTGTTCTTTAGTAACATTATTCAGATTTATTCTATTTTCAGTTTTGTAATGTTCAAGCCTTAAGACTAATGTTTCTATACACTTATGATAATAGATATCTTCTTTTATTATATTCTTATCTAAATTATAAGCTAAAAATATAACAATGGTACAATTAGAATTCAGATAATCATCTTGTATATTGTCTATACCTTTATTTTTCTTTATAAATCTATCAAGAAACTCTGACATAATTATTTTTGAATGATTCTCTACATATGTAAAAGTATATCTCCAGCCTTTTTTTAAAATTTTAAATAATTCTTCTCCAATTTCTTGATCTTCTTTAGAAACATTTACAATCCCCAATGCTTTTTTAAAATAATATTCCTGCTCCACATCTCCTTCTTGTGCCATTGGATGTGTATAAAATTCATCTTCTTTTGCTGATTTAATAAATCTAAGTTTATCCCTGTTATATATTTTATCTATATCCTTATATATTCTTTTATTAGTAGATAATGCTTGTACCAATAAAGGTATAATATTTAATTGCATAATATCCCCCACTTTGTTATTTATAGTTAAGTTAATTTTATCATATATTTTAACAAAAAATAAGAAAAAGACCAGTAAAGACTAATCCTTTTCTTATTTTTAACCTGGTATATTGGTATCAGGTACTAAATATCCCATCATTGTTTCAATGTCTTTTTTAAACTGTTCAAAGTTGCCCTCCTTGTAGGCAATTGAATCCAGTGACACATGATTTGTAAACTCTTGACCATTTGAGTTTACGAAACCACTTTCATGGATTCTGAACTTCAAAGTATCTAATGATATTGTTCTAGATACATTGAAGTGGGAACCATAATCTCTATCAATAAAATCTGAATCCCATTTTTCTGAAATATTGCCCCATTTTGTGATAAATCTTCTAGTAATTTTATTTTCCCAAAGTAATTTTCTATATTTATCCTTTGGTTTTTTCATAACCATAACTCCTGGGAAACCTCCCCAGCAGTCAATACAAATTGTGTCACCTTCTTGTACTTGAATAATAGAACTTTCGTCCTTCCATAAAACTAATAAGTTCTTTGTTTCAGCTGAATATATTGCTTCAGTACTCCAACCTATTTCTGTTTCAAAGTCCTTATTCTCAATTTTTATAAAGTGTTTAGCCATGATAATGCCTCCTGGATTTAAATTATTTTTAATTTCCTTAACCTTTAACTGTATTATAACGTACGTCAATAGGTACGTCAATAGGTTTTTTAAAAATATTTTAGAAAAAAATAAAAGCACCTATAAAGGTGCTCTAAACCATGACAAGACATAGTGTATACTTACCATCTTCTATTTTAGTGGATATATTCCACTTGGAGTATTCTATGTTTTGACCTTGTATTTCACGTTCTCCAAACTTAAATAGAAAGCTAAAATATCCATTACCTTCTACAAGTTCAATACTGTCAGCTTTCCTTGAAGACACAGCTTCTATCGGAGTGATTTGTTCACAGAATATTTTTTCTCCTTCATGGTTATTGTATAAATCTATAAACTTTTTAATTTCTTCTAATACAACTGGATCCACTATATTTTTCTTTCTCAATGCTATATGTTCCCCATCAAATATAGCATGAAGGACTGTACCCTTTTCTAAATTTAATGCTCTTGCCCAATCTGCAGGTATCCCAATTCTATAATTAGTACTACCACTACCACTGGTACTTGATAAAACTACTATATCTTTATTTTCCATTGACGTCACCTCTCCTTAGTATAAATAATAACGTACGTTTTTCAAGACGTCAATAGGTCGCTTTATATAAAAATAAAAAAGATAGTTGCAGCATAAGCCACAACTACCCTTTAACTATTCTATACTATTATTTATTTTTCCATCATCCAAATAATCCTTACCTTTAACATATAGAAAATGTACTATTTTTTTCATAACCTCATCTGAAATAAAAACAGTTAATGTTTTCGGTAAAAATTGATACATCTTTTTAACTACCCATTCTTCTTGTTGCTTTCCACTTTTAAGAATTTTATCTTTTGATAAGCTTTTAGCTTGGAGCATAACTCCATATGAAATTCTTTTGAATTTTTCCCACTCTAGAATTATATATAAAACTATTGATATTAATAAAACTATAATAAATCTATATTCCCAAAGTAAATTTGATATATTTTTCATAATAACACTCCTTTTTCTTGTTTAGACTTCTAAAACTTTATATTTTAGCTTGTATTGATTTATTTTTATTTCTTAATACAAAAGGATTAGAAAATTTTTTTATGTTCTCTAATCCTCTACTATGAGCTACTTATTTTTACTATTACATTCTTTTTACATATTTTGAACTTACCCACCCTGTTTTAGTTGAGCCACTATAGGTAGTATAAGAAATCTTATACCAATCTCCATTTTGCTCATGCAGTTGAAGTTCTCCTCCTGGATAAACCACACCTATTTTTTCGAAGTTTGTTCCTGGTCCAGACCTAACATTTAATTCTGATGTTGGAGTACATTTACCACTTATTTTATTTGCGGTATTGGTTTTATTAATAATCTGAACATAATTTTTATGGACATATGCTTGGTTATATCCAGCAACAGGAGAATAAATATGGTACCAATCTCCTTCTCTTCTCCAAAGTGTAATTTCTTGTCCATTCTTCAATGATCCTATAACCTTTCCTCCTGGTGTATGCCTAATATTTAAGTAAGATTGAATGTTAACTATTTTAGCCTTTTTATCTCTTACTGAATCATCAGAAATACTTTGTTTAACTGGACCTGTAGAATTAACATATCCAACTAAAGCTTCAACTATGGCTTTAGCTATAGCCTTGTAACCAACTTTTAAATAATGATTTGCATCTTCTGTATCTACAAAACATACTTCTATTAACATACTCTTAGCTTTAGTCCTTCTTATAACATAAAGACCGGTACCTTTCTTCACTCCTCTGTTAGTAAAGCCTAATTTAGATATATTAGAACATACTTCTAAGGCATCCTCATATTGTCTACCTTCATAAGTATATACTTCTGTACCTCTACCTCCTCCAGCATTAAAATGTATTGATACAAACCAATCTAAGTTAATATTGTTGGCCACATCAGTAATTTTAGACAAGCTTTCTGTTACATTATTTGCATAATCAATTGTGCAATCAATTACTTTATGTCCAGATTCTTTTATTAACTTCATTACTTCATATCCTACAAGTCTTGTATGTTCTGATTCTGAAATTATTCCCACTGCTCCGGATCCATATCCGCTTTTTGTATGCCCACAATTAATACCAAATGTTTTCATAATTCATTCCTCCTAAATTTATTTATTTATTAAAAAAAGCTATCACTGCAGTAACTATACTTGCAGCAATAGCCCAAAATTGCTTTGTATTATAGAATTTTAAATCTCCATCTTTCTTATTTTTATCTGTAAATGTACTTAAAATTTTTAATGTAAATTCATTAAGTGTCTTCTGTTGTTCTTTAGATGTTTCAGAAATCATAGATTTAATTTCTGATTGACTTTTTTCAATGTTAGATAATTGTATTCTTTGTTGTAAATCAGATTCTTCTAACTTCCTTATTCTTTTCTCATGGTCTTGTAATACCTTATTTTCCATGTCACACCTCTCTTAATTTCGAGCACTAAAAAAGACTATCTCTAGTCCTATTCATTACTTATCTGTTTTGGTTGTAGTCCTGTAAATTGTCCACTTTCATTAAAACATAATTTATAGTCAAATATGTGTATACCCATTTCATAAGGTAAGCATATAATCCCTTCACTTTTCCCCTTATAAAATTTAATTTTATTTTCTAAGTCTATATTTAAAGGTAAAACAGGCTCCATAGTGTTATCCTCTGTTCTTTTTATTTCTTTAGTTTCTAAATCGTAGTATATAACCATTTCGCACCTCCTAAAATGCAACTTCTTTATAAATAAAGTACTTAATTTTAACTCTATACTCTGTTTGAACCAAATCGGCTGCCCTTTTCATATCAATATATAGATGTGTATTGTCTGCTCTAGCTCTAATAATAAAGTTAAACCCTACAATACTTGTACCACTAAAATTATCTGTAAAAGCTAGAGCAGGCAAAGGAACCATACTACCACTACCATCAACAATTGAAAAGGCACTGAAAGCAGGCTTATATCCTAAATTATGTTCTACTGATACCGTTCGCTCTTTTATAGTGTTAGATACTGGCATTGATGTGTTTATAACTCCAGAGGTTAGTATTTTATGCATATTGTACTTACCATCAATAACCACTTCTGCATTATTATTCTTAACATTCAAAGCACCATTAATAATTTCAAAGGTACCACTATTTGATAGGTTTACATTAGGTGTTATAGCATTAAATCCAATTTTTACTGAGCTTGGATTTTGCTCTATAAAGGATTTAACACCATTAACATCTACTTTAGACCTTATTTGGTTACTTAGCTGTTTTATTTCAGATTCTGCACTATTTATTTTAGTTGTATTTTCTATTGTCACATCTTCAGGTGCTGGTGTCCAGTCTGTTGCTTTATTACCTTTCTCCAGTTTTATATTTTTTATCCAATACTCGTTTATACCTTCGTTTATTTGAATTCCAAATATAAAGGTTCTAAAATAAGATGCATCTTCACCAGAATTAAACTTTACTAATATCTTAACCCATGTATTAGCAGGTACAAAAGTATCCTCATTTAATAAAACAGCATTACGACTAGCATGAAAAGTAAGATCTTCACGTAATACATGGAAATGTAAAGGGGTAATATTCGTTAATTCCATACCAGTACTACACATAATAGTAGCACTATAAATATAATCTGTGTTTTGTTCAATAGGGATTAGCCTAGGTTGCCTAATTGATTTTTTAGCATGAATAACACTATAACCATTCTTTTTAACAATTTCCATAGTGGCACCAGTAGAATTAGTTGCCCACCCAGTTAAATCTTTAAAATTACCACTATTAAATATTAAATTCTTACTTTTCTCACTTACTTCTACTATCTTTTTTTCTATATCTGTTTTAGATACTTTAGAACTTATCTCACCTTTTAGCATGTTTATAGATTGCTCTGTAGTGCTTAACTTACTTTTAGAGTTTGTGATTTCATTATTTATATTGGCCTTAAAACTTTGAAATTCTGATGTTTCTACCTTAGCTGATATTTGATTTTTTAATAAATCTATAGAAGAATTAGATGAATTTATTTTAGTATCTATAGTATTTATAGCTTGATCTATATCTTCAGGAGCTGGTGTCCAATCCGTTGCTTTATTTCCTCTTTCTAGTTTGATATTTCTAATATCTAATACGTAAGGATCCACCTTTGGTGTAATAAAATTAACTATCCTCTCATTACCAACTTCTTTAGACTTGAAGTTATATATATACCTTTTCCAATTTTCAGTTGCATCAAAACTATCATTTAAGACTGAATTATAACCATCTCTATCGCATATTCTTATTCTAATATTTTGTGCTTTATTTGCTTTAGCTTCAAAAGAGATTGTATAATCCTCGTCAACATCAAACTGTCTATTTTTTAAGGAATGATTTCCTAACCAAGCACCCCAATTAGAGAATTCAGTACAATTCCATGATAAATAGTCATCTATAACTGAAATACTCCCATGCGTAACTTCCCACCCAGTTAAACCTTTAAAATTACCACTATTAAGTATTAAATTCCTTCCACCAACCTGGATACTATTAATAGAATTATCTATATCACTTTGCCCTACTTTAAGCTTAATCTGTCCTTGTAGCATACTTATATCACTTGTGGCCTTAGATAGATTAGTATTTATAGTACTTATATTTCCTTCTGCAGTACTTTTAAAACTATTAAAATCTTGCTTATCTATTTTTATCTTTAAAGCATCATCTAAAGCATTTAATTGCAATTTTTGTTCTTTTATATCCTTTGTATTTTCTTCTGTAGTTATTTTCTGTGTCTTAAGCTCCATATCTAAGGTTCTATCACCTACATTAATTTTAGTACCATTAATCTGTGTAGTAGCACCATTAATATTAACAATAACATCATTAATATTTAGTTTACTACCTGCAATATTTGCATTATCAGCTACTTTAGAATTATCTATAGCCCCATCTTCTAGGACCTTACCATTAATACTTTTAGCTTTTATATTATCTGCAGTTAAATTTTTTACTGTTATAACTGCTGCATCTATAACACCTGCTGTAAGTTTAGTAGCACTAAGAGAACTTATTTGAGCATCTCCTATAGCTCCATCTGCTATTATTCCTGAAGCTGCAGTTATGGTTCCAGCCTTTATGTTTTCTGCGCCTATATTACCAGCAAGTAAGTTTTCGATACTTGCAGCTCTACTTTCTAAAACTGTTATTTTCCCAGTGTTTGCTTCAAGGTCTTTTATAGTTGCTTTAGTTGCGTATAAATCTTCTATCTTAGCACCTTGTGCATCTAATTGAGCTATATTAGCTTTGTTTGCCCTTAAATCCCCTATACTAGCTTTAATTGCATTTAGTGACTGTATATCTGCTTTTCCAGTAGATAAATTTTCAATATTTGCATTTATAACATCTAAATTAACTACTTTAGCTGTATTAACTGCAAAATCTTCTATTTGTTTAGTCTTAATACTATCTATTTTAGAACCATTTATTGTTCCATTATCAGTAGTTATATTATTTACTGTTTCCGTTGTATCCTCAAATTCTTTTTGTAAATCTTCAAATCTAAGCATAGTATTTGCTATTTCACAAGTATTTGAACCTGGTTCATCTAACCATTCTACAGTTTTAACAATTCTTTGTTTTTCTTTAACTTTTTTATGTTTAGATATAAGGCTTATAGTATCCCCTAGAGAATAATCTAAAATATTCTTATACTTTGAATTTAAGTTTGCTAAGTCAATTATGTCAGCCTTATAACTCCTATATGGTTTAGATAGCTCTTTTAGTTTTAATTCAGCATCTTCTTTTAAACTTGATACTACAGTATATCTGTTATCTTCCCAATATCTAGTTATAACTTTGCTAGAATATTGATGATTTTCTATATACTCTTTTCCCCCATTAACACTCTTAATATTCATTCCATCTTTACCTATAGGGATTATCCTGGTACAAAAATCATAAGAATTTCTTTGTATCTCCAACTTTTTCAAGTTTAGTTCTTCAATAAAGTATGTACCCTTATCAGAACCTAATTTATTATATATATTTACCTTTTTATTTAATGTATCAAAGGTTATATCACATCTATATACCTTCCTAGCCTCCTGGATTATCTCCCATGTGCTACAATTTGCCTTTCTTACAGTTCTCTTCTTTATTACATCACAGTGTCCTACTGTCCAAGGAGTGCCTGCAAGTGCTAGAGTTACACATGATTTTATAGTCTGCTCTTTAGATTCAAAATGTTGAAATGGATTACCCTCAAGTTCTTCTACATTAAGTACTGCCTTAAACTCTGTCCACTCATCAAGTTCATGAATTTCCTTAACTACAAATTCATCTATTTTAGTCCTTATATAGCATTCTTCTTTTATTTCATCATAGTATCTCTTATTAATTGGATAAGAAAAATAGAGAGTAGAATCTCCATTCAATTCTCTCTCTATCCTTGCATCCTTATATTTAGTTAAAGGTGCTATTTTATTATGTTTTAAGTTGTAAAGTTGTAACATTTAATCACCTATCTTTAAAATATCACATAGCCTAGAGTTGTAGCTCTATTCTCTATTTGTTTTTTAAATTCTGCATATTTAGCTTTCATCTCCATTGCATTTTCCTTATATGCCTCTTTGTCCATTACATTTACAGAAATATTTACTGCAAATGTATCGGCATTAAGATTAGCACTTAAATACATCACTTGTTTTGATACTCCATTACCTTCTTTAATCATTACATTTGCACTTAAATTAGTATTTTCATTTATCAACATTGTTATATTATTTTCCATAAAATCACCATTCCTTTTCATTATTTTGCATTAAAAAAGAGCTCTTAAGCTCTATATCCATCTAGGTTTATATTTTATTTCTATTTTAGAGTTTACTTTATCTGTAGATATAGTGTTTACTCCTGGTTTTAATTTGGGAAATTCCCAAAATTCAGTATCATTGAATTTGTTTAATCCTTTCTCTAATACTGTTCCTTCTTCACTATTTATTATCACTGGTACATTAGCTTTAAGATTCTTAACTTTTATGCCTTCTCCTAATCCTTTTATAGTTAAGTCTATCGTGTCTATTGGAACTGTTATAGTTATTACAGCTGGTGTTTCTGTATTACCTGGAACATTTATAGTTTTGGAGGTTACATGGTCCATTGTCTCTGTTATTTCTGTTTTATATTTATGTCCTGAAAGGAATGTGACATCTATAGCTTGTACTTCCATATCATCTGATGTATTCTTGCCTATATAATCATTTTGTTTACTTTGAATAAAAACATCATAATAGAATTCTATATCATCAAATTTCACTGTACATTCTTCTATAATTTTAACAAAATGACTTAATTTTTCTTCTAAGTCCTGCCTTGTATCTCCTTTTATAACGAATATGCATTGTATTGTAGTATATCTATGTTCTTTGTCTAAGATAAGAGGCTTGCACGCTCCTTTAAGCCACTCATTATTTATAATAGTTTCTGCAGTTCCTATTTTCTTTTCTAATAGTTCTACTCCAAATTTTTTTATATCTATATTATTTACAAACATATTACCTCCTACCTCTAGTGTTTAATGCTAGCCTATTACTAACTCTAGGTATAATAACTCTATCTATTTCTTCTCCCGCTATATTTATAGGCATTATTATATCTCCATTTGATATACTTCTTGTATCTTGAAGTGCTTCAGGACTTCTAAATGAAGGCATATCTGAGTACCTATTTAAATTATTGACTTCTGAAGCTATACTTCTCATAAATTTAGCTCTATCTCTCATACTACTAAGTATCTTCTTAGATTCCGAATGATTGTAAACTTTTTCACCACCATTAAACCATCTATGTTGCCTGCTCGCTACAATTTCAAACCCTTCTTCTGCAACTTCATGTAATCCAGTTGTAGCATATTTAGTACCATTCGCATATCCCGGCCCCATAAATTTACCATTACCTATATGCCTCATACTGTCATAGACTTGCGATGTATCCATCTTTACACGAAACGTCTTGGTTGAAGGGTGCCATCTTTCCCAACTTCCTGAAAGTCTATCCCAAGTACCTACAACTTTTCCTGTACTAGCATCAACATTATCAATTAATTCGCTATTCATTTTAAAGATTGTGTCCACTGCCTGTGAACGAGTTTGATTTGCAGCCTCTATCGTTTTATCTCTTTGTCTCTGAGCATCTTCTATTAATGCAGTAGCCTGTTGATCTGTAATTTCTTTAGTTTCATCTCTTTGTCTTATTACTTCCTTGACCACTTTATCGCACTGTTCTTCTGCAGCCTTTTTTGCTTTATCCCTTTGTTCATTCAAAGCCTTTATATTTTCACTGGCCATTTGCTTAGTTATTTGTGTTCCGTGTTCTTTCATTCGCTCCATTATAACTTTAGACTCAAGTTCATTTTCAGAAAGTATTTTTATCGCATTACCTTTCATTTTTCTTTGAACTTCTTCTACTTCTTTCATTGCGTGTATATCAAAATGTCCACGTTCTTTCATTGCTCTGTCTATAATCTCATTTATCTGTTTTGTATACCCTTCTGTTTCTTGTCTTTTCTCTTCATTATGTCTTTTTATATTTTCTAATATACCTTGCTCTTCTTTATCCATTAAAGCATTACTTTTAGCAAAGAAATCCCCTAAAGTTGTCAATTCTTCTTCTTCTCTTTTATTTATACCTTCAATCACTTGTTTGTTCATTGCATTATATTTTTCAACAATTTGATTTTTATTTTCGTCTGTTATTCTAGTAGTATTAATATAGATACTTTGCAGTGACCTTGTCACATCCTCATCCATTTTCATATAAGCTCCTACAGCTTTTTTAGTACTTTCTGAAATCTTAACAGTAGTTTTATCTATACTGCCTTGCATCTGCATACCATGTTTATTTACTATTACTGCTGTACTTTCTACCTTATCCGCAAATAAATCTACTGCCGGATTAGCATCTTGATTAAGAACTTTGTAAATTCCGTATCCTGCAGCTGCTACTCCTGCTGCACCTAATATCCATGGTGCAAATGGTGCTAGCGCTGCACCGAAACCACTAGCTAATCCTAATATTCCTCCCCCACCTGCTGATCCTTTAGCAACTGTGGCTGCTACTCCAACACCTTCAACTGCAGTTGCTGCAGTTTTTGCACCTTTGAATAGTCCAAAGAAAGTTCCTATCTTTTTACCAGTTTTAAGTAATCCACCTACTCCTTTTATAGCTCCACCAATTCCACTTGTAAATGGTCCCAATGCTGCACTTGCTAGTGCTATCTTTATTATCCACTCTTGTGTAGCAGGACTTAACTTACCCATCCAATCAGCAAACTTAGATATTAAATCTATTCCTTTTTCAACAATTGGTAATGCCTTTATTCCTAATTCCATAAGTGCATTTTTAGCTTTATTCATAGCCCTTCCAAATTTAGCTTCTGTAGTTTCAGACATTTTGGTATAAGCATCATCTAAAGCTGTAGTATTAGTTTTCATCTCTTGCATTGATTCATTATATTTTGCTACACCAGTGTCACTTGTAAGCATAAGAACTGAATTCAGTCCTTGTACAGATCCAAACATTTTAGCGAATCCAGAAATCGGACTATCTTGAGCTTTTGCTAAATCCTCCATATTTCCTCTCAGTTCTTGTTGTCTTTTAACTAACTTCTTAAATTCTGATGAGCTTTCTTTACCTGCTGCTCTTAACTTATCCATTTGTTTCGCATTTCTTCCCATTGTTTCACTTAATGTTCTTATAGTTGGGTCACTATTTTTCATAGCATCAGTTATTTCTAATAAAAATTTTTTCCAGCCTTTAGTTTTTAAAGCATTTGTGTCAAACTCTATACCTAATAAATCTGCAGCTTCTGCAGCTTCTTTACTAGGTTTAATAATGTTACTCATAGCTGCTTTAAGTGCTGTTACAGATTCGGAAGTTGCTAAACCTTGTGCTGTTGTAGTCGCAAGAGAACTAAATAATTCATCTGTTGTAATGCCTAATTGTGCTGCTATAGGCGTAACCTTACCAACTGCTGTGGCTAATTCTCCGAAAGTTGTCTTACCTTTATTTTGGGTGATTAGCATTTGGTTAGCTATTGAATTAGCTTTATCAGCTTCAAGTCCATAACTGTTTAAAACTGTAGTTAAACCATCTACTGCAGTTGATGTTTCCGTGAAACCACCTTTAGCAGCTTTAACTGCAACATCTAAGAAATCAACCGCCTTAGCTGTATCTATTGAACCAGAAATAGCTTGATATAATGATTCATTAAGTTCATTCGTGCTCATACCCGTCTTATTAGAAAGGTCAATTACTCCTCTCTTTAATTGCTCTATAGGAACCTTTGTTGTATCCGCAATAGTTGATACCTTAGCAGCCCCTTTTTCAAAGTCAAAAGCAAATTTAGTTGCTGCAGTTCCTGCACCTAAAACAGGTAAAGTAACATGTGTTGTTAATTTTCCTCCAATATCTTTAAACTTATTTCCAACAGTATCAAAAGCTTCATACTTTTTATCTATTCTCTCAAACTCTTTACCCATTAGTTTGAGTCTACCTGCAAACGTGCCTGTTTCTTTTTCAGCTTTCTTTAGCTCTGATGTAAGTTGTGCATGAGAGGTTTTTAAATCTAGCACATGAGATCTATAAGTTTCTGCTTCCTTAGAACTTTTACCGCATTGTTTTTCTATATCTCCTAAGACCTTTTCAGATTTTTTAATCTCATTATCTAATAGTTTTATCCTGTCCTTATAGCTATCTATCTTTTTACTATTGTTATATACACTTTTTCCCGTACGTTCGTTGGCTTTTTCCCATAGATTATAAGACTTTTCTATATTGGAAACTGCGGTATGCACACTCTTATCCATTAAAGTACTAGCCTTTTCAGTTCCCAATTGTAGCTTATAAAATCCTTTGACAGCTTTATCTATAGAACCATCAAATTTATCTAATTTAAGATTTAAACTGGAGTAAATACTCCCTAAATCCATTCCTATATCGTTTCACCTCCTTGTTTAGGGACATAAAAAAAGAACCGCCATAAGCGATTCTTTTAATTTTCATTATTTAGTTTAAATAAAATCCAACAGGTTCTGATTCACTATTAGAATTTAATAATACACTATCAGAAATATTCATATCTTTAGGTACCTCGAATACTAAATATGTTTGTTTAGTTGTATTAGGATTAACATCTTTATATACACCTATAAACTCACTATTTTTCTTATAAATTGATTCCTTAGAATTAGCAGATTGCATAGCATCAAAGGCTATATCATTTATGTTGTATTGTGCTTTATCTTTCATATTACCTAGCATAAATTCTCTTTCACTGTATTGTATAGGTTCTTTGGATATATTTTTTATTTGTAATTTAACAACAATAAACTTATCTTTTGTTGTTTTGTTATCTGAACTATTTCCGCCTTGCACTGTATTCGTTTCTTTTACTTCTAAAACTTTCATATTCCATTTACCAGATTTGCCTTCTTCGCCTAACTTGGAAATTTTAGTTTCATTATTTTTCTCTTGATTATTATCTTTTGTATTAGATACTTGTTGAGTTGCATTTTTTGTGCTATTTTCTTGTTTATTTTCTACCGTTGTACTTATCGTCTTATTTACCCTATTAACAGCTGAATTATCACCAACAAGAAAACCAACTGCAAATATTAAGATACCGCACACTACTTCAATTATTAATCGTTTCTTCATAATATCCCCCTCCAATATAAAATTCAACTAAATTATATATTATAATGTACAAAATGTAAATATTACCTACCAGTCAACATACTAAGTCCTGGATTATGTCCTTTAAAATTATTCTTTTCTTTCTTAATTTTAAACCTAGGCTTCAATCCTTTTTCAATATTCATAATAAATTCAGCTATAGCTTCATCTAAACAATACCCAATATACTCATCACTAATCTTCATTAACTGGCTTGGTGTCATCTGGTACATCTGGACCATGTTCGCTAGGCCCATCACCTTTGGACTTTCTAGAAAAGGGTATTAGAGCTTTAGCACCCCCCGTTGCAAATTGATAAATTATATATTTTTGTTCTTCTGTTAATTCTATTCCAGCTTCTTTTAACTCTTTAAATGTTGGTTCCATTAAGCATAACTCACAAAATAAATTTTGTACTTCACTAAAACTTTTAAGTCCTTGAATCTCTTGTACATTAATGCCTTCTCCTTTAAATAAATCTAATACTGGGCCTATTAATGGGTTAGGAATATTCCCCTTACTAGCTGCATCTAATAAGCTAAAATGTTTTAATTTTACTGTTATTGTATCATCTATCCCCCATCCAGGAAGTGTAGCTTCTACATATTGTTGTTTTTTCATATCATCTATACTTGTTATTGTCATTTATTTTCACTCCTTAAAATAATATTTTACTCTTCACCCTTTGAAACTGCTGCACCTGTGTCGGATGGTAAAGTTTTAACATAATCAAAACTATACACTGACTTTTTAATCTTGGTATTTTCCGTTGCTCTAATTTCAAACTCAGGTGCAAAGAAATCCTTTTTTAAATCAATTTTCACTGGCTTTCCTTTACATTTCCAAAACGTAAAAACTACATAATTAGCTACATCATCACCCTCATAATTCTCTACGTATGCTTTTAGTCTAAAATACTTTTTGTTTTTAACTCCTTCCGCCATAGTTGGTGCATCATAACCGACTATCTTTTTAGGCTCTGATGAATCATATCTTAATGTGCCTCCCTGTATCATTGGTATTACCTCTGCAGGAAACTTAACTGTACTAAGTTTTAATCCCATTCCTTCAAGTAGGTCCTCTTCTTTGGCCTGTGCTAATATTTTAGTTGCATCTCTTAATACCTTTTTCTCACCTTCATTGATCTCTGGTTCCAATCCTATTTCACTATCACATTCAATTACAAATGTTTTACTACCTTTTTTCACATCACCAGTTAATGTATCAATTTCCTCTACTTCAACTCTTTTGACGTTGTATAAAATATCTCCATCAGCTTGTGCATAAGAAACGTTATCTGACATTTAAACTACCTCCTTCGGTATTCTATATTTAATTCTTCTTGTATAAGCTTTATTTTCATCTTCAACCATCTCAGGTGTTATATTCCCTGTAGCTTCTAAATTACATTTAAGAGCTCTTTGAACATTTTCTAACATATCATCTAATATAGTTATATCTCCTAAAGGTGCATATAAAAAAACATGAACAACCTGCCAACCACATTTACTGTTATTCATGCTTACTAATTGGTTATCAAATTTTAAAACTAAATAAGGTTCGGTACATTCACCTTTATGTTCTCCTATTGCATAACAAGGATAAATAGGATCTAAAATATCAAATATTTCTTTTCTGGTCATTTTAAATCCCTCCCGCTGATTGTACTATTTGCTTCCAACCTTTTTTAAATTCTGGAGCAAATTCTTGAATAGCCTGTTCTAGTATTGCATATCTACCTTCATTACATAATTCTAAGTAAACCCCATAGTCCACATGATGACTCATAGCAATCATTAATTCATTACTATTTTTCCATTGAACTGTAGCTTTAAGGAATTGCCTTGCATCTGATGTTCTATCTATCCATTTGGCATTAGCTTTAGCCCATCTTTCCATGTTAGCAGCTATATTTTGAGCATCCAAAAATAAAGCTGCTCTAAGTTTAGAAGTAAATCTCTTTAAGTTTCCTATAGCTTCTTCTATACCCTTAGTCTCTATTTTACAACCATCACTCATTGTTAACTCTCTCTATATCTGCAATATATACATCTTTAACTACTTCTCCTGGATAGGTTACTACATATGTTTGGCTATCAATGGAAAAATAATCTTTTTCTTTTATTTGAAATCCTTCTGTAACACATATAATACCCAGACTTCTAACTTTTTTTACATGGCCTGAATCCCTAAATGTATCAAATAAATTGTTTCTTTTAAAATCATCAAAGAATACATCAAGTTCGGCCACTTTAATTTTCTTCTCTTTTCCACCTCTCATACCATTACTTGTTTTTTCTTTTCTCATAAGCACAATATAAGTAGGTTTTATTTTTATAGCTTGTAATACCTTATTTTTAATAAACTTCTCATTAAGTTTCATTGTCCATCAACTCTTCTCATAGAAGTTTTATAACCACTTCCACTATTACAATGAGTATCTTTTTCTCTTAGTTTTTCTTTAAAGACATCTATTAAAGATAACCAGTAATCTCGATTAGAGTCTATCTTTATGGGACCTAACGTAAAACTATCAACTTGAGCCTTCATCTGTAAACCTTGAATAGTTGCTTTTAATACATCATTATCATTTTGTTCTAATAATAACTTAAGAGCATCTTCTTCAAAGTGTGGTGAATTATTTTCTTGTAAATTAAACTTTAAAATATCTATTGGTGTGGCCATAACTATTCACCTTCCTTAGATAATTCCCCTTCACTATCTTGATTTTCTTCAGGTGTTTCCTCTAGTAATTCTGCATATCCTTTTTCGTGCATTTCTTTTACATCTTCCACTCTTACTTTTAGTTCATCACCTACAGTAAAACACTCTTTATCGTATTTTAAATTAACTAAAGCTTTAACCTTTATACTTTTTTTAGCCATATTTATCATTCCTTTCAAACTAAATTAAAAAGAGAAGGCTCTGAACCTTCTCTAAGATACTGTAGTAAAAAAACACTCATCCGCTCTTTCAAAACTTGGTATTACTATTTGTGATACTTTAGTATCTACTGCTACTGGATCCTCTTTAACCATAGTTGTAATTGCTATACCAGTTTTAATTACTTGTGTATCTATTTTCCCTGAACCATAAGACTTATCAAACTCTTCTGGAGTAACTGCATAAATAGTTTGTCCTAAAGTTCCCTTTGGAATTAATGTAACTAATTTATCTTCATAGTAGTTCATAGTTTTATTTTCTTCGTTTACAAATGTACCATTTAAGAAAGCTATTTCTATCCCTAACTTCTTTTTTAAATATGATACATAATCTTCATCTGTTATTATTACTTCACCCAGTACTCTACTTTTTAAATCCTTTGTTATAGCTACATTCTTGCATACTGTATTTAAAAATGTTTTTTCCGTTATAAGTAATCTACTTGGCTTTTCCATGCCTTCATCAGTAAATACCCTTTGCCACCTTTTTATATCTCCTACTATATCAGCTGTCGGATCACTCCATTTAGCAGTACCTTGGAGTACTTCTTTGTGGTTAGCAGGTATTCTATAGTCCACTACTATATCTCCATCTTCTGTTTCAATGTTTATTTCACCTTTTTGCATTAACTGTGCTCTCATTCTAGTTGATTGAATATCGGCACCAGCAACAAGAGTCGCATAATTTTCAAATACGTTCTTAACCATAAATTCAACAAGATTCTTATTGTTAGACTTTTGAGCTAAGATAAGATCCCTTCTATCCTTTTCTTTAATACCTATAGCTTCTTTGAAGAATGGCATTTCCTTCTTTTCCACAGATACATCTGCTTTTAATGCTCTAACCTTGGCAGCTACATCAAAAGTACTCATTCTTAATGCTACCGGTCTTTGTTTAGCACCCTTTGCTATCTCTATTTCTGTAGATATTTGTTTTGTGACTGGAAATAGTAATTCGTCTAGTTTAATTTGTGGCGGTAAATTTTTAATATATAATGCTATTTCCTTTGAGTTTATAAAATCCTTTAATTCCATACTATCACTCTCCTATAGAAATTTAATCATGTTCATAGCTTTTATAGCTTCTTCTGTTACTTCTTCACCGGTATATTCTTTTAATTTAGCTTTGTTTACAAAACCATGTATCATAACAGGTAATATTTCTGTTCCTTTAGAATTATTAAAATCAACATCTGCAAACACTATCCCAAATGAAGTTGCTCCATTTTCCGGTTTACCCTTTGGATCTACTGTAGTACCTGCTGGTAATACTCCTTCTTTTAGCTTATCTGTAACATCTGTCTTTCTAACTTTAATATTTATATTTACATAATGATCCCCTGCTATTTCTCTAATATCCCTTTGTCCTACTGAAATCTTATAATTACTTTGTCTCATGACTTTACCTCCTAATATTTTTTACTTAAAGAAGTTATCTAATTGTTCATTTCCTTTTAATTGTTCAGATTTTTCCTTTGCAAGCCTCTCTCCTAAACTTTCTGTTTTTGTATTATTTATATTGCTAATTAAAGATTGACCACCTCCTATAACTCCTGTCCCTACTATAGTTTCTGTTACTTGTAAGTTATTATCTTCAAATAGATAAGAGTCCGATTCTTTTAAAGCTTTTACCTGCTCTTCTAATCCTATAAAAGTATCATCAACTAGTTTTACCTTGTCCATGTCTAAAAGAGCTCTTAATGCTTTTGGATTTTTAGTTTTATATGCTCCTATAGCCTTATCAAACTTATAATCAAATTCCATTTGAGTTGTTTTTGATTCATAATCCTCTTTTTGTTTCTTGTTAATTTCCTCTAACTCTGATACTTTTTCCTTGAGTCCATCTACATCCTTATAGTCCTCCTTGAACTTTGTTATTTGCTGATCTCTTTCTCCAACTTGTTTCTTATATTCCTTAGCCTGTTCATTTATTTGATCAAATCTTTGTTTTGGTATGTAAGCTCCCCCAGATATATCTTCTAAGTCTTTATCCTTAAATTCCTTTTGTTTATCTTCTGGAAGTTTATTAAATAACTCTTCTCCTAATATCTCTTTAAGTTTTGCCATACTATTTACTCCTCCTGATTTTCTCTAATTCACTTTTTTACATGGTTGTGGCCAAGATTAGAGTTTTATTATTTCTTCTTTAAAAACTAAAAATAAAAAAAGCCTTATTACTAAGACTTTACTCAACTATTTCATATGTTTTTTTAAATATATCTGGCTTACAAGGATATATTTCCTCTTGCACTCCCTTAATAACATAATCACCAACGCTTACATGATGATTTCCCCCTAATGTTTTAATGAATAATTCTCCTGGCTTTCCTTCAAATTCATAAAAATATAATGTTCCATATTTGCAGGCAACTTCTGCCCACTCTGGGGCGTAATATTCCCCTTTGCTATTTATTAAATCGCCATCATACTTGAATGCTTCAATTACAACTGGTTTCTTTCTATATTTAGCCATTATTTTTCATTCCTTCCTAATACATTTCTTTCAATTCTATCTTCAACTCTTTTATTCATCCAGTATAATGCTTCATTAATAGCTTTAAGTGCATTTTCATTCTCAACACATTTATATGGTCCATCTTGGAACGCTCTCAATCTATCATTTACTATTTCTAATAAGTCACTATCGATCACTCCATGTTGGCTATCTTTTTCTTTACGTGGTCCCTTTTGGAAATAAATATCCTCTAATACCCCAATGTTATTACTTCCATCACACCAACAAGTTTCATCATGCTCACATATTATATATCTATGATAAGCACCTCCTGGACCAGCGTTATCCACTGCATAAACATCATTTAACTTTTCTCTTTTTTGAATAGTAATTAATTTTTTCACTTTCTTTTCCTCCTACTTTTCTTTAATTCTTGTCCACATAGCAATCACTCCAGATAAAAATCCAATAAAACCTTGTAATTCTAACGGAACATATCTATAAAAAAATGAAAATGCTACAATTAACATAAAGAATATTAAATCCTTAATCTCATTTTTATGCATAAACTCCTCCATTAATTTTAGACATAATAAAAGCACCTACCATTTAACTTAGTAAGTGCTATCCCTTATTTATTCTATCCATCTCTGCTTTAAGTTCTTTTTGAATATTATCTATGTCCTTATCAGCTACTACTGTATTAATATTATTAGTATCCTTAAATCTTCTTAAAATCCGTGTTTCCATCTTCCTTTTTAAGTGCCTGCATTTAGCATTCATTACCCCTACCAAATGTTTTATACAGCAATGAGGACAATTATAGAATACCTCTGTATACATTGCACCTAAATACTTTTCCTCTAGTTTATCCTGTTTCATTTCAAATTCTCTTTTACAGTTATCACATATTACTTTCATATAACCCTCCTATACCATATTCTTCTCCATAATCTTCTAGCCATTTATCTAGCTTAGCGTTACTTTCTCCATTAAGCCATTTTATAAGTTCGGCCCTTGCATCCTCTATTGGGATATTCTCTTGTGTAAGATAACAAAGACAATTAGGATGCGCTACTGGATATTGACTTGATGGATATATCCCAGCTCCTAACTCATAGTTATTTTGTATTGCATATTCATCACAGATATCTTCACCATATTTAGCAACCTGTCTCTCATAATGACTAGGACTAAGATTCCATTTAAGCCCCTGACAAAATGGATTCATCTTTGAACCCTGAATATAAGTTTCTGTATTAGCATGAGTTAAACTTGTCCTTGCTAATCTTTGAGCTTGATATGATATATTCTTACTCATGCCTGATTCTAAAGTATTAGGAGTTAATTTGTTTAATGGATTAATATAAGCATCTAATTCCTTAGCAAGTTCTCTAGCATTAACACCTTTAGATACATTAATTTTTATTAAGCTATCTATGTCCCTAGCATTTTTATTAGTTATGTTCCAAAGTCTTTTATCTAATGTTTTGCCATCTTCATAATAGCTACCACTTATAAGTTGCTTAGTAATATTGTTAGGCAACTGAGTAAACATTTTATTGAAGGAACTCCTAATGTTTTGATTTGGAGCAATCATGTCTAAATAACTCAACTGAACATAAGATGCTATTTCTGAACTTGCTTTTATAACTTCTTTTGAGTGTTTATATAATTCTCCTTTTAGTTCAATCCTGTACCTATTTATAGATTTATTTAGTTCATTTAAATATCTTGATGTTAAACTTCCTGGTTTAGCTTTGGAAAGTTTATATGCTATTTGCCTTCCTGCTTCTTTATATATATTGAGTAATTCTTTTTCTTGTTGTTGTGTAAGTTTTAAGAATTCTTTTCTTCCCTGTAAAACTCTCCTTTGATATTCATTCATTATGAATCACCATTAGATTTATTAATTTCATCTTCCACAGCTTTTGTCCATGGATCCTGTTCAGCCTCATTAAGTGCTTTACTATCTTCTATGATTTCTTTAAAGTGTTCCTCATAATCCTCATCATTGCTCAATTCTTTTATATAATTTCTATGACTTCTAACTTTAAGATTAACCTCTTCCATGCCGAGTCTTTTCTTATCCTCTTCATCTTCAGGTATAGGGTAGTTCTTTTCTAAAACTATATTATATAATAACTTATCCCATTCATGATTCCATTCACTATAACAATTTAATTTACTACAAGCTTCTACTATCAATCTTATTAGTTGCCTAATAGAAGGTTCCCAATCATGCCATTTTTCTTCACAACGTGCTACTAGTTCCGTATACATATATTTAATACTCTTAGCACTTGGTATACTTTGTAATTGTTCTGGTCTTGGTATGCCTAACTTTTCATACATACTATCTTCTAAAATTTTAAGAAACATTTTTACAGGTTCCGCACTAGTAAAATTACTTTCTACCCTTTGTACCTTAGCCTGTTTATTACTGTCTGTATCCTCAATACTTTTTAAAGCCATAAGTGAATTAGGTGCTATATTACAGCTATTAACCGTATCTTCTGTTGCATCTATAACAGCTGTTTGTCCAAACATTAAAAATCTTAAAGCATCATCAAAATCACTTAATCGCCTATTGTATCTCTCTTGCAGCGGTCTTAAATCCTTTATATCAGTTAAGCCTTTAGGGTTAACTATACTTTGTTCGTTTGCAATTACCCAACATGGTATTTTGCTTAATCCTGTACTAGTTTCTTCTACAGATATTGGTTCCTCTAAATTATCTCCTTTAAAAATCTCTGTTTTTAGATGACATAACTCATCTTTATCCATATAGTAATTAAATCTATACCATATCTGATTATTAGTTTCTTTTTTAATTGTACTGGAGTCTTGTTTTACTAATGTAGCACTCTTAAGTCTTCCTATATTATCAGGATCTAGTTCATAGTTAAAATCATTAATATCATGATAATATATCTTTATAGGTTTACCTGGATTAGCTTCCATTCTTAACATTACTCTTTTAGTTACAGTTGCAAGTCTAAATATCTTTAAAGTAGTACTCCAAAATTTATTAGCACTTAATATGGAATCGACGTATTGCCTAAGCTCTTCACACATTTCTTTACTATTATCTTTTAAAGGTTTAAACAATAAGTTAGGTTCTTTACCAAACATAAATCTTGCCTGCTTGTTAATAAGAGGTTTAACTTTATTATCTATTATTTGGCTTGGAACATAATCTAAATCATCTAATGTAATCCAGCTTTGACCTAATAATATGGGATTATTCTTAGCTTTCTCTATATCTTCACATTCCCCTAAGTAAAAAAGGAAGTCTTTTAATGCACGTTCTCTTTCTTTTTTCTCTTCATCACTTAGATTAAGTAATCTTTCTTTTATGTTATTCATTAGAATATCGTACCTCCTTTCTTATATGGTAATGGTACATTCTTCTTAAGACCCATACCTTTGTTGTATATTTCTTTGTCATATTTAACTTCAATATTACGTTTAAGTATTGTATATATAAAATATCTCATTGCATCCATGCAGTGGTCTTTATCTTTTAAAGGTTCTTCCATGCCAATAGATGCTTTCTTAGGGTCCCATACATAAGAAGTAAACTCTTTCATGGTTTCTTTGCAGCAATCATTAACTTTAACAATATCTAGTGATAATGCGCTTGCAACTGTTCTTATACCATCTAAAACATCATTTTTTGCTTTTCTTATTTGTGTAAATCCATCACCTTTTAATTGAGCTATAAAGCTTGCTGCGGAAGGATCTATAATTATTTTTACAGGTACTATACCCCCTAAGAATTTTTTTAAATCTTTAGAGTATTGAACATCTGTCCTTTGTAAGCTTTTATCTCTACCACTGTAGTAGTATTCTTTTACAATATACCACTTACCCTCACATAGTCCCCAAAGAAGAAATACAGTAGCATTTTGAGTACCATAGTCTACAGATACATAATACTTTTCATATTTTCTAGGAACTGTTTTAACTTTATGGAAGTCTTCATTGAACATATCATAAATAACTCCCTCAGCTAAACACCATAAACCTAAGATATAACGCTTATAGAATATACCTGAATACATTCTCTTATATCTTTCTTTTACCTTTTCACTTAATGATAAATTATCATCCATAGTAAAATGTAGATGTACAGCATTCTTTTCTTCTAGCTTATCTAAATACTCCACTTTAAACCAATGATATGGTCCATCTGGATTACAGTTAAACCACATCTTGGCACCATCAATAGAACATCTTGCAGTTGCCTGATTTACAAATGATTGAGGCATTAAAGCTACTTCATCAAATAAAACCCCTGCTAAGGTTATACCTTGTATAAGATCCTGTGAACCTTCATCTTTACCACCAAATAAGTAAAAATCATTACTTACACCATTCCTAGAAATAGTTATGTAATTATCTGCCCTGTGTTCCTTACACTTGTATCCTCTACCTTTTAACATTCGCTTTAGTGGTTTAACTACATTACGTCTTAAGGAACCTATTGTTTTGCCACATAAGGCTAAATTTTCGCCATCAAATACTTCCATTGCCCACATTACAAAACTTAAAGACATAACTACAGTTTTACCTGCCCTTACAGAACCATCTGCAATCAATATATCTTTATCTGATACAGGAGAACTTTCCATCCACCAATTTAAAACTTGTTTTTGTTTTTTAGAAAATGGTTTAAATTTAAATAGAGCAACTTTCTTTTTACTCATTACTCCATACCTCTTGTACTTCTCCTTTTAATGCCTCTAGGAAACCATCATCTCCAACTTTTTCATCTGATCCAACAACCTTTGATTTTTCAAGTTCAAGTTTTTCCCTAGACTGTTTTACTTTTTCTTCTTCTATCTTTCTCTTAAAGTTATCAGGGAATAAATCAAAGTATTGAGATAGCTTATCTAACGCTTTCATTCTATCCTCAAATTTAATTGATACCCCTTCTTTGCCTTGTCTAACTTCACTTACAATAGTTCCATCTATTATGCTACTTTCTTTAAAATCAACGTAATTTACTACCTTAGTAAGTTCATTGCCTTCTTCATCTTTCATAGGCCCAAATGGTCCAATAATAGGTACTTCCTTTTGTCCAAAAGTTAAGTAATCTGTTATATCTGAAAAAGCTATCTCTACATATTTATTTAACACATCCATGGCATCTATAAATAACTCTTCTGTCATTTTACCTTTTAATTCTTTAATATAAGCCTTTACCTTACTATTTCTTACTAATTCACTTCCAGTTACATGTGCCCTTTCAGGAGAATACCCTGCTTTTATAGCTGCCATTGTTTGATTGAAAGTTTTAATATAATAAAGACAAAAAAGCCTTTGCTTATCAGTAAGTTCGGAGTTATCCAAAAATTCCTGTTGCATTGGCTCTTGTACACTTTTTTTATTATTCTTTTTTTGTATGCATACCTTTTCTTTTGTATGCACCCCTTTTCTATTCCATTTATATCTTTGTTTCCAACTCTTCACTGTATTTAAAGATACATTATATTTAGCTGCTATATCTTTATATTTCATTCCTTTGATATAATCTTTTTCAGCTAATTCCTTTATATCTGGTCCTCTTATGTCTTCCATAACACCACCTCATGCTAATTGCTTATTTGTTTATTTTGTAAAGTAAAAAGAGAATCCCTTTAAGAGTTCTCTTTATTAATTAAACAATTTACAATTGACTCAATATCTTTTAGTGCTTCTTTTTCATAATGGCTAACTATAAAATTATAATTAGAATAAACTTTTCTAGTCTCTTCATTAGCTAAAACTTCATAACCTTTACTTCCAGCATCTATTCCAATATTAAAATAATTTTTAAGGCTTACGGCTTTCTCTTTTGGTATATTAAATCCTATATACCATCTTGAAGTAAGTTTATCTTAAACAATATTCATACATTATCACCTCCTTAACTGTATTTTCTACATTTTAGGAGATTCCCCTCCAACAATCATTCGTACTTTCCCTCTATAACTTGTATAAAAAGGAGATATTTGTAACAAAACTATCAAACTTATTATATGTGCCTATACATATAAATCCCAACTCCTACAATAATTATTGCTATAATCTTGTATTTAAGCAATACCTTATTATAAGTATTGACTGCAGATAACAACAACTTTTTAAGGCACCTTTTTATTTGTAAAATTATCTTTTTTAAAGTTATTTTAATATTAATATAAACTTTCCATTGCTTAAGTTGCTTAATATTATATATTTCTCCGATTTTCAAACCTTCAGCTTCAGTAATTTGCATTTTATCTTTATCATTTATGTCTTTTACGACATATAATGTATTAATTTGACTTTTTGCTATATATCTAAACTCATCCTTTATCCTAGCAAAATAAAAATTATCATATTCAAACCAAATCTGCCCAACATAATCTGTATTTGAACACCTTATTACATACTTTCTTATATAATGAAACTTTCTAAAAGTCAGATATATACCTAATGTAATAGCGACGGTTGATACTGGTATTATTATTATAATCATTTTTTCAATTATGTTAATCCAATGACCATAAACTTTATACCTATCTTTTACAATAAGTTTACCGTTCTCTCTTATTTCTATAAAATCACCTTTTGAAATATTAAAAAGTTTATCTACATATAGATTCTTATTAATAGAACTAATGGTAATAGTATTTAAAGTTTCTTTTTCATCTTGTTCATCATATAGTTCAAACTTTTTACCATTAACATATATAGAGAGATTTCTTTTATATCCTTCTTTGAAACCATCTATGCTTATTTTAGTATAAACCTCATTACCACCATAAGTAATTATTACATTTCTTCCAAAAATTAATTCTATGCAAACAAAACTTATAAGCGCCCAAAAAACCCCGAATAAACTTGTTATTATTAATCTTATCATAAGTTTATTTTTTATTTTTTTTCTTTTGTTATATGATATGTCAGTAATATATTTCATAGAAATCCTTATTGATCTACCTACAAAAAAGATTATTATAAGTAATGATACAATCCAAAAAACTATAAACGTTAAATTCACTAGATTATTTACTTGTTCTGTTTTATTTAACTGCGGATGTATTATAACAGCAAGAATGGAAAATATCATTATTATTGAATACAATATAACTAAAAGTACTGCCATAATGCTTTCTACTTTGGAATACCTTTTTATAATAGGATTGAGCTCTCTTTTAAGCTCGTTGTAGAAAAAATTTAATAGAAAATATATAGAGGATATCGCAAGTGCTCCTAATGCTGATACTATACCTACTAATTTGCTTAGTTCATCCAATAATCCCACCCCCATAAAGTATAAATTTCTACACTTATAGAGGTTTACCTTCAAATTTCATTCGTCATATATCTTTTAAATTTACATATAACGGATATTTTTATATTAACTTAATAAAATTTATTTCTTATGGATGCATAGTTGTTTATAATATTTTTTACCTTTATCGCTTATTTTTACATAACTTTCAAATTCAGATTCCATAATATTTAGTAACCCTAATTCTTCAAAGTAATATATAATTTTATTAAAGTCATCTGTATGTATTTTAATTTGTGTCAGTTCATCAGATTCTAAATATTTTGATAACATATGTTCAATACTAGACTTAGACATATCAAATTCAACATAATCATAAAAATATCCTTGAAGATTTTTAAATAGTATATTCCAAGTCAATTTAATAGATTTCCCACTTAATTTAGAAGTATCTTTCCTAATAACATCATAAAAAATTATTATGCTTCTATCACCTTTAATTAAAACATCACTAAATTCATCTTCGCTTATTTTCGCTTTTAATTCTTGTACTAGCTTCTGCAATTTTTCATTTTCTTTCTTTATATTTTCAATATCATTATTTATATTAGAAAGATGTCCTTTAATCCACCCATTTCTTGGATCATCTTTAAATCCCTTCCTTAGACTTTTCTCTACACCATTACTTAATTGATCTTTATTTTCCCAATAACTACACATTTTATCTTTAGATACTTTTTCTATAAAGCTCTTTAATTTTTTAAGCTTTACCTCGCTTTTATCAGTCTTTCCTCTTTCTATCCTATCAATATTTTTATATATAAATGAATATACTGGTATACCTTTGCTTCTAGCATAGTCATATTCTTTCTCAGTAAATCCTATACAATCAGTATCTTCTGTACCATATCTTCCTGCAATAATTAAAATATAGTAATCACTCTTATCGATTATTCTCTTTATATAATCAAATTGAGATTGATTTGATGCAGGAAATAACTCCATACCAGCTGGAAAACAATCTAAACTTAAAATTGCTTTCATTACTTCCTCTCTTTCTTCTTTCAAATCCACAAATGTAGAACTAATAAATACTTGATATCTTTTTTCCATAAAAACACCCCCAAATATGCTATTCCATGCTTTAGGATGTTTTCCTTTAACAATCATTCGTCTTTTTCTCTTATGAATTCCACATAAAGGGATTATTTGTTTCTCGCAAATTAAATATTACCCAATTAGGTAATACCCATTCTTAGTTTTCTTAATCTTTCTTCCCACTTTTCTTAGTTTCTTTGCTGAGTTTCTACTTACTCTTTTCATTTATTCCAACTCCTTTGTTTTATACTTCCACCTTTACCCCTATAATAGCTATCCTTTTTCATAAGTTGCCTCAAATCAGAAAAAGAGAGGTTTTCTTTCCCTCTCTTCTCTTTCTTATCACTTTTTAACTTTTTATATACTTCTGGTTGCTGGTCTTTTAATATTTCACCTATTCTCATATTCTTTCACCTCTATATGAACATTGATTATAACAACTTTCTATATCTATCTTGCACCCTAAATAATGCCTACAAAATCCATTCTCACCTTTTTCAAATCCTTTGCAGTACTTCTTTTCTCTTCTAGTTGATTTCTTAACATTCATATCGCATGCTTTAAATACTTTATCCCAATAATTCATTATTCTATCTCCTTTTATGTATATGAATAAAAATCTCTTAGCCTTTGCTAAGTATGTAGAAAAAACCTTCAAGTTTAATCAAACCTGAAGGTCCTATTTTATATATTCTAATAGTTAGTAATAATCAGCTCCTTATACTTTCCTCTAGCTTTCTGTTCCCTGGATACTGAATAATTAACTTCTGTTTCTTTTATATTAAAATCTTTATACCATTCTCTTACCTGGGAATGGTCATTTATCGTTAAAAGAAACTTACCTTTTAGACTTATAAGCTTATCTCTTAATAACAGATGTTCCTTTTCTCCAAACTCATTCCCATATCCTGTTGTTTCAAAATACGGTGGATCACAAAAGAAAAAGCTATGTTCCCTATCATACTTTTCTATTATTTTTTCAAAGCTCAAGTTTTCAACATAGGTATTTCTAAGCCTTTCCTTTAGATCTCCCAAAACTCCTGTATAGAAAACTTGTGGACTAGGTTTAGTGTTTGTGCCATAGCCATAATGATTTCCTTTCCCAGCAAAACTCTGGGATATTAAATATAGAAATCTAATGGACCTTTGAATTTCAGTTAAATATCCTATGCTGCAATTCTTATATTCCTCAAATATGTCTCTACCTGAAAACTCATACTCTAGCATTCTTTCTATCTCTGGAGCATGGTATTTAATCATTTTAAACAAGTTTATTAACTCTCTATCTATATCATTAATAACCTCAACCTTTGAAGGCTCTTTACCAAAATAAACCCATCCAGCTCCAAAGAACAGCTCTATATAACAAGTATGTTCTGGTATCATTTCAATAATTGTTTTTCTTAGTTTTGATTTCCCACCCATTCGTGGTATTGGTGGCTTTAACATTTACATCACTCCTAGTGTTTATGTTTTATTATATTGGGTTAAAGTTACACACCGCCACCAAGTAAAAAGCACCTATACATTCAGTAAGGAGCGAATCACTCACCTTGTATAAGTGCTTTTTTTATACTGGTACCTGTAGGTAAGGATTTATCCATAGTTACATTGTTTCACTCCACTTATACCACCTACAGAATATAAGTATCGTCATTACTATTCGTCCGCCTAAACGAGCCATGGGAGGATTTGACTAATTTATATTGGTCTATAATACTATAATAACACACTGAAATTCCTTTTGTTATCAACTCACTATCAACTCACTATCAATAAATCTAAACCAATTTGCTATATCATAAACCAATTTCTTTCTTAACCTGAAAGCTGTAGCTGATGACATATTTAGTTTAATTGCTATTACCTGTACCTCTAAACTTCTTTTATATTTTAATTCTATAAATCTTTTATCCTCATCATTTAGCATATTTATATTACTTTCTATAGTTATAGCTAATTCATTTATATCTCTAATTTCTTTTTTTAATTGTTCTATTTTATTTTGCTTAAAACTCCATTCTTTTTCTAGTCTTGTTATTCCTTTTATAAGTTCCTGTTCCATAAAGCTTGTACCAATTGTTGACGTTTGAACCTTTTCATCATAATTTATAGATTTTAAACCTGTATCTAGTCTTACATTATTATTTTTAATGTCAGATTCCAACTCTTTTAACTGTGTGCTATATAAGGCTATTAACTCTTCTTTTTTCTTTATGATATCTTCCCTATTAAAATGATCGTATAATCTCTTTTCTGTTTTTCTAAATAACTCTCTATCTTCCATTTAATCACCTACTTTTAATTATTAAATAAAAAAATACCGCATATTCATTTGTGAATAATGCGATACTTTAATATGATGTTTATTTTTATAATTCTCCTTAATATAAACCTGAATACTCAAAACTCAGTATAATAAGATCTATAAAAATCACTTTCCACAACATCTTTTGTACTTTTTACTACTTCCACAGGGACAAAGATCATTACGACCAACTTTTTTAGCATGTCTTTTAAAATAACACCCTTCTCGCCACGCAAATTTAATATTACCTATTATTTCATGATAAAACTTCCTCCAAATACTTTCTGGTATTCCTCCATTTTTAAGTGTAGTTTCTCCTGTTAAATTATAATCTACAAAGCAAACAAAATTCTCATTACTAGGAAATAAATCCTTATTTCTTCTATAATCTTTTTTATAAACATTAATATATAAATCATCTGCTTCCATTAACCCGTGCTTTTGTTGCATCTTTGGTGATGGTGGATTCTTGATATCCTTTAACCAATCGATTGCATTAGTAACAACCTTAAGAATTTCTTGCTTATTTTCAATATCTCCGATAAATAAATGGGCTTTTAACCGCTTTCGAGTCTCTGTACTGACATCTTGTATATTATTAATTTTATATTTGTCACTTGTATAGTTTGGAAAACAAAAATATTTTACTTCATTTAAATCTACAGCTTCAGTTGAAGGTTCAAAAATAATGAAATCATTTCTATCAATCACACTTTTTAATACAACATCAAAATTCTTTTCTTTGGTATACATATCAAGAATCTCTTGATTTGTATACCGTATCCATCCAGTAATCATTCTAGGATTGCTGAAAGAGAACATGTATTGCTCATATTCTTTGTAATGGTCAAAAACCAATATAGCCATTAACGTTGCAATTTGACCGATATAACCTCTGTCTGTATTTTCAATTTCTATATCAACATTTAGTTGTTTATTACTACCAGTATCGCTAATACTACGACAACAAATCCCAGGCATACTAAGTTGCATTGCAAGCAAACAAAAAGCTGGATACTCTCTTTTTGCAGTATCAATATTTAATAATCCAACGTGCTTATTAATAAAAAGGGACAATCCTAGCAATACTCCACTAGCTGTGTCAAATGCAGAATCTATTACATTATCAAATTTATATACAGGTAACTCAAGGCACTTAGAAACATGTTTTTCAACATAATAAAAACATAATTTATCACCAATTGCCTCCCTCTTTACTGCTACTTTTCCGTGATTTATTGCATTTCGTAAATTCACATTAATATTTTTTGTAATTTCCTCATATCCATTTGCCTCAATTACTGCAACTAACTTACCTAGCGTATTTTGAGAGGTATAATCTTTATTTATTGCTTTCCCTGTCAAAAAAGCAATAACTCTTAAAAAGTTTGATAAACAACTTTCAAGAATTGCAGTATAGGTAGGTAAACGATACAGTCGTGTTTTTATTTCTTGAGATATATTAAAGTTACGCAAATCTAATATTATTTCAGAAAGCTGTGAGTATGAATTATAACCCATTAAGAAATACTCAAAAATTGTTTCATCAATTTCTAAAGTGTCATTATGATTATTATATAAGTCTTCCAGTAATTCATATACTTGCCCACAAACAGATGTGTTCCAATACGAACAAGGATCTGTTGTCACTATCTTATCTAAAAGATAGAGCATTTCATGACTTATTTCAGTAATAAATGGATTTATGTTTTTATTAATTTGATCCAATAGCTTATCTGAATCAAATTGAGAGTAAAAATTATCTTTACAGTATTCTACAACCAAATTCACAATATCACTCCTTTAAAATCCACATTTATAATTTAATACCAATCAATGTAATATGAACTTGTCCTAATAATTAAATTATTTTTTATAATAATCAACCTTAAATTGGAATTTGTTTTTTACATAATCATTCTTTGTGATTTACATATACAATCATTATCTTTTCATTACATCTATTTAATTTTTAAATCGCCAAGTCTATAACCTTCTTTATTTAAAAACATAGTTATTGGATAACCTTCTTTATCAAGTAAATCTAATGAGTTAAGTACAAGATTTCTATTAATAAAAGTTTTGTCCTTTCCCTTCATTTTTTCTTTAAAAAGTTCAAATGTATAAGGTGTACCTGAGTCATTATCTATCATATGTTTTATAGGTGCCATAAGGAAGCAAGATAATTTTAGTAATGAAAAATCTTGATTAAATTTTTCAAGAATTAAAGTTCTATCTGAATCTAATGATTTAATTTCTTGCTCTTGGTTTGACATGACATCCTGAACATTTTCTAACACATACGACAAAAATAAATATTCTTTATTTTGTGTTGTAACTGTATATACTTTTTTACCAAATATTTTAATTTGAATTTTAATTAAATTCCCATAATGAGGATGTTGTATCCCAATACCTATTTTTTTCTTCGAATATATCGAAAGAATTTCTAGCCCTCTTGGAAATAAAAATATTCTCTCTCCTAAAATATCATTAAGCTCAGAGTTAACAAAATCTTTTGTCAGAGAAATTTTAAAATTATGTTCAATTATATACTGATTACTAAATAACATCCAATGTCCTGCTAATTTAATTGCAAAATAGGCTTCACAATTATAATTTTCAGAAAAGTTCTTTTTCTCTAATACTAATTTTTTTGAAAATTTAATTTGATACTTTTTTGATGATTTAACCTCAATAGCTAATTTTTTGCCATTAATAGTCTCCACTAAGAAGTCAGATGTCTTTGCTCCTGTCAAAGGAGAAGCACTTTCATCTATCGATGTAATCTTCTCAGCCCAACCAAGAAGATATATCATCATTAAAAACTCTGTTTCATTTTCAAGTCCATTAATTCTACTTTCATCATCATTTGTTATTCCTAACATATCTTTAAGTTTTATTTTTTGAGTATCATTTAAATATTTTGAAATTTCATAATAGTTCCTAATTTTTTCTATAGGAGTTTGTTTATCTACCATAAATGCTCCTCCATGCAATACATAATATTTTACCATCAGTTTCTACAAAATAAGTTCAACAAATCGTCAAATTACTATTTATATACCTACCTTAAGTAAATTATAACATATTTCCCTAATACCGCATTATTCAATTTTCAAAGAACATTATTTACATTTTAATTTTCATAGTTATATCACAATATTTTCAAATTAAAACATTAACACCTTTCTAAAATCATATAAAAATGATTCCATTTTCCGCTTATTGAATTGATATAGTTTATTACTTTCTAACACTGGTCTTTCTATTTGTAACTGATTTTTTCTGATTGATAAATATCCATTATTGTCAAATTGCCTATCATAATACTCCTCATAATCAGCACCAAGACTATCAGCTTCTTTTGGATTTATATTGCTCCAAGATTTGTTTGAAACTTCTTCAAGATACTCAAATAAATATTTAAACGTATCAGAATTAAATCTTAGGTGAAAATCAAAGTTATTTTCCTCATGATTATTCCTTATTTCAAAAATCACAGCCGATTTTCTGTTTATAACAAGCAATTCTAAACCGTCTATTGTTTTAAAAATCCTTTTATTCGATTTCATACTTTTTCTCCTTTATATTAGTTCCAAACTAACATTACTGTATTGCCATGTATTTTTACTAGATCAACGCCACTTAAGCTCATACATTTCATGCATGTACAACTTGTTGCTTTTTTAAAACTTTTTGCTTCTTTCAAAGACTCTGCATCGATTTTATATATAGTTTTACATTCATCACATTTTACTTTAACCTTCAACTTGATTCTCTCCTTATTCTTTACTACATAATTCCGGATTTTCAGAGATATTACCTATAACTTCAATATTTTCTTCCCCAGTCCATACTAAGAAAGATTTAATATCATCTTCCGTATTATTTTCTGACCAACCACCACCTGGATATTTTCTTATTTTGTCTCTCCCTATATACACTATTTCAAATACACCTTGATTAAATGCTATATATCCTTTATATTCCCCTGCTTCTCCCCAGCAACTATCTTCTTCCCATAGAAATTTAATGATATCCCCCTCATAAATTTCTTTTCCATTCTTATCTTTAAGGCCTGTATATTGCATTATATTGTTAAGTTTTATATCTCTTCTTTCTTCGATTCTTACACAAAGCATACATCCACTGTTATCAGTAAACCATCCGTATCCTTGGTTGCCATCATCACTATATGCCATTGTTTTATTTTTCTTATCCCATGCTTTAAACTTAATCTCTCTCATAATTAAACCTCCTTAACTTTTCTCATTTATCTTTTGATATATATCTGCTATGATTACTGCAGTCCTTGTTAAGTCAGCATCTTTTTGTATTAAGTCATTCCTATTTAACATTAATAATTGTTTCCTTGTTACTAAAATCAAATTATCAATATCAAAGTTATATCTATCCCCATCACCAAAGATAATTACACTCCCCTTTGGTTTAGGTCCATTGTACTTTTCCCATATTAAAACATGCTTTTGTTTCCACTTCTTTGAATCCTGAATCTTTACCCATACATATCCATCATGTTTAATCTTTTCTGTGCCTACAGGTAAATAATTATGAGGTTTATTACCCTTTTTAAATTGTGTTTTTTCCCCCCCAGAGTTAATCCTTTTAATCCCTTATTAAATGGTATATGTCCACTTTTAAATTGCCCATTAAATCCAGTATTTAATTTATACCTACCTATAGCACCCTTTATTTGATTTAAAGTAAGACTTAAATTAAATTTTTCATTCATTAACTTTTGAATTTCTTTGTAATGATGTCCTGGTGTTATTTTTTTAAGATATCCTTTTTCTTCTTTGCTCCATATATGAAGAACTTTATTTTTACTTTCAGTTGGCCTTCCTACCATATTTATTAACCCTCCAACATCTTAGGTTTCTTAAGATCAGCATTAAATTTATCACTGTTATCAAATACTTTAGCTACTTCAATAACTAGAGAACCATTTGATATTACTTGTTGAGCAACAGATGTTATTGCTTTAGCTCTATTGATTTCCTCTGAAAGTTTTTCGCCTTTTAATTCTTCATCACCTAATCTTTCTAACTGTGCAAACAAATGATTATTTAGATCTCCAAGTGTATTTCTCATAAAAAACAACTCCTAACCAATTTTAAATTCTTATCTTAGCTTCCTATTCTCTTTTCTCTTCCACCTTGTTCTCCTTTGTTCCAAAGCATTCTACTAAACTCATGGATATACTGCATGCCTCTATATTTCCTATAACAATAATCTTTTAAATCTGTTTTATTAAATTTTTCTTTTAAAGCTAACTTCCCAGCATTAGCTGCTATATTAGCCCACCTATCACTTAGTACCCATGCTTTCTTACTTATTTCAAAAGCTGTTAAGTAGTCTTCTGTGTTTAAATTAATAAATGAATTTGCTATATCATAATACTGGTTAATATCTTCTGAAAACAGACTATCAAAGTCCGTTTTCTTTTTTTCTATTACTAATGCCATTTTATTCAACCATCTTAAACACTTCTTTAAATTCTGAAACAAACTCATTTAATTGTTCTTCATTTTCAAAGTATAGTGAATTGTCTCCTCTACTTAAAACTACTCCCTTTCCTGTTTCAGCTTCATACTCTCCATTTTCTCCTCTAACTTTTATGGTCCTTATAATCTTTTCTTCTAAAACTTTTAATCCTTTTATTTTATGTCCCTCCTCTTTAAAATCTTCTAAACTAGTTGCTACCATTTTGCTAGTGTCAGCAATATGATCGGTTTTCAAGTCTTTCTTTACAACTGATTCTTCTACCACTTCTCCCACTTGGTCAACATGGCCAGTTGTTTCACTTTTTGCAACAGTTGGTTTTTCTTTATATAGCGCTTGTCCTTCTTCTGAGAAGATATACTCTACTGCATTTTCTAATTCTTTATCTTTTTTAATTGGTTTGGTTTCTTCTTCTTTTTTAAGTTCAACTTTAATTTTCTTATATTCATTTGTAACCATTGCTTTACTTAGTTTAGGAAACTTTATTGCTAGTTCTTCTATAGCTTCCTTTTGAGTTAATTTCTTATCTAAAAGTTTTATTACCTCTTTCCTTACCTCTGCTTCATATTTCTCCATCATTTTCTTAGCCATTTTACTATCTCCCTTCGTTTCATCTTTAAATCTTCTTATTTTTTCAGCATCTTCTAAAATTAAATCCCCATAAATACTTTCTATTTCCTTTATTTCTTTAAATGTTTTTTCTGGAAATACCTGTATTAATAATGCTGTTACTGCTCTATTTACCATGAACTCAAGTTTTTCGATACTCTCTTTAGTCATATTCGTAGCCTTAACACCTGCTAGGTGATCTATTAGTTGTATTTGATTATGGTCTAATTTATTTATTGATGTACTTAGTCTATCTATTTCTCTTTTGTTTCTTCTTCTTTCTGCTCTTCCCACATTTGCTCACCCCACTCCCTGTATATCTTTATAAAATCTTCTAAGGTCATAGTTACTAACCATTCGCATCTATTTTTTCTATGAAATACTCCAGGTAGTTTTCCCTTTTGAGCATCTGCTTTCGCTTGAGTTATCGCATCATATATATTTAATCTTTCTACTCTTTTGCACTCTATATGAATACCAGGTAATCCAACTACGTCTGCATCTCCATTAGCTCCACAATATTGTTGAGACCTTCTACATTTACTGTACCCGTATTCTTTTAACTTGTTAGAAAGTTCTCTTTCTCCTCTAGAACCTTTCTGTTTACTATTAGTCATATAGCCTTCCTCCCATACAACTTCTTATAATTTCTTCCCTTTTATAAATTCCTGCTCCACTTATTGTTTTACATAACATTCTTAAAGATTTATTACTAAGCTTTAGTTTCTTTTTAATATCTTCTTCTGTATATTCTTCCTTGTCAAACAGCTCAAATAGCTTGTCCTGCACTTCTTTTTTATACCTCATAGCTACCTCTCTACTCTTATGTGGACTATCATTGCTTAATCTGTGATGTTGAGGACATAGATATTTGAAATTAAGTTCACAATCCTTTAATACAATACTTTGACTTCTAAATATACAATGATGTAATTCCCCTGAAGCTCCACATATCTCACAATCTTTCAATGTTTCCACTCTCCTTTTCATTTGATTTTCATATGAGAACATAGCGTTATAACTATGCCCTCATATGATGTTATTCTTTTATTAAGCTATTATTTTAATGTTATCTAAGCATTCAAGCCTTTCTTGTAAATATTCCTTTATATTTTTAATTGCTTCGTTTCTCCATGCTCCTCCATCAGATTCAAATATAGCTGCTGAAGGACCTTCTTTCATTCTAAATATGAACTCACTTATTGGCTGGTCTACTTCTGGGAATGTTCTATATGGTGCCAATTTTACTGGGTTAGGTACTACCGCTTGTCCTACACTAGCTACTCCTGTTTTAACTGTAACCTGTTGGCTTACTCCATCATCACCTATACTTTTTACTGCTTCATCTTGAATTAAACCTGTATACTTAAGTAATACTTCCTTATCTCCTACATTTACAAAACTACTTTGCAACATAATATTAAATCTTTCTGTATCTATAAACTGATCATACCTAATATTATTTGGTAAGATTGCTTCAGCTTGAATAAACTCTTCCCTTTCCCTGTCTGCATTTAAAGGACTATATAGTCTAACTTCATCATGTGACTTAACTTGAACTAATAGTTCTGCTGGTAAATTATCAAGATTTGAGTAAATAAACCTTGATCTGTTTCAACTAATATTTCCTTTTCTTCTCCTAAACTTACTAAATACTCTAATCCTTCTCTATTTATCATTTTTTATTCCTCCAATTTTTTTATTTATTTTACTAATTTTATTCCCTTAAGATCTATTTCTTTTTCTTCTCCAGTACTTAACACTTCACCAGTTTCTTCATCAACCCTCATTACACTTTGACCTGGTACTTGTTTTTTAAATTCACTTGCAAGGATTCCTCCTTTACCATCAGTTCCTATTATTATCTTTGTTGCTATTGGTTTGTTAGGAGCTAATTTAGTCTTTGCTAATATATTTACTTCTGCTAATTCCCTGTCTTCACCAGATGCGAAAGTAAGTTCTAATGTTAATTTTCTCTTTAGTTTATAATCAGTATTTGGATCCGCAATGTTTTCTAACACCTCCTTTAGTGCAGCATTCATTTTTTCAGCTAAGGCTCCATCTGCAAAGCTTTCTAAATTAATCATCTTTTCCATAAATTCATATCTCTCCTTTGTACTATAGTTTTAATATTCTAGTACACTACAGATATAAGTTTTTCTAAGTTGAGCTTGTATCTGTAATGTTTAATTATCTAAAAGCTAATCATACCAACTCATCATATTTTCTTTATCTCTATAATTTTCAATACTAATGGTATTATTTCAATTTGTACATTTATGGGTATTTACTGCTTTCTCTTTAAAATCCATATGCATAGCACCCACAATTACAAATAACTTTTTCACCTTCTAAATAAAAATTATTACCGTAAACAAAACTTCTATTACCACATTCACATCGATTTGTATCCTCACTAACTTCTTTTTTACATTTCATACAATAGACTTTAAACATTTTAAGTCCTCCTTCTAGTTAAAATAACTTTCCATGCTTATAAGGTCTATTCTTATTTTTATCCATCTTCTTTATTAACTCTTTTTCAATATCCACTGTATCTCCTAATGATGTATCTGCTACTCTTAAAACTATATCTGCAAGTTCTTCACTATAATTTTCTTTATCATCTTTTCTTAATTCACTAACTGCCTCTGATATTTCAGTTACTATTAACATTAATCTTTGACACATAAAAGCTCTTTTTACAGCCTTAACTTCTCTATCGTTAAATCCTTGTACACTCATTTTAGTAATCACATTATATTCTTCTTCCCAAAATCCATGATCCACTGCATTTTTATGCGCTTCTTCTGCTAGTTGTTTTATATTCATCATCTATTCCCCCTTTTAAATATTTCATATCTAGAAAACCTCTGTAAGATTTTTCTCTTTTACAACTTTCTCTTTTAGCTCCTTTAAGGAAATGCCTAGTCTTATGCAAGCCTCTTCTAAACATTCTTTAATTACTACTTCTAATGCCCTATTGGACTTATCTTGTAAAGCTAAACTAGTTGCCATGTTAATAACTTTAAGTCGTAATAGGTTGTCCATTAATTTTTACCTCCTGGATTTCATTTATTAAGATATCCTTATATAGAAAGCTTTCTTTGTACATACTTTGATTCTCTTTTTGAACCATTATTACAAAGAATTTATTGGTTTTTGCTACTACGTTTCCTATTGATTTCTTAACATCTTGCTTTTGTGGTATTTTCATCTTAAATTCTACTTTATCGCCTACTTGAAATTTTCCTTCCAAGTTTACCTTACATTTTTTATTTTTAGTAATAACCGCAGTATCTTCCAGACTCTCTTCTGTAGCTAGTTTAAAATATACTTTATTACCTTCTTTCCTTCGTACCATCCACCCCTTATTTACTAATGCCATAAACCTTTCCCTTACAGTAGAAGTAGATATATTAAAGTACCTGCTAACTTCTTTAAATTTGATTTGCTTTCCAATTTCATAATTTAAACCTACCTTTTCAACTAAAACCTTCATGAACTCCTTTTGTACATATGTTAATGGAATTCTCTTCATAAAAAATCCCTCCTTAAAAAGGTATATCCTCATCATCTATTGGCATAACTCCATCTATCTCACTGCTATGAGCTAAATTTTCAGTAGCTTGTCCATTTTCTCTTTTGCTTGTTAAAAACTCTATTTCCTCCGCTACAGCTTCAGTAACATATCTCTTGGTTCCATCATTCCCATCATAACTTCTAGTCTCTATTCTTCCACTTAGACCCATTAAGTTTCCCTTTCGCATATAACTGGCTGTTGCCTCTGCTTGTTTTCCCCAAACTACAACTCTTATAAAATCTGCATCTGGTTGACCTTCTCTTTTGAATCTTCTATTTACTGCTAGTGTAAAGGTGGTAACGGCTGTACCTGCTCCTGGAGTAAACTTTAACTCTGGATCCCTTGTAAGTCTTCCGACTAGCGTTACTTTATTCATGTTATTCCTCCTCTGCAAAACAACTTAACAAAAGCTTAGTTGTTCTTCATCTTCCATATCCATATAAATTTTGCAATATCCATATCCATCTAATCCTTCATTACATTCTTTACAATGTTTACATTCATTAGGGCAATCAGAGCAACAACAGTGTTTACACCCTTCATAATTTCTAATCAAAATTAAACGCCCCCTAATCTACCACATCAATTTCTGGATTCTTAGAAATACATTTATCCATACTAAACCAATGATGCTCACTGGATACATCTTCCTTAGGTGTTTCTTTTTCATATCTCTTGTAGGTGCTTTCAGATAAAATCACCTTATAACCATTTTTAAAATTTATTAACCATGCACTTTCCATTATTTTTCCTCCAATAACTCTGTTTCGTAAATGTTGCCTATAACTTCACAACCGTCTTTCCATATAACATTAAATTGATTTAATAGCTTTCATCTCCCCTTCTATAATCTCTCTATCCAGCAACTGGTTTAAATTATGCTTATCAACCTTTTCATTTATCACCTTTATTTCTCTGTATAATTTAGCATTTTCTTTAACTATTGTTGTTAAAGCTAATATACTTAAATATAAACTTGAAAACCCTAATACAATTAGACTAACTAATAATGCTTTCATTGCTTTTCCCCCTTTTTAATTGTTCTTTAACCACATATATATCTAATTTTTGACTTAACTGAATTGTTCTACTATCTGTTAATCCATACTGCTCTATACTTTTATATAATTGTTTTCTTAGCTTATTCATTTTCATCTAGTACAGCTGCCATTATAGCCTTGCTCACTTCTCCCAGTAGCTTTCTCTCAGTTCTTATATCATATATATTTCTAGCTATAGTTTTATTAACTGCATCCACTATTTCAGGATCAACTCTCTTATCAATTAACTCTTCAGCATGAAGTTTTAAAGCATCTATTTCCTCTTTCTTTTCGTCTATTCTTTCTCCTAAATATCTTTTAAACTCATACATCTCATGTTTGTTCTCTAATTTAACTGTAAACATATTACATCCCCCTTTTTTAATCTAATAACTTTTTTAAAATTCTTGTCTTTTCTTTTGCCTTTTCTACTCTAATACTAGGTCCATCATTTAGTATAGGAGTACACATCTCTAAAAGTCTGTCATAGGTTCTCTTCTCATATCTTTCTTCTAATTCCCTTAGTGGTAGATTGGTTGTAACTATTAACGGCAAGCTATTCCTGTATCTGCTATCTAAGATATTGTAAATTTTAGTTCTGGACCAGTCTGTATCCTGTTCTGTCCCTAAATCATCTATTATCAGTAAATCGGCATTGGCTAATCCTTTTAAAATTGTACTTTCTCCATCTTCTCCAAACTTGTTGTAAGTTTCCTTAATTCTCTCCAGCAAAGAATTAATGCTTACGCATATCACTGGAATCATCTTACTTATTAATGCATTTGATATACATGCTGTTGTATATGTCTTTCCGTTTCCTGGTTTTCCGTATATTAAATATCCAATTGATTCTTTTCTCATACTTTGAAATCTATCTGCATACTTGCTTCCGGCTTCATACATTTTTTTAGTTCCTTTAGTAAAATCCCAATTTTCAAAAGTACTATTCTTAAACTTCTGGTCCATTAGACTATTATTTATAATCTGCTTAAGTCTTATCTGCTTCTCTTTATTTTTTTCTTTTATTTCTTTTTCCCTAAGCTCTTTTTCTCTACAACTGCACATTACTGGAACTATCATTGGCTTATTCATTATTTTTACTAGTTTATTTATAGGATCTCCACAACTTTTACAATGCTCAGACTTATAATCCAATTCCTTGTTCTCTAAGCTCTTCTCCATCACTACTCCTACTCGGTTCATTATTTACACCTTCCTTCTTAACAAGTTCTTTAGCCCATAAACCTCTTATTACAGGTTCACAATACTTAAAAGATTTTATCTTATCCCCATCAAAACTAGGTCTAAATTTTTTAAATGCTAAATCTATTCCTTGATTTATAAGTTTAAGTGGCACCTCATCTTCTATTAGCTTAATAACTGCACTAAATTCAATTGGTTTAAGGTTAGTTTCTAGTATTGAAGCTTTTGAGCAATAATGATCAATCACCTTTTGAACATCATTTCTACTACTACATTCATTAATTACTAAACTATCATTAATTACTAAGGGCGGATTTTCCGAAATAGGTTTTTCCCGATTTCGGATTTCCCCGGTTTCGGTTTTTCCGATATCGGATATATTTGTACAAGCTTCTTCATTTTTGTTAATAACATCAGGTATTTCATAAACTTCATAATCATATCCACCCATTAACTTACCTTGTTGATCTCTTCTTAAAATCCTTTTTACATATCCACGTTTTTCAAGTTCTTTAATTGTATTTGATAAACTATCTTTTTTATCTTTACAATGCTGTAGGATTTCTATTTGGTAGAACTCCCAATGATCTGGTCTGCTTAAAAAGTAACTCATCAATCCTTTGGCTTTTAAACTTAATCTGCTATCATAGATAAAGTATTTATTTAACATAATATAAGGATTTTCTTTATCTTTTATAGTCCTAAATACAGTCATTTTATCCTCCTTTGTTATTTAGTTGAAATTAATGCTACTACTATAAAACCTCCCCAAAATACTGTTATTGTTATAGTTTCTAGTAGCCATACTAGTATCATTCTTCTAATTGTTTTCTTATATTTACACATAAAAATTCCCCCTTGACATATACTAAACTGAAATAATTTTGTATAATATGGGTAAGAGCTTTAAGCTCTATACCCAAAATGTTATTTTTTAATGCACCCTGGCCATAGGGTGTATTTTTATACAATGTTTTTATATCTAAGCTGCTGATTAATTTCTTTTAACTCGTCTATTTCACTTTTCAACTCTTCATTATCAGATTCTAAACTATAGCAACGTGACTCTAATTCACTGTAAGATAGTTCCTCAAATAATGTTTTTTCTAATATCTCACAAGCTTTTTCTTTTTCAGATTCTACTAAGTTGTAAAATATAATTTCACTTTCATTTGGATTTCCTAAATCTATTAGCATAAATTTGTTTAAGGTGCTTAAGCCCTCTTCTGTTTCCAAAGTTGCAGATCCCACCGCATCTTCATTAAATGTTATTTCTGTTACTTCCGTAACAATTTTTGTATTGAAATTTTTATTTATCATTTCTATTCCTCCGTATTAAATGGTGCTAATTCATCAGGAATTTCTTCTACAGTTGCAGCATGCTCATTATTTTCTTCTTTAGAAAAACTTTCAACCTCAACTGAATCAACATCAACATAATTAAAGTTGCTTATTTTTTCTTCCTTAGCTTCTGACTTATAATCCATATCTAAAGCTTTTGCCATTTCAACGCTCTTAGGAGCATATTTTAAAACATCAAGTAAAACTGTTTTCTTAGCCATAGAATCAAAGTTTTTAAACCATACTGAACTCTTATTTATTTGCCCCTTGTAAGTGTAGTTTTTTGAGAACTCTTTAGCATGATGTTCCACTCTTTCTTTGGACCATACTACAAAATCAAATCCACCATTCTTAAGTTTATATACTGCATAATAATGCGTTACTTCGTCACTTGGTATATCTGCAGGCTTATGGCTTAAATTCTTATGAAGTCCATACTCATATTCAAATTCATCACCTTTTCTAACCTCATGTGCATATATAGCTTCATACTCCCCGGTGTTAAATGCCATTTTTAAAATACCCTTGTAGCCAACCTGAAAATTAACTTCTGTAATACCTTGTTTATTGTTTTTATAAGCTATTAAATATGCTTCTCCAAGCACTGTATTAGGTTCTAATCCACATTGAGCACTTTGCATTAATGCATTTAAAAAAGTTGTTGTATCAGCTTCCCAAAATGCTGGATTACCATTGTATAAACTTAAAGCTATTCTGCTGAATCTTTCAGGTGTCATGGTGCTCGCAACTGCTTTTTTAATTTCAGGCATCATCTTTTGTAATACATTTTGCATCTTCTTTTGTGGTGTCAACTGAATATTATTTTGTTGTTGCTTATTAGCAACTAAACCTCCATTTACATTAGCCATTGTTACTCCTCCTTATTTACATTTAGTAATTCTCATATTTACGAATTCTGTTTCACCTTGAAATATATTTTCATATGTTACTGGATACTTTTCTTTAAGTATTTTAATGTCTAGCCTATCTCTCTTAACTTTATATCTGCTTATTTTATAGATTCCATCAGAACCTTTTTTACTATCTCCTAAATCTAAATATATAAGTTGTTTTAAATGCTCCTTTTCCTTTTCTAAAACCTTTATTTGTTCATCTATATCTTTATATCTAGATAACTTATCATTACTTATAGTAGCCTCTATATCGTTATCTAAAGCCTGCTTAAAAAGTATCTCTTTAGTTTCTATATCTAAACCTCTTGGATTAGGCGGTATTTTAGTAAGTATGTTGTTATTCCAAAAATCTTCTCCTATTTTAAATAAAGCTTTTATATCATCTTCATTCCTGGGAACTACTTTCCATTTAACCTCTTTTCCAAGAAGATATATTATTAAAAAATACTTAAGTCCTGTAATCCCCATATACCATTGAACTTGTGTATAATATGAATCTGGAATTTCATCTCCATCCCACATTTTCTTTAAAAATTCACTAGCTGTTTTTATCTCTATTCCTATTAGTTCACCTTTTTCTATTTCCTTAATTTCTCCTGTATCAAGATTTTCATAGTATTTATAGTTATCACTTAGTTTTCCTAAACCATCTATATTAGCACTAAAATATTCATGTTCTTTATGGATCATCATGTATGGGTATTCATAAGTTTTAAGTTTAATCCCTGTGGACTTTTCAAAATCTTCCTGCACCCATTCTCTAATAAGTGGTTCCATTCTATTACCAAACTTAGTATGAATATTACCTTTAAACTTCTCTGAAAGTCCTAACTTTTCATTAAACACTGTAAATGCTGAACTGTACTGGCTAAACCCTGCTATCGCTCCTATTTCTGAACCACCGATTGAATTACATCTATTTGATAGCCACTTAGTTCTTTCTTCATCATCTTCCCTACAATCAAAAATAGCTTTTACATTAGGAAACAACTTTTTATCTTCTATAAATTCAGCCATTACATTACCTCCAATTGACTTTCTAAAAACTCTATATGCTCCTTATAGATTCTCCTTAATCCTTTATCATGAGTGTGTAAAATTTTCCTTCTTAAATGCCTTAATCTTTGGTCTAAAAGTTAAGATGCTGTCATTTTTCTAAACATTTTATCACCTTCAAATTTTATTTTTATTTAGTCAACTTTCTAAATTAAGTTGCATAGAATATATTGAGAAAGTATATTTATTTTTAAGAAAAAATATTTTTTAAAAAAGGCTGTTCAGCCTAATTTTCCTGAGTGTATTGTTCTTGGTATCCTTTGTACTTATGTGTTTACCTTGGTTTCATATACTTTCTTTATATAATTTTATTAGCATATCAATCTCTTCTAGAGGTAACGTCTTCGTAAGAACTTTGGCTATTGCCTTTGCTTTTCTGTTTTCAAATTCCTCTTGGTTTTCCAGTGCAGTATAATGTACTGTAACAGTTTTAACTTTGCTTTTTCTAGCCAATGTTCTCCTCCTCTCAAACTTACTCTCTATTTTCTAATGTATGATTTATAACACTAATTGGTGCAAGTAAACATCTGTCCTCTATTATTCTAATTGCTTCTTGTAATAATACTTTAGTAAATAAAGCTGTAACTTCTACCCCTTCAAATTGATTCTCTATAAGAATTAGAATTTTATCTATTGTTTCTTCTCTTTTCTCTTGTGTAACAGTTAATTTTATATCTCCCAAACTGCTACCTCCTGCTTTTCTTGCTAGTAAAGTTGATAAAACTAACTGTTATCCCAGTAACTATAAAATGTATTTTAGCGTGGCTCATATCTTCGCTCACTCCCGCTCGAATTAGCTTTACTAACAAGATTTATTTAAATTTTTATTCCATGGTTTACATTCTATTTAGTGCAAGCTACTTCACTTTCAACTTGTTTTTTAATAAACTTATTTATGAAGTATATCTGCCCTTTTCCCGTAACTTTTGTTGTAGTTGTAGCTCTTACACTTCCATCTGGATTATTTATGGTTCTCTTTTTGATTTCAAAAAGTTTTAAATCCATGCTATACTGTGTAGGTAAATTGTAATTTTCACCTTTTTTCTTAATTAAATAACCTTCATTTCTTAGCTTTTCAAATAGCCTATTTTGGCCTATGTCTATATCATTTTGTCTAAGTAATTTAGCTAATTCTCCTATTAAAATACTACTCTCAGATACCTCTAATGCTTCAGCAAATAATACTTTTGGTTTATTCTTTTCATTTTCTTCAAGTAATTTTTGTTTTTCTTGCTGTTCCATTATCCAAGCTTTAGCTCTCTCTATAGGATCTTGTATCATGTAACTATCTTTAGGTTGTTGTAACTGTTGTTTCATTTGATTAAATTTTTTAGTATACTTAGCAGTAAATAAAATACCCTTTTCTCCAGTAAATTTATTTGTTATAAATTCACATCCCATTTTAGTAAATAGATAGCATTTATTTTCTTTACCACTACCATCTTTATAGGTGTTTGGTATGAAATAATCACTCACGGGAATTTTCCCTTTAGTCATTGTTGGTATAATTCCTACTTGTTTTACACGCCCATCTGCTCTTTTAGTGCCTTCTAATTTCTTTAGGATTTCTGAATGTTCCACATCCATCATTTCTGCCACTTCTCTACTGTCTATTGTTATTTGCTTGTTACTTAATAATTGCAAATTACTCATATGTTCCCTCCTTACCTTATAACCTTTAAGTGTCTTTTCATTGGCTTATTTATTCTAACTGTTTTACCAACTTCCTTATCAAATAAGAATTGTTTACCTTTGTCGTCTGTATGCATAGTATAAGTTTTAATTCCCATTGTTTCTGCAAACTCTTCCATAAGAGAAGGTTCGCCTTTAAATTTTCTCAACTTACTTACAGAACACATAAATTCGACATTAAACTCAGTTATATCCCAATTATGATACTCCCATAAAAATTCAAGTATCTTTTCTCCAACGGGAGAATATTTATCAAATTCTTTAATGTAATTAATTGTGTAAAAGTAATCTTTTGTGTTAAACTTATGCCCTTTATATTCCTTAGCAATAGGGAACAACTGCATAAACTCTTTTGGTGTTAACAATGACATTAAATCTTTTATTATTTCAATAAATGCAAACTTAATTTCTGCATCTTCATAAGTTGTAACCTCATAATCTCCATTTTTTCTCTCTGTATTAACAAGTTTTACTCCGTAAGTAATAAGTTTTTTAATTAGAGGTTTTCTATCAAGTTCAATACCGTTAACATAATTTGCTTTATACATATCCAGTACATTATTAAAAGCTCTTTTGTATAAGTTATGTTTATCTACTAAGTTACTCATTCCCTCACCTCCCTCTTGTTTACTAATTTATTTTTCAGACAACCACATAAACTAAATTTATAACTTAATTAGCCTTAATTGAGTTTAACTCAACTTTGTTGATAAAAAAAATTTCGTCTATTATTTCTGGAGTTAGTTTAAGTAGATATTTTAGCTCTTTAATTTCACTGGCTTTAAAAGATATTAAACCATTTTCTTTTTTACTATACGTTGTTACATCTATATCTAACGTATTTGCAACATCTTTTTGAGTTAACCCATTCTTAACTCGCTGAGATTTAAGCAAATTTATATTCATGATTTCACCACCTTCATGTGAGTTAATTTCAACCTACAAGCTAATTATATTGAATCAAACTCAACATGTCAAGTGTTTTTTTAAAATAAGTTGCTAGATACTCAACTTTAGTTTATTTCCCCTCAACTTCTAGTATAATTAATGTTAAGAGGTGATTTTATGTCAACTTTTAGTGAAAGGATTAAGAAATTAAGAAAAGAAAAAGGATTAACACAAGAAGCATTAGCTCAAATCTTGTTTATTGATAAAAGTTCTATTTCTAAATACGAGAAAGGGAAACACATTCCAGAGAATGACTTAATGCAAAGGATTGCTGATTATTTTGAAGTAAGTACTGATTATCTTTTAGGAAGAACCGATGTAAAAAAGAGAGCTAATTCCAACTCTTTATTTGATGGAACTAAAAATATATCAACAGCTACAAAAATACTGTTTGATAATAATGATGAAGTTAAAGATGAAAATCTATTATTAAACTACGCATTAAAAGTTCTTAAAGAAAACTATAATAACTTAGAATCCAAAGAAGATCGTTCTGCAGCTGAAACTACTCTATCTATATTAAATGCATTGATTGATACTGGGGCATTAAATGAAGATAATTGGAATGAAGACACAATGAATATTATAAAGTCTGCAATAAATATGTATATTAAGAATAGAAAAAAGACTACTGATTAGAAGTAGTCTTTTTTTCTATTAGTTTATATTTTATGTATTCACTTAAAATTTTAATATCAATTAATTCTTCATTTTCCCTTATTAATTCAAAAATTTCCGTCAACTTTTTATCCATATAAACCCCTCCTGTATTCTTAACATATATATTTATTATATGTTACTAATCACTAAACCTTCAATCAATCGAACTTTTGTTCGTCTAAAAGTAAAAAACAAGGCTTTTACATAAAATAATCAAAAATCCCCATAGCATTGACTTTAACTATATTTTATATAGCCAATACCAAAGATTTTTTTTATTTATTAATTAACTAACTTTTTTTTAAAATTAATTAATTATGATATGTAAAAACCTTGTTAAATATATAATAATATTAATTTTTAAACAACAAAATAAATATTATCATATATTTATATAAACTGCAACTATATTTAACAAAATTTTCACATAGAATATAACATAATTGTATAACAAAAAGTTAGCTCCGCCCGAGCTAATACTCGACTTTTTATACCTATATTCACATATGATTACTTTTTATGTAATATATTTATAATAGTTTATAATTTAAGTTACGATATAATATAAATGGGTTGCAGAAAGGAAAAAACTTGTCTCAAAAGATAAATATAAAATTATTCAGAGAAAAACAAAAATTAAGCCAAAATAAACTTGCTAAAAAATCAGGGATTAGCCAAAGTTATCTATCTGCATTAGAGAGAAATGAAAAAAGTCCTACAGTACGTATTTTAGGTAGAATTGCAGATGAATTGAATATTTGTCCTAAACTTATGATAAAATGTTCAATAGAATGTAAGAATTGTAATAAGAAATGTAAATGTACATGTGGAGGTAATGAATAATGAAGATAGCAATATATTCTAGAAAATCTAAATTTACAGGCAAAGGTGAAAGTATAGAAAATCAAGTACTCATGTGTAAAGAATATATAGAAAGAAACTTTCATGGAGAAAAACATGAATTTAAAATTTATGAAGATGAAGGATTCTCAGGTGGAAATACGAATAGGCCTAAATTTCAAGAATTACTTAAAGATATCAGGAAGAGGTCCTTTGATATACTAATTTGCTATAGATTAGACCGTATAAGTAGGAATGTAGCGGATTTCTCATCTACACTTGAACTTCTTCAAAATAATAACGTGAGCTTTATATCTATTAAAGAACAGTTTGATACCTCTACACCAATGGGAAAAGCTATGGTATATATAGCATCTGTTTTTGCTCAACTAGAAAGAGAAACTATAGCCGAACGTGTTAGGGATAACATGCTTGAACTTTCTAAAAGTGGAAGGTGGCTTGGTGGTCAAACCCCTTTAGGTTTTAAAAGTAAACAAATGACTTATTTAGATTCTGAATATAAAGAAAGAACCATGTATAAATTGTCTCCAATTGAAGATGAACTTAAATTAGTTGAGTTAATCTATAATAAATATTTTGAAGTAAAATCTCTTAGAAAAGTTACACAATGGCTTTTAGAACATAAATACAAAACTAAGTTAGGCTCTGAATGGAATGTTAGTGCAGTTTCTGACTTACTTCAAAATCCTACTTATGTAAAAGCAGATGAAAAAATTTTTGAATACCTAGAAAGCTTACAGATAACATGTGTTGGAAATCCGGATGCTAATCATGGTATATTAACTTATAATAAAAAGAAAGGTCAAAATACCTATAGAGATACAAGTGAATGGATAGCAGCTATATCTAAACATGAAGGTGTAATAGAATCTAGTAAATGGCTAGAAATACAATCTACATTAAAAAATAATAAGGCTAAGGCACCTAGACTAGGAAAAACTCATAATGCTCTTTTGACTGGTTTGATAAGATGTGATAAATGTGGCTCTCCTATGACAGTTATACATGGATCTAAGGATAAGAACGGTAATACAAGGTTTTATTATGCATGTTCTATGAAAATAGATTCCAAGGGTACAAGATGTAATAATCAAAATGTTAGATCTATTGATGTTGAATCAGCAGTTATAAAAGAGCTAAAAAAAGTGACTAAGGACAATGGATTACTTGTTAAGGAACTGTCTAAAGCAAGAGAAGAAGTTGCATCACAAATAGATAATTCTAATGAATTAATTCTTCTGAATAACTCTCTAAAAACTAAAGAGACATCTATAGAAAACTTAATAAAGCAATTATCGCAGAACTCTTCTTCCACTGCCGCAAAATATATAATTAATGAAATTGAAAAAAATGAATATGAAATAAATGAGATAAAAGAAAAAATAAGTGTTATCAGTTCAAAAGCTGAGAAAAATAAAAATGTTGATATAAACATTGATTTTCTAATAAAACAGTTACAAAGTTTCTCTACTCTGATAGATTCAACAGATGATGTTGAGCAAAAGAAGTTTCTATTAAGCTGTGTATTAGATAGGATTACATGGAATGGAGATACTGGAAATATAGATGTTAAGCTTTGGGGATCACATAAAAAAAAATAGATTCTACGCTGGAAACTTGTAACATGGGTAATCTTGGGGAAAAGTTGCAGTTTGTTATGTCTAGCTTCAGTGTGTCCAACAAACAATCCAGCCTTTTCTCCAGCACAGAATAGATTATCTATACCTTTTACCTTTAACGTATTTTCTCTTATAGCACAAGATAAATATCTAATGGAATTTCCTTTTCCCCCAGCATATGGATCCACGTATTTAACATTCTCTAAGCCTTCTATTTTTCTAAGTTTTTCTAATGGATAATAAGATGTCATAAGCTTAGCATGTCCCGTATCTAGTAAAACTACATTTTCCGCGAATTCTTTCAATGCATATTGCTGACATACCTTAATTTTTAGTTTATCTAAGTTCACATCTTCCTTAGGTATTTTTAAAACTACCACACCTTTTTCTTCTAATTCATCTCTGATTTCCTTTGACAAACTTTCTTTTGATAACTTACAAGAACCACTAAATGCTCCGTAAACTTCATGTGCTCGTTCTCCCATTAAATCTTCTAAACCTGCCTGCCTTGTAAGACTTACTCTAGGTCCAAAAGATGGACATCTGAGTACACACATAGAGCAACCGTTTCCATATTTAAGACAGTTCCCCATAGGACCTGTGCTTCCTGTTGTTTCTATAAAAGCATCTCCTTCTACAAAAGTTCCATCATATAAGTAAATTCCTGTAATTCTGTCTTCTTTAACTTTAACATCAGTAACTCTGGCCTCGGTATGAATATTTATTCCCATATGCTCTAAATGTCTTTTAACTATAGGCTCTATATTATTTACATCATAAAGTGATGCATGTTCATGCCCGGGAAAATTCATATTTTTGTGTAAAGAATTATCATCACAAATATTTATTAAATCCTCTGCTCCTAAAGCCTTTAACTCTTCAGAGGCTGTGTATCTACCGTTATTTCTCATGATGCCGCCAATATTCCCCAGTCCTAAAAGCATATCTGTTTTCTCATAAAGATGAACTTCTGCTCCTGCCTTTCTAGCTGTGATAGCTGCAGCACAGCCTGACCATCCTGCCCCAACTATGATTATCTTCAAAATAATCTCCTCCCCTCAAGAACATATTTGGGATCTGTTTGCATCTTACAAAGCCTTCTAAGCTTGTGATCGTTATTTTTTCTTGTGCAACATCCACAAATCCCCTCTCCACAACACATTTTAGTGTTATTGCAACAGGTATAATTGGTAAAATTGTCTATCTGTGTTTTATTTACTTCTTCAACAACCTTCATAATGTCATAGTTTAAAATATCTGCACAGGATGAATGAACTAGGGATACTTTATTTTCCTCTAATTTATTTATTAAGAACTGTCTAAAATCTTCTGTAATTTTTCCACGTTCAAATGTATTTATATAATGTACTTCACTTGCATATCTATTTAAATATTCTGTTATAAAAGAATTGGGATATCTTCCGTTATCTATAATAACCGTCACCTTATTCCCTTTATTGTATAAGTCTTTTAATATAGGTATAAGTGGCGCTTGTCCTATCCCCCTTGAAATTAAGATACAATTTCCTCCTTTTTGATTTTTAATATGTCTAAGTCCAAGTACTCCATTCCAGTAAGGCCCCTTTACTAAAAGTTTATCTCCCTTTTTTAATTCATTTAATCGATAAGTTTTAACACCTTTAATTTCTATAGCTAATGTTAGCTCATTATCTTGTGTATTAATATCCATAATAGATATAGGTGAATCAAAGTAATTTCTATCTTCAACACTCTTTAAAAACACAAAACTTCCTACTGAAGTTAGATTTCTAACTAAGTAAGGATCAGTTTTTACTACTATTATGAATAAGTCTTCATTAGGAGATACTTTTTCAGTAATAATTCCCTGGAAATATTTTCTACCATTCTTTGCTACACCATTGTTCCATTTAAGTTCTTGATATATACATACTCCTTTCCAATTAGAACAATTACATTCATTATCCTTTTGTAAAAGTCTACATTGTATACAATTGCCAGTTTCGCCCAAATGACATGGGCAAAATTCTGTCCCTCCATCTATACACTCGAATGGTTCAAAACTCATATACTTTCCTCCATTCCGTACTATACTATTAAAATATTTTACTTACCATTAATTTGTTACATTTAATTCTCTATAAATTCAACTTTATTAAATACATAAAAAAAGTATAAAAAGATGTAATTAAAATTACATCTTTTTATACTCTACAAAAGTTTAAATTTTGTCTTTTAATCTTTCTAAAAAGGTTTTCTCATTTTGCACGCTTTCCTTATTAAAAATATTTACACTATATACTTCTTTATTCTCCTTAAATACCTTATATGTCCCTAGTATACTATCTTTATTTATATTACTATCTATTAAGTTATCAGGTTTTATCTCTACTCTATAATTATATGTCTCGCCTTTTTTTATAGGTAAACAAATATCTTCTTTTATATAAATTGGGATTTCTTTACCTTTTTTGTCTTTAATTCTCCCAACTGTATCACCCTTACGTTTAACATTTACTTGATTAAAATTATTCTTTACATATTCATAAATTTTCTTACTTTCTTTCCACCTTGGAGTACAATTTAAAGTTACAACTATAATCTCTCTTCCATTTGCCTTAAAGGAAGAAACTAAACATTTTCCAGCTTTCCCCGTATATCCTGTCTTAACTCCTGTACAATCATCTATACTATATAGAAGTTTATTTATATTGTTATAATCTCTAGTAAAATTTTCATCATCTTTTTTAATTTCTTTACTACTAACTATCTTATCAAAAACTTGATTTTTCTTCGCCGCAGCAGTAATAAGAGCAAGGTCATAAGAAGTTGTATAGTGATTTTCACTATCTAACCCGTGTGGAGACTCAAAATGTGTGTTTAAAGTTCCTAATTTAATAGCTTCTTCATTCATTAGCTTTAAAAATTCTTCCACAGAACCTGAAATTCCCTCCGCAATTGCAATAGCTGCATCGTTTCCGGATTTAAACATAAGTCCATATAAAAGTTCTTTTAAAGTTATTTGTTCACCTTCTTTATACTTTACTGTAGAACCTTTAATCTTAGCAGCTCTTTTAGATATAGTAATCTTCTTATCTAATTCTCCATGATCTATGGCTACTAAAGCCGTCATTATTTTTGTAGTACTTGCCATGGAAATAATATCATAAGCACTTTTTTCATATAATACTATTCCAGTATCTTTGTCTATAGCTATAGCACTTCTTGCATTTACATTTATATTTTTTGAAATTTTATCGTTTTTTGTTGTACTTATATTTACTGTATGCATGGCATTTACTACATTTGCATTTAATGTCAAATTGATAATAAAAACCATAGCAAACATATAAGTTCTATGTTTAATTCCCTTCATTAAATCACCTCTTAAAGTATATATTGAGACTCAATTATAAAAAAGAAATAAGTGGATAGAATAAGTAAAAGGTTAAGAAATTGCGGAGGAAGTTATGAAATACTTTATTATAATAATCTCAATACTTATTTTTATTATATTTTTCCCTATCCCTTTAAAAATATCTATCCTTTTTATAGAAAAAAAGCTATCTGTTTATATTTATAATATTAATGTAAATAAGAAAAAACTTACTTCTAAAAATACGTTTAAATTAAGTAATCTTAAACATAACAAATTCTCTTATTTTAAAAAAAGAAAAACAAAGGCTAGCTTAGACCTATCTTTAAATTACGGATTAGATGATGCTTTTGAGACTGCCATACTTTATGGTGTATTATGTGGTGCTTTAAATTCCATTTTATTATATTTATCTCAATATATAAAATTTAAACAAAATAACCATAATAAAATAAATATTACCCCAGATTATAACCATAATAAATTGGAATTTAATATTAAATGTATAATTTATTTAAGCCTAGTAAAGATTATATATATATTAGTAAAACTTTTATTTAATTCTAAGGAAGACAAAGCTAGGAGGTCTTTAAATGAATAATCATCCAATCGATAACTTATTAAAGAACACTATGGAAAATTTAAAAAGTTTAGTAGATGTGAATACTATAGTGGGTGACGCTTTTACAACAAGTGACGGCAGTACTATTATCCCTGTATCAAAAGTTTCCATGGGTTTTGCTTCAGCAGGAACAGAATTTCCAAATGCTTATGAAAATGAAAATAATACCGATGAGTTTCCCTTTGGTGGAGGTTCAGGTGGTGGCTTATCAGTAAAACCAGTAGCTTTTCTAATTATAAAAGAAAATAAATTTAGAATGATTCCTTTAAATTCTGAAACTACGGCGGATAGAATTATAGATTCCGTACCGCAACTTTTAGAAATTATAAAAGATATGTGTGGAGATAAAAAAGAAAAGCAATGTACTCAAAATTCTAAAAAGAAATATGAATGTGATGAAAATACTGAGTCCTACTGTAAAAAAGATAAAAACAAAGAATATAAACACAAAAATTAATAAAATGAAGCCCGTAATTTAAAATAATTACGGGCAGTTAATTTTCTAAATCAAAGCTTATCTCCTCAATATTAGGTAATTCATTTAAATCTTCTAATTCAAAATACTTTAAAAATTCAGTAGTGGTACAATATAATATTGGTCTTCCAGGCATATCCTTACGTCCATTCTCTTTAATCAATTGCTTTTCTAAAAGGGTACTTATTGCCCTATCACTCTTTACCCCTCTAATTTCATCAATTTCAATCCTTGTTATAGGTTGTTTATAGGAAATTATAGCTAAAACCTCTAAAGACGCTTGAGATAATGATTGTCTTGTATTAGTTCTTAAAAGTCTTTGTATGTAATGGGAATTTTCTCCTTTAGTAACTAGTTGATAGTTATTTTGTAATTTAATTAGTTTTAAACCTCTATTCTCCTCTTCATATAAACTTATGAATTCATCCATTAACTTACTTGCAAATGTTTTACTGCATTCTAGAACATCTGCTAGAGTATCTATACTCAAAGGATCTCCTGCAACAAAAAGTAGTGATTCAATTATAGAAAAGTATCTGTCCCTATTGCTCGCTTCTCTTATTTCTATCTGCCCTTCATTAATTTCCACTATATGATACCCCTTCCATAAATATCTCTGTAAAATTATTATCTTGTACAACCCTCAATTTTTTTAATCTTATTAGTTCTAACATAGCTAAAAAGGTTACAATAACTTCTATTTTACTTTCACAACTAAACACAACTTCTGAAAAAATTGCTCTCCTTTTATTTATAAAAACCTCTTGTAAGTAATTCATTTTATCTTCAATCCTATATTTATCTATAGATATTTGTTTAGGTACCCTATTACCGGTATTTTGCTTATTGTAGTATGTGTTCATTAATTCACTGAATATATTATACAACTTAAGTAATGTTACATTTTTTAAGAGCTCTTTTAAATCTAGCTCTTTTTTTTCTTCTATAATCTCTGGACGCTTAGAATATAATATACCTTCATTATTTTCTCTATCCTTTAAAATTTTTGCAACTTCTTTAAACTTATTATACTCAATTAACTTCTTAACTAATTCCTCCTTAGAGTTCTCTTCATCTACTTCTTCCTCTGGTTCAAGTTTAGGTAGTAACTCCCTAGATTTTATTTCGAGCAAGGTAGCAGCTATAACTATAAACTCAGAAGTAACTTCAAGGTCCATATCTTGCATTTTATTTAAATAAAATAAGTACTGGGAAGTAATTTCAGAAATTTTAATATCATATATATCCATTTCATTTTTCTTTATAAGATGAAGTAAAAGGTCAAAAGGACCTTCAAAATTTTCTATTTTTATACTTATAGACATGTATATCTCTCCATATTAAAGCATACTTAAAACATATTAATTATATCACCTTATTACCTTTAACTTCAAGAAATTAAAATTGATTTTAAAATAATATAAAAAAGAGCTCGAATAATCGAGGGTACTGAAAAAGTACCCTCCTAATCTTAATAGACATAACACTACAGTTTGTGTAGATGTTATGTCTATTTTTTAGTATAATTTTTATATTACTAATTTAAGCAGGTGATTTTATGTTAATGCATCAAAAGATGATATTAAGCGAATATGGTGATATATATGATAGGATTATCCCTAAAGATAATATGTTGAGAAGGATTAAAGAAATGGTAGATTTCTCATTCATCTACGATGAATTAGTTTCTACATATTGCAATAATAACGGTCGCGGAGCGATTGACCCAATAAGAATGTTTAAATATCTTTTACTAAAAACTATTTTCAATATTTCTGATGTAGATGTTGTTGAACGCTCTAAATATGATATGTCTTTTAAATATTTCTTAGATATGGCTCCGGAGGAGGATGTAATTAATCCAAGTTCTTTAACTAAATTTAGAAAGCTACGCTTAAAGGACACTAATCTAATGGACATGCTAATTTCTAAAACCGTAGAAATAGCATTGGAAAAGGAAATTATAAAATCAAAATCAATTATTGTTGATTCAACTCATACCAAAGCTAGATACAATCAAAAAACACCTAGGGAAGTTTTAATTGAACAATCTAAAAAACTTCGAAAGTCAGTTTATAACATTGATGAGTCAATGAAAGCAAGGTTTCCTAATAAAGTTAACAACGGTCTTCTTGAGGATGAAATAGAGTATTGTCAAAAACTTATATCAGTTATTGAAAAAGAAGAGGTCATTTCAAGTTATCCAGCTGTAAAAGAAAAATTAAATTTATTAAAAGAAACAATCGAAGATGATTTAGAGGTTTTGTCATTCTCTAAAGATGCTGACGCAAAAGTTGGACACAAAACTGCTGATACATCTTTCTTTGGGTATAAAACTCATATTGCAATGACTGAGGAACGTATTATTACTGCTGCTGTAGTTACTTCGGGAGAAAAACACGATGGAAAACAACTAAAATCACTTATTGAAAAGAGCGAAGCCTCTGGCTTAAACATAGAAAATATTATTGGAGATGCAGCTTATTCAGAAAAAGAAAATATAGAATATGTAAATGAAAGTGAAAAAAATCTAATTGCAAAGCTTAGTAAATCAGTATCTCATGGTAACAAAAGACAAACTAAAACGAAGTTTGAATATAATAAAGATGCAGATATGTATGCGTGTGAAGCTGGCCATATGAGTACTAAGAAAACTAGTACTAGACCTAAAAAACATGCCAAAGATGGACTAGGTACAGTAATTTCTTATTTTTTTGATGTTAAAAAGTGTCAGTGTTGCCCTTTAAAACAAGGGTGCTATAAAGAAGGTGCTAAAACTAAATCATACTCAGTTTCAATCAAAACGAATACGCATCAAAAACATATTGAATTTCAAGAAACTGATTTTTTTAAAGAAAAATCAAAAGAGAGATATAAAATTGAAGCTAAAAATAGTGAAATGAAACATAGACATGGGTATGATGTTGCGTCAGCCGCAGGTCTTGTTGGCATGCAAATGCAAGGTGCATTGACCATTTTTGCTGTAAACTTGAAGAGAATATTGACTCTAAGCAATCAGTAAATATACCCGATTAGGGTTTAATAATACAAAAAGACTCAAGCTCATACCACAAAATGGTATAAACTTGAGTCTTTTAAATTATGTAAAAAGTAAACCCCCGAAAAACTATAAGTTTTTCAGTGGTCTCCGAATAATCAAGCTCTTTTTTATATACTTTATACTGCATTATCAAATATTTGACTTAAATTATCTTTTAAATCACTAAAGAAGTGTCCTACCTTGATATCTCTATCTGAATATATATCTATCTTTTTAACAGATCTTCCATCAATTAAAATCTCACAATAACCTATAACTTCTCCTCTTTTATATTGTTTTCTGTCCTTATCAATGACTATTTTCTTTTCCACTTTGTTTCCCTTACCTCTTTCTAAAGGTAAATAAAATTCATCTTTTGCACGTGCAATTAAAAACTTATCACCTTTTTTATTAAATACAACTTTTTCAACTTCAGCACCTTTTTTAAGTATATTTTTAAATTCAAACTTTGAAAATCCATAATTCATAAGGGCAGATGCATCCTTATTTCTTATCTTATAAGTAGGTGCTCCCATTATTACAGACAACATTCTAACATTATTTTTTACTGCTGTAGCAGAAATACAGTACTTAGCTTCCTCAGTATATCCTGTTTTCAGTCCATCACATCCATTAAAAAATCTAACCAATTTATTATGATTCACAAGGGAAATGGGTGACTTTCTTCCTTCAGAAACTGTTTCCATATAAGTACCTGTATATTTTAAAATTTTAGGATGTTTAAGTAATTCTCTAGACATTAAAGATATATCATATGCTGAAGATATATGACCTTCCTTAGGAAGTCCAGTACAATTTTTAAAGGTAGTTTTATTCATACCTAATTCTTTTGCACGCTTATTCATCTCACCTACAAAGGCATCTTCACTACCACTTAAATATTCAGAAAGAGCTACAGCCGCATCATTTCCCGATGCAATAGCAACACCCTTTAATAATTCTTCTACAGTTCTAACCTCTCCAGTATCTAATAACATTGTACTTCCACCCATTTTTTTAGCATTCTCACTTACAGTAACCTTATCACTTAGCTTTATTTTACCACTATCAACAGCTTCCATAGTTAAAAGCATAGTCATCACCTTTGTAACTGAGGCAGGTGCATATTGCTCATCCTTATTTTTTTCAAATAGGACTTTTCCTGTAGTTGGTTCTATTAATAGAGCAGATTTTGCTTCAACATCTAAATTCTGACTTTCTGTAGATGGTTTCTTATCTTTTTCTTTATCTAATGCTAGTACTTTAGTGGAAAATAATGGCATTATAAATATAATAGTTAATACTAAGGCTAAAAATTTTTTTCTTTTCATGTTTAATCCTCCCGACTTTGATTTACAATTTTATTTTTACCAAAAAGCCTTAATATTATCACAAAAACTTTTAATATTATATATAACAATTTATTACCAAATAATTATCTTAACCACATTAAATTAAATTTCACTTTTTGAGAGATTTATAATAAAATAGATATAACCCATAATATTCCTCAGTCCTATTAAAATAATTAATTTTACTAATAAAATTTTAAGTATGGAGGAAAAAATATGTCTGCCCTTAATCATCCTGACTATGAAAATGAATCAAAAAGACTATCTTTAACCATTGACTACTTAAAGCACTTTGATGAAATTATAAATAAAAGAAAGAAACAAATTGATGAGTATCTTGACTATAGCAAAACACATTATAACTCAGATAATTCAGAACAATTTAATGAATTAATAATAAATGAAACACTACAAGGGAGTATGGAAAGTAGACTTAAAAATATAAGTAAAAGTCTTAATAAACCTTATTTTGCTAGAGTTGATTTTAGAGAAGATGGAGCAAATAAACTTGGTAGATACTATATTGGGAAAATGTCCCTTTTGAATGAAGATACCGAAGAATTTCTAATTATAGATTGGCGCTCTCCTATAGCAAATCTATATTATGAAGGGAGATTAGGTGAATCTAGTTACAAGTGTCCCGATGGAGAAATTTCAGGTAAAATATCATTAAAAAGACAGTACACTATAGAAAATGCTAAGCTAGAAGAGATATTTGATATAGATATAACTACTAATGATGATTTCCTTCAAGCTGCATTAGGTTCAAATAAAGATAATAGGTTAAAAGATATCGTATCTACAATTCAAACTGAACAAAATAAAGTAATTAGAGCTCCCATGTGGAACCCTCTTATAGTTCAAGGTGCTGCTGGAGGGGGGAAAACTACTATAGCATTACATAGAATTGCTTATCTTATGTATCACTATGAAAAAACTTTAAAGCCCGAAAACTTTATGATAATAGCCCCTAATAGCTTTTTCTTAAGCTATATATCGGAGGTTCTTCCAGAGTTAGGGGTAGAAAATGTAATTCAAACTACCTTTGAAGATTTCGCTTTTAAAGTTCTAGGTAAGAATATAGGTAAAAAACTTAAATTAAACTCTCCTCATGAAAAGTTATCTACAATAATCGAAAATTCTCCAAATTACATGAATAATAACGACAATACCCATGCTGATATAATAACCATGGCTTCCTCCTTTAAATCCTCTTTAGAATTTAAAAGTTTACTTTCTAGATATTTAATATATATAGAGTATCACTATATTCCTAAAGAAGATTTTAAAGTAAATGAATTTGTATTATTTACATATAAGGAAATTCAGAGACAATTTATAAAAGAATATAGTTATCTACCTTTTACAAAAAGAATAAATGAAATAAAGAAACGTATGTTAAATAAAATATCATACCAAAGTGATAAAATACTTAATCGTATTGAAGATGAGTACGAAGAAAAATTAAATAAGGTACGAAATGCTATGGATGATTGTGAAGAAAGAAGAATTAAAATTATATCTATAATAGATGAGAGAGATAATCTTCTTTCAGATATTAAAAGTGGATTAAAAAATGTAGTAAAAGATTATATTTCCAAAATACCTAAAAGATCAATATATATATATTATAAAAATTTTTTAGGAAACCTTGATAAACTAAAAGGAGATAATCATGATATAGATATTATAAACTATATAAAAGATTCCTCTTTAGAAAATCTTAAAAATAATACTATAGAAATTGAGGACTTATCTCCGCTTATGGATATTGCCACATCTATATATGGTATAAATGAAAAAATAAATTTAAGACATATTGTAATTGACGAGGCGCAGGATCTAAGTTTGTTTCAATTTTATATACTTAAGAAAATAGTAAATAATAATTCGTTCACAATACTTGGAGACTTGTGCCAAGGGATATATAGTTATAGAGGTATTAATGATTGGAATGATGTATCTACACATATTTTCGATGAAAACTCAACTAAACTTTGCTTAGAACAAAGCTATAGAACCACTATTGAAATAATGAACTCTGCAACTAAAGTTATAGGTAGTTTAAGCGATTCTCGTCTTCCTAAATCTAAACCAGTAATACGTCATGGAGAGGAAGTTAAAATTTTCGAAAAAAACTCTCTAAAAGAAATAGCAAAAGAAATTGATATTAGAATAGAAAATCTTGCAAACAGCAATTATAAGTCCATGGCCATAATTTGCAAAACCTTAGATGAGTGTAAGAAACTAAAATCTCTAATTAAAAATAAGAAAAATATTTCCCTTATAACTGGTAAGGAAAAAAATTATCCTGGTGGGATAGTCATAATTCCTTGCCACCTAGCAAAAGGGTTAGAATTTGATGTGGTGATTATAGCTAATGTTTCAAAAGAAGCATATATAAAAAAAGAACTAGATGTAAAACTACTTTATGTAGCTATGACTAGACCTCTTCATGAGCTTTATATTTATTCTCTGGGAGAAAAAAGTGAAATCTTACCCTAATAATTTAAAAATTATTGGAAATCTTTATGACTAATTGCTAATAAATATTTTTCAATCATCCCTCTATATCAAAGAATGTAGAGGGATGATTAAATTAATTATTATATGATTTATTTAATAACATCATATATAAGAGGAATAGATTTATTAGCTTTATTTTCAATAATATAAGAGTTTAAAATATCTTCTTCAGCTTTTTCTATTAAATCCTTATTATTGGCATGTATATATGCAATTATTTCACCTTTTGAAACCTTGTCACCTCTTTTTTTATTTAAAACTACTCCTACTGCAAGATCTACTTTACTTTCCTTTGTTACTCTTCCTGCTCCTAACTCCATTGCAACTACACCCACTTTTTCACTGTGAATTTTTGTTACATATCCATCCGTAGTGGACTTAACTTCATGAATAAACTTAGCCTTTGGAAGGAGTTCTGTATTTTCTACGATATTAGGATCTCCACCTTGTGCTTCTATAAACGCTTTAAACTTATTTAAAGCTTCACCATTTTCTAAAGTTTTTAGGAGCATATCCCTAGCTTCACTTTCACAACTAGCCCCGCCACCTAAAACAACCATATAGCTTCCTAAAACAAGGCAAAGCTCTCGTAGATCATCAGGGCCCTTTCCCTTTAATATTTCTATAGCTTCCTCTACTTCAAGAGCATTTCCAATAGCACACCCTAAAGGTTGATCCATGTCAGATATTATAGCCACTGTCTTTCTATCTACACCTTTACCTATTTTCACCATTTCTTTCGCCAGTATTTTGGCATCTTCTGAAGTTTTCATAAAAGCTCCATCCCCCACTTTTACATCTAAAACTATAGCATCTGCTCCGGAGGCTATTTTCTTACTCATTATACTAGATGCAATTAAAGAAACATTGTCTACTGTAGTAGTAACATCTCTTAATGCATATATTTTTTTATCTGCAGGAGCAAGATTTCCTGTTTGACTAGCCAAAGCAAATTTTATTCTGTTTACATTTTCAATAAAATTCTCTTCTGATATTTCCACATTAAACCCATCTATAGATTCTAATTTATCAATAGTACCGCCAGTATGACCTAACCCTCTACCAGACATCTTAGCAACGGGAATTCCAGTTGCAGCCACCATAGGCCCTAAAATAAGAGTGGTAGTATCACCTACACCACCTGTACTATGTTTATCCACCTTTATACCATTTATCTTTGAAAGGTCTAGCATATCTCCCGAATTTGCCATGGCCATAGTAAGCTCCACTGTTTCTTTTTCACTCATTTTATTTAAAAATATTGCCATCAATAAGGCTGATGCTTGATAATCTGGTATATTTCCTCCAGTATAATTTTTTATAAAAAAGCCTATTTCTTCCTTAGTAAGTTCTTTTCCATCTCTCTTCTTTAAAATGATATCATACATTCTCATATACTCGGTTCCTCCTAAGTTAATAATTTAAAAACTTTTTAATTATTAAATAAAAATAGTAAAAAAAATTTAGTCTCTCCCTAAATTCATTACATACAAAAATACTATTTCCAGCTGAATATTTTCGTATTAAATACTTTTCGCCATAAATTTTTATTGCACCTGGAAGTATACCTAAGAAAAAGTATAAGATAATAAAACTTTTTAAAATACTCTTTAAAAATTTAAGAAATTCCTCTTTATTATTTATCATGCTACATACCCTAATGCGTTACCTAAATAGTTTAAAACATTGGGAGAGATATAAGCTTCTATTAAAAATCCTATAAACATAACTAAGAAAATAATTATAAATCTCAGAGAATAGCCTAATATACTTGATAATACACCGTTATGTAATTTATTTTTTAAAATATTAATAGAGAACTCCATAGCATATACTGATAAAATAATAACACATGGAACAAAAATCAGATTTTGAAGTAGAACGGTTCCAATGCCGACCCATATACCTTTTACTCCAAAATTATTTATTATAAAAGAAAAACTAAACCCTAATGCATATCCTTTTAATAGATCTAAAACTAATACAATAGGAATACCTATTATAGTCATTCCTAAAAACCATAATGCTATTACTACAGGAATATAGTTTGATATACTTCCCATTAATATAGAAGTTTTCGATACATTTTCCTGCTTTATAATATTTAATGAACTCTCAATCCAGTTAACTATAGAAGACTTATCTGTACTAGGCATATATTTTACGTTATAAAATCCTAGAACTACACCAGTACAAAGAAAAATTAAACAAAGTAAGTAAAGCCATATGTTTTCACTTATATGATTTAAGATGCCAGTAAATCCCTCATTAGATTGTGGCTTTATAGTTTTTACCATAAGAATTTTCCTCCTATATCATTAATTCATACTAAAATATTTATGATATAAATGGAAACTATATTCTTAAAAGTTTTATAAATACATTAGAGAACTTATAGTTTTTGCATCTGTGATTTCTCCACTTTTAACCATATTCTTCACATCATCTAAACTATATTCTTCTGTTGAAATAAACTCATCCTCATCTCCCCCTAAGGTTCCTTTACCTAATTTTGTAGCTTTAAAAATATGAATGCATTCATTACAAAAACCTGCTGAGGTATGAATTTTCCCTAAGTATTCAAGTTCTCCGGCTATAAATCCTGTTTCTTCTTCTAATTCCCTAAGTGCACAATCTTTAATATCTTCATTATGCTCTAATTTCCCTGCTGGTATCTCTAATAGCACCTTTTCTAAAGGCTTTCTAAATTGTCTTACCATTAAAATTTTATTTTCTTTAGTGAATGCAACTATAGCCACAGCCCCAGGATGATTTATTATCTCCCTCTTTGATTTTTTACCATTAGGAAGCTCTACTGTATGAATGCTTAAATCTACTATTTTCCCTTTAAATATCTCTTCTTTTTCTAAGGTTTTTTCTAAAAATTCCATATTATCTCCTCCAAAATTAGTGTTTAATACTCATTTTTATAATATCTAACTTTATTATATTATAAAAATAATGTTCTAGTTTAGGCTATAGTATTTTATATTACAAAAGTTCATTTTTTAATTTTTTCGCAAGTTCCAATAACTTTTCTCTATAATTAATACTGTAATCATCTATAACCAAATCTAATAATTTTTTTAATACTATACCTATATTTTTACCCTCTATTCCTATATTAATTAAATCTAACCCTCTAATTTTTAAATCTTTTATTTTAAAACACTGTTCCTCTTTTAATATAACCTCCAACTTATTTTCTATCACCTTTAAACTTAATAACTTTTCCTCTATAAATTCAGGATTTTGCGCCAAAATATCTGCCTTTCTTACTTTTAGCAAGTCCCTAAAATTATCTTCACCTATTTTATTTAAAAGCTTTTTAATACCTTTAGTATTATTTATAAAACTATCATGATATTTAATCAAGGTAATAACCTTATCAATTGTTTTATTATCATATTTCATTTCTTTTAAAAGATTATATGCTATATAAGAGGATTTTTCAGCATGGCAATAAAAGTGGTCTACTCCTTTTTCATCTGTAGTTTTGCATTCTGGTTTTCCAATATCATGTAAAAACATGGTCAGTCTTAAAGGTAAGTCTTGCTCTACATTCCCTACACTAGATATTATGTGTTCTGCTACATTATATATATGATGAGGATTATTCTGTAAAGTACACTCACATAGCTTATACTGTGGTATAAAGTATTGTATCAATCCATATTCGCTTAATTTATCTATGGCATTGGGGTTACTTGATAATAATATTTTGTTAAATTCTTCTCTTATTCGTTCTATAGATACATATTTTATATTATGACTTAAGTTTATTATTGCATCTTCCGTATCTTTATCTATACTAAATCCTAACTGAGCAGAGAATCTTACAGTTCTCATCATTCTTAGTGCATCTTCACTAAACCTTTTTAAAGGTTCACCTACAGCTTTAATGACGCCTTTTTTTAAATCTTCAACCCCATTAAAGTAATCTATTAGACCCTCGTCTTTATTGTATGCCATAGCATTTATAGTAAAATCTCTTCGTTTTAAGTCTTCCTGTAGGAAGCTAGTAAAAATCACTTCTTCTGGTCTTCTATTATCCCTATACTCTCCATCTATTCTAAAAGTAGTTACCTCATAGCTTAATTCTTCTATTAAAACTGTTATGGTTCCATGCTTAATTCCTGTAGGAATCGTTTTAATCTTAAGACTATTAAATATTCTCTCGATTTCTTCTGGCAAAGCATTCGTTGTTATATCATAATCATTAGGAACTTTACCTAGGACACTATCCCTAACTGCTCCTCCTACTATATAAGCTTCATAATTAAACTTATTTAATGTGCTTATTATATAATTAGCACCATTAGGTATATTTATTTTCACATCCTTATATATCATTTAAGCACCCACTCCTAACACCTATTGAATTCTCTATTATTAATAAGATTATTTACTTATGATAATTTGCATATTATATCATAAATATTTAAGGGAGTCATTTATGACTCCCTCTTAATTTGTATCTCAAATTAATATAAATATCTGCTTTAAAACTTAAAACCTCTGAATCTTTAGGATTGTTTAGCAGTAATATATCGATAACTTTTAAACATTCTTCACCATAATCTTCCCAATACAAATCTTTAGCGAACTCTAGCATAGCATCATGTTCATTCATACCATTAATAATATTTTTAAATAACCACTTACCCGACAATGATGCACCAGAGACAATTTTAATTTTATCGCCTATCCTTCGTATTCTTGATTTATCAATCAAATCAACAAGTGAAAGCTTTACACCTCCATGTTTCTCAATCCAATTTAATAAAGAGCAATACTCCTCTGGATAATTATCTATCAAATATGGAATAACTACTGTTTCCGTCCACTTCAGTTGTTGAAGTTCAGCATAATCTTCACACTTACGATCATTGAACCCAAGCCATCTACCTCCACCAGCACGTAGAAGATTATCCTCATGATGAGCAATCTCATGAACTAATGTACTTAGCATTTGTAATCTAAGATATGACTCAATTATACCTAGTTTTATTTTTTCTCTATCATATACGTAGGCATAGAGAAATATCTTACATGTTCTAGTATAATATGTCCCAAGTATAGGTGGACTATATATTGGCCCGTATTCATCAATACAAATCCTTCCTGTATATGGGTCTCTAACCTCTTTATCTAAATTATCAACTTTACCTTCTTGATATTCTTTTCCTAGACAAAGAGTTATGGAATGTATGCCCGAAACTATATTATAAGGCATCCTTTTTATAACGCCTAATAAATCTTCTTTATTTAGGGGAAAGTGAATATATTTTTCTTTATCTTTTATTTTAATTTTTATAGTGTTTAAATCAGAAGGGTTCATATACTTAATATTTCTATTATCTACCTTTCTATTACAGATGGTCATCTTTTTTGTAAAGCTTTTTCTGTATAATTCTTCACCAATCTGGTTCAATTTCTCTTCTTTGATACCTTCATTTGAATATTTATAGTTTCTTTCTTTAATATAATCCCTTACATTACTATGAAAACTTCTTGACATTATAGTCCCCCTAAATAATTATCAATAACCGTCTTTAAATCAGATTTTTAACATAATATTTGCTTATGTATTTTAAGTTCATTTGCAACCTCTCTTATCCTAATATTTTTATAAGTATATGAAGATATTTAATGAAATTTATAAATCAACCTTGAATTTTTCTATATCATATAATCCTCTATAAATTTCTTCTCTTGGAAAATTGCTTTTCTTTAATTCTTCATCACTCTTTTTTAGCAATAAGTTATAAAATTCAATTGCAACTTCATATACTTCAGGTGAATTATTCTTTTCCAATTCGTTAAAAATTAAATCTTCTGCTTTACTATAATTCTCCTCATGAAATAATTTATTAAAAACTATTTTGAATACATCTGTAGAACCCATTTGATTAATAGTAATATTTTCACTAATTTTTTCTTTCTTGTTGAAAATAACTTTTCCAAAGGATTTCCCAAGCTTTTTTATAAGTTTTTCAATATCCATAATACTCCACCTTAATTCTTTTAATGATTACTCTAATTTAAATCAGACTATTTTTCAAAGGCAGTGCACCCTACTAAATAAGGATGATCAACTATTATTGCCTCCTTCTCCTTACGAATTAGCCATAAAATATACATATCACCACCTCCGCATAAAATATGGAATAAACCAAACATAGCCAAAAAATAATTCCCTAGTAATAACGAAATAGTATATGGTAATAATCCTACAAGAATAGTAGGTATTGCACATCCTAAAACATATCCTTTAAATTTAAGACCTTCGTTACAACAGCAATATGGTGTAAGTGTTGACCAATCTACCCCAAATCCTATAGCTCTCCACTTCTTTTTACAAAAGAGACTCCAAGTAAGTCCATGAATTAATTCATGAACTACAATTCCTAAAAATGCAACTAAGTAAAATACCATATTTAATCGTATATACTTATAGGCATCTCCACAGATTACTAAAAATAATAAATAACAAATTACAAAAATAGGTGCTGCAATTACCAATGCCATAACATTCGCTTTTAAAGTACTCACACTTAGATATTTTTCTTTATAGCCTTGTTCAAGCAATTCTTCACGAACTCTATTAAACTCTTCTAAGCGTTTTATTTGAACATCTGTTAAATTTTTTTTATCCTTCGATATTTTATTTTTGTTTTCCATTTTTATATTATTCTCCTAATAATATTAAAATAACGCAACAATATGTTTATTGCTTTTTAATACGTAAATAAAATTATTCCTAATCAATAGATTATAATCCACTTTCATAACCTCTTACCTCATGAATTCTGTAGCAAATCTTTTCTAATTCATCCTTTCTTTCAATGGGCGCCTCAAAATTAAATGAACGTATACCTAATATTTCACCAGAAGATTTTAAATTAATAAATCTTTGAATTACTTCATCTTTTAGATTCCCTTTAACGAAAACATTCAATTAAGTTTTCTTTAACTTAAATCCTTGTTTAATATACCACCTATTCGAAGCTTTATCATCTTGAGTCCATACTTCAACCCTTTTAATTCCTAAGTCTTTGAGTATAGATTTAGCTTTACACCATAAGTTAGTAGCTACATTCTTGTGCCTATACTCTGGCAGAACACCTAAATTCCACATTACACCACCTAAATCGCCTTCAAAATAACAAACATCACCTAAATTCTCTTCATATTCTATATCTAGAAATCCAATTACCTGATTGTTATCTATAGCAATAAGACGAAGTGCCGGATTATTATATTCCTCCCTAAAATTTTGCACATAATCAAAATAAGAACTGTCCATAAATGATACTACCCTACATCTAATCCAAGACTGCTCATCTGATCTTTCATATCCTCTTATGTACATATTTTATTCCCCTCCCCAATTTTTAGAGATTACTTTATAATCTTCTCCTCTAACATAAAACTTTTTATAATCCTAATTTTATTTTAGTATATAGCTTCGTTACGTTTGTCCACATACTACAACATGGTACTTAATACTATCACAAAAGCATATAACCATAACTTTGTATATCCTCAATAAAAAACACCTTTATGTCATTTTATCGATATAAAGGTGTTTTTTAGTTTGATATTTATTGGTTTACATATATAAACTTAAAACATTATAACTTTATATACTTCAATCTTAACTTACTCTATTTTTAAGTCTTAATTTATCAGCAACCATTGCAATAAACTCAGAGTTTGTTGGCTTGCCTTTATCGTTGTGAATTGTATAGCCAAATAATTTGTTGATTGTTTCTACTTGTCCTCTACTCCATGCTACCTCTATGGCATGTCTTATAGCTCTTTCCACTCTACTTGCTGTCGTATTATATTTCTTTGCAATAGATGGATATAATTCCTTGGTAACTGCTGATAAAAGCTCTATATTCTCAACAACCATAGTTATAGCTTCTCTTAAGTACATATACCCCTTAATATGGGCAGGTACTCCTATTTCATGAATTATATTAGTTATTTCAGCCTCTAAATCGAAAGGGCCTTTTTTATCTTCCCTGACAGGAATACTATCTCCTTCTTCTACAACAACTGATTTTTTTATTCCATCTGTAACTATGGTATTATTAAACATTTGTCTTATTCTTTTAGTGAAAATATCCATATCAAATGGTTTAACTACATAATAATCTGCACCTAGTGTAATTGCCCTCTGAGTTATTCTATCTTGTCCAACGGCAGATAATACTATTATTCTAGGCATTGGATCTAAATTCATACTATTTAATTTCTCAAGTACACCTAATCCATCAAGATGTGGCATTATGATATCTAATACAACTAAATCTGGCTTTTTATCTTGTATTAATTGTAGTGCTTCTATTCCATCTTTAGCTATGCCTGTAACTATCATATCTCTTTGACTTAATAAATAATCATTTAAAATATTGCAAAATTCTTTATTATCGTCTGCTATAACTACACTTATTTTTGAATTCTCCATATATTAACTCCCCTTTATCATAAAATTCCATATGTTTACAATTATTTAATTCGACACAAATTAATTAACTCCTTCTAAATTAATAAAAAAACAAAAATATATACTTTTTTCACTTAATTGGTAAAAAGGTAGTAATAGCTACCTTTTTACCTTAGTTACCATTTTACTATATTTAACTGTATATTTCTAGTTATTTTCGGATTTTTCACATTCTTCTAGCATCCATTCAATATAAATACCATATCCTTTATCAGGTTTGTTTACTAGCACATGAGTTACAGCTCCTACAATTTTATTATTTTGAACTATAGGACTACCACTCATTCCTTGAACTATTCCACCAGTTTTATCTAATAATCTTTTATCCGTAATTTTTATTACCATGCTTTTAGAACTTTGTTGTTCTTGAGTAAGTAATTTTTCTATTTCTATATCATAAAATTCCGGGTTTTTTCCTGTTATAGTAGTATAGATTTGTGCTTTTCCTTCTTTTATTTCTTTTCTATTACCTATTTCTATAGGTTTACTTAATTTATTATTTACATCTTTTTTATAGTCTCCAAATATACCACATATAGTATTGCTTTTTACATTTCCTATGATTTTATTTTCTCCAGTAAATATGCCTTTTAATTCTCCTGGGTCTCCTTGTAATCCTTTCTTTACAGATACGATTTCTGAAGGAACTACTTCTCCAGATGATATTTCAATTATGCTTCCTGTATCTACATCTGTAATCCCATGACCTAATGCACCATACTTACCTGTCTTTGAATCATAAAAAGTTAAAGTACCTATACCTGATGTAGAATCTCTTACCCAAAGTCCTATTTTATACTTATCATCTAGTTTGCTTTTAACTGGTACGAGATTTTTAGTTAATTTTTTCCCCTTATGCTCTATTTCTATTACTACCCTTTGAGACTTATTATTATTTATGATATAGCTTAAATCTTCACCATTATTAATACTTATGTCATTAACTTTTAAAATAGTATCACCAATTGAAATTCCAGCTTTTACTGCAGGACTAGTTTTTACTCCTTTTTCTGTATCTATATCGGATAAGCCAACAACTAAAGCTCCCTTGGTGTTTATTTGTATACCTAAAGGCTCTCCACCTAAGTAAACTTTTCTATTACTTAAAGTTTTGGCATTTGCTTTTATAATGTAATTTTGAGGTATTTGTGTGTCACATACGTATGTTATACAAATATTAAAAAGTATTGTGATGCATAATATGAAATAATTAAATTTTATATTTTTTTTGCTATAATTTTTCAACTTTCATACCTCCATTCTTCTTCTTTTAACTTTAAATTTCCCCATATGTATATCCATTATTCTGTAGTTTATCTTCAAGTTAAGTAAAATATATTATATACTTATATTTTAATTTATCTATTGAAATATAAAGTAAAAAAAGCTATGTTTACAAGTTTCAATGTAAACATAGCTTTTTAAATTTATGCTAATTCTTTTTTATTTTCATTTGCTATTTTTAGTATTTCTTCGGCATGTTCTAAGGATAATTCTGTAGTCCTTAAGCCTCCTAGCATTCTTGCAATAAAATCGATTTTTTCTTTTTCTGTAGCTAGTTTTATATTACTAAAAGTCTTATTTTCTAAAACTTCCTTCCAAACTAAATAGCAATTATCTGCCATAGCTGCTATTTGCGGAAGATGAGTTATACAAAACACTTGCTTATTTTTAGAAATTAAATACATTTTATGTCCCACTCTTTGAGCAACTCTTCCACTAATACCAGTATCAATTTCATCAAACACAACAGTATCTAAATTATCTTTATTAATAAAAACACTTTTTAAAGAAAGCATTATTCTGGAAAGTTCTCCTCCAGAGGCTATTTCATTTATTGGATTTAGTGGTTCTCCCGGATTAGTAGATATTAAAAACTCTACAATATCCTTACCATATTCATTATATTGTTCTTGATTTTTTATAGATACTTTAAATGTAACCTTTTCAAGACCTACATAATTAAACTCTGAAATGATATTCTTTTCTAATTCTTCACTTATTTCTTGTCTTATTTTATGAAGATTATCACTTATAATATCTAAATCCTTTGTTAATTCTTCTTCTTCTTTTAATAAATCATTTATTGAGTTTTCTCTGCTCTCCAATGAATTAAATTCTTCTTCTATTTCTTTTTTATATTTCATAATATCTTCTAAACTGCTTCCATACTTCTTTTTTAAAGTTTCAATAAGATAAAGTCTTTCATTTATATAATCTAATTCATCACGATCATAACTTACATTATCCTTTATATTGCTTATATCATGCACGTTTTGCTCTATTATATAATAAATTTCTTGAAAAGAATCTGCCAACTTTTTTAAATCTTTTTGATGATTCTCTATAGCTCTCAAACTTTTAACTATATAGTTTAAATTATCATATACAGACCTATATCCATCATTACTACTATATAAAACATTATAGCAATTATTTAAACTACTTTGAATTTTCTCAGCATTATTTAAAATATTATACTTATCAAGTAATTCCTCATCTTCACCAATTTTTAAATTAGCTTTATTAATATCTTCTAATTGAAATTTCAAAAATTCACTTTTTCTTAAATCTTCTTTTTTTCTTTCTTCCAATTCTTCTAATTCTCTGTGGATTTCTTTTATTCTTTTATATTTTAATTTATATTTTTCTAAAAGATCTTTTGTTCTATCATATCCATAATAATCAACATATTGTATATGATTATTTATCTTTAAAAGACTTTGGTTTTCATGCTGACCATGAATATCTATCAAAGTTTTGCTAATATCTTTTAAAGAGCTCATTATAACTGATTTCCCATTTACTTTTACTATAGATTTACCATATTTATGAGTCTCTCTACTTATTATTAGAATATCTTGAAATTCTATACCTAATTCATTTAAAATATCTTCAGTATCATAATTTTCTATGGTAAATATAGCTTCAACAAAAGTTTTAGTCTCACCAGTTCTAATAAAATTTTTGTTAAATTTCTCACCTAATACAAAATTAATAGCATCTATTATTATACTCTTTCCAGAGCCAGTTTCACCTAGTAGAACGTTAAACCCTTTGTTAAACCTAATATTAAGATTTTCCATTAAAGCAAAATTTTTAATGTTTAGTTCAAGAAGCATGTTATACCTTCCTTCAAGCCAAAGCTAATTATTAATGATTAATAATTTTGAAAAGAGATTGCAGTACTTCTTCTGCTTTTTCCTCTTGTCTAAATAAAATAAATATAGTATTGTCACCGGCTATAGTTCCTGCTATACCCTCAAATTCTAAAGAATCAATGGCCTCAGCTGCTCCTGCTGCTGCTCCAGATAAAGTCTTTATAACAACAATTTTATCTACTTTTTCTACATTATATAATGTATTCTCTAGTATTCTCATCATTCTTTCCGATTCTTGATTTTCTTTTCTAGAAATTGATGCATACTTATATCTTTTGTTTTTTGATAGCACTTTGGTAAGTCTCAAATCCTTAATATCTCTGGAAAGGGTAGATTGCTTTACAAATATCCCTCGTTTTTCAAGCTCCCCCGCTAAATCTTCTTGAGTTTCTATATCTATTGAATTAATTATTTCCAATATCAAAGATTGTCTTTTACTTTTCACAACTATCACCTTCTATAAATTATTTTACCTATGAATTATCTTATCCCTCAAAACACTAAAATAATCATAGCTCTTAGTTCTTATTAACTTACATTTCTTTTCTGCAGATTGAATAGTTATATAATCATTCTTTGACATTTCTTTAGAGTTCTGCCCATCTACAGTTAAAAATATTTTATCTAATGAAAGTTCAGGTTTTATTACTATTTTAGAATTACTATCGATTATAAGAGTTCTCATTCCAAGTATGTGAGGACATATTGGAGTTATAGCAATCACTTTTAAAGTAGGATAAATTATAGGTCCTCCTGCAGATAAAGAATAGGCAGTTGATCCTGTTGGTGTTGATATAATAATTCCATCTGATTTAAATGATGTGAATAGTGAATCATCTATATAAATATTAAATTTTACTATTCTAGATAAAGTCCCTTTTGATATTACTATATCATTTAAAGCCTTAAAACTTATACTATCATCCTCATTCATACTACAATTTAAAAGAAGTCTATCTTCAACTTTAAAATCATTCTTTAGTATGCTTCTTAGTTCTTCCTTAAAATTATGTAGTTCTGAACTAGTTAAAAAACCTAAATTACCAATATTGACACCGAATATGGGTATTGAATATCCTTCAAGTAATCTAGAGGTATTTAATATAGTTCCATCTCCACCTAAACTTATTACCATATCTAATTCCTTTAGGGTGGAAGGTGATAAATTAACTTCATCTAATACTACAACAGTACTGTTTTCTATTTCTTCATATATTATAGTTTTTATAAAATCTAATACTTCTTTGCTTTTATCTTTTGTCCTATTAATATTTATTCCTATCCTTTGCATAGGTTGCCTCCTACTTTAGAGTGTTAAATGCCTCTTTTATCTTTTCGTGAATATCTTCTATAAATATAGTATCATTATTTTCAGAATTTTTGCTTAAATGAACTAAATACTCTATATTCCCATTTGGTCCAGTAACCGGGGAGTAATCAAATCCTAAAATTTTAAAGTTTAACAATTTAAAGTATTCATATAAATCTACCACTACTTCTTTATGAATATTTTGATCCTTAACTACTCCCTTTTTGTTTAAAAATCTTTTACCGGCTTCAAATTGCGGTTTTATAAGAGCAACTATTTCTCCTGTATCCTTTAAAAGACCTATTACATTTTCCATAACTTTTTTTAATGAAATAAAAGAAACATCTATAGATGCAAAATCTCCCAGTTCATTAAAATGATTTTGTTTAAGTTCTCGTACATTAGTTTCTTCATAGGATATGACCTTAGGATTATTTTCTAAACTTTCATGAAGCTGATCTTTTCCTACATCAATGGCAAATATCTTCTTAGCACCACTTAATAGCATACAATGAGTGAATCCTCCTGTAGAAGCTCCAATATCCAAACAAAGTTTATTTTGAAGAGTTATATTAAACTTAGATAATGCTTTTTCTAATTTAAGTCCTCCTCTACTTACGTACTTTAGATGCTCCCCTTTAAATTCTATTTTACTTTCAATATCTACTTTCGTACCAGGTTTAATTTCTACTTTTCCATTTACATATACTTTTTTATTTAATATGTTTTCTCTGGCTCTTTCTCTGGATTTAAATATTCCTTTTTTTATTAGTAAAACATCTAATCTTTCCTTTTTATTTTCCATATATGTCACCTATTATTTATTGTACTCTTTTAAAATTCTTTCTACAATACTATTAGAATCTAATTTATGCAATCTATACAGTTCATCTACTGAACCATGAGTTACAAATTCATCATTAAAGCCTAAATTAATAACTTTTCCTTTATAAGAGTTTTCAACTAGACTCCTATTTACTAATGATGCTAGACCCCCTTGAATAATATTATCTTCTATAGTTACAATTAATTCTGAGTTTTTAGACATGTGCCTAATCATTTTTTCATCTATAGGCTTTATAAAGGTTGCATTTATAACTTCGCAATCTATGTTCCTAAGCTGTAGTTCTTCTCTAGCTAAAACAGCATGTTGAACCATTTTCCCTGTGGCTATTATAGATATTTTTGCAGAACCATATATTATTTCCCATTCTCCTCTTTTGAATTCTTTAACAGGAGAAAATTTTACATTTTGGTTATCTCCACCTCGTGGATATCTTATAGCTATAGGACCGAAATCTTGACTTGTAGCCCATTTCAACATATATTTTAGTTCATCTACACATTTAGGAGCCATTATTGTCATGTTCGGTATAGGAGATAAATATGAAAGGTCAAAAATCCCTTGATGGGTCTCTCCATCTTGTCCTACTATACCAGCTCTATCAATAGCAAAAACTACTGGTAAGTTCTGTATTGATACATCATGTAAAACTTGATCAAAGGCTCTTTGTAAGAACGTTGAATACACAGCAAAAACTGGTTTAAGCCCATTAGATGCCATACCAGCTGCTAATGTTACAGCATGTTGCTCTGCAATTCCTACATCAAAAAATCTATTTTTATAGGCTTTCTTAAAATCATTTAGTCCAGTTCCATCAGGCATAGCTGCTGTAATAGCAACAATGTCTTTATTCTCCCTAGCAAGTTCAATCATTGAATCACCAAAAGCTTTGGAATATGATACTCCACTTGAAGATCCAGTTTTTCCATTAGAAAAATTGAATGGTCCCACCCCGTGAAATTTATTAGGATTTTGCTCTGCGTATTTATAGCCTTTTCCCTTTTTAGTAATCACATGTATTATAACTGGTTCATTAATTTGTTTTGCTTGAGATAATACCTCAGTTAAATCTTTTATATTATGCCCGTCTATTGGTCCAAAATATCTGATTCCTACTTCTTCAAAAAACATGCCTGGAACCATGATTTGTTTAAATCCATCTTTTAATTTTTGTATTGATGATACCATCTCTTTTCCTACTGCAGGAATCTTACTTAAAGTAGAGTTTACATCACTTTTTAATTTGTTGTACGTAGGATTCGTTCTTAGCTTACTTAGATAAGTAGAAACTCCTCCTACATTCTCAGCTATGGACATTTGATTATCGTTTAAAATGATTATCATTTTAGTTTTATTATACCCAAGATCATTTAAAGCTTCTAATGCCATGCCTCCTGTTAATGCACCGTCACCTATAACTGAAACTACATCATACTTTTTACCACTTAAATCTCTAGCTCTTGCAATACCTAAACCAGCTGAAACAGATGTTGAGCTATGTCCTGTTTCAAAGCAGTCATACTTACTTTCACTTCTCTTAGGAAAACCACTAAGACCACCATAGTTTCTTAAGTTGTCAAATTTATCTTTTCTCCCAGTTAATATCTTATGTACATATGATTGATGTCCTACATCCCATATTACTCTATCATTATTAAAGTCGAAAACTTTATAAAGACTTAAAGTTAATTCTACTACACCTAAATTTGAAGCCAAATGTCCACCAGTTTTTGAAACCTTATCTATTAAAAATTTTCTAACGTCTACAGAAAAATTCTCTAAATCCTTTATAGACATCTCTTTTATTTCATCTATATTCGAATAATTATCTAATTTCCCACTCATTTTCATCTTTCCTTTTTAAAAAATTGAATAAACTTTGCTACATTAAATATAATGTTATTTGAATTTTTTATAGCATAATTTTTTCCTAGAGCCTTGCCACCAATAGTAAATGCTGCCGTTAAAGCTCCTATTATTGCAGGCAATATAACACTCAAAACATTTTCCTTTGGAGTTAAATTTTCCATAAACTTTTTAGTTATTATAGCCCCTGCAGAACCACTGACAATACCGCATATATCTCCAATAACATCATTACAAAAATTTGCTACTTTATCTGCATTTCTAATTAGAGAAACAGCTGTTTTAGCTCCACTAATCTTCTTGGAAGCCATTGCATGAAATGGTACTTCACTCGCAGAAGTTACTGCTGTTCCTATAGCATCAAAAAATATCCCAATTAGAATAATCAATGTTAATAAAATAAAAGCTACTAACAATGATGAATTGCCTAGTAGCGAATCAGATAAAAGGGATATACTTCCACCAAGCAATATAGTCCAAATAAATATTGTTATTATCCATTTTTTTTGACTAAAAGACTTCCCCTTTTTTTTATTCTTTTTTTTATTACTCTCTTCCAAGTTTAATACCCCCAAAAAAAGCAAGTGGTAGTATATTGAGTAAACTTTATGGCTTAGGTCCAGTTGGATTTCCCATAGAAAAATCAAAATGTCGCCACTTTGATGGTTTCCCTTTAACTTCTATCTATAATGTCACCTATTTATAGTACTGAACTACCACTTAGACCATACTATAATCCCCAATATACCTCTTAGCGAATAGTCTAGGAGCTTTCCTCAACAGTTGGCTATTTCTTTAGCCTCTTTTGCAACCTAGGTTTAAGCTAATATGCCTCTACCTAAATCACTCAAGGCAGGCTACACTACACATAGCTGATCACCACAATGTAGGTTTAATCCATAATCGTAGAATGGGTATCTAGCCCATTCCACAAGTTATGGTCTCCGCGAAAGTAGGGTCAGGACCGCATGCCATTGCGGCTGCCCCACTTTCTTACTCCCAGCACCAGCCCATGACTGGGCGTTATAAGCCAGCACAAGGAACTTCATCGATATGCCCTTCAACGGATTTTTAGCCCCGCCTTCAAAAATAGTTACCCGACTAGAATACTATACCACTTTCTTCGTAAATTATATCATAAAATTAATTTTTATACAAAATTTCTAAATAAACTTTGTACCTACTAAAACTTTTTATAAAGCTAAAACTCTCGTATTAATAAAAACTCTGTAAGCATTTTTAATTCCTCTACATCTTTATCTAATCTATCTAAAAGAGAAAAACACTCATTAGTTATTTCCTTTGCTAGTTTTCTACATCCTTCTAGTCCATATATGGTTATAAAATTCGTCTTATGTCTTGTTAAATCCATTTCTATGTTTTTACCTAGCTTATTTGCATCTCCATCCACATCTAATATGTCATCTATAATTTGAAATACAAGTCCCAGTTTTTCTCCATACTCTCTTAATATATCTAATTCTTTCTCTTCAGCTTTTCCTAAAAAGGCTCCAGCTAAAATAGAAGATTTTATAAGTTCACCAGTTTTTTTACTATGCATATAGTAAAGTTCTTCTTTTTCAATCTCTTTATTTTCACTTAAAATATCTACTACTTGACCGCCTATCATTCCTTCTGCAGATGCAGCTTTTGATATAATGTTCATGACACTTAATTTAACATCATCTGCTATATCACAAGAAATCATTATATTAAATGCCTCATTTAAAAGAGCGTCTCCTGCAAGTATTGCTATAGCTTCTCCATATACTTTATGATTGGTTGGCTTTCCTCTTCTTAAATCATCATTATCCATGGAAGGTAGGTCGTCATGAACTAAGGAATATGTATGTATCATTTCTATGGCCGCTGCTATAGGAAGTATTGTTTTGTAGTCATTATTATATAATTTATAAGTTAAGATAGCTAATATTGGTCTTATTCTCTTACCACCAATATTTAAACTATAAGACATTGCATCATAAATTATTTTATTATAAGAACCCTTACCTTCAAAGTATTCCTTAAGAAAGTTATCAATTTCTTCTTTTAAAAGTTTATAGCTCATATTCTTACCTCATTTAATTTCCGTCTTCCTCTAAAAAACTATTCTCTTCACCATTTCTAAGTATGTTTATTTTACCTTCCATATCATCTAAAATTTTAAATAAATTTTGAGATAATTTTATTCCTTCTTCATAGTTTTTTATTCTATCCTCTAATTTCAAGTCGGAATTATCCATTTTCCCCACTATATCTTCGAGTTTTTTAATCATGGTTTCATAAGACTGTTTTTTACCTGCCATTTATTATTCCACCACCTCTATTTTAAGCTTAATTTTTCCATCTTTTAAAGTTATCAAAACCTCTTTTTCTTTAGATAATTGCTCTTTGCTATTAATTATATTAAAATTCTTATCTTGCAAAATAGAGTATCCTCTTTTAAGTACATTGTATGGATTATGTGCATCTAATAAGGATACATTTTTAATTAAATTTTCTTTCTCTAACCCTATATTGAAATCTATATTATTATTAAGTTTGCTTATTAAGAAATCTATATATTCATATTGATTTACTATATATGATTTAGGACTTTGTAATTTTAATTTGTGTAATACTATGCTTACCTTATCCTTTTCCTCTCTTAATTTAAATACTATATTGTTATTTAAATTAAGAGTTAAATTAAAAATTCTATCTTTTAATTCCGTATAGGATGGCACTGCTATTTCTGCCGCTGCTGAAGGAGTCGCTGCTCTCATGTCACTTACAAAATCTGAAATTGTAAAATCTGTTTCGTGACCTACTCCAGAAATTATGGGCTTTTTAGAGTTATGTATTGCATAGGCTAATTTTTCATTGTTAAATGCCCACAATTCTTCAATAGAGCCCCCACCTCTTGCCAGTATTATAAGGTCTATATCTTCCATATTATTTAAATATTTTATACCTTTAATTAAATTTTCTGGAGCTGAATCACCTTGAACAAGGGATGGATATATTAAGATATTTGTCTTTGGATTTCTCCTTAATGAAACATTAATAATATCCCTTACGGCTGCTCCTGTAGGGGAAGTTATTACCCCTATACGCTTTGGATATAGAGGTAATGCTTTTTTATGTCTTTCTTCAAAAAGGCCTTCTTCCTTTAATTTTTCTTTTAAAAGATTGAACTCATAATAAAGTTCTCCGATGCCCTCAAGTTCAATCTCTCTTGCATATAACTGATAATATCCTTCTTTTTCATAGACTGAAACCCTTCCCTTTACAACTACTTTATCCCCTTCTTTTGGAGTGAACTTTAAAGTATTTGCATAGTCTCTGAACATTATACAATTCAATTTGGAGCCAGAATCTTTTATAGAAAAATATATATGCCCACTACTGTGAACTTTAAAATTAGATAGTTCACCTTTAACATAAACATTATTTAGGATAACATCATTATCAAAAGACTTTTTAATATAGTTGTTTAAATTTGAAACTGTTAAAACTTTAATTAACATTTTCTATTTATCAAACCTTTCCGCAGCTTCTACCGTATTTTGTATAAGCATCATTGTTGTGACCGATCCTACTCCACCTGGGACTGGTGTTACATATGCAGCCTTTTCTATTACTCCATCAAAATCTACATCACCCTTCATTTTACCATCTACATTAGAGGTACCCACATCTATAACAATTGCCCCTTCTTTTACATATTCCTTTGTAATTAATCCTGGTACTCCAACGCAAGCAACTAATATGTCTGCTTTATTTGTAACTTCGTTTAAACTTTCAGTTCTAGAATGTGCTATGGTAACTGTAGCATTTTCTTGTAAAAATAGCATAGCTGCTGGCTTTCCAACTATATTACTTCTACCAACTATAACTGCATTCTTTCCTTCTATTTTTTCTCCCGTAGACTTTACTATCTCTAGCACTGAACGAGGCGTGCATGGTATAAAACAGTCTTCACCTTTAAATAATTTACCTATGTTTATATCAGTTAATCCATCTACATCTTTATTTTCACTTATACAAGATGTGATCTTTTTAGGGTTTAGACCTTTTGGCAGTGGTAATTGTAGTATAATACCATGAACTTCCCTATATTCATTTAATTTTTCTATAGTTTTTAGTAATTTCTCCTCATTAGTATCTTCTTCTAAGTGAATTAAATTATATTTAATTCCTACTTTATCACACATTTTCTTCTGATAGTTTACATAAAAAAGAGATCCACCATCGTTTCCTACAAGTACTGCCGTTAAACAAGGAATATTTTTTCCTTCATTTCTTCTTTTGTCTACCATAGTTTTAAGCTTACTAGTATAAACCTCATTTAATTCCTTACCTTTTAAAACAATACCCATTTGTATCTCCCCTTAATCATATTTTTATAGAAAATTTATCAAAAGATAAAATGCCTATCAATTTAAGGATATTATAAAAACTTTGCTAAAACACCATTAATGAATTTACTAGATTTATCATCTGAATATTTTTTAGTAAGTTCTACTGCTTCATTTATAGAAACTTTATTGGGAATTTCTTCTAGATATAATATTTCATATATACTTAATCTTAGTATACATAAGTTAACTTTAGGTATTCTATTTATTTTCCAATTAACTAAGTTATCTTCTATTTTCTTATCTAATTCATCTATATTATCTATAACACCTTTAACTACCGTGTCTATGTATGTATTGTCAATACTTTTTAACTCTTCAGCTTTTACAATTTCATATAAATTTTCTTTTACATTTTCATATGTATCTTTATTTATTAACATCTGATATAAGACCTTCATAGCAACTTCTCTAGATATTTTTCTGTTCATAATTCTCTTTTCCTCCTCTTATGCTTAATAAAACACTTAAATATAATACCACAATCTTAATATATTAACTAGGAAAATATTATCAAGACGAATTCACTATACTGCATTTATATTATACTATATTTAACTAATTTATGTATATTTAAAAATTTAATGTAAGAAAATATAACGCCTTCCTAAAATTTAGGAAGGCGTTATATTTCTATTCTTCTAATAGTTCTTCTTCTCTTTTAGGAAGTTCTACATTTTGAACAAATACATTTACTGAATCAACTTGTAATCCTGTCATAGATTCTACTGCTTTTTTCACATTCTCTTGAGCAGACTTTGCAACTTCATGAATTTTAATTCCATATTCAACCACTACGAATAAATCTATAGAAGAATTATCTTCAGCTAAATTAACTCTTACACCCTTTGAAAAGTTTTTTTTGCCACTTAGGATTTCTGTAAATCCTCCAACTATACCGGAGCTCATTCCAACTATACCTTTAATTTCTGCCGCTGCCAATCCAGCTATCACTCCTACAACTTCATCAGAAATTTTAACTATTCCTTTTTCTTCGTCATTATAAATGTTTTCTGACATTTTCGTACCCCCTTGGATATACTTAGGTAACTATGTTTTATGTTCATTATATCAAATATGAATATATTTTACAAATGATTTCCCACTTATTTTTTTACTGTAATTTCTACATCTTTAATTTTTGTACTGCTTAAGACTTCATCTTTGATTAATTTAATTTGAGATTCGTTTAGTTCTTTACTAGATTTTATAAATACCTTTACCTTGTTTCCATCGATAAAGCATATTACATCTTCAAAACCTTTTCCTTTTAATTTTGATTCTAAATCTACTTCTCTTTCAGATGTTAAAGCTAAAGTTCTATATTGATCTGATGCTTTCTCTCTTTCTTCCTTTGGCGCATTTTCATCATCAATTAAATTTTGTAATGTTTGATATGCTGTAGCTTTACTTCTATCACGAGTTAATCTTTGTTCTACAAAGAATCCTCCTCCAGATGCCTTAGTCTCTTTCATAGTAACTGCACTTTTGTCATCCAAAGGTGCATTAGCATCGTAGATAGGACTATTTAGTTGAATTGCAAGATATCCTGTAAAAGCAACTAAAGCTAATAATCCCACTATAATTACTGATTGTTTTCTATTCATATCTAATTCCCCCCAAATTTTAACTTTCTACAATATTTATATGCTATCTTTTCATTGGATATACCTGAACTTTTTTATCAGGTAAATTAAAAAGGTTAACAACAGCTTCTACAATTCTTAGTTCTGTAACTTTATTATCAGCACCTTCAGCAACTATACAAACTCCTGTAATTTTAGGATTCTTCTTATTTTTAATTAGAGGCTTAGTACTATTTCCATCATTGAAGGTAACAATAGTTTTTCCATCGTTATTCTGGTCAATTTTCCTTTTCCCTCCGCTAGTATCTGTTTCTTCTGTCTTACTTATGGAATTATTAATATTAGTTGCGGGAACATATTCTTCTCCACCATCAAAATAAATTAAACTATCTACTTTTCCTACTCCATCTATTAATCCTAATATATTCTTTAACTTATTATTTAAATTTTCACTATATTCTTTTAAATCTATTTCACTTTTGTAATCCCCACTAGTTCTTATGCTAGTTTCACTTTCTTTTTGTGTTTTGTCATCCTCTTTTACCCTATTCATAACAGCTATATTCTTGCTTTGTTTAGATAGAAGATTACCACCTATAACAAAAAGGCTGCCAATTAGAACTAAAATAATTAAATTTCCATAGCTATTTTTCTTAATTTTACTTTTAGTATCCTCCTTTCTTTCCTTGCTCTCATTATTTAATATATCTTTAAACTTTTTTTTGATTTTTTCCATTAAATCTTCCATAATGCTATCCTCCTATTTATCTAGGCTATATACCGATATTTTATCTTTCTCAAACCCAAACTCTTTTTGAATTATTGTTTGAATATCCTTAGTTTTTTTATCATCTAAATTTTCTATTTTAGCAGCTTCTTCTTTATGATTACTTACATTTACAGGCTTTATTTTTTTAATCTTACCACTTGAAATTCCAACCCTAATTTCTTTTAAATCTATCTTGTTATCCTTCTCATTTATTAGAGCTATAACATTTATATCAAAATTCTCTTTATTATAATGTTTAGATAATATGCTCTGGCATTCTAAAGCTAAGTTTTCTCTAAAATTTTGTAGAGTTCTTTCTAAATTCTTTTTTTTATATTTTTCCACGTCCTTTTCATAGGAATTAGACTTAATATAATCTTCAGCTTTAATACTATAATCTGTTGAATTAAACCCTCTATCCATTATCTTTAAAAGTGGATTTAATATAGCTAATAATACTAAAAAACCTAGAACATATTTTGCATATTTTTTTATTGAGTTATTTGGAAGTATCATTTCTACTGAAGTTATAAATATTATTATGGTACTTAAATTAATTATCCAATCTTTAATCATATTTATCATTTTATCTTCTCCTTAAACAGATATAATGCTACTTCCTGTGGCAGTTACTATAGCTATCATAATAAAGCACATAACCGAAACACATATTAAACTGGACATTATAAGTATTAAAGAGTCTCCTGCTGATGTGATGCAATTTACAACTTTTTTATCACTTATAGGTTGTATTAAAGCCCCTGTAAGCTTGTACAGCATTGCCATTATAAATACTTTTATAATGGGAGTTATAATTATTAATACAAGAATAATCAAACCTAAGGTACCTATTGCATTTTTTATAAGTAGTGAATATCCAGCTACAGTGGATATAGCATCAGATAAAGATTTTCCTACTACAGGTATTACTGTATCTACAGTAAACTTTGCTGTTTTTATAGTAACTTCATCCATAGTTTTAGCCATAATACTCCTTATAGTCAAAAGAGCCACAAATACCGTCATTACTATGCCTTGTATCCATAATACAGAATTTTTAATTAAGGAGCTTAGATTGCTTACTTTGTATTCTTCAGATATATTATTTACAAAGTTTAGTACAAAACTCATTATTATAAGAGGTATTATTATGTTAGATATTATTGTAATTCCCATGTTTAAGATAAATATAATTATAGGATCTAGAAAAGCTGCTTGAGTAACTCCTCCCATTCCTGCTAAAAGTGTCATAAGTACAGGTATAATAGAATACATAAAACCACTTATGCTTTCTATAGAGCTTTTAACTACATCTATGCCTATATAAAAACTTTTTGCAATTATAATTATCATAGTAGAAAGACAAGCAAAATATGCTACAGAAGATATACTATTATTGGAAAATGCATCTTCTAAATTTTTAAGCATAGAACAAACTATACATATTATAATGAGCATCCCCATGAGTTTAAATGTAGAACTTACTTCTTTAAATATCACCCTCTTTAAATTTTTTATTATCTTGTCTCTATTTAAATCACCTTTCCCATCTTTTAATATGCTCTTAACAAATTCCTTTGGTTCTATATCTTTTAATATTTCATAATCACTTTTCATATTAGTTATATGATTATAAACTCCGTTCACTTCTTCCATTTCTTCTTCGTATGCTTTTTTTAGTACCTCATCTCTCTTTAAATTATTGGTATCTTTATCCCCCATAAAAGCTTCATTTCCATAAGTCTTTATAGGGAGAATTATTAAAAATATTATTAGAAAAAAAATCTTTACGTATCTCTTTTTTTTAATAGTGTTAATCATATTCTTACCCTCTTTTATATAATTTTTATTATGGCATCTAATACTGCCATTAATATTGGAATACTTAGAGAAAGAATTATTATTTTACCTGCTAGCTCAACTTTATTTCCTATGCCGGATACGCCTGCATCCTTGCAAACTTCGGAGCAAAATGATGTAATATATGCTATACCTAGGATTTTGAAAACTAGGTTCAAATAGTAAACATCTATATTTGCTTTATGACTAAGTAATTGAAGAAAATTAACTATTATAGTTAACTTGGGAACTACTAGTAAAAAAATTACTATACCTGCTGCTAAACTTATTTCCGTTGCAAGATCGTCTCTTCTACCTTTAAAAATTAAAACTATAGATAAAGATATAAAAGCAAATCCTACTATTTTAAATATATTCATAATTACACCCTCTAAAAAGTAAATAAAGTTTTTACCGTACTAAAAAGATGGTTTATCAAATTTATAACCATAAGAAGTATTATTACTATTCCAGCTAAATTAGTTATTACAGCATAGTCATCTTTCCCTGCACCCTTTAAAACTTTATCAATAACTACTACCAGAATGCCTACACCCGCCATTTTAAGTATTAATGATATGTCCATCATTCCTGTCATAACTGTAACCCCCTTTATCATCTTTTAATTGTTCTAATTTATAAATATACATTTCCCTTGTAAATTATGAATTTTTTTACAATAATAAAATGCAAATTATAGCTCCAAGAGAAATACCTAGGGTTTTAAACATTTTCCCCTCTCTCATTTCTTTTCTTGTCCCCACTTGTATTTGCTCTTCTATATTTTTCCTACAAAGTTTTAATACATTTTTATGTGCTTCAATATCCCATTGTCCTAGGCTTTTTGATAACTGAATTATAATATTTTTATCTTTTTTATCTAAGCTCAACTTGTCTTCCTCTTCTTCTAAAGCATTTATTAATGAATCATGAATATCATTAAATTCAGTACTAATTAAATTCTCATGAGCCTTTTTAAACACCATGGATAAAGGACTCTCTAACTCATTGCTTACTTTTAAAAATGCATCTGGTAGTTCAGTATAGGTATAGGTAATTTCATTTTCTAATATCATTACAGCTTTTTCTAATTCCTTTAATTCAAAAACTCTTGTGCTTAAAGTCTTAGAATATCTAAATCCTAAAGTAGTACATCCTCCAAAAATCATTAAACATCCAAAAATCTTAATCATTGTTACACCTCTATATAAGTTTTCTCTATAAAATCGTAAATATATTCTATATTTCCAGTACCAATTTTATTGTTTAAAACTATGGCACGATGAAAAACTTTATTATCTAAAATATCTTTAAAAACTGCCCTTCTGTATAAATCCTCTACACCTTTTCCATGTATAGTTGTAATTATTCCAACGCCACAGTTTAGTGCCATAATAATACTCTCCATATCCTCTTTTGTACCAATTTCATCACATATAACTACTTCTGGAGACATGCTTCTTATAGCCATCATTATTCCATAACTTTTTGGACAACCATCTAAAATATCAGTTCTTAGTCCTACATTCATTTGAGGAACACCCTTATAACATGCCGCTATTTCACTTCTTTCATCTACAATACAAAGCTTTATTCCATTAAAGTTCATTTCTTCTATACCATTTGATATATTTCTTCCTATATCTCTAATAAGAGTGGTTTTTCCACATTTAGGAGGAGATATTATTATGGTATTTAATAGAGTATTTTCTTTCAAAATGTATTTTAAAACTTTACGTGAACACCCTTCTATATCCTTTGAAATTCTTATATTAATAGACCCAATATCTTTCATTGTCTTTATTTTATTATTTTCAATTACGCAATTACCACATATACCTATTCTGTGTCCACCTTCGATTGTAATGTACCCCTGCTTAAGCTCCTCCTCAAATGCATAAATGGAATAATTACTAATCTTTCTAATTAAATAATCTAAATCTTCTCTTTTAACAATATAATCACTGATTACCTCTTGCATATTTTTTATGTAAATCAAATTTTTGCCTGATCTAATCCTTATTTCTTGTATGTCCGTATTTTCTTTTCCATTCTCTAGCTCCTGTTTTAATCTTAAGGGAAGAATATCTAAAACCCTTTTAATATGGATCATTCTACTCATCCTTTCTATAAAACTTCTTATTAATAAAAATATTATTTAATAAATAGTATTTTTATTACAAAAAATAAAAAAATTATATAAGTTATTTTTATTAAACTTATATAACCTCCACTGACTTCTGATAGTTCAGCTACATAATAAATAATATCTAATACTCTTATGTTAAATATTAAATCCACAAAATCTTATTCTATATCCTCAATTAGCTTTTTACTTTCATAGCTTACACCAAATCATCATTTTTCATCTTTGATCCAGCATTAGTCTGCTTCTATTACTCCATACTTTTTTACATAACCCAAATAATGTTTCAAATCTTGTATTATTTCTTCATAATCAGTACACATATTAACATAAGTGTTAAAGATTCCTACTCCAATCCATACAATAAATTCACATAGAGTAAGTATTCCATCATCACCATAATCATAATCAAGTGATAAAAGGTGCCCATCCTTTTTTATATTTATTGATATATAACTTTTATATCCACGAACTAAATTTTCACTTTTTATGGGTTCTAAAATGGGTTTAGAATTTTTATCTAACCTACAAAACTCATACTCTATATAGCAGTCGAATTTCTTAAACTCCTTATCTAACGAATCTATAATAGGTTTAAGATATTCCATCTGACTTTCCTCAAAATTTATTATATCTTCTTTACTTAATTCACTAAGCTTTTTCCTTATCATTTAACTAAATTCTCATTTCATAAATTTGTCATACAATTTAATAACTCCATATTCTTTTAATAATCAGTAACATTCCTCTAATTCTCATACGATATGGTAAGTTTATTCTTGAAAATACATATAAGTCTTTTATTATATATAGCCTTCCTAATTAAAATTAACATCACCATCTGAAATGCCTCTTAACGAAATTTTCCTATCAACTTTAATACCTCCTGACAATTTAGTAATTTAAACTATTTACTATTCATTTTTGAAAAATCTAATAATGCTTGATTTAAGAAAATATCTATGTTCTTAAAATGATACATAGAATATTCTGTTTCTCCTGTTTTAAAAAACTTTGGTATATTATCTGCATAAGAAGCATCATTACCTATTACAGTTATATTTTTATCCTTTAACTCTCTTTTAGACCACCAGCTTAACCTTCTACAATTACTATACATTCTCCCTAAAACTATATCCTCATGATCATCCAATGGTATATACTCTAAATACCTACCTTCCGTCCCAAAATATTGCTTTAATTATGGATGTATATGGATGTGTGGCATTCTCTGCATTAAGTCTAGACATAATCCAGTCACTAATAGTCAGTGGCTTAGTTGGTATAACACTACAATGATTTACCTCATCAATTTTAGCATGTACTGTACCTGTTACATTTACTGCTTGTATAGTTGTAACAACATATTTCTCTGTTCTTATTCCAGAATCATTTTATTTAAATGGTAACTAATTTACGTACAGCAGCCATGTATCTAACTAAAATAGTTACTACTTTAAACTATATGCCGTTAATTGGTATCACCATTGCAGTTAACCAAAAGTTTATTAAATTATTTACTAGACATTACTATACATAAACTTTTGCTAAACTGTATATGTTATAACTAATATCTTAAAACTAAGCATAAAAAAACTGTTTCAAAATAAGCTTTTAATTATTTTGAAACAGTTTAAATAAAATATTCTATATAATTATGAATAATCCTATGTTATATTAGCTATTTTAATGCACCTCACTAGCCCTCCGGTTTGTTTACATTCTGCTATCATATTATTTATAAATCTTTATATTTTTTAAAGTTCTCTTTTAAATTTCTGTATCCACTAGTATATTCTATTTGGGGATATTTTAAAACTAGCTTGCTTAATACATCCTCTACACCTTCTATACATCCCTTCTTAAATGCATCATATCCTATAACATTATTTTTAGACATAGGCACTTTATCTGGTAATGAATATACTAGTTTTTCTCCATCATACCAAATCCCTTCTTTTTTATACCAGGTATTATCATCAATCTTAGTTAGCACTACATGTTTACCTTTTTTTTCAAATACAAGTGCAACCCCAATTTGAAGTTCAGGATCTGTATACAATACTTTTCCTTCTTTATTTAATTCATATGGTAAGCTTATAAGTTGTTCAATAAATACATATAATGGCCCATAAAGCCCTGTACCTAAACGTAACTTTGGATCTAAGCATTCTTCTTTAAAAAAATTGTTATCGTTTATTTTAATATATACATTAGTCCATGGATTATATAATAGATTTCCATTATCAAAATCTTCAGCCATGTCCTCATAAAATTCTGGTTCTAAAATTATCTTAAACTCTTCTTTATTCATTATCTATATCCTCCTATTATTGGATATCCAGTTCTTATATATCCCGTATCTGCATCATATGCTACTTTTACCAAATAAAATTCTCCTATACCTATATGGATTCTTTATTCCTACCGTATCCTTTAAAACTCCTTCTAAGGATATAAGTTTTGCCCAATCACCATACTTGTAAGTTACACTTCTTTTTCTGATTTATCTGTTAATGTTATTATATCATTTTGGACGTTTCTTATATAGAAATACTCTTCACCATTTATATCTTTCCCTGTTCTTATTCAAAAACTATTATATTGGATGATATATTTTTATTGTTTCCACTTATAGATTTTAACTATATTCCATTCTCCCATTGAACTTCCCCCAATTATTTTACTATATTAAGCCATATTATATAATTTTATGTTTGTAGAAATATAGTTTATCTTATCGTAAGACTACTTATATCTAGAATATAAGTAATATTTTCATATACAATTATAAAATATACTATCCTAACTTTTTCCTAAATAAAAACACTTCTAAGAATGTGCAATCATTCTTAGAAGTAAAAATATACTTAAATTAAAATTATCTTATTTAATTCAAAGTTCTAATAACTTTAAATGATTAAGAATTAATTTTAACATTCTTTTCATATAAAATATTAATAAGTATAATTTAGATTATTGACTATTCATTTTAGAAAAATTTAATAATGCCTCATTTAAAAAAATATCTATATTCTCAAAATGATACATTGGACATCCTGTTTTAAAAAACTCTGGTATAGTATTTTCATAAGAAGGATCATTTCCTATTACAGTTATATTTTTATCCTTTAACTCTCTTTTAGACCACCAACTTAACATTCCACGATTATTATACATTCCTCCAGATACTATATCTTCATCACCTACCCAATTATATAGACCAAATATTATACTATCTTGAAAATATTCATCTTGTTTTACTACAGAAATAGGGTCTCTTATCACTTCTAAAACTCTAAGTAATACATATTTCCCATAATACTTTTCTCCTTTTATACTTTCGTGATTTAACTGATAGGATATCAGATCTCCAGGCTTCCAAGGAGATATTATTACAGTTGGTTTTCTTACTTTCTTTCTCTCTGGCATAGGAGTTAATAAAGTTTCCTTTAAATTCTTTAATACCTTTTTACGTTTTTCGTAATCTTTTTCTGCCCCTTTTATATTCCACCTCTCTAAGTCGTCCCCAATATCTATAAACTTTATAGCAGCGTCTCTTATATCCTCCGTTAATCTTCCTTTTTTCCATTGTGCTAAAGCTAAAGCAAACCAAAATATTGGTTCATCCTCTGTTCCTTCACATTCATCAAAATAATACATATTAAATATTATAGATGTAGCTTCTTCATCGGTAGCTCCCACTGATAATAAACTGTTATATTCACTTCTTATATCATCTGCCGTATCATCTGAAAAAATCGCTGTTCCCCATGCTCCCATTGAACTTCCCCCTATTGTATTTGTTATGTTTTCTACGCTCATTTATATTATTTTATTTCATAATTTTAATTTATTTTACTATAGTATTAATTTATAATTAATATGATTATAAAAGACAACATCCTAAACCTTTCCTAAAAATAAGAGAAAAACAATTAATTTTAACTGTTTTTCTCTATTTAAGCTTTATATCATTGTAACTATATTAAATTACTAATCTACAAAATATGCTGGTTGAAAATATACGTTTTTTATATTATTTTCTACTAAAATTTTATATAATTTATTTGAAATAATTAATCTTTTAAACTTATTGGGTGAACTACCAAACCAATTTTTAGTATAACAAATATCAAGTTCTTTCCACGTTTCCCTATTAAAATTTAGAAGGGTTTTACATACAAAATACTCATATTCTCCACACTTATGACATAGTTGTCCCTTTTTTATAATAGACGGCTCTATAACCTCTCCAATGCCTTCCTGCAATATCAAGTGATAGAACCCATTAATTATCTTATTTTCTTTCCCTATCTGATAAATAGGCTCATATTCTACTCCAGAAATATTTTCTTTTTCAAATAAAAGTTTTACTTTTTCTGATACAATAGTTTCTATATCCCCAACATATGTTGACATAATATCACGCTTTTTCATTTTTTTATAATCAACATGAAGCTTTGTCCTATATAATGATAATTTGTTTGTTCCACATTTATAACATTTGTTATCTTTTAAATCACTTACATAAGAATCCTTTGCATCATCATCTGTCCAAAACAAAAAGATCTCATATTTTTCCAATTCTTTTTTACTAAAACTATATTGTCTCCTAAAAATATAGCTATAAATATTATTTTCCTGTAAAAATGTAATTAAATCCTTATAGTCTTTTGAATAAGTATAAAAATTATAAGCTACTAATTTTCCATTTTCACTATCTTCTGTATCATAAACATAATATGCTTGCCACTGAAGTAACATTTCTTTATAAACCTGTGGTACATATATCCATACCTTTTCTTTCAATTTTAATTCACCTCTACTATTTTTCCATTGTATATCTTATGGCTTCCTTAAGCGGTTCTAACAAATCTTTAAACTCATCAATACTATTATAAAATCTTATTAACCCCTCTTGTATTTGCTGCTTATCGTAAATATACTGTATGGTTTTACCTGTATATCCTTTCTTAGGAGCAAGCCATCCACCTTCAAATTTATGTATGGCTGCATGTAATTCTCTGTGTATTTGTGGTGCCAGTTCAACAAGTTTTTGTGCAACTGCTCCACCTAAGTATTTAGGATATGTATGATGTCCATGTGTTGTTTTTTTTATTTTTCTAGGTTTTTTATATTTTTTAGGTGGTTTCCTATTGCTTCCTCCTCTTCTAATACCACCACCATTTATATTGGTTTTACCAGTTACTCCCCCCTTACTAGAAATTTTTGATGAAGAACTACCAGAACTTGAATGTGAATAATAATTATATATTGTATAACCTAAAAAACAAGTTGTTAATATCAGTGCTCCTGCAATAACTACTGTTGATGATAATACTGCTCCAACTGCTGCTATTGCTCCTCCCGTAAGTTCCCCAAAACACCTAAGTGCTAAAGGAAAATTCCCACTTGAATCCTCCATATTTACCGGATTATTCATACAATAAGCAAATACATTATGAGATAATAGTACTCCAATCTTTCCACCTAGTGAATCCATATTAATAAATCTTCCAAAATTAGTATTATAATATCTTGTACTTAAATAATAAAATCCTGTTTCTATATCATATCTATATCCTCTATACCTATATGGATTTTTTATTCCTACGGTATCTTTTAAAGTCCCTTCCACAGATATCAGTTTTCCCCAGGTATCATAGTTATAAGTTACTACTTCTTTTCCTGATTTATCTGTTAATGCTATTATATCATTTTGAGCGTTTCTTATATAGAAATACTCTTCACTATTTAGGGTCATACTTACTAAGTGGTTTGATGCATCGTAGTTGTAATATATGCTGTCTTTTACTTTACCTGTGGAATCTAGAGTTTCTTCATAGGCTACATCTGAACCATTTAAGTGATATTTTGTGACTTCTCCATTTACACTTTTCTCTGTTCTTATTCCAGAATCATTGTACTTGTATGATATATTTTTATTGTTTCCACTTATAGATTTTAACTGTCTTCCATGCTGCCATGTGAACTTATATCCATCATAACTTAGTGGGTTTCCTATGGCATCATAGGTTATTTCTTTTCCATCAAAGCTTGTTAGCTTGTCTTTCCAATTAGAATCTCCATATTCATAATTATATGTTTTTATTTCTTTTCCTAATTTTTGAGAACCTACATACTCATATTCTATTTTTGAAGTAATATTGCCACCAACATCATAATTATAAACTATAGTTTTTCCTAAAGGTTCATTATCTTCTCTTATAACTTCATTTAGAGAGTTATAGTGATACTTTATTAACTTTCCTTCTGATTTTATGGTTTCTATGTTTCCATTTTTATCGTAGGTATAAAGTATCTCCTTGTTATTGTTTTTCATACTACTAATTCTGTTAGTTTGAGAACCTTTGTAACCTGCCTCAAAGGTAAATGTAGTATTTAAACTTGTTTTTCCTGTATTTACTTCATTTTTAGTTATTCTTCCTATACTATCATAGTTATTTAACACCTTACTTCCACTTGGAAGTGTAGTATCTTTAACCCTATTGTCTTTATCATAGGAGTATGATGTGGTATAGACTTTTCCATTTATTCTTTCTATTATTTTGCTCTTATTATTGTTCTTATCGTAATCTGTAGTAAAGTAATTTCCTTTTGAATCTTCAACCTTTACTAATCTATCGGCTACATCATAAATATACCTATAATTCACGCCATTTTCAAGGTCTTCTTTGTAACCTAAATTACCATTAGCATCATGCTCATACCTATATTTTAACTGCCCATTAAATCTTTTTCCTATAACGGCATCTGTACCATCATAGTCAAGACTTGTTTTATGTCCATTACCATAGGTAGATTCTAATAGTTTTCCAGTTCTAGCTTCGTATTTATTATTTATAAGTTGTTGTTTACCTACATTTACTGAGGTTGTATTACCAAAAACATCATAATTAAATATATAGCTAAACCCATTATGACTTACAGTTTTAATATTGTCATTTTCATAAGTGTAATTGTTGGTTACTTTTATGTTTTGAGACTTTATATCTTTCTTTTGCTTAAGTGTTCCTATTTCTTCTACACTTAAATTTTTATTAGAGTATACGAATCTTTCAAGATAACCTTCTAATATCTGTGTTCCCTTTGCATTACTTCCTATTGATGTAATTCCACCTGAAAAATCTTCTACATCCTTTACCTTTGCCTCGTAATTTTTATCATCTAGGTACAGGCTAAATTTATATTCATCTCCAAGCTTTTTCCAGTTAACTAGGACAAAATGCCAGTTGTCCTTTTTAATTTGATCCTTATTTACTGTTATAATATTTTTAATCTGCTTATTTTTATCTTTTACAGAAAGTTGAAGATTATTTTCTTTATCTAAATAAAGACTAAATAGGGACTTTTCTTCTTTTTCTGTAGATATTATTGTTTTAGAGTCATTCTTGTTGCCTGCTAGCTTAAAGAAACTAGAAAAAGCACCTTCTTCATCATTTATATTAAAGTTATACTTAAGACTTGTCCCCCCTGATCTTCTGTTATCAGTATATGGGGTTGGGAAAGGCTTCTCTTCTAACTGTACACCATCAAATCTAACCAATTCCTTATCTTTAACATTACTTCTAAGAACAGCTCTAACTTTTTTAGTTCCCTTTGGCACATTAAATTCTTTTGATATTCTGCACCATTTATTCTCTACGATATCTTGCATGTGTATTTTATAAGAGCCACCTATTTCATTTCCACTATTATCATAACAAACTACACTAAGCCCTGGTGTGGCATTTCCTATTCGTTTTGCATAAGCACTTAGACTAAGAATTTTTTCCTCAGTTGTTACACTTGGATATTCCACATACTGATATGCTATAGCATTGGTTATACTTCCATCAGTCTTTCCATCACTATCATAGCATTCTAACGAATATTTACCTACTGCACCATCTTGTACTAGTCTCCACTTTCCAGTAGATTTATTCCAATCAGTTAATGCCCACTCACTAGTAGTATTTTCAAAAGAGGAATTCTTACTTAGTAAGTTATATGTTGACTGGAAGGCCCCCATGCTCATATCACCTTTAAGGTCTCTCTCAAAAGTGACACTTTGGCTTTCTATAGGTTGTATTCCACTATTATTATTTAGATTATGGTTAAATGGAATTTGTACTAAACTCTCATTTTTAATATCCTTATCTACACTTATAACTCTATCTAGATTATCATATTTATAATTAGTTTCATTACCTTTAGAATCTATGGACTTATTTAATAATCCCTTTGTTTCATTCCAATCGTAACCTATCTTATTACCACTACTGTCTGTCATAGACTTCATATAGTTTCCATTTGCAGTGTATTCCGCAGAGGATTCCATAAATAAACCTGAACCAGATACTTTTGATGTAAGAGGATTTCCTTTACTGTCATAAGTGAAAGAATAAACTACATTTTCTGATGTAGTAGCTTTTGTAACATTACGCTTACCATCATACTCATACTTAAATTCATTTCCCTTTGGATCGATAGACTTTACTAGATCATTATTACCGTTATATTCAAACTTACTTTTTTGCTTCGATAGGTCTTCGACAGAAATAACATTTCCTTTTGAATCATAGGTATAGCTTTGCCCAAACTCTTCTTTAAATAATTGTATATCACTAAAGTGTGCAGTGTTGGCATTTAAATAATATAATCCATAAACCGTTATTCTATCATAATCATGCTTTGCTACAACCTTTTCAGATACAAATTGCCATTGTGATGAATCTTGATTAAATGGCACAACAGTCCACTGATATTCATTAGATCCTTTTTTCTTAATACCTACATCTAGGGCAAAGTATCTTTGTGAATGTGTAGGAACGGAATCCGATTTTCCCCAACCACTTACTACAAATGTATCTCCTTTTTTACCAGATGCTGATACAACTTGTCCTATATTTTTATTTTTAGTGGCATTTCCATTTACTTTAAATGTCTTTCTTCCCTCAAAAACTTCGTATTTATCTCCTGAGTCACATTCTGCTGCCTTAGTCCAATATAAAGGTTTGTCTCCTGAGGTATACATAAAGTTAGCATTCTCAAGCATATTATATCTATTTGCTATGCTTCCCTCTTCTAGTTGAAATGAATCAATGTAAGCTATACCAGTTTCAGACATAATCCCAGCCCTAGCTAAAACTTGATTTGAAGCTGAATCTTTTGGCAGTGTAAATTTAACTTCCAACCTATCCCAATCATTACTTCCAGAAATAAATCTTGACTCTACGGTTTCCCAACTTCCTTTGTTATTCTGATAATTTACAAATACGCCTGCTCCTTTTGAATTTTTATTACTTATATTTTTGCTTTTAACATAGGCCGATAGCGTATATGTCTTTCCTTTTTCCAAGTTTAAACTTTGACTATAGAATTGCCTTGATTTATCATTAGTTTTATTAATTTTTAAACTTTTATTTCCTAAATATTTATCTTCTGATGTTACATCTGCTGATCCACTTGATCCTGTCCATGAGTCTTTTGTCCATTCTGTATTATTAAGTTCAATATTATGATTTTTTAAATAATTCTTAGTGGTTTTTTGTAATTTTGATTCTAATTCTAGTTTATTTTTATTATTTTCCTTGTCAAAATACTTGTAATATTCAGCACTCCCATCAGTATCCTTAACAGAAACTGTATTTCCAAGATTATTAAATTGATATATATGACTTCTACCCTTTACATCTTTAAAGGTGGTTTGATTAAATCCATAAACTAAAGATAATTCTCCACCTAAGGTTCCATTTGAATGTTTTTCTAATACCTTTTTTACTCTATTAGGTTTACTTCCATAATACTCATACTGCATTTGATAGCCATCATAATTAGTTACAAGCTTTAATGTATTATCACTATTGTATTCATATAATGTATACTTACCATCTGGATATGTAATTTTACTTAATTTAATACCACTATACGTAAATGATGTTCTTCGTCCTGCTGGATCTGTTATTCCTACAAGATATCCATTAGATAGCACATCGAATTTTATCTGTTTTCCTGCTCCATCAGTTATGGATCTTACTTTGGTACCACCATAGTTAATTGTTAACTTATTATTATTCTTATCCTTAACTATATAAAGATAACCCCATTTAGTAAATGTTAAAGTATTATCATCTTTATCCTTTATCTCATAACTTCCATCAGAATTTATTTTAAATTTAAGGTCTAATCCTGAATCTTCCTTATAAATTTTTTCTTTATCATCATATTTAAAATGGTGTTTTGTACCGTCTGAATCGGTATATTCATACCATCGTTTTCCTTCTATAATCTTAGGTTCTATTGTTTGGTAATAATTAAGTCTCCAGCCTAGTCCAAAACCTATACTTTTATCTTTTTCATTACTATTATATACATGAGAAATAGATGCAGGCATTAAGTTGCCATTGGTACTTAAATCATTATGGGTAAAAACTAAATTCCCATTATAATCATTAACATGTCCTGTTCCTGCTCTACCCACTTCTTGAGAATGATAACTCCAGTAATCCTCTAAACCCGAATTATTAACATAATAAAATACGACTTGAGGTCTTATACCTTTAAAATCCTTGTGTATATCGGAGGATAAAAATTCTGTATATCCACTACTTTCATTATTGTTTTTAAGCATTAGCCCATAATTATTCCCGGAATTATACCATTCCTTTGCTATAGCCGTTATATCCCAATGAAATATTGATCCAACTTTTCCTTTTACAATTGCGTAGTCCTCTATCTTGCTACTGAAGTTAGGTTTTCTATTCCAAGTAATACTTTTAGAATCCCAATTTCCTAAGACCTTATGAACATTTATTTGAGTATTATTATTTTGATCTGAAAATAACAATGAGTAGAGTTTTGCATCTATAATCATATCAGCAGACGATATTTGTGGTAACTCAAACTTTAAAAAACTTCTTGTTGTTTTAGAGTATTTACCATTCCCCACTCCTAGGCGGTCTGCTTCTCTATAGTTTTGGGTTGGAAGTCCTGATGCAACGAAAGCATCTTGTATTTTTTTCACATCTAAGGAGCTTCTCACTGGTGGATCTATCTTTACTGGATATGCCCTTTTAGGTGCATTTAACCATTCCTTATTAGGTTTTATAACTAGTTCTTGTACACCATCTTCCTTTTCTATACACTGTACATCAATATCCTTGCTTAATTCCCCTTGATTATCTATCATATAAGGAACTTCCATGGTGAAAACTTCTTTACCATCGGTATTATCAAAAAATAAAATTTCCTTATTTTCATTAATATTGACTTTTAAGTTTTTAGTATATAGTATGTACCTAAATTCTGGGTTTTCTATAGGATTATTTAATATTATATTTTCCTTTAAAAAGTCAGATTTAATTTCAAGTTCCATATCTACATTAGGATATACATCCTTAAATTCAACTATGGAATTTAAATTTTCTAAGGTCTTTTTCTTCTCATTGTCAACTATGACTTCTTTAATCTCTTCTTTCTCTTTATTAGTTGCACTTTTAAATTTTTCTTCTGTATTTACTGTATCTTCTGCCTGTTTTTCGATATCGTTATCAATTTCTTTTTCCTTAAAAGGCTTTATATTGTATTTAGATTCACTTGCATTATAAACGCCCCAAGAAACTTCGTATTTTCCTTTTTGAATCTTTACTATTTTTTTAGCATTAGCTCTTTTAGCAATCCTAACTTTAAAATCATTATCTTTATTTTCTAGTACATTATTATGCTCATCTATTATTTCAGGTTCTACCCCTTCTTTAGCCCTTAAACCTATTTTATTATCTTTTTCTGAACTTTTAGATTTAACCCGTTCATTTTTTTTATTATTCTTTATTTCCTCTTGACTTTTATTATCCTCCTCTTGCTTTAAATCCTTATCTTGTTCTACTGTATTAATGCTCTTATTATCCTTATTTTCACCTTTCTTTTCTTCTTGTTTTATATCTACCTTTTCTTCTAAAATTTTATCTTTATTATTATTTTCTTCTTGTATCTTTTCCTTCTATGATTCTTTTAAAGTGTTATCATCTATTACTTCTTTTTCTTCAGGCTTTTGTGTTCCTTTAAACTCCTCATCTTTTGATTCAACTAAAGAGTTATCAATTTCTTTCCACTTTCCATCCTCTTTATAATGGACAGCATCTGGATATACAACGGCCTCATAGGTGGAATCTTCTTTTAAAAAGTGCTTGATATTCTTCTCCCTTTTTTCTTCTTCTTCTTTTACAATCTTAGATTCTTTTACTTCTTCTACTACTTCCTTTTCTTCGTATTTGCTAGAACTGTTCTCTACGGCTAAAACTTTTACTGGAAGCATTGTGGCTAGAAATGTAACTATAAGTGTGCTAGCTATGGTTTTCTTCATTTTTAGCATGTTTGTATCTCCTTTCTACATTTTCTGTACTATTATATAAAAGTTATAATGTAGAAGTCCCGAAAACTTTGTCATAAAAATCCACGTTTATTAACAATATATTTACATTTTTTTCACTCTTAATTAATATTTTTTAATTCAATAAAAAAATAAACCATCTCCAGCATGATATTTCACTCTGCTAAAGATAGTTTATTCGTTATACGTATCCGTATAGTCCCCTCATGGATACTTCTCCAGAGATTATTTCTTCTATTTCCCCATTTTTATATTCTACTATTAATGCACCTTCATTGCTTATATCTAAGGCTTTTACTCTCTTTTTCTTATCTCTTTCTATGATTTCTACTTCTTTTCCTAAAAGTATGGAGTTTTCTCTACAAATTTTAATACAATCTTTTATAGAATTTGTGTTTATGAATTCTTCATAGTATTTTTCAAAGTTGTTTAAGATTCTTCCTAGTAATTCTTTTTTATGAAGTATTGTACACTCCTAAATTTCTTAAGATTACCAATATACCAGGCGCATAAAAATAAAAAGTGCGAATATATCGCACTTTTTATAGTTAAATTAAACTCTTTCCATGTACTCGCCACTTCTAGTATCAATTCTTATATAATCTAATTCATTTACGAATAAAGGTACTTGAACAACTGCTCCTGTTTCAACCTTAGCTGGTTTCATAGCATTAGTAGCTGTATTACCTTTCATTCCTGGTTCACATTCTATTATTTGAAGCTCAACAAAGTTTGGTGCTTCAACTGAGAATGCTTCACCTTTGAAAAATTTAATAATTACTTTCATATTTTCTTTTAGGAATTTTATAGCTCCTTCAACCTTTGCGTAGTCCAATGGAATTTGCTCATATGTTTCTTGATCCATAAAGTAATATAAAGATCCATCATTATATAAATATTCCATTTCCTTTCTTTCAACTACTGCTTCTTGAAGTTTAGCTGTTGGATTATAAGTTTTTTCAACTGCGCTTCCTGTAATAACATTTTTAATTTTAGTTCTTACAAAAGCTGCTCCTTTTCCTGGTTTAACATGAAGGAAATCTACAACTGTAAACACTTGTCCATCCTCTTCAAATGTGGTTCCTTTTCTTAAATCTCCTGCTGATATCATTAAATATCCCTCCAAAATGAGTTTTATTTTTATAAAATTACCAATTTTGGTTTTTAAAAATTACATTTTAAATTTTACTACATAAATAGTATAAATACAAATAATTTATTGGCTAAAAATTAGTTTAGTAGTATTTATTAGATTTATGTGCCTACCAAAAAACATTTTATCAAAATTAGGTCATATTTGCAAATTATATTTAAATATTCTCCTTCCTTCGCGAAAATATTATTATATAAAGAAATTATATTTTATTATCCTGTAAAATCACTATTACTATTATTAGCCATTATAATAAGTATTATTCTGTCTTATTAAAATGAATTTGTTATTGTATATTTTTATACAAGATTTATCCTCTCTAAATACATTATTACGTATTTTATATCGAAAAATTATATTCTCACCAGATATTAATATATTCTCATCCTTATTTTCCAATAAACTCTTTCCGTTATTTTCCTTCAAAAAATTTTTTAACTCTTCTTCTGAAATATGTTTTATTTCTTCTTTTAAAATTTTGTCTAGTTTAGTTTTTAAATCCTCTTTTTTATCTAATATAGAACTTTCTTTCTTAAGAGCTTTAAAAGAATTTAAAGAATACAAATATTCCTCATATCGAAAGCTCAACATATAAATGCTTATTAAAAATATTATAGATGAAATTACTAAAGTATATACTGATATATATCCTTTTTTTGTATGTGTAAATTTTATATCTGAATGCATCTTTCTAATTTTTCGCCTCCTATTAAACCCACACTTATATATAAATTTTCTCTTTTTCTAAGTACCTTGAAATACTCCACATTCTTTAAAATTGTATTAACTCCCTTTTCTCCATATGTATTTTGAGTTATTATAACAAGTCTTTTAGATTGTTTTTCTATAATTTTAACTTTATTATCTTTACAACCCATAATTATACTATTAGAGTTAATCTTTAAGCTTTTCATTTCAGTACTTATCTCTTGCTTCATAAACTCTAAGGACTCTTTTAAGGTAATTTCTTCCCTATGTTTTCTTTTAAAAAAATTATAATTCCTATTCTCTCTTATAAAAAAATTGCCTAATAAAACTGTAAGCATTAAAATTAATGATATGCTAACAACAACTTCAATTAGAGTCATCCCTTTTTTCATTTAACTTTCCTTTCAAAAAATTATAGTTGATTGGATCAATTGCTTTGTCATATTTATAACTACACTGAACAAATATTCCCTTTTGGTTATTTTTAAAATTCACCTTAATAAATGGAGTATCTAATGGTTCTTCTATACTCAATACACCTATACCCTTATTAAAAATACTATCTACTTTCAATTCTTCATTATTTATATAATAAGTTTCTTCATTCATTGCTTCTATATCCTCATAGGAATATTCTGTTAGTATTAAATTCCTTAAAGTTTCTATACTACTTTTAAAATTCTGAAATGCAACTTCCCTTTTTCTTAATTGAGAAGAAGAGATTTTTAAATTTAATACAGAAAAAGCTATTATAAAAAATATTGAAATACTTATTACTACTTCCATTAAAGTAAAACCTTTATTCTTTGATCTTTCCATAATCCGTATAAACATTGTAGGTTATTTTTTTAAATTCTCCTTTATTATTTTTTAATACTAAAGTTAATCCATTATCTAAAGCACCGGAACTTTTAACAATTATTCTTTTGGTGTTTATATAAATATTCTTTGGATATTTCACTTTTTTATATAAATCTCCGTTTAAATATAAATTTAAAGAATTATCATTCCTAATGTAATTTACAACACCGCTTTTGTCTTGTGACTTACAAATGATCTTGCTATTATTTACAAAATCTAAAGTTATTTCTGCATAGTAATCTAACTCTTTTTTCTCCTTTAAGCTAAGATAATATTTAATAGAAGGAAAAGATATACATATAATAATACCCATAATGCATAATACCGTAATTAATTCTATTAAAGTAAATCCCTTTTTCCTCATTGTATTTTCTCCATCATATCTATTACGGGTATTATAGTGCTATATATAATATTAAATATAACAAGTCCAAGTAAAATTATCATAAGAGGTTGTATTCCCTTTAAAATCATATTTATGTTACTTTTTAGTTGTTCTTCCTTTAAAAAAGCTATATTTTTGAAGGTTTCCTCTAATTGACCGGACTCCTCCCCTGTAAGTAGTAAATTTAAATCCTCCGTATTAAAAAGTTCTGAACTATCTAATGAAGTAAATAAACTTTTCCCATTTTCTATATCTTCAGTAACCCTATCTAACTTTCCACTTATTATATAATCTTTTTGAACTAATTTGTTAATTTCTATTCCTTCTTTTAAAGTAATACCATTACAAAGTGTTACATATAAAGAATTAAAAAAATTCATACTAAAACTATCTAAATATATACTATTAAGTAGTGGGGTTTTGTTTAATATAATATACTTGATTTTTTTATTATTAGTAAAAAGATAAACTGCAAAAACTAAAATAATAGCACTTACAATGGCAATATATATTCCATAATTTTTTAAAACTCTATTTAATTCCATTATTCTGTTTATACTCTTTGTACTCTCAACTGAAATATTTTGCATTAATCCATAGATTTGAGGAATAAAATACATTATAACTAGAAAGGAAATTACAAGACTTAATATAAGTATAGTCACAGGATACGATATAGCATTAATCATTTCTTTCTTACTTTTATTTTTCCAACTATAGTAATTCCATAATTCTTTAAAAGTCTCCTCAAGCCTACCCGTTTCTTCCCCTACCTTTAAAATATTAAGCATATAACTTGGTATCTTTTTCGTAGACTTAAAACTTAGATAAATACTTTTTCCTGAGTGTAGGGAATAAATACTTTCATTTATAAATTTCCTAACTTTTCTATTTAATCCTTTTTGCTTGCTTATGGCATGTAAAACCTTATCAAAGTTATAGCCACAATGTAAATATAAATAAATAGATCTATTTAAATTCTTAAGTTCTTTATATGATAATTCTTTATTAAACATTTTTCACTCCTATAAAATAACTTTATATATTTCTTCAAGTGTGGTAATTCCCTGTAAAAGTAATCTAAGAGAATATTCCTTAATGGAAATTAATCCATTATCCATGCAAAAATTTCTAAAGCCTGATAAGTCCTTGTTATTACTTATATATTTCTTGTGCTCTTCTCTTAACTCTAATATTTCATAGGTTACCGTTCTCCCAATATACCCAGTATTATGACAGTAATCACACCCTATGCCTCTATATAATTTTGTTCCACTTTTTAACCCTAAATCCTCATATACTTTTTCTTGGACATAGTACTCATGTTTACAATAAGGGCATATTTTTCTTACTAATCTTTGGGATAGAATCATGGATACAGTATCTAAAATTATGTATGCTGGTATATTCATGTCTAAGAGTCTTGTAATAACACTAGTTGAATCATAGGTATGTACAGTAGATAAAACTAAATGACCTGTTATAGCTGCTCTTAGTGCGATTTGTGCAGTTTCTTCATCCCTTATTTCTCCAACCATTATTACATCGGGATCCTGCCTTAAGATACTCTTTAAAGCTGTAGAAAAATTTAAACCTGCTTTTTCATTTAAAGCAACTTGAGTAACTTCTTCCAGCCTATATTCTACTGGATCTTCTATAGTAACTATATTTTTCTCATGCTTTTTCATAGAGTTTATTAATGCCTTTAAGGTGGTGCTTTTCCCACTTCCTGTTGGACCTGCAGATAGAATAATTCCGCTGTTTTTATTTAATATTTTTTGAAACTTATCAACCTGCATATGGAAACCTAAATCCTGTAATTTTATTTCTTTTTCTGGATTTAAAATTCTAATTACAAGCTTTTCGCCATATATGTTTGGCATTGTAGATATTCTTAAATTATACTGTGAATTTTCATATGTATATGTCATATTGCCATCTTGGGGTATGAATTTTTTAGATATATCCATATTAGATTTGACTTTTACTATAGAGAGTAGTTCTTCATAATTACTTTTAAGTATTCTCGTATATTTTACTATTACACCATCTATTCTAAATCTTATTTGCACAAAATCTTTACTTGGTTCTAAATGTATATCACTTGCTCTTTTTAATATAGCTTTATCTAAAGTATCTTTTAAAAGCAAATTTCCTTCCTTAAACTCCTCTACATTTTGTCTTTTACAATTCTTTAACCTAGATTCCATCTCCTTAAATTTAGATTCATAAGATGATAATCCTATATAAAATGGTACTAATTTCAAATTGAACATTTTTTTATACTTAGATATAGTAGTATTTTTTAAAATCTCATAGGTTAATACATATAATTTTTTCTCTTCTTTTTTAAGCGGAATTATTCCATCTTCCTTTAACTCTTCTAAATTGAACTCTTTTAACAATTGCATATTTATATTGTAACCTTCATTATAAACCTTATTTTCATTAACTTTATTGTTAATTATCTTTAGTATATTATCTTTTGATAATATACTTCTTGTTTCCCGCTTTTTTAAAACCTTTTGTGGAAAAATTTCCATCTCCTCCTAAACAACTCTATTTATCCCCAATTATATCCATATACTATATAAATATACATATATTAAATTTAATTCTAAAATCTTGCTGCTTAAATAAGTTCTAAATAAAAAAACTGCTAATAAACGTATTTATCAGCAGTTTAAGCATTTTAAATAAAACTTCATTTTTATAGTTTTATAATACCTTCAAAAACTGTATTAGCTTTTCCCCTCATATATGCTTCACCATTCTTTAAGGTTACTAATAACTCACCTCCAGGTACAACTACCTTAACCCTATCCTTTAATAGACCAATATTATGTCCTACAATAACAGATGCACAACTTCCCGTACCACAAGCTAAAGTTGCTCCAGCTCCTCTTTCCCATGTTTTAACCTTTATATTATGTTCATCTATCTTTTCGCAAAAGTTAACATTAGTTCCCGTTGGGAAAAGTTCATATCCCTCTATTTTTGAACCCTCTTCTATATTGACTTTATCAAGAGATGTATATATTACAGTATGAGGAACTCCCATATGAAGTGAGGATATACTATATTGTTTTGAACCTATAACTAACTCTTTTTCTATAATTTCATTTTCTCCAGTAACCGGAACTTTTTCTGGTGCAAAACTCCAAGTTCCCATATTAATTTCTACCTCTGACAACTTGTTATTTTCTATAAATAAAGTTGCATATTTTATTCCATCATCAGTTTCTATTTTAATAGGATTTTCTCTTACTATATTTTTATCCCAAACATATTTTGCAAAACATCTTATTCCATTACCACACATGGTAGCATGAGAACCATCTGCATTATAAATTACCATTCTAATATGAGCTACCTTACTTTCTCCTATAAAAATTACACCATCTGCTCCTATGCCAAAATTCCTATCGCAAAGTTTTTTTGTAAACACACTTTCATTATTTATATCATGATTTTTATCATATATCATAACAAAGTCATTACCTAGGCCTTCCATCTTAGTAAAGGTAATTTCTCTCATAGAATCTCCTCCTCTAAATTGATGATTCTTTTATATTATAGTATAATCTTAATTATTACATTAATATTATAATAGAATGATTTAATATAATCTAGTAAGTTTTTAAATTTACTTGAAAGGATGATAATATGCCTTTAGATGGAATTTACTTAAATAGTATAAAAAATGAACTCTCTGATTTAATGATAAATTGTAAAATCGACAAAATAAATCAGCCTGAAAAAGATGAAATTCATCTAACTTTTAATAAGAATAGGAAAAATCACAGATTACTTATTAGCTCTAATGCCAGTTACCCTAGAATACATATAACAAAAAATTCTAAGAGTAATCCTATATCACCACCTATGTTTTGTATGGTACTTAGAAAATATTTAACTAATAGTAGAGTTATTTCTATAGAACAAATAGGTTTAGATAGAATTTTAAAAATTAATTTTGAAAGTACCGATGAACTTGGATTTAATAGCATTTACTCTCTTATTATCGAGATTATGGGTAGGCACAGTAATATAACCCTAGTTAGAGAAAGAGATAATGTAATAATGGACAGTATAAAACATATAACTCCGGAGGTAAATTCTTATAGAAGTTTATATACCGGACTTAAGTATGTATCACCCCCTAAAAATGATAAACTAAACTTATTAAGACTAAACTACGATTCCTTCAAAGAATACACTCGAAATAAAGAATTTAATGAAAACTTTTTCTCAATAATTTTTGAAGGGGTAAGTAAAACCTTATCAAAAGCTATGTTTTCTGATTTTAATAAAGAGTTTGATGATTTAACCCTAAAAAACCTATATACATTTTTAGAAAACTTTAAAAACAAAATATTTAAAAGAAATTATTCATATACTCTATATTCTAAGGAAAAATCTTTAAAAGATTTCTACTGTTTTTCTTTAGGCAATCTTTCAGCTTTAGATACAACTAATTTCGAATCTTCTTCTGAGCTTTTAGATTACTTTTATTTTGAAAAAGATAAACAAAATAGACTAAATTCAAAAAGCTCTGATTTACAAAAACTTGTTTTAAATAACATTGAAAGATGCGAGAAAAAGTTAGATGTCCTTAATAAAACCTTAAATGATTGTAAAGAAAAAGATGATTTTAACTTAAAGGGGGAATTGCTAACAGCTAATATATACGCTATTAGTAAGGGTATGAAAAGTATAAAAGTTCAAAATTATTATTTAGATACTTTAGATGAGGTAGAAATCAAATTAGACAGTAATTTAACGCCTTCTGAAAATGTTCAATGGTACTATAAAAAATATAATAAATTAAAGAAATCTGAACAAATGGCATTAATACACATTGAAAATACAAAAGAGGAAATAACATACTTAAATTCTGTTTTAAATAATATTTATAATATAGAAAGTGCCGATGAGATTTCAGAAATTAGAAATGAACTTGTAGAGGCTTCTTATATTAAGTTTTCTAAAAAGAACTCTAAAAAAGATAAGAAATCAAAGCCATACCATTTTATTTCTACAGATGGTAATGATATATATGTAGGTAAAAATAATTTACAAAACGATTACTTAACTTTAAAATTTGCTCATAAAAATGATATCTGGCTTCATTCAAAGAACATTCCTGGTTCACATGTCATAATAAAAAACCAAGGTAGTATAAGTGAACAAACCTTATTAGAAGCAGCAAATTTAGCAGCTTATTATAGTAAAGGTAGAGAATCTACTAAAATTGAAATTGATTATACTGAAGTTAAAAATGTAAAAAAACCTAGTGGTGCAAAACCTGGTATGGTAATTTATTATACAAATAAAACTTTAGTTATAGACCCTGTAAAACCTTCTTTAAATAAAGCATAATAAAATAAAAGCCCGTCCCATATTTTCATAGGATGAGCTTTTATTTATTTCTATATTATTCTTCAGAAGCACCCATTTCAGGTAAAATTAAATTTAGTATAATTCCTACTAAAGTGGCCAAAGCTACTCCAGTTACTTTTATATTTACACTTCCTACTGGTATATCAAGTTGTGCTCCCCCGATTCCTAAAACTATTATTACGGAACATAAAATTAAATTTTTCTTTTTGCTAAAATCAACTTTATCCTCAACAAAAACTCTAAAACCGGAAGAAGCTATGATTCCAAATAGCATTATACTTACTCCACCCATAACTGGTAGAGGAATATTTTTTAATATAGCTGTAACTTTCCCTATCATAGATAGTATAACTGCTAAGACACCTGCACCACCAATTACCCAAACACTGTATATTCTAGTTATAGCCATTACGCCTACATTTTCTCCATAGGTAGTGTTGGGAGGTGCACCTATAATCCCAGCAAAACATGTGGCAAGTCCATCACCTAATATAGATCTATGTAGACCTGGTTCTTTAGTAAAATCTCTCCCTACTATGTTATTTGTAACATAAACATGTCCAATATGTTCTGCTAAGGTTACAAAAGAAACTGGAACCATTAAAATTACAGCATTCCAATTCCATTTCGGTAGAGTGAATTGTGGAATTGCAAACCATGGTGCATTTAAAATTTCTTTTATGCTAGCTTCTGGTATAGCTCCTATGATTAGAGCTGATACGTATCCTGTAACCATAGCTATTAATATAGGAATGACACCTAAAAATCCTTTAAAATACATTGTTCCTACTATTCCTGTCCCTAACGTTACTAAACATACTATAATCCATTTATATCTTGGAATTTGAAGCAATATATGGCTCATATTTTCTTTTGAAAAGTATGAAGGATTTAATCCTGCCCAGTTAATAGCAACCCCAGCTAAAGATAGTCCTATTACTATAACCACAGATCCTACCACCGAAGAAGGTAAAAGCTTATTTAACCAATTTACGCCTATGTATTTAATTATTATTGCGACTATTACATACACAAGGCCTGATGCAATTATTCCAGAAAGCATGGAATTTACACCATAAAGACTAGATGCTAACTGCATAGGAAAAATAAATGCAAATGATGAACCAACGTAAGCTGGAAGTTTAGCCTTTGTACATAATATATATATTAGTGTCCCAACCCCACTACCAAATAAAGCCATTGAAGGGCTTAATCCTGTAAGCATAGGAACTAATATTGTAGCACCAATCATTGCAAATAGATGCTGAAAACTTAAAGGTAAAGTCTTAAGTATAGGTAATTTTTCTTCTACATCAATATAATTTTTCATAAGGTATCCTCCCTTTTATAGTCTCGCAGGACTAAATTAAAAGTTTTAACTTTTATTGTTTATTATAAATTTTTATTATTTATCATAAATTTTTATTGAATCTATATTATCAAATTCTAATATCTCTACAGATACTAATTCCTTCTGTGAAGTTGGAATATTTTTGCCTATATAGTCTGGTCTTATTGGCAATTCTCTATGTCCTCTATCTACCAGTACAGCTAGTTGAATCATTCTTGGTCTACCGTTATCAATAATGGCATCCATAGCTGCCCTTACAGTTCTTCCAGTGTATATAACATCATCTATAAGAACTACTACTTTTCCCTTTACTTCTGCCCCTAAATCGTATTTATTTAAAGTAGGTTGCTCTGATAGTTCTGATAAATCATCTCTATATAAGGTAATATCAACAGAACCTACAGGAACTTTTACATCTTCAATTTTTTCTATAAGATTTGCAATTCTTGTTGCAAGAGGAGCACCTCTTCTTTTTATTCCTATAAGAACTAAGTTTTCCACACCCTTATTTTTTTCTATTATTTCATGAGCAATTCTAGTTAATGTTCTATTTATTCCCTTTTGATCTAAAATTTCTGCTTTAAGAGTCATTTTATACCTCCTTATATTAAAAATACCTTGATTCCAAAGGAATCAAGGTATAAATAAACTATTATTATTTCATTATAATCAAATTCTATTATAATATAATGTAAGTTATTTACTATATACACCTTATGATCTCCCTGGATCATTTAAAGGATTCAATTTTCTTTAGTATAATATCACATATAATTATGTTTTTCAACTATTTTTGCAACTTTTTTAAAAGTTCTTTAAAATATACAGGTAAATCACTTTTAAATTCCATATACTCTTTTGTAGAAGGATGAATGAATCCTAATAAATACGCATGAAGTACCTGACCATTTAGATTAAACTTTTGTTTCTTAAATCCATATAAAGGATCACCTACAAGTGGATGCCCTTTGCTTGCCATATGAACTCTAATCTGATGAGTTCTTCCAGTTTCCAGTTGACACTGCACTAAAGTAAACTCCTTAAATCTCTCTATAACTTCCACATGAGTCACAGCTGATTTACCATCTTTTACAATACCCATTTTAAGTCTATCTTTGGGATTTCGTCCTAAAGGTTTATCTATAGTTAATCTCACCTCTTTTACCCTTCCTTCACAAAGGGCTATGTACCTTCTATTCATAGAATGATCTTTAAGTTGTTCTGCCAAAAAATTATGGGCATTATCATTTTTAGCTACAACTAAAACTCCCGAAGTATCCTTATCAATTCTATGTACTATTCCAGGCCTTATTACTCCATTTATACCTGAAAGATCCTTACAGTGATATAAAAGAGCATTTACAAGTGTTCCTGTGTAATTTCCTACAGCAGGATGCACAACCATACCTTGAGGTTTATTAACTACAATAAGATCTTTGTCTTCATATAAAATATCTAGAGGAATATCCTCTGCATCAATCTCTAAAGTTTCTAACTTAGGAAATTTAATAGTAATGGAATCTCCTATCTTAACTTTATATTTAGACTTTACAGGCTTATCATTTACTATAATCATATTATCATCTATTAAATTTTGAAAAAAATTACGTGATTTATCATTATAATATTGTGAAAGAAAAACATCAAGTCTTTTCCATTCTAGGTCTTTTTCTACTACGATAATATCTTCCATTATTTTTCACCTTTCATTATGTACAATGCTAACAAGAATGTTCCTAAAACAACCATTATATCAGCTATATTAAAAGTAGGGAAATAATAAACATCCTTATAATGAACAGATATAAAATCTATTACATACTTATAAAAAATCCTATCGTATAAGTTACCTATAGCTCCTGTAAATATCATAACTAAGCTATAATTTAATATTTTACTTTCATGTCTATATCTAAAAAACATATATAAAAGGACTATCATAATTAAAATCGTAAGAATTATTAAAAGCCATTGTTTATTTTGCATTATACCAAAAGCTGCCCCTCTATTTTCAAGGTATTCTAGAGTTAGAAAGTTAGGAATTAAATTAATTCCTAATCTGCCTTTTAAATCAATAGCTAATAATTTTGATATACGATCCAAAATTATGCCTAAAATAAAAATAATTATCTCCATATAGTTTATTACCCCTTTTACTATATTAAGTACCTCAACAACTTAATTGAGGTACTTATTTTAATATTATCTAATGTGGCAACTGATTTTTATATTGCTGATTACTAATCATTTCTATAGGTTCAACAAAACCTTCTTTATCTTCTATATCGTAATCATCATATTCCTCTACATTATGAATCATATTGAATATACCAACATCTTGATATGCATCCACTCTATCATATCCAGATGTTTTAATCCTATCATCATACCCAAAAGTATAATCTAATACCTTCTCTTCTACCGGACGTTCTTCACCATTTTCATAAGAACTAATATGATTTTGACAATCTATACAATATTCTGCATAAGGTATCACTTCTAATCTACCACTAGAAATATTTTTACCACACATTTTACAACTTCCATAAGTTCCATTTTCAATACTATGAAGAGCTTTGTCTATCTTTTTAAGCATTACTTTTTCATTTTCTTCTAAAGCCATATTTTTTTCCATTTCAAACATTTCAGAAGCGGAATCTGAAGGATGATTATCATAGGAAGAAAGCTCCGATGAATCTTCATCTTTACTTAATAGATTATCTTCTTTTATATTATCTATGATAGATAATAAGCTTTTCCGCTCTTCCAATAGATTCTTTCTATGTTTATCCATATTTCTATTATCCATATTAATTCCTCCTTCTAAGTTAATACACTATTAGTTTAAGAGGATATAGATATTTTATGAAAATTTTATATGGATATATAGTAGTTTTTTTCTTAGTATAAAATTCCGCTCTCTTCTATATGTTTTATCTTTTTAACAATAGAATCTATCATATCCAAGGAAATGGTTTGCCTCGCATCGGATATAGACTTCTCTGGCTCAAAATGACTCTCTACTATAATTCCATCTGCTCCAGCCATTATACCTGCAAGAGCCATAGGTTTTACTATTTCTCTTAATCCAGTTCCATGACTTGGATCAATTATAATAGGAAGTCTATAGTTATTCTTTATATATGCAATTGCATTTAAGTCTAATGTGTTTCTTGTTACTTGTTCAAAGGTTCTAATACCTCTTTCACAAAGAATTACATTCTTATTGCCTTCCTTTAATATATATTCAGAGGCAAATAACCATTCCTTTATAGTAGCACTAATACCTCTTTTTAACATTATAGGTTTGTTACATTTTCCTACTTCTTTTAAAAGTGCATAATTATACATATTTCTTGAACCTATCTGAATTATATCAATATAATCCAAATATTTTTCTAAATCTCTAGAATCTAAAATTTCTGTTACTACAGGAAGATTATACTTTTGTCCTATTTCATAAAGTATTTTTATACCATCTTCTTCTAAACCTTGAAAATCATACGGAGAAGTTCTTGGCTTAAAAGCGCCGCCTCTTAACATATGTACTCCCATATTCTTTAATTTAGATGCTATTTTATCCATCTGCTCATAGCTTTCTACAGCACAAGGCCCAGAAATTATTACTTTTTCTTTACCACCTATATAAAAATCCCCAACTTTTATTTTTAAATTCTCCCCTTGAGATTTATGAGTTTTTAATTGTTCCATTATTTTATCACCTACATAGCTTTTAACATATTATGAATGATTAATAAAGAATTGTCTACTGCTATATACTTAAAAGTTTCATAATCAGAATGAGTTCCATTAATAGCGTTATCTGAAATTGATCTTATGACTATAAATGGTACTTTATTCAAATGACATACGTGCGCAATGCTAGCACCTTCCATTTCGCAAGCATAGGCATTAAACTCCTTAGAAAGCCACATAAGCTTTTCCTTTGAACTTATGAACTGATCTCCAGAAACTATACTTCCCTCATATACATTATGAGTTTTTAAGTTATTCGCGGATTCTTTGGCATATTTAAATAGAGTATTATCACATTTAAAATCAAATACATCTAGTCTCGGTACCTGACCTAATTTATAGTCAAAAAATGTAGCATCAAAATCATGGTAAATTAGTGAACTTGCTATAACAATATCACCTGGATAAATTTCTTCTTTTAATCCGCCAGCTATTCCTACATTTATTACATAGTCTACATGAAAATCATCTACAAGAATTTGAGCACATATAGCTGCATTCACCTTGCCTATACCACAAGTTACTACTACGACTTCTTTATTATCTAGCATACCAAAATTAAAAGTCATAGAAGCTTTACTCATTTTTCTTAAAACAGTCATTTTATCTATAAGCTTTTCAGTTTCTTCATTCATAGCACCTATTATTCCTATAACCACTGTAATCGCCTCCTATTATATAATAAAAAATTAGCATATTCGAATACTAGAATACATAATCGAAATTCAATTGTCAACTAAATAAAACCTAGTATGTATACGTATAAATAATTAAAACTCACTTATTAAGTGAGTTTTGCTTATTTCTCAATTAGTGTTTCAATTTCATCTGAGGAATTCTTTATCTTAGATAAATCAATATTGTTTCTTTTTATAAAATCATTTAGAGAACCTTCAACATTTACTTTTTCTTCTTTTTTATTAGGTTTAGTTTGCTTATCATTTTTTTCTTGGAGTGCTTTAATTTCCTCTTTATCAATTATTTGAGTATTAAATTCTGATTCCTTCTCTGGTAGTACACTTTCTTCCACTATGCTTGGTTCTACTTCTTTTATTTCAGCTTTTTTAGCTTCTAGCTTTAATTCATTCAATCCTTCTTTAATACCTTGTCCTATATTATATCCACGTTCAAAATCCTTTTCTAATCTTTCAAACATTTCAACTTGACTATTCATAAAGTTTCTATAAATAGATCTAAACTTTTCAAATTCTTGTTTTATTCTCTCATAATCATCATTTATTTTTAAAACATCATTATGAGCTTTATCCAAAATTCTTTGTGCTGAATCATTAGCAGTTTTAATTATAATATCAGCCTCTTTTTGAGCAGAGTGCTTTGCTTGCTCAGAAGCTCCTTGCGCTAATACAAGAGTATTTTGAATAGTTTCTTCTATCTTTTTATAGTGTTCTACTTTCTCTTCGTACATAGATACTTTTTCTTTTAACATTGAATTTTCTTTATACAATTCTTCGTAATCATCAGCTACTTGATTTAAAAAATCATTTACTTCATCAATTTCATATCCTCTAAAGCCTTTTTTAAATTCTTTATTATCTATGTCCATGGAAGTAATTCTCATGACTCCACCTCCAAATATATTACTTAAATTCTAAAACATTTATTTTAAGTCTATTTTTTTGTGTACTACCTACAATTCCTCTTATCTTATATTTTCCGTACCCTTTAATAGTAACTATATCATTCTCTTTTATCAATTTATCCTTCCTTTTGCATTCTCCATAGTTTAAAAGAACTCTACCTTTGGCCAGTAATTCATTACTAAGATTTCTAGATTGTTTTGTTATACTACTTATAACGCAATCTAATCGCAAGGAAGTTGAAATTAAATCTAAAGAACTAAACTCAGATTGAGGAAATTCAATATCATTATAGTTATAACTCTCTATAATGCAAGGGCAATTGTTAATATGAGCTAGGTTATTAACTATATAACTATTCATTTCTTGTACTATGGGTACATAAGCACAATCACTATTAACCACTAAATCCCCTAACTTTGTCCTCTTTATTCCTAAAGACATTATAGCACCTAAATAATCTTTATGTCTTAACTTAGTAAACTTAGATTTATTTTTAATCCTAAGAATGTTTATAGGAAAATCCTCATATAAATATTCTATATAAAAAATAGCAAATCTTTTCTCACATTCATCAAAAGACTTCCAATAAGCAACACTTACACCTAGTTCTTGAGATACTTCCTGTAGATTACTCCATATAGCAGGAGGTAAAAATTCATTTACAGAAACACTTTTATTGGTCTTTATACAAAGGTGTATTTTATCATAGATTCTTCCTAAAAGTTCTTCATCTGTACAATTAAAAAACTTAATAAATTCTTTTTTGTTCATATAAAAACCTATTATAAAAATCTTAATATTGCTTTTATAATTCTAATCATTGCAAAAGCTATTATAGGTGAAAAATCTAAATAACTATTAGTTATAAATCTATCTTGAATTTCCTTTGCTGGTTTTAAAATAGGCCAAGTTACATTGTGAATAAAATCTGTAAATTGATTTCTTTGAATAGGAACCCAAGATAAGATTACTTCTATTAAAATAGCTATTTCTAAAAAATATAAAATATTATATAATAATGTAATTAATATTCTCATTTATTATCTCCGCCTTATTTCATAAAACCAAATACGCCTTTATTTTGTAACTCATACTTCAAGGAATTACTTACTTCTACATTTGATGGTATTAAAAGATATACACCTTTTTCAACTTCTTGAATTTGACCACCGACTATGTAACTAGCACCTCCTACAAAGTCTAAAAGTCTTTGCCCAACTTTAGTTTCTAAGGCTGTAGTGTTTATAACTACAATTTTCCTACTTTTTAAATAATCACAAATTGTGGCAGCTTCTTCAAAATCGAAAGGCTTTACAATAACTATTTTAGCTACACTTGCAGTTGGTAAGGATACAACTTTTGAAGGTCTATTGTTATAAGATGGAGTATTGTTTACAGGTATTTCTGGTTCTTCTAATTCTTCAGTCTCCTCTTCGAAACTTTCTTCCATCTCGTCTACTTCATCATCAAAACATAAAAAATCCATTAACTTATTAAATACTTTTCCTGCCATATGTTTTTCCTCCTATTTATAAAAATTTAATTCTAATAATTCCTTTTTCCAAAAATGCCTTGACCCACTCTTATCATGTTAGAGCCCTCTTCAATAGACCAAAGATAATCATTGCTCATACCCATGGATAAATAATCCATGTAAATATTTTTGTAAGACATATTTTTCAATTCTTCAAAAATACTCTTAGTCTTCTTAAAGTAATATCGACAATTATCTTCATCTCCTTTAGGGATTATAACCATTAATCCTCTAATCTTAACATACTGTGATTTTTCACAAACATCAAGTAATGAATGTAGGTTTTCTTCTAAAACACCACTTTTGGTTTCTTCTCTACCAATATTAATTTGAATCAGTGCATTCATATTAACATTCTTGCTCTTACATCTTTTTTCTATTTCCTCTAATAACTCTATACTATCTAAAGAATGTAATAAATATATTTTATCTACAATATATTTAACTTTGTTCTTTTGAAGATGACCAATTAAGTGCCATTTGATATCCTTAGGCAAGGTTTCGTATTTTTCTACTAGCTCTTGAACCTTATTTTCTCCAAAATTTCGTTCTCCCATGTCATAAGCTTCCATAATCATTTCTTTTGGTTTAGTCTTAGACACACAGATTAAGGTTACATCCTTAGGAATTTTAGTTTTAATTTTGTATAGATTTTCCCTAACAGCCAATTCTGTACCCCCTAAAAAGTACTATTTAAAACCCTATAAATAATTATTCTTCATTAAATTTAAAAATCCTTTATTATTTTAAAAAAATTTACTACTTACTTACTTTTTTCGTATGCATATTTAAAGTTAATATCTCCTTCAAAAGCAGGGACTTCAACCTTATTAGCTTCACTTACTTTAACAGTTATTTTTCTAAAGTCAGTTAAGCTCTTCATATAAAGACTTTCTTTAAGCAAATATTCCTTTATAGTATTCTTATTACCTATTACATCTATATAAAATGGTGCTACTATTTTACTTCCTTTAATTTCTATAAATGTTCCAGAACAATAACTATAAGTATTATTTACTATTCTTTGCCCATTAATAGCAATGGCTTCTGCACCTGCTGATCTAAGGTCATTTATTAGAAACCAAATATCAATGTCATGAATTAAGTTTGATGGTGAATAATATTGTTCAAACTCACTAGCTGTAGCATCGTTTAACATTATCTTTACCCCTTCACCCTCCATGGCATTTAAACCCATATAATTTTTGTACTCCTCTAGTTTATTAGAAACATCTTTCTTAATTTCTGAAACATTATTTTTTTCATTTTCGTATTTACCTAATTTTCTATTATATTCATTTGCTTCCTGTTTCAAAATAGTTATATCCTTATATAACTTATTCCTCTTATTATAAGCTTCATTATATTGATCTATATTTAAGAAAACTTTATTTTTCTCTCCAAAATTCAGATTCATAGAAATTAATATTCCTATTATAACTGAAGCTATAAACACGAAAACTGTAGCTTCGTTTTTCTTCATAAGATCACCTCTTTAATCTAGCGATCGCGCTTTGCTTTATCTAATAATATTCTTCTTATAATAGCAAAATTATTCAAAATTCTTCCTCCAAATAAAATCACTGCCGCAAGATAAATAGGGAGTCCAAGCTTATCACCTAAGTAAACTAAAATAACCGCAATTATAGCATTACCGAAAAAACCAGATACAAATATGTCACTTCTAAACTTATCAGATATTTTAGCTCTTAATCCTCCAAAAACTGAATCTATACATGCAAAGATTGCAACTGAAATATAAGGTGCAAATTTTATTGGTATATTAATCTTCCATATAAGTCCAATTAATACTCCAAGTAATAATCCAACAAAAGCTATCATCAATCTCTACTCCTTCTTTATAGGTTTGGCGTATTTAAATTCCATATTTTGAGTACTATCTTTTTGTATTAAGATTTTATCATTAAGTTCCCATTTTATATCACAATTTCTCTCTAATAGCTCAGGAATATTCCCTGGAAAACTTAGTGCTGATTCCAATAATTTTTTGTTTCCAATAGCTTTAATAACAACTTGCTTATTAAAAGAAATTTTATCATTATTAATTTTTATAGCATTTGATGCTGTTCTGATTCCACTTCTACTATTCAGTCTAATATCATTTATAGATATAGCCTCTGCTTCAGCTGCATAAAGTTCGTTTACAACTTTTAATAAATCTAAATCGCTTATAGGTTGAACTGTATTTCCATTTGAGAATAAACTTGCTTTAGGTGTTATGTATACTATAATACCTTCTCCATCTAAATCCACAAGTCCATTCACCTTTTTTAGATTATCTAATTGCTCTAGCATCATTTTGCTGTATTCATTTCTTCCCGCTGCCGCCTTTTCATACTCATCTATTTTTTTTTGAAGACTAGCCGTCTTACTTTCATAATCCTTCTTTTGCTTTTCTAGCATTTCATTTTCTTTCAAAATTTCAGCATTTTGATTATTTATATCCAATTTTTTACTTTCATCATAACTTACTCTTAACTGATATGTTATTAAAAAACCTAAGATAGCAAATACAGATGCCATTGCTATTTTTGAAGAAACATTTTTCATAAATTACCTCCATTAGTTTACATTAACTACGGGATTTCCATCGTAGCTAACATCTATATATCCTTTTTTATCTTTTATTCCATGCAATCTTATAATATTTAATGCCTTATTTAATTTTTCTTTTAGATTATATTCTGTACCAATTTTAACTATAATATCGTTTACTCTTATATTAATTGAAGTAACATTATGAACGTCTACTCCTGTAATATTATACCCAGATTTATTTTTCTTAGATAGTTCTAAGATTGAATATAAAATTTCTTTTTGTCTGTTATCTTTAAATTGTATAGAATTATTTTTAATATCTGTTTCTTTAAATCCCATAAGCTCCAAAAGACTCATGTTCTTAATATCCTTTTTAATATCAAGTAAATTACCATTACTATCTATGATTAAATAATTATCTTTTCCTTTTAAATACATTTCCGAATCATTTTCTGTAATATCTATAAATATCTTATTAGGAAATTTTCTTTTTATTTTTATATCCTTTACATACTTATTTTGTTTAATTTCACTTTCTAAACTATTTTTATCTAGCAAAAATATATTTTTATTTTTAGCTTTTTCGCCTATAATTTGAATAAGATTTCTATCTAAGTTTTTTGTCTTACCAACTTCTACAGATTTAATAAGAAATTGGGGAAGTTTTAAGCACATAGTAGTTAGTATACTAATTAAAAACAGAGACATTAAAACTAAATTTTTTCTCTTCTTTTTCTTTTTCCTTCTTTTCAAAACTGCTTCCTTGTTTTTTATAATATCTTCAACTGTCTTTACCTTTTTCTTATTTACACCTTTTTTCACCTTCATATTCTACCACCATAATTCTACTCAATTATTTAAACTACTTTATAGATATATAATACCACTTAATACAACTTATTTCACTAAAAAAAGTGATTAAAATTTTTAATTAATTATTACATTTTCCATAATAATTTTATCAAAATAAGTAAAGACGTGTCGAAACACGTCTTTTTTTGTCTATTATTTAAATTTCTCTTCTATTTGCCTTGTTACATTAAGTAAAATACCCATAGAAAACATATTGAATATAAGTGAAGAACCACCATAGCTTATAAAAGGAAGTGGTACTCCTGTTACAGGCATAGAACCAGATACAACTGCTATATTAACAATAGCTTGCACTGCAACTACAGAAGTTATCCCCATGGCCAAAACAGTACCGTAGATATCCTTAGCCTTTAAAGATGCTCTTATTCCCCTCCATATGAATATCATATATATAAATATGATAAGGGCACATCCTATAAAGCCCAATTCTTCACCAATAATAGCAAATATAAAATCATTATGAGGTTCTGGTATGTAAAAGGCTTTTTGTCTAGACTTCCCAAGTCCAACACCAAATAACCCTCCTGAACCTAACGCTAATAGTGATTGGATAAGTTGATATCCATCTCCCCTAGGATCTGCCCATGGATTTCTAAAACTCATTAGTCTCTTCAGCCTATATGGCTTAAAAATAGTTGCAGCTGCAACTCCTGCAAATAATCCACTAGCAATAAAATACAAGTGTGACATTTTAGCTCCAGAGGAGAAAAGAATTATTACAGTCACAATCATTATTACGGAAGCTATACTAAGATTGTTTTCAAGCAATACAAGTCCCGCAAAAAGTGCTGAAAAGCAAAGATAAGGTATAACTCCACCCCAAAAACTTTTTATCTTTTCACCTCTTTGTTCTATTGACTTTGCTAAAGCAATAACTACAACATATTTTGCAATTTCTGAAGGTTGTATTGTAACAAATCCAAGATTTATCCATCTAGTAGCACCATTTACTGGTTTGGAAAATAAAACCAACACCAACAATATCAAGGTACCAAATATCAATATAGGAGTGTATTTTTTAAACCTATGATAATCAACTTTAATAGCAAAAATCATAGCTATAGTTCCCAAACTCACATTAACTAATTGCTTCTTTAAAAAAAACATTGAGTCATAATTATACTTTTTAGAAAAAAATGATGAGTATGAACTAGCACTATACACCATAATTACTCCAATTGAAACTAATAGCATAATAGCAATAAACATTATAAAATCAATTTGACCCATTTTTGATTTGGGTTTTTTCATATAATAACCTCCTTAAAACTTTATAAGGAAAGAGATAAAAATCCTATTAAACATAAAATTACTGTGACTATTGAAAATACAACAACCACCTTAGTTTCATGCCATCCACTTAATTCAAAATGATGATGCAATGGCGACATTTTAAATACCCTTTTCTTTGTTAGCTTGTATGAAGTTACTTGAATTATTACAGATAATGTTTCAGCAAGTGGTATACCAGCCACAATTATCACCATAAGAGGTAATTTAAGTATCATAGCAACAGTAGCTATAACTCCACCTAAAGCAAGTGAACCTGTATCTCCCATAAATATTTTAGCAGGATATGAATTGTTTCTTAAGAATCCTAAAAGTGCTCCCGCTGTAATTGCACAAAAACTTGCAAGTTCATGATGATTAAATGCAAAAGATACTAATCCAAAGAACGTCATAATAAGCAAAGTAACTGAAGTTGAAAGTCCATCTAAACCATCAGTTAAATTTACGGCATTAGTAGTTGCAAGAAAAAACACAATTATAAATGGTATATAGAAATATCCAAGTTCTATAGTTTTATTTAAAAATGGTATATAAATATCTGTTCCAATGTTTTTCGCTCCATAAAAAGACAACCCACCTGCAGCTATTAAAAGTAATAACATCTTTTGATATGGCTTTAATCCTTCGTTATGTTTATGAGCAATCTTTAAAATATCATCCAAAAACCCTACAACTCCAAAGGCTACAAAAGCTATTAAAGCCATTATAGTTTCTATATTGTAACTTCTTTCAAAAACTAATAAAGTAATAGCTGTAGCTATTATAAATATAATACCTCCCATTGTAGGTGTCCCAGATTTTTTTTGATGAGCTTTTGGCCCTTCTCCCCTTATATTTTGTCCAAATTTTAAAGTTCTTAAAATAGGAATCAATATAGGTCCTTGAATCAAAGCTATAAAAAATGCTAAAAGCACATAATAAATAATCTTACTCATTTTAATCCCTCACTTTAGTTATGTAACTTATCAATGTAGTTTACTATATTTTCAAATTGCATAGTTCTAGATGCTTTTACTAAAACTAAATCACCATATAATCTAATATTATTATAATAGTCGCTTAGTTTTTCTTTACTTTCAAATTCTATACATCCTTCTCCAAAGCCTTCTTTGTAAGCTTTAGAAAATTCACCTATACAAAATAGTTCATCTATATTATTCTCTTTAGCAAAAATTGCTACATCTTTATGCAGATTGTAAGATTCTTCCCCCAATTCTTTCATAGTTCCTAAAATAGCAATTCTTCTCTTTCCATTCAATGTTTTTAAATATTCTATAGCCGCTTTCATAGAGTCTGGGCTAGCATTATAAGAGTCATTAATAATTTTAGCATCTTTATTATTAATTACTTGCAGTCTCATAGATGTACTTTCAATATTCTTAAATCCACGTCTAATTTCATCAAAACTTAGCCCTAATTCTCTTGAAGCTGCTATGGCAAGTTGAGCATTTAAAACATTATGAATTCCAGGTACATTTATTTTAAAATCTTCTTTTCTTTCGTGATTATTAACTTTTATATTAAATTTTATACATTCTTCATTAATAATTATATCTTCTGCTAAGTAATTTAATTCCTTTTCTTTTGAATTAAAACCTATCTTTATTAAAGAATATTCTTTGTTATCTTCTATAGAATTTAAAAGATCATTTTCACTATTTATAATAAGAATATTATCCTTTGAAAAGAAATCTGTAATCTCCATTTTAGCTTTTAATATATTTTCCCTAGTTTTTAAATTTTCAATATGAGAAACACCAATATTCGTAATTAAAGCAATATCTGGTCTTGCTATAGAAGCTAAATTATTAATTTCATTGAAATCACTCATTCCCATTTCTAGTACAGCTACATCGTAAGATTTATCCATGCTTAAGACTGTTAAAGGCAATCCTATTTCATTATTAAAATTCCCTTTTGTCTTGAAAACCTTATACTTACCACTTATTGCAGCAGCAGTTAAGTCCTTCGTAGAAGTTTTGCCAGTTGAACCTGTAATGCCTATTACCCTTATATTTAGTTTTTTTAAATAGTATGCTGCAAGGTTCATTAGAGCCTTTTTAGTATCCTTTACTTTAAGAATACCACTTTTAAATATTTCTAATTCTTTATCTTCTAAAAATAATTGATCTATTATACATAGGGATGCACCATTTACCTCTGCATCCTTTATATATTTATTTCCGTTAAAATTCTCACCTTTTAAAGCAATAAATATACTTTCTTTTTGAATTTTTCTAGTATCTGTACTTACTTCAGTAAATTCACTTTTAAAAGGAGATTTTATAACTTCCGCATCTATGGCTTCTATTATTTCTTGCAATGCTAACTTTTCCATACTAAAACACCTCTTTTAATATTTCATCAACAACTTCTCTTTCATCAAAATGTATTTTGCCAGTTTTTAATATTTGATAATCTTCATGTCCTTTACCAGCAATCACTATAACATCACCATTTTGGGCTTCTATTATAGCTCTTTTAATAGCCTCTCTCCTATTTTCAACAACTATATAATTATCTGTTTTAAGTCCTACTAGGATGTCTTCTATTATGCTCATAGGCTCTTCAGTTCTAGGGTTATCTGAAGTTATAACTGCTATATCACTTAAATCACAACCTATTTTTCCCATAATAGGTCTCTTTGTTTTATCTCTATCACCACCACACCCAAATACACTGATTAACCTTCCTCTTGTAAACTCTCTTGCAGTACTTAGAATATTTTCTAATCCATCTGGGGTATGGGCATAGTCTACGATTATTTCAAAGCCTAGATTTTTATTATGAGTTAAAATTTCACATCTTCCTGGAACCATAGCCTTGCTTAAAGCTTTTTTAACATCTTCTAATTTTATTCCCTCTTCTAAAGCCACTATAATTGCTCCTAAAGAATTATATATATTATATCTTCCGGGTAGAGCACAATAAAGATTCTCATTAGCCATATCATGTGAAACCTTAAATTCTACTCCTCTTGAATGTATACTTTCATCAAAAGCCTTATAATCTGATTCTTTGTCTATACTATAAGTTACTATATTCTTATTTTCCTTTGATTGTAGAAGTTCGATAATTCTCTCTCCATATGGATCATCTATATTAATTACTGCATTCTCACTCATTTCAAAGAGTTTATATTTAGCCTCAAAATAAGCATCGAAGGTTTTGTGGAAATCTAAATGGTCTTGTGTTAAATTAGTAAAAATTCCATATTTAAATTTAACACCATAAACCCTATCTAAACTTAGAGAGTGTGATGATACCTCCATTACACAGTATTCTATACCTTCATCTAACATTTCCTTAAAAAGTTTATGTAATTCTAATGATTCAGGAGTAGTATGGCTAGAATCTATTTTTTTATTTCCTATATAATTTGCAATAGTTCCAACTAACCCTACCTTATGTCCTTCACTTTCTAATATAGATTTAATCATGAAAGTTGAAGTTGTTTTACCGTTCGTACCAGTTATTCCTATTAACTTAAGTTTATCACTTGGATTATCATAATAATTTGAAGATGCTTTAGCTAATGCCTTTCTTCCATATTCTACTTGTATTAAAGTCGTATTATGAAAATCATCTTGAACTTCCTTTGATAAGACAACAGCTATGGCTCCTTTTTTTATAGCTTCCTTTATAAAATCATGTCCGTCTACTGTTGCACCTTTAAGAGCAAAAAATAAATCACCATTTTCAATTTTTCTGTGGTCATAACAAATTTTATTGATTTCTATATCTAAACTTCCGCTTATTAGTTTAAAATCAATACCTTTTAGAATATTTGTTAATAACATTATAAACATCTCCTCAATTAGTATTTACTTTAAAAATTCGGCAGAACATAAGAGCTTCTGCCGAATTATAATTTCTTTAAAAAATATATCACATTTTAAAGCTTCTTACTAGTCTCCAATAATCTCTAGCCTTAAATTTATCATGGTACCTTTCTGTACTCTTTCACCTTCTTTAATACTCTGAGTAGATATCATACCGTCTCCACTAAATTTAAACTTTAAGCCTAAATCTCCTAGAATATTTTTAGCTTGTTCCACACTCAACCCATTTAAATTAGGAACTACCACGGTTTTATCTGAAGTATTTTTATTCGAAGTGTAAATTATTATTTCTGTACCTTCTTTTACACTAGAACCAGGCTTAGGATTTATGTCATTTATATATTTTCCGTCACCTTCAATTCTAACTTTTAATTTACTATCCTTTATTATTTTTAGACCCTGTTCTTTTTCTTTACCTCTAACCTCAGGTATTACAACATCTTTTAGGAGACTCTTAGCCTTCTCATCTCCATTAGCATCAGTTTTAAAAGATAAATAATTGAAAATATCATTGAAAACCTGTTTTGCTACAGGAGTTGCTATTTGTCCTGCATAGTAATTCGATGGGTCTGGTTCATCTATGGAAACTAATAAGGTAACTTGCGGATTATCTGAAGGTGCCATCCCGACAAAGGAAGCTATATATTTTTGTTGAGCATATCCTTTCCCACCTTCTGCGATCTTTTGAGCAGTTCCTGTTTTACCACCTATATGATATCCTTGAATAAAGGCTTTTTTACCTCCACCTTCTGATATAACTTTCTCTAGATATCCTCTAAGTTCTCTTGCCACATCCTCATCTATTATCTTCTTTTCTTTTTTATCCTTATACTCTGTATCTACTACCATATTATTATCAGCATCATAATGAGTTATTTCTTTCATAACATGTGGAGTTATAAGTTTACCTCCATTTGCAATGGCATTAAATGCTGTCAAGAATTGAATTGGAGATACAGTATTAGTTTGTCCAAATGATATGGTGGCAAGGTCTGTTTCTGTAACATTTTTGGCATTTTTGACTATCCCAGCTGCTTCCCCATTTAAGTCAATACCTGTTTTTTGACCGAAACCAAATAATTTTATATATTTTGTTAGGGTCTCAGCACCTAAACGTCGTCCTAGTTCCATAAAGCCAACATTACATGAGTTTTGTAGAATATGTGCAAAGTCTTGTGCTCCATGCCCTGTTCTTTTCCAACAATGAATAGTTCTATTTCCAATTTTAACGCTACCATTACAAACAAACTTATCATTCTTAGTAACTTTTCCTTCTGATAATGCTGCTGTAGAAGTTACCACTTTGAATATAGATCCAGGCTCGAAGGTATCACTTACTGCTCTATTTCTCCACATCCTTTGATTCTCTTCTAAAGACTTATTATTATCAAAGGGTTTATTTGGATTATAATCAGGTTTGTTAGCCATACCAAGTATTTCTCCATTATTAGGATTCATAACTAGTACACTTACTGCCTTTGCCTTATTATCTTTTAAAGCTTGTTCTGCAGCCTTTTCAGCAAAATATTGTATGTTTTCATCTATGCTTAAAACAACATTTTTACCATCTACAGGTTTTATATAGTCTGCTATAACATAGGGCATATCCTGTCTATTTTTGTCTAATTCTGATATTTTAATTCCTGGTATGCCTGCAAGGTACCTATCATATATTTGTTCAACTCCCATTAATCCCGTTCCATCTGAGTTAGTATTTCCAATTACATGAGATAAGAAATTATTATTTGGATAGTATCTTTTTGTATCCGGAGAAATTATAAAACCATAGTAATCTTTTTGTTTTAAGTATTCTTTTACTTTTTCGGTTTCATCACTTTCCATTCTCCTCTTTAACATAGCGCCACCTTTAGGTTTTCCATTAGGAAGTGGATCTATCATCTTTTTTTTAAGAGTCCCTTCATCCACATCCAACAAGCCGGAAAGATCAGGCATTAAAGATTCCATATTAACTTTTTTCTTTTTTAAATCTGCTCTTAAAGCATTTAAATCTACATCTATCCTATATACATTAGCACTAACTGCAAGTTCGTGATTATTTCTGTCTAGTATCTTTCCTCTTTTAGGAGCTATCTTAACCTCGCTTGTCCACTGATTTACAGCTTTTTCTTTAAGATCTCCAGATTTTAAAGTCATAATATACAGAACTCTTATACCCAGCGTAAAAAGTATGGAAAAAAGAATTAGAAATGCCCATACTCCTCTCTTTTTAATGGTGACCTTGTCTCTATATTTTCTGTTCACTTAGTTTACCTCCATTAAAAAAGGATATTTTTAATTTTCTCCAAAAACTTATTAATTCCTTTGTTCTCTTCTTCTTTATTTATAAAGTTATCCTTGCTGAGGTCATAATAATATGTATCATTGATACTTGGCTCCACCATTTTAAATTTTCCTCTAGCCGCACTATCTACAGACTTTATATCTTTAAACTTTAAAAGATGAACTTTAATATCATCATTTTTATATTTGATAGTGCTAATTTCTTTTTTCATATTCGCTATTTGTTTTTGGTTTGCATATATTACTGAGTATCTTACTACAATAACCATACCAACTATAAATAAAACCCCTACACTTTTTAACGCCCTAAGCTTCCTTTGATTTTTTTCTTTTCTATTAATTTTTAAATTTTCTCTTCTTGATTTTTCTAGTTCCTCATATACTTCCTTTTTCTTTAAGGGTTTCGTATTTCCTAAATAGTCTTCATTATATATTTTTTCTTTTTCGACTACTAACAATTTATTCACTTCCTTTTCAATTTAGAACTATTTTAAACTCTTTCAGCTATCCTAACCTTAGCACTTCTACTTCTTGGATTTTCTAATATTTCCGCATCACTTGGAGCTATAGCTTTCCTAGTAATCACCTTAAGAGTAGGTTTTTTATTACAAACACAAATCGGAAAAGAACTAGGACATGTACAAGGGTTTGCAAGTTCTTTGAATTTTCTTTTCACTATCCTATCTTCCAAAGAGTGGAATGTTATAATTGCTATTCTCCCACCTTTTTTTAGTTTATTTACACTATTCTCTATAGCCTTATTCAATATATCAAGTTCTGAATTAACTTCTATTCTAATTGCCTGAAAAGTTCTTTTAGCAGGATGAGGTCCTTCTCTCCTAAACTTAGCAGGTATAGATTTTTTTATAATATCTACTAATTCGAAAGTTGTTTGTATTTCTTTAATATTTCTTTCCTTTACTATATTAGAAGCTATTCTTTTCGCAAACTTTTCTTCCCCATATTCCTTAATTATTTCATATAATCTTTCCTCTTCATAAGAATTTACAACCTGATATGCAGAAAAATCACTTTCCCTATTCATCCTCATATCTAAAGGGGCATCTTGCATGTAACTAAAACCCCTATCCTTATTATCTAGTTGGTATGAAGAAACTCCCAAATCCATCATTATTCCATCTATTCCATCTATTTCTAATTGCTCTAATATATCTTTTATATTGTGAAAATTATTATGTACATAAGTTACATTATCATAATTTTTAAGTCTCTCTTTTGCAGCTTTAAGCGCATCAGTATCTTGATCTATTCCTATTAGTCTACCATTATTACTAAGTCTTTTTAATATTTCACTTGAATGTCCTGCTCCCCCTAAAGTTCCATCTACATAAATTCCTTCTTCATTGATATTAAGTCCTTCTAAAGTTTCCTCTAATAAAACCGATACATGTTTAAATTCCATTTGCTTTTCTCCTTTATAAAATTCCAAGTTCATTCATTCTATCTGCTATCTCATTAAAATCTATATTTTCATCATTATATTCTTCCCATTTTTCAAAACTCCAAATCTCGATTCTTGATGCAACTCCTATACTTACAATTTCCTTATTAATATGTGCATATTGAATTAAATTTTGAGGGATAAGTACTCTTCCCTGCTTATCCATATCAACCTCATGAGCACCAGAAAAAAAGAATCTTGAAAAAACTCTTGCGTCCTTGTTAGTTAGTGGCAAAGATTTTAACTTTTTTTCAAATTCGCTCCACTCATTCTTAGTGTATACATATAGGCAACCATCTAAACCCTTTGTTATAACAAAAGTGCTTCCTAATTCCTCCCTAAATTTAGAGGGAATTATAATTCTATTCTTACTGTCTAAAGCATGGTTATACTCACCTATAAACATATTTACACCTCTATTTTCTATTTCACACCACAACTAACCACTTTCAACCACATTTATTTAATTCTATATTTATTTATGAATTCCTTCATATAAATAAAGATTTATTAAAAAAAATAAAGATATTTTTCTTTTTTTATACTTTTAAAAGAACAAATTTCGACATTTAATTTTTATTTTTATGTTATTAATTGTTTAAAAACCACTTTATCTATGGTTTTCTTGAAATATTTTACCTTCTAGAGTATAATTTATAAGTATTAATTAAATAAATATAACTAAGAAAGGGTTGTTAATATATATGAAACTTGGAATGGTGGGTTTGCCAAACGTAGGTAAAAGTACTTTGTTTAATGCTATAACAAAGGCTGGTGCTGAATCTGCTAACTATCCTTTTTGTACTATTGATCCAAATGTAGGCGTGGTTAGTGTTCCCGATGAAAGACTAGATATGCTTTATAAAATCTATAACTCTAAGAAGAAAGTACATACAGCTATTGAATTCTATGATATTGCTGGTCTTGTTAAAGGTGCTAGTAAAGGTGAAGGACTAGGAAATAAATTTTTATCTCATATTCGTGAAGTGGAAGCAATTGTACATGTAGTTAGATGTTTTGAAGATGAGAATATAGTTCACGTCGAAGGTTCTGTAAACCCTATTCGTGACATTGAAACTATAAATTTAGAGTTAATTTTATCTGACCTTGAGGTTTTAGAAAGAAGATTAGATAAAACTCAAAAACTTGCTCGTTCTGGAGATAAGTCTGCAAAGGAGCAAGTAGAAATATTAACCACTATAAAGTCTAACCTTGAAAATAATAAGCCTGTAAGAAGTATTGAATTTACTGAAGATGAAATGGAGTTTGTTAGAAGCTTATTCCTTCTAACCTCAAAACCTGTTTTATATGCAACAAACATTTCTGAAGATGACTTAGCTTCTGGTAACCTAGAAAATGACATGGTTAAAGAAGTAAAAAAATATGCTGAAGCTGAAAACTCAGAAGTAATTATAGTTTGTGCAAAATTGGAAGAAGAGCTTTCCACCCTTGATGATGAAGAAAAACTAGAAATGTTAGAAGAATATGGTCTTACTGAATCTGGTTTAGATAAACTAATTAAATCAAGTTACAAACTATTAGGTCTAATGAGCTTTTTGACTGCTGGTGTACAGGAAGTAAGAGCTTGGACTATAAAAATTGGTACAAAAGCTCCGGCCGCTGCTGGTAAAATACATTCTGATATTGAAAGAGGATTTATAAGAGCTGAAATAGTATCTTATGATAAATTAGTAGAATGTGGTTCTGAAGCTGCTGCAAAAGAAAAAGGTCACTACAGACTTGAAGGTAAAGAATATATTATGCAAAATGGCGATGTAGTAAACTTTAGATTTAATGTATAAATAATAAAAAATAGTCCCCATGGGACTATTTTTTATCTCTTTTTCCTGTATACTTCCTAAGTTCTCGTTCCATTTCTTCTATTATATTTATATTTCTGAATTCTTCTTTATGAAACATTATTTCAACAGCATCAAGTAAATTTTCCATAGCATATATATGAAAATTCCCCTTCCTCACTTCTTCTTCTATCTCTTCCTTAAGAACTATATTATTTGTGTTTCTTAAAGGTATTAGAACTCCCTTGTTTTGTATAGTCTCTAAAGACTTACATGTATCAAAAAAACCTTCTATTTTATGATTTATACCACCTACAGGTTGAACATCACCAAATTGATTTATAGATCCTGTAACTGCTATATTTTGTTTTATAGGAATTTTTAAAAATGAGGATATAATAACTAATGCCTCAGCAACAGAGGCACTATCACCTTCTACCATGCCATATATTTGTTCAAAGCTCACATTGAAATCTACAGGTATTTTATTATATCCACCTATTAGATTACTCAAAAGTCCCTTTAATATGCTTACAGATTTATTATGAACCTTTCCACTTAAATCATTTTCTTTTTGTATATCTATAATTTCACCTTTCCCTTTAGAGCATGTACAAGTAATTCTCATGGGCCTTCCAAATTTTAATCCACTTCCTTGTATCACCGAAAGACCATTTGCTTCACCTATGCTATTTCCATTTATTTTTAAGATTATTTTACCATTTTTGTACTGTTCCTTTATCTCCTTTTCGATTAAACTCTCTCTATTGTAAAGATTTATTATATCTTCATATGATACCCCCCTTTTTCCCTCTTCTTTTACGTAGGTAGAACTTAAAATCATTATATCTTTTAATTTTTCATGATTAAAATATAACGTATCTCTCTTCTCTGCTTCCTTGGAAAAAAGTCTAGCCACTTCTTTTATAGCCTTATTAGTTAATGGTTTACATCTATAATCCTTACATATTTGTAGCATGTTTTTAAGCATTGCTTCTTTACAGTAACTATCTATCTTAATTAAAGGATTACTCTCCAGATGAATTTTAAATAACTTTCTAAAGTCTTCATCATAATTATAAAAAAGATTAAAATATTTATATGAACCTACTAAAATTACCTTTATATCCACAGGTATTTCTTCTAGATTGGATTTTTCAGATGAGAATAAGCTAAGTAATCCTTTACTTTCTTCAAATTTAAATTTCTTTCCTTTTAATATTTTTTTTAATTCTAAATAAACACCTTGTTCTTCTAAAATACTCTTAGCATCTAATATTAAATATCCCCCATTAGCTTTTAGGAGAGAACCTACGCTTATGTGATTAACCTCTGACATATACTCATCATTCTTATTTTTATATTGTACATACCCAAATATATTTTTATAATTAGGGAATTTTTCATATATAACAGGAATCGAATTATTATTTTCGGTAATAATTCTCATGTTATATTTACAAATTGTAGATATAAACTTTTCAGCACTATCTGTAAAGTCTTTAGACATATTTTCTATTAATTCACGTTCTATACACCTTGATATTTCTAGCAAAAACTGTATAGCACTATTATCTTTTCTGAATTTTATACCAAACTCTTTTTTTAAACCTTCTGTCTTATTTGTTAAATATTCAGAAAGTAAGTGTTTCATTCCTTCTAAATATCCATCTTCAATATCTTTTAGTTCCTTCATTACTGTTTTAGTATATGTCTTCATCTCTTTTAATGAACTTAAAATCTTGTTCTTTTCATCCATATCTAGGGCATCAAATTCTTCTTCTGTTAAACTTTCCTCACCACCTATAGGTATAAATGAAAATCCTTCTTCATTATGAACAATCTTAAACCCCTTTTCCTCACCTTTTATAGTAAGTAATTTTAAAATTTCATTTCTTTTTTTAAAGCTATTCTCAAGCATAGCATTTTTTTCGTTCATATCAGGGGAATTATAGAATTTAACTATTAATTCACTATAGAACTCTTTTATATATTCTAAGTATTTCTCTACAGTTCTAATATTTCCAGATTTAAAACTTTTTAGCCTAATCTTATCTCCATCTCCATAATTTATATAAGCAAGATCACTAGCCTTTGACTTAGTTGAATTTTTCCTAATAACATCCATTAAATCTTCTATTTTTTCTTCTGAAACCTCATCTACCAAAAATATATTAAAACAAGGTTCGTTTATATTAATAACCTTTTTTAACTTCTCATATATATTTTTATAATCCATAATTTCCTTTGACTCTATATCACTTATTTCTATTCCCTCTATATCAAAATCAAAAAATATATCTTTATAGCTAAGTAACTTTATCATAAAATACCTCCTCCCTTACATAATATATAAATATTCAGGAAACATTTTTTCGCTACATAAAAAAAGAAGGGAACTTCCCTCCTTTAAATTCCCCCTTATATTTCATCTATTATTTTAATTGATGCTGATGCCCCAATTCTACTTGCCCCATTTTGAACCATACTTAAGAGAGTTTTCAAATCCCTTATGCCACCTGAAGCCTTAACTCCCATATTATCTCCCACAGTTTCCCTCATTAGTTTAATATCTTCTTCTGTAGCTCCTCCTTTTGAAAATCCCGTAGAAGTCTTAACAAAATGAGCTCCTGCTTCTTTTGAAAGCTCACAAGCTATAACTTTCTCTTCATTAGATAATAAACAAGTTTCAATTATAACCTTAACAATTGCCTTCCCTTCTACAGCCTCTACTACAGATTTAATTTCTTCTCTAATATAATCATAATCTTTATCTTTTAACTTACCTATATTTATTACCATATCAATTTCTTCTGCTCCATTTAAAACAGCATCTTTTGCTTCAAATACCTTAGTATATGTACTGTTAGAACCTAAAGGAAAACCTATAACAGTGCAAACTTTAACCTCTGTATCTTTAAGTAATTCACTACATAACATAACAAAAGATGGGTTTATACAAACTGATGCAAATTTATACTTTATTGCTTCCATGCAAATATTCTCTACTTCTTCTTTAGTACAATCTCCTTTTAAAAGTGTATGGTCTATCATACTACTTACGCTAGTTTTATCCACTTTATTTCCTCCTATAATAATATTAATATTAGTAATTGGTTATTATAATTAATATTATAACAGAATAAAGATAAATATATTATATATAAACTACTTACAAACCCTTGTTATATAACTTAAGTTAATATATAATAATTTTAGTCCCTTTATTATGAATTTTATGTAAAATAATAAAGAGTATAAAGTAAAGGAGTTTTAATATATGGGATTCAAAGACAGTTTTAGAAAAAAGTCTGCTGAAGTTTTTTTTGAAAAAAATAGTGATAGAATAACTCAGGTTCAAGGAAAGGTCCTATCTATAAAAGTTGAAGAAAAATCTTTTTTATGGATTTTACATAAACTTACAGCTACCCTCTTAATAAAACCTGAAGGAAGTAAAAATATAGTTCATTGTACTTATAAGAAAAAACGTTGGTTTAAAAAAGTTAGTTTTATAAATATTCTTCAAGGACATTCAGTTTTAGTTCAAGGGTTAAAGGGTAAAAAAGGAAAAGAGAATAGAGAAAGCATTGAAGTTCTTAATATAAGAAATAATACTACTAAAAAGTTCTTAATCCCTGTAGAAGGTGCTGAGAATATTAAAGTTCATCGAGTAAATCCAAACAGGAGATTTAAATAAGGCTATATGAGAAAACTCATATAGCCTTATTTATTATTTTTTCATATCTCTTGCATAAAGATATAAGCTATTTATAAGGAAAATTACACCTGAAAAGAAAATTACAATTGCCCATTCCCCTAAATTTAAAGCTACTGTATGGAATATACTTTGAAGGAAAGGAACATATAAAATACTTAAAAGCATTCCTATAGACACTAAAACAGCTCCTACTAAGTATAAATTCGAAAATAAATTTATATGGAATACAGAGTGTCTTTCTGAACGACATTCAAATACATGTAATAATTGTGATAAGATTAAAGTACTTAGAGCCAATGTCCTGCACACTTTAATATCCATATTGTAATAATTTCCTGCCATAAATGCAAGTACAGTACAAATTCCTATTAAAGACCCTCTTATTAATATTTTTTCCCTAAGTCCTCTTGAAAATATACTTTCATTCTTATGTCTTGGTTTATTCATCATAATATCACTATCAGCTGGGTCTACTCCTAACGCTATAGCTGGTAGTCCATCTGTAGCTAAATTTACGAATAAAATTTGTATAGGTAAAAGTGGAGAGGGTAAATATAGTATAGATGCTAAAAACATTGTAAGTACTTCTCCTAAATTACACGATAAGAGATACCTTATAAACTTTCTAATATTGTCATAGATGATTCTTCCTTCTTCCACTGCAGACACTATAGTTGAAAAATTATCATCCAATAAAATCATAGAAGAAGCCTCTTTAGTTACATCTGTTCCTGATATACCCATTGCTACCCCTATATCTGCCTCTTTTACAGCAGGTGCATCATTTACTCCATCTCCTGTCATAGATACAATACAATCCTTCTTCTTAAAAGCTTTAACTATTCTTAATTTGTGTTTAGGACTTACACGAGCAAAGATTCTTAGATTATTTAAAATTTTTCCAAGTTCTTTATCGCTTAACTTGTCTAGTTCTTCACCAGTTATAACTTGTTTTTCTGAATCACAAATATCCAATTCACGGCCAATAGCATAAGCTGTATTTTTATGATCTCCAGTTATCATAACAACTTTTATTCCAGCCATTCTACATTTTAGAACAGCACTTTTTGCTTCCTTCCTTGGGGGATCTATAATTCCCGCAACACCTAAAAACACCATATCTTCTTCCATGGAGCTATTTCTTGTAACTCCAGTATCTTTATAAGCTGCAGCTATACACCTTAGAGCTTTTCTAGACATCTTTTCTATATTATTTAAAACTTCCTCTTTATATTTCCCTTGAAACAATACTTTCTCTCCATTAACCAGAATATATCTACACCTATTGATTATTCTTTCTGGAGCACCTTTTATATAGGCAGTTTCCTTATTTCCTTCTTTAAATACAACAGACATCATTTTTCTTGTAGAATCAAAAGGAATTTCATAAGTTCTAACCCCTCGATCTGCATAATCTTTAATTTCCCTCCCCTCTTTAAAAAAGGCTTTTATTAAAGCTGTTTCTGTAGGATCTCCAAATAGAGATTTTTCTAGGCTTTTCTCTTTAAAATCGTAATTACAATCATTACAATATGTAAAAGCCTTTTTGATTAAGCTTAAAGATGAGTCCTTATGAAAATCTCCAGTAAAAGTTCTATTATTATAATAGATTTCTTTTACAGTCATATTATTTTGAGTTAAAGTCCCCGTTTTATCACTACATATTACATTAGTACATCCTAATGTCTCTACTGCAGGTAGTTTTCTAACTAAAGCATTCCTCTTTAACATTCTGGAAACACCCATGGCAAGAGATATGGTTACTATAGCTGCTAGCCCTTCTGGAATTGCAGCAACAGCAAGACTTACCCCAAGTAAAAACATATCCCCCATATTCTGTCCTCTCATAATTCCAAGGCCAGTTACAACTACACAAATCACACCACACATTATAACTAATATTTTTCCTAGAGAGTCTAATTTCTCTTTAAGAGGAGAACGCTCTGTCTCTATATTATGAAGCATATCTGCAATTTTACCCATTTCTGTATCCATACCAGTTAACATTACCTTAGCTTTAGCATGTCCCCTTAGTATGGTAGTACCCATAAAAATTTCATTATGACTTTTTTTTGAGCTCTTTTCTACCCCCACAGATTCTCCGGTTAAAAGAGATTCATCCACAAGACAATTAGAAGAATTTATTATTATACTATCACCTGGCACCCTATCACCTGCCTCTAAAACCAATAAATCTCCTGGGACAAGGTTCTCAGCATTAATAACCTTAATTTTTCCATCTCTCATTACTTTAGCTGTAGGTGATGCCAATGCCTTTAATGCCTCTAAAGATTTCTCTGTTTTATACTCTTGTATAAAACCTAAAATAGCATTCATAATTACTATAATAATTATAGTAATAGCATCTGCCTTATCTCCCATAACTCCTGAAATAATTGTAGCGAGTATCAATACCCATATTATAAAGTCATTAAATTGAGACAAAAATATTTTTACAGCTGAAACACTTCTCTTATTTTCAATAATATTAAGACCATATTTTTGTAATCTTTTCTTAGCTTCTCCCTCTGTTAATCCTAGCTCTTCCTTTTTATTTTCATATAAACTTTCCTTTAACAAAAAAGTTCCCCCCTTCATTAATTTTTAATTCTATAAATATATATGTAACACATCTTAAGCTTATGAGATAAAATAACTATAAGGGAAATTTTTTTAAAGAAGGCTTTACATAAAGTAATTTAACTATTAAAATATATTTGTTAAATGATAAATATTATTCTAAAAAATTAATGTAAAATAATCAAAGATAAAATATAAAAGGAGTTTTAAAATGAAGGATTTTGTTTATATATCAGGTCATAAAAATCCTGATAGTGATTCTATTTGTGCTGCTATTGGATATGCAGAATTTAAAAATAAAACTGGAGATATTGAGGCAATTCCTGTAAGACTAGGAAATGTAAGTAGAGAGACTCAATTTATATTAGACTATTTTAATGTAGAAAAACCAAAGTTTATAGACACAGTTAAACCTCAAATTTCAGATTTAGATATTGATAAAGTTCCTACTATTTCTTCATATGTTTCTTTAAAAGAAGCATGGGATATTATGCAAAAAGAGGGATCAATGACTCTACCTGTAGTTGATGAAAACTCTAAGTTAATGGGTGTTGTATCTTCTTCTAACTTAGCATCAACTTATATGAAACTTTGGGATAATTCAATACTTGCAAAAAGCAATACTTCTATAGAAAGTATTTTACATACTTTAAATGGCAAAACTCTATATATTAATGAAAATACTTCTATTAAGGGTAAAATTTTAATAGGTGCAATGTCACCAAATAGTATAAAGAACTTTATAGAAGAAGGCGACGTTGTAATTTGTGGTGATAGAGAAGATGCTCAAGAAATAATAGCAATGTCTAAAGCTTCTTTAATGATAGTTACAGGTGAACATAATGTAAGTGATAACATAATTTCAAAATGCAAAGAAAATGGATGTTCTATTATTATGACTCCATATGATTCTTTAACTGCATCTAGAATTATAACTCAAAGTATTCCTGTAGATTATGTTATGGCTAAAGAAAATATCATATCTTTTAATGAAAATGATTTTATAGAAGATGTAAAAAAACAAATGCAAGAAACTAGGTTCAAAAGTTATCCTGTATTAGATGAAGATGGAAAAGTTTTAGGGCTTATCTCAAGATACCATTTACTATCAAAAAATAAGAAAAAAGTTATCTTAGTTGACCATAATGAACTTTCTCAATCTGTAGATGGTCTTGAAGATGCTGAACTTCTAGAGATATTAGATCATCATAGATTAGGTGGTATTCAAACTGGTCTTCCAGTTTATTTTAGAAATGAAATTATAGGAAGTACTTCTTCTATAGTTGCTCTAAGATTCTTTGAGAATGGTATTACTCCTTCTAGAGAAGTAGCTGGACTTTTAAGTGGTGCCCTAATATCTGATACACTACTTCTAAAATCTCCTACAACTACTGAAAGAGATAAGGACATACTAAATAAATTATGTGCTATAGCTGGAATTAAAGCCGAAGATTTTGCAAAAGAAATGTTTAAAGCAGGAACTTCACTAGATGGGAAAACTCCAGAAGAAATCTTCCATCAAGACTTTAAAACATTCTCACTAAACTCTTTCAAAGTTGGTGTTTCCCAAATAACTACTATGGATTTAGATGGATTTAGAGTTAAAAAGGGTGAATTAATCAGCTTAATGGAAGATAAGGCTAAGTCTCAAAGATATGACCTTCTACTTCTTTTAGCTACTGATATACTAGAAGCTAGCTCAGAAGTTGTTCCTGTTGGAAAATATAAAGACTTAGTAGGTACTGCATTCAATGTTAAATTTACAGGTGATTCAGCTTATGTGCCTGGTGTAGTATCAAGAAAGAAACAAGTTATACCACCGCTTACTGAAGTTTTCAATAATTTAAAATAAATAATATAAAAAACCTTGCATTACGCAAGGTTTTTTTATATAGATATATTATCTTCCCCTTAAGTTATTAACCATTCCCCACATTTCATCACTAGTTTTTAAGGCATTAGAACTTAATTGAAATGCTCTTTGCGCTAAAATTAATTCAGTAACCTCGTCTCCTATCTCTACATTAGACTGTTCTAAATATCCTTGGTGTATAGAGAAATTGTCTGCTGCTATCATTGTAGATCCTGTATTTCTTACATATACGTTATTGCCCTTAGATATTAAAGCTTCATCCCCTATAAACTTATTTACTTGCAAATTTCCTATATAGGTAAACTCATCTCCACGTCTTATGTTTACTTCCCCATGTTCTCCCACATATAGATCTTGAGAATTATGATTTAAATTTAAATCACTTAGTCTAACTATTCTACCATTATTCATTATATCTAAATAATTACCGTTTTTATCCACAAGGTCTCCATTCCTATCTATATTTAAAGCGCCATCTCTAGTATATCCCTTACTTCCATCTTTAAGTGTTATTTGAAAATACCCCTCTCCATCGATTGCTAAATCTCCTGATCTCCCTGTTTGAAGAAGAGAACCTTGAGAATTATCTCTAATCCATCTACTAGTCTTTACACCAGTATTATGTTGAAGATTAACATTTTCTCTATCTATTTTAGGGTAACCTCTCCTATCTAAAGACTCACCTAAAAGATCTGAAAAAGAAACATTTACTTTTTTATATCCATTAGTTTCAATATTAGCAAGATTATTAGATATACTATCCAATTTCTCTTGTTGTGCTACCATAGCACCTTTACTCGTCCACATAAGTCTATTCATAAAATTCGCCCCTATCTACTTTATCTTATAGAACCTAATTCATTTACGGCCTTACCCAAAGTCTCATCAAATACTTGTACTAATTTTTGATTACTTTCAAAACTTCTCATATTTTGTAACATTTCAACAGTTTCTGTCATTACATTTACATTAGATTTTTCAATAGCCTTATGTCTTACATTATAGTTTTGTGCGATTTGAGCATTATTTCCTTCATATAGGTTATCTCCTACTTTTTTTAAGGAATTGTAGTTAGGGAAATCAACCACATTTAATTTAAATCTTTCTACTCCATTTACTTGTATATTACCATTAGAATTTGCAGATACTTTTCCATCGCCTATATATATAGGTGAAATATTACCACTATAAAGATCAGTACCTTGAACTAAGTCCCCTGTAGAATTCACCAGATATCCTTCCATATTAATATTAAACTTACCATCCCTAGTATAATACTGCTTTCCGTTCCTAGCCACAGTAAAAAATCCTCTTCCCTCTATAGCAAAGTCTGTTTCCTTATCTGTATTTTGTAAAATTCCTTGTGTAAAATGTGTGTTTACCTCATCAATTGCACTACCTTTACTTAATTCGCCTATATTATTTTTAATATTATTATTTCCTAATCTTTTATCATAATTATAAAGCATAACATCGCCAAAATTTTTAACTGATAAGTTATCATTTTTGAATCCTATGGTATTAGCATTTGCAAGATTGTTAGTAATTATCCCTTGCTTAGCTTCTCCTACAACAAGCCCTGATACTGCAGTATATAGACCTCTTATCATTTTACTTTCACCTCATTTAACTTTATCTTTATATCTTTTTCATATTTCATACCCATATTTAGAGCTCTTTTTTCAACCTCTGAATCACTTATCGAGTAGTTATATGCACTCCTCCACAAAATCAAGGTAGAAATTAAGATTCCAAAACCTAAACCAAGTAAAAATTTTTTATCCTTAACAATATTTAATAGGGGTTTTATTTTGTATATAGATCTCTTATTAATAACACTTCACCCCTTCCCATTTTATATTTATCACAAATGTAGTCTATGGATTCATTATCTTGTAAAAGTTTTTTAATTTCATCCTTTTTATTACTTTCTTTAGAATACATATTAAAATTATTATCGGCCTCTTTTTTATTGCCTTTAATAATATTTTCATCTATATTATGTGTGTGAGGTTTTTCCAAAAATGCTGTAGATTGTTTTAAAATATTTAATTCCTCTTGTAACTTTAATATATCTCTTTGTATTTCTGTAAAAGTCTCCCCAATATCCTTCCTTAATTCCCCTAGCTCCATACCCGAATTACTCATGTTATTTTCCTTATCCTTTAATACTCGTGAAAATTTATCTTCTTCTCTTTTTATACTTAACATACCGTAGATTATTAAAGATATTCCTATTATAAGTAAAAGTAAAAATTTCATATTTTTCACCTAATTATATTTTAGTTTTTTTAATGCTTTTCTTAAGTTTACTATAGCCCTACTATGTAATTGGCATACTCTAGATTCAGATACGGATAAAACTTTCCCTATTTCTTTTAAAGTAAGCCCTTCATAGTAATATAGTGATAATATGGTTTTATCCTTGTCATTAAGTAAATCTATAGCTTTAGATAGAACTTCCATCTGTTCCTTTTCTTCTACAATTTCTTGTGGAGATGGACTTTTTTTATCTTCTATAATCCCAATTAAAGATAACTCATCATCTCCAGCATATATCATATTTTCAAGAGAAGTTACTGAAATATAATTAATATAACTTTCGATTTCTGAAACCCTTTCTCTTGTAAGGCCCATTTCCTTTGCTATTTCATCTGAAGTTGGTTCTTTCAAAAATTTTTTCTGAAGCTTTTCTATAGCATCATTATAACTATTTAATTTATCCATAGCCCCCTTAGATATAGGACTATTTTTTCGTAGTTCATCTATTATAGCACCCTTTATCCTTATAGATGCATAAGTGGAAAACTTCATACCTTTAGTAGAATCATATCTATTTATAGCATCCATAAGACCAATCATTCCATATCCAACTAAATCATCAAAATCCATATATTTATTTTTACCAATTAAAATTCTAGACGCCATATATTTAACCAACGGAATATATTCTTTTACTATTCTTTCCCTATCTTGCATAGCTGCGAATGCATTCATCGCCTTCCCTCCTTATAGTTTAAAAACAGAATAAATTAAAAAATTTATTCAATACCCATCTAATATCATTAACTTCCTTTTCATTTGAATGAGTTTCACAAGAAATTTTTTTACCTATATCGCTCATACACATAGAAAATTTACAGTTAGGGTATTTAACACATACAGGAATCCGCATCTTTATTGATTCTACTAGGTTAGTATCTTCATATAAGTATCCTAAAAGCTCTGTATCCATATCTAAAAACCTTTTGGTAGCATTCCTAAACCTTTCACAAACCATTTCACCGTCTTCTTTATTTTTAATATTATTAACTATTAATTTAATAGAATTTCTCATTTCAAAATGTTTTATAACTTTAACCAAGCTATATGCATCCTTAAGGTTAGTCTGATTTGAATTAGTTAATAAAATAACTTCATCACTACATGCAATAAATTTTAATACATATTTATTAATTCCATACCCAGTAGCAATTAAAATGAAATCATAATTTTTTAGTGAACATACTTTATCTAAAAACAACTTTTTTTCTTTTTCATTAAGAGTATCCATTTTCCCTATGGACTGTCCAATATATATTAAATGTATACCCTCTGGTCCCTCTACTATTATGTCTTTAATATTCATATTTTTATAAATCACATCAAATAGATTAAAATCCGGAAGCTTATCATCTAAAATATAGCCATTATTTTTATTATCCATATTAGTATCAATTATAAGGACCTTATTGCCTAAATAATTAAGTGTAATAGCTAAATTAAGCATGATGTTATGTCTATCTACTCCACATTCTCCTGAAGAAATTGTTACTATCTTTCCTCTAGTTTTATCCTCTTTGTATTCTCTATCTGAATATGAATCCATAACTTCATAATTAGATTGTCTTACCATTTCCCTTAGTTTTTGTGCTTGATCTACCATAAAACTTTTTCTCCTAAAATTATAGATATTAACTCATCCTTATTTAAGATCTTAATATCTTCTGGAACATTTTGTCCTAAAGTCACATAAGATAAAGGTACTTTGCTTTTTATAGCTGTATCTAAAAGAGCACCATAACTAGATGTCTCATCTAACTTTGTAAATATTAAGCTGTTAAATTGTAAGCTACTATAACCTTTTATTATGTCTCCTATATCACTACTTTTAGTAGTAGAACTTAACACTAAATTAATATCTCTAGCTCCAGTCTTCTCTACAAATGCTCTAAGTTCCTGAATCTGCATTAAGTTCTTGCTATTTCTTCCTGTAGTATCTACTAATATTACTTCACAGTCTTTCATGCTTTCCATAGCATCTTCCATATCATTTAGTGTAAAAACAACTTTAAATGGAATGTTCATTATCTCTGCATAAATTTTAAGTTGTTCTACAGCACCTATTCTATAAGTATCGATAGTAATTAACCCTACCTTTTTTTTATGCTGTAGAACATACTTTCCAGCAAGCTTTGCTATAGTAGTTGTTTTTCCGACACCTGTAGGTCCAACAAATACTTTTACACCCTGTTTATTATCTTCTTTCACACTAACTTTATTTTCCAAAATATTTCTTATGATAGACTTATCTATATCACCATTTATTTCATATTTACTAAGTTCTTCTATTATATCTTCTGAAACTTCAGGTGATATATCTAAGGAAGCTATATATTGCATATATAAATCTAAATTTCTATTACTATTATCTTCTCTATTTATATTCTCACATATATCCAAAAGCATATCTTTCATAGATTTAAATTCTTCTTTTAAGGATTTTTCTCCGATACGTTCCTTATAATTAGATTCATTGTCTAAAGCTATTTCCCTGTTTGATTTTGATACTATTTTTTCATTTAAACCTATAGATTTACTCTCCGTAGTTGCTGTAATTTCTATTAACTTAGGTGAAAAAAAACTTAAAACACCTTTTTTATTTACTTTTCTTTGTGAAATTATTATGGCCTCTGCCCCTAATTCCTTTTTTATTTTAGCAATACCCTCATTCATATTTCTTACTAAATATTTTTTAATAAGCATCTATATCTCCACTACCCCCTCAGTTCTTATCTGAATATCATTTGGTATTTCATTTAGGGAAAGTACTATTATATGTGGAAATACCATTTCTATAAGTTTTCTAAATGCAGGTCTTATACCTGGTGATACTAATATTAATGGCTGATTTTCATTAAAATATATATTTTGTACAAGGTTATTTATATTTTCAAATATATTTTTAGTGGTATCAGGGTCCAACGCTGGAAAACTTCCTTGCATAGATTTTTGTATATTATTTTGAATTAAACTTTCTAGCTCTCCACTAAGAGTTATTACTCTTAATGTTCTATCTTCATCTATAAGAGGGTTACAAATACTTCTTCCTAATGCAAACCTAACATATTCTGTTAACAATTCTACATCCTTAGTACTTCTTGAATTATCTGCAAGAGATTCGAAAATTGTAACCGTATCTTTTATTGATACTCTTTCTTTTAAAAGATTTTGAAGAACTTTTTGTATTTCACCTATAGTCATTAAATCTGGTACGAGCTCCTCAACTACAGCACTATATCTTTCTTTTAAGTTATCAATTATCATTTTTGTCTCTTGTCTGCCTAAAAGTTCATAACTATGAGTTTTTATAACCTCAGATAAATGAGTTACTAAAACCGTTGTTGGATCTACTACAGTAAATCCTTTAATTTCAGCCTCTTCCCTATCATTTTTATCTATCCATAAAGCAGGTAATCCAAAAGTTGGTTCTATAGTTTTTATTCCTTGTATAGGTATGTCTTCATTACTAGGATTCATACAAAGAAGCATATTAGGCATTAATTCTCCTCTTATCACCTCTGTAGCTCTTATCTTTATTAGGTATTCATTATTTTTAATTTGCAGATTATCTCTAATCCTTATAGGTTGGACAATAATACCCATTTCTATAGCACATTGTCTTCTAACTGATGCTATTCTTTGTAGTAAATCTCCACCTACTATCTCATCTGCAAGAGGAATTAATCCATATCCTATTTCGATTTCCATTGGTTCTACATTTATTAAATTCATAACATTTTCTGGTTCATTTTTTTCAATTTCCATTATTTCATTTTCTTGAATTTGTATTTCCTCTATTTCTTTTTCCTTCTGATCCTTAAATAAAGAATATGCACTAATAGCTGCTACGATAGAAAGTATAATGAAAATAAAGCTTGGCATACCAGGAATTAAGGCTAAAAGTATTAAAACACCTGACAATATACCTATTACCTTTGGAAATGTTGTTATTTGCTGACCAAGGGTCTTACCGAAATTCTCACTATTACCAGAACGTGTAGTTATAATACCAGATGCTGTAGATATAAGTAATGCTGGTATTTGACTTACAAGTCCATCTCCTATGGTTAGTTTTATATATTTATCTGCTGCTTCACCTATAGCTAAGTTCTTCATTAAAACTCCAATAATTATTCCCCCAAGAACATTTATCAAAGTTACTAAAATACCTACAATGGCGTCTCCTTTTACAAATTTAGAAGCTCCATCCATGGCTCCATAAAAATCTGCTTCTTTTTGTAGGTCTACTCTTCTTTTTTTAGCTTGATCTTCATTAATAAGTCCTGCATTTAAATCAGCATCTATACTCATTTGTTTTCCTGGCATAGCATCTAATGTGAATCTTGCAGCTACTTCAGATACTCTTCCGGCACCGTTAGTTATTACTACAAACTGTATAATTACTATGATTAAAAATATAATTATTCCCACTACAAAATTGCCCTTTACTACAAAAGTTCCAAAGGTTTCAATTATATTTCCTGCAAATCCATCTCCCAAAATTAGCTTAGTTGATGATATATTAAGACCTAATCTAAATAAGGTAGTAATCAAAAGTAGGGAGGGAAATATAGAGAATTGTAGAACACTTGTAGTAAACAATGTCATTAATAATATAGCTACTGAAATAGATATATTAATAGCTAATAAGAAATCTAATAAGCCAGTAGGTACAGGTATTATGATCATTAAAACTATACAAACAACACTAAAGGCAACTAAAATATCCAAATTGTTTTTAATTTTACTTGTTCTATTGTTTTCCATTCAATTCACCTTTATTTCTTTAATTTATAAATAATTGCTAATATCTCAGCCACAGCATGATATAAATTTTCTGGAATTTCTTCATTTAGCTCTACAGTTTCATATAAAGTTCGTGCTAAAGGTTTATTTTCCATTATAGGAATTTTATGTTCTTTTGCAATTTCCTTTATCTTTAAAGCTAAATTATCCGCCCCTCTAGCTACAAGCCTAGGTGCATTTTTAGAATCCTCCTCATATTTTAAGGCTATGGATATATGAGTTGGATTCGTAATTATTACTGTTGCATCTGGCACACTTTGCATCATCCTTCTCATAGCCATTTCTCTTTGTTTCTGTCTAATTTTACCTTTTATCTGAGGATCTCCCTCCATTTGCTTAAACTCTTCTTTAACTTCTTGCTTTGACATTCTCATCTCTTTTTTATATTGACGATATTGGAAAAAATAATCTAGTGCTGCAACTACACACATTACTAAAGTTACTTTATAAAATAAATTTCCAACAAGTTTATTTAAATGAGAACCTATAGAATTTAAATCCAAAGATCCTATATTTATAATGTTGTAGAACTGTTCCTTAAAAAACTTATAGCCTATAAATAATAATATATTAATTACAGCTAAATTTTTTATTAGTTCTACTAAAGTTCTAATAGAGAAAAACCTTTTAACTCCATTAATGGGATTCAATTTGCTTAACTTAGGCTTTATAGTTTCTCCTGTAAATAAAAAACCTGACTGCAATATATTACTAACTATACCTATTACCATAATGGGTAACGCTATAGGCATAATTCCCATAAGTAATCTTTTTAAAGAAATAACAGTTATTGCATCTAAGCTATTATAGGTAATTTCAGTATTTAGATAATTATTTAAGAATATATTTAAAGTATTTTTCATTTGCTTAATGAAACTTTCTCCAAAAGTAACTATTATAAAGGATATACATATTAAAGATGAAGTCATATTAAGGTCCTTACTCTTAGGTATTTGTCCCTTTTTTCTACTATCCCTTTTTTTCTTTTCAGTAGCCTCCTCAGTTTTATCGCCACTATCTGCAAATATAAAAATAACAGGGCCTATCTTAAGTAAATTTGTTAAGATTTTAGGTATTTCATTAAAACCTGAATTAAACATTTTAATTATTATAGGCAAAGTTATTATTATTCCTGCTATTCCTGCCAAAATTTTAATAGGCATACCTAATATCATGACATTTAACTGAGGTACTGTTCTTGATGCCAATCCTAAAATAAGGTTTATAACTAAAATTATTAAAGTTATAGGTAAAGATATACGAATACCTGTAGTGAAGAAATATGTAAAGGCTTTTAGAATAATTGAGAACTTTTCAGTAAATATTATTGATTGCCCTATATTAACTGATTTATAACTAAAAACTAATGATTTTATTAATATGTGATGACCATTTATTAAAAAGTATAAAAGTACTGAAATCATATAAAATAACTTTTGTATTAATGTAATATTTTCATTTGAATATGGATCAAATAGAGTGTTCATCGCAAATCCTATATGAACATCTAAATATTGCCCCCCCATTTTTATGAAATTAAAACATAAGTTTGTTATATAACCCATCATAAGTCCTATGACTATTTCATTAGCCCCGTAATAAAATATAGAAAACATATTGTTAAACTGTATACTCGAAATACCTTTTACTGTAGGTAATATTAAATACGCTATTAAGGAGGAAAATAATAGTTTTGCATATTTAGGAGTCCCCTGTGGAAATAACACAGGCAGCACACCAAAGAAAGCTGTTATTCTTAGCAATACCATTATAAAAATTAGTATAAGATCTAAATTTAACAAGGTATGTCCTCCTATTTTGTAATATTTGCTATTATTTCAAATATTCTTTTAGTAAAATCTAAAGACTTATGTAACATCCATCCACTACATAAAAGTCCAACTAAAGCTGCCACAAGTATTTTAGGAACAAAAGTCAAGGTTTGCTCTTGTATTTGAGTGGTAGCCTGCAAAATAGCAATTATAAGTCCAACTACAGTGGCTGTAATTAGTATTGGTGCGGAAATTAGAATTCCCGTAGTAAGTGCATCTTTTAAAATCGAAATAATCATATTTTCAGACATTTAACCACCTCATCTAAAACTTAATATAAGAGCTCTTACAAGTAAGTGCCATCCGTCTACCATAACAAATAAAAGCAATTTAAATGGTAAAGAAATCATAACTGGAGGAACCATAAACATCCCCATGGACATTAATATACTTCCAGTAACTATATCTATAATCAAGAATGGTATAAACAATAAGAAACCTATTTCAAAGGCTATCTTAAGTTCACTTATAATAAAAGCAGGTATAATAGCATAGGTTGGAACATCACTATAATCATAAACCTTTCCTCCACTATCGCTTATCTCTTTTCCTTTATCATCTACCTTTACTTTTACTTTATCTTCAAGATTTCCAATTTCTAAAAACAACTTCAAATCTTTTACTTTTGTTTGTTTAAGCATAAACTCCCTTAAAGGTTCTGTTCCCTTGCTCCATGCTTGTTCATTTGTAAGTTTATTATCTAAATATGGTTTAATAGCTTCATCATTTATTTTATTATAAGTAGGTGCCATTATGAAAAATGTTAAAAATAAAGCAAGTCCTATTAATACTTCTCTAGGAATAGATTGTTGAGCACCTATGGCATTCTTGAAAAGCGACAATACTACAATTATTCTTATAAAAGAAGTAGTCATAATAACTATAGAAGGTAAAAGTGCTAGTACTGTCATAAGAACAAGTATTTTTATATTATCTACATATTCTTTAGGAGTATTTGCCTTATCTACAGAAAAATTTATTTTAGGTATTGGTAATGTATTGCTTGTATTAGGTTCAGCCATTACTGTTTTTGAACCTAATATAACTATAAATAAGGCAAAGAAGATAAAAATTAAGTATTTAATTTTCTTTTTCATTTCACTCTTCCTTTTTAGGTAAAATTTTAACTAATATATTATTTATATATGCATTTTCCTTGTTACTTTTTTCTTGTAATAGATGTTCTACCCTTTCTCTATCTATCTCCTGTAATATTTCATTTTTACTATTAGTAGTAGATATTAAATAGTATTTATCTACTATCTTTGCTACAACTAAAAAACCTTCCTTAGAAATTTGTGTTCGTTCTATTATGTTTATAACCCTTCCGTTATTAAAACTCTGCATCTTGTTGCTACCATATTTTACTATAGTATAAATAAGAAACAATGTAACAGGCAAAAAGATTACAATCTGAATTATCATTTTAAACACACTATAATTCATAAATATCACCTATTGGATCAATATTTCACTAAAATACACATTGTCTACTAAACCCTCATTTAAATAAGTATTAATTTTAGTGTTTATTTCTTTCTTTATAGAATCTATACCAATTCCATTAAAATTATCTGCAGTTTTATTTCTAACAACACTTACTATACTATCTGATATTATGTCTTTCTTTTTATCTAGTTCTTCCTTTAACTTATCATTTTTTTTATAGCCTAATGCAACTTTTATTTTTACGTATCTTTTAGAATCTTTATCAGCTAAATTTGAAGTCATATCTGAAAGTGAGTAGACTTCTTGTCTTTTTATATCTACGGTTCCACTAGCCTGTTCATTTTTAACTTTATTATTATTTGGACCTTTGTATAAAAACATATATGTTCCAAAAGCTATCATTCCAATTAATATTAGACTAAGTAAGGCTACATTTACTATTTGAAGTTTATTTTCACCTTTTTCATTATTAAGTTTTTCATTTTTATTTTGTGCCATAAACTTACTTCCTCTCTTTCTTTGAATTACTTACAATAAGAACATTAACTCTTCTATTTTTTGCTTTATTTCCATCAGAATCATTAGGCACTATAGGGTGATATTCTCCGAGCCCCATAGATTTAAGTCTTTTAGGGTTTATATTTTTATTTTGTATAAAATACCTAGTAACATTGTTTGCCCTGTCAGAAGAAAGGTCTAGATTATCGTTATATTTATAATTTTTTATAGGAATATTATCCGTATGCCCCTCCACCATTATCTCATTATCAATGTTAGCTATATATTTGCTGATGAAATTTAAAATAGGCATACTTTCTGACTTTAAATCGGCTTTGCCAGTCTCAAATAATATCTTATCTTTTATTTCAAATATATATCCTCTAGAATCTACTTTTACTTGTAGGTATTCGTCTAATTTTTCATCTTTTATTTGTTTTTTTAGATTTTCATAATTTTCTTTAACATCTTCTTTGGGTTTCATGTTTTTTCCATTAACATTGTTTTCTAAACCCACTATAGGATTCTCACCTTCACTTATATTAAAATCTAAAATTTTATCTGAACTCTTACCTGTAAAAGCTCCCTGTAATGCATTAGATAATTGTTTAAATTTTTGTGCATCTACATTTGAATAAGAATATAATAGAACAAAGAAAGTCAAAAGTAAGGTTATAGTATCGGCATAGGTACCAAGCCAACTATTTGTATCTACACTATCTTCTTTAACCTTTTTTCTAGACATTCTCTATCACCTCATTGTAATTAGATACTTTTTTATAATCTAATTTTTCATTAGGTGATAAATAAGAGGTAAGCTTTTCTTCAATTATTCTTGGATTTACACCTGATTGTATGGCTAAAATACCCTCTAGCATCATTTCCTTATTAACTGCTTCCAAATCAGATTTATAAGTTAAATTTGATGCTAGTGGAATTAAAAATAAATTCGCTAAGACAGAACCATAAAAAGTAGTAATTAAAGCTACAGCCATACCACTTGCAAGTGTTGATTGATCTGAAAGATTAGCAAGCATTTGTACAAGTCCTATTAAAGTACCAATCATACCAAATGATGGAGCATAAGCTGCCCAAGATTTTAAAACCGTTGCCGAATTAGAATGCCTTCTTTCCATTTCTCCTATTTCTAATTCCATTATGTTTTCTATAACCTCTGGCTCTATACCATCCACTACCATTTGTAATCCTTTTTTCATGAAATTATCTTCTATATCACTTATTTCATCCTCCAAAGAAAGGAGTCCTTCCCTCCTCGCCTTTCTAGATAAAGTTATAAAATTTTCTATTATTTCTATTCCTGATTTTGATTTATTCTTAAAACTTTGAGCTATTACTTTGAACATATTTTTTATTTGACTTATTGGATAATTTATAAGTAGTGCTGAAAATGATCCCCCCATAGTAATTGCTAAACTAGGTGCATGCCAAAATATACCTAGTCCACTTTTTCCTGAACTCATCCCCCATATAGTAAGTCCTATTCCAAATAGTAGTCCTAATGAGGTTGTAATATCATTTTTTTTCATGAAAATTCCTCCTGTATAAAGAGAAAGTTTGAACTCTCTTTACTCAATATTCCCTGTATAAATGTTTTTCTTGAAATCTTTTATTTTTTTTAATATTTCATTAATACTTTCCTTCACCAAGTATCTCTTATCATTTATAAGAGTTATAACTGTTTGCGGTACTTCTTCCATCTTTTCTATATTATCTTCATTTAAATAAAACTTTTTATTATTTAATCCATGTAATTCTATCACTAAATCACCTCTTTATAAGATATAGAGTATATTTCATATACTCTATATCTTCCTAATTATCTTTTTAAATTTATAATATCTTGAAGAACTTCATCTCCTGTAGATATCATTTTAGAACTAGCTTGAAATGCTCTATTTGCAACAATCATTTCTGTAAACTGTTCTGCTAGATCTACATTAGACATCTCTAACATACCTTGTATGCAATCCCCAAAACCATCTTCGTTACTTATATCTGATCCAATACCACTCCTTATCACAGCTTCTCCAGAGTTAGGAGAATTTCCATATAAGTTTTTACCCATTCTTTCAAGTCCTTCTGAATTCTTAAAGGATGCTAGAGCTAATTGTCCAAGTACTCCAACCTTACCGTCTTCTAAAACTGCCTTTAGTACTCCATTTTTTTCTACCATAAATGTTCTAACCCTTTTATTTCCTTCTGCTGAAATATCTGTACTCCATGAGTATTTAATTTTTTCATCATCGCTTACACTAGTATTTAGACTAGGTGCTGAAGCATTTAATGTACTATTTACAGTAGTAAATCCAAGTGCTTTAAGATCTATATTTTCACCTGTCTTACCAGCATGCTCACCATTTACATAAACTCTCCAAGCTAAGGTTGTATCCGTATCAGTTTTACCATACTTAACTTCAACTTTTATATCATTATCCCCTAAGTATTGATTGTTAGGAGCATTTATAGTTATCTTTGGTGTACCATTATTATTTATATATCCTCTATCGCCTTTTCCAACAAAAGACATAGCTTCTCCATTTACTATAGAAGCCTTTACATGCATACTATCAGGTATCCTAAGTGGTACCAAAGTAGAACCTGCTTTTATACCATATTTACTATTTGCATCTACAAAAGAGCAAAGTCCATTTTTATTGTAATCAATACTTAATGTCTCAGCGTTATATCCACCCTTTTCATTTACTGCATATCCTAAAATTCTATATCCATCAGAAGTTAACAAATTGCCCTGCTCATCTAGTGCTAATGCGCCATCTCTTGAATAATTAATTGACATACCATTGGTAGATTTAATAGTAAAATTTGAACCATCTATAGAAACTCCTTCAGCGTTACTTTGTGGAAGTTCTCCTGCACCAACTAACAAATATCCTAATCCATCTATTGCAACATCTAGATTTCTGCCAGTAGGTTGCATCATTCCTTGAGTAACTATAGAATCAATTCCTGATACCTTAACTCCTAAACCAACTTGTCCAACATTTACTCCCCCTTGATTTCTAGAAGGTGCAGATGCATGAATAAGACTTTGGCTTAGCATGTCTTGAAATCTAACCCTTGACCCCTTAAAAGCTGTAGTACCAACATTGGCAATATTGTTTCCAATTACATCTAATTTTGATTGATTTACTTTCATACCTGAAATTCCAGAATACATGGATCTTAACATATAAATTCCTCCTTAAATTATGTATTAAGAATTTTTAATTAAAAGAACATCTAAAGAATTAACATCTTTTTCTACCTTAGGTACTCCTTTTAAGGAATAATTCCATATAGTATCGTAATCAGGATTCTCATTTGGAAGACCTATCTTTATTCCTTTAATTTCTTCATCTTTTTTATACTCTTTCCATGGTTCTTCATCTATTTTATAGTTATATTTACCTTGTTTTTTATCATATTTAACTTGTAATAGTGAATCTTTTTCACTATTATAAGGACCAAAAACGCTTGGATGTTTCTTTGAAAAACCTTCTTTTAACTTCATTTGGTCCTTTACATATTTACCATTAATGTCAATAGTTAAGTTTATATAACCCGAATCTTTATAAACTGATTTTACCTTTCCTACATAAAGCCCATCTGGTTGCACTACTTCAACATTTTTACCTATAAAAGAAGAGCTTAAAAGAAAATTCATATTATTATTTAAATTTAGCATTTCATCTGGTGCATTAATTACGTTACTTATTTCTTTTATATCAAAGTCTTTTTTAACAACTTTACCTTTCTCCTGTACGTTTACTTGAAGCATTACGGAGTCACCTTTCTTAACCACATTTTGTACGACTCCTCCATACTGTCTTCCATACATATCATATCTATTAAAAGCAAGAGTTTTGCCTACTAAGGAATAAGCACTAAAACTTGTCATAGTAGAATTTAAGTTTGTCATCTGTTCCATAGATGCAAATTGAGCCATCTGGGATACATACTGGGTACTATCTTTAACATCAAAAGGATTTTGGTTACTTAATTCTGCAGTTAATATTCTTAAAAAAGCATTTTTATCTAATTCACTTCTATTCTTTATTATTCTTGTACCCCTATCTGTGGCTCTAGAATTTTTTTTACTCTCCTCTAAAGTTTGGTTATTAAGATAATTATTTTGATTATTTTGTAAACTTATATCTGGCAAATTTCTCCCCCCTAAGCTAGCTTATTTAAAACTTCGTTATTTAGAATATCTTCCTCTTTTTCAGGTTCATTCCCAACACCTTCAATACTATCTATGGACTTTCTACCATCTTTCCTCTTAAAAGATTCATTTGCATTATTCTCTTTAAATCTCTCTCCTTCTGCACCCATATAATCCTCACCATAAATGTTTACAGACACTTCTTGTATTTTTACTGACTCATTTTCTAGTTTGTTTGTTATATCTAAAATATTATTTTGTAATACTTTATAAGTATCTTTATTATTAGATAAAATCTCAGCCTTCATTGCTCCAGATTCTAAACTAACCTTAAGTACTATCTCTCCTAATTCTTTTGGTATAACTTTTAAACTAATTTCTTTTACATTATTTAAGTCCATATATTTCATCCATTTTATAATATCATTTTGAAGAAATTCTCCCCTTACTATTGGTTGCTTAGGTATACTAACCTCTGAACTATTACCTTTTAACCCTTCGAGTTTCATTAAATTAAGATTTACCTTATTAAAGAAACTTTCTTCTTTTTTGTCTTTACTTATATCTTTTAAAAATTTTTCCCTACTATCATCAGAACCCAAATTCATATCTTTAAGAAGTTCTTCACTTTGTTTTATGCTGCTACTCTTTTGTATAGAAGTATAATCTGCAAGAAAATTACCATTACTATTCTGTATTTCAGGCTTAGTATTCTTATTAGCATGTAAGAAATTTTTTATTTCCTTTGTAATCATTTCTAAATTATCATCATTTATGATACTTTCTCTATGATTTATAAGCTTATAATTAAAACTTTCTTCATTAGTCATAAATCCTTGAGAATGTAGGTTTTTTACTTCATTTAAAATTAAACAAATTTCTTCCTTTATATTTCTCATATACTCTTGATTATTGTTATAAACAAAATCTTTGTCATTTAAATTGCTTGAGAGTTTTTCTAAATTGTGATTATCTAAATTTATATTACTTTCAAAATTATCTGTGCTCAAAAACACTTCTATATCTTCATAACTTAACTTCTCTATACTGTTATTTAAATCCTCATATACTTTTTCTATTTCACTTGAAACCTTATTTTCTTTACAATTTATGAGATAGGCACTTAAAGACTGTAACGCAATAGTAACTTTATCTAAATCTTCACTATCATCTAACTCCCTATTACTCTTCTTCCATGGATTTCTAGGTACAGTGATATCCTTTTCACTTTTTGATTCATATTGACTTTTTAAAAGTGTATTAAATTTCAGATCATTTTCGCTACAATCCTTATTATGCAACTTATCATTACTAGATAAATTTTTTACTATTGGAGTATCCAAACTTACGCTATTAACCTTCATTTTACCAACTCCTTATTTTTTCTCATAAATCCATAAAGTGCAAGTTCATCATTAAGTTTTTGTTGAAAAAGTTTCTCTTCTTTTAAAAATTCACTATAATCATTACATTTTAAAGTTTCCACTGTCTTTCGTCTAATTTGCTTTTTATTAAGATCTACTCTTTTGATATTTAAAATTTCAGTTTTTTTATTTAATTCTATATTAGCCTTATCAATAGATGATGTTAAAAACTTTAGATATGATACTTTAAGTTTTCTATCCATTAAGTTATCTTCAGTACTAAAAATATTATATTTACTATACGTACTTTCAAGCTCATCTATTTTATTTGCTATCATATTCCTATCTTCAAGTGCTCTTTTAAATTCCATCTTGCTGAAGTCTTCTTCCTTCATCCTGATATCTAAAAGTTTCTGAAGTTTAAATTCAAATTTATTACCCAATGAAAAATGCCTCCTGTAATAACTCATAAAATATTATAGATTATATAAATATTCTTTTCCTTTAAATAAACCTATGAGTTCTTCTAAAGATTGTTCTAAAGCACTATTCTCTTTTACACCTTGTTTTAAATATTTCATTAAAATAGGATAGTACTCTATTGCAAAATCCAGTTTTCTATTACTTCCTTTTGCATAAGCCCCAATATTTATCAAATCTTCAGAATCCTTATATGACGCTAAGAAATCTCTTGCTAAGGAAGCTGAATTTTTATGTTCTTCCGTTGTAATCTCATTCATTAATCTACTTACAGAATTTAAAATATCTATAGCTGGATAATGATTTTTAGCTGCCAAACCTCTTGAAAGTACAATATGACCATCTAATATACCTCTAACAGCATCTGCTATAGGTTCATTAAAATCATCTCCGTCTACTAATACTGTATAAAAAGCCGTAATTGATCCTTTATTGGAAGTTCCAGATCTCTCCATAAGCCTTGGAAGCATAGCAAAAACTGATGGAGTATATCCTTTTGTGGCTGGTGGCTCTCCAATTGCCAGTCCAACTTCTCTTTGCGCCATAGCAAATCTTGTAACCGAGTCCATCATTAATATTACTTTCTTCCCTTGATCTCTAAAATATTCTGCTATAGCTGTTGCTGTAAATGCTCCTTTTAATCTTACTAGGGCAGGTTTATCTGATGTTGCACAAACTATTACAGATTTTCTTAATCCTTCTTCTCCTAAATCTTTTTCTAGAAAATCTTTAACCTCTCGTCCTCTTTCTCCTATAAGAGCAATTACATTTACATCTGCTTTAGCCTCTCTTGCTATCATGCCTAAAGTTGTACTTTTACCTACACCACTTCCAGCAAATATTCCTATTCTCTGTCCTTCCCCGCAAGTTAAGAATCCATCTATAGCTCTAATACCTGTAGGTAATATATCTTTTATTCTTCTTCGCTTTAAAGGATCTGGTGGTGAAGTATCCATAGGATATAACTGGTAGGTAGAGTTTATATTATCTTTCTCTTCATAATTTAAGGGCTTTCCGAGCCCATCCAAGACCTTTCCTAAAAGAGAAGATGAACATTTTACACCTAATGGTTTTCCTGTAGGTACAACTATACATCCTCTAGATATACCTATAAGTTCTCCCAGTGGCATTAATATAACATTATCTTCTTTGAATCCAACTACTTCACATTCAATTTTTGTATCGTGTTTATCATTATATATATAACAAACCTCTCCAACGAAAGCTTTAATTCCTGTTACCTCAATGGTTAAACCTATGACATTTTTAACTTTTCCTTCATAATAGATCATATTAGTACTTTTTATTTTTTCTTCTAACTTCCTGAAATCCATATTCATAATTAACTCCCGTATTAAACGATGCTAAATATTTCTTCTCTTATTTTTTCTATAGCATACTCAATTCTCATACTACATTTTCCGTTATCCTTCTCTATTAGCACCTCTCCAAGCTCCATAGATTCATCAGGAAGTAAAAATATATTTTGTGTATATCCTAAAGAAGTTTTGAAACTATCAATATTTTTCTCCATTTCATCTAAATAAAAAGGATTAAATTTGATTAAAATAGTTTTAGAATTGCGTATTTTGTTTAATTCTTCATTTATCATATTTAAAATCGAATCTTCATTTTTAACTTCATTTTTTAAATAATTAGATGCAATATTGCAAACTGCATCTAATATTTCAGCTTCTTTTTTCTTAAAAAATTCCTCATATGTTTTTTGAGCATTATATAATATACTGTTGGCATTATCTATAATCTGCTTACTTTGTTCTTCACCCTTCTTTAGAGATTCATTCATGCCACATTCATATCCTTGTTCATATCCATCGTTATACCCTTTATCATAGGCAGAATCGTAAGCTTCCTTTTGTATAGATTCAGATTTATATTCAGCTTCTTCTATGATTCTCTTAGCATTTAATTTAGCATTTCCGATTATAGCTCTTGATAGATTATTGTACTTTTCTATAATAGAAGAATCTTCTTTCTTTTCTTTTTCGTCAGGTTTTATAGGTATATACTGAGTTTTTATAACCTTATCACCCTCTACATCAACTTCAGGCCCCTTTATAATCTTACATAATGATTGCATCTTCTCCACCTCTTGACATTATAATCTCACCTGACTCATCCAGTCTCCTAATAATAGCAACAATATCTTGTTGAGCTTTTTCAACATCCAACAATCTTACTGGGCCTAAGAATTCCATGTCTTCCTTCAATGTAGCAGCTGCCCTCTTAGATTGGTTTCTAAATATAGTTTCTTGAACCTCTTCTGAAGATCCTTTAAGTGCAAGTGCAAGCTCTTTGTTATCAACCTCTCGTAAAATTCTTTGAATGGAAACATCGTCAAGAGTAATAATGTCTTCAAATACAAACATAGATTCCTTAACCTTTTCAGCAAGTTCTGCATCTTCTTTTTCTAAACCTTCTGTAATATTTTTTTCTGTTGTTCTATCAACTTGGTTAAGAATATCTACAAGGGAAGGAATACCACCAATATTGGTAGATTCAGTTCTTATAACAGAAGATAGCTTATTGTCTAAAACCTTTTCAATCTCTTTTACCATAACTGGAGAAGTGTTATTCATTGTTGCTATTCTAAAAGCAACTTCTGATTGAAGCTCCTCTGATAAAGAAGACATTATTTGTGCTGATTTATCTGGTTGAAGATAACACAGTACCAAGGCTATGGTTTGAGGATGCTCGCTAGATATTACATCTAAAAGCTGATGAGCATCTGCTTTCCTTGCAATGGAAAAAGGCCTAAATTGTTGAGTAGCCTCACTTACCTTCTCCAAAATTTCTTCTGCTCTTTGAACTCCTAAGGCCTTTCCTAGCAACGCCCTAGCATAATCAAGTCCACCTTCTAAAATGTAATCTTTAGCCTTATTCATTTCTATAAATTCATCTAAAATTTCTTGCCTTTGTTCTGGATTCACAGAACTTATATTTGCAATTTCAAAAGTTATTTTTTGTATTTCTCTCTCAGGCAACCTTTTAATAATGCTCGATGAAGCTTCTGGACCTAAGGTTATAAACAAAATAGCCGCTTTTTGAACTCCACTTAACCCTTCTTTTCTTGCCATAACTTATCACCTCTCATCCTCTGCTATCCATGATTTAACAATTTCAGCAACTTGATCTGGTTTACTCTGAGCATATTTTTTAACCTCATTTTCCATATGACTCTTTTCATTTTCTTTTTCGAAAATTATAGGTTCAAAGCTAACAGTATCCTTCGGCATAACACTGTCTTCTATTAGATTGTCCATTAAATCTTCCTCTTGATCTTTATTAAACTTTCTATAAACAAGGAATATACCTAATAAAATAATTATACCTGTGATTGCCACACCTATTCCCATGCCTATCTTATTTCTCTTTTCCTGCATTTCAGATTTTTTTAGTTCTTCATTTGCAGTATCCATTATATCCTTATTGTTATTCTTAAAATCAAACCCTTGTACACTTATAGTATCGCCTCGTTTTTCATCAAATCCTATAGCAGAGGCTACTGTTGACCTAATCTTTTCCTTGCTTCCATCATCTAAGGCTCCCACAGCTTCATCAACCGCCACAGAAACTGAAACCTTTTCTACTTTTCCAGGAGCTTGTATCTCTTTTTTTACAACTTCAGGAACATTATAATTCTTAGTACTTTCTTTATGCTCCGTAGTGTTATCGTTTGCACTATTTCCAGCTCTGTTAGACATATTATTATCTACAGGACTGCTAGTTACGTTACTATTAGAATTTCTATCTTTAGTGTCAATATTATGTTCACTTACAACTACACCTTGTTTATAATCTTTTGTCTCTGTTTGTATAGCATCAAAATTTAAATCTACATTTACAGCTACATTTACCCCATTACCATAAATAGGATTCAATACATTTAGAACATTCTTCTTTAAGGTTTCTTCCTTTGCATTTTTTATGTCTTGCTGATTACTTGCTAAAAGTCCCTCTTCGCCTTCTTTTTCGTACAAATTAGAGGTAGCAAGCTTCATGCCATTAACCGCAATATGTACATTTTCCTTTTGTAAATTTTCAACTGCTCCTGTAAGGAGAGATACAATAGTTTTTGTTTGTTCCGTTTTTAAATCTTTTATTCCTGGCTTTAATTTTATAGAAACTGCTGCTGAAGCTTTATTAGTATTTTGTTTTATGGCAAAAGCATCTTTTTCCGGCAATTTAAGAATGACTTTACTTTCCTTTACTTCTTCAAAAGCTTTTATCATTCTTTCAATTTCTCCTTGAAGTGCTTTTTGATACTTTATTTGGTTCTCAAAATCTGTAGATACCATACTATCATTGTTAAAAATTTCAAAACCCTTACTATTTCCAGTAAACTCGACTTTAGATAATACCTCCATTTTAAGAGGGGCTACCTGTGCTTCAGGTACTAATATAGAGCTTCCTTGAACTTTATAATTAACTTTCTTTTCTTTTAATATCTCTACAACATTTCCTGAATCCTTAGGATCTAGATCAGAAAAAAGCACTGAATACTTAGGTTTTGAAGCACTAATTCCTATATATATCAAAATTGTTATTGTTCCTATAACTAATGAAGATATAGCAATCTTTTTTCCCTTGCTAAGCATTTTCCATCGCTCTAGAAGCCTTATAAAAATATCTTGTAGCTTTCCCATTGCTCGCACCCCTAACTAATTAAAACTATAGTTGCATCCTGTTTAATTCTGTATATGCATCTAATAATTTATTTCTTATTTCTATTGCATATTGCAAGGATATCTTAGCCTCTGATGCTCCAAGCATTAATTCATGCATGTCTATATCTTTTCCACTTAAAAAATCACTTGTATTTACCTGATTCTTAAGTTGAACTTCATTAACATTATCTAGCTCTTCTTTTAAAGTTTTAGCAAAACCTGATTTATTATCACTTACCTTTTCTTCTTTATTACTTTGCAACATATCTATAGTTTTTATAGGTATAAACTCATTTATCTTCATAATAATTCTCCTATCTTCCTATCTCTATACTTTTAAGAAGTATTCCTTTTTCAGCATTTATAGCTGTAATATTAGCTTCATAAGCTCTTGAAGCTGATATTAAATCTGCCACTTCATTAAGTATATTAACATTTGGCATAGTTACATATCCATTATCATCAGCGTCCGGGTGTGAAGGTTCATATACCTTTCTTAAAGGTGATGGGTCTTCTTCTACTCCAACGGATTTTATACCCATTAACTTTTTATTTTTTACTCCAGTTTCTCTATCAATTTCATTTCTTAAGTTTTCCTCAAATAAGGCAACTTTCCTAACATAGGGCTTTCCATTACTTCCTCTTGTAGTTCTATGATTAACAATATTCGATGATATAGTATCCATTCTGAGCCTTTCTGCAGAAAGACCGCTAGAGCTTATTCTCATATTACTAAAAGCCTTCAATTTATCTTCCTCCCTTTATTACATTTGTTTTCATAGAAAAATCATTATTTATATGTGTTACTAAAGCATTATATAATATAGAGTTTGATGCTAAATTAGTCATTTCTATATCTACATCTACATTATTTCCATCATTTCTCATAGCACCGTTTTCATCTCTAATAACCTTATATCCTTTAGAATTAAAATTGTCATTGATATGTTTTTTATCTGTATTCTTCATATCAACTTTTCCTTTACTTAATTTTTCTTCTAGAACTACATCAAATCTTTTATAACCCTTAGTATTAATATTGGAAACATTATTTGATATAACCTTACTTCTTTCATAAGAAGCGCTTATACCATTTTTTAAATTTTTATAAACATCTCCACTTGAACTGTTATTAGAAAAACCTATTAAAGTACTCATTATTCTCACCTCTTTCTTTTTGATTTTTTTAACACTCAATATATTTAATTTAAAATTTAAATATTCATTTAATTATAAGTTAAGTTTAAATCAAGTTTAAATTAAACATCTTTTACCTACAATTAATTATACCTAACTGTAAATCAAAAATAAACCTTTTTATATAAATTTTACAGTGATTTTAATATTTATTTGAGTAAAAATATAACTAATATTTAAATATTAATATATTTCCTGTATATTACGTATTTATATACATAAATATGAAAAGAAAAGAACATAATTCATAACTGTAAACATTAGAATATATGTTCTTTAAAAATATTATAAATTTAATATTATTAAGTTTTACTTCGCATTTTCCAATATTCTTAAAACTTCAAGTGGAAATTTATTAGTTTGAACCATTATTGCATTTCCTGCCTCTATTAATATAGAACTTTTAGTAACTTCTATAATTTCCTCTCCTATATCTGTGTCTCTTATAAAACTTTCCGCTTTTTGCACTGTATTGTAAATCTCATTCATATTATTAAAATTTTCTTCTAATCTACTCTCAAGGGCACCATATTTAGATCTAATTGAATTTATAGCTCCTATAGAATTATCTATAAGCATAAGAGTTTTTGGTATATCGTCAAAATATATATTAACTTTATCTTTTTCCTTTAAACCTAGGGATTCTGTAGTTATGTTGTATATGGGTATATCTACTTTATCTTCCTTACCATTCCCTATCAAACTTTTAATTATTTGAGGATTTTTAATATCTGTAGATTCTTCATTACATAAGAGTTTTATACTATTAAATTCAGTGTTCTTACTTGTATAGTCTATGCCCTCTAGTATAGATTCTATTTCATTCATTATATGTGCTTTATCCTTCTCAGTAGAACCTCCACCTGAACTAACAACTAGAGTTCTAATTCTATTTAAGCTATCAGAAATAGAATTCATACCACCCTCTGCCGTTTGTAACATACTAATATTATCTTGAATATTTTTAGCGGCACTGGTGTAGGATCCTAATTGTAATCGAAATTTCTCACTTTGTGCATATGCTATTGGATCATCCTTAAATGAATCAAATTTACTCCCACTGCTAATCCTAGCCATACTTCTACTCTGATTCTTTAAATTATAAAGATGGTTTCTATATACATTTAAAGAAGCTAAATTCTGGCTTAATCTCATTAAATAATCACCTCTACTTACACTCTTTTATTTAAAAATCTTAGACTATGATTTGTATTTTTACTATAATTCTCATTAGCTATTACAGAGTTTTTAATTTTACTTATTTCCTCTTTTATATTTTTCATTTTACTTTTTATTAGCTTGTCTAACTTATTTTCTAAATTAAAAATTTCATGTTTATCACAGGCATTTATAAAGTCTTCCTTAGGATAATCAGAAGCTTTCATATATAAAATTATTTTATCCCTTTTGTCTATTAGACCTTCTATCTTATATATCTTTTCTTCATTCAATTCCTGTTCTTCAAGTAAACCTATGGCTTCTTTTGTGAAATTAATATAATTCTCTAAGTTTTCTCTTAAGCTAATACCATATTGTAAATTATTCATGCTATTTAGCTCCCATACCTAGTTGCCCCATAAGCCAATTTGATTGGGCATTCATCTTATTCATAATAACCTCTAATCTAGAAAAGTGATTATAAAAGTATTTTTCCTTTAAAGCTACATCTTTTTGCATCCTTATAATCATCTTATCTTTTAATTTTATTTCTTTTGATAAAAGATTTGTAAATTCATTAAAACTTCCATATTCATCTTTCATCCCTGCTTTTTCTATTAATATACCTTTTTTATCACTACCATATCCTAGAGTTCTTGTATAGTCTAAAAATACATCTCTTACTCTTTGAAAAATCCCTTCTTCCTTATACCTTTCACTTCTTTTCTCCTGATTTGTAGCAGAATATGGAATATCACTTTTTTTCGTAAATAAGCTTAGCACCTTTTCCGTATCTTCTTTTAGTGCTTCCTTAAACTTAAACTCATTTATCTCTATCTTACCTTGCTTAGAATAATCTCTTGATGTAGATACTCCTATAGACTTCCCGAACTTAGAAGTTACACCTTCTACATCATCAAAGAAAGCTCTTCTAAGCCTTGTCATCATATTTTGAAGATCAGCATCACCCCTTAGAATTCCTTCCTTACATTTATCTTCCCATTTTTTAATTTCCTCTTGTTTTAGTTCTTTCCTTTGCTCCTCTGTAAGAGGTTTAAAATCCCTATTTTTATTTTCACTAACCTTTATATTAACCTTATATACCAATTTATTGTATTCATCTACAAATCCTTTTATTCTATTGTAAATATCATCCACATTTTTATTTAAATTAAATGTTGTTACTCCAGTATCTATAAAATTATATACAACTCCATCTGCTGTATAAGTGTTTTTGCTAGATTTTACTCCAGTAACTAGATTCCCCCCAGGAAGAACTACGTCGAAAACTGCATCTTTAGATTCTTTTCTCTCAATTCCTAACACTTCTAAGAACCCTGATTCCCCTGTCTTCCCTATAGTTCCATCCGCCTGTTTAACTGATACCTTTGAATCTATATCTAAATACATATTAGCTCCAGTATCCTTAGTTTCTATAGATATACTCTTTGTTAGTTCAGAATATTTAGCAACTACTTTTCCTTTTGTTTCTTTTTCTATCTTATTAAAAATAGTTTTTAAGGAATCTCCAGCATTAAGCTCTACAGTAATTGTATCTTTAATTCCATCTTTTCCTTTACTACCATAACTTATTTCTAATATCTCATCTTTTTCTAATTTAAAATCCTCATGATTGTTAACTTCATCCTTAGTTAAAACTTTGGCACCACTAGCCACACTTTTTACATCTATCTTATATCTACCACTCATAGCTGACGTATTTCCTTTAACAATTGCAGATGTGCCTTCTTTATCTTCCATAGTATGAATATAGGCTTTTTCCAGGTTGCTTACGTTTTTTTCGCCCCCAATTATATCTAAAAAATCATAATTAATCTTATTTACATCTTTAATTATATCCCTGTATAATTCTTGCCTCCAGTTGATTCTTTGTCTATCAGCGCTAACCTTCTCCATTTTCATTACATAAGGTTTCATCATTTGCTTTATCATATTATCTGTATCTAAACCAGTTGCAAGACCTGTAAGTCTCATATAATCACTCATTTATATCCCCCTCCTTATTTTGCCACCTTACTAACCTTATAAGCCTCATACCAAATTTCTTTAACATTCTCTATAAGAGGAATTGTCTCGTTTAATATTTCAATATCTTTTTTAATATTAGCGTTTATTAAGTTTTGCACTATGAATTCATAAATGCTATATAAGTTTTTTGCCCATTCACCACCTAAATTAGTGTCTAGTGATGTCATGAGCTCATAGAAAATATTTTGAGTTTTAATTATATTAGTATTTGCCTTTTCAAAATCATTCTCTAAAATTCCTTCTCTTGATATTTTGGAAAACTTAACAGCTCCATCTACAAGCATAAGTAGTAGTTGTTCTTTAGATGCGTAATTTATACTATTATTTTTATAAGTATTATAGGCATTTGCATAAGTCATATACTTTCCTCCCATTTAAAATAGGTTAAATATTTTAGGCCTTCTCATCAATCATAAGTCCTACCATTTCACACATAGATGCTACCATATCTAGGATTTTTTCTGGTGGAATTTCTTTTATAACATCTCCAGTTTTAGAATCCACCAACTTAATCATAGTAATATATTTAAATTTTTCATGATTTCTATACTCTAATCTACAATCATCTTTTTCTAGAATTTTACTAATTATATCTCCTGCATTTTTAATATCTTCATCAGAATATCTACTTATCTTACCGTTTAATGATATATCTACTGATTCTCGTTTTTCAGTACATATAAATCCACTATCTAATGATAGATTACTATTTATTTTGCTTATTCCCATCATAGCACCACCCTATTTTTCTTTCAAAAAGGATATGTTTTTTAAAGCTTCTATATCAATATTAATAGCATTTTCATTTTCGTATTTTACTTCTTCTATTAACTCTTCTCTTAATACAGATAACTCTTTAGGAGCATTAATACCTAATTTTACAGACCCACCCTCACTGGATATAACAGTAATTTGAATATCCTCACCTATCATAATTGACTGCCCTTGTTTTCTTTTAATAACTAACATTACTTAATCTCCTTAAAAATAGGTGTTTTTATAGAATATTCTTCATTGTTTAGGATTATCTGTTGTCCTAATTTACTTTTGATGTTTATTATTAAGGGGGCTCTTAAGTTAACTGTTGTCTTTTTTATATCTGAATTTATAGTTAATATATTCAGAACTAAAACTTCATTGCTGTCCTCTATGTTTAATTCTTCTAAAGTATTTTGAGAAAGTCTAAATTCATAATTTTTATTTATATTAAATGGAGAAGAAACAACAAAACCTATGCCTGTATCTTCGATAGAATGAACCACATTAAAAACTTTATTGTCCTTAAGTGGAAACACTATAAATTTTTTTAAGTTTTGAAATCCTAGTAACCCCTTTTTAAAGATTATAACCTCATGGTTATCATAATTTATTTCTCCATGATATTTTGTTTTTAAAATCATATTTTTCTCTCCTTGTAGGATTATCTTAAGAAATCTAGAAGTGATGGTTGAATAACTTTTGCACTAGCTTGTAGGGTGGATATAAGTACAGCGTAAGCTATATTAAACTCTATACTTTTTTCAGTTACATCAATATCCTCTGTATTACTTAATATTTCTTTTAGGTTAAAATTCTGCTCATCATTCTTCTCTTTTGCAGAATCCATTCTATTTTGTTTAGCCCCTACCTCTGATCTTATTTTAAGTAAATTACTTATGCTATCCTTAATTCCTTCTAAATCATCTGTAAGTAATTTATCTATTGCATCCTTACTATCTGCAGTTCCATCAGAATCTTTCCCATCTAAATGATTGGTAATAGACTTAAAAATTTTCATTAAATCTCTTTCTTCACCCTTATCTGTTTTAAATTGCATAACTTCTATGGAAGTTGCATTATAATCAAGAACAACACCTTGAGAAATTTCCATTTTAAGTTTTTGATTTAAAGTATTAAATTGCTCTAAATCTTCTGGTTTGCTAAGATCTAGATGCCCACCTTCTTTTTTAAAATATTTTAATTCAATCTTTCCATTTTCTTTAATCACTTCTATAGGTTTTGTAGTACCCCTAGAACCGCCAAAAACATATTTACCATCAAAGTTAGTGTTAAGTATTTGCCCAAATTCATCCACCTTTTGCTTTATTTCATCATTAATAGCTGATCTTTCTCCAGAACCATAAGGAGCATCTCCTGCAGATACTAAAAGTTCATTAATTCTTTTAAGTACATCAACACCTTGACCTAAAGCTGTATCAGTAACATTAAGATAATTTATAGTATCTTTAATATTCTTATTATACTGTTTATTTATATTTATATCTGTGTGCAGCTGCATAGCTCTTGCAACTTTAAATGGATCATCTGAAGGTCGTCTAAATTCTTTCTTTGACGTAACTTGCTCGTTAATTTTATTAAAATTATTTATATTAACACTTAAATCTCTTAAAAAATTATTTGAAAGCATTTTATTTGTAATCCTCATAAAAAGACCCCCTAAATTATCTAATTAAACCGTTTATAACTACATCCAATAATTGATCTACAACAGATATCATTCTAGCACTTGCTTGATATGCATGTTGAAATTGGACTAAGTTTGCCATCTCTTCGTCTATAGAAACACCAGATACAGATTCTCTTGCATCTGAAAATCCTGATAAAAGTTCTTTTTGATTTATAACTATTCTATGTGCTTCAGAAGTTTGAATTCCAAGCTCATCAACTATATCCTTAAAATAGGCATCTATTTTCATACCATTTATATTATTTTCTATAACATCTAAGCCTAAATCACTCCTTATTAACTTAGAATTTTCTCCAGTTCCAGTTAAACTTTTTATAAACTCTTCTCTAGTGGTAGTATCCTTAATTCCTTGAATCTTTATGAGAGTATACTGTAACCTTGATATAGCTAAAGCTCTATTGCCATCGGATTCACCATCTTTTTTATTATCCCCAGAATATGCATACTCATCATCATGAGTTTTCGTTTTAATTTGCATAACATCTGACAAGATCCATTTATTTAAAGATATATTACCAGCATTAATCTCCACTTCTTTATCCAATACCTCTTTTAAATTATCTCCCTGTAATTTATTTTCTAAATCATATTTATCTCTAGCTACCTCTCCATTCACAAAAAAAGGCATATAGTCTGCATCTACAGTTCCTACTACTTTATCTTTGGGAGAACCAGGATTTATTTTCCCGCTATGAATTGTATTTACTGATAAAGCTATTGATTTTGCTAGTTTATTCAGTTGATCCATGTATTTATCTACGTCCTTTTGAACAGACATAAATCCTTTTAATTCTCCACTATCAGGAACAAATAATCCTAATCGTTCTGTAAACATATCCATATTAATACTGCCACTTTCCCTAATGGCATTTAAATCTATGTCTTTTCCTTCACAGTAGGATTTTCCATCTTTATCCGACCAGATAACCCTGCATTCATCTATATATCTTGTTATCTCTTTTAATTCTTCTTTATTTTTTATACCTTTTATTATTATTGGCTTTCCTTCTTCATTAGCATTTCCTTTTTTAAAATAGCTTATCTTTAAGGAATATTCTCCACTTGCCTCTTGTGTGCTTTCTATTCCCTTTACGTATGAAAACCTGCTAACATTAAAATTAGGTTCTTTTCTCACTAAGAGAGGTTCCCCATTTCCAGGCACACCTTTTAATGTTCCAGGACTTAAATTATAAGAATTAAATTCCTTTTTATCTATATTAATATTGAAATCCTTACTTAAATTATCAATTAGTAGGTCTCGCCTATCCATTAAATCATTAGGCTCCATACCTGATATTTTTACACTCATTATTTGTTGATTTAAGTCATCTAACTGAGCTAAGACATTATTTATATTAAAAACTTTTTCTTTTATTTCACTTCTTACATTTGCTTTTAAATCTTTTAATTGATTGTAGGTATGGTTTAACTCTTTTGCCAAGGCATCTGATTGTTGAGCTGCTACAGTTCTAGCATTGGAATCTTCTGGTTGTTTTGAAACACCATACCAAGCCTCAAAAAATTTCCCAATCATAGTTGACATTCCATACTCTGTAGGTTCATTAAATATACTCTCTATCTCATTTAGATATTTCTCTCTAGATTCATATCTTCCTAAAGTACTACTTTCATTTCTAATTTGGTAGTCTAGAAAACCATCTCTTACTCTTTGGATTGATTGCACATGAGAGCCTGTCCCTAGTTGTCCCGGGCTTATTGAAGAAGTCATATCAGGCATTCCAAAAGGCTTTGTAGTTTGTATTTCTGCATGTTGTCTTGAATATCCTTTTGTGTTAACATTTGCAATGTTATGAGATGTAACACCTATTACCTTTTGATGAGTATTCATTCCTCTTTTAGCTATATTAAAAATTGACATTAAATCTGACATATAATCACCTCGTAACTTTTCCTATAGAATTATAAGTTTTAAGATTTGTTTTAGATGGATTTAATAAATTTAGAAGCTGATTTGTAAATACTAAACTCTGTTTAACTAAAGTTTCATTTGTTTCTTTTTGAAGCTTTAATTCATATACTAATTTTTTAACATCCCTGTATAATAGCTCTAGTTCTTCATCTTCAGATCTTTTCACAAAATCCAGCATAGATTCATCCCCTAAATGGGACCTTCTCTCTAGTTCTATCTTTGCTACTTCCTTATTCTTGTCTCCTATCTTTTCTAGAATACTTTCTAGGTCAAAGGATTTATTTTTTACGATAAATATATGTTGCTCTTCTAAAAGTCCTAATAATTCTTTAAATATACCTTTTTCCCTTTGTAATACATCTTTTAGTTTCTCTTTCATCTAGGCAACCTCTCTATATATTTTTACCTTTTATATTATCTAATATCTTTTCTGCTATTAGCCTTGAGTCCCTATTATAAGTACCTTTTTCAATTTGATTTTTAATTTCCCTTATCCTATTTTCTCTTTCTTTATCGATAATCTCGTTTCTATTTTCAACACTTAACTTTTTTCCTATATCTGATAACTCTATTCTATCTCTTTCCAAAGTACTTTTTTTAGTATTATTATATTGATTTTTTCTATCATATAAGTTAATTAACTTATTCATTGAAATGTTGTTCACTTTCATGTTCTCACTCCTCTACTCCATCTTAAAATTCCTATATTCCCCTTTTTTCTTACCTTAATTTAATTATCGATTTTTCTATAGAAAAGTTTATAGAATTATTCCATTTAAAAATAAAAAATAAGGCATATAACTACTATTTGCCTTACTTTTAAATGTTATTAATTATTTCGTAAACTTTTAACTCTATCTTCACCACTTATTATACTTGTAATTCTAACTCCAAAATTCTCATCCACAACTACAACTTCTCCATAAGCAACTTTTTTTCCATTCACAAGAACTTCTACAGGCTCTTCTGCTAATTTATCAAGTTCAATTAAAGAACCCACGCCTAATTCTAAAACCTCTTTAATACTCTTTTTAGTACGACCTAAAACTACCGATATATTAAGAGGTACATCTAAAATTAAATCTATGTTTCTAGGTGTGTGATTGGAATTTTCATCATTTAAAGTTTCAAATGTAGCTTGTTTAATATTGGCTGGAGCCCCACTCTCTATAGGTTTTTCATCCATAGATTTATAGGCATTACTTAAATTGCTATGATTTTCATATTCTAAGTTCTCTGAGTTATGATATGTAAAATCTTCTACATAAGACTCTTTATCTATTTGATTATTATTCAAGGAAGAATTTTCTTCTATATACTCATCTGAATTAGTCATAATATTTACTATGGTTTTTGCTGTTGATACAGGTAGTATCTGCATTATTTTACTATCTACTAATTCACCTATGGTAAGTCTAAATGCAACTCTTACAATAGTCTCATCATCATCTATACTTTCGGAAAGTTTATCACCAATATCTCGCCAAAGCTTAGAAGTTGGAGGAGATATATTAACTTCCCTTGTAAACATAGTAGCCATTGAAGTTGCTGCAGAACCAATCATTTGATTCATAGCCTCAGATACAGCACTTATTTCTATTTCTGATAGATCTAAGGTGTTTTCTACATGTCCATCTCCACCCATCATTAAACTTGCAATAACAGCTGCATCTGTTACTTTCATAACAAGTAGGTTTGCACCTATAATACCACTAGTATACTTTACATCTAAGGCTATATTAGGTATCTCAAAACCACTTTTCAGTTCTCTTAAAGTAGTAATTGCTACATTCGGCGTAGTTATATTAACTGGTTGCGATATTATGGTAGAGAGGGCAGTAGATGCGGACCCCATAGAAATATTTCCTACCTCACCTAAAATATCCTTTTCTATATCACTTAATATTTCTGTATCACTTGATTCATTTTTTGAAGATGTATCTACATCATTATTTCCATTTAAAAGAGAATTAATCTCCTCTTGTGATAGAAATCCATTATTCATAGCTTTCCACATCCTTATCTATAATATCAAGAACTTGTACTCCTCTGTTTTTACCTATAATACCTGGTTTTGCATAATAATACGGTCTATCCCCTATATATATTTTTACTGGATCCGAAGATTTTGTATTTAAACCTATAACATCCCCAGTAGAAAGTTTTAAAAACTCTTCAACAGATAGAGATACATCACCTAAGACTGAAAGCATTTCTATAGAAACTATATCAAGTCTCTTTTTAATTTTCGTATTACCTTCAGTTTCTTTTTCTTCAACATTTCCTCTAAACCAATACTTAATTTCTAACTTGTCTAAAAATTTCTCTACACTAAGATAAGGTATACAAATATTTAAAAAAGTGCTGTTATTCCCCATCTCAACGGTAAAAGTTATTAGAGCTACTGGTTCATTAGGAGCTAGAGTTTGATTTAATGCAGGATTAGTTTCTAACCCTTCAATTTCAGGTTCAACATCAAGCACATCTTCCCATGCAAGTTTTAGATTATAGATGAGTCCATCATTTATTCTTTTCATGATGTTTTTATCTATATCTGTAAATTCTCTACTCTTATTTTTCCTGCATCCATTTCCTCCTAAAAGTACATCTGTTATTTGATACACAAATTCTGGATTAGTCTCAAACAACAAGGTCCCATTTAAAGGAGGCATCTTAAATATAGTGAGCATAGTTGGATTAGGAATTGAGTGAATGAATTCTTCATAAGTTATTTGTTGTATTGTTTCAATCTTAACTTTGACATTATTCCTAACTTGTCCTGTTAAATAGGTAGATATTATTCTTCCATAATTATCATGTATAAGTTCTAAAGTTCTTAAATGTTCTTTAGAGAATTTCTGAGGACTCCTAAAATCATAAAGTTTTATTTTTTGTTTTTCTTCTTCTACCTGAAGTTGTTCTGGCTCTACCTCACCAGAGGACAAGGCAGACAAAAGAGCATCTATTTCACTCTGGGACAAAACGTCAGCCATACTCTTACCTCATTTCTATTCACAAAAATCTTAGTTAATAATTAGGTATTAACTTGCAAATATTAATTAAAGTTATTAATCTATCACCTAAATTTATAATTCCCTCAATATATGGTTTTTCTTTATTTTCTTCTAACTTTTTTATTATATCTTCCTTTATCTCTAGTACTTCATCAACCTCATCTACTTCTATTCCTACATCCTCCTGATTTAATTCTAATATAATAATTCTACCTTCTCCCTTATTTTCCTCTTCTAGTTCTAAAAGTAGATGCATATTAAGGAGAGAAATTACATTTCCTCTTAAATTTATAAGTCCTTTAATGTAATCAGAAGCCTTTGGAACTCTAGTTATTTGCATTGTATCAGTTATACTCTTAACTTTTTCAGTTTCTACAGCAAATTGTTCCTTACCAATTTTAAAAACCACAATTTGCATTTTACCCCTCCTATCCTACTACCTTATTAATTGCTTCTAAAACCCTGTCTGCTTGAAATGGCTTCACTATAAAATCTTTAGCCCCTGCCTTAATTGCATCCATAACCATGCTCTGTTGTCCCATAGCACTACACATTATAATTTTAGCCTGAGGATCCATAGCTCGTATAGCTTTCACAGCCTCTATACCATCCATATCTGGCATAGTAATATCCATAGTAACTACATCTGGTTTTTCTGATTTGTAAAGTTCGACACCTTTTAATCCATTACTTGCCTCTCCCACAACTTCAAATCCATTTTTTTCTAATATATCCTTAATCATCATTCTCATAAAAGCAGCATCATCCACTATTAAAACTTTTGTAGACATAATTATTACCTCCCTTAACCTATTCCTAATGAATTTAAAATTTTTTCTAAAGACCCCGGCATTGGCACATAATAAAAGTGCCCACTCAAGGCTGTTTCATCTTGTATAAATGAAGTTTCTATATCTAGTACATACTCATCGTATTGCCCAGATTCAATAAAAGTTGTTGATAATATAGCTCCAAGCATATCACAAGTTACTGCTGGTACGGATGGCATTATGGCTAAATTAGTAAATTTACTAATAGCATTCATATAAGAACTTGAAATTATATTTCCAATTTCACATAATACTGAAGCACCCATATCAGTTAACTTATTTTCATATACTCCTGTTAAATCCTTAATAATATTTCCTGCTGCACTTTTGCTGAATATAAAAAGTATATTTCCTGGAGTATCACCTAGAACTCTTACTAAAATACCAACTACTACTTCTTCTGATCCTATTTTATTGTATATTTCTTCAAATGAAATTACATTGATATTAGGTACTGTCATATCAATTTTTTTATTTAAAAGTTGTGATAATGCTGTGGCAGAATTACCAACACCAATATTCCCCACCTCTCTTAAAGCATCCAGTTGAATAGAAGTTAAATCTTTGTAGCTCATAAATCCTCCTCCTAAATTAGAGCAGACACATCTAGAATAAGGGTTACAAGTCCATCTCCCAATATAGTAGCTCCTATATACTCTTTTACACCTTTAAGGGTTTTTCCGAAAGGTTTTATTACTATTTCTTGCTGACCTAACAAATCATCAACTAATAATCCTACAGTCTTTTCCCCTACATTTACAATAACTATATATTTTTTATCGGACTTAATTTCTTGTAAATTTAGTTTTTTATCAATTCTAATTAGTGGAATTACTGAATTATTATAAATTATTACCTCTTTATTATTAGTTCTCTTTATTAAATCTTCTTTAAAATTAATAACTCTATCAATATAACCTAAAGAAATAGCTAAAGTTTCTTTTTCTACCTTAACCAATAGGGCTTGTATTATTTGAAGGGTAAGTGGAAGACTTACAATAAAACTTGTACCTACACCCATTTCTGAAATTACATCTACTGTTCCACCAAGAGCTGTAATCTTAGTTTTTACTACGTCCATTCCAACTCCCCTGCCAGATATATCTGTAACTTCTGTATTAGTACTAAATCCCTGATGAAAAATCAGATTTTTAATATCATTTTCACTCATACCTTCAGTGTTAATTCCCTTTTCCTCAGCCTTTGATCTTACTCTATCAACATCTATTCCCCCACCATCATCTTCAACCTTTATAATAGCTTTTGTTCCTTCAGGATAAGCAGATAGCTTAATTTTCCCTACTGGATTTTTACCATTTTTAATCCTAGTTTCTTTCTCTTCAATACCATGGTCTGCAGCATTTCTTAGTAGATGGATTAATGGCTCACCTATTTCATCTATGACGGTTCTATCTAGTTCAGTTTCTTGTCCTTTTACTATAAAATCAATCTCTTTTCCTAAATCCATAGAAATATCTCTTATCATTCTAGGAAACCTATTAAATACTACCTCTAAAGGAAGCATTCTTATTTTCATTACTAACTCCTGAAGATCCGATGTTGTTCTTCCAATTTGTTCTATGGTTTCATTTAGATCGTTTAACTTATGATTACTTGCTAACTGTTCTATTCTTGTTCTATGAATAACAAGTTCTGAAACCATGGTTAAAAACTTATCCAACCTCTCTAAATCTACCCTAACAGACTGATGAGATTTTTTATGTTGCATATCTTTATTAGGTTTCTTTTTTGTAGCACTATTTTGGGAAAGATTTTTTTCAATACTTTTTTCTTTTATAATACTTTCTTTATTTTTAGTATTAAACGAAACCTCATTTACTTCTATTTTTTTAACTTCAGATATTCCATTTAATATATTATATATTTCTTCAGAACTTTGAGTTGTTATAAATACAAGATTTATTTCAAAATCAAACTTCTCACTTTCAATATCGTCTGTACTAGGTGTAGACTTTATAATTTCTCCAAATTCCTCTAAAGATTTAAATATTAAGAAAGCTCTTGCAGATTTTAATATAGTGTTTTCACTTAAATTAATAAAAATAGAATACACATTAAATCCTTTATTTCTAGCCTGTTTTACAATACTTATATCATATTCATTCAATTCTATAGTACACTCATCGTTCTCTACATTTTTAATTGAACTTTTGCTATTATCTTTTATTTCTATAGACTTTTCATTATTAGAATTTTCATTATTGTTTTCTGATATTCCTTCTAATTTATTTATTAAGACATCTATCTCAATAGTATCATCTATACCTTCAGATATATTACTAACCATAAGTTCTAGGGTATCCAAACATTTAAAAAGTAATGTTACAACTTGTGCATCTACATTTAATTTCCCATCTCTAAATTTAGATAATACATCTTCCATTTTATGAGTAAGTTCTGCCATTTCTGAAAACCCCATAGTAGCCGCCATGCCTTTAATTGTATGTGCTACCCTGAAGATTTCATTTAACTTATTTTCATCTTTTGGATTTTGTTCCAGTTCTAAAAGAGCTTCATTTAAAACTTGTAGATTGTCCATACACTCTTCTAAGAACATAGATAGATATTGTGATGTATCCATATTGCATTCCTCCTATAACTTTCTATAAATAAAGGTAGAAGCTTTTTCAAAACCAAACTCTCTATAGTTATATATACTTTCAGTAGCACCTACAAATAATAAACCTCCACTTTTTAAAGATTCACTAAATTTTTTGTATATCCTATCTTTTACTTCCTGATTAAAGTATATAACTACATTTCTACACACTATAACATCAAATTCTTTCTCATAAGCTCCTAATATTAAGTCATGCTTTTTAAATGTAACCATAGACTTTAAGGTATCGGATATAATAAACTTATCTTCTTTATTTATAAAATACTTACTTAAAATATCTGGTTTAATACCCTTTACCTCATCTTTGGTATATACTCCTTTTTTTCCTCTTAATAAAATGGTATCATCTATATCTGTTGCTAAAATTTCATGTCTAAATTTATAAGGCATTTCTTTTAAAATCATAGCTATTGAATAAGGCTCTGCTCCTATAGAACATGCGGCACTCCATACCTTAATAGCTTTATTTTCCTTTAACATATATTTTCTTAATAATTCCTCAAACTCTTTAAATATGTCTGGATTTCTAAAAAACTCTGTAACATTAATCGTTATGAAATCCAAGAACTTTTTCTTCTGAGATGGATCTGATTTTAAAAGCTTAATATACTCATCTACTGAACTAACGTTAACTCTATCCATTAAACTATTTATTCTTCTATGAAGCTGATTGGATTTATATGCTGATAAATCTATGTTAAATTCTTTCCGAACCCACTTTTCAAAATAAATTAGATCCATCACTAAACTCCTCTCTTAATTACTATCTCAGTTATTCTATCTGCAATTTCGTTAAGAGGTAATACCTCATCTATCTTACCAGTTTCAAAAGCAGCCTTAGGCATACCATATATAGTACAAGTACTCTCATCTTCAGAAATGGTAAATCCGCCCAAGCTTTTAACTTGAACAGTTCCTTCTGCTCCATCTTTACCCATACCAGTTAGAACTACACTTAAAAGCTTCTTCCTATATACCTTTGAAGCAGATAGAAAAAGCTTGTCTGCTGCTGGTCTAACTCCCCACATAGTAGGATCTAGATTTAAATGTATTTTTTTATCTAATCCAATTTCCATATGATATCCACCCTTGGCTATATAAACTGTATCCTTATCAATTATAATGCCCTCATCAGCTTCTACTACTTTTAATATAGAGTTACTATTCAACCTCTCTGAAAATGCTTTCGTGAATCCACTAGGCATATGCTGAACTACAAATATTGGAATACCTAGTTTGGGTAATTTCGTTATTACTTTATATAGTGCCTTTGGCCCTCCTGTAGACGCCCCTATAACGACAGCGTCTATCTTATGATTTAATTCTTTCCTTCTGGAACTCCTTCGTGGCATAGCCTTTTCTTGTAAATCTATATTTATACTATTTCTAGAAATAGATCTTTGATTTGGTTTTTTAATCTTAAGATAAGCTATCCTTATCTTACCTACAATATCCTCTTTTACTTTATTTATGTCTAAAGAAATTGCACCTGAAGGCTTTGCTATAAAATCAAAAGCTCCCGACTCAAGGCATTCCATTGTAAGCTCTGTTCCTCTTTTCGATACACTACTTAACATGATAACAGGAATATTATTTCCACTGCTCTTAATTCTCTTTAATGCTTCAATTCCATTTAAAACAGGCATTTCTACATCTAAGGTTATAACATCTGGTTTCTTATCTAACTTTTTAAAAAGATCTTCTCCATTTTTAGCTGTATCTATAACTTCCATATCTACTTCTTCATTTATCATGTCAGATATTATTTTTCTCATTAAGGCCGAATCATCAACAACTAATACTTTAATATTTTCCAATAAATATCACTCCACAATATTATATTTCTTTAACACCTACACCAACAGTTCTTATTTTAAATAATCCATTTGATGTATCAAACGTAACCGTTCTGCCTTTATTTCCACCAATATCCTCACTAATTATAGGTATGCCTGATTCTTTTAAAGTCTTTTTTACAGCAATACAATTTCTGTTTCCAATATCCATAATCATACTTTTATCAGCAAAATTGAACATTGAAGCACCACCAGCAATTTTAGCCTTTAAATTTCTTTTAATAGCTCCCTTATATAGAAGTTTATCTATTAAAATAGGAATAGCTAGATTTGCAAATTTCATTTCATTTGTAACATTTAAAAATTGAGTACTATCTGGCAACATTATATGTGCAAGTCCACCTATTTTCTTATATCCGTCATATATAACAATCCCAACACAGGATCCAAGTCCTACTGTAATTAATTGGTCTGGATTTTCTCCAACATTTAAATCAGCAATACCAACCCTAATTTCTTTAAATTTCATAATCTTCACCTAAACTTTTAAAAATTCTTTTTCTTCTTCAGTTAAAATACTATTTAGGTCTAAAAATATGATAATTTCGTCCTCATGTTTTATCAAACCTCTTATATAACGGTTAGATATTCCTGAAACTATATTTGGAGGCATTTTTATATCATCTAGGCTCACATCCCTAACCTCAGATACAGAATCTACTAACATACCAATCTTATTATTTTGAGATTTTACGACTATTACCTTAGATTCTTTTTTTGCTCCATTAAATTTAATGTTAAATTTTGTACACAGATTAACTATAGGTAGTATATCTCCTTCATAATTTATAACACCTTCTATAAAGCTTGGTGAATCTGGAAGTTTTGTTGTATCTTCATGTCCAAGTATTCTTTCTACTTCCATAATATCAGTTGCATAATACTCTTCATCTATTTTAAAAATAAGAACTTTAATTTCACCAGCAATCACTTTAGCCCCTCCTCCTAAGAATAATAATACAAATTATAGTTTTAACTTTTCTACTACTAATTCACCTTTTTCATCTAAATAAGCATGAACATCTTTACAAGGATATTCAATAATATGTTCTAAAGTTCCAACCGCAAATCTAGTATTTTGAAAAGCAACTTTAGCCCAAATTTGCCCTTCTCTTTCTACTTTAAGCTTAGTAGAAACTCCTGCGTCACTTCCTACATACATACACTTTATCTCATTTTTAGCTTTTAAAATTCCACCCCTTGCAACAGAGTTTATTCCCGTAAAATATATACTACCATTTGCATCTATGTTAGTTATATATTCACCTTTTCCCGTTATATATATATCTCCAGAAGATTGTATAATACTATTTTGTGCATATCTAAAATCTACATCTGAAAAATTTATTTTTTCATCTTTTATAATTTCAATTTCTTCTTTAAGTAATTTTTCCATATACATAATATCTTCCGAACTCTCTATAGATAAAGTACCTAATCCCAGTAGACCCTTCTTCAATATATTAATAAAGTTTTTATAAGTCCCCTTTTTTGCATATGACTTTTCTATACTAGTTATTATTACTGGTACATTTTTGAATTTATTTTCAATAAGGACTTTTATGATTTCTCCGGGCTTTACATCTTTACCCAAAAGGTTCTTATTTATTATCTTTTCCATAGTTAACCTAATTTCTCTTAGAATATTAGAAAGTAGTGTTAAGTCCTCATTCACCTTTATATTTACATTATCTTCTCCACCACAAATCACTTTGGAATATATAATATTCCCTCCAACAGAAATATTACCTTTAGATATAATTTCTGATCCCGATACATTTTTATAAACTTCAATTCCAGCTCCACTTTCTATTTTCATTCCATCCGATACAGCACCATAAACAATCACTGAACCACTAAAATTTATATTCCCAGTACTCAGATCAACATTCCCTTTAACTTCATGTACATGGTTAACTTTAAAAGTATTCCGTTTATACATGGGTTTACCATCTATAATAGCTATTATAGAGTCACCTTTAAGTTCACATCCACTACTACATTTAACTTTTACCATATTTCTTTTTTTACTCTTCACTATTTTTCCAAAAACATTTACTCCATCTATTCCTTCTTTACCCTTTATAATAGTAGCTATTACGTCTCCGCTTTTTACATATTGTATATTTCCTATAGATTTATAATCTATATTACCCTTAGAATCTTCTTTAAAACTTTTCTGAACTATAAAATTTAATTTAATAGTATCATCTGTACCATCTACAGGTTTTTTCCCTGTAGCTATTATGCAGTCTTTAACATACTCTTCTTTTATACATTTTTCTATGTTATTTCTTAAAATTCCATATAGTATACCCTTATCTAATAATACTTTTTCGATTTCCTCCCTAGAGAATTTTGGAGGAAGTTCCTTGTCTAAAACTTCATATTTTAAATTTACGATTTTATCTTCTTCTTCATCTCTTAAAGTGTATATTAGCTTTGGTTCATATGAAATATCCATATAAGCTTTCATTTTATCTAATGATAAACTTATATTTAGATTTCTTTTACCTACAGTAGATGGGAAAAAAACTTCAATTTCACTATTAGCGAAAACTTCTTTTTTAAAAGTAACTTCTTCTTTATCCACCATGAGTTTTAGTCCTTTAGATGGAGTTATAACAGCTGGCTTTCCATTTTCCTTAGGATTAATTACAAATATCTTGCCTTCTTTAATATATACCTTTCCATCTAAGTCAATAGTATTATTATCCTGCATTATATTTCACTCCTCAAAATCAATGTTTTTAGAGAGAATTAAAATTATAAATTAGGATTGTGCCTATAACACAATCCTATAAGTTTTCCTATTCTATTATCGTATAACTTTTTAATTACTTTATTTAAAATTATTTAAAATAATTATTTTTTATAAACTTAATGTCCTCTTCTATTACTTTATTAAAGAATTTCATAATATCTATAATAATTTTATTTTTAGGATTAAAACTAATAGTTTCAACTTTATTTATAGGAAGGACTTTAGGTGATGTTCCTGAAATAAATAATCCCTGTAGAGAATTTATTTCATCATCTTTAACATATTTTTCTTCAAAACTTATACCTAGATCCTTTATAACATTTATGATTTTATTACGGGTTATTCCTGGAAGAACGCCTTCTACAGGTGCAGTTAATACTACATCTCCTTTAACCATAAAAATATTTGACTTACTTCCTTCGGTAATATTTCCGTTCTTATCTATTAATATAGCCTCATAAGCATTTTCTTTCTTAATTTTTTCTGTAACAGTTTTTCTAAAACTCATATCTACAATTTTGGCATTAGGATTTTTTCTTTCCCCATTATATAAAATAGTTTTTACCCCATCTTCATATTCTTCTTCTGTAGGATAGTAGTGTGGTATAAAATATATTGCATATTCTAAAGAATTGGAGTTTAAAACTATCTTAATATTACCGAAATCTATTTCATTACTAGCTGAAAGTTCCCTAATATGTCTAAATACTTCTTCCTGTTTTATAGGACATTGAATATTTATTAGGGAACATGAATTATGTAACCTATCCATATGTTCCTTTAAAAAAAGAGGAAAACCTTCTATAATTCTTATAACCTCATATACAATATCTCCCTGATTAAGAATCTCTTCTAGATTTTTTTCTTCTTTTTCTAAACTTCCATTAAAAATATAAAATTGCTTTCTAGCAGAAGACATTTTAATACCTCCATTTTTATTGATTTTTTACTATTTCCAATTTAATATTTCTATATCATCATATTTTTTATTATAGTTAATTAAATAGGGTTTTCCTACTAATTTAAAAAGAGGTAAATCTGCTAAGGAATCTGAGAACATATAGGAATTTTTAAAATCAACATCTATATTCTTTTCTTTTATATAGCTCTTAAGACGTCTAACCTTTTCTTCTCCCTTACAGTTTTCACCTTCTAGCTTATTTTGGTATATGCCATCTTTTTTACTAATCCTAGTGCCTATTATCTTATCAACTTCTTTAATATTATATAAAGATTTTAAATAAAATTCTGGAGATGCAGAAATTAATATAACTTTACATCCCTCTTTCTTTAGTTTTGCTATCATATCTATAGAATCCTTATATATTATTCTACATAATACCTTTTCATAAAATTCCTTTACTATGTCTTCCATATCCTCTTCTCTTATACCTCTTATAAACCTAGTAAATATTTCTTTTGTTTTTTTCTCATCATGAAACTTTAATACATAGAATAACCCTGAGAACACAGTTCTTGGTATATATATTAAAAATTTAGGATGTTTCTTAAGCATAAATTTATAAAATTCCAATAATGTTTCTTTTCTTGTTAAAGTAAAATCTACATCAAAGATTGCAAGTTTCTCCAAAGTAATCACTCCATATAATATAATACTCCATATAAAAAGCCGCTGCGTATGCAACGGCTCATTTATTATCTTATTCTTCTGCAGCAACTAAATTTTCGTAGTACTCTCTAACATCTTCAAATTCTTCTTCTGAAGGTACTACTAATTCACCGTCTTCATCGTCTCCAACTACTTCAAATATATAATAAGTATCTTCCTGTGGATTTAGTAAAACTGCATATTCTTTATCTTTATAATCAAAACCATCGATTATTTCACAAGTAATAACATTTCCCTCTTCATCTTCAAGTTCTACAGTTAATGTTTCAATTTCATCTCCACATCCACAACCACATGATTCGTGAGAATGTTCTGCTTCCTCATGACAACCACATGATTCATGAGAGTGTTCTATTTCTTCGTGGCAACCACATTTATTTACTTCACCATTGCAAGTGCACTTGTTTTCTTTATCCATCATATTTAATTACCTCCTATTTTGGTTTATGGTATAATAATACCCTTTATTTAAGAATATTAAAAGAGTTTTTTATAAAATTTTTTCTTTTTAACAAAACTTTTTATATTATTCTTTTAAAAGCTTCCTACTTTAATAATTACCAAAACTATTTTATTTATTCCTTATAATTATTTATAAGCCTTTATAATAAAAAACATGAGATTAAAATAGGAGACATAGAATTGTTCCATGTCTCCTATTAATTATATCTTATTGATCTTTTGCAAGTTTTTTATAGTTTTCTAATCTTTCCATTGCATCTTTTTCAGTTTTCTCAAATAATTCTTGAGCTAACTCTGGTTTGATTTTTTCAAGTGATGCATATCTTACTTCACCTTTTAAGAAATCTATGAATGATTCTTTTGGTTCTTTAGAATCTAAGACAAATGGATTCTTACCTTGGTCTTTTAATGTTGGGTTATATCTATATAATGACCAATATCCGCAGTCCACAGCTCTCTTTTCTTCTAATTGGCTACTACCCATACCAATTTTAATTCCATGATTTATACATGGAGCATATGCTATGATTAATGATGGGCCTGGATAATTTTCAGCTTCTGTTATTGCTTTAATAGTTTGGTTCTTATCTGCACCCATAGCTATTTGAGCAACATAAACATATCCGTAACTCATTGCCATCATACCAAGATCTTTTTTCTTAGTTCTCTTACCACCAGCAGCGAATTTAGCTATTGCTGCAGTAGGTGTAGCTTTTGAAGATTGTCCACCTGTATTTGAGTAAACTTCTGTATCAAATACAAGAATGTTTACATCTTCTCCAGATGCAAGTACGTGGTCAACTCCACCAAATCCGATGTCATATGCCCAACCATCTCCACCAAATATCCATTGAGATTGTTTAACTATGAAGTCTTTCTTTTCTAAGATTTCAGCAGCTATTTTATTTTCTTTTTCTGCTTCTAACATTGGAAGTAATTTATCTCTTAACTCTTTAGTTTTTTCTCCATCGAATCTATTACCTAAGAATTCTTTTAATGTATTCTTTAATTCATCACTTAAATTACTTTCTTGAGCTTCTTGAGCAAGTCCAAATATTCTTTCTCTCATTTGGGTTGATCCTAAGAACATACCAAAACCAAATTCAGCATTGTCTTCAAATAATGAGTTAGCCCAAGCTGGTCCACGTCCGTTTTGATCTACTGTATATGGAGTTGCAGGAGCACTTCCACCCCATATTGATGAACATCCTGTAGCATTAGATATCATCATTCTATCACCAAATAATTGAGTTATAAGTTTCGCATATGGAGTTTCTCCACATCCTGCACAAGCACCTGAGAACTCAATTAACGGAGTTTCAAATTGGCTTCCTTTTACAGTGTTTTTATTCATTGGATTTTTCTTAGCTGGAAGCTTAATAGCATAATCAAATGCACTTTGTTTTTCTAATTGTGGCTCAATTGGTTTCATAATTAAAGCTTTTTCTGGTGCTGGACATACTTGTGCACAGTTACCACATCCAGTACAGTCAAGTTGGCTTATTACTATTGAGAATTTGTATTCTTTAATTGTTGGTCCACCATTAGCTTGTTTAACCTCTAAAGTATCTGGTCCATTACTTACCTCTTCTTCTGTCATTAAAGCTGGTCTAATTACAGAGTGTGGACAAACATAAGCACATTGGTTACATTGTATACATTTATCTACTTGCCACTCTGGAACATTTACTGCTATTCCTCTTTTTTCATATGCAGCAGTTCCTGGAGGGAATGTACCATCAACACCTTCTGTAAACGCACTTACTGGTAGCATGTCTCCTTCTTGTCTATTTATAACTTCAACTATATCAGTTATAAATGCTGGTTTTTGTTCTTTTGATTCACAGCCACATTCACAAGAATCAGATTCAGTAGCTTCTTTCCAACTTTCTGGAACATTAACTTTAACTATAGCATCTATTCCTTTATCTATAGCATCATGATTCATTTTAACTATAGCCTCACCTTTTTTACCATAAGAAGTTACAACAGCTTCTTTTAGGTATTTAATAGATTCTTCTAGTGGAATGATATTCGCTAGCTTAAAGAAAGCAGCTTGCATTATCATGTTAATTCTTCCACCTAAACCGATTTCTTGAGCTATTTTAACTGCATTAATTGTGTAAAGGTTTATATTATGTTCTGCAATATATTTCTTCATTTTTACTGGTAAATGTTTGTCTAATTCTTCTTCATTCCATATACAGTTAAGTAAGAATGTTCCTCCGTCTTTAATACCAGCTAAAACGTCATATTTGTTTACATAAGATTGGTTATGACAAGCTACAAAGTCTGCTTTATTTATTAAATAAGTAGATCTTATTTTATCTTTACCAAATCTTAAGTGAGATACTGTTATACCACCTGACTTTTTAGAGTCATATGAGAAGTATCCTTGAGCATACATGTCTGTATGGTCTCCAATAATTTTAATTGCTGATTTATTAGCTCCAACAGTACCATCTGATCCAAGACCCCAGAACTTACAAGCTCTAGTACCTTCAGATGCTACATCTAATTCTTCTCCAACTGGTAATGATGTGTAAGTCACATCGTCAGTGATTCCAATTGTAAATCCATTCTTTGGTTCATTTGATTTTAAATTCTCAAATACAGAAACTATTTGAGCTGGAGTTGTATCTTTTGAACCTAGTCCGTATCTTCCACCAACTATAAGTGGTTTCTCATTGCATCCATAGAATGAATGAGTAACATCTAAGAATAATGGCTCCGCTATTGAACCTGGTTCCTTAGTTCTATCAAGTACTGCTATTCTATTAACAGTCTTTGGTATGTATTTATGGAAATGTTCAATAGAGAATGGTCTATATAAATGTACAGAAAGTAAACCTACTTTTTCACCTTTAGCATTTAAATAATCTATAGCTTCTTCTATAGCTTCACAAGCTGATCCCATAGCGATAATCATTCTATCTGCATCAGCAGCTCCATAGTAGTTGAATAGGTGATAATCTGTACCTATCATTTCATTAACTTTTCCCATGAAGTGTTCTACAAGTTCTGGTAATTGCTCATAGTATTTATTTGAAGCTTCTCTACCTTGGAAATATATATCTGGGTTTTGAGCAGTACCTCTTGTTACAGGGTGTTCTGGATTTAAAGCATTATTTCTAAACGCCTTAATGTCATCTTGAATTTCTTCTGCAAGTTCTCCAAGTTGCTCATAATCCCAAGCTTCAATTTTTTGAAGTTCATGAGATGTTCTGAATCCATCAAAGAAGTGCATGAATGGTACTTTTCCTTTTATTGCAGAAAGGTGCGCAACTGCTGCTAAGTCCATAGCTTGTTGTACACTACTTGATGCAAGCAATGCAAATCCTGTTTGTCTAGCCGCCATTACGTCTTGATGATCTCCAAATATTGAAAGTGCATGTGTAGCTAATGCTCTAGCACTAACATGGAATACCCCTGGTAATAATTCACCAGCTATTTTGTACATATTTGGTACCATAAGAAGTAATCCTTGAGATGCTGTAAATGTTGTAGTTAAAGCCCCCGCTTGAAGCGCTCCGTGAACCGCCCCTGCAGCACCCGCTTCTGATTGCATCTCCATAACTTTTACTGGTTGTCCAAATAAATTTTTCTTTTCTTGTGATGACCATTCATCAGCTTTTTCTCCCATTGGAGAAGAAGGCGTGATTGGGTAAATGGCAGCTACATCAGTAAATGCATAGGCTACATGAGCAGCGGCAGTATTACCATCCATAGTTTTCATTTTTCTATTCATCGCAAACCCTTCTTTCTGAATGTTTTATAAATATTTGTTTTCTATAATACAAGTATACCTTATTTATTGCAGTATACAAAAATTATTATAATTATAATTACAATAGAACAATTTTGATTTTTCAAAACCTTCTACCATTATTAAATATAACACTTAAACTCACCTCATGTAAATAGTTAATATAATATTTATTACTATTTTTGAAGGTTATTTATAAATGATAATGTCTATCATTCTATATGCTATCTTGCGTATATATTATATAACACTTACTTCATTATTAAAAACTTGTTATTTAGGTATTCCATGCAATTATATAAAAATGTACTATATTTAAATATACAAACCTTATTTTATCTTCTATTCTAACTACATACAGATTCTTTATTATAAATCCTCTGCTTATTAATCATGATTAATAAATATACGTAAAAAAGATTGAGCTTTATAATTACTCAATCTTTTTTACTATCTTAATTAATATATTTAAATATTATTCTTTTAAAATACTCGATAATTTATCTAATAAAATACTCTTATTAATTTCATTTACCTCACCAAAGTCTTCTAGTTCTTTTAAAATAGCATTTTTAATCGAATAATCTCTAATTTCTTTTTCATTAATAAAGTAAGTTTCACCTAAGCTTGCTATCCTAACTTTGTATTCTTCACCTTTTAGAAGATTATAAAAACTCTCTTGTTCTACTTTTTCTCCATGAACTAAAATAACTTCTTTAGGTTTCTTTTTCATATTATCTATAAATTTATAAAGACCTGCCCTATCAGCATGGCCAGATAACCCTGGAAGATTATATATATGGGCATTTACAGCAATTTCTTCTCCGAAGAGATTAACTTTTTTACTTCCATTTAAAAGAGATCTCCCTAACGTACCTTCTGCTTGGAAACCAACAAATACAATAGAAGATTCTTCTCTCCAAAGATTATGTTTAAGATGATGTCTTATTCTACCCGCTTCGCACATTCCACTTGCAGATATTATAACTGCACTTTTATCTATTTTATTAATAGCCATGGACTCTCCTGGAGTTGTGGTAAATTTTAGACCTTGAAACTTAAATGGGTCATCTCCATTTAGTATTTTTTCTTTTACACCGTCATTAAATTGGTCGTAATTTTTTTCAAAAATTTTTGTAGCCTGTATGGCAAGTGGACTATCTACATATACATTTATATCCTTAATTATATTATTTTCAACATAATTATTTAATATATATAATATCTCCTGGGTACGCCCTACTGCAAAAGATGGTATGACTACATTGCCCCCCCTATTAAATGTATCTTTAATTATATTTGCAAGTTCTACATATTCCCTTTCTATAGCCTCATGATATCTATTTCCATAAGTTGTTTCCATAATTACATAGTCCGCATAATCTATTGTTGAAGGACTCTTTATAAGTGGAAGCTCCTTATTCCCTAAATCACCGGAGTATACGAGTTTGAATTCTTCTTTTCCATCTTCTTTAATAAATAATTCTATTATAGAAGATCCTAGAAGATGCCCTGCATCTTTAAATCTAACTTTAAGACCAGGAAAAACTTCTATGATTTCATCGTAGTTATATCCAGTAAATAAATATGTTGAAAGTTCCGCTATTTTAGACGTATATAAGGGTTCCTCTGGAGGAAGACCCTGTCTCTTTCTTTTTCTATTTTTCCACTGAACATCCATCTCATGTATATACCCACTGTCAGGTAACATAACAGTACATAAATCACGAGTTGGTTTAGTACATAAAACCATTCCTTTGAATCCCTGTTTATAAAGTAGCGGTATTCTTCCACTATGATCTATATGAGCATGTGATAATATGACAAACTCAATTTCTTTAGGATTAAAATTAAATCTTTGGTTTTCTAATTCACTTTCATCTTTTCCTTGTAAAAGTCCACAATCTAAAAGCACTTTCCTATCATTTATAATTAACATATGACAAGACCCTGTAACTCGTTTTGCAGCCCCAAAGAACTTAATTTTCAATATACTACCCCCAAATAAATTTTTCTACTTTTTAAGAGCATAATTTTTAATTAATTCTACAATGTCATCAACAGCTTTAACACCTTTACTTTGTTCCATATTGTCTATATATGTTTTTTTATTATTCTTAAGCTCCATAAGTTTCCCAAATAATACTTCTTTATTTAAATCTTCTTCCTTTATAACCATACTATATCCCATCTTTTCAAAAGAGTTAGCATTTAAAATTTGATCTCCTCTACTTGCCTTTTGAGATAAGGGTACTAAAATATGTGGCTTTTTTAGAGCTAAAATTTCAAATATAGTGTTAGCACCTGCTCTTGATATGAAATAATCTGCAGTATTCATAAAATGCTTTAATTCCTCACTTACATACTCAAACTGTCTATAGCCTTTTATATTATCCATACTGCTATCTAAATTCCCTTTTCCACATATGTGAATTATATTAAAATTTTCTAACAGCTTATAAATAGATTCTCTAATAGCTTTATTTATTACAATCGAACCTAAGCTTCCGCCTATTACAAGTAGGACAGGCTTTTCTTCGCTAAAGCCACAAATCCTATATCCTTCCTCCCTTTTACCTTGAAAAAGCTCTTCTCTAATTGGAAGTCCTGTAACTATTCCTTTGTCTCCTTTAATGTATGGTAGAGTTTCTGGAAAAGTTACACACACTTTATTACAAAATGGAGTGGATATCTTATTTGCAAGCCCTGGAGTCATGTCACATTCATGAGCTATAACTGGAATCCTATTAAGTTTTGCTGCCATAACTACAGGTACTGATACAAATCCACCTTTTGAAAAAACTATATCAGGTTTTTCTTTTCTTATAATCTTAACAGCATCTACCATTCCCTTTAAAACTTTAAATGGATCTGAAAAGTTTTTTAAATCAAAGTATCTTCTTAGTTTACCACTTTCTATAGCAAAATATGGAATATTCTCCTGTTCTATTATTTTTCTCTCTATTCCATTCTTACTTCCTATATATTTTACTTCGAATCCCTCTTGTTTTAATTTAGGTATTAGTGCTAAGTTGGGTGTTACATGTCCTGCTGAACCGCCACCTGTCATTATAATTTTATACTTTTTCATATGATCACCCTATCTTTTATTTAAGAAAAATATTTTTATTACTCTTCATTATATCATTATATATTCACATTAATAATAAGTTCTTTTCAATATTATTTCAATATTAACTTTTACAATCGCATTTTTTCTATTCATTGGAATAATAGGTATATCATATCTTTCATACCGTGAAAAACCTAAAATAAAATTTCTATATACGGTTAAAATAAGACTACAACGAAGCAAAGGAGGTGAAACAACATGGCATCATACTCAAACAAAACTTTAGTTCCAGAAGCTAAAGGTAAATTAAACCAATTCAAAATGGAAACTGCTAGAGAGTTAGGTGTTCCACTAAAAGAGGGATATAATGGAGATCTAACTAGTAAGCAAAATGGTTCAGTTGGTGGAGAAATGGTTAAAAAAATGGTACACCAATATGAAAATAACTTAAAATAGTTTTAGAAACAAATTCCTAAACTAACATTACAAAACTAGTAAAAGTGCTAATAAATCAAGATTTAATGGTAATACTAATAATGCAACACAAAATAGTTTAAAAATTAGTTATGGTAAAGGGAGGAATTTAAAATGGCTAGAAATAAAAATTTAGTACCAGAAGCAAGACAAGGATTAAATAACTTTAAAATGGAAACTGCAAAGGAATTAGGAGTAAACTTTACTGAATATAACGGTGACTTAACTTCTAAAGAATGTGGTTCTGTTGGGGGAGAAATGGTTAAAAAAATGGTTGAACAATACGAAAGAAATCTTTAATTCTAGGATTGTAAATCATTTAAGTTAATAAAATTAATTACTAGATGTAGATAGGTAATTAATAATTTAAAGTAGGATGCATAGCTTATAAGAAGCTATACATCCTACTTATTTTTCTATTCTAAAATCCTTTATTATTAATTGAACGCTTTTCTTTCCTAAAAAGTTATTTATGTCAAGGGAAAAAACAAAATCCATATAAACTCCCCTTACTTCTTGGTTAAGTAAAGATTGTAAAATATCCTCACCATAATTTCTTCTTATGGATTCCATAAAACTATCTATATTATTAAACATTATAGCACTTAAAATATCATACCCGACTTTTAAATTCATTTTTAAAACATTTTTGTTTTTTCCAATTAAACTTAATTTCAGAACTTCTATATTTTTTTCTCCAAATAAGGGTTTGGAATTACCCTTGCCATAAGGTTCTAGAATCTCTAAATAAGCCATGAATTTTGAATTATTAAAGTTTCTTGGTAATGTACTGTCTAATTTAACCTTAGGCATAATATCATTTTCCTCTAAACTACAATTGGCATTGAGGGTTTCTCTTAATTTATCTATGTTCTCTTCCTCTATAGATAATCCGGCAGCCATAGGATGGCCTCCAAATTTATGAAGCAAATCTTTACACTTAAAAAGTTCTTCAAACATATTATATTCCTCAATAGACCTTGCTGACCCTTTCGGCATTTCTTTTCCATCAGTTAAAACTATTGTAGGAAGATTAAAATGTTCCTTTACCCTTCCTGCAACTATTCCCGCAATACTCTCATGAACTTCTTTTCTATATATAACAATCACTTTATCTGTAGAGTCAGTTTTTAAGTTTAATTCCTTTATTATAGCTTCTACATTTTCACTTGTCATATCTTTTCTTTTTTTATTTAACTCATATAGATTATTTGCCAAATATTCGGCTTTTTTCTCATCTTCACATAAGAACAATTCTATGGCTAAAGCAGCAGTTTCTAATCTTCCTGTTGCATTTATACAAGGCCCTATTTGAAACCCTATATTATATGCTTTAACTTCTTTATCTAAAATACCTATTGATTTTAAAAGAGCTTTAAGTCCTATACTTTCAGTTTTATTTATTAATTTCAAACCTTCTTTTACAATAATTCTATTCTCATCAATCAGATCTACTACATCACAGACTGATGCTATAGCAGCATACTGCAAAAGCTCATAGGTTTCATTATTATTTATATTAAAAAGTCTATATAGTGCTTGAATGAATTTGTAAGATATGGTAGCTCCACATAATAGCTTAAAAGGATATTCACAATCCCTGCGATTAGGATTTATAACTGCATGAGCATTGGGAAGAATATATTCTTTTTCCCCATTCTCCAATTGATTGAACGGTGGTTGATGATGATCTGTAACCACAACTTCCATTCCAAGTCCAACAGCATACTTTACTTCCTCTAAAGCAGAAATACCATTATCACAAGTTATTATAACTTCTACGCCTTCATCTTTAAGCTTTTTAATCCTTTCTATGCTCATACCATACCCTTCGTCTTCTCTATCAGGCACGTGATACTTAACCTTAGCGCCACAGCGTTTAAGACCCTTATATAAAATCACAGTACTACTAACACCATCTACATCGTAATCCCCATATACAGCTATACATCTCTCCCTTTCTATAGCATTTTTAATAATACTTATACCCTTTTCCATGTCTTTCATTAAGTAAGGCTCATAAAGACTATCTAAATCACCTTTAAAAAACTTTAAAATATCTTTTTCATCCTTTATTCCTCGATTAATTAATATCTTTATAAATAATGGATCTATACCTGTTCGTTTTACAAGGGGCGTAAGATCTCCATTTATTTTCTTTATAGTCCATATACTCTGCACATTATCACCTATTCCTAATTAGTCATAATTATTATATAATATTAAATTCAAATTATAAATACTATTTATGGCAATATTTCTTTACTATGATATAATAAAAATATAATATATTTATTATATCATAGTAGAAATGGAGTGATTTAATGGAAAATTTATTATTTGGTATTTCAGGACTTCCCATTGGAGATGGAAAAACTAAATTTACATATAAAACAGGTATAAGTTACTTAAAATCTATAGGTCTAGATGCTATGGAACTCCCATTTATACGTTCTATAAATATAACAGATAAAAATAAGGATGGTGTACTAGAATCTAAGGAGAATAATAAACTTTATCTTTCTGCTCATGGATCTTACTTTATAAATCTTAATTCAGATGAAGAGGAAAAAATAGATAAATCTATTGAAAGAATTATAAATGGTGCAGAAGCCTTAAAAAAAGTTAAGGGGAGAAGTTTAATATTCCATCCAGGATATTATTTAAAAGATTCAGCGGAGGAAACTTTTAATACTATAAAAGATAATCTAAAAAGACTTCCTGATTTAGGTGTTACATATAGACTTGAAACTACAGGAAAACCTACTCAATTTGGTTCTCTAGAAGAATTAGTTGAAATATGCAAAGAGGTTAAAACTTGTGGACTTTGCATAGATTTTTCGCATATACACGCTAGATATAATGGTTGCCTAAAAACTTACGATGATTTTAAAAATATACTACAACATATAAAGGATAACCTAGGAAGTGAAGCTCTATCTGACCTTCATATGCATATATCTGGTATAAATTATGGGGAAAAGGGAGAAAAAAATCACCTTCCACTACTAGAAAGTGATTTTAAATACATGGAATGTATGAAAGCTTTGAAAGATTTTAATGTAAAAGGATGTATAATATGTGAAAGCCCAATCTTAGAAAAAGATGCCCTTCTTTTAAAAGAATATTATATGTCTTTATAAAAGATTAAATTAATCTACACATTGAATAAACACTGCATATAAATTACATATATTACTCTTAATTATAAAAATCACTATTAGATTTTCTATAGTAAATCTAATAGTGATTTAATTAAATACTATATATAAATAAGTAATATCTATGCTAATATTTGAATAGTGTCATTTTGAAAAACTTTATTTATAACCTTTAGTATCATATCCTCATCTATTTCTTTTAGATTTCTAAGTTCTAAATATAAAGGTGAATTATAAGAATTCTCTAATATATATTCCCTATCTATAAGTTTTTCTCCACATTCTCCATACATTATTTCATACACACTTAAGCTAACACTTTGTTGTATAGACTTTTCTAATGCTATAGCTCTTTTAAGTTCTAATGATTTAATTAATGTATCAACTTTTTCTTTCGTAAAGAATCCTTTGTTTTGTTTTATCTCTTCAATTTTATTTTTTATAATGCTAATTGATTGCATTGTCTTACTTTTGGAGGTACCTAAAAAAATCTTATATACCTTTATACCCTTTTCATTCTTTATAGTAGTTCCTACTTCGTAAGCAAGAGCATTTTTAGTTCTAATCTCATCGTATAAAATTCCACTGGTCCCTTCTCCAAAAGCTACATTAAATATTCTAAGTGCCTTTACCTCATCATCAGATAAACTATCTATAGGAAACAAAATCTGTACTTTCGCTCCCTCTAACCCATCTATATTCTTAACATATATCCCTTCATTGTTATTTTCATATATGTTCTTTTCTTCTATACATTTGCTCTTTTCTTCCAAAACATTATACCAATTACCATATATGCTATTTATTATGTCAAATACTCTTTCAAATTCTAAAGAAGATACTACGGATATAACGCAATTATCCGCCCTATAAAATTTATTATAAAAGTCCTTTACTTGATTTAAAGTTATAGTTTTTAAGATATCTTCTTTTCCTATAATACGTTCTTTAATTCTTCTTCTATCAAAAGAATTATATAAAAGTTCATCTTCACAAAATTGATGTGTATCCTCTTTCCATTCTTTAAGCTCTTCACAAATAACATCTATTTCTTCTTTAAATCCCTTATTTGGAAAGGTGGGGTTTAAAATTATATCTGAATAAAGTTCAAATCCTTCTGCAAAATCCTGTGATAATAATGTTCCATAATAAACTACATAAGGATAATTTGTCATGGCATTGTTAAACCCAAATAATTCATCTAATTTTTTGTTAATTTCCTCTTCTGTATAATTTTTAGTTCCTTTATAAACCATATGCTCTGCTACATGCGCTATACCATACTCTTTTTCATTGATTTCTACATTTGCTCCTGCTTCAAAAGATACAGCAAAAGATGTTAAATTATTTTCTACATGTTTATAAATAAATCTTAGGCCATTTTTAAAAATAACCCTCTTCATAGAATCACCCTACTTAAAATTATTTTTATAGAAATTATATATTTGAGTGGATGCATCTTCTATACTTTTTACTTCTAATTCTAGACTATAATCATAATTATTAGACGTATGTGTATACATAGGATCATAATATTTTTCCATTAGTTCTCCTACTACATCATGATAATTTCCATTCTCTATTAAATATTTATACCTATTTATATTTTCTTTTGATATATATCTTTCTAATTTCTCTAAACATTGAAGTATTTCTTCTTTAGCATTGCTCTCTTTTAAATATTCTTCTAAAATCACATTTATTCTAAATTCTAAAGAGGCATCTACAAATATATGTTTTCCTAACTTCATTTTATCATGAATATAATCAGGTATAAATACATTTCCTATTCTTCTACTTTCTGCTTCTACAAAAACAAATTTACTGTTGATATTTTTTAACGAATCATATACATTAGACTCGAATTGTTTTTGCGTTTCTATTCTGGAAAGACCAACTCCACCTAAAATTGAACCTCTATGATTGGCACATCCCTCAAGATCTAATATATCACACCCTAAACTATGTAAAAATTTAAGAATTTTAGTTTTACCTACTCCTGTATTCCCATGTAGAACAATATAATTAATATTCTCATTTAATTTCGGGAGTTCTTCAATAATATATTTTCTATAAGCCTTATATCCACCTTGAACTTTATATACTTTAAGTCCTAAAGCCCCCAACATGGATGCTAGTATGCCACTTCTCATACCACCTCTCGCACAGTAAAATACAAGTCTCTTATTGCTTTTCTGAAGTTTTAATACTTCCTCAAATATCATTGATAGCTTTTTTGAACCTATATTAACGCCTTCTATTTTTGCTTTTTCTACGTCCTCTTTGTATAAAGTACCTACTATTTTTCGTTCTTCATTATCAAGTATAGGAATATTTAAAGCACCATTAATTTTATACTCTTCGTATTCTTTAGGACTTCTAACATCTATAAGTAAATCTCCTTCTTTAATATCACTATATTCTATTAATTGAAGCATTTTACCTCCTCCAAACTATTTGTTATATCTATAGTATTTTATATATCAATAGTTAAATATAATAGCATAAAAAAATAGAAATTGCAAAGTTACTACTAACCTTGCAATTTCTATTTTTATTAAACCAGTTCTATTATTTATTGTTTTTCTTATCCTCTCTAAACTCCCTAAACTCCTGTTTAGATGGAAGCATAGCTACACTAATACGTATTAAATATCTGATACTTATATCATCTATAGGACTTTCAAAACCAGCCTCTTTTACAAGCTCATATACTAATTTAACTGCCTCATCTTCTTTTTTATCATTAGGTTCATTAAAATATTCTATCTCTATATATTTAACAACTTCACCAATTATTTTTAATATGGTTTTTATATTACTTCTATTACATTCATCACTTTTTAAAGTATTTAATATAGAATAGTTAAATCCAAAATAGTCATTATGAAGTTCAATACTTTTATCTTTAATTAAATAAAAAACATATCCAATACCAATAACTAGAAATATAATTAGCATATATTGAAGTAAAATCGCTCTCAAAATATCACTCCTAATTACTTCTTATATAATCTTTATATGCTAATATATACAATTTAGCTACAATAAATAAGGTATTTAAGATGTGATTTAATAAGTGAGTGAAATTTTATTAAATATTAGATAGATATTACTAATTTATCTAATAAAACTTAAAATAATATAATATCTAAAATTTAATACTTTTTTAATTAATTTCTGCCGGTCCTATATTAAAATCTAACTTATATTGGAATAAGTTCACGTTCTCTACCTGAGTTACTGCATACTTTAAATTTTTATCAAACTCTTTAGCAACTATAATCCCTAAAACTTTTTTTTCTTTAGCTAATTCATTTTTAACCCATCCCATATACTTTAAAGTTTGACCTATAGTTCCTTCATTTGCTTTGTTTAATCTTATATGAAATACTACAAAATGTTCTTCTTCATCTGTAGCCAACACATCTATAACTCCAACATCTGTATTTAAAGCTATTCCACTTTCTCCATTTTCACCTTCATATAGTTTAAGTGCTTTCCCTGCTATATTAATAGTATCCAAATTTTCTACTATAAAATCTCTTAGATAGTTGTCCAAAGTTAATAAATTCTCTTTATTTCTTATCTTTTTATTGTTTTTCATATTTATTCACTCCTTAAAGTTATATATTAAAACAAATCTTTCACATATATGTACACCATTCATTGACTTATATATATTTTAGCATACTTTTTAATTAATAAATATGTATAATTAAAAAAATCATAGAAAAGTTATTCTAAAAAACTTTATATATAACTTAAAAAGACATTAAAATTATAAATTAATTTTAATGTCTTTTGGTGCAGATGATGGGACTTGAACCCATACGAAGATACCTTCACTACCCCCTCAAGATAGCGCGTCTGCCGATTCCGCCACATCTGCATAATAAAAAAACAAGTTATTATCTACTTTAATTATAATAACTTATTTTTTTATGCTATGTCAATATTATTTTTTTTCTTGTTCTAAATTTGTATATATTTTTTTATACATTTCATAGTTTACTTTTATCTTTTTAACATACTCATCAGTCTCTTTAAAAGGTATAACTTCCAAATTCTTTCCATCTCTAGAATATTGAGAGTTTTTAAGCCACTTACTAACATTTCCTCTTCCGCCATTATAAGCTGCTAAATATACCATTTGATTGCCATTAAACTCTTTACTAAGATTATCTAAATACCAGCATCCCATTTTAATATTTGTCTGGGGATCATATAAATCGCTTTCTTCAAAAGACTTAATACCCATTTTAGTTGATATCCATTTTCCTGTAGATGGTGTTATTTGCATTAGTCCCCTAGCATCTTGAGAAGAAACAGCATCTGGTTTAAAAGAACTTTCAGTTTTTATTACTGCAAGTACAAGATATGGATCTAAATCATACTTCTTAGAATTCTCAAGTACACTACCTAAATATGTAATAGGATATAAATTCTTTTGAATTTGTTTTTTATTTATGTATATAGCCGCAGTTATAAGAGATATTATTATAATTGTTATTATAAATACTTTTTTCTTCATAAATTACCTATACCTTTCCTTTCATTAGAGCTTTGTTTAATATCCTTTAACACTTCATCTACTTCCCTAAGCGTCTCATCCAAAGCTTTATTATTGTTTATAATATACTGCACCTTTTTCTTCTTCTTTTTTAAAGGTAACTGAGAATTTATCCTCTCCAAAGTTTCCTTATAAGTTAACTTATCCCTTTTCATCACTCTATTTATTTGGATTTTTAAGTCCACATATACTAATATGTTCATATCCATTTTCTTATGAAGATTATTCTCTATTAGTGTAGGGGCATCTAGTATACATATGTCTTTCCCCTTTAACTCTTCTTCTTTAAATCTTTTAAATATCTCTCTTTTTATATAAGGAATTACTATTCTCTCTAGTTTATTTCTTCTTTTCTTAAATTTAAATATAAAATTACCTAAATCTCGTCTTTTTAGATTGTTATCTTTATCAAAAAATCTTTCTCCGAAAGCAAGTTTAATCTCATCCTTCAATTGTGGATAAATATCATATATTTCTCTACTTATCTTATCCGCATCTATAATGGGTATTTCTTTTTTTAAAAGATAGGAAGAGATAGTGGTCTTACCACTTCCTATCCCTCCTGTTAAACCTATTTTAATCATATTACCACCCTAAACTTCTACTTAGATTCATACCAGTTATTGCCTACATTGATATCAACTTCTAAAGGAACACTAAGCTTTATAGCATCTTCCATATTATTTTTTACTATAGATTTAACTTCCTCTAATTCGCTTTCATCTACATTTACAATAAGTTCATCATGAACCTGTAATATTAATTTTGATTTTAAGTTTCTATTTTTTAACTCATTATAAACTTTAACCATGGCAAGTTTTATAATATCCGCTGCACTTCCTTGTATTGGTGTGTTCATAGCAAGTCTTTCCCCTAAAGATACTATCATTTTCTTTGATGAACCAATTTCAGGTATAAATCTCCTTCTATTTAAGATAGTCCTAACCATTAAATTTTCTTTTGCCTCGTATATTGAATTATCTAAATAATGTTTAACTTTTGGATATCTATCAAAATAAGTATCAATGTATGTCCTTGCTTCTTTTCTACTTATGTTAAGATCCTTTGCCAAACTAAAATCACCAATACCATATACTATACCAAAATTAACTGCCTTTGCATTACTTCTCATAATAGGTGTAACTTCTTCAATAGGGACTTTAAATACTTCTGAAGCTGTTTTCCTGTGAATATCACTATGATTTTTAAAAGCTTCAATTAACTTTTCATCACTAGAAATATGAGCCAATACACGAAGTTCTATTTGTGAGTAATCTGCAGACAAAATTAAGTTCCCATCTTCCTCTGGAATAAATACCTTTCTTATCTCTCTACCCATAGCATACTTTATGGGTATATTCTGTAGATTCGGCTCTGTACTAGATAACCTTCCTGTAGTTGTTATAGTTTGGTTAAAATTAGAATGGATTTTTCCATCTTCATCAATAACATTTCTAAGTCCTTCTACATATGTTGAATAAAGTTTGGTTAATTGCCTGTGATAGATTATTTTTTCTATAATTTCATGTTTATCTTTTAGTGCTTCTAAAACTTCTGCATTAGTAGAATACCCTGTCTTTGTCTTCTTAATTGCAGGTAGGTCTAATTTTTCAAAGAGTATTTTCCCTAGCTGTTTTGGAGACTTTATATTAAATTTCTCTCCTGAAAGAGAAAATATTTCTTCCTCAACTAAAATTATCTCTTTCGTAAATTTATCTCCTAACTCATTAAGGATTTCTTTATCTACCCTAAATCCGTCAAATTCCATAGAGGATATAACAAAAGTTAAAGGAATTTCTACCTCATAGAAAAGTTCTTTCATATCTAACTCTAATATTCTTTCTTTAAAAACATTATAAAGTTCTTTTAAATAAACTATCTTGAATAATTCCTCTTGTTCTTCAAAGTTTACATGAAATAAACTTTCTTGTAAAGATTTAAGTTCGTATCCTTTTTTACCTGGGTCTATTAAATAGGCTGCTATTTCTGTATCAAAATCCACTGTTTTAGGATCAAGATTGTTTTTTCTTATAAATGTATAGAAACTTTTAACACCATGTCCAATAAGTTTAACTTTATCAGAACATAATACTTTTAAAAGATCTTTAGCTTTTTCTCCGGCTTCCTCTTTTATATCCTTATAATTAATACTATATATGTTATTGCCATTAAGTATTGTTACACTTGTCATTTCCATCTTAGATAGTATGTTTTCATTTTCCATACTATATATGAAATAAACTTCCCCAGATAAATTTAAAGAATCTAAATCTTTATATGTATCTATGAGTTTAATATTATATTTTGTTAAATCTAAAAGTTCTCTATGCTTATTTCCACTCTCTTCTTGTTTCTCTGATTGCTCAGATTGCATAGGTATATCTGAAATTTCAGGAAGCTTTTTTATTAATGACTTAAACTGAAGCCTAGAAAACAACTCTTCTATTCCCTTAAGATCTAAATCTGATTTTGATCTTATTTCATCTAAATTTATTTCTATTGGAACACTGGTTATTATAGTTGCCAGTCTTTTGCTTAAAATAGCTTGCTCTCTATATTCCATTAAGTTTTCTTTAACTTTTTTACCACTGATATTTTCTATATTTAATAATAAATTTTCTATGGATTTATACTCTTTTATAAGCTTATACGCGGTCTTCTCTCCTATTCCAGGAACACCTTTAATATTATCTGACTTATCTCCCATAAGTCCCTTTACATCTATGAATTCTTTTGGAGTAACCCCCATGTCTTTTATAATTCTTTCCCTATCATATACCTCAATTTCACTGATACCTTTTTTATTTATAACTATTTTAACATTATCTGTAGCTAATTGGAGTGCATCCCTGTCTCCTGTAACTATGTATACTTCCATATTATTCTCTTCTGCATATACAGAAAGAGTTCCAATTAAGTCATCAGCCTCATATCCATCTATTTCAAATATATTTACAGCATATTTTTGCAGAAATTCTCTTAAAAATGGGGTTTGTTCCCTTAATTCCTCAGGCATCTTTTTTCTTCCAGCCTTATATTCATCATATTCCTTATGTCTAAAAGTAGGGGCTTTTTTATCAAAAGTAGCAACTATATGGTCTGGCTTAAACTCACTCTTTATTTTAAGTAACATATTTATAAATCCATATATAGCATTAGTATGTAAACCTTCTGAATTGGTAAGATCGGGCATTGCAAAAAAAGCTCTATACATTAAACTGTTTCCATCTAAAACAACTAATTTTTCTCTATCCAAGGCACTCTTCCTTTCTTTAGATATATATAACTATTATATAGTATTACCTTTAATCCTTCAAATATATTAAATTCGATTGATTTACTAAATTTATACTGATTATATAAAATTAAAAGCTGTCTTTAAAAATTAAAGACAGCTGGGTATTTTAAAAAATACTTAAGTCAAACTCTTTAGATAAATCCTCTAAAACCTTTATACCACCTATACTATTTCCTTTTTGATCAAGTGATGGTCCTACAACACCTATTCCCATGCGTCTAGGCACTGTTGCAAGTATTCCACCCCCAACTCCGCTTTTTGCAGGTATTCCTATATGTACTGCAAAGTTGCCCGATTCATCATACATACCACAAGTAACCATTATGGTTTTTATTATTCTTGCAACTTCTCTAGATATAACTCTTTCATTGTTCCAAGGCATTACTCCCGCATTTGCTAACGTTGCGGCAATTCTAGATATGTCTCTACAAGTTACTTCAAGAGAGCATTGTTTAAAATATACATCTAATATATCTTCTACATCCCCCTCCATAGATCCAGTACTTTTCATATAATACGCTAAGGCTCTATTTCTATCTCCTGTGGCCTTTTCAGATCTATATACTTCTTCATTAATATTTATATCTTCATTTCCTGTAATTTTTTTTGTGAATTTTAATATTCTCTGAAACTTTTCTTCTGCTGAATTCCCTGAAATCAAAGATACAACCTCAATAGCTCCTGCATTTATCATAGGGTTTAATGGTTTGTTATGGTTATGCATTTCAAGATTTGTTATGGAGTTAAATCCTGTTTCTGTAGGTTCCATTCCTACCTTAGAAAATACATAGTCCTTTCCATTATCACATATAGCTAACATTAGTGTTATAACCTTAGACATGCTTTGTATTGTAAATTTTGTTTCAAAATCTCCTGCAAAAAATTCCTCTCCATCTAATGTAGTTACACAAATTCCCAAAGCATCTGGATTCGCTTTTGTAAGCTCAGGAATATATGATGCTACTGTCCCCTTTTTAGTCCACTTTTTATTGTTAGATATAATAGTATCAAGTATTCTTTGCATGTTAACCCACCCTTTTTATAATTTAAATCATTTAATTTCATTATAAACTTTAATAAGTATAGTGTAAACATACTATATACTAACATAGGACATATTATTTAACTAATATGCCCTATAACAAAACAAGCTATATTTATAAAAACTATTCTATTTCTTCTCCTTCAAAATTCTCATAAGTTGGAGGTAATTTTTTATTTCCTTTTTTATCTTTTGAGCTATTTGGCTTATTTACTTCTACATGCTTACTACTAGCTCTATTTTTTTTGAATGCACTCTCTTTCATAAGTTCCACCTCTTTACTCCTCGCCTCTAATAAGCCCCTTAGATTTATGTTTTTGCATTTGATTGTCTTCTATAATCAAAGGTTTATCACTTCTTATTTTAGCTTTTTTAGCCTTTCTAGTTTCTTCTTTATTGTATGGCATATATATCACCTATCTCTAATTATTTTAATCATTACTTTCTGATTCTATATTTCCAAATACAGTTCTAGCACTTTCTTTTCTTCCATGTTTTATATTTTTCTTTTTAAATTTCCCATCCTCATTTTTATTTTGCTTTGTATTCCTTAACTTATTATCCATATTTCAAACTCCCCTTTCAAAATATAGCTTATCCTATATTGCTTATTTATATCCGATATAATTTTTAGTAATAATACTATTTTTTTATTCATAACTTTAAATATAGAATTTTATTATTAGGAGTGAATACTATGAAAAAATATAAAAGCCTCCTTATTTTAATACTGTGTTTTTCCCTTTTTTTAAGTGGATGCTATATAAAAATAGATACTTCAAAATTTAAAAAGAAAAAACCCTCAAAATCCTATTATACAAATGAAATGCTAAATTGTTTTAAAGCAGAGGATCCAACTGAAATAAATATCCTATATTTAAACTTTTATAAGGGTAAAAGATTAGAAGAAGGTGAAATTCTTACTACTAGGAAATTTTTTAAATATCTAAAACCTGAAAATTATATATATAAACCTAAAGACCTTCCTCAAAATCCAGAGTATAAGATTTTCATAACTTTCTCAGAAAGAAAATTTGTTATAGATGTTTATAATGAAAATTATATTTCACTATATCCTTGGGATGGGGATTATGAGAAAGACTATATATATATGAAAGATACATATACTTCATATAATTTATTTAATCTTTGTAAATATATAGTTCCAAATACAAAATAAAAAGCTAAAGCAGGAAGTGAGTTTTTCCTTACTTTAGCTTTTTTCTAATTTTTTTCAAGTTCTTCTTTGATTTCAAAAATCCTTTTATTTAAAAGAGGGTGCAATGCATAGGGAGCAATTTCATACAAGGGTTCTATAACAAATAATCTCATATGCATTCTTGGATGAGGAACTACAGCTTCTTCCTTAGATAGTACTATATCTTCATACAGTATTAAATCTAAGTCTAGAGTTCTAGGTCCCCATTTTATAATTCTTTCCCTTTTTAATTCTTTTTCTACAGAAAGTAGATACTCTATAAATTCTACAGGCTGAAGAGTAGTTTCAACTTCCATAGCACCATTTAAAAATGTATCCTGTTCAACATATCCAACAGGTTCCGTACTATAAAAACTTGATACTTTTAGAACTTTAGTATGATTAGATTTTTTAATAATATCTATTGCTGTTCTTATATTTTCTTCCTTGTTTCCCATATTTGAACCCATAGCTACATATGCCTTTGCCCTTTTTCGTTCTATTTCAACAGCGGCATATTTAAGTGGTTTTCCTATAGGTGCCCAAGGTTTTTTGACTTTAACCTTAATAATTTTTATTTCTGCATATTTATTTAAAAGATACTGAGTTATATGTTCTGCAGCCTTCTCTATTAAATCAAACTTTTCTTTTTTAAATTCTCTCTCTACATCTTCACAAAGAATTCCATAATGTATAGTCTCATTTAAATCATCATTTTTAGTAGCTTTATTAAAATCTAGATCTACCTCCAAAGATATTACAAACTTTTGTCCTAAGACCTTTTCTTCCTGAAAATATCCATGATGTGCAAATACTTCTAAACCTTTAACTATAATTTTGTCCATATACTTTCTCCTATCTTCCTAAAATGGCATCAGTCATTTTAGCTGCTCTATAATTTTCACAAACATCATGAACTCTTATAAAATCACAGCCCTTCATAACACCAAGTACAGTAGTTGCAATTGTCCCCTCTACTCTTTCAGATGTTTCAAGGTCTAAAGCTTTTCCTATAACAGACTTTCTTGAGGTACCCAGTAATACGGGATATGGAAATTCCTTTTTAAGTATTTCTAGGTTATTTAAAAATAATAAATTTTGCTCTAAAGTTTTGGCAAATCCAATACCAGGATCTAAAATTATATTTTCCTCTTTAACACCAGCTTTTATGGCAATTTCCACAGACTGCCTCAAGTCTTCTATTACATCCTCTAAAAAGTTATTATAATTCATATTTTCCCTATTATGCATTAAGCAACAAGGTACTTTATAATATGCAGCTACTTCCTTAATCTTAGGATCCTTTTTAAATCCCCAAACATCATTAATAAGATTGGCACCAGATTCTAGTGCAAGTTCAGCTACTCTTCCCTTGTATGTATCTATAGATATAGGAATATCTAATTCTTTTCTAATAGCCTTAATTATAGGCACTATTCTCCTTACCTCTTCCTCTTCACCCACTGGTGTATGATTTGGTCTTGTAGATTCTCCTCCAATATCAATAATAGTAGCCCCTTTTTTAACCATCTCTTTAGCATGGTCAACAGCCATTTCTATACTATTAAATTTACCACCATCAGAAAAAGAATCTGGAGTTACATTTAAAATCCCCATAATATATGTTTCTTTTCCTATATAGAACTTTTTATTTCCTATTGTTATTTCTCTTTTCAATAAAATCACCTTCAAATAATATTTATAAAATTTATTTTATTAAAGTCAATATATGATTTTGCATATTTATATCTTTTTCTAGGGAACCTTTAACAAACATACTTACAGTTTTACTTCCTGGTTTTTTTATTCCTCTCATACTCATACATAAGTGTTCTGCTTCTACAACTACCATAACTCCCTTACAATCTAAATTATCTAATAGAGCATTGCCTATTTGCTCAGTTAATCTTTCTTGTAATTGGGGTCTTCTTGCGAAAACTTCTACAGTCCTAGCAAGCTTACTTAATCCAACTACCTTTCCATTTGGTATATATGCTATATGTGCTTTACCAAAGAAAGGTAAAAAATGATGTTCACACATAGAATAGAAATGAATATCTTTTTCTATAACTAAATTATCATTATCTACTGTAAATGTTTTACTTAGGTGATCTTTAGGATCTTCGTTTAGTCCCTTAAATATTTCTTCATACATTTTACTTATTCTAAGAGGTGTGTCCTTTAGCCCCTCTCTATTTGCATCTTCTCCTACAGCATCTATTATAACTTTTACAGCCTCTTGAATTTTAATTTTATCCATTATAAAACACTCCTTTAAAGTCCTAAAGATTTCATATATATTTCTCTGATTTTGTCTATTTCATTATTTTTAATAATAAATTTTTTATCTATAGTATTAATCCTAATAACTCCCAAGAGACTATTGGTTAAAAAGGCCCCCTCTGAATTATAAATATCCTCTAATACATATTCCCCTTCTTCTACTATATAAATATCTTTTAGAATATCAATAATATAACGCCTTACAATTCCAGGCAATATTCCACACTGCATCTTTGGTGTACATAATTTATTATTCTTTATAAAAAACAAATTAGTTGTAGCTCCCTCTGCTATTTTTCCTGCAGTATTTAAAAACAAAACTTCATCATATCCATTTTCTTTAGATGATTTCTTTTCTATAAGATTATCATAGTAATTTAAACTTTTAATATAGGTAGTATGGGAATAAGGATTTCTTTTAAGATTACTAATGTTTACATCGAAACCATTTCTATAATTCTCTTCTTTATAGAGAATTTTTCTATCTGTTATTATAATATTAGTCTCAGAAACTGCTATTTTTAAGGCACAATCACTATAATGTCCCTTTGAAATCATTTTAAGGACGTATTCTTCTGTTATACATTTATCTATAAAAAGTTTTTTAAGAGATCCATTAAGCCTTGTTAAATGTTCCTTTAATAAAATTGGAATAGTACCTTTAAGAAGTATGGTTTCAAATACACCATAACCAAAGAAAAATCCATTATCTAAATTTATTATAGATTCATTTTGCACTTTTCCATTTATAATATACATAGTTATCACTCCTAGCTTAGAGCTTGCATTATAGCTTTTGCCTTATGAAGAGTCTCCTCAAATTCAAAGTCCTTATCTGATTCATAGGTTATGCCCCCACCTACTCCAAAATAGGCAACATTATCCTTATATAAAATTGTTCTAATTACAATATTAAAATCAGCATTTCCATCAAATCCAATATATCCTATAGAACCTGTATATATATTCCTTTTTAGCCCCTCTAACTCCTCTATAATTTCCATAGACCTAATTTTAGGAGCACCGGTAATTGAACCGCCTGGAAAAGTAGCATTAATACAATCTACAGCATCCTTGTCTTCTTTTATTTCTCCTTTAATTGTAGAGACTAAATGAAAAACTGTACTATATTCTTCTATATCAAATAATTGTGTAACCTTAATACTTTTCTCTTTACATATTTTGCTTAAATCATTTCTTTCAAGGTCCACAATCATTAAAAGTTCAGATTTATCTTTTTCACTATTCATAAGCTCTAACTTATTTTTATCATCTTCAGCTCTGTCTCTTCCTCTAGGTCTTGTACCCTTTATAGGTCTAGTTTCTATAAATCTATCCTTGATTCTTATAAACCTTTCTGGTGATGAGCTTATAATCTTAAAGTCTTCATAATTTAGATAAGCTGAAAAGGGTGCAGGACTCAACTTCCTTAATTTTCGATAAATCTCATAGGGATAATCTTCAACCTTTTTCGAAAATCTTTGAGTTAAATTAGTTATATAAATATCTCCCTCTTCTATATATGCCCTTACCTTTTCTACAGTTTTTATATATTCATCCTGTGAAAAATTAGACTCAAACTCTTTTAAATTATAATCATAATTTATATTAACACTAAAATCTTCTATATTATAATTCTTTATGGCCTTACAAATATTTCCTATGCTCTCTTCCTCTTCTTTTAATACTCCAAGCGCTGAAATATACATTTTCTTATTTTTATGATCAGAAATTATTATATTATCATAAAAATTAAACATGAAAAGAGGAACTTCTACATCTTCTATAGCAGTACTTTCAAATTTCTCTAAAGTTCTTCCGAAATCGTAAGAAAAGTATCCTATACCACCAGATAAAAAAGGAAGCTCTGTTTCATTATTTATTTTATATTTCTTAGTTATATTCTTTAAAAGTGTAAATATATCCTCTTTACTCTCCTCGTTATTCACTAAGATAGCATCTTTTTTTCCTATAATTTTTATAAAAGGATTTAACCCTATAAAGGAATATTCAGAGAGACTTGAGTCTTGAAGTGAACTATCTAAGAAAGCACTTCCCTCCTCTTCTTTAAAAATACTATATATTTCGTATAGGGTGTGACTGGTAGTTATTTCTTTAAGTATCACTTAGTTATCCCCCTTATTCCTAATATATTCTTTGCTCTCTTCAATAAAATTTTTTAACATATTATGACCAAGTTCTGTTAAAAGGGCCTCTGGATGAAATTGAACACCCTCTATAAAATATTCCTTATGTCTAATACCCATAACAACTCCGTCCTCTGTCATTGCTGTAATTATAAAGTCATTATTTATGCTCTCTTTATCTACTATAAGAGAATGATATCGAGTGACTTTTAAAGGTGATTTTAAATTTTTAAAAACCCCTATGCCCTTATGAGTAATTGATGATACCTTACCATGAACAGGATATTCCCCTTTTATTATCCTACCTCCAAAGTTATATGCTATACTCTGATGCCCTAAGCATACGCCTAGTATTGGAATATCTCCCTTAAACCTATTTATTATAGCTAGAGAATTCCCAGACTTTGAAGGCTCTTTTGGACCTGGAGAAATTATTATTCCTTCTGGATTTATATCTTCTATTGTTTTTATGTCTATTTCATCATTTCTATATATTTGAATTTCTTCTCCCAATTCCTTAAAATACATAACTAAGTTATGGACAAAAGAATCATAATTATCAACTATTAAGTACATTGTATCCCCCTATATTTAATCACGAAAAGTTTTACTAATTAATAATTTTAATTTATATATGATATAATAAATTATGTCACATTATGTTTTAAATTACAACCTATGTCACATTATAAGTATTTTTATTTTCAATACTAAATTTTAGACTTATTTAAAAGAGGTGTTTATAATGATTAGAGCGGATTTACACATGCATACTACTGCCTCTGATGGTGCATTAGAGGTTGAGAAATTAATAAAAAAAGCAAAAAAATCTCGCCTTGATATAATTAGCATTACTGACCATGATACAGTAAATTCTGTAAAAACAGCACTATCTCTTCAGTCAAAATACAATATAAAAGTAATACCGGGAATTGAACTTACTACTAAATTTAACAATGAGAGTATTCACCTTTTAGGATACTTTAAAGATGATTCTTTTTTAGATAATGACTTCTTATATTTCTTAGAATATATAAAGCAAGAAAGATATGAAAGAGGAAAAAAAATTGTAGAGGGATTAAAAGTACATTTTAATATAGATATAAATTTTGATAACCTTATAAAAAACTCAAAGGGTACCCTTGCAAGACCCCATATAGCAAAAGCAATACAAGACTTAGGTTATGATAAGAATTTCTCTCGTATATTTGATTTGTATTTAAGCAAGGAGAGTCCAGCATATGTTCCTAATAACAGTGTATCTTTAGAGAAAGGATTAAAAATTCTAAAAAAATATAATGCCTTAAGAATTTTAGCTCATCCTGTCCTAATAAAGAAAACTCCTTTAAATTCCTTCTTATCTCTTGACATAGAGGGAATTGAAGCTGACTATCCATTAAATAAAGGTGGTGATTTAGAGCTGTATATTGATATATGCAGGGAAAATAATTTAATTTATACTGCTGGTTCAGACTATCATGGCATAGACGGTGATAAAAAACATGGTGATTTAGGTCAGTGTACCTTAAATTCTGAACCTTTAGATAGATTCCTTCAAGCGTTAAATATATAATATATTATATATAAATAAAACAAAAATACAAAAGACCTTCTTTAAACTAGAAGGTCTTTTGGTATATAAATTTATATTAAGCTTCTTTTAAGAATACTTTATAAGCTCTGTAAGCTTCATATATATCAGCTTTGCTTGCTACTTCGTATGGAGCATGCATATTGTGTAATGCTACACCAGAGTCTATAACTTCCATTCCATATTGTGCTAGGATGTAAGCTATAGTTCCTCCACCACCTTGATCTACTTTACCAAGTTCTGCTGTTTGCCATGAAACATTGTTTTTATCTAACATATCTCTTAATTGTGCTAAGTATTCAGCATTAGCATCGTTACATCCGCCTTTTCCTCTTGCACCAGTATACTTATTGAATACTATACCTCTACCAAAGAAAGCAGAGTTTTTCTTTTCATAAGCACTTGCAAAAGTAGGATCGTATGCAGCACTAACGTCTGAAGATAACATTTTTGAGTTTGCAAGTGATCTTCTTAATTTAAAATCACTGTAATCTTCTTTTAAGTTAATAACTTCAGCTAATGCATTTTCAAAGAATTTAGATTGCATTCCTGTAGCTCCAATGCTTCCAACTTCTTCTTTATCAACAAGTAATGTAACACAAGTCTTGTCAGTGCTTTCTACTTCTAACATAGCTTCAAATGAAGTATAAGAACATACTCTATCGTCATGACCATATGCCATAACCATTGAATTATCAAGACCATAATGTCTAGCTCTTCCTGCTGGAACAACTTCTAATTCAGCTGATATAAAGTCATCTTCAGTAACTCCATATTTTTCATTTAATAGTCTTAATACATTTAATTTAACTCTATTTTTAGCTTCTTTGTCTTCTACAGGCATAGAACCGATACATACATTTAAATCTTCACCTTCTATACCTTTAGCTAAAGTTTTTTGCATTTGATCTGCAGATAAGTGAATTAATAAATCAGAAATTCCTATTACTGGCTCATTCTCGTCTTCACCAATTACAACTTTAACAACTGTTCCATCTTTCTTTGCAAATACTCCGTGAATTGCAAGTGGTATAGTTACCCATTGGTATTTTTTAATTCCACCATAATAATGAGTCTTTAAGAATGCCATATCTGAATCTTCATATAATGGGTTTTGTTTTAAGTCTATTCTTGGAGCGTCAACGTGAGCACCTAATATTCTTAAACCTTTTTCAATTGGTTCAGAACCTATTACAAATAGAACTAAACTTTTTCCCATGCAGTTAGCATAAACTTTATCTCCAGCATTTAATTTAGTTCCTTCTTTAACTAAAGTTTCAAGGTTTTTGTAACCTTTCTTTTCAGCTAGGGCTATGAACTCATCAACGCACTCTCTTTCAGTTTTACATAGAGACATAAAATCTATGTATCTTGATGATAATGATTGAACGTTCTCTAGTTCTTCCTTTGTGTACTTGTCCCAAGCTAACTCAACTTTTTTTTCTAAGTCTTTAAGATTTAAATTTTCAGCCATTACTTAGCCCCCCTTAAATTTTAACTCTATAGCCATTTTACTAGATATTTCATAAAATTTCAAACAAATTTTTCAGAAAATAAGAAGTTTTTTGTTAAATGATTATGAATAATGAATTTAAAAAATCATTTCGACACTTACATTTTATTCCAATGTACTTTTTTCAACACTTATACCTATTTCCAAAAATTTTAAAACTATCATTTTTGATTTTTTTTACACTAAAAGTGTTAAACTTTATCAAAATATGGAGAAAAATAGATAATGAAAAAATTTAACAAATACATTTATTTTTGGTAGAATGTATTTATAAAGATTTTCTTATATAGTTTAATATATATATTTGTATTTATTGTTTATTATTCATTATTTTATTTTATTTTTTTATTCAGAGAGGGGTCATTTAAATGAATAGTCGTATTATCTCGTTAGAAGTAAGAATTAATTTTTACAAAAGAATGTTAAATTTTTTACTTAACTTTATATCAACTAATAATTTTATAATACTAAAATTAAGTAAAAAATTGGACAAGTATATTTCCCAATATCAAAAACTGAAATTAAAGAATATCATAAAGACTTCTAGTCTTGCAGCTTAAAAAATAAGGTTGTACCATAATGGTACAACCTTATTCTATATATAGCTTATAGCATTTTATAACTATAAAAATATACTCATATGTATAACCCGAAATGTCGTACCCTTATATGTTCAATACCCGCCGTCTCGCAGGTGGGTTTCTCTCATCTTTCTTCTGCCTTCTTCTGCGGACTTAATCCTAAAATGAAGCCTGGCATATAAAAGATTGTTGAGAATCCCTTGTATCTTATGTCGGTTGAACATTATAAGTTACTCGATCATCTCAGGCCTTTATATTATTATATCATATATTTTTCATGTTTCAATATTTTAATTTGGGTAATTAAAAATTTATATTATTTCCGTTATATAGTCTTCAAGATCAAATTCTTTATCTCTTTCATAAAAAGCAATTATAAATGTATTGTATTCACTTTCCTCAACATCTATATCAAAACTAATTAATTGATATTCTAGGTCTAATTCCTCACACACATCTCTCACTATATCCTCTACATTATCTACAGCAGAATCGCTTAGGTAAGGAAGTATAAAATCTTCATAAAACTCTATACTTTCTTCTCCTTCTTCACATTCATCTTTCGCATAAGAGTTTGCACCTTCTATTTCTAAGGAATCAAAATAATAATTAAGTTTTAGAACAAAAACATCTTTTTCAGATACTTTTATCTCTTTAATATCATCTAAGTCATTGTCATTTAAGTAGTCTATTATTTTACTCTTCATTATTTTCCTCCAGAATTATAGTTTATTTATCTATAAGTCACTAATTACAAATTAGGGGAGTATTAAACTCCCCTATATGTCTATAATTATATTATACTATTTTTGACTTAGTTTTAAACCATATTTATAAAAATTATAACAATTCTAGATATTTTTCTATAAATTCATCTGCTTCTTTATATTTTTCAGTATCCGGAACAAATTTAAATCTTAATCCAGGTTCTACAACCTTAAATTTAAGCCCCTTTAATCTATCTGTAATCATACCTACACCTTCTCCACTCCATCCAAAAGATCCAAAAGCTGCCGCCGCCTTTCCTCTGTTAGCAATTGGGCATATAGAAGATATTAGGTCCCAAGCAGGTTTCACAGCATCTTGATTTATTGTAGGAGAACCTACCAATATACCAGATGCACCTTTAATTAAAGAAGATAGTTCTTCTTGAGATGTAGATGTTATCTCATGAGTTTCTGCCCTTATTCCTTTTTTGTTAATAGTTTCGCATATATATTTTGCCATTTCCTCTGTGTTCCCATAAGCAGAAATATAGAAAATTTGCACATTTTTCTCTATTATTTCTTCGATTTTTGCCCATTCTCTGTATAAGTTTTTATATTCCTTTAAGTCTTCTATATGAATCGGTCCATGACTTGGAGCTACTATATCAAATTCTAATTTATCAATTTTATCAAATGCAAGGTTAACGAACTTTTTAAATGGTCCCATTATAACATCGAAATAATATTTCATTTCTTCGCAATAATCCCCAGAGCATTGATCTGTTATACAGTTTTTAGGGCAATAGTGACATCCCATTACATCACAAGTAAATATTATTTTCTTTTTCTCAACATAAGTAAATATAGTATCTGGCCAGTGTAAATTAGGTGCAGAAATAAATTGTAATGTATGCTCTCCTAAGTTTAGTTCACCTTCCGCATATTTAAATTCAAATTCCTTATTTACTATATTTTTTAAATAGTTTATAGCAGCTTTTGAACCCACTACTACTGCTTCTGGATAAACTTCTAATAATCTTTTTAAAGAACCACTATGATCTAATTCTGTGTGCTGCACTATTATATAATCGACTTTTCTATCTCCAATTACACCTTTTATATTATTTGTAAATTCTTCAAAAAAACCATCTTTAACAGTATCTATAACAGCAATTTTCTCATCATTAATCAAATAAGAATTATAGGTTGTCCCTCTTTTAGTTTCCATTATTATATCAAAAACTCTTAGTTTAGGATCTTCCACGCCAACCCAATATATATTCTCTTTTAGCTCCTTATAAGTCATAATATACCCTCCTTAATAGAATTCCACAAAGTCATAGTGAAACTATTACTATGATACAATTTTATCATAATAGAAAACTGCTTTCAACTGATAAGATAGTTGTTATTTAATTATTCTTTATTTTTAAAATTATCTTTAACTTATTTTAAAATATATTTTATATTACTAAATAAATTGAAATTTATAATTAACAATGATTATTGATGCTAGAAGTAAAATTTGAAAATCCAATGGGAATAATAGTATATTTATTAAATTATCATCTTAAAAAATAAAAAAGCCTGGTCCTAGAAAGTTATAAAAACACTATCTAAAACCAAACCCCTTAAATCATATGAAAATTATTTGCTTATGTATCTCTATAACTATTAATACAGCTATAATAACTGATTTTATCATAATTAAAATAATTGTATTATCAATTATATGTGTAATTATAAAGTACACACTAATTACACATATAAATTTTATCAAATCAAATTTAAATATGCTTAGAGGTATTACTTTTGCCTTTAATATATATTTAGAATTTATATAATGTAATAAAAACAAAACTATATAAGAGAACAATGTAGTATATGCTGCTGCTAAATAACTCCATTTAGGTATAAATATATAATTAAGAATGATATTAATAATTCCAGCTATAAAAGTATTTATTGAAATCATATATGTATTGTTATAATAAAATGCATAATTTGCATATAACACATAAAAAAATATCATTAAGTTTCCTAATATAATAATAGGAATTATATTAATTCCTTTATAATACTGCTCTGTTGATACAATCATAGTAATTTCCTTTGAAAATAGAATTATTATAGTACAACATAAGCATATAATTTTAAAAAACCTTTTAGATAAATCTTGTAGATACAAATATTTTTTATTTCTGTAGTTTTCAAAAAAAATAGGGACCCATGATGAATTCAACGAATTTATTATAACTGTAATTATCATGCTTATATTATAAGCAAAGGAATATACACCTGTAGAATGTGCTCCTAAAATTTGATTTAATATTATTTTATCAAATTGCGCTAAAATAAAATTTGATAAATTATGAGGAATTAATGGTATTGAATAATCTAGACTATACTTTAAATACCCTAAATCAAATTTAAAATCTGCAATTTTTATAAGCTTGTATAAACAAATAACAGCAAATATACTAATAGCTATTATCTGCCCATATATAGCTGAATAATACTTATTACTACTAATTAAAAAAAGAAAAGATATACATAAGCTAGTCTCTATTATTTTATTAGAACAAGATATTTTCAAAAATTTAAAACTTTCTTGTTTAGCTTCTAAATAATAGATGTATATATTATAAAACATTAAAAATATACAAACTACTATAGAGAGTTTAAAAACTTTAGCAGGAACTTTAAAAAAATCACTAATTTCATTACTAAATATAAAATATACTATAGCTATTGGAAGTGTAGTAAGAACTATGAATATTAAGTTTGTTCCAAGTATCGCTGAAAATTCCTTTTCTCTCTTTAAGTAACTTTGTTTTATAGCTGCAGGAATATTTAAAGATATTAAAATACTAAAAATACTAACTATTGTTACATAGATAGAGTAAGTTCCATATTCACTTGGAGTTAATATACGAGTAAATACAGGTATCATTAAAAATACTAACCCTTTTGAAAAGAAATTTGCTATTATATAATTAAATCCATGTTTTAAAAAATCTAGTTTAAAAGCCCTGTGAAAAATCCCCTTTATACTCATTTTATTTCTCCAAATTCAATTTAAACATCTGTAAATCTATTGCATCATCAATATCTAAATCGTATTCTTTTTCCATAATATAAGCTAATATATTATCATTCATACTAGTATCCTTATTCAAATTGCTATTTATCTTATTTATATATATAGCTCCATTAACCTTATACATCTTAGGAAATTCTTGTCTTCTAACTGTGCTGTTTACATTTAACAAACTTATAGTTCTTTCATTTTCATCTAAGGTTCTCATTAAAATAGGATGCTCCTTAACTTCTGAAATACTAACTAAACTATCTTCATTTTTTTTAACAATTTTCTCTATGGCTTCATCTATGTGATAAGCTAATCTTAGTGGTTGTGTCGGTTGCAATAAAACTACATAATCATACTTAAATCCATTTTCTTCAAATTTATTTATAGTATATATTATGGAATCTATAACCTTGGATTTATCCTGTGCTAAGTATTTAGGCCTTAAAAAGGGAACCTCTGCACCAATTGTCCTTGAAATTCGTGAAATTTCTTCATCCTCCGTTGATACAATAACTCTATCTAAATACTTTGATTTCTTAGCTTCATCAATTGTATATTGAATAAGTGGCTTTCCTTTTATTTTAACTATATTTTTTTTATAAATCCCCTTACTCCCACCTCTGGCAGGTATTATAGCTAAAAACGTTTTATTATAGTACATATTTTCTCTCCTAATGCAATATATCAATAAATTTTTTTTGAATGTTTAAATTCCAAATATAATCATCTTCTAGAATTTCTAAAAACTTTTCATCGCTATTTCCGTGTCCAAATGTTTTTGTATAACTTTTTTCCTTTATTTCTGCTAATTTTATAGCTTCTAAAATATGTTTCTTATCCTCATCCACATGTATTATATTATTCATCTTATATATATCATATCTTCCCTGTTGCCTATTTCCAAGATCTATAGATGTTATACCGTATACTCCACTTTCCCTTATTCCTGCACTAGAGTTTCCTATTATAAACTCACTATGCTTTAATAAAGTTAAAAAGTATTCAAATCGAATAGATGGAAATATCTTAAAATTATCATTGTTTATTAATCTTTTATACTCATTAAAAATTTCAGAACTTCCTTCATCATTATTAGGGTATATGACAACATAGTTTTTTCTAGACTCTATAAGAGCATCTACTAAAGCTTTAACATTTTTTCTTATTTTATCTATTTCAGTGGTAACTGGATGATATATCAATATAGCATACCTATTAAAACCTATATCATATCTATTCTTAGTTTCTGTTATTGTAGGTAAGTTTTTTGAAGCCATTATATCCACATCTGGAGAACCTATAATAAATATATTCTTCTCTTCTTCTCCCATTTGGACTATTCTCCCTTTAGCTTCTTCATTGCTTACTAAATGAATATGACAAAACTTAGTTATAGCATGTCTTATAGATTCATCTATAGTTCCGGATACCTCTCCACCTTCTATATGTACTACTTTTATATTATTAAACGCTCCAACTATTGCACCAGCTAGAGCCTCTAATCTATCCCCATGTATAACAATCATATCTGGTTTTAATTCGCATACATAATTACTAAATCCTAAAATTGTATTACTTAATGCCATGTCCATATGACAATTTCTTTGTTGATTTATAAACTTATATATGTTTTTAAAACCATCCTTTTCTATTTCTATCCAAGTAGAGCCATATCTTGATAACATATGCATTCCCGTAGCAAATATATGTAACTCAAATTTCTCACTGCTTTCAACTTTATTCATCAATGATTTTATTTTCCCATAATCAGCTCTAGTACCTGTAAGAAAGACTATTTTTTTCATTAAAAACCTCCCTATGTAGTATCTTTTCATTTGTCTAGTATAGTATATAATGCTACACCATCTAAAAATATCTGGTGTTGTTATATTCTATTTAAGAACCATTATTCTATATCACTCCATTTTAGATGGCTATCATTTAAAATATTATTCTTAGCTTTTTTCCCTAATAATGAATTAAATTGTTCTGCCTTTATTTCACCTGTACCAGGTCTCTTTACCCAAATATTTTCTTTTGTAAGAGGATCTCCAGACTTTATATCCTTAATTGCCACAACTGTTGCAAATGCAAAGTCAATTGTTACTTGCTCTTCTATAGCAGCCTTTTTAATTCCACCTCTCATTTCAAAAATCTCACTACTTCCCTTAATTAATTCTTTTAATTCAGCTGTATCCATAGAGCATAAAATATCTGGTCCTTTTCTTTCTTTAGAATCCGTAAAATGTCTCTCTAATATTGATGCCCCTAATGCAGTTGCACCTAGACAAGCATTATTATTAATAGTATGATCCGATAATCCAATAACTGCATTAGGAAAATTGTCTTTAAGTTCTTGCATAGCTCCCAATCTAACCAAACTTGCAGGAGTAGGATATAAATTTGTACAATGTAACAAAGCATATTGAACCTTGTATTTTTCTAGAATTTCTACTGTTTTTTTAATGCTTTGAATATCATTCATACCTGTTGAAACTATCATAGGTTTACCAAATGCTGCTATATGCTCTACTAAAGGATAATTATTACATTCCCCTGAGCCAATTTTATAAGCTACTACTCCCATTCGCTCTAACCTATCTGCTGCAGCCCTTGAAAAAGGAGTGCTCAAATAAACCATACCTTTAGACTCTACATATTCTTTTAATTCTATTTCATCAGCTTCATTTAATGCACATCTTTCCATTACATCGTAAATAGATACATTAGTGTTTCCCGGAATCACTTTTCTTGCTTCACTACTCATCTCATCATCTATAACATGAGTTTGATGCTTAATGATTTCAGCCCCTGCACCATATGCAGCATCTACCATCTCTTTTGCAATCTCTAAGCTACCTTCATGGTTAATTCCTATCTCTGCAATAACTAAAGGCTTATATTCTTCCCCAATTCTTCTATTGTTTATTTGAATATCTGGTTTTTTCATAAATCATTCCCCTTACTTCTTAATTTCTTTTAAAACTTCTGATTACCTAAATCATTCAAATCTTCACATAGCTCTTCAAAACTTGAAGGCATAATCATTCCTAATTTATTAAAAAACACTGTGAAATTATTATCTTTAAAACCTAAGACATTAATTAGTGATATAATTTTTATGTTATTGCTCATTTTAATTAAGGTATATAATGATGTGGATTTTAAAGAAATAATATAAACTTTTTTATCTAATGCCTTGCTACATAACACCTCTGCTGGTGCATCTTTATCTAGAAAAATTATATATTCTTCTTTTTTTATATAATCCATGTATCTATTAACTTCCCTAGGGTGATACTTAATGTAAACATTGATATTAGCCATCTTACTATAATTTACTATATTGTATATAAGATCACTATATTTGTTAAAATCCATAACTCTCGCATCAAATAATTCTAACAAAATAATAATTGAATTATTCTTAATATGTACATCATTAAACTTATTACTATAAACCTTATTTATACTACTTAAAAGCAATTCCCTTTCTATCTCATGTATAGGTTTACTTTTTAATTCTTTTCTTGCAAACTCAGGCCATAAAAGTCTTAAGTGGTCTAATTTACTGTGTGTTCCAAGAATCTCAATAAATTCATAAGCGTCTTTTATTCCAAAAACTGTTTTACATATAACTTCTTTAATAGATTGTTGTATTTTACCCTTAGGTTTTATAGTTTCATAATCACAGTAACAAAAAGATCCATCTTCCAAATATATAAATTTACATTGGCTATTATTTCTTAAACATATATCTATTGTCTTTTGATCAATGGGGGTATCATCATGACATAAATAAACATAATTATACTTAGTTTCTTTTATACAAACTTTTATTTGATTAATTACTAAAAGATTATTTTTAATCTTTTCCACAAAACTTTCTAAATTGTTTTTTTTGTCTACAATAACTACCCTATTAAATATGAAATTTATACTATTTAAATCTAATTTATTAGTATCAAATGTATTCATTATAATTAAGTCGTTCTGTTCCTCACAATTTTGACCTATGACTATAGTTGTAGCTAAAATCAAATGATATGGTGTATATACTAAAAATAAATTTTTCAAAGTTTTCACTTCCTAAGTTAGTTTTTTATCGAAATTGTATGCTTTATTTTTTAAAATATATACAATACCTAAAAAAAGTACAAGATCATTATCATATCCTAAATATTGTAAAGATATAATAACAATAAACGGTATTATTATAACCAAAATAGTCTTTATTTTATTGCAAGATTTATATAAAAAACTTTTTAATATACCTAATAGCCACATTAAATATAAGCCCAAGCCTAGAATCCCAAACTCTAAAGATATATTCAAAATAAAATTATGCATATTAGTGTTTACATGAACTGAACCATATTTAATTAAAAACTCTTTTGTTTTTCCTATACCATATCCAAATATAAAATTTTCATGTAAAAAATTCTTTATAAAGGTTCTCCACATTATTATTCTAGTGAAACCTCCATCTTCCATGTTAAATTTTATATGAAAAAATTTATAAATTATGAAGCAAATTAATAATGCACTTATAACTATACTTGGTATAAAAATAGATATTTTAATGTGTTTTTTTAAGTTTATATATATATCATATATCACATAAAATATACAAAAACCAAAAGCTAATTGAGCAGTCCTTGAAAGCAATAAAACAATATTTAAAATTGATATGAACATAAAGATATTTTCTTTTAGTTTATGCCTTTCATAATAAAAATACATATATATACACTGTATAAATACCAGCTTGGTAGCCCATATATTTTTATTATCATGCCCGATAAATATATATCTATCTCTAAAAATTTTATATGCATCAGATGAACTATTAACTTCTAAGAAATGTAAAATCGATGTGTTAGTTGAAAAATATATATACAATATTTGTATCAAATTGCATATAATAATTATTCTTAACAAGTATTTTATCCTTAAATATAACTTGTCATTTTGTTTATTGGTAGCATAAATCCCACAACTTATTAAAAATAATAAATTTACTATTAGCTTTTGAATTAATACCATGTTTTCACCGGAAAAGTTCATAAGATAATTAATTATGGCCCATATTAAGAACCCTAAACACCATTTTTGCCAATTATGGAACTTTTCACCTTTTTTCAAAGAAATAAAACTATGTATATTGTTAATATATTTATTGTGTTTAAAAATGAAAAAATTATATATTATAAAAGCACTGAAAAATAATACATAAACCTTTTTTACTAAAAATATTGAAAAAATACTTACTAATAATATACTTTCTATTAACATTTCTAATATCCTCATTTCTTAAAAAATGTTTAAATAACTTTAAGTATACTCTTCCCTATCTTTTTATATAGTTTAGGATTTAATTTTATTAAAAGTAATGCTATATTATGTTTTAAAGGTAAACTTAAATTATTATAAGAAAATTTAGGTTTAAAATTAGCCTGTCTATCTGTCTTCAAACAATAGTTATAATTATATATCTCCATCCTAACCTTCAAAAGTTCAACGCCTTTTAAATACGATTCCTCTTCTTTAAAGAAATCAATCAATAACTTATATGTATCACTAAGAGATTTCCTAATTATAGGATTATAACTTTGCGTAATAGACCCTTCTCTTTGAACATAGTAATAAAGTTGATCCTCTATCCATGTTATACTATTACAATAGTATAAATATCTAGGCATAAAACCTAAATCCTCAAAAAAAGCCTTATTTTTAAAATATATATTGTTATTCTTTATAATTTTCAACTTATATAATTTATTCCATGCAACAACAAAAGCTTCATAATGCTTACATAAAAAATTCTGTACTATATCTCCTCTTAATATATTAGTATTTAGTTTTATTTTCTTACTCTCAATTTCACCACTATTTTTTCTTTCCCATACTTTATAAAAAGAACATATAGCTAAATCAGATTTCCCTTTTTCTATTTCTCTATAAAGAAGTTCATACATTTTATAATCGGCAAAGTCATCTGCATCCATAAAAGCTATATATTTACCTCTAGCATTTTTTATGCCTAAGTTTCGTGCAGAACTAAGCCCTAAATTTTTCTGAGATATTACCCTAAACCTTCTATCATCTTTTTCAAAGTTTTTTGCAATTGCCAAAGTATTATCTGTTGATCCATCATTAATTACTATGACCTCAATCTCCTTAAAGGTTTGATTCTTTAAACTCATTAAACATCTTTCTATATAAGTTTCCACATTATATGCAGCAACTACAATACTAATCTTTATAGCCATATTCACTACTCCTTATTAACATCCTACTTAAAAAATAATTAATAGCTAATCTTTATGCCCTTTATATTGCTATTATTAAATGTTTCTAGTGTACATGTTTATGAATTTTTTATATTCCCTAGAGTCCTTTGACCAAGGATAAGTAATTATAGTATCCTTATATATATAATAATTCGTAGTCACTTTTTCATCACTCATATTAAACTTGTTTAATGCTGCAACTTGAATTTTCAAACTTTCCCCGTAATTCTCTTTTATAAATCTTATGGCAGACACTATTGAATTTCCAGTATCAATAGAGTCATCCACTAATAACACATTTAATCCTTGAACTAAATTTCCATCTATTTGTGTTACTACCCTTTTATTATGTATTTTATGTACCTGTAATTTTATTTCTAATTCTCTTAAGAAGTTTTTTAAGAAACTTGGAATTATTCTAAATAAGAATTTTATCTTTGTTTTTAAACCATTACCCCTTCTTGAAATCTTTATTCCGTTAACTGGAACCTTAAAGTAATTTCCCATTTCTTTTCCTACTAAATATCCACCATTTTTTATATAAACTATACAACTAGGTTGAAATCCATTACTTTCTATATACTTTTCTAAACGCTTTAAATCTCTTTTTACATCCTCTATAGATAAAGTTAAATGCTTCATCCAGTTTACCATCCTTTATTAATTTCTTTATCTTAATGTACATTGTATAATAATGTATAATTTTATTATTTCTTTTTTGTAATATTTTAAAATGTTTAAGCTCTTCTAATATATTATTTCTAGTGATTTTATTTCTAAATTCCACATAATTAAACTGGACTTCATAATAACTATGTGCATCGCTACCAACTATGCCTCTCTTATTTAGTTCTCTTGCTAAACAATCAGCTTTTTCATTATATGAATTTTGTATACATCTACCATTAAATACTTCTATAACATCTATATTATCTTGCAATTCATTTATAAATTTTTCATCTAAGCAAGTTTTTTTCCTTTTATCATCGAAGGGATGAGGTATGTATACAATTCCATCCTGCTCTTTTATCCTTTTAATTGTCTCCATTGGAGATAAACCCTTAGGAATTTCCTCTTCTAAGAATAATCCTATTATTTCTCCATTAGTTGTCATTATTTCTTCCCCAATTACTACATCAATTTCCTTGCCATACTTTTCTTTAAATTTAATTGCTCCTTTAATAGAGTTATGGTCCGTTATAGCAATACCATCTATATTATTTTTCTTTAACTTTTTATATATTTTTTCTATTCTCATGTCACTATCCTGTGAATATTCAGTATGTACATGAAATATATATCTTTTTATATACATCACCACCATTGTTCATAATTTACTATTAATATTAGATTAAAATTATTAATTTTAGATTTTAAATATAATATACTTTAAATGTTAATGTCAATATTTTTTTGTATAAAATAAAGAGTATAGAAGATAAATTTAAATTATCCTTCTATACTCTTATAATATTTAAGTTTATAAAATTATTCCTCTGAACTCTCTTCTTCGTATATATATCTAGTTCTATCTGTATATACAACTCCATCTAGGTGGTCTATTTCGTGACAGAAACATCTTGCCAGGAATCCATCCGCCTTAATGTTTACCTTTTCACCTTTAAGATTAATACCAAATACTTTAATAGCTTTTGGTCTCATAACTTCCCCTGCATATCCAGGATAGCTTAAACATCCTTCTATAGATGTCTCTTTACCACTCTGAGATGTTATTTTAGGATTTATAAGAATAATTGGATCCATCCCATTTCTTAAATCTACTAAAATCATTCTTTTTAAGACACCTATCTGAGGTGCTGCAAGGCCTACTCCGTCTGTAGAATATAGAGTATCTTTTAGGTCTTCTGCTAATTGAAATACCTCTTCGTTTATTTCTTTTATCCTATCACAAGGCTTATGTAATTCCTCATCTGTAAAATGTAGTATTTTTCTTACTGTCATGTCTTATTATAAAGTTATCTAACTTTATAATTCCTCCCTCCTAAATTTAAATGTATCTATCATTGTATTCAGTCTTTATATAAACTTCATATAACCTTCTAGCTTCTTCATTACTTATTTTTTCGTCCTCTAACTTTCTATAAAGCATATATAGTTTCACATTTAGATCCTTGTCTTTCGTGGACTTCATCTTATTATAAATCAAATCAAGAAGTTTTTCTTCCTCATCTTTAGACGCATTTTCATTATAGATAATATTATTATTTTCTAGGATACAATTAATTTCTTCTAATTTATCCATAACGGGTTTATCTTGTGATAAAATCTTTATTTCTTCTAATATAGATTTTATCATTTTTACAGTATCAACATGAAATAAAATTTTATCACTTTTACAATCCATTAAAATCACCTACTGAATATATCTTACTATGATAATATCATAAGTTAATTACTATTTCAAATAAAAAAGCTGAGGAAAACCCCAGCTTTTAATTTAAGCTTCTTGTTGAAGCATTGCTTTTACCTTCATAAGTCTTGTTAATGCGCCTCTTTCATTTTCATCTAATTTCATCCTAATATACTTTATAGTCTCTTGTAATTGAGGTATAGTCATATATTCTAGAGCATTTACCCTTCTTCTTGTCTTTTCAATTTCATCAGCCATAAGTTGACATGATTTTTCTACTTGAGCAAGTTCTAATAGACTAGGAAGTATATTATAAAGTTTTTCAAGAGAACCGTCTAGTTCAGAAGAAGTATTTGCAAAACCATATGGATATATACTTCCTCCATCACCTTCTAATTTTCTTTTAAACTCCATCTCAGGAACATTAACACTCATTATATTCTTCTTTGTAACATCTACGGAAATACTTTCTTTTGGATACATAATAGCCTCTTCTAAAAATTCTGATGACATTAAAGCTCTAGCCATAACAAAATCCTTAAAAGCCCCAGAAAGTTCTTCTTCTACGCTCTTTCTAAGTTCGTTATTATGCTTTACAAGGTCTATAAATCTTCTCATAAGTTCGTCTTGTTTATCTTTTAAAAGCTTATGACCTCTAGTTGCTGTAACAAGTCTCTTTTTTAACTTAGTGAGCTCCATTCTGGTGGGATTTACATTAAGTTTTGCCACCTTTACTCACCCTCTCTTTTAGGTAGGTATTTTTCTATATACTCATCTCTAATTCTCTTAAGTTCTGATTTAGGTAAAATACTTAGAAGCTCCCATCCTAAATTAAGCGTTTCTTCAATTGATCTATTTGTATCGAAGCCTTGAGCTACATATTTTCCTTCGAAAGCTTCTGCAAATTTTGCAAACATTTTATCAGTATCTGAAAGTGCAGATTCACCTAATATAACAGCAAGTTCTTTAGCTTCTTTACCTTGTGCATAAGCAGAGAAAAGCTGGTTCATAGTATCTGCATGGTCTTCCCTTGTTTTACCTTTTCCAATACCTTTATCTTTTAATCTAGATAGAGATGGAAGGACATCTATAGGAGGCATTATACCTTTTTTGTATAATTCTCTAGATAGTATAATCTGTCCTTCTGTGATATATCCAGTTAAGTCTGGTATTGGATGTGTTTTATCATCTTCAGGCATTGTAAGTATTGGAATTTGTGTAATAGAACCTTCAATACCTTTAAGTCTTCCTGCTCTTTCATATAATGTAGAAAGGTCAGTATATAAGTATCCTGGATATCCTCTTCTACCCGGAACTTCTTTTCTAGCTGCAGAAACTTCACGTAAAGCTTCACAGTAATTTGTAATATCAGTCATAATAACAAGTACGTGCATTCCTTTTTCATAAGCTAGATACTCAGCTGTAGTTAATGCCATTCTAGGAGTTGCTATTCTTTCTATAGCAGGATCAGATGCTAAATTCATAAATAGAACTGATCTATCTATAGCTCCAGTTTTTGTAAACTCTTCAACAAAGTACTCGGCTTCTTCAAAAGTAATACCAATAGCTGCAAACACAACTGCGAATTTTGAGTCTGAGTTTAAAACCTTCGCTTGTCTTGCAATCTGTGCAGCTAGTTGAGCATGTGGAAGTCCTGCCCCTGAGAATACAGGAAGTTTTTGTCCTCTAACTAGAGTGTTTAGTCCATCTATTGGAGATATACCAGTTTGAATAAATTCTGATGGATAATCTCTAGCAAATGGATTTATAGCTTCACCATTTATATCTTTTTTTGCTTCTGGAATTATTCTAGGTCCACCATCTTTTGGTCTTCCAAGGCCGTCAAAGACTCTACCTAACATATCTTCAGATACTCCAAGTTCTAATGGTCTACCTTGGAACCTAACTTTAGTTCCTTTTAAGTTAATTCCTGAAGATCCTTCAAATAACTGAACTAAGGCTTTATCTCCATTTATTTCAAGAACTCTACCATTTCTCTTCTCACCTGTCTGCATTTCTATTTCAACAAGCTCGTCGAACTTAATATTCTCAACACCATCAACTAACATTAGAGGTCCAACAACTTCTCTTACTGTTCTATATTCTTTAAGCATTTACTACACCTCCTTCTGCAATTAAGTTATCTATAGCCTCTTCTAATTCAGTGTAGATATTATTTATTTCATCTTTCTTATCTTCACTTATATATTTAGCTCTTGCTATTCTTTCTCTTACTTCAAGCTTAACTATCTTATCTAAATAAACTCCTGCATTTAAAGCTTTTTTTCCTAAATCATAGAAAGCAAGAACTACTTTTAACATCATATACTGTTTTTCCAATGAAGCATAGGTATCAACTTCATGGAAAGCATTTTGTTGCAAGTAATCTTCTCTTATAGATTTAGAAGCTTCTAGCTTTAATCTATCTTCTTCAGAAAGTGCATCTATACCAACAAGCCTTACTATTTCTTGAAGTTTCTCTTCTTCCTGTAATAATAACATTGCTTGTGTTGTTAATTTAGTCCACTCTGGAGCTCCATTTTCATTTATCCATTGACCTATTTTATCTAGGTATAGAGAATAAGATGTAATCCAGTTAATTGATGGGAAGTGTCTTCTGTATGCAAGTTGAGAATCTAGTCCCCAGAATACTTTAACTATTCTTAGTGTAGATTGAGTTACAGGCTCTGAAATATCTCCTCCTGGAGGTGATACCGCACCTATTGCTGTAACCGCTCCTTCTCTTCCATCATCTCCCAAACAAATAACTTTACCAGCTCTTTCATAGTAGTCTGCAAGTCTTGAACCTAGGTATGCTGGATAACCTTCGTCTCCTGGCATTTCTTCAAGTCTACCAGACATCTCTCTTAGGGCTTCTGCCCATCTTGAAGTTGAGTCTGCCATAATTGAAACTGAGTAACCCATATCTCTGAAGTATTCAGCTATGGTAATACCAGTATAAATTGAAGCTTCTCTAGCTGCAACTGGCATGTTTGAAGTGTTGGCTATAAGAACTGTTCTCTTCATTAAGCTTTCACCAGTTCTTGGGTCTTTTAGTTCAGGGAATTCATTAAGAACATCTGTCATTTCGTTACCACGTTCTCCGCATCCAACGTAAACAACTATTTCAGAATCTCCCCATTTAGCTATTTGGTGCTGAACAACTGTTTTACCAGCTCCAAATGGCCCTGGAACAGCAGCAGCTCCTCCCTTTGTTACTGGGAAAAAGGTATCTATAACCCTTTGTCCTGTAACCATTGGTTCCATAGGATTTAACTTTTGAGCAAAAGGTCTTCCTCTTCTAACAGGCCATTTTTGCATTAAAGTTAATTCTTTTTCACCTTTTTCAGTAGTAACAATAGCTACTACATCTTCTACAGTGAATTCGCCTTCTTTTATTTCTTTTATAGTACCTTCTATTCCATAAGGAACCATTATTTTATGAAGTACTACAGGTGTTTCTTGAACTGTACCAATAATATCACCAGCTGAAACTTTGTCTCCTACTTTTCTTGAAGGCTTAAATTCCCACTTTTTAGTTCTATTTAATGATGGCACTGATACACCTTTAGTTAAAAATGAGCTTCCAGCAGCCTCCATAAATTCATCAAGAGGTCTTTGAATTCCATCAAACATTGACTCTATAAGACCTGGTCCAAGTTCAACACTAAGAGGTTCTCCTGTAGTTACTACTGGGTCCCCAGGACCTATACCTGCAGTTTCCTCATAAACTTGGATAGAAGCTCTATCATCTCTCATTTCAATGATCTCGCCTATAAGACCTTTTTCTCCAACTTTAACAACGTCAAATACGTTAGCTTCATCCATATCCATAGCTACAACTAATGGACCTGAAACTTTAATAATCTTTCCGATCTTCAAGTTCTCCTACCTACCTTTCTATAATATATTCACGCCTACAGCCTTTTCAACATTATCACTTATTCTCTTTAATCCAATGTTCAGTGAACCTTGGTTACTTGGTATTAAAATCACGGCAGGAAGCATTTGTCTATTATATCTCTCTATTGTTTCCTCTATTTGTGCAGCCACCTGTTCTGTTACAAATATAACTGCATATTCTTCCATAGCTAATCTATCTATGGTCTTCTGAGCTTGAACTGGCTCAATTACAGGAAAAGTATCTATCCCAATAGCTTTAAAGGCCAGTATTGAATCCTTATCGCCTACAACTCCTATTTTATACATATATATCACGCAACCTTTCTCTGATTACGCTACTTTGAACATTGTTTAATTTTGCTACCATTATTATTCTTATAATCTTAATTTCAGTTTCCTTTGCCAAAATATAAGCAAATAATGGTTCTGGTCCAAAGTGAACATATTTAGCATTCTTTACAAGATTCATCAAATAATCTTCAAATAATTTTTCAAATAGAGTAAGTTTGCCACTTGATAAGAATTCCTCTAATCCTTCTTTTACAACAGCCTTATATTTTGTAGAAGATAATTTTGATATTATGTTTTCAAAAGTATCACTATATACATTTAGAAGGGTATCTAATTTAATCATTCCACCTTCTAAAAGTACACTCTGTAAAAACTTCAAAGGTTTCTCTTGAGTTTTTACTCTTATAAGAGTTCTTATATTAATTAAATCTATATTTGATTTAACATAGTCTATTATAAATTCCTCTTTTAAGATTTCTGCTCTTTTTAACATATCTTCATACATATATTTATCTGTAATTATATCTATAACCTGTGGGTCTTTTGACTCCTTAAATTTGTCCTCTACTTCTTTTATAACCCCTTGAATTTCCTCTGATAGACCTTTAAAAATGCCTGTGTTTATAGCATCTTTAAGTTTATCTATTTCCTGGGTACCCATAGTAGTTAAAAGTTCAGGGAACTCTTTATTTAAAGCTTTAGCTTTTAAAAGAACCTTGATATTATGATAATCATACTTTATCTTTAATATCTCTATTAAAGAATTATCCGGTGTAATTTCACTAATAAGAGAGTACACCCTTTCAAGTTCTTCTTGCAAAAGTATTTCATAGTCCTCTGCTCTTTTCACATTTCCCATTAAACTTGAGTATTCTGTTTCATTAAGCACTTTAAGAGCTTCATCCGCAGAGGAACTATCTATCATTCTTTCGATCTTAACTTTATTAAGGAGTCTTTTCTCTAGAACTCTGAGTCTAGATACTGCCTGAGTAAAATCCATTCTATCCATAGGGCTATCCTCCTTAAGGCTAATTGAATAATATACTTGCCACCTCATATTCTAGTTCTTCTCTTAAAGAATGAACTAAGGCCTCAAAAGTATAGTTAAATTCAATACCATTATTAATTATAATAAATCCTGACGGAATCTCTCTCTCTTCTTTTGCAAGTCTTAAATTTAAATCTGTAAGTAATGAAGTATCAATTGACTCCCTAAAATCCTTAGAAACTATAATTTCTTCTCCACCTTTCAATTGTAAAGAAGATATATTTCCTCTTAAAAAGCTCACAAAATCTTCTTGGCTCATTTTAGAAAGTTTACTTATAGTTTCATTAAAAGTTCTATTTATAACTTCTTGTTTAGCCTCTAATTTTTCATTTCTAGCTTTAAGTTCTGCACTAGAAACTATCCTATCCTTTTTACTCTTAGCTTCTAAATTTGATTTTTGTATTAAACCTGATTTAATCTTCTTTGCAGATTCTTCTTTAGAGTTCATAATATCATTTGCTTCTTTTTTAGCACTTTCTAATATTCTTTGAGCTTCTCCTTTAGAATCTTCCATAATTTTAGAAGTTAAGTTTTCTATATTAGACATATCTTCACATCCTTAAAAAGGTACTTTAATTTGTTATAATTAAATTTGCTTAAACACTAATAATAGAGAAATAACGAATCCTAAAAGAGCGTAAGTTTCAACCATTACTGATAAAACGATACCTTTTGTAGTATGCTCTGGATTTTTAGCAAGTATTGCTATACCAGCAGCTGCTGTTCTAGCCTGTGCTATAGCTGATTTCCATCCTGCAAAAGCAACTGGAAGGCAAGCCATAAAGTAGTATAAACCTTGACCTAATGTCATATCACCAGTTAATTTTAAAAATACCATAAGTCCAATAACGAAGCCATATAAACCTTGTGTACCTGGTAATAATTGAAGAACTAAGGCCTTACCAAACTTTTCTGGTTCTTCAGTTAATAGTCCTGCAGCAGATTCACCAACCATACCAACACCTCTAGCTGATCCTATACCTGACATAATAACTGCAAGTGCAATACCAAGTGTTGCAAATACAAGACCCCCGTTTTGCATTAAAAATTCCATGAATCCTTTCATATTTTATTCCTCCTACTTGTTTTTAATATTTATGAATTTATTTTTAGATTTAAAAGGTTTAAAGGCTTTACCTCCACCCTCATAAAATTTACCGAAATATTCAACATACTGTAATCTAGCAGTATGAACATATGCACCTAAGGCACTTAAAAGTAAATTGAATATGTGTCCTGCAACAAAGATTAAAGGAGCAAATATCCATTTAGCCACCCCATTGCCAAGCATTCCAACCATTATGTTGAATGCTGAACCTATGAATCCTCCTGCAAGACCTAAAGCCATAAGTCTTGAATAAGAAACTAAGTCACCAACATATCCTGATATTCCATATAAAGAATATAGTCCAGCACCAAGTTTTGCTCCAACACTTTTATTTTCTCTACCATGTGTTAGTACAATAGTAGCCATTCCTATTATCATTATCCACTTTCCTATAGTACTTACTGTTTGTGATAAACCAATAGCTCCAGCACCCAAGAAAAGGAAGGCTCCTATTAAGGAAGCATACCATGCACCTACATCAAATAATGCACCTACATAGTCTTTTTCTCTAATTAACATATAAGCTTTTATTCCAAGTCCTGCAAAAATCTGTACAACACCAAGTATAATAGATGCAATAAGTATTACTATAACATCCTCCCCTGGGTCAACTAATTTAGGTAAATTTATAATCCCACCAAAGAAACTTCCATATACTGCACCAGCAATCATAGTTGGTATACTTAGAAATAAAAAGAATTTAACAAAACTCTTTTGTTTATCATCAAGATTAAATGCTTTAAGTGCAAAAATGGTTCCAAGTAACATTAAAAGTCCATATCCAATATCCGCAAGCATCATTCCAAAGAAAACTAGGTAGAATGGTGTTAATAATGGAGTTGGGTCTATTTCATTATATCTTGGTAAACTATACATTTCAGTTATAGATTCAAAAGCTGAAACAAGTTTATTGTTTTTAAGAAGTACAGGAACTTCACTATCATCTACTTCTGCTCCTTCAGTAGTAAAATAATAATCTTCTCCCACTACTTCTTTAATTTCTCTCTCTAGATTAGAGACTTCTTTAGTCGGTACCCATCCTTCTATAGCCACAACATTTTTACTCTTTAAAAAGTTTTCTGAAGCTTCTGCTTTATCTTCTAATGTAGAGTAATATTCATAAGCTATTTTAAGTTCTTCATACTGACCTTTAAATTCTTTTATAGAACCCTTAATATTTTCTTCTTCTTTTAAAATCTCTTCTTTTCTTACGTTTAGAGATTCAACTATTTTACATGGTACATCTTCATAATTTAAAGTAATGCTATTAAATCCAAAAGATTTAAGAATGCTTTCTGCTTCTTTTTCCTCTTTATGAACTATAACTAATAGGTTAAGGTCTGCCTTAACTTCACTTATAACTTCAATATATGAACTTTCAACCTTTGAATTAAATTCTTCTATAAAGGATTCCTTGGCAGCCTTTGGGATACTTCCTATAAAATACAAAGAAGTTTTCATTCCTTTAAGATCTATAATTCTAGTATCTAGATTAAGCCAAGGTTTAAGAACTTCTACTTCTGAATTTAACTTTGTATATTCATTTTTAATTTCATTTAAGCTCTTTTCTTTTTCCTTTAAGGAGCTATAGTACTCTCTCCAAGTTTCACTAGTTCCAACTTCAATAAGTCTTTCGTAAGAAATAGTACTCTTACCTTTTTTAAGTGCCTCAATAGTTCCTTCTTTATCAATATATTTTTCTATGAAATCCAAAGAAAATTTCAGCTTTGCAAGGTTCTCCTCTATTTCTGATAACTTAATTTTTTCTGAGTCCTTTTGGAAAAACTCCAAATCCTCTGTATTCTTATCTTGAAGATTTATAAATTGAACCTTTCCAAACTTATGAAGAGCATCTAGTAAAATCTCTTTTTTAGTCTTAAAAGAAAATAAAGAGAATTTATTCATTTTAACTATTGCCATGAGACTTCACTATCCTCTCATAGATTAAATTTACTGCCTTATCTAATTTAATACTATTCATATTTAATATTGCTTCTTTTTCGCTTTTCCCTTTTTCTAAAATCGGTTCAGCTACTTTTCTTCCTTCTTCCTCCGCTTTTTTAATTAAGCTTTGGGCTTCTTCTTTGCCTTCTTTAATAATATTTTCATACTTTAAAGCGGCTTCTTTTGTGACCTCCTTTATAAGATCTTTAGCTTCAGATTTAGCTTTTGCAACTATTTCTTCGCCCTTTTCTTCAGCCTGTTTTATTTTTTGTATAGCTTCCATTGCCAAGTTATCACCACCTTTAAAAATAATAAAAATAATATTATTTTATCTTAAATAATACTTAATGTAGTATTAATTACAACATACACATATTATACTCACTTTTTAATATGGTTTCAAGTCATTTAACATTAAATTAATAATTATTCCCCATTATACATGATAGTATCCTATTTTTTTTTGTTATTTTAGTATTTAACTTAATATTCTTTCAAAATTCTTAAAAACTCTTATCTATATTTGTTATAAATTTAACCTTGTATTTATTTTCGTAAAAAATCACATATACTTCAGCCTTTTTTAAAACATTTTCTTGTATATATAATTCCATGTCTAAATTAAACTTTTGTATATGTACTTTTGAAAAGTTTATGTTTACATCATCTTGTTTTAAAATTTCCTTTACTTTATCTATTTCATCTCTATTCACATCTTCTCTTATAAAGTCGGGAACCCAACTTCTTTTGTTGTAAGTTAAGTAATCATACTTTATAATTTCTTTTAAACTGTTATTATCTCTTTTTAATATTTCCTTATTAAAATCTAGAAATACTTTGTAATACTCTGTAGAGCTAATATTCCTATTAAGATATCCCTTATGTTTAAAAAACTTTGATAGTTCTAAATAAAAATCAAAAGGATTTGGGAAAATATTTATAAAATATTTTATTATGTTATGGAATTTTCCACTATTATAATATTTATCTACCATAGCTTCTACTCTTTTTAGTATTACTAATTCCTCGTAACTTATGCTAGATGTTTTTAAAATTTCATAAGGTGGATATGGCGAATATTCCATTCCCCACATACCTGCTTCCTCCCTCATATTAGAACCTTTTAATAATTTTAAAAACCCTAGTTGAATCTCTTCTGGTTCTATTGAATATACATCGTTAAATGAATTAATAAAAGAACTTAAATCTTCTCCTGGTAATCCTGCTATTAAATCTAAATGTTGCTTTATATTTTGAAGATTTTTAATCTCTACAACTTTTTCCTCTATAGAAGAAAAATTAACCATTCTATTTATATGTTTTAAAGTAGTATTATTGGTACTTTGAACCCCAACCTCGAACTGAAATAAGCCACTAGGTGCACTTTTTAGTAATTCAATCTCATCTTTTTTTAGTATATCTGCTGATATTTCAAAGTGAAAAGAAGTTTCTTTAGCATTTTTAATTAAATACTCCCAAATAGCCATGGCAAAATCATGATTAGCATTGAATGTTCTATCTACAAATTTAACTAATTTTACTTTCTTATCTATAAAAAATTGTAGTTCTTTTTTTATTCTCTCTATATTTAAAAATCTTAAATTTCTATCTGTAGATGAAAGACAATATTTACAGCGGAAGGGACATCCCCTAGAACCTTCATAGTATACAATTTTATTTTCGAGATTTTCACATTCCTCGTAAGGAAATACAATTTCGTTCATATCCATATTTTCACGATTCCCGTTAAAAAATATCTCTCCATTTTTACTATAATAGAATCCCTTTATACTATTAATATTTCTAATCTTAAGCTTATATTCTATAAATTCACGAAAAGCTTTTTCTCCCTCACCCTTTATTACATAATCCCCGTTACTTTCTTTTAAAAATTCTTCACTATCAAAGCTTACTTCAGGTCCTCCATATAATATTTCTATTTTACTGTCAATCCTTTTAATTAAATGGCTTAGAGCCTTTACCATATCTACATTCCATATATAGGTTGAAAAACATATAAAGTCTGGTTTTTCTTCCATAATACCTTCTAATACTTGTTCAATTCTATTGTTTATAGTAAATTCTTTTAAAACACAGTTATAATCCATATCTTTTGTGTATGCTCTTAGATATCTTATAGCCAAATTTGAATGTATGTACTGCGAATTTAGTGCAACTAATAATGCCTTCATATCTTATCTCCCTTTCTTCCTACATTTAATATAATATACTCCTCTATCTTCTTGAAAAGTAACTATAGTAAAATGTTCTTGTACTAATTTTAACATAGAATCCATGGAATTATCGTTTGCTATTCTGAAATTTTTAATAGAGATAATCCTTCCCTTTTCATTATTTGAGTCTAAATTAATTATTATATCATCTTTAAAAATTTTTCCATACCCTTTATCAATGTCCCATATGTGAAGATACCCATTTTTCTTTAAATATGAACTTATTTCTTTTAATAATGCTCTTTTTCCCATTCTAGAATTTATACTTTGGAGAGTAAACATTAATATACCTGTATCAAAATTTTCAGATCCAATATTTTTTTTCCCTCCTGCTCTTTCGTAATAATCTACTTGAAGTTCCTCTTGTCTCTTAAACATAGGATATAAAACAGAAAAATCTCCATAACTTAGATCTAAGACATCTCCATTAAACATATCTTCTGAAATATTAATTATAGTACCCATTTTAATATCACCTCTTCAATTCCTTTTTTTACTATTTACATTATACTAATAATGTAAAAAAAAGACAAATAACCTTAGTTATTTGTCTCTTCTCTTATTCTTTATTTCCTCTTCATAAAATTTTAAAAGCACACCAGCAGTGGTACTTTTAGCACGCATAATTATGCTTGATGCCACTTTATCATATCTTTCATCTATATTATATATATTGTTGCATTTTAAATAAGTATCATAGGCCATTTTAGCATTTTCTTTTATACAACTCTCTAAACTTTCACACTTAATTATACCATCTAGATGTCTAAACTTTTCTTCATAAACAACTTTATAAATTATCCATTGCTCAAAATGTCTATGTTGTTTTAACAACTTGTTACTCACATGATGAGGTACTGTAGAATCTTGAATTAGATGGCAAGCAGCTCCAAGATAAAAAATACTATCATATAAATCATCTGAATCTAATTTCTCTCTACTTAAATTATAATATTCTAGACAAAGAGTTAATGCATCAGAAAATCCATAAAGACCTTTATATTCTGTATAGTGAAAAAAGTGATTTATACTTTTAAAATCCTGATCTGCCCATACTGCACCTTGATTTAAGAAATGTAATAATTCTTTATAAAATAAATATACCTCATCATAGTCTTCTAGCTTTAGTATTTCTAAAGCTTGCTCGTTTATAAATTGATGTACTATACATGGTGTTCTAACTAGTTTCTTCTTAATTGGATTTACCACTTTAAAAGCTTTATTTGCAGTAACACCGTAAGCACTTTCAAATTTCTTTTTTATTGTAGTTCCGTTCATTTTACCATCACTTATCCTTTTTTATTTCTGCTTATTTTATACATAATTCCATTCCCACTATCTAAGAGAATTAAGTTTCCATTGCAAAACTTCATACTAGTAACATTACTTTTTATAGGAAGTATAAATTTCTTCTCTATAACTTTATTTTTATTTACCTTATATATAATATTATCTTTTTTTTCATAGAAATATATACTGTCTTTTTCCTCCAAATGTCCATCTTTGTCTATAACTAAGTCCCCCAATGAATCAAGACTCTTATGTTGTATAAAGGGAGCTGGTGGGTTAGTTGTAGGATGTTTATCTAATATAAAAGAATTATCTTTCCCCTTAAATCTAGGTGATGTTATTGGATCTCCGCCACTATAATCTGGCCAACCATACCATATAGATTTTTTAATTTGGAATATATAGTCTACATCACCCTTAACAGGTCGATACCCTCTATCTTCCATACCACCCACTGTTGCAAAAAGCTTATCTCCACTATTAAAATCCATACCCTTAATATTTCTAATTCCCCAAGCAAAAGTTTCTCTACCCTTAGTTTTAAGATTGTAAATAACTATAGAAGAGTTTCCTGGAAAACTACTTGTTAAAATCTGCCCTCTTATATTTTGAGTTTTATATGGTACAAAGGCTCCTGTCTTCTCTTCCCCAAAATTTTCTCCCCTTATGGTAATAGATTTTGGTGTAATATCATAATTATGAGGGTAGTCTTCTACCCACTTATTATCCTTTCCAACTACACCAGAATTAGTAGCTGAACCTATAGTTACATATAAATATTCCCCTTTTAACTTTATAATACTATCTTTATAGTCACCGTAATTTGGAAGTTCTTTTAATAGAACTTTTCTATCCTTAGTTTTTAAGTTATATTCATATACCTTATTTTCGGATGCAAAATATAGTTTACCTTCTTTATACTCTAAACTGGTTATCTTCAAACTTTTATCCTTTAATATTATATTGCTCCAACCATTTTCATTTAAAACCTGGATTCTATCTTCAAAAGCTACAAAATATGTATTCTTACCATCAAAAGCAAAATCTACTGAACCTTTAAAGCCTTTGAACTTCTGATCTGATTCTAAATTATCTCCTTTTATTTTTAAATAAAAGCTAGTAAAGTCTAAACCATAAAAGATAATCACTATAATTAACGTCAAAACACTTCCTACTATTAATATATTGTTTCTATTTGGTTTTTTCAATATTTTCACCTCATTAAATACTTAATCATATTTAATATATATTTTTATAAAGGTAAATATATGAAAAGAAACCACCTTAATTTTAATCATATATATTTTTTATATTCATATTATTATATATGTATTTTTTTAAGGTAACACTTCATTCTTAAGGAGGATTAAATGAGTAGGGATGACTTTTATAGAAATTCTTTTATACTAACACTTTCAAACCTTACTACAGGAGTTTTAAAATTTCTATTTTCAATTATATTATCTAGGGAACTTGGGGCAGAAGGCCTAGGCCTTTATGCGCTTATAATGCCTATATATGATCTATTTTGTTGTCTTATTTGTGGTGGAATGGTAACTTCCTTATCTAAAGAAGCATCTTTTTATTACAATAGAAATGACTATGCAAACTTAAGAAAAACCGTTCGGATTTCATTTATTTTTGATTTAATATGGGCATTTATAATTAGTGGACTATTTTTATTATTTTCCCCATCTATTTCAAAATTCATTATACGAGATAACAGAAGTTTATATTCTCTTTGGGCCATTGCCCCAGCATTAATTTTTGTAGCTTTATCATCTATTTATAAAGGATACTTTTTTGGTATATCTAAAGTAAAGGTACCAGCGTACATAGATGTTTTTGAAAAAGCCGTTCGTATGATAGCCATAGTAGGACTTATTAAAGTTCTTTCGCTTAAAAACATAACTTATACCGTAACAGTAACTTATATTGCCTTAAGCCTAGGTGAACTTTTGAGTTTTATACTTTTATTTATTTATTATAAAACAAATAATAAGATTCCAAATACCCCTAGTACTAAAAATATAGAAACAGGCTTTCAGCTTTTATTTAATATATTAATTTTAGCAATTCCACTATGTATAAATGGTTTTTTAACCACAGCAATATCCTCTTTTTCTACACTATTGATTCCTAGAAGATTAGTATCTGCTGGCATAGATTATAAAGTGGCTCTAGGTATGATAGGTAGATTTTCTGGTATGGCTCTTACTATTGTATTTTTTCCTATGACAATAATTTTTTCAATATCAACACTACTTATTCCGGATATTTCTAAAAGCATAGCTGTAAATGACTTTTATGCATTAGAAAACAGAATAAAGGAAGTTATGCAAATTTCTCTTTTACTAGGACTTGGAAATCTAATTATATGTCTTACCATACCAAATAATTTAGGAATTATGTTCTTTGGAAGAAATGATCTCGGAGAATATATAAAACTTGCATCCCTTTCCGCTCCTTTTACCTATATGGCTGCCTCTGGTTATAGCATATTAAATGGAATTGGAAAACAGAAAAGAGTACTTATTAATTCTCTTATTACCTCTATTCTTCAAGTATTCTTATTTTATATATTATTAGGTATTCCTTCTATAAATATATATGGCTATGGAATTACATTTTTAATAGTTTCCATTATATCACTTATTTTAAACTTTAGAGATATTTATAAGTTTTGTCCTATAGAATTTAATTTTGGCAATATAGTTATAAATATACTTTTAACGTTTTTAATATACTTTTGTATTCAATTATTAGACTCTATTATACCTAACAGTAATATGATTTTTAAAAATACACTTATAATTTTTATGGGTTTTTCTATATTCTTTTTATCTGTATTTTTAATACAAAAGCAAGAATCTTAATGTAATTATAATAAAAATAGCACTTTAATTTATCAAAGGAAATTCAAAGCTCCACAATGATAAAAAGTGCTATTTTTTTATTTAAAATTATTAAAATAAGTTTAATTTTAAAAAACCAATTATTCTACTAAATCTTGTATCATAAATTTTGGAATCATCCTAACTACTTTTGCGGGGAATATATTTAAGTCTCTTTTTCTAATTCCACCAGTTAAAATAAGAACATATAAATATATAAACGCTCCCACTATTATAGATATAAATGTGGCTACAGCATTTATCAAATATCCTCTTCCAAAAACCATGATTGATAATGTATGTAATATGTAGTAACTAAGATACACAACAAGTCCCATAACTGCAGATGCGAAAAATATCTTCTTAGATTTTCTTAATAAGTTAAATTTAACTCTTAAACTTTTTCTTATAGCCTTAGCACTTAATATAATTGGTATTAAGAAACATACAAAGTTGCCTAATAGTATTCCTTTTATCCCTATAAACGGTATTCCAATAAAGATATAGTTAACAACTATTTTTCCTAGAAGACCTAAAACACTATAGAAGGTTACAAGATAAATTTTACCTATACCTTGCAATATAGATGTTTGAATCTGCAAAACAGACATTAATATTAAATTAAATGCTCCTATAGATAATAGTGTTGCTGCATGACTACTATATCCCAAAAGCATACATATTGGCTCACTTAAAACAAGAAAACCAAAAGCTGATGGTATAGAAAGCAAGAAACATAATTTAAAGGCATAATTTACATTGCTATTTAGTGCCTTACGATCTTTTAAAGCGGCTGCACTGGATATAGCTGGCAGTATAGCTGCTGCAAGTGACATTATTATAATTATAGGTACTCCAATAAGTGTAGTATATTGATATATCCAACCCCACATAATATTCGCAGTCCTTACATTATATCCAATATCTAAAAGTCTGAATTTAGCTATTTTACCATCTATAATGAGCCCTGCATTTTGCATTGCGATGCATATGGTCATAGGAAGAGAATATGCTATTATATTTTTTAGAAGCTTTTTAGAGCTCTGTCTTTTAACATTTAAATTCCCAACCTTCGGCATCTTTATCTTTTTATTTTTTTTATAATAAAAAATTAATATACATACAGCAACTAAAGCTCCTACAAAAGTTCCTATTGTACCCCCTGCAACTCCTGCCTCTAACCCAAAGAGTAAGTTAAGATAGTACGCAAAAGCTAAACTAAATAAAATATTAAAAATCTGTTCAAAAACTTGAGATACTGCTGTTGGAGTCATATTTCCTCTACCTTGGAAATATCCTCTATATGTACTTAAAATCGATGTTACTAAAAGTGTAGGTGCAAGAGACATTACAGCAAGCCTTGAACTAGGGCTTCCTATAAATTCACTTAACCCTTTAGCATATATAAACATAAATAAAGATAAAACTCCACCAATAAAAAATAAGAGTCTTCTTGCAATTTTAAAACTTCTAACAGCATCTCTATAATTACCTACGGCTATTAACTCTGAAATATTTTTTGAAATAGCAACGGGTATTCCTGAGTTAGTTATAACATAAAGAAATACATAGATATTGTAAGCATAGCTATATATACCTATGCCCGCATCCCCTAAAACTCTTCTTAGGAGCGGTGCATAAAAAAGAGATAATACTTTAACTACAAGGCCTGCCATAGACAATATGGCAAAACCTTTGGTAGTTGATTGTTGTTCTACCGCTATATCACTCATAATCCACACCCTTTAACTTTTAAAACTTCATTATATCCTTTTTTATCCTTTTAAATATTGGAGGTAAGCTTTCTGCTATAGTCTTGTTTTGTAAATACTCAAGTTCCCCACTACATTCTTTAAAAATAAGCTTATAAGAATATAAGAATTGATAATTTAATCCGTATTTATTATGAAAATAATCATTTATCTTCTTGTCTCCATACTTAGGATCTCCTAAAATAGGATTACCAAGTGTACTTAAATGAGCTCTTATTTGGTGGCTTCTTCCTGTTAAAAGTTTAATTTCTATAAATGAATAAGAGCCAACAGTTTCTAAGGTTTTAACTTCCATAGCAATTTTTTTGCTATTAGCTGCATTGTTAAAAGTTACCTTAGATGTATTACTTGTATGATTTTTTTCAATATAAGCTTCTTTTAAACCCTCTTTTATTCTACCTTTAACTATGGCTACATAATATTTATCTACTTTTCTTTCCCTTAACATTTCATTCATAGCTTTTGTAGCTGCAAATGTCTTTCCAAAGATAACTATACCAGATGTATTTTTATCTAATCTATTGCAAGATGATGGTCTAAAAACTAATTCGCTTTCTTTAGCATAATCCCCTTTCTCATGTAAATAAGAAAGTACATGATCAGTTAAGGTTATCTCACCTACGTTTTTATCTGAATGAACTAAAATTCCTGGCCACTTTTCAACTAATAGTATATTACTATCCTCATATGTTATTTTTAATCCATTCTTTTCTACTTTTATAAAGTCTTTTTTCTCACTTTTATATTGTATGTTTCTGATTTCTAAAGTATCTCCTACATTTAGAACGTATTTTTCTTTTGATTTCTTGCCATTTATCTTAATATCGCCTTTTCGTATTCCCCTGTAAATAGCGCTTAAAGGAACGTCTTTACATAATTTTCTACAAAATTTATCTAATCTCTGATCTGCTTCGTTAATTCCTATTTCTACTTTCATGTTTTTCCTCCTAGAGTTCCTTTGTTTTTACAAGGACTTAAAATATTATACACTATAAAAATTTTTAATTCTATACTTCATAGTAAAGTTAATTATATTATAATAATTTACATATTTCCATACTATCTATTTAAAAAATCAGCTACAGCCTGACAGTGTATTGCCGTACCTATAGTTAAACAATCCTCATCAATATTAAATTTATCACTATGTGCAGGATATATTATTCCTTTTTCTTCATTTCTGCAACCTAAATAATAAAATACAGAAGGCTTTTCCATAGCAAAATAAGCAAAACTCTCAACCCCCATACTTGGAGCATCTAGAATATCTATATTCTTATTACCTATAACCTTTTCTGCTGAATTAATTAAAATATCATACATTTCATCATTATTATAAAGACAAGGATAACTTTCTTCGATTTCGATTTCACATTTTCCTCTCATGGGCTTAACTATGCCCTCTGTAATTTCTACTAATCTTTTTTTCACATATTCCCTGTGTTCTGTTCTAACTGTTCTTATTATTCCATTTAAAATAACTTCACTTGGAATTATATTTTGAGCTGTTCCTCCATGAATAGAACCTATGGTAATCACTCCTGCATCTGTTGGTGGAAGTTCTCGACTTATTATATTTTGAAGATTTATAATTACATTTGATGCAATTACTATAGGATCTACTGTGTATTGTGGAGCTGCCCCATGACCACCCTTTCCAGTTATCTTAATAGTAAATGGATTAGATGCGGCATTTACCACACCTTTTTTTATACCTATTTTACCTTTTTCAAGCCATTCTTCTACATGAAGTCCAATTACTGCATCTACATCTTCTACTACTCCTTCTTTAACCATAACTTTTGCTCCACCAGTAGTCTCCTCTGCTGGTTCAAATAAAAGTTTTACATTACCATTTAAGGAATCCTTAATGGAATTTAATATTTTAGCCGCTCCAAGAACCATTGTAGTATGTGCATCGTGTCCACAGGCATGCATAACTCCATGATTCTTTGATTTATATTCACAAGAGTTATTCTCTATTATAGGTAAGGCATCCATATCTCCTCTTAAGGCTACAGTTTTTTCACCTCTACCTCTAATAGTTGCACATATACCAGTTTCTGCGCATTCGTAGTATTCTATACCTTCTTTTTCTAAAAACTCTTTTACCTTCCCACTAGTTCTGTATAGCTGAAAATCTAGTTCAGGATTCTCATGAAAATCTCTTCTTGTATCTATTAAAAGTTCTTTAATTTCTTGCGCCTTTTTTAAAAAATCCATATTATTCTCTCCCTTTAGGAAATAGTAATTAAGCCCATATTATAAAAATATGAGCTTGATTAAAATATTATATAATATTAATTTTTTTAAAGCAACTTTTGAAGTGTTTATAATATGCTTATATGTGTAAAAGTCTTTTTATTACTTTATTATTTTTAATATACCTGAATTATCATCTATATATGGAAGCTTCCTTAAAATATTATAAAGATATCTTTCCTTAGGATTTGTATTATCTTCTAAATTTATAGGAACTTCATTATAATATAGCATTTTACACCAAAGATCTACAAAGTCATCCTTAGTTATAAATGTAATATTATCTTTTTCTTTTACAGTAAAACCTGTATTATATTTTTCTATTATATCGATTTCTAATTCTCCGCCTTTAGAAATTAATTCTTTAACATCTTCCCACATAACTTTGAAAGATATCATTTCATCGCCTCCCATCTACAACAACCCATTTTAAGTATATCACATTGTATAATCAAGTCAATTATTTTATGTTTTCCTAGTATTATTACATAATAAAAAAATAAATAATGTAACACATTTATTGATTTACTATGATAATTTTTATATTTATTCAATTTTTTCTATAAGTCCACCATAATAACTTACAGAGAAATCCAACTTTCTTTCTATACCATCATTAAATAAAATATTTATAATGTTTTCATTTACGTTAAGCACTTCCCCTTGTCCTAAAACTTTGTGATTAATTTTAGAACCCACTTCGAAATTGCCGATTTCCTTTCCTTCAATATCCATTTCCTTTAAAAATCTTGATGGTTTAATTCCTTTTCCTTTAATAGTTCTTAATGTTCCTATAAATAAATTTTCCATAGTACGAGTAACTCCCACATAAAACAGTCTTCTTTCTTCTTCTATATTTTCCTTTGATTCCATAGAATTACTATGTGGGATTATTTCTTCATTTATATTTATTAAAAATACGTTTTTAAATTCCATGCCCTTAACACCATGTATTTCAATAATTAAGCCATCTAGGAAGGTCATTGGTCACATTTATATATTCAATTATCGATTTTATTCCATACACATATTATAAATTATACCATAAAATAAATGTGTTATACTATAAAATTAAATATTACAATATATTTTTTTATTTTATTTAGGATGCTGATGGATCATCATAAGTTAAACTTATGATGCTTGCAATTTTACTCATGAGAATTTTACCTTCATTCAAAGCTAATTTAGCTTTCAATTTTGATTTCTGTACAGATTTTTATCTAACATTATAGTTTGATTAATAATTTACACTCTAATTACCACTATAGTACACACTATTAATCAATTGATAGTGTGATTAGCGTGGCTAATCAATTCGACCTCTATAAACGGCACGGTTGAGCCATTTTAAAAAGCCAATAGGTAAGGGAATATTATGACCTAAAATGAGCATACTAAGTTAAACTTAAGATGTTGAAAGAGGATACTAAGTTAAACTTAGTATGTTTAAATCTCACACCCATTTTGGGAATGTGGTAGAACGCTACATCCGAATTTTTAATACCAAGGGGAAATTCCACGTGGTTAATTAGTCCCACTCACCATAAAATTATGGTGACCTTTTTAGTCGTGCAACTGTGAGTGGCACGTTGTCGTAGCGGATTTTAAATGTGAAGATATAAACTCCACGTTAGGTAAGTGCAAAATTGTACCTACCTAAAAGCAAAATCACCTTTCGCCACTTGTGTCGAATTGTTAATGTATTCATTATCAAAATCCAATATTGGACTTTGTTAACTATGAGGTAAATCCAATTTTGGCTTTACTAATTAAAGTTTAGTAAAAAGCAATATTGCTTTTTAATTTATGATTAATTTTATACCACTATTGTAATACTACAATGCCATTATAATAGTACTACAATAGTGGTATATCTATAATAATTGCTATTGAGTTACTATAATAGTATTAAAACAGTACTAAAATAGTGGTACAATAGTACTGTTTTAGTATTACATTAGTACTACATATATAATTAATTATACAAAAAAGAAAAAAGGGATATTTTACATTAATATATAACGTAAAATATCCCTTAAAGTTATTTATTCTCTTTAATAGCCTGTCTTGTACTACTAGCTCCAAAATATGTACCTATAACCATGCTAAATATGGTTAAAAATTCTACACTTGATATATCTCTTCTTAAACTTAATATCACGAACACTATAGTTAACATTAAAGCTATTATCTTTTTAATCTGTAGAAAATTCTTAACAAATTCCATATAGACCTCCCTTAATATTTAATATACTTGGCATGAACATAACCACCATGAGGCGGATAATAGATATGCATCCAATCTCCCTCTTTCCTAAACAATTTAACCTTGTCACCCCTATATAAATGTCCTAAAATGTGATCTCTATTTCTGGCATCTCTGATTCTTACATCATTACCTGTACAATATCCAACTTTACCATCTAAATTAGTATTGTTTATACTTCTATTTTGTGTTGTATTTGAAACACTTTCTCCTACTAAACCTTTAACGATTGCATCTGCTATTTTACTAACACCTAAGCTCCTATATAAATTCACATCTGATAATGTATCAATAAAACAAACTTCTATAAGCATTGATTTCATTCTAGTACCTCTTATAACTGCTAGATTAGATCCATTCTTAATACCACGATTATAAAATCCTAAGCCTTCTAAATTCTTCAATATATTATTAGCTTCTACTAATTGTTTACCACCATATGTATATATTTCACTACCCTTGCCACCACCAGCATTTATATGTATAGATACAAACATATCAACATTTGAGTTATTCGCAGTGTTAACCCTATAATTTAGACTTTCCCTTACACTTCCTGCACTATTTCGAGTACAATTAATAACTTTATGTCCTAGTGATTGTAACCTCCTACTAACCTCATTTGCAATTTCTCTAGTCATTAATTCTTCTCTTAATCCATTACCTTGTGCTCCTGTATCTGCACCACTTAAACAATGCCCAGCATCTATTCCATATATAGACATTTAAACCACCTCTCTATCCTTTTTTAAACTCATATTCCCAATCCCAATTCCAATCTTAATATCCTCGACATCTTTTTTTATATCAGTAGCTAAAATTCTATTAGTCTCCAATAACTCCTGGTTAACTTCCCTATTATAGCTAATTTCTTTATAAAGTCTTTCCTTATCTTCTTTATTTACTTCATACATTTTTTCTTTATCTTCTCTATTACTTTCCATCATTTTTCCAAATAGGATATATACAAACCACCCTAATCCTAATGTACATGCGATTGGAAATCCAACCGTTGATATTATATCTGTTATTTCTTTCATTTTTTCAACCTCCTCTTTATTTATTTCAAAAAATAAAAAAACTCCTAACTTTTAATTTGTTAGCAGTTTTATTGTAAATATATTATGTAGTTTTCTTTAACTTTGTAGCAGCAACTTCTTTGTCCACTTCAATTTCTTTATGTTGTATGTTGTTCTTAATACAATATTCTATACATTTTTGTTCTAATAATTTAAAATCACAACTATTTTTTAATAGGCTTGGACTAAGTTTATTAACAACCTTTTTATAAGTCCTCTTTGCTTTGTTTTTGATTTCTTCTTGCTTTTCTACACAAAATTTATATTCTGTAAATAACAAGTGTTTATATGATTCAGATTTTTCTTTTGAAAAATCTTTGCATTTTAAACACGTATATGGGACTGGAAACATATAATTAAACCTTATAGAACCTTTTACCTTACCTTTTTTGTCTTTTATTAAAATATTATCCTTTTGTTGTATTGAATAAGAAGAAATTGGAGCATAATAATTAAAATTTTCAAAACTAAGTACTACTCCACACACAAACTTATTATTGTTCTCATAGTTATGATATGGAACTTTGGTAAAACCCCGTTCATCTATTTCTGACTTCTGCAAAAAATCTAAATACTCACTGTCTACTTCATAAAACTTTAGCCTTCCCATAACTTCCCCCATACATGATAAAAGAGGTGAGAATATTTAAATTCAAACCTCTTTACAATCATTAAAATTCACATTTAAAGTAGTGAAACACTCAACATTAAAATTCGCACTTCTCATAAGTGGCGAAACACTCAATCATTAAAATTCACATTTAAAGTAGTGAAACACTCAACATTAATTTTTATTATGTCTATAATATACTACAATTATAAGCCAATGTCAAGGGATTATATGTAAAATATTCTAAAGATTAATATATGATATACATTATTATTGTACTAATTTTAGTTCTAAATCTGAAAATGTGAATGTACCTTGTTCTCTGTTACCACAGTTTATTCTAACAAGATTACAATTTCTAGGTGTAATAAACTCTATAATATTTTCGTTTTTACTCGAGTTGTCCAATGCAATTATATTATTATAATAAAAATCTACATCAAAATAGGCATTTTCAGATTTTACACTAGTTAATTTATATTTATTATTAGGGAAAATTGGTAACATTATATAATTATTTGCCCATGGTATTGTTGTATTTACCACAATAGAATTACCATCTTCACTAACAGTAGTATTAGGATTTATACTCCAAAGTGGCTTACCATTTTCATCTTTTTCATTAAATTTAGGAATCAGATTTTTACTCTCCCTTAATATTTCTTCCATTTCAGATTCGGAAAATGTTTGGTTGCTATATAGCTTAAAATTATCTATAAAGGAATTACTGTAAAATGTTCCACCAAGAACTGAACCTATATCAAATTTTAAATTACCTGTTATAGCATCATCTTTAGTAGTAAATTTTTGTGTTTTAAGTTCTCCATTGATTAGTATACAAACTGTAAATTCTTTTTTATTCCTTTGTAAAACAAATCTAATATTTTGCCATTTTTTAAAATTAACATCAAATACTGCATTACCTATTCCCTTATAATTTAACATAGCAGCCAAAGTAAGCTTAGTACCATCTCTACTTAATTCAAAATAAAATCTATTTACATTATTAGTATTTCTAATATCAAAAATACCTCTTACTTTATCAGATGTTTGTCCACTTTCAAAACTAGGATAAAATTCACCTTGTATTGCCCACTTATCAGTTAACTCAATATCAATGGATTCTACTTTGTCAGGATCTCTTTTGAATTCTAGTTTGATATTGAAGTAATCTAAAGATAAGGTACTAGTAATGTTAGTATCTGATGGATGTAAGGATTTAATTAGAATATATATTTTATTATTAGTTTGAATGTATTGAAATCTGTCTACTCCAAATGTAATTTCTTTTATTTCATTTGTGTGATTTTTATTATCTCCATTCCATTTATCCCAACCATATACATAAACTTCACAGCCATATTTAACTGCATCTACTACTCCACTACCCATAGCATAGGTAGTAATAGTAGCTGATTTAAAGTTTTCTCTTAATAAATTGTTATTACCATTAAATCTATCTTGGCAATATTGAGTTAAATCAACTTCTAGCATTATTTGAGCATATCTTCCTGATTCTCTTACTCCATCATGACTAGAAGAATTGTACTCATAATAATCATTGTCTAATTTACTAATTTTATCAATAACACCTTGATCTTTATCATAATAGTCATCCCATCCATCATTTGGTTTACCTGTTTTAGAAGGTGGTATTAATTCTTTTGCACATGAACGCCATATTTTAACTGGATGTGGCTCATTTGCTTCTTTAAATAACGTTGAGTATTCTAAGGTTTCAGTATCTCCGCCTATATAAATCGCCATTTTTATATCACCTCTGGATTAACTTTACTCATTAATTCCTTATATTGCCCCATAGTGATTTGATTAAATGTTAAAAATACATTTAGTTTATTGGTTATATCTTCTTTTTCAAAATAATTATTGGTGATTAAATTATTCAATAAGTTATAAAGCATTGCTCTTACCTCCTACATTAATTAAATTTACATATTCTTTAGATATTATATAGTTCTGTAAATCTAATAATTGTTTTTTTATTTCTTCATTTTTTACTTCTTTTTCTTTTTCAACTGGCTTATTATACTCCTCAATTTCTTCATTCGTAAGCGATTCAACCCATCTACCTAACTCAAAATCATACTTAGGTGTAAACCATCGTTGTTCTGGGTTTTGATGCATCCAACTATACTCAACATAACCTTGTGGAATATTGATAATTTTCGTTGTTTCGGTATCAAAATCAAGTTCCATTCTTTCATAGTCCTCAAAAAAGCCATTTTCATCTAATTTATATAATCTAACTTCTTGCTTAATAATCATTTACTTACCTCCTACGTATATACCTTAAAGCTAATTCCATCAAGTTGTATCCATTCAGCTGCGTTTCCAAACCTAAAAATAATATTTCCTTTCCCGTCTATATCTATTCCAGCTGGTGTTGCCGCTCCACTCCTCACCAAAAATCTCATGTAGGCAGCTTGATATGGATTACCATCAATTGTTGCAATTATACTATCTACTTTTCCATAATACACTCTACCCATTAAATGCATAACACCAGATGAATCTACAAAATAACGTGGACTATAAGGGTATGAATCTTTACTAATCCAACCATTTTTTAAATCTAACATTTGAATGTCGCTTGACCTCCAAGCATAAAACACTGGGTCCATATGACTCACTTGCCTAGGTGATGCAACCGTATGTTCAGCTTGAATCCAACTGTGAGTTTTAAAAACAGTATCATCTAACAATAATTCACCTGTTTTTAAGTTTATCCCTTGTGATGTTTTTATGGTTATCCCACCACCTTGATTATTCAACGGTGAACCGTCAACCTGTGTACCAGAAACATTCAACACACCACATTTATATTTATCTGATGCTGGGGTTATATTTAACCCTTTGTAACTACTTGTTTTCAAACCAAATCCACTAATACTAAGTTCTAATTTATCATCGAATACACTACCGACCATGTCTCTACTGTTAAAAATTAAACCTCCATTTGTCATTTTACAAACATTTGTTGATTTTTGCCATAGCTCACCACCATCCCATGTGGGTCTATCAACACTCATTATCTCAACACCTTGTAAGCTAACTCCTCTTATAATTTCACCTTGTAGGAACTTACCAATAATTTTACCATCCATAGTTATTGCAGTTTCAAACTTTCCATTATATCCATTGCTTGAATACCCTAATCCATTCATATTCCATCTCCATACCTTAGTGGCGGTGTTTATATCAGTAGTATCCATAATAAGCAATTCATCATTTTTCTTTACTACATGTCCACCTAATGCATTATTAAGTTTATTCGTTGCATCTTCTATAGCCTTATCTAAACTTCCTTGATTTTCTTCTATTATTTTCGCAGTTTCAGAAAGTGCTTTTTGTAAATTATCTGTAGCTTGATTTATTTTTTTATCCTGTTCACTCATGGAATCTGCTATATTTTTTATGAAGTTTCCTAACTCTAATCCAATATATCTATTAGAAATACAGTCATATTTATAACTGATAACTTTAGATTTTAGATTAATACCTAGTCTTTCATGCTTAACTGTTATTATATCTCCTAACCAAACTCTCTCTAGTATCTGATATTTTTCATATTCTTTTGTTTTGCTTAGTTCTATAAAATCAACTTTGTAATTTACTATAGGAATATCTACTTTCTGTACTTCGTATAGCTCTTTTACTTTTTCCCTTAGCATTTTAATTACATCATTCTTAGTCACTTTTTCTTCTGAATTAACCTTTAATTCAGTAAAGTGAAAATGTTTAATCTTTGGATGTACATATTTATTAATCAAAGGTGAATCTATATACTTTTCAGATAACATTATAACCGTGTCATTCTCTTCTAACCCTGTAGGCATAATTCTAGTTATTACATTGCTTTCGTCTATTTCTTCTTCAAGTCCTATAAGGTTCTTTCCATATCTAATAGTAACCCCTCTATCTTCACCCCTGTGAGCTTTCATAGATATATTAAAATTATCCCTAACTATTTCTCCACCCCATCTACTCAAGAATGAATTATCATCGTCGCTCAATAAAGCTTCAATGGGGTTTTTTCTTATAATATAAGCCGTATTAACTCTACTTATATCACTAGATACACTAAATTTATGTTTGTATTGTGTACCCTTAAATAAATCTTCTATTGCACTTGCGCCAGTAGCATTCGTTGGTCTGGTGTCCTCTATAAAGTTGTCAAGCAAATCATAAAAGATATGAAATGCTATACATGAAATACTATTTAAATTTTTCTTTTTCTTAAATATCCTAAATAACTGATCTCCTTGTAGCGTTGGAACTTTTATAACATTCCCTTCAACAATATTTCTCCATTTATCCCTGCTATCCAATGGATACTCTAATTCTAGCTTGTATATCCCATTTAACTCTTCTTCAACTTCACATTTAATACAACTATCTAATATACATAGTCCATTGTGATTAAAGTCAGTTTCAGTTTTATCATATATTCTTATCAATTTATCACTCCCCTTAAAATAAAATAAGAGAAGTAATAAGCACCTCTCTTATAAAAATCTAGTATTCTTTTTTATATCTATTGTTTTTATATCTCCTTCCCAACTTATATTATTTTCACCTACTTCAAACCTAGGGAATTCACCATACATTTTATTGTTACAAGGCATTGTATTTTTGTAGCACTCCATCATTTCAGAATTGATAGTTATCTTATCTTCTACGTTCTTTAGTTTTATAGTTTCTTCATTAATATATATAGTTATATCTCCTGTTCCACAAATAGTTATAGTTGGTTCTGAATATATAGTTCCTGTATTGTTTATTATTATCTGCTTAGCTGCTAATTCTTTATATAATGTGATAGATTCATTTTCTTTATAAACTGTTCCACCGCTATAATTCAATGATTCTAAAGGATTTATTGACTTACTATCTCTGGAAAATTTATAATCTATTATTTTAAATATATTAGATTCATCTTTTAGATATCCAAAAGGCTGACAATCAAATTGCACTACTCCACTATGAAACTTTTCTAATACCCTTATTAAATCTACCTTATTTACAATTCTAGCTTTGTAGTATCTATCCATTTCATTTGAAAAGATAACCTCTCCACTACCATTAAGCCATTGTTTCATATCATCAAAGTTATTATGCTTTATGTCAAATTCAACTGTTTTTACTTCACCTTCGTAAGTATTATCATCTGTAGTTAAATATCCATTCCTTCCTGGAACTACTATCTTTTCTACTCTTTCTTCTGGAGTACTTATATTAGGAAGGGATATAATTTTCAACCCCTTCTCACTACTATGTATTCCTTTCCATATAAATCCTGTTTCCATTATACCCCTCCCCTTGCTAATCTATTTTGTTTTCTGTAAAACTCTAATTCTTCCATAAGTGTTTGTGGATCTTTATCTGTATTATTTTCAAACTTTTCAATATTTATTTTTAAGCCATTATCATTGTTATTTGTTATTGTAGATATGCTATTTTCTTTGTTCGCTCTATTACTTATACACATAGTTGCTTTAGATGTTTCCAGTCCCACTGTTGTTTGCATTTTACCAATCAAATCATTCATATTGGTATTTATATCATCTTCTAGGTTAGGAGTTTCTACGTCTACACCTACTCCAATACCTTTTACTATGTTTCTACCTATCAAATCTCTCATTACCCTACTTGGAGAATGTATTCCAAAAATACCTTTGATAGATTTAATAATACCCTTAGCAAATCCTTTTACAAGTCCCAAAACCCAATTTGTCATTGCGTTTATACCATTCCACAATCCTTTTACCAAGTTTTTACCTATATCTGCACCACCACTAAATATACCCTTGAAAGCTTCCATAATTCCATTTCCTATACCTTTAGCTATTCCACCTATATTCCCTTTCATGGAAGATAATCCTTTTCCTATATTAGATATTACATTCTTACCTGCACTCGCCCAGTTAAACAATGTAATAGCGTTAAATATAGCTTTTATAATAGCTGGTATATTGGCGATTAAAGTTGGAATTGCTTTTATTAAACCTTTAATAAGTGCTAGTATAATTTGTACTCCGCCCTTAAGTATCTGTGGTAAATTAGCCATCAGTTCATCCATAAAGCTATTAATTATTCTTGGTATATTTTCTATCAAATAGGGTAAATTATCCATTAACCCTTGTACTAATCCTTTCAATAGTTCCATACCAGCTTTTATAATCTTAGGCATATTCTCTATTAGCTTGTCACAAATCTTTACGATCAGTTCTAATATCTTAGTTAGCATTGCTGGAAAACCTTGACTAAATCCCTCTGCTAGTTTGACTATAATATCTGCTGCTAAATCAATAAGTTGTGGTAAATGTTCCATTAATAAATTTAATATTTGATTTATTCCTTCTGTAATTTTCGTTATAAGATTTGGTATATTGTCAGTTAACCCTTTTCCGAACTCTTCCATAAGAAGAAATGCAGTTTCTAATAGCTGTGGTATGAATTGCATTATTCCTTCAACAAAACTTTGCATAAGATTAAATGCACCCATTGCTATAGAGTTTCTATTATTTTTTATACCATCTAGAAAACTTTTTAATACTTCTGTACCTAATTTAACAAATTCTGGTGTCTTTTCTGCTATACTAGTTATTATTTGTGCAAATATATTTCCTACTGCCCCAACCATTCCAGTAAAGCCACCCTTGGAAAAAGCAGTAGATAGTTGTCCCACAAAACTATTTGCTGATTTAATTATATCTTTCATAGGATTGTTAACGGATTCATACAACTCAATTCCAAGCCCTTCAGCGGCTGACTTAAGTAATGTTAATTGACCCTTAACATTGTCATTCATGGTATCAGCCATTTTTTGTGCAGCACCTTCACAGCTAGAAAGATTTTCATATAGCTTTTTATAATCAGAATCACTTGCGTTAATTATTGCTAACATACCACTCATCGCTTCTTTACCGAATATAGTAGCTGCGTATTGTGTCTTTTGTGCGTCAGAAAGCTTAGCAAATTTTTGTCTTAGTTCATCATATAATACTTTACCCTGCTTAACTTTACCATTACTATCTGTTATACTTATTCCTAGATCTTTCATTGCTGCTTTCATTTTATCCGAAGGTTTAACCAAGTTGGTTAATGCACCTCTTAATGCAGTACCAGACTGACTTGCTTTAATACCGCTGTTTGCCATTAATCCTAATGCAAAAGCTGTATCTTTAGCACTCATCTTTAAAGAACCTGCAACTGGGGCAACATATTTAAAAGACTCTCCTAACATGCCTACATTAGTATTGGAATTACTTGCGGCACTAGCTAGTAAATCAGCAAATTTAGCACTATCTTTTGCTTGCATTCCAAATGCCGTCAATGCATCAGTTACTATATCAGATGTAGAAACTAAATCTTCACCACTTGCAGCAGCAAGGTTCATTATACCTTCTATACCACCAAGCATATCTTTAGTTTTCCAACCAGCCATAGCCATATATTCCATAGCTGCAGCCGACTCAGTGGCACTAAACTTAGTCTTAGCACCCATTTCCTTAGCTTTCTTACCCAACAAATCTATATCTTTTTGTGTTGCACCACTTATTGCTTGCACCTTAGACATGCCCTCTTCGAAACTACTTCCAACTTTATAGGCATATGTAGCAATTCCTGTCATTGCAGCACCTACACCAGCTAAAGACTTGGTGAATATGCTTACACTCCCCTTAGCTAAACTACCTAACTTCTTCAGTCCTTTAGCGGCACCACTTTCATCTATCTTAGTGTCAATTATAATTTTTCCATCTGCCATATATATTACTCACCTGCCTTTTATATAAAATAAAAAAGACAGGCTCACTCACTACTCTACGGTGTGGTTTGGCTCTGTTCTCTGATTAATTTCTAATTTAATTATTTTTTTACATCTAGTACATTTTATTTCTCCTCTTATATAATCAGCTTTTAATAATAACTGATTACAATAAGGACATCTCACTTCTTTAATTTTTATCACCTCATTTTTGGCATTAAAAAAACACCTACATAAGTAAGTGCTAATAATTTATACTCTCCATGTTTTACCACAATTTTGACAAACTGCTTGACTATGGGTTTTACTTGTTACTTTATTAGGTTTAAATATTTTTATTATTAACCATGGTATTGTTAAAAATATCCACATAAGCAACTCTAACCACCAACCGATTAACAACCAATATATTAAACCATGCTTTTTATTTTTAATATGTGTTACAGCTTGTATATTTACATTATTACTTCCACATTTAGAACATTTCACTACAACCACCCCTTTATGTAATATATTATAATTATATATCATAATATAACTTTATTACAACACCTTGCTAATATCTCCACCATTAAGTAATATTTCTTCTATTTTATTAAGCTTTTCTTTTTCATTTTTACTTATATTAGTTGGAATTTTATAAAGTTCTTTCATCTTTTTATAATAATTCTTTTGTTCTTTATCTTTTATTTTACTTAGATCCATTGCCCTATAACCCATTATTTTAACTAGCTCATTATCTTCTTTAAGACTTTTAAACATAGCTTTAAACTTCCACCAGTGTAAATACTCCATATCCTGTAGATCAACTCCATATTGATCTAAAAATGCAGAATAAATATAGTCATCATCATGCTCAAAAGAGTATATTTGAGTGACACTCTTACCCTTACCAGTACCTTTACTTTTAACTTCATTTTTACCACAACGGTAAAACCATAACATCTGTTCTATGGCTTCATTTATGTTTTGTGGTATAGTTGTATAATATAACTCTAAAGCCATGTATATTTTTTCTTCTTCTCCTATTGTAGAATCTTGCATAAGTAATTCAAAAAGAATAGAGGTGCGAAAATCACTATTAATAGCATATTCCACACCCTCTATATTTACTGTAGTAGGTAAAATATCTATAAGAATATTCATTACTTTTTAGCACGTCTACTTGCTCTATTAGGAGAATATTTATTCTGCATTTTTTCTATCTCATTTTTTTGTTCATTTATTTGTAGCATTAGCTCTTCAAAGGCTTTCAAACAAACAACTAAATTTGCTTTGTTACCAAATACTTTCTTATCAGTACCTTCTCCAAATAAAGAATTAAATACTTCAAAAATAGCATTACATTGAGTTCTTATACTTTCAGAAAAAGTTAACCCCTCTACCTCTTTTCCTATATTCTCTACTTTTTTCATAGTCTTTTCATATTTTTCTGCTACTTCTACATCAAATATATCTATATCTTGTAATTCTACTCCATTAATTTTCATATATTATCAAATCCTTTCTTACAGTATTGTTTTTGCTTTAAATCCTTCTGTAAATTTCTTAGTTTCTGTATCAAAAGTTCCTTCTATTGGATCACTAATACCTAAGAAGTTTCCAGACACACCTAATTCTCCATCATTGTCATCGAAACTATCTACAGCTATAGCTATTTTAATCATTCTCGCCCTAAATCCCTTAGTTTCGGCAGCTTGGTCTAAATCTACAATTATATATTCCGTTTCTGTTTCTTCACCTAACTTCTGTAGTTCTCCTATTTCTCTTATATAATCAATAGCTTTTTCACTTAATATTTGATCGGCATTAAAGCTTGTACCCCACTCATATCCTGTAACGGATTGTGAAGCACTAGCTTGATTTATATATCTTTTACTAGTTGTTTGTGCAGAAGGGCTTTCATTTAATTCTGTAAAACCTGTACCTAATAATTCAAAATTCTCACCTATTTTTAAATAGTTTGCTTGGATTTTTCTTTTTCTAATTGCCATTATTAAATCATTCCTTTCAAATTTATATTTTCTTCTTGTAATATTTTAATTTTAATTGTATCTGATATTGTGCAGTATCTTCTGTTACTGCAAAAGCGTATCCAGTTGTTATCACTTGCATTTTTATAGCTTCCATCCCATTATTTAATTTAGGAAATATATTATTATCATTATTATTTTCTATCCATTCTGCAAATTTCTCATAGAATCCACTATTATCTATATTTTGTAATACATTTGATCCATAAGGTTCTCTACTTGTAAATACAAAAGCATATTGTCTTATAGAATCACCATTAACGTATTTTTTTACTATAGGTTCTATTGGCACTTCTTCTATAGAATAAGTATCCGCATTAGGTTCGAGGTAGTTAATATTTACTTTTATAGCATTATTAAATTTATCTAAGTGTGGGCATTTTCTTATATAATTTCTAAGACTATCTATAATCATTTGCTCCTACCTCCTACAAATTCAGCTATTGTTTGTACTATCTTATCTCCTCTATCTGTCCAACAACGTTTATCCCAATATTTACCCCTCAATCCACCTATACTATTCCCTTGCTTTCCCATACCTACGTTTGTATAATATTGGAGTTCAGCATACGGTGCGTGGTAGATTATCCTACTAGTTTGCAACTCAACCATCATGTCTTTAAGCCTTCCTGTATCATAAGGCACATAATTATTAAAGGTTTTAGCACATTCTTGTGTAAATCTTCTTTGTGCCTTCCCATTCTTTCCTATATATCTTCTCATCAGTATTTTTTGAGTGGCATCCATTTGTATAGTTGCTTTCCCTGTCCATTTAACTAATTCCGCCATCTATACCCCCTCCACTTCCATATGTGTGTCCATTATACTTACGGATTTAACATCTATTACATCATCAAAATTTTGCTCTAAATCAGCTACCCTATAGGGTTTAACACCTGTTATTTCAAAATAAACCTCACCTTTTACAATTTTATCTCCTTGAGTAAAAGTAAAATAATTTGGTCTTTCTGGATCACTTAGTTTAGCAAATTTTTTAGGACTTATGTAATTATCCAACTTATCTATAAATATCAATGTACTATCTGCTAAGAGTAAACCTTTATCACTTACAGTGGCATGTTTCTTCCCTTGCCAATTAACACCTTTAATAACTGTTCTTTGGTATTTATCAATGTCATCTTTTGTGGAATAGTATTTGTTATATATTGTTATTGTGTCTTTTTTAAATAAAACTCCCATAATATCACCACCTAAAATAACCTAGCATAAGGTGTTGGAAGTAATAACTTAATATCTTCAGTTATAGTCCATGCTTCTGCTCCACTTTCAAAAGTTATACTTTGGTTACCTTCGGACATGGATTTAACTCCTGTAGTTTTTTTATTAGATATATTCTTAGCATTATCAATCAATTGCTCTATAGCTAAATCAAAATTTTCTAATATGTATTCATCTGTAAAATCTTTATTAAGATAATTTCTAATTAAATTTATTGCTTTTCTTTGTTCTTTAGTCATTATTATTCCCCCTTCATTAAAATAAGAGGGAAATTAATCCCTCTATGTTATTAAACTATTGATTTTTGTTGTACTGTTAAACAAGCTAAAGCATCTGGCTGTACTACTTTAGCACCATATACATATAATCCTTTACAAGCATCAGAAAAACTCTTTTCAGGTCTATATGCTTCTATTTCTGTTACTTGTCCAGCGAAAGAAATAGCCATATCAGTTCCAGCCATAATAGAATATTTTCCAGTTGTTACAGGTACATTGTTAGACATTCTTAATTCAAATCCACTAACTGTAGCACCTTCGACAACCCCATTTTCTAATATCTTATATTCCTTTGTAAATCTCGGATCTTTTGCTAATAATCCTAAATAAAATGCTGGTAATATAGCAAATCTACCTGCCCTTGGTACATTATTCTCATCAAGTTTAACTCCCAAATCTACTAAAGTATCATAAGCATTTGCTACTGTTACATCAACAGGTGCAGAAGCTGAACCCATTTTTATCTTAGCATCTTTTACAAATGCTGCTATGTATTTGTCTATTATATCTTGTATAGCTATTGATGCCCTATCCATTCCTTTATCTACTAGAGCCACATTACCTTGAGCCTTATCCACATCATCTACCTTAAAGTTAAAATACTTAGCCTGGTCTATTGTAAGTATTGTTTGTGTAGAAGTTAATTCCTCTGGGTCTTCTATAGTGCCTTTATAATCTTTAACTGTTACATTTCCCATCTGATTAATTTTAACAGTATCACCAAACTTCTTAATTTCACCTTCATAATCTCTATTTACAGCTCCAGCATAAACAAAGTTCTTATCTAAGTTAGCAAGTAGTCTAGCACTCCATATTTGTGGTATAAAATTTTTAACTGACATATATATTACCTCTTTCTTTTTTCAAATATAGTAGTTGTTTTTCTTTAATGTCTAATTCAAACTTTTAAAAAGACAATAAAAAATAGCTAGTAGGCTTTGTATCATTTCAAGTCCTTCACTAACTATTTAATACTTTTTATTTGTTCCCAATTTTTATTTATTTCTTCTGGTGTCATATTTTTTAAATCTTCCATAGAATATGTTTTAGCAATTTCTGTTTTTGGTGGTGTATATCCACCCTTTAATCTTTCCTGTACTTGTTTTTCTACAGCACTAGAGAAATATTCTTCAAAAGTTTTTATATTTTCCATACAAGTTTCAGCATTTTCACCTATCAGATATTTACTAAAATCTGTAGGTAAATTTTTATTAGTTAATTCTTTTATAACCTGTAATTCTAATTGTTGTTTTAAGAAAGATTTTCTTTCCTCTTCAAACTTTTGTTTTTCTTTTTCAAATTCAGCCTTGGCTCTTTCTTCTGCACTCATTTTTGCAAGTCTTTCAGCTTCTACTTTTTCTTCATCTGCTTTTTTTCTTTCTCTTTCCAAACGTTTAGAAATTATTTTTTCTAATTCTTCTTGTGTAAATATCTTTTCCTTAGTTGTTTCTGTTTTATCTGTAGCTACATCTGTTTTAGTAGTTTCCTTAGAATCTACTGCACTAGATTCATTTGTGTTATTATCTATATTTTCCATTATTTTATTGTCTTCCATTATTTAACCTCCATTTTTAAAGTCTTTGTAGACTATATACTTTATCCATGTTATTTTTTAGCGTCTTTAACAAGTAAAAAGACAAAATAAAAAAGTCTTATTTTAAGACTTAGATTTATAATTATTCTTCTATAGTATAGAAACATCGGCATAGCGGATGTCTTGGTAATTCTATTTCTTTCCCAAAATCATATACATTTCCATCATATTTACTACAATCATCACAAGTTCTATTATCTAAAGTAGCATTATATCTTAATTTTTTAACACCTGTTTCCTCGCAGAACCTAGTAAACGCTTCATTAGAACATCTATTAACTTCTGTTTCCACAAGTCTTTTAGCACTGTAAACATTGGTATTAAATGTTTTTTCAATCTCTTTTTTAATCTTATTTACATTTATTTTTCCATTAAGAAATCTATCTATTTCCTTATGTAGTTTCTTAGCAACTTCTTGCTCATTTTCCCATACTCTTTTAGAAAAATGTTTTCCTTTAAAACTTTTATCTATAACCTTTTTAACATCTTTTTGTTTAGCATTATAATTATAAAAATCACAAGTCTTTTTTACTGTATTATCCAATATATCTTTTATAACTTTATTTTGTGTTTTAGCTTGTCCTCTAGTCATATTTATTATTATTGTAGATAATTTAGCATATTCTTTATTTCTCTCCTTAGATGTCATATTCATTACATTGTCGAGAATAGTGTAAGTTAGCATTATTAAAGCTATATCTTGGAGTAGTTCATCTCTATTTTTCTTCTGCTCTTTATAGACCTCCTCAATTTCATTTTCATATAAACTTAGCATAAATTCTTCTTCTCTAGTCATTATTCTTCACCTTCATCAAAGATATTTTCTAAACTCATAGGTAGTAAGTTCTTGTTTTCTTCCTCAATTTGCTTAATTTCAGCATCAGCATTTTCAACAAAACTTAGCTGGCTTAATCCTGTTTTCAAACTAATCTTGTCACCCAATTGAGAAATAATTTGACTCATCATTAAGTCATCAGAAGGTATTACACTATTAAATTTAATAGCGATATTTCTATAATCATAATCTTTATTTTTCAATATTTTTAAATATATAAATAAGAATTTAATTCTACTAACTATTACATTCATTAAAGCTTTATTATTAAGCTTAGTTTTCTGTTCAAGATTAATTAATCTACTTCTCAAAGCTAAGCTTGAAGTATTCGATTGCATTTTTTCTTGATTATTAATATGAAAACTTAATTGATACATTTTATCTTCTAAAGTTTCTAACATTAATTTCTGATATTCTGCATTAAGATTTTTTAACAACCAATCTAAATCTGATTCCTTACCCTTAGGCAAATTAGCAAATCTATATTTTTTTAAATATTCAATTTGTTCTGGATCTAACTGAAATCCCTTGCCTTTTAATATAGCCGCTCTAGTATTAGTTATTTCATTAACTCCATCACTTCCTATGATTGAATAACCATCTTGAATTTGAACTATATCATTAAATAATGTATCATTTTCTAATTCTTCACTTAATATTCCGAGTGATACGGGTACTTGCCCAAATATATGTGTATCAGCTTTTCTTATTGTGTTAAAATCTTCGTCAAAATGTAATATTTCATTATCTGTATAAATATCAATATATGTTTTATCATCAAATTTAAGTTTGTACGCATGAAGAAAATATAATATATTACCAAAATCATCTGTATAAGCATATCCATTACGAGGTGTTATTACTTTAGCATTAAATTGTCCATTTTTATCAATGTAGTACAACTCATATACTGTACTGTAAAGTAACATATTTTTCATGAGTTGTGTATCATGGTTTTTATCCCAATGATATGTATAATAATCTATTTCTTGTATTATATTATCATCATTGGTTTTGCTAATATATCCTATAGGAGTTCCCACACTATAACTAACCTCTTCTTTTATAAATTTCTTTAAATAGTTAAAATTCATTTTATGACTTTCTTGATATTCCATAGCACTATATTTCCTTATAGCATCAGAGTCTCCAATATAATATTGATACATTTTATCATATTTGTTTTTATTTAATTTAAAATCTTCATAGCATTTTTTTAATAATTCTATATCCAAAATATCACCTACTTTCTTATAATCCTAGTTTTCTAATATCAAATATCTGTAGTTTTCCTATAATTTCTATCGTGTCTAATCTAATAACACATTCAGCAGTAGTATCAGCACCATCGTCATGGATACTGTACTTTTGACCAGAAAAATCTAATATTTGTTGTATAAACTCTTTATTGTTATCTACAAATATTACTTGTCCACTATTAACAGAATCTAGAATACTACTTATTTTATTGTCCTTGTTTTTTCTTTGCATTTCATTTATAAACTCTATTTCTCTACCTTGTAATTCTTCATCATTTTCTATTATTTCTTTAATTTTTATTAAATCAGCACCTTGATATGTATTCTTTTCTATGTATACATGAGTTATATCTTCATACAGTTTTATCAGTTCAACTACTTTTTTACAATAATTATCAAAATTAAGTTTGTCTAATATTAATTCTCTCATATACTTAAATCCATTTTCAGCACCAGAACCAACTACCATAGCAGTATAGTCGCTTTTTGCTTTAGTTGTGCTTGCTGGGTCTACACACAACATAGTTTTAATAAATGTATTATCTTCTACCTGTTCTTTTGGTTGAGTTCTAACTGACTTAAACCATTTTTCACCTATATTTTGACAATCACACATTAATTCTTGCATAAAAGCCGTTCTTTTAGTGAAATATTTCTGTGCTAATTCATCACAGTTATATTTTTCCCATATAGTTGGGAATTCCATTTCTTTTTTATTTTCTATATAATATTCTTTTAACATTATATCTTTATTTTCTTTATCTATTTTAGTATTGTTAAGTATTTTCTTATAATGTTGCCAACATTTATTATTCTCAAAACAATCATCTATATCAAAATTAACAACTTTTCTATGAAATACTTTAAATGTAGTATCTTCTTTAACTGTATTTATAAAGCAATCTGGAGCAAGTGGAGTTCCAATTACTAAGAATTTAGTACCACTTTTTATCTTTTTACCTCTTCTTATTACTTCTGTATCTCCTACTTCTATTATTTCTTTATAATACTTGTTTAATACTTTTTCTTTAGCATTATCTGATAATATATCATCTTCACTAAGCACATCATCACACAAAACACATGAAGGTCTGAATATTCCATCTTTACACCCATAAGTAGTACCTCTAACAGAACTGCCCCATGAAAAAGCTTGTATTTTAGTATTATTAGTTAATTCTATTTCCTGCTTATTTACTGTTCTATTCCTTCTATCTATTAATTTTCCAAATGCCTTAGTAACAATAGAATTTTCTAACATCTTTCTTGTATCTGCTATAAATTGCTCTGCATCTGATTCTTTATTACCAATTACAATTGTATATCTACTCTTCTTGTAACAATGTAAATAACAACTCAATGCCTTATTAATAATAGTAGATTTGCTACAACCACGTGGAAGTATAAATTCTTCTCTATCATATAAATCTTTGTAAAACATTTTATTCAACTCTTCCCAAATATCTAAATGCACTGGTGCTAGGTTACGTGCCTGATTGTCGGATTTAGGTACAAAAGTATCTTGTAGGAAATATAAACAAAAGAATGCTATATCTTTTTGTCCTAAAGCGATTGCTATTTTATTTAACTTATCCATATTATTTTTAATTGTTTTAATTGCATTGTTTTCTCCATAATGTTTAGACAAGTATTTATAGAGAATATATGTGTTGTATTCTGCTTGTGTAAATTCTTTATTATCGTAATATACCATTTATACCACCTCCTATGAATGGCTTAGTTGTGTAAGTAAATAGGCTTAATATTAAAAGTAATAGCTTATTTGAGTAGTTATAAGAAAAGAGTTGTAATAATGCTTGTAAATAGGGATAGTTAAGGTGTATTAATATAAGGTCGAAAGTATAAAAATATAATAAAATTTTATATGACTTACCAACACGTTTACTTTTTTTTTAAATTTAGAACCATACCCCCCCTATATATAACAAAAGAAGATAGATTATTTATCTACCTTCCTCTTTCTCTGCTCTCTTATTAATGTACTCTTACTTATATCAGTTATCTCTTCTACTTCATGATAACTATACTTACCACCATTAATACTTAACATACTCAAAGCGTTATCTATTTGTTTCTTAGTATACTTCTTAGGTCTACCTTCTTTAAATCCCTCTTTACTCTTAGCTATAGCCTTACCTGTTTGAGTACGTTCTACTATCATATTTCTTTCGAACTCTGCAAAGGCTAATAGATTAGTTATTATTAATCTACCCATAGGTGTATCTTCTATTAACCCCATATTAAGTAAGTGTATCTTAATACCTTTGTTCATTAATATATCTATTAGCTCTAATCCTTCTTTTGTAGTCCTACAGAATCTATCTAACTTAGTACATACTAATGTATCTCCTACATTAAGTTGTTCTATTACTTTATTAAATATAGGTCTATTAGTTTTAGTACCCGTGAATTGTTCTCTGTATATAATAGAATTACTGTATCTTTCTTTTATTTCCTTCTCTTGTTGATCTAAACTATTATTATCTAATTGCCCTTTTGTACTTACTCTTGCATAACCATATATTTTACTCATTTTCATAACCTCACTTTTGATTATAAGTATTGACACCTTTCTATACATTGATTATACATAATGTCTTTACTGGTGTCAATACTTAAAAGTTATGACTATGAATACAATAAAATTTTGCTTTTATTACAATATTATTACTTAGCTTTCTTCTTAGGTAACTCTACTATATTATCATTTTTAGTATCTATTGTTTCATCGATTAAGTTATCTAAGTTAATGAAGTCTTCCTTCTTATCCTTATCTTCTGTTATATCTTGTGTCTTATTAGTTGGAGTACCTACAAGCCTATTAATAGCATACACACAAGCATCTAATGAAGTTTTTTCACTATCACTTTTTAAAGCTATATCAATCAGTCTATTCATTATAGGCTCTATATTCATGGAAATTTTTTCATCCACCTTAGATTTCAGGAGTTGGACGTTTCTGTCCACTTCAACCTTAAACCAATCTTCTTTTAACCATCTCTGTATTGTCTTAACATTAACATTAACTTTTTTCGCTGTTTTAACTTGACTTTCACCATTTGATAATAAATATGCTGCCTTTAATTGTGCTTCTGTCAACACTCTTTCTTCCATCAATTTTCACCTCACTTTACACGTCTTACTGTCTTCTTTTGTCAAGGTAAATTGCTTGACATTATAAGTAATAAAATTAAAAGCACCTATATTTTAGATGCTTTTAAATAAATTTATTTGATTTGTTTATTTAAAAAAAATAAGACCAACTTATTAGTGAGTCTTATTCTCTATAGTTTCTATATTTTTGTTTTTATAATCTGTTTCATATTCATTAATTGCATTTATCATCTCGTCATACATTTTTTGTGCGTTTTGGTAACTTTCAGTTGGTTGAATTACAATCGTTCTTTCAGTATTATTATAATTAATTTTCATAGTAACATAGTTGCTTACTACCAACTTGTCTTCCCCTACAGTACCTGCTAGTCCAAACATAAATATCTTACCCGAAGACACTTGATTTCTAAGTTCGTGTTCACTTTGAATCTCCACACTTAACACATCTTCATAATTTATTTTTTTAATTGCTTTATAATTTTCATTGAATGTAAAATGTAAACCATCAGTTTTTAACATAATATATAATTTTATGCCACCAGCTACATCAGGTAATCCACCTAAATATTTACCATGAACACCACCTAGTATTCCCATTTCTCTCAACTTTTTCTTTTCTTTTTCTGGATCAATAATTAAACTTAAAAATATCATAAATAAAAAAAAACACATAATAATCACTACAAGTGTAGTCATTTCCCATCTCTCCCTATATAAAATATTTAGCATAATACATAATTAATAATAAATTAAATAAAATTAACAATATAATTGAATATTACACTTTTATACAATATTCTATATCAATTTCCTAAATCCTTCTATAAAACAACATCTTTACCTTTTTTATCTCTTATTTTCTCTAACTCTTCTACAGAATTAACTATATTAACATTCTCTATATTTTCTATATGTATTGTTTTTTGTTTATATATTATTTCCTTTATCTCGTTTAAATCATTTTTTAATTCTTTTAATGTTTCTATGCTATCCATTTTGTTTCCTGATTCCTTTTAGTCTATATATTACATCTTTTATATTCATTCCTTTATTTGTCATCTCTATTGCCAATGCTATCTTTAAAGGATCTTTAAATAATATTCTATCATCTTCCAGTTCCTTTAAAGTTTTTATACTTACCTTACCCTTTATTATTAATTCTTTTTCTAATTCACTTAACTCTTCCAGTTCTTTTAATGTTTCTATGCTATCCATTATAAAACCACCTTCCATTCTCCTCTAATCTTTCTTACACACTTAAAATCTATATCCTTATATTTACTCAACAGCATTTTTCTCTTAATTTTAAATACATCCGTAACTGTGCCTTTAACATCTATTACTTCTGTATGCCCATCTTTATAAGCTACTCTAAAATCTGCCTTATACTTTATAGATCTTATTGTTTTATTTCCATACTTAAATTTTTCTTGTAATAAAAAGACTGGCTGCAGCTCTATATCGGCTACAACCCCATCTTCTTTTAAACCTAATATGTATATGTAATAATCTCTTTCCATTTTAGAAGCAAATTTGATTCCATTATATATAACTTTTTTGTTATTGTATTTAGATTTGTACATGTTTCCACTTCCTACCTGATTTAATATTATAAAGAAAACTTGTACTAATACAATACTGTTTAGCTATTTGCTTAATACTTATACCTTTCTCAATTAGCATTTTTATTTGTCTTATATCTTCCTCTTTCAATCTACATCTAGGATTATTCTCTCCCCTTTGTGCTATACACATTTTACTTGTATCCTTAACTTTTATGTTATGATTTCCACCATGTTTCTGTTTATTAATTAATGTCCAGCCATCAATTCTTTCTATATGTTTAATCCACCAATCTTCTCTTTCCTTTAATTCCTCTTCTGTACATTTTTCTAATATTGTATACTTTATTCTATTCTTATCCTTGTCATATGCTTCTTGTAATTCTTTGTAACTATGTTCACCATTCTTTAAAAAACTACTATGATTACTCCATCTTCTAGCTATATCGCTAGATTGTCCACAATAGATCTTTCCTGTTTTATCATCTACAATTCCATAAATTCCTATTACATTCGTTTTCATTTTTAATCAAATCCTTTCTTAATTTTTGTATTAAAAAAGAACTTGACCGAAACAAGGTTTATACTCCTACGTTTCGTAGTTCTATTTATTTTTTCTGATTACCTCTTGTAATCTATGTTTATGTGTGTTATGATATTTATGTAGTAATATACTTATTTTTAAATAAAAAAATATTAATTATATATAAGTAAAGTTGACCTTACATTTGTACTCCATATTCGCCAATCCAAATTGAATCAATTTCTTCATATTTTCCTTCTTTTATTTCTATGTATATTCCTTCCATTGTCATTTCATCTCGTATAAACTCTGTACTTTTTATATCTTCTATACTGCACACTGTACAACAACTATAATCTACCAAATCTAATTGTATTAACTCATTTTTGTGTAAAAAATATAAATATCCTCCACCTAATTCCTCTTTATTGAATTTCTTTAATATTTTTTCTAATTCTTTTCTTTGTACCATTTTCATTTCTATTACCTCTTTCCACTTTTTTATTTAGCATATAATCTCTTATACACTTTTAACAAGCTCCACAAAATTTAACATATAACAAAACCACCTACATAAGTAAGTGGCTCTATATACGCTAAATAGGGATGTGGAGTCCCTTAAAAATGTATAGTATTACTTCTCTCCTTCATCGATTCTAATTAAATATTGGTGTACACCGTGTACACCTGTTGTCGATTTTAGGTAAACAACTAAGCGTCCGAGATTTCTTAGTCGCTTTATAGGAGGATTGGGGGAGCTATGTCAACTTCCCCGTATTAATTATGAATAAAAAATTATAATAAATAATTAAAATAATTAAAAGTTTTTATTGACTTATTAATTTTAAGTGTGTTATACTATAATTTTATAGTATTTTTATTTTAAAAAAATATATATGGCTACTCTCACTCGCCAATTAATCTCTGTCTTGTAGTTTTTAGATATTACACAACTACAACTTAGTTTTAAATCTATTCAGATTAGGAGATTATCTTCTCTCCCCTCCCATATAGAGTGAAATCCACTAAATTAATATGTAGTTTTTTTATTGTATTATCAAGGAAATTTTTTAATCATATAAATAAGTCGTGCATTTTTTTATAATTTTTTATATTTAACTTCATATAAATCTATATCTCCATTTTCAGATCTATAAATTGTACTAGTACAAGCCTTAACTATAAAACTGCTTAAAAACTGTACTGTATCTAACTCATATAGATGTCTTAAAGTTCCTCTCCCAATTCTCACAAATTTTATATCATTTCTATTGTCTTTATTAAATTGTTCTTTTAACATTTCTATTTCCTCTTTTCGATTAACCTTTTTTAAATCTTTAATTTGTTTCTTTAATACTTTCCTATTTTCATCCAATTCCTTAATACTCTTACTTAATCTTTTTATAATAGTATATACAGTTACTTTATTTAGTGTAGATTTATCAAATTTTTCTTTTAAATCAGATTTAATCTCTTGTACTTGTCTATATTTTTCTTTTCCTTCTAGTTTATCATCTTTATATACTTTACTTATTGCAAGCTGTTCTTCTGCAACCAACCCCGTAAATTTAGATATTTTCTTTCTATCTGCATCATTCATTTTTTGTTTAATAAGCAAACTTTTTAAGTCTATTGTATTGTTATAATTTTCTTTTCTATTAATTTTGTTTATTATTTCTGCTAAGTAATCCATTCCAGTATTATATTTTTCCCACTTATAATCCTTACCACCATCAAGGTATTTAAAGAAAAATGGTCTAGTTTTTTCTGGCAAATACTCTTTAGCTCTTATCTTATCTAATTCTTTTTTAACATTTACAGGACTGGATTTTTTCGCCGAATCTATAACAATACAAGATAATACATTAAGATTAGATATATCTTTATATAACTCTAATAATTCTTCTTCTAATTTTTTTCTTGTTAATAAATCTTTCTTTATTAATTCTTCACCATGATATTTCTTATCCCAATAAACACTATTTAACATTTGTACTAGATTAATAACCTCTCCTATTTTCCCTTCTGCACATTTTATATCTGTATCGGTTAAATATTTTGGATTATAACTTCTATCTATTTTTGTTTTTGGCGTAAAATCTGTACTTACTAAAAATCTTTTAATAGTTTTACCGTTTACAATTATATCTTCATTTAATTCTTTACATTTCCTAACAAGTAATTTATTATTTGTAATAAGACAAGTATCCCCATCAAAATCCATAGAACTTTCAAGTTCCATGATATTCCAACCTATTGAAGATATAAAAATTACATTGTCTGTAGGATTAAAATATTTATTAATTAATTTATTTGGTTTATTTTTCATAACTGTAACATTACTCATAGTTGGTTGTGGACTTCTTACGGCTAATATATCTTCATCTGCATTATATTTCTTACAGTAACATTCACTCTGTTGTAATGTTTCGCTAACACCATTAAATTGACCTATGCTAGCTAATAAGTATTCATATGGATTATTTACAACTACACTATATGTACCATCTACTAACACATGTCCTTTTTTAACATTTTTTATATAATTATTAATAATTTCTTCTCTAAACTTCTTACATATTTTAGTATTTATAAAATCTTCATTGATTTTTAGCATATTAAGTACAAATTCTGAATTACTTTTAAAATCCTCTAATTCTGTTGTATTTACATCATTGTCAATTTCATCTTCTAATATTTCCTGTAATGTTCCATCTTTTAATAATCCTAAATGCAATTTGAATACAGATACATCATTTTTAAGAAAATTAATATAATTCTTGGTCGGTTCTAAAAACTGTTCCATTTCTTCTTTTGTAAGTCCTAAGGTATTAAGTAGTTGATAATGTGTACTAGCCATGTTATTAAAATTATGATGTTGTCCTTTATCTGTCTTACATATTCCCCATGTATCTAAAGCTATATTACACCAATCTGTAAATGTTTTAGTTTTATCCTTTAAATATTTTATGCTGCTCTTAGTCGTTATTAATTTTATATCCTTTATATCTGTAGCTAATGTCTGTCCATTTAATTGTTCTATATCTGTAATATTATTATCCTCAAAAAACTGTTGTATATCTGTATTTATTCCTATACCTTTATAAAATCTATTTCTAAGTTGCATAATTGCCTTATCTTCTAATCCTTTTTCTATAAATATAGATTTATCTAGTAAAGCTTCTCCATCTGTTAATGTATTAGTTATTTCTTTTTCAGACACATCTGTATGTAAATCCCCACTAATAATATTTCCTTTATTATCTTTAACTTGATTTGTTAATTCTGTAGCCATTACTGTATCTTTAAATGTACTTTCTATATCATCTATTAATAATACGTTTTTAGGATTTAATATAAATGTATCTGTAATACTTGTAGCTATTAGGGATATATAAGCTTCAAGACTTGGTAAATCTAAATCATTTTTATCTTTATACTTAATTCCTGCCATACAATATTCTATAATATCATTATAATATTTTTCATTTACAAAATTCACTTTTCCATTTCTAGCTGATCCAGAACTTCTATATAATCTTACATATTTAGTTTCTACACCATTAACATTAAGAGTAAATCCATCTTTATATAATTTTTCTCTTAATTCTTTAGTGCTTATTTTACTATTATCTCTTTTTTCTTTTAATATTTTAATTTTATTTGTAATATTATCTCTTTTTTCTTTATTAGCTTTTATATTTTTAATTGTTCTTTTTTCTTTATATAATTCTTCTATTTCATTTTTAATTTCTTCTAATTCTTCATCTTCCCATGAATAATTAAAATTTACTGTAATTATATCATTGCTGTAATATCTTTGTTTTTTATTATCATATTTAATAAATTTCTTGTGATTTTCTTTTAAATATATAGTTAATAAACTATAATCCATGCTACCTTTATATCTTCTGTATACTCTCTTTTTTTCCTCATACAACTTATCTATATCCTTTTTCGCTGTTTTATCTACTACATAACCCACTTTTAATAAATCTTTAGCTTGTACATTTAAAATCATCACATTTTTATTCATATATAATTCCCCTTTCGATATTGATTTGATTTATTTTCTTGTTATTTCTGTTAGATCATTGAGTAATTCTTCTGTTTCTATAAAACAAAATACAGAAAACGTCTTTACTTCTCTATTTGGCTCTGTGTAAATTAATTTATGTCCTTTACCAATTAATCCTAAAGCAATTTCCCTTTTAAATATTTTTTTAATTTTCATATATTGACATCCCCTTCACATTTGATATTTTTTATTTTATCCTCTGATAAATATGTATAGTTTAAAACAATTTTTTATCTTTTTAAACCGTTCACCTTTTTAAAAGTCCTATTATATATATACTTATAGGGAGGTTTAAAATAGTGAACGGTTTAGATTTTTACTAAAAGTTTATTGATATCTTCTTCATCTTTTATTTTCAAATCCTGAATTTTTGTTCTTCTTACATCTTCTCTAATACTGATAGCTTTTAAATCTATTAAATTAGCATTCAATTTAGAATTGTCTTGTATATAGTTTTCTGATGCTCTTCTTATTAATCTTTCGTCTTTAATTTTCCCAAACATCTTTTCAGCTTCTACTCTTGATTTAGCTTGTTTTTTGGTAACATTATTATGTATTCTGTTATTTATACCTTTATTTAATATGTTCTGTTGATTTTTTCTATTATCATCTTCTAATTCAAAATCATATATCTCTTCTACAATCTCATATATATGTTCCTCATTAAAAAGAATTTTGTAACTTTTATAGTAAAATGCTATACCCAGTTCTTTTAAAACTATTTCATTTACTTTATTCATAAATTCATCCCATAAGCCATAAGCAATAAGCTTTCCTTTATTGTCAAATCCCATTTCCTTTAATGCTTCTCTTTCTGTGAAAAGTATAAATGTTTTTTCATCATCTGTTGCTTCTCTATGATCGATTAATACTCTTTCATCAGCTACATATTTATAATCAACTACTTCTTCACCATATTTATCTCTATGTATAATTTTTACTATTTTATTATTCTGTTCACATTCCCCTATTGCTATAGTTTCCGCAACGGTTGTTTCTCTTGACCATAATATCAATGATTGTTTTTCTAAATTCTTTAATGCAGTTTCTAAATTGCTTTCTAACATACTGCTCGTACTGTCATACCATTCTTGTACTGTTGCCTTTTCCACACTCATAAATTTACTTAGTTTCGGTATTCTTTGTTTGCAAAATGCATAATTCTCATTTACCATTTTTAAAGTTCTCAATAATACATGCTTAGATAAAAATACCTTCCCGCAACCTTCTTGAGTCAATAAATCTAATATTAATTTTTCTATGTTTTTAATATATTCAGCAGTATTGTTACCATGACTATTAGGATTTAATCCAGTATTACCAGTTTTTCTTCCATCTACCTTTTCTTTTACTTCTTCATAAAACTCTGTGATGATAAATTTTTGTCCCTTTGGGTTTGGTTTGTAGAAATAGAAATATCTCTTCCAATCTTCTAATTGTAATATCCTACTTTTCCCACGACACCTATATTCCTCTTCTAATTCCTCACATATTTCTTTATACTTCCATTCTTTATTTTTATTTTTAAGCCATTGATTTTTTAAATTTTCTATATTCATATTTATCAACATTCCTTTCTAATAATTTTTCTTTTCCCATACCTTAACAACTTTATCTTTGTTAAAACAATAATATTTCTCTTCTTGTTTTAATTCAAAATTTCCATTATTAATTTTTCTATGTGTCAATCTTTTTAAATCTCCTGGTAAAATTCTACTTCCGATCTGAAAGTTATATGTATTTATATCCATTTTACCCTCTCTACCTGTTATACGTGTTGTTGTATTCCAAGTACCCAGTAAGCCCGAATTTCGATAACTAAACTCGAATTTGGTGCTATTTTTATTTTCTACATTTATATCTCTTATTTCCTTTTCATATTCAAGGATTAGTTTTAACATTTCTAATCTAAATTCTTCATACTTTTTGTTTTCAAAGGACATATCAAGAACTTTTAAATATAACTCACTTTTCCTAGTAAAATCTTCGCATGCATCATGATGACTAACACCTTTTAGAAACTTTAAAGTCGCCAAAAATATTGGACTAGCATCCCTATATACCCCCTCTATATCTGTTAGTTTCTCCCATTCTTCTCGTACAAAAGCATGTACCAATTCATGTCGGATAGTTTGCTGTAATCTACGTTTATAATATCTTTTATTTAAACAATACTGACCAATCCATTTGTAATTTAATATTGAAGTCAATAGTATGGGGTTTAAAGTTATCTTATGTGTCATCCCTTTGTCATTTTCTATGGTCTGATATTGTCCAGATGTTTCATCGTCTAGTTTATAATCTTCTTCTATAGCGACTTTATTCAGTAGAAAATCTCGTCTTTTCCACGGAAAACATTTAACCCTTAATTCTTCTAACTCTTTGTTTAATAATTCTTGTAAATAGGCTTGTCTTTCTTTTTTATTCATTGTAATTTTCTCCTCCTCAATTCCTCTTAAGATCCATATTTTAATGAGAAAAGAAAAAGGTGTTAGAATCTTACCTCTAGTACATATATCTAACCCTTTTACTTTTATATTTAATGCCACTTCCTAGTTATTGGTATAAATTTAAAACCTTATCTTGGCAATCTACCATATAACATAAAACTTCTTTTTCATTTCTTTCATAAAATGTTCCTAAAATATGTTCTAACAATACTCGTCCTATTAAAATTGATGGATATTTGGTTTCACGCCTAACTCCGCAACCATTTGCAAATTTCCTAGCTACTTCTATATCTGTAGTCCAACTTAATCCATTCCAGCCTTGGTTATATTCATGTCTTCCCCTGTATACTTTTATGTACCCTTTATCATCTACATTTAACTTGCTTGTAATAGAATCCATATCAATATTAGCCATATCTATCCATTCTTTAATCATGTCGCCTGTAAATTTTTCATGGTGATTATCAATGTCATCCCACCATTTTAAAAAGATGTAATATTTCAATTCATCTAATACAATATCAGAATATTTATTTTGATTTAGTAATTCATGTAGTTTAAGTCCCCTAGACCAACTATCATGTGATAGTAAATTACTATTTAACAATTCTATTATGGATTTATATTTTTCTTCTATGTTACTCATATAATCTTCAAGCGAAAATTTAGGTATATTCACATCTTTCCATAGCTTATAACATTTTTCTAACATTTTAATTAGTTCCTTTTTCTTAAACTTCAAACCCTGTGTTTTATTATTGAAGAACTCATGTCCCCAGCAATATCCTTCTTCATCTTGAATTATTTGATTGTCTAATATAGCGTTGATTATATTTTCTTTAACAAATGGTGCTTCTACTGGATACTTATTTACACAATTAATGTCATTTTCATTAAAAGTAAAATAATAAGAATCATTATTTATTCCACTATATTGTTTATAAATTTTTATATTCATATCTGATCTCCCCTTAATCTTATATTTAATAATTAAACATCCTTGACAAAGTAATAAAACGATAGTATAATAACAGTAATTTACAAGGTTCGTATAATTATAGTTATACGAACCAAACTCGCTAAATTTACAGGTTCTAAGACTACAGCGTTTTTAAGTTTTACACTTTGAGCGATATTACAATAAATAACAATATAAAAGTAATAAAACAATAGTTTATGTAAATATATTTGTAAAAAATAATATAGGAAATTTAGGGATAAGTGGTAGCTTACCCCGTTTTGTGTTTGTGTAAAAAGGTGTCTATTACCATTTTATAATACTATTTCTTAATGTCAAGCAAGTTTAATATGGTGTATTATAAAATGCTTCTACATCTTCTTCGTTAGAATAAAACTCCTCGTATAACTTATTCAATTCTTCATCTTTTTTTCTGATTTTTTCATTTTTAGCCCGATAACTTTCTTCTACGACTTCCCATATTTCTTTTTCTGTATCTGTATTCTTTTCTTCCCGTACGTTTGAAAATTGTATTATCTTACCCATTTAGTTTCTCTCCTTTGGTTTGTTGGTGATAAAATTCTGCCCACTCCTCGATATCCATTTCATGCCACTTTCTACGATTTTCTTCATTAATCTTGAAATTTGGCTCAACAAGCACGTCCCAACCTTTTCTTCTTATGTAATCGTGAAACATACTATTAGGGTATTTTCTATTCATTTTTAAGAAATAATCTACATCAAATATATCATTTTTTATTAATTTTAATATTTTTTCTATGTAATAATCAAATTGGCACTCTAGGAATAAATCTGAAACAAATACTTCTGTAAAATATGTTTTCATATCTGTTATGTTTTGTGTTTTTTTCCATCCTTGAACCTTTGTTAGTAGTTGATTAAGTAATTCCATGTTATTATTTCTCATTTTATAATCCCCCTCGGTTATTTATTAATTAAGCTATATTTATTATATTTTTAAGATTTTCTGGAAACGTACTGTTTATTAAATTTAATTCTATATTTAACCATTTTTTCTTATCCTTTTTAGGTGGTTTAGCTCTCTGTTTTCTATTTTTTATACTTACTATGGTTTTTTCTTCCAGACTAAATTCTATAATTAGATTTCCGTAGTAACTAACATTTTTATTAATTTTACCTAGAATAATATTTCTGATTAGTTTTTTTCTTATTGTGTTAAAATCTTCTTCTTTGTTATTTTTAACATTATTTATATAATAATTAAAAACATCTTCGGTTATTGTATAATTTTTAAATTCCTGTAATAATTTAAATTCATTTTTTGTTAATGGGTTGAAACATAATTTATTTTCTGGTAGTTTATTTAAAAAATTAATTCTAATTTGTTTTACAACTTTTAAATATAATAGGAACTCTTCCAAAGTCATATCACCTTTTTTTGAATTGCAAGAATGACAAGATATGACAAGATTGTTTTCTTCTGTTTTTCCACCTCTACAAATTGGAACAACGTGATCCACCGTTATTTCTGTATCTGTAAGTTCCCTTTTACAATAAAAACATATATTGCTACTATGTTTAATCTTTTGGATTACCATTTTCTCTTTTTGTGTATATTTTCTACACATTTTAAACAACCCCCCTTGAATTTTGTTGTTTTATAAACTATGATTTCATTATATACTCCACCATATATATTGTCAAGCATATATATTGAATAATTTTTATATATGTTGTACTATGTATATAGGAGGTTATATATATGATTAAAATTAATTTGGAAGAATTATTAGACAAGAATAAACAAACATTATATTGGTTATCTAAAGAAACTGGCATAACATATCCTAGCCTACACAAGATATTAAACAATAAAACTACATCAATTAAATTAGATATAATAGAAAAAATATGTGATGTTCTTAACTGCAACATATCTGATCTACTAGAAATAAAAAAAGACTAGGAAAATTAAACCTAGTCTTTTTTTATAACTACATAACCTCCAATTATAGAAAAATTTTCTATAATTCTATTCCATCTTAACTCGTATAAAGCATTTTCTATTAATGCAAATTGATTTGGTTGTATAAGCATATCTTGTATTAATTCTTTTTTATCATATTCTTCTAAGATAGGATTATGTAAAAAATGAATATATAATTTACCACTTAGTTTTTCTACTAAAGCACAATACTTATTATAATCAATTTTTTTATAGACTTTTAAATAATAATATTCAAATATATCATTACCCAGTTTTATATAATATACATCATCTTGATTAGTTCTATTCCATGTATACCTTTCAATAATGCTTATCTTATCCAAATGAGAGTCACATAATACGTTTAATATATATTTTAATTTATTTATATTTTCTAAAGTATATGGTTTTTTTAAATTAAGCAATAACTCTCTAGATGAAAATTTTATATTATATTCTTTTGTTCTTTTATTTGATGAATAATCAAATATATTCATCATAGCTAACAATACGTCTAATTCCTTTATAGTTAAAGCACCATTAATACTTTGCCCATATGCATAGCTGTTTAAACCGTCTTTGATAATCACCCTATATATATACTCACTATCATTTATTTTTCTATCCACAAGAAATGGTAATGTAATCTTATTTTTAAAATCTTCGATCTCAAATGTTTTTTCTAAATATCTCATATAACAAACTCCTCTCAAATAAAAATCCATCTTAGGCTTTTATTTTTTATGTTTTGGTTATTTTCTCTTACTTTTTAAGTTTATATTAATTCTTTATTTAATATAAAATTAATATGTTTCTTCAAATTCTACTCCTAATATTTGACACACTTTCTTTTTGGCATTATCTTTCCATACCCATTCAGAATCATTATGATGTCTTCCTTTTTGTAATTCTATAACTTTTATAACATAACCTTCTCTATCACATATAATAAAGTCTAATTCACAATTTCTTAAATATATGTATTCTTCTTTGCTTAATAGGTGCTCAATAGAATCAAGATTAATTACTTGTTTCATTTTATAATTAGGTAATATAATATAATCTTTATATATATTTTTAAATATATTATATTGGTTAACTTCTGGTTCAGATTTAAATATATTTTTAATAACTTTATTTTCAATTAATGTTTTATTGGAATTTAAGATTACTTGTTGATTTGTATAACAATTATTCATTACGTAATTTTCCAAAAAGCATTCATTATTTAATTCTATACTTAAATATCTATAATCTTTTATATTTGCAAATTTAATATATACATCTTCAATTTTAAAGCCAAATTCACTTATATATATTTCATAAAATTGTGCAAATGAACTGGTTTCTAAATAATCATATAATTTATATAAATATTTGATTTTATCATCGAAGAATAAATATTTATCACCTTTTTGAAAACTTAAAAATTTCCTAACCATTATTTCACTTAATATTATATTTATTTTATCTTTACTTATTTTATTTTTTATACTATATATAACTTTATGTTTAAAAAAGTTTTGCAAAGCGGTATTTTTTACTGAATGGTTAAAATCCCTAGTTTTAATATCTTTGATTATTTTTATTATTTGATCCACTGTTGTTGGATTAAAACTTAACACTTCTCTTTCATCTTTATTTAAAATACTAGAATATAACTTAAAATCATCTTTCATTATCTCCTCAGAAGGAATATTAACGCCATCTAACTTGAAATATTTTTCTATAAATTTGCATTTAACTTCATTTACTATATTTTTTAAATTATATTTTATTTCATTGTACAACCTTTCTTTAATATCCATACAACTTTTACAACAACAATTTAATAAAGTATAATGTTGATTATGATAAGAAAAAACATCATCTTCTTTATGTTTACAGTCCAAGCATGTATATGTTAAATGCCTTAACTCATAATTATATAAATAAACAATCCCCTCTCCATTGCATTTAGGACATATTACACTATATTTAATAGGTATTATATGCAATTCTTTTCTTCCTTTTAATCCTAATATTTTTTTAAAGTTTTGAATGTTTATTTTTTCAATATTATCTTTGCTTTTATATTTCCAATATATATAGCTAATAATTTGTTTTTTTATAATATCGTCTAAATAACTAAATTTAGAATCAATTTGTTTAGTAGGTGTAGAATTTATCTTAGGAATAATTTTTATTATATATTCAATTAGTTCCTTATTGCTAGTAAACAACTCTCTTTGAAGGTCTTCTATATGTTTTAAGATAATATTCTTTAAATACTCTTTATCATAATTATACATAAATCTATATTTAAAAACTTTTAAGTTATTAATTTCTTTATTTATTGCATCTAAGTTTTCATAACTCTCTAATTCTTCTAAACCAACTTCTAATACATCCACCTTTATACACTCCTATATAATAAATCTACTATATATTATTTCTGAACTTATATGTTTTATTAACTAAATTAATTAAAAAAGTGTTAATTTTTATTATTATACTTGTACTTTAATTTTCTATCTGTAGTTTCTTCAAAATCCAGAAATTTAAATTTTAATTCTTCTCTTTTATTTCTTTGCATAAATCCTTTGTCTTATCTGAAAATATTATATTGTCATTTCTAATACGACAAGTTTGTAATTAAACAAGCTTAACATTACAATAACTGTAAAATACCTGTGGATAACTTTTATATATAATAAAAAATAGTATTATAAACCATACTAAATATAGATTAATATAGTTTATAATACTATTTAAAGTTGTTAATATTGCTAATGAAAGAGAAAAAGAACATGACAAATACACTTAACCTATTCATATTTTAAAAAATTTTTGCTATAATAGTATTAAGTGTTATATATATGGATATTAAGTTGTTTTGCACCTATATGAGTGGCTGCTCTGTAGGTGCTTTCTCTTTTCTAAACCGTTCACTTTTTTAAACCTCCCTATTAATATATATATATTAGGTGTTTAATAATGGAACGGTTTGAACTTTATTCCTTTAAGCAATCCTGATAATTACCCTTTCCATGGAGTAATAGCTCTTCTAATTTATTAAAATCATAATCCCTTTGCTTGTAATCTGTAAAGCTTGTTTTCTTAGCCTTATAGCCTGTTTTAGAGCCTTTAACTGTGTCCTTAACCTTTTGTACTACTTCGTTAACTTTCTTCTGTAATAGCGTGTATATGTTAGAAATAGAGCCTCTTCTGCGTTTAGAAATATATCCCAATTTAACTAATTCTTTTAGATATCTATTAATAGTTCTACAACTCTTACCTAAAGAATTAGCAATGTATTTGATACTAGGATAACAAGTATTCTTATCCCCATAACACATACTTAATAATAGGTTATAGCATCTATATGCACCATCTGATAATTTTAAGTTGGTTATGTCTAAGTTGGAGGTAATAGTGTAATTAGTCATTAACGTCTACCTCCCCTATTAAATGTTGTTCTTATATTTTTCTTAGACAATATATCTAAGGGGTTATAGTCACATATATCCTCATTAAAATCTAATGGTAATAAATTAATATATCTTTCGGTAGTTTTTATATTACTGTGACCTAAAATAACCTTTAATCTATAGATGTCACCTTTATTTAGTATAAACATAGTAGCAAAAGTATTCCTAAAAACATTAATGCCCCTAAAAACAACTTTTCTATTATCAAAAAAGTTTTTTATATTTTGATGCAATGTATCATATCTCATTTTTTGCATGTTTAATTTTGGAAATAATAAATCGTTATTACTTAATCCCAAAACAGATATGTATTCTCTTAATACAACTTTTAAAGTGTTTGATAGTGGTACGGTTATTTGTCTCTTTGTTTTCATGTGCCTAAATAAAATTGAATCTTTTACAAAATCTATATCTTCCACGTGAACATGAAGAAGCGTTTCTGCTCTACAGCCTGTACCCAACAGGAAGTTACAAGTAACCCAACTTTTATACTCTCCCACCAAGCATTTACTTAAATCAGGTTTTTTAAGCAGCTTATTTAATTCTTCCTCTGTATATATTTCTTTTTTCTCTAAATCTATATTAGGAATTTTAACATTAAATTCATTTAAATAATTTCGCATAAAACAATAAGTCAAGAAAGCTCTTAACTTTATAACAAAAGTCTGATAAGTGTTGCCTTTGTAGTTATTTTTACGCATAAAAATAATATAGGATTGTATCTTCTCTTTTGTAATTTGTGAAATGTTACCATCTAAGTTGACCACTTTATTTAACACGTACTTACAAAATTTTTCTTTGGATTCTATTGTTTTTGGTCGTTGTCCTATAGCAATACAATAATCTATATATTCTTCATAAGTTTCTTTTACTGTTTTGTTTGTTGATTTTTTAATATTTTTTAACAATAATTTAGCCATTTTCGTTCCATACCTCCACACATGTTTTTTTGTATTACATGTATGGAATAAAATCATATTTAAAAACATTAAATTCTATATTTATTCAATTTTTTCTATAAGTCCACCATAATAACTTACAGAGAAATCCAACTTTCTTTCTATACCATCATTAAATAAAATATTTATAATGTTTTCATTTACGTTAAGCACTTCCCCTTGTCCTAAAACTTTGTGATTAATTTTAGAACCCACTTCGAAATTGCCGATTTCCTTTCCTTCAATATCCATTTCCTTTAAAAATCTTGATGGTTTAATTCCTTTTCCTTTAATAGTTCTTAATGTTCCTATAAATAAATTTTCCATAGTACGAGTAACTCCCACATAAAACAGTCTTCTTTCTTCTTCTATATTTTCCTTTGATTCCATAGAATTACTATGTGGGATTATTTCTTCATTTATATTTATTAAAAATACGTTTTTAAATTCCATGCCCTTAACACCATGTATTGTACTTAAGAGCACCCCTTCTTTCTTTGTTTTGCTTTTTTCTATCTCATTCTTCACTTTTTCTATATGACATAAAAAACTTAAAATATTTCTAAAAGGAATAGCTGACTCTCTAAATTCCTTTATAATCTCCTCTAGTTCATTTAATTTGCTTTTATACTTTTTAGAGTATTCTTCTATATACTTATGGTAATCAAGTTCATATAAAACATAATCTATTGCAGTGCCTAAGGAGATTTTATTTAAATAGTTTATATCCTTTCTAACTTTCATAAGGTTCTTGAGTTGAAATTCTTTTATCTCTTCAAAAGAAGTCAAAATATCAAAAACATCTATTTTTTCCCTATATCTTTTAAGTTTTTGAATAGAATCTTTACTTATATATCTAAAGGGCTTATTTATAATCCTTGCAAAACTTTCCCTATCTGTAGGATCTAGACTTAGTCTTAAATAAGATAATATATCCCTACATATAAAATGTTCATAAAAATTATATTCCTTATCTATGAGGGTAAAAGGTATTCCTCTTCGTATAAAAGCATCTATTATACTTCTGCTCTCTAAGTTTGTTCTATATAAAATGGCATTATGAGAAAATTTATATTTTTCCCCACAAGTTATCTTCAAGATATGATCTCCAATACCTTCTGCCTCTTCACCCTCATCTTTATAAAGTTTTACTTTTATATCTCCAAGACTCTCATTTTTAGCTACTATATTCTTATGATTTCTCATTAAATTATTTTTTATTATACTCTTTGAACTTTCAACAATGTTTTGAGGACTTCTATAATTATTACATAAATATAGCTTAATGCCCTTTGGAAAATGTTCAGAAAAATTCACCATACAATCAGGTCTTGATCCTCTAAAACCATATATACATTGATCTTCATCCCCTACTGCAAAAATTGAGGAGCCCATTTTCTCAAATAACTTTAAAACTTCTATTTGTAGCATATCACAATCCTGAAACTCATCTATTAATATGTATTTAAATAACCTGCTGTAAGACTTAATCAAGCTTTCATTTTTTAGAAGCAAATTTAAAGCCTTTATTTGAAGATCGTCAAAATCATAATAATTTTTACTTTCTTTATATGATTCATAATGTTCATAGGCAAATTTAAATATCTCCATAGGATAATTTTCTATATTAAATTCAAATAGGTTTAAATTTGATGATTTAAATATAGATATATAATTTAGTATTTCTCTTATCTTTTCTTCCGATACATCATCATAAAATTTTCCTAAAACCTCTTTCATTAAATTTATAACTTCAAAGTTAGGTATAATATCAAACTTATATCCACTTCTTCTTAATATTTTATAAAAAAGGCTATGAAAAGTTCCAAAAAAGGGTATGTTATCATTATAGGTCAATTTTTTATACTTCTCTTTCATGTTACTAGCTGCTGCTTTAGTAAAGGTAATAACTATAATATTATCTCTACTAACACCTTTTTTCTGTAAAAAGGCTACCCTATTTATTATGGTTGTAGTCTTCCCAGAACCAGGTGCTGCAACAATGAGCACATTTTTTTCTTCTATGGTTTTAGCATTTTCCTGTTCCTTATCTAATTCCTGTACTATATGCAATTTTATCCTCCTAAATCTATTTTATAAGTTGTAATATATCTTCTTTCATATTAAAATTGAAATGAGTACTTACTATAAGTATAGACAATATTGAGATTAAATAAAATATTAAAGGGAGAGAATTATGGAGTATAACAATAAATTTACAGATAGATGTGAAAGAAATCTTACAATGCTTGTAGATTTTTATGAACTAACCATGGCTAACGGTTATTTAAATAGTAACGTAGGAAATAAGATAGCTTATTTTGATATGTTCTTTAGAAGAACTCCAGATGGCGGTGGATACTGTATTATGGCTGGTGTTGAACAATTAATTGAGTATCTATCAGAACTTTCCTTTACTGAGAGAGATATAGAGTATTTAAAAGAAAAGAACTTATTCTCTGAGGAGTTTATTGAGTATTTAAGAAATTTTAAATTTGAATGTGATGTGTGGGCTATACCAGAAGGAAATCCAGTTTTTCCCGGAGAGCCTTTAATTACAGTAAGAGGCCCTATAATGCAAGCTCAATTTGTAGAAACTATGATTTTACTTACTATAAATCACCAAACACTAATTGCTACTAAATCTAATAGAATATGCAGAGCCGCTAAAGGAAAACCTGTTATGGAGTTTGGTTCAAGAAGGGCTCAAGGTTATGACGGAGCAATATTTGGAGCTAGAGCTGCAGCTATTGGGGGTTGCTCTGCAACTGCATGTACTATAGCAGAAGAAATGTTTAAAATACCAGCAATAGGTACCATGGCTCATAGTTGGATACAATTATTTGAAAGCGAGTACGAATCTTTTAAAGCTTGGGCAGAATCTTACCCAGATGATTGTCTTCTTCTAGTAGATACTTATAATGTTTTAAAATCAGGTATCCCAAATGCTATAAAAGTTTTTGATGAGGTTCTAAAACCTATGGGAAAAAGACCAAAAGGCATTAGAATTGATAGTGGTGATATAACTTATCTTACTAAGAAAGCAAGAAAGATGTTAGACGATGCTGGGTATCAAGATGCTAAAATAACAATTTCAAATTCCCTAGATGAATATATAATAAGGGGAGTATTAGAAAACGGAGCTCAAATAGATAGCTTCGGGGTAGGAGAAAGATTAATAACTGCAAAATCTGAACCTGTATTTGGCGGAGTATATAAATTAGCTGCAGTAGAGGATTACAAAGGTGAAATTTATCCTAGGATAAAAATAAGTGAAAATGAAGAGAAGATAACTAATCCTGGATTTAAAAAACTCTATAGAATATTTGATAAGAAAACTGATAAAGCTATAGCAGATCTCATAACACTACACAATGAATCTATAGATGACGCTAAAACCCTTACTATATTTGACCCAGTTTTCACTTGGAAAAAGAAAAAACTTACAAACTTCTATGTTAAAGAACTAATGGTTAAAATATTTGATAAAGGAAAGCCTGTATATAAAAGCCCTTCTGTAATGGAAATTAAAAAATTTGCAGAAAAGGAACTTTCTAAGTTGTGGCCTGAAGTTTTAAGATTTGATAATCCTCACAGTTACTATGTGGACCTATCACAAGAATTATGGGAACTTAAACAAGGACTTCTTCATAAGTACTCAAATATATTTGAATAAAGGAGAATTTATGAATAAAATTAAGATAAAGATATCTGAAGAAGCTTATGATAGACTTCTAAAAATTCTAGATAATCATAAAGAATATAATTATCTTAGATTGTCTAAAGGAAGCTGTTGCAAGAATAAAGTATCTTTAACTCTAGATAACAAAAATTCTAATGATATAGAAGATTCTATAGAAGATTTAAAAATAGTCTATACAGAAGAAATATCTGATTTATGTAAAGAAATAGTCTTAGTTTTTAGAGAAGGTTCTTTTATGATTCAAGTACTTCAAAGGGATACTTCAAAATCCTTTTGCGGTGGATGTAATAAATCTAAGAAATCATGCAAAAGTTGTTCTGGTTGCAGTGGTTGTAATAAAAATTAAGCTTTTAATATATAATTTAGCATAAAAATAAGGGATTTCATTTAGAATCCCTTATTTTTATGCTATCAGCTATCCTATGTTTTTACCGTCGTATATAATATCTAGTAAAGAATTTTCTTCACTATATAAACCATACTTCTCCTCAATTTCTTTAACTTCAAAATTCGTTGCTTCTTCACTTTGTTTAAATGGACATTTTTGGGCTACAGGTTCTTTGTAAAAACAACATTCCTTAAAACAATTTACATCTTCAATATTATTAGATAAAAATGGACACTTTGACATATAGCCACCTCATCTTTCCTAATATATCTATAACAATAATTTTATTATATACTATTATTTTTGTAAAATAAACACTCTTTGCAAAAATTTATTTAATTTGTAAATATTTAAATTTTAGAAGGTAGAATACTTTTAAAATGCTTATTTTTGTAACATTATATCACTGTTCTTGATTTTATTATATTAAATAATTATAAATTTTATGTTAATAAATAATACTTGTCCCTTAATCTCATAGCTTTAACTCCGCTTTAAATCTTGTTATATTATTATTATAATGTTATACTATTTATGTTTAATTAACGAATATAAATTACATAAATGGAGAGATGAAAATTGAAAAAGAAAATTTCTGCTTTACTTTTAGCACTAGGTCTTTGTTTTACCAATGCAATGCCTGTATTTGCGGAAACAAAAGATCCTGTTATTCAAGGTAAATCTGCTATAGCTATAGACTTAGATACCAATGAGATTGTATATACTAAAAATATTGATCAAAAAGCTTATCCAGCTTCTATTACCAAAATGCTTACAGCTTTAGTAATGGCTGAAAACAAGCAAAAAACTGATGAACTAAAATATACTGAAACGGCATCTAAACAACCGCCATATTCTTATAGATTAAATGTTCATCCAGTTAAAGTCGGTGATACAATAACTGCTGATGGAGCTATGGATGCTCTACTACTATTTTCTGGCAACGATATTGCTTATATGATTGCTGATAATGTTGCAGGAAATGAGCAAAACTTTGCTAAACTTATGAATGACAAAGCAAAGAAACTTAATATGACAAACTCTCATTTCATAACTCCAAATGGTCTTGATGAAAATACAACAGAACATTATACAACTGCATACGATTTAACTAAACTAGCTTCAGCTGCGTATAAAAATCCATGGGTTAAAGAAGTCATGGCAAAGAAAGAAAGTACACTACAATTTAGTAATGGACCTGTAGGTAAAGTCCAAAATAGAAATAAACTAGTAGGAACTGGTGGTTGTGTAGGTGGAAAAACCGGTGTTACATCTAAAGCTGGAAGGTGTTTAGCTGCTATCTTCGAGAGAGATGGAAGACGCATGGTTGGTGTTGTAATGAACTCAAAATACAATTATCCACAAGATACCATAGTATTTGAAGATATGAAAAATCTAATGAATTGGGCTTACAGTGCTAAAAAAGAAAAGTTAGTTTCAAAAGGTTCTACAATTACTACATTAAAAGTTCCTTATAAAGTATTACCTTTTATAGGACCTAAAAGAACTTTGGACGTGCCTGTAGAAGTTAAAGAAGACGTTACATACTACAACAATGACATAAAACCAGAAAAACAATTTAAGCTTAACAATCTAAATGCATGGAAACTTAATTCAAAATCCTCTGCTGGAAAACTTATTGTAAGTCAAAGAGATTCTAAGAAGGAATATGATTTATATTCTAAAGTATCTAAATTCGATATAATTAAACAGAATATATTAATATATATTGGATTACTAGTACTTATAATATTATTAGTTACTGGAATAGTGTTCTTAGTAAATAAATTTAGATCACGCAGAGACTTTTATTAATTAGCATATAAGTTAAAAAGTACCTATATCTTAAAATTAAGATTAGGTACTTTTTAACTATGTTTTAAATTATAAATTGATTCCTTTAGTCATATTTTACTCATAGCTTTAGTAAATTTATTTATCAGATTCATAATCTCAGCCTTCTTTGCAATTTTTTGAACCCATATCTTAGGAATGCTTTCAATACCATAAAATATGCCTGCTAACCCTCCTGCCACTGCAGCTATAGTGTCAGTATCTCCTCCTAAATTTACTGCTTTTAATACAGTCTCCTTATAAGATACACTATTTAAAAGACACCATATACTAGCATATAGAGTATCTATTACATAACCTGTAGATTTAATCTCCTCTTTTCTGCAAAGGCTTATGTCTTCTTTTAAAATACTATGAAAGTTATTTATCTCTTCTTTATATTCATCTCCACTATAATATTCATTTATATTATGTTGCATTCTAAGATAAGATTCTTTTATATCTGATCCCTTTAGGAGTTCTATAGCAAATTGAACATATATACTACAAGCAAGCTTACTTCTTAAATGTGAGTGCGTAATTGAAGAAACTTCATGAATGATATTAAATTTCTTTGCATCTTCTGTGTTTATTAAAAAATATGAAAGAGGTAAAACCCTCATTAAAGACCCATTTCCATTATCTCTTTCACCAGAACATCCACATTCTATTGGGTTAATACCTTTATAAATATTTTCTATAGCAGTTTCCGTAGTATTATCAACCCCAAAAGCTACACTATATGGGGTATATTTTCCTTCATATCTCCATTTTAAAAATTTCTTTGAAATATCTTTATAATTTAATCCATTACATAGACTATCTGCAAGACAGAATGTAAGAGAACTATCATCGGACCAAGTTCCTGGAGGTTGATTGTATGTTCCATAACCCCTCATACTTAAAACTAAATTTTCCTCTAATTCTTCCCTAGTCATAAACTCAACAGGAACACCTAAAGCATCGCCTATACAAAAGCCAAAGAAACCACCCATAACCTGATTTTTACTTATTTTAACCTTTGTAAGTTCATTATTTTTTCTTCTTTTAAAAATATTAAAAGTATTTTCCACCATGTTCCTCCATGCAAAATATTATTTCATCATTAATGAATTATAAACCTAAATACTACTATTAACAACCTATTTTCTAAAAATTCTTATAAAAAATAAAGAAGAAAATACTATACACATTTTATAGTATTTCCTTCTTTAATATATTTACCAAATAAACGGTTATTTTTTAATAATTTCAATGTTTTCTTTAACTGGCGCTTCTAAGAGAATATGCCCACCTAGGCTATCTATTTTCTTGCCTTCCATTAAAAATTCTACTGCTTTAATATTTAATTCTTTATTTAATATTAAAGAGTTTGATATAGAGTACATAGCCATCCTCTCACCTGTACTACCTTGTATCTTTCCTTGTACATTCTTATCAAAATCTACAAGAGCTATACCATCCTTAACTTCTACATCTCTTACCTTTATGTTCTTATCTAATGTTATATTTAAATTTTTCTTTTTAGGTCCTTTTAAAAGTTCCTCTAATATAGTCTTAGGTGTTAATTTATCAATTTCTCGTGACTCTTCTACTAGGTATTCAGCTTGTTCATCTGAAAAATATAATTTTACAGTTTTTAAACTCTTTTCTTTTTCATTATCGGCTGTATTACCTTCAGCATTATTTTTATCACTTTCCTTGGAACTTTCTTTATCTTCTCTAACTTCTTTATTTGCGTCCTCTTTCTTTTGAGCTGTCTCCTTGTTGATATCAGCTTTCTTATCTTCAGCCTTATTCCCAGTACCACAGGCTATTAAAGATATGCTTAAAACAGAAACCATTAAAAAGGCACTTAAAATCTTATAAATCTTTTTCATAAAGTGTTCCTCCTTATTATAGGTTAAATTTATATTGTTTAGTTAGTGATTATATTTTATATAATAAGGTAATTATTATGCCCTGTCAAACTTTGTTGTAATTCAAAACTAATTTTTATTTAAATATATAACAAAAGTACATCCCTTCTTGTTATAGTCAAGGAAAATTTCCCCACCATGCTTTTCTATTATCTTTTTAGTTATAGCAAGACCTAGTCCAGTACCTCCTGTCTTGGAATTTCTGGCACTATCAACCCTTACAAAGGGTTCAAAAATTGTATCATGAAATTCATTCGGTATACCTATTCCGTCATCTTCTATAACTATTTTTACCTTCTTACTTAAATTCTCTAGTATTATTTTAATCTTCACTCCAGGTTTATTGTATTTAATACTATTATATATAATATTATTTAGAGCTCTAGATAATTTTTTTCTATCAAAATTAATAAATACATCTTCCTCATCTATGCAAAATTCGTATTCCATTCCTTTTTCTTCCATCATAGGAATGTTATCTGCAATTATTTCTCTTAAAAACTCACAGATATCTCCATTTTCCAAATTTATAGAAAACCTAGGGTCCTCCACTTGAGAAAATTGAAATAAATCTTCAATTAGCTCATTAGATCTTTTAGTATTACTATTTATTATTCTTAGCACTCTCTCTTTCTCTACTTCGCTTATATTATTATTTTTTAGTAGATACTCAGAATAACCTAATATACTGGTTAAAGGATTTTTTAAATCATGAGAAATATCTAAAACCATTTTTTTTCTATCAGATTCTGATTTTCGTCTTAAATCAATTTCCTCTTGAACCCTTGTTGTCATTAAGTTAAAAGCATCTGCAAGCTCACCAATTTCATTTTTCAAATCTAAAGTAACCCTTGCAGAATAGTCTCCATTCTTAACCCTATTTACACCTATTAAGAGCATTTTTAAAGGCTCTACAAAAGTTCTTGAAGTCAATTTAGAATATAATATAATGGTAGATATTAAAAACACAGTGATTATAATACCGTATAAACTCTTTTTTACCTTACTTAACTCGCCTTTTCCATTGTCACCTCTATTTATTACATAATTACTAGTTAGAACATTATAGCTAAAATTCTTAGGCAATGCTATTAAAAGAGTAAATTTCTTATTACTACTTACCTCATAGGAATAAAAATAATTATTCTTTTTATTAGAATTACTTAAAAGAGATTGAAGTTCAGAGTATGAATATTTATATCCTACTTTTTTATTGCTTCCCTCTCTTTTTATTATTTTCATGTCATTATCAATTATTTCTATATATCCACCATTCTTAGTTATTTCTCCACCCTTTATGTCTCTATAATCTTCCTTAATTATATCTTGTGCTAAAATTTTATTTTTAAATTCCGTATCATAACGCAAAATATAATAACCGAATACTATAGTTAAGGATAAAAAAAGCATTAAGAAAAATACAACTAAAAATAGTATATAATTTATCATAAGTTGATTTGACATTTTTTTACTTTTAAATAGTGAATTCAAAATTCTACCTTTACTCTTAACTCTCATTATATTTTCTCCAATTTATACCCAATACCTCTAATAGTTTTGATATACATAGGTGATTTAGGATTATCTTCTATCTTTTCTCTAATGTGGCTTATGTGAACCATTATAGTGTTAGAATCACCGTAATATGGTTCATCCCATACTATTTCGTAAAGTTGTTTTTTCGTATATACCTTTCCTGCATTCTCCATTAATATTTCTAATATTTTAAACTCTTTTGCATTAAGCATAATTTCTTTTTCATTTTTATATACAATACAACTTTCTTTATCTATTACTAAATCTCCTATCTTTATCTCATCTCTTAAGGTTTTATTTGAATACTTATAATATCTTCTTAATTGTGCTTGAACTCTTGCTATAATTTCAATTGGACTAAAAGGCTTTATTACATAATCATCGGCACCTAAGCCAAGTCCTAATATCTTATCTGACTCTTCATCCCTTGCAGTTATAAAAATTACTGGAATTTCACTCTCTTCTCTTATGCTTTTTAAAACTCTCAATCCATCTATTTTAGGCATCATTATATCTAAAAGTGCAATATCTATACTGTTACTATTAAATATGTTTAAAGCTTCTTCTCCATTAGAAGCTAAATATACACTATAGCCCTCCTTAATAAGATGAAGTTCTAAAAGTTCTCTTATATCTTGCTCATCTTCAGCTATTAATATATTCATAAGACTCCCCCCATTACTTTACATAGTAGTATATCTTTCCTTCTTCTAAGGAATAATTAATTAAATCCTTTTCTTTAAGGTAAGTTAAAAATCCAGATAATGAACTTAAATTAAGAAAATACTGCTTAATACTTAAATCTAGATCATTTAATATTATAATATTTTGCATTAAATCCTCCTTAGATATAGGCTGATTTAAAAGTTCTAATATTTGTTCTATGTAATTCTCTATATTTTTTATATTTCTGTCTATAAGTTTTATAAACTCCTCTTTTAATAAAAATTCTCTACAGTGTCCTAAAACAAAATAATCTGCATCTAAGTCTTTCATTCTTTCAAGAGAACTTAAAGCATCACTTATATTATACAGAAAAGGAAAAGAATATTTATCTAATATTTCATGACTAAAAACACTATCCCCTACAAAGCAAACTCTATCTGGCGTTATTATTCCTATTTGACTTTGTGCATGTCCTTTTAAATCTAAAATCTTAAATTTTTCATCGTTTATCTTTTCAATTCCTGCATGTAATGTATAATGTACATTATGATCAAGCCCCTTATTTAAGAGTTCCTTTAAAGGATTCCCTCCAAAAATTATAGAGGGTTCTAAAAGTTCATTTTCCAAATGCGTCTTGGAAAGTGCAGAAGAATACACTTCAGTCCCTGGATAATTTTCTAAAAAATATTTATTTCCTCCTGTATGATCTCCATGATGATGAGTATTAATTATATATTTAGGTTTTAATCCTTGTAACTTTAAGACTTCATCTATTTTTTTCCCTTGCGAAGAGTTTATACCTGTATCAATTAATATACATTGTTTACTCTTAAAAGTATAAACCCCTATATTAGTTCCATATATAATAACTCCTGTACTGCCATTTATCTTAGTTATGTCCATAGAATCCCTCTCTCCATATGTAATACTATTTTTTAGATATATAAGGATTATCCTTTATATAAAATCTCCAAGGAAAGTCCTTCGCTTCCTCTGCATAATCTATACCTATTCTTGTAGTTTCTATAATTTCAAAATCCTCTTGTTTCCCTTCCAATATATATAGCTTATTTGAAGTAAGATCAAGTCCATTGTGACTCCTATCTATACCCAAAGCTTTGCATAGTTTACCAGGTCCACTAGTAAGATTTATAACTTCTCGTCTCTTACACTCTTTTAGAGATTTATTATATCTATTTCTGCACATAAGCTCTATATTCTCAATAGGCTCTACTGCTCTTATAAGCACAGCTTCAGGAATCCCTTTTGTAGATGCCACCACATTTAAGCAATTGTACATACCATATATTAAATAAACATAGGAGATACCACCAGCTTCAAACATAACTTCTGTTCTTTTTGTAGGCTTTCCACCATAAGAATGAGCAGCTTTATCTAGAGTGCCTTTATATGCCTCAACCTCTACTATCTTTCCTATGATATCTCCTTCTTCTGTACTGTGTACTAAATATTTTCCCAAAAGGTCACGACTGACTTCTATACTATCTCTTCTATAAAAATCTAAATTAAGTTTATCCATATTTACCTCTCCAAAACAAATAATACTAAAATTATTATATAATTTATTTAGAATTTAAACAACTTTCATTAACAGTGTTAGTAACTTCTTGTAATTTATTCTTAAAAAACTTACATATAAATTAAACCTCTGTAAATACTGTATAACCTTGACATCAAAATGGTAATATACTATCATGATATTATTACATTTTACATAAAAATTAAAGTTCCTTCAGATAGTTCCCTACCTGAAGAATGTATATAAGGATTTTTAAATTTAGGAGTGAGAATTATGAGTAAAAAAGTTAGAACCAGATACGCTCCAAGTCCAACTGGAAGAATGCATGTTGGTAACTTGAGAACTGCCCTTTATGCTTATTTAATCGCAAAACATGAAAATGGCGATTTCCTATTAAGAATTGAAGATACAGACCAAGAAAGATTTGTAGAAGGTGCTATTGATATTATTTACAGAACTCTAGAAGATACAGGTTTAATACATGATGAGGGTCCTGATAAAGATAAAGGATATGGTCCATACGTACAAAGTGAAAGAAGAGATATCTACTTAAAATATGCAAAGCAATTAGTAGAAAGTGGCAAAGCCTATTACTGTTTCTGCTCAAAAGAAAGATTAGATGATTTAAGAGCAGAATCTGAAGCTAAAAAAGAACAATTTAAATATGACAAACATTGTGTTTCTCTATCTAAAGAAGAAATAGATGAGAACTTAAAAAAAGGATTACCTTATGTTATTAGACAAAATAACCCTATGGAAGGAACAACTACTTTCCATGATGAAATATATGGAGATATAACTATAGATAACTCTGAGTTAGATGATATGATTCTTATAAAATCTGATGGCCTTCCTACTTATAATTTTGCAAATGTAATCGATGACCATTTAATGGAAATAACTCATGTGGTTAGAGGAAATGAATACTTATCCTCAACACCTAAGTACAATAGGCTCTATGAAGCTTTTGGATGGGATATTCCTACATATGTTCATTGCCCACTTATTACAAATGAAGAACATCAAAAATTAAGTAAAAGAAGTGGCCACTCTTCTTATGAAGACTTAGTAGAACAAGGTTTCTTAACCGAAGCTATAGTTAACTTTGTAGCATTACTTGGCTGGAACCCTGGTGATAATAGAGAGTTATTTAGCCTTAAAGAATTAATAGAAGCTTTTGACTATAGAAATATTAATAAAGCTCCTGCAGTTTTTGATATGCCGAAATTTAGATGGATGAATGGTGAATATATAAAAGCATTACCTAAAGAGGAATTCCACAAAATGGCTCTTGATTTCTATAAGGGTATAATTACAAAAGAAAGTGTAAATCTTGAAGCTATCAGTGAACTACTTCAAACAAGAGTAGAACAATTAACAGAAGTACCAGGAAAAATAGATTTCTTTAATGAACTTCCAGATTATGATATAGAATTGTATACTCATAAAAAAATGAAAACTAATCCTGAGGTTGCATTAGAAAGTCTAACTAAGGTTTTACCTGTACTTGAAAATTTAGAGTCATGGACCTTAGAAAACTTAGAAACTACAGTTTTAAGCTTTGTAAAAGAGCTTGGTATTAAAAACGGACAAATGTTATGGCCTATTAGAACTGCTCTATCTGGAAAAGCATCTAGTGCTGGTGGTGCTTTTGAACTTGCATACATTTTAGGACGTGAAGAGAGCATAAACAGAATTAAAATAGGTATAGAGAAACTACAAAAGTAAATACTAGAACTTAAAAATAGAGTGCCAAAGGATAAATTAGAACTTATCCTTTGAACACTCTATTTTATTCTCTAATTTTCTCTATAATATTTAACTTATTATTTTGTTTTGCAATACTAGTTAAATTAAGCTTTAAAAACTTTTCATTATAAAAATCCCAAAGCTTAGAAAAAGCTATATAACTTATTAAACCTATTAAAGTAAATCCAATAAAATAACCTATAAACAAGTATTTAAATAAAAACCTATTTGAAATATATCTAAGTGCAAAAGAACTACTTATGTATATAATAGAAAATATGACTCCAGTCTTTATAATACCAATTTTAAAAATATAATTTCTCTTTCCTTTACACTTAAGAGCTTCCCACCAAAATAAAAACTCTATAGGATTTTTTTTAAACACACTATCACTTCCTTTAGGTAATCGTATTCTAGTAATATTATTACCATTGAAGGAAATAAAATTCATAAAGGACTTTATATGCTTAAATTTATTTTAACATATCATCATCTTCACTATATTTAAAATATATCTTTGCATTCAGGAAACGTTTATATTTTTTAGTATTGGTTACAGAGTCACTTCTATTTATAAACACAAGTGATAAGGCTTCCCATAAGAATATCCATCCACCTACGTTCATACTTTCAGATATAGTATTAAATAATATGGTAGGCTTAGATATAAGAACTAGAAACATCTTTGTAAGTAGAATAATAAATGAAGTTAAAACATATATAAAAATAGTTTTGTAAGTACGTCTAAGTGTTTTTAATTCTGAGTGTAGATAGAAAGAATAATATGTTTTTACTCCCAGAATTATTACTTCCTCTCACCTTTTGTCCTTTACCTCCTTAGGTACATAAAAACAAATATCAAATTTATGCTTACTAGGAATATCATCGGCACAATCTTCTAAAAAATAGGCAAGGTCTGGGTCCATATCTCTTTTCTTATAAGATGCATGATCCCAATCGTTAAAAACATCTGTATATTTATCTAAAGCAACTTCTATAATATAATTTCCTGTTACTGGATTCTTATCATATATCTTTTGTAAATAGTCAATTTTCTTACTCATTATAACTAAATCCCTTCTACTAAGTATATTTTATCACATAAAACATTATATACTATTTTTTGGTTTTCTCCAAAAAGATATAATTAAAAAAGTTTATGAAAATATTAACTTAGTCTATAAATACTTATTTGCTCTCTTATTTTCTCAAATTATCTTTATTTTCTAAATTGAAAATATTTAGAAAATACAATATAATAAAAGACTGAAAACAAAATATTTTATTTTCAGTCTTTAAATTCGAATCTGATGTGTTATCCCAAAGTAACATCCATTATCATCATGATTACAAAACCTATAAGAAGTCCATATGTTGCAACTCTTTCAAATCCATGTTCATGTGTCTCTGGTATTATCTCGTCACTAATTACAAATAGCATTGCCCCAGCAGCAAAAGCTAATATAAAAGGTAATACTGGCTGTGCAATATTTACAAGTCCTGCACCAAAAAGTCCTCCTATAGGCTCTACAAGACCAGTTAAAAGTGCAATTAAAAATGCTTTCTTAGGTGTATAGTCTTCCCTAATTAAAGCTAAGGCAACAGCAAGTCCCTCTGGCATATTCTGAAGGCCTATTCCTATAGCTAAGCTCATACCATCTTTAAAATTACCTGAACCGAATCCAACTCCAACTGCTAAACCTTCTGGGAAATTATGTATAGTTATTGCTATAATAAATAGCCACACTTTTGCAAGAGATGAAGCTCCACCCTCTCTCCTATTTTGTAGAAGATGCTCATGAGGTGCATACTTATCAATTAAATCTAAAAATATTCCCCCAAATAAAATACCACCGGCTACTATAAAAGCGCCCTTAACATTGTTACCAGACGCATCTAAGGCTGGCACTATTAAACTAAAACAAGTTGCTGCAAGCATAACCCCAGCTGCAAAACCAAGCATACCATCTAATACCTTATGGGAAACCTTCTTAGTAAACAGTATAGGTATAGCCCCAAAAGCTGTTGCAAGACCTGCAATAAGACTACCTAAGGCTCCGTACAATACTACATTCATATTCTAACTCCTCCTTAAAAAAATCTACCTATGTACCAATTTATAATGGCATCTCCTATAAGTATAGTTATTATAGAGGCTAAAGCTATAAAAGGACCAAAAGGCATGGCTTCTTTCCTTCCCTTTTTTCCTGTAATTATTAGAATTGCACCAATAACTCCTCCACATATAAAAGAAAAAAATAGCATAACTACTGTGTTAGAAAAGCCTAAAAATATACCAGACAATGCACAAATCTCTACATCACCCCAGCCCATACCTGATGTTAGTATAATAATTAAAGCAATAAAGCCTCCACCAAGTAAAACTCCATATACATAGGTTAAAACTCCCTGACCTCTAAAATAACTTATAATTATAAAAATTCCACCTAGTATTATACCACTCCAAGTAATAAAAGTGTATACATCCATGGTATCATAATCTATAAGTCCAATTACAATTAAAAATACAGTAAGCAAAGAAAACTTTAAAGTTTCAATAGTTAGTCCATACTTTAAGAAAATTAAAAGAAAGCATATTCCCGTAAAAAACTCTACTAAGGGATATCTAATAGATATTTTCTCCCTGCAATTTCTACACTTTCCCTTAAGAAACATCCAACTGATTATAGGAAATAAGTCATAGAACTTTATTTTTCCATTACAGTTAGTACAATGAGATGGGGGATATGCTATAGACTCTCCCTTTGGTATTCTATATATACAAACATTTAAAAAACTACCTATGGTAGCACCTAGGAAAAATATAAGTATTTGAAATAAAGCATTTACATCCATATTTTTCACCTCTTTATATTAAAATAAGTAATTTATATTTCCAAATTTAAATCTAACTAAGATAAAGTTCTGTCTAAAACAAAAGATTTCCTGCAAAGCAGAAAATCTTTTATTACAGAATCTTATTTTCTATTCCATTTGATTATATTATATCTTTTTGATTGAATTCTATCTATAGCTTTACTATTATTAAGATTCTCTTTTTCATAAGTAACCTCATTACCTTGATCATCCGTTCTCAAAGTAAGGGCTGATCCCCTTTGTCCTGGTGCGAAAAGCTGTTGCGCATAAGGAGACTCTTTTATAGCATTTTGTATAACCGTTTCATCATATTTTACATTTATATTACCCTTAAATGTAATATTCCCCTTAGCTATAATAACTCCATTTATGCTACCATTTCCACTTATAGTTATAGAACCTTCACCATATACTATGGCGTTTATCTCTTCTCCATTCTTTAACTCTAGCGTACCATTACTCTTTATATACCTAATCTTAGATGCAGCTTCTGGTATAGGCTGACCTTGTTTAGTTTTTAGGTTTTCATCATTAACAAAACTATTTATAGACCTAGTTCCTCCAACTCCTAGAGTAGTTGCTTTTTTATTTATAATATTATCTAAAACCTTAACCTCATCTGTATTGGTAGGAAACCAATTTGTATCTATTTGTTTAGGTTTGGAAAGCATATTATAAATATGACGACTTTGAGATTCATCAAATCCCTTTAAATCACCTTTTCCATCTGCTATATAAGCACCATCTACTTCAAGTTTATTGATATCTGTGGAATAAGGATCATTTATACATTCAACAGTGCCACTTCCTGTTCCAATTAATAAATTATTAATTTTTACGGAATTATTAGCTCCATTAACCTTTACCCTATCCTTAACCATAATATTTCTCATTTGTATTTTAGCATTTGTTGTAGAAGTTGAAAATAGGTTACAATATACATTTCCACCTATAATATCATCAAATAACAGTGGTATACTATTCTTCTTATATGGATTTGGGCTATCTTCCACTATTTCATGCGGCCTAGGGTTAGTGAAGTTTGGATATATACCTCTATTTTGATCATCAAATCCATAATTATTATTAAAAACTTTTTCCTTTGCCTTAGTGATTATTCCGCTAGTTCTATCTATTGTTATATTGTGTGAATCACCATATAATGCAATGTTGTTTGATGTGATTAAATTTCCATGTAATCTTAATTTACTTCTATCACCAAAATAAATTCCTGTTGTATCCTTTTTATTTTCCTCCATAGAGATTACATCACCATAAATATTATAATTACTCCTAGACTCAAATCTCATTGTACCTCCTGCTACCAAGGCATTTGTCCATATAGGATTAGGCCTAAGAGTTTTATATTGTTCTTTCTTTAAAGTATTGTAATGTGGAGGTATTATAGCTACATCGCCAGATAACTTCTTCCCCTCTTTACCCTTTATAGTAAAACTTATTTTAAAATCCCCACTGGTAAGCCCCATCTTATCCCAATCATCATTTTCTCCTACCCTACTAAAGTCCTTGGAATTCCTTAAAGTAAGTTCAAGATCCATATCATTTGGAACTTTCTCTTCTTCTGAGGGATACTTAAAACCTTCTAATTTCTTCTGAGCGTATGAGTAATAAATTCTATTAAACGCCTCATTAAAAAACTTTTCAAACTTCTCATCATATGCCTGAGTGTTATGTATCTCTGTACCCGGAATTATAGTAGCTTTACTAACTGAATTTTTCCATCTACTATATATAAACTTTTGATTACTGCTTGGATTTTTAAAATTACTAACAGGTTCAACATTTGTATCACTTCGCTCTTGTCTATATAATTCCTTTTTAAAGTAATCTAATGCTTGTTCTTCACATTCTTTTAACTTTTTATCTAGGTCTTCTAACATATTTGCTGCAAAATCCTCAAGATTATAATAATCTTCATTATATCCCTTAACTTTAGAAGACATTCTAACATTGCTAAGTGACATAGATAATGATACGCTACCTAAAGTAATTATTAAAAGAGTTACAACTAACACCATAATTAAAGAAGAACCTTTTTTACTTTTTTTTAATTTTACCCTGTTCATAATGTTCCCCCTTAAAAGTATAGACCTAATTAGGTCTATACTGATTTATTGGTAATTTTGAAAGAGTTCTTTTATTATCTACTGAACTTACTGTTACATTCCCATGAAATTTTGTTTCATATACTCTACCCTCATTTAAATAGGTTGTGCTAAAGGTCCCCTGTGCTAGATTAAATTTAGTGTTCTTTTTTATAGCCTTAGTTTCATCACCTACTATATAAATATCCAACTTTTTACTGCAATCATTTAAAACTTCAATATTATATTTCTTATTGGGATTATTAAATTTTAAATAAAATGGAATACTATCAATAGAACGTCCATCAACACCCGTAGCCACTTCATAGTCATGTTGCCATTCTAATTGCATATCTCTTAAAGCATATAGTCTAAATGTATCATATCCCAGATTCTTAGTAAGATAATACTTATCTTGGGCATCTTTTCTATTTAAGCCATCTTTACGCATTATTCGATTAATATAAACTTCTTTATATCCACCTTCTTTATGCCCACCTTCTGAATATAACCACTCATTAAATTTTTCCTTGGTAAAATCCTCTAAAACATAGGTTTCAAAATCTGCATTAATACCTGGAGCCCTAGCCTCTTTCGGTATGTTTACAGCTATTATAAGATAATCTGTGGCATTCCCATAAATAGTTGGTTCTTTTGTTGAGTTAGTTATATACTTCTTAGGTTTAACTGATGTGGGTTTTCCAAGAAATCTTTCTTCAGTTAAATTAACCGTTGCCTTAAATTTAGCATCTTTCTTTTTAGATACTTCGTTCCAACTATAGTCGTAATATATAACCTTAGCATACTTCTTTATTAATCTGTCAGCATCTTCCTTATTAATAACTCCTTGCTCACCCTTAAAATAAGCTTCATCCCTTAGATCCATAGTCTTTGTAAACTCTAAGGGGGCATTTTTAATTTTCTCTACTGTGTTAGTAGCCTTTAAATTAGCATAATCTAATTCCTTTGCATTTCTATTAACTTTAGTAGAAGTATTAAACATGTTCATTACTGAAAAACCTACTATAGAAATTATAGCTATTGATATTATAACTTCTATTAAAGTAAAGCCTTTATTTTTTTTCATTTATCTATTCACCCTTTTTAAAGCAACATTTTTTTCATCTTTCTTAAGAGTAAAAATAGGTTTGTCTAAATCGTCATTAACTACATTAACTTCTATTACATATGGTGTTTTATTTTCTATTTCCATTTTCATTTCCATTTTGTCATCTACATTAACTCTTTTATGAGAAATTACATCTAATCTTAAAGTGTTATCTTTAGGTTTTATTTCTTTTTCAATAGTTTTAGAAACTTTACCTAAGGAATAAGTTATTCTAAAATTTTTGTCTAATTTTTCTATTTTCAACTTTCCTTCTGAAGAACTTAGACCATTACTATATATTTCATTTTCTGTCTTCCCGTACTCTGAAAATATGTATTTAGGTCCTTCTTCATTATAAGGCTTAATATTTAGAACCATGTTTGGAGTATAATAGCTTTTACTATATAAATCCTGAATCGCCTCTCCACTTACGTTAAACAAGTTAAACTTACCCTTATTTTCTGGAAGAGTTAATTTTTCTTTTATTTCCTCATCATTTTCTGCATAACTTATTAACTGTAACTTTAAATTTCCTTTAAGGCCTTTTGCATCCCCTATATTCATAGATACTTGATTTATAAATATTTTTCTTTCATGCTCTTCTAATCTTTTTATAAATTTATAAACCGCATCATAGTTTCCTTCATAGCCAATGCTCATATCAGTTAAAATAACCTTTGGACCTTTTGTATTTCTATTTTCTGAAGGATTACTATTTGCTTTAGAAGCTTCTCCACTTTTGCCTTCTTTTTCTGCGCCTTCTTTAGATTCCGAAGCCTCTTTACTTTGGTTTAAATATGTATCTTTTTCTATATAATCTACCTTATCAAAGGATATAGCTTTAATATTTAGTGATGATGCCTTTGCTTCTTGATCCATTATAAGTATTGTACTAGCCTCTGACATATAAGGAGGTACTTGTCTTTCCATTCTTTTATATTTAAAAGAAAGTTCTTTTTCCTGTTTTTTAAGTTTAGGTATTTCTTTACTTTGTTCTTTTAACATAGTATGTTTTTTTCTAACTTTATCATATTCTGATATAGTAGATGATAACTCCTCAATTTTCGATGCAAATAGAAAAGTCTTTGCTACATAAACTATAACAACAAGTAGAAGAACCATCACTAAGGTTTTTTCTTTTTCAGACATAGATACTTTTGTTTTTAAATCAAGCTTAAATTTAGTTTTCATGCTATCCCTCCTTTTCTCTTACTTTAATTCAACTAAAAATGTATATTCTGCATTTTTATTATTTGTATTGTTTATAGCCTTTAACTCTGCATCTTTAAAAAATTTACTATTTTTAAGATTGTACATAAAGTAAGCAATACCAGCTTTATCTGAAGCTCTACCTTCTATGGATATTTTACTTCCTTCACCTGTAGTGTAATTTAATAAAGATACATTATCTGGCATTATCTCTCCAATAGATTTTAATCTATCCGAATTCATTACTATGTTTTTTTCTGATTTTTCAACTATGCTAGAAATATCGCTCATACGTCTAGTATAAGTTTTAATTTTTTCATTTAATTCGATAACCTCTGAATATTGTGCCATATCAGTTTTTACCATATCAGTTCTAAGTCCAAGAACATAGTTAATAGCAAAAACTGCAGCATATCCTAAAACTACTAACACAACTACTACTTTCAATGAGGTTCCTAATAATTTTGCAGTACGCTCTGAAGAATTGTTTTGCTTTAATATGCTATTATTCTTTAAAAAGTTTATATCCCTCATGTATTTAGTCCTCCCTTATTGCTGCTCCAATGGCAGGCATAAACATTGAAAGCATATCTGAATTTTTTACTTTTTTATTATTTAAATCTGATTCTCCTAATATTACAGTAGGTATTTTGAATATTTCCTGGAAATAATTGTCTATACCTGAAACTTTACTTCCCCCACCAATTAAAACTATACTATTTATACCTTGCTTACTAATATTTTGTATGAAGAAGTTTAATGTATTTCCTATTTCTTGTTCTATTCCATTGTAAGCACTTCTTAAATACGTCTCCATAGATTCTTTATTTACCATACCATTGTATCCTTGTTCTTTACTCTTTTTAGCATCTTCTAAGGATATATTAAATTCCTTTGAAATTAGTTTATCTAAATCTAATCCCCCATTAGGAACTTGTCTACTGATTACTAAATTACCATTAGAAATAATGTTAACTGTAGACTTTTGAAGTCCTATATCTACCATGACTATATTTCCAGAATTCTTACCGTAATTAGTAAAGCATTTTAAAGCTTTTGCAGTAGTATTTGAGTTTACATCTATGTATTTTAAATCTTCTCCAACTTCATAACCAACTTTAATATAATCTTCTACTATATTTTTAGGACAAAGTGCTACTATGCCTTTTAGTTCTGACTTGGATTCATTAGTTATTTTATAACTTATATTATGTGATTCTGAAACTCCTCTATAAGTCTTTGAAATTTCTTCTATAATGGAATTTTCAATTTCTTTTTTCTTAACCTGAGGAATCTTAAAGTCTCTTATTATAACTTGTGGTGAGCCTATAGAAAGTGCTACTGCCTTAGGCTTTAAATTTTTAATACTTATGTACTTCTTTATCTCAGCACCAATAGCTAGAGCGTCATTTATTTCTCCATTTACTACTAAACTTTTAGGTACATCTATGGAATCCAGCATAAGTACCTCTTCCTTACCTCCTTGCTTCACTAAAGCGAAGGATATTTTTTCTGTACCAATATCTATACCAAGTATATTTCCTGTAATCTTTTTAGAAAACACTTTATGTATTCCTCCTTTTATTTGTTATTAGTCGTAAGGTTTCCTTCTAAGAAAAGTTCCTTATTATCCTTATTTAAATACCCTATTTTAATATTAACTTCCTGAGTTTCTCTTTTATCTTTGTCCTTTACCCTCTCCATTTCAAAAGAATTAATTTTCGCAATGGAGTTTTCCTTTCCTATGGTCAAATCCTTTTCTATAAGTTGTCCCTCTTTAAAATATACATAATACTTATCTATCTTCTTTGTATCTTCAGGAGAAGAATTTCCTTTAATATTTAGGCTATTATCCTTAAAAGTCATACAGCCTTCAGTATCATGTTCTCTTATTTTCATGGTTAAATAAGACATAGCTATTCTAGCTTCACTTAATGAATTAAAATTCTTTTTGCTATCACTTGCAAATCTACTACTATTTATAACAAAGACACTAATAATACCCATTAAAATAGAAATTAAAGCAACTACCACCATAACCTCTATAAGAGTAAATCCTTTTTTCCTCTTCATCATTTTAGCTTCACTCTCACTTCTTTAATTTCTTCTCCTTCTTGGTGCTCATATATATATTTTTCATTGTCAATATTAGGACCAAACTTCTTTTCCTTTAGTTTAGCAATTTCCACTGGATATTTTCCCTCAAGGGCATAATACTGTCTTATAGCTTTATTTATCATAACCTCATGAGCCTCTCTATCCCTCTCCTTATCTGCACTTATTTGCTTCGATACACTAGGAGCCGTCATGCCGAGAAGTATGCCCAAAATAGCTAAGACCACAATAATTTCAATTAGAGTAAAACCCTTTTTCGCCTTTTTAATAATCATTCTACCCCCACCTTCTTATATAAGTTATAAATAATACATAAGAACATACTTGTGCATTACTTATAACTTATATAATCCCCATGAGAATTAGTCATAGGGATTATATAAGTTTTTAAATACAGTTTTACTTGTTACTAAACTTACTTTCCTTCAGCTTTCTTTGTAGTTATAGTTCCTTCAGCATTACACTCTGCAGTGATTTCCCCTTTTGTTATAGTAAATGCTGGTGCTTTATCTTTAGTATAAGTAATCTCTGAACCTTCTATTTTAGTTGCTACTTTCATACCCTCAGCATTTATAGTTGCTGGATAACTACCTTTTTCAGCATAATATGTTTCTAATGCTGTATATACTGCTTTTGCTTCAGATTTTGCTGCTTTTTCCCTTGCACTATCAGTAAACCCTGAGAATCTTGGTAATAGTATAGCAGCAAGTATTCCTAGTATTGCTATAACTACTATAAGCTCAATAAGGGTAAACCCTTTTTTCTTTGATTTAAGTTTCTTTAAAAATGACATTTTAAAACCTCCTAAGTTTTATATATTATTGTATATTTTGCATAACGCTAACCATAGGTAGCATAACAGCCAAGATAATTACTGCCACTATAGAACCCAGTACTATAATCATTATAGGTTCTATTAGTGTGGTTAATTGTTCTACGGTTTCTTCTACTTCTTCGTCAAAGAAAACTGCTGTTCTTGTAAGCATATCGTCTAGTTCTCCTGTGTTTTCTCCAACAGAAACCATGTGAATTAGCATTGGTGGGAATATGTTCATATTTTTTAATGGTTTTGATATTCCTTTCCCGCCTCTTACTTCTTCACTACATCCTTTAAATTTTTCCTCAATTATTTTATTTCCTACAAGTCCTGTCATTATATCCATGGCATTCATAATAGGAATACCACTTTTCAAAAGAATACCCATACTTCTAGCAAATTTTGAGGTTACTACTTTTACAGTTAATTTTTTAATTAATGGGGCATTTAGTTTGATGGCGTCCCATTTATATCTTCCATCCTCTGTAGTGAAATAATATGCAAGGCCTCCTACTACAGATACATTTACAAGGGTTAGTAATAAAAAGTTTTTCGCCATAAAATTACTAATATTCATCATTATCTTTGTAAGTAATGGAAGCTCTCCACCCATGCCAGATAGCATGTCCGCAAACATAGGAAGAACTTTAAGCATAAGTAAAGAGATAACCCCAATAGCAACAATTATTACTACAATAGGATAAGTTAAAGCTCCCTTTACTTTCTTTCTCATTTTGTTTTCTTTTTCGTAGTACTCTGCAAGTCTATCTAAAATAAGTTCTAATGAACCACTGGCTTCTCCAACTTGAATCATATTTATAAAAAATTCCGGAAATACGTCTGAATGAGCTTTTAATGCCTCTGAGAATACACTTCCCTTTAAAAGTTGCTCATGGACATCTAAAAGTACTTCTCTAAGCTTTTTACTTTCTGTCTGATCTGACATAATTGAAACACCTTCAACTACAGTAAGTCCTGCACCTAATATTACAGAGAACTGTCTGCAGAAGATAACAAATTCTTTCAGCTTAACTCTATTAAAAATCTTATCAAGAGATAATCCAGAACCTTGTTCTTTTGATTTTGTTAAGAATAAACCTTTATCATATAAAGATTTTTTAAGCTCTTGCTGATTTTCGGAAGTTAACTTTCCAGTTACAACTTCTCCACTAACATTCTTAGCGGTATACTGATAAACTGGCATACTACCACCTCCTACTTGTCATGCTGTTAAATAATTTTTCGTCCTGCGCTCTTTCATGTGCATGATCGTAGGATATAATTCCTTTTTGGCAAAGATCAGCTAAATGCGAATCTAGGGTTTGCATACCCATGTCAGCCCCACCTTGAATCATATTATTAATTTGATGAGGTTTTCCTTCTCTTATTAAGTTACTAATAGCAGGTGTAGTTATCATAACTTCGCAGGCAGCCACAATACCTTTTTTATCACATCTAGGTACTAATTCCTGAGACACAACACCCTTTAGAACAGTAGCCAGCTGACTTCTTATCTGTCCTTGGCTATCTGCTGGGAATACGTCAATTATTCTATCTATTGTTTTAGCAGCACCTACAGTATGTAATGTAGAGAACACTAAGTGTCCTGTTTCTGCTGCTGTTAACGCAATATTTATAGTTTCAGGATCTCTCATTTCCCCTACTAGCACTACATCAGGATCTTCTCTTAGTGCAGCTCTTAAAGCTCCTGCAAAAGAATCCGTATCGTTGCCTATTTCCCTTTGATTAACTCTACAAAGTTTATGTTCATGTAAATACTCTATAGGGTCTTCAATAGTTATAATATGTTTTCTCTTTTCTGTATTTATAATATCTAATAAACTCGCTAAGGTAGTTGATTTACCACTTCCTGTTGCTCCGGTAATAAGTACAAGTCCCTTATGTAAATTACTAAAACCCTTAATTGCCTTTGGTAAATTTAAAACATCAAAGTTAGGTATTTTAGATGAAATTCTTCTAAGTGCTAAAGATACGTTACCTCTTTGCATAAAAACATTAGCTCTGAATCTGCCGTAATCTCCCATAGAAAATGCAAAGTCAGATTGTCCTACACTTTGAAGTTCCTCTTTGTTTTTATCACTCATTATACTAAGTGCAAGATGGACACAAATCTCTGGTGTAAGTTTTTCTGCATTTTCAATGGCATAAAGTTCTTTATGAACTCTAACTGCTGGTGCAGAATCACAAATTAAATGGATATCAGTAGCATCCACTTCTGCTGCATATCTTATAATTTCTTCTATATTAGTTATATCAATCATTGCTATGCACCACCTTTACCATTTCATTTACTGTGGTTTCTCCTCTTAAAACTAACTCTCTACAGTTACCAAATAAGTTAACCATTCCATTACGTTTTGCCGCCTCCATTATAACTTCCATAGGCTCTTTCTTTTCTACAACTCTTCTTATTTCATTGTTCATCAGTAGAACTTCATGGACTGCAACTCTTCCTTTAAAGCCTGTGTTACTGCAATGTTTACATCCTGTGGCTTTATATATTGGAACTGATTGAGAAAGATTCATAACTTCATTTTCCCATTCATTGGACATAACTTGTTCTTTGCAATAAGGACAAATTCTTCTAACAAGTCTTTGTGCTATAATTCCAACTACAGCATCTGCAACTAAATATGACTCAAGTCCCATATCTATAAGTCTTGTTATGGTACTTGGCGCATCGTTGGTATGAAGTGTAGATAAAACAAAGTGTCCTGTAATAGATGCCCTAACTGCAATTTGAGCTGTTTCCTCATCTCTTATTTCCCCTACCATTATTACGTCCGGGTCTTGTCTTAACATACTTCTTAGTCCTGCTGCAAAAGTTAACCCTGCTTTAGAATTTACCTGAACTTGGTTTATTCTATCAAGCATATATTCTATAGGGTCTTCTATAGTTATAATGTTTTTATCTGGGGTATTTATCTCTTTTAGAAAAGAGTATAGAGTTGTAGTCTTACCACTTCCCGTAGGTCCTGTAACAAGTAAAATACCATTAGGTTGCCTCAAGATTTTATCTATCATTTTATTTTCTTGATCAGTAAACCCAAGCATGTCCCTATCTATTAGAGAACCTGTTCTATCAAGTATTCTTATAACTATTTTTTCCCCATAAATTGTAGGTAGTGAGTTTACACGGAAATCGTATGGAAGACCATTTATCTTCATTTGAATTCTTCCGTCTTGTGGTATTCTTTTTTCAGCTATATTCATTCCAGCCATGATTTTCATTCTTGTAGAAACTGCAGGATAAGCTGTTTTAGGTATATTCATAACTTCATTTAATGCACCGTCTACCCTATACCTTACTATAACAGTCTTTTCAAAAGGCTCCACATGAATATCACTGGCTTTTAAATCTATAGCTCCAGTTAATATAGAATTAGTAAGTCTAACTGTAGGCGCATTTATTACTCCTTCTTGCTCCTCAGTTTCTTCCTCTTCTATTTCCTCTATCTCATATTCTTTTTTTAGATCCTCTAATGTTTCTTCATTTTCTTGTTTTTTATAATATTTATCTATAGCCTTCTTTATAGACTCACTTTTAGCTATAAATGTTTGTATATTTTTTTGAGTTATAAATCTTAAATCATCGATAGCAAAAAGATTTGTAGGATCAGTCATGGCTACACATAAAACACCATATTCTTCTTTAAATCCTATTAAGTTATACTTTTCTGATACATCTTTTGGAATAAGTTTTATAACTTCTTCTGATATATCTAGATTAGATAAATCTATTCTTTTAACATTCATCTGCTCAGATAAAAAATTTACAAGCTCATCTTCTGTAATTAAATTTGACTTTAATAGTATTTGACCAAGTTTTTCTCTAGTTTTTATTTGGTTTTCTAAAGATTTTATTAAATCTTCTTGAGATATCTTCCCTGCTTGTACAAGCATATCCCCTAATTTTTTTCTTTCTTTTTTCTTCCAAACTATCATAGCTTAGGGAATCCCTCCCTTTCATATTTTAAAACTTAAAGTTTTTTTAATTTTACTATAAAGACTTTAAGTATTTTAACCGATATATAAGTATCAGTTAAATTTAACTGACTTTTTCATTTCCTTGTACTTTTATGTTTTTATTTTATTTATTTTTATCTTAAAACCCACAGGTTTATCCCTTGAACCTGTGGATTTTCTTAAAATTTTAATCTATTTTAAAAATATTAATTTATGTTGTTCATTTAACTAACTTTTACTATAATTTTCTATCTTTTTTCCCTTAAATTTATAATAAATTAGTTATGATGACATTACAACACAAAAAATTAATTTTTTTGTACCTTTTTCGATGTTTTTTGCATGTTTAATTTATTTTGAAGCGTTTTTAAAATTATGCTCTTTAAAAATGTTATATTTTTCCTTAACTTCTGTTTTAAGAATTTCACGTTGATCATAATTGCTTTCAATAGCACTTATTATATCTTCATTAGTTATTTCTTCTCTTCCATCAATAAACGCATTTTCCATGCTTTCTTTTATAATGCTTTCTATACTTACCCCTGTAAAGCCTTCTGTAGCCTTACTTAAGTAATCTATATCTATTCCTTCTATACTTCCTTTTCTCTTTTTTAAATGTACTTCTAAAATTTCACGTCTCTCTTCTTCCTTAGGGAAATCCACGAAGAACACCTCATCAAATCTTCCCTTTCTAAGAAGTTCTGATGGAATATTTTTAACACTATTTGCTGTAGCTACTACAAATACTGGAGTCTTCTTCTCTTGTAACCAAGTTAAGAAGTATGAAGTTATAATAAGCGCTTCTTGTTTTCCGCCTACTGTGGAGTTCATTTCAGAGAAGGCTTTTTCTATTTCGTCTATCCACAATATACATGGAGAAAATCTTTCTGCATATTTTATTGCCTTTTTCATATTACATTCTGCTTCTCCTACATGGCTCCCTATAATTCCTCCCATGTCAAACCTTAAGGTAGGCACCTTAAATAAATCTCCAGCACCTTTCGCTGTTAAAGATTTACCACACCCTGGCATACCTACTATACATACTCCCTTTGGAACTTCAATTCCCATACTTAATGCTCTTTCATATTCTTTAAATATAAAAGCCTTCTTAGATAACCATTTTTTTATATTCTTTAAGCCACCTATCTCCTCAAACTTAGTTTGGTTTAACACCATAGTTAAAACTCCAGATTTTCTTACCACCTGGGCTTTTTCTTCTAATATGAGGTTTAAAGCTCTGCAACTTATCTCTCCATAAGTTGCATAAGATAAGGATAAAATATTTTCTATTTCAGATTCTGTAAGTCCCTTTAATAATATAGATAAATATTCTATAAATTCATCTTCTACAACTTCTACTTCGTAAACTCTAATAAATTCTCTAATAAAATTCTCTATATCTTTTTTAGTTAGTGTTTCTAATTCAAAAACTGTTACATACTCGCTAATTTCTAATGGGATTTCTATTAAAGGTCCTATAAAAAATATCCTAAATTCCACTCCAGATAAAGACTTTAAAACTAGTCTTTTTAACTTTGTTAGAACCTCTGAATTTTTAATATAATAATGCACATCTTTTATAATTAAGGCTTTTCTATCTAACTCTTCTTCATCTAAACTGTTAAAATAATCAATAGCTTCTTCTAATTCCTGTGACTCAATAATCTTACTCTCTTCAGAATTTGTAAGTCCTTTTGCTCTATTCCACTCATATATATTAAAATTGTAGCAAACATTTTTTATTAGTTTTTCCGCTCTACTTTCTTCATAAGTGTCAATATGTATAATTGGATACTGAGCATCTACATATAAACTAATCTTATCTTCAATTGTATTTATTGACATACTTTTTTCTCCTTTACCTACAAAATCATTCCTATGCTAGAGTTCTAGCATAGGAAAATTGTCTAAACTTCCTTATTCATATATTGAATTATATTTATAGCTTGTTCTATTTCTTCTTGTCTTGCCTCAGATATTCTTGCAAGCTCTTCAGGATAGATTTTACATAAATCATCTAACTCATTTATGTATCCTTCCTTTACAAGAAGATTAATTACATTAAAAGGTATTACCGTAATATTAATAGATACTAATTTATTGTATATAGTATATGTAACGGCACCTTTACATTCAGGATTTTCGCATTTACCAAATTCACCTAAATCCTTAACGCTCAATTGAGTTCCACAACTTGGACAAAAATCTGGTATAGAAATTAAAGCATTTTTATTATTTTGTGATAACTGCTCATCCTTCATTATGATAGGTTCTTCACCTTCCTGTACACCAACTAATACCACATCATTAAGTCTTAGGTATAGCTCTTTTAATTTTCTAGGATCTTTTATGGAAATAGTATTTACAGTTCTTTTTGAAGTAACTATAGGATCTATTTCTAACATAGGAATTAAGGTTTTATTTTCATCTAATGAAAAATAAACATCTCTTACCCTTGTTTTGTGTACCTCACTTTTAAATTTAAACATGGTTTCAAAATTACTTTTACCATCTTTAACGCCAAGCTTCTCTCTTAGTTCCTGATCTAATATTTCCACTACTACACCTTTAAAATGGATATTATATTCATTTCTATTTAGTGAAGCCTCTTGCACGAAACTATATAAATCTTTCTCTACATTTTCTCTCTTACCACTAAAAGCTCTATATATAAATGGTATTCCTGTATCTATGTTCATAAGTTCTATTAATCTTATTTGTTCTTTTCTGTTTATTGGCATTCCCTGTTTAAATATTTTTATAGGAATAAGCATTATATATTCAAGATACTGTTCAAGTTCATTATTCTTAAATAAGTCCCAAATAGCATCTTTTGGCCCCTTATATTTCTTTCCTTTTATATTTCTTAGAACCTCTAAATTCTCTTTACTTATTAAAGCTTTTAAAAGAAGAGCAACTTCTCCGTCTCTCTTAAATATATCAATCGGTTCCATGTTTTGGAATATATCAGATACATCTTCATAAGTATCTTCTTCTGTTTTATAAAAAGCTTTATCTACTATACCCATAGTTAAGTTAGTAAATACAGATACTCCTTCATATTTAACAGTAGCTACAACCTCTGAAAAATCCTTTTCTCCCTTATAGATATTTCTTATGAAACTTTGAAGACTTTTTGATTCTTCTATTCCTGTATCTTCAAAACTTTCTTTAAGGAAATAGCATTCTTCTACTTCTGCTAAAATATTAGGATGACTTATTAAAAGATCACTAATATCCTTTTTAATAATATCCTTGTTTATTAAACATCCTTCAAGCTTTTCAGCTGTAAAATTTATTTTTGCTTTTGATGTTATATTTAAATTAGAGAAACTTATATTATTTTTTCTACCATCAAAAATTCTAGAACCTGTAATAAATATAGATGGATTGTTAACCCCTACATATTTTATATTTTTATCCTTATCGGACACCTCAAGATTGTTACATTCTACATTAACATATAAAATTTCCTCACAATTAGCTCTATGTTCTAAAGCATCTCTATACTCTTCTTGTGAGTGTACAGTTATTTTACCTTTAACTTCTTTTCTAATAGTTTTTACTTCACTTTCCTGTTTTTCTGGTGATTTTAAGTTCTTCTTAAATAAATGATTAAAGACACTTCCGATACCTTTGTTTTCCTTTATAGGCTCTTCTTTTCTATTTTCTTTTAATTTATTTGCCCTATTAAAGTCATAGTTATATGCAGTATTTTCTGTGTTTTGAGAAGTCTCAGTGCTTTTTATAATTGAGCTACCATTTGTATTTTCATCATTCTGAGGTAATTTTATTTTTTCTTCCTTAGAAATATTAACTGAATTTAAATTACACTCTTCCACTTTCTTATCTTCTATAATAGTTTTATTTTCTTGTTCATTTAAAACTTTAGATTCTTTAGGCTTAGTTTTAAGCTTGATATCCTTATTGCTTAAGTAGAAATTCTTTAAAGTCTCTACTATACTTGGATCCGTTATAAATTCACTAATTTTATTTATATCAAACTCATCTTCTATTTTTTCATCTTCCACTTGTTTATTTAAACTTTGTTTACCTAAATCGGCTTTCTCTACAGTCTCTTTTTTTATTTCCTCTATTTCTTCTTTAACCTTTACTTCTTCTACAATTTCATTTTGGATATCTTCATTTATTAGATTTACTTTTTCATCTAGACACTCTTTATTATCTAATATGCTAGAATTTAAATTGAAAGGTTTTTTCATAAGACCGATTCTCTGTTTATCTACTTTAGAATCTTCAGGAGAAACTGATTTTTCTCCAAGTGAAATTCCACTTCCTATATTAGCCTTAATTAATGAAGGTTTAATTCCTTCATTGAGTTTAGCTACATGATTTTCTTTTATGGGATTACCCGCATTAAGATTTAGATTGATGTTTAAAGAAGATTTTGTACTTTGTAACTTCTTATCATTAAGTCCAGTAGATGGTTTAGAAAGTCCTCCGCCCATGCCAACAATTCCATTACCTATAGATGTCTTTACACTTTCTTTATTTGATTCTTTACTTAATAATCCTCTTGAAATTCCACCTATTAATTCTGTTTGGGACTTATTTAGGGTATCGCTAGCAACTTCGCTTTCTGCCTCTTCTAAGTTATCTAATGAAGTTTCATTATTTTCCACAACTCCATTGTCTGTTTCGACATAATTTGACTCATTATGGTTTACTGTATAATTTTCTTTTTCATCAACATGGTTATTTTCAGTTAAGTTTTCTTCTCCACTTATATGATTATTTTCAGTTAGAACTTCTTCTTTAGCAAGCTCATGTATGGATGAGTTTTTTTCTTTATGTTCTTCATGTTTCCCTTCTACATTTAGAACACTCTTTAAACTCTCACTAATATTACTTTCTGAATTGTCAGTGAAAGGTTTTTCATTTAAAACACTATTACTTTCTTCTCTTCTCATAAGAACACTATTCTTTTTATGTATAACCCTATTTTGATCACTATCTTCCCTTGATTTTTCATTATCTTTTATAGGATTAAAACTTGTATTTATTAGAACGTTCTTAAGAGAGCTCTTTAAAAATTCTTCATCCACTCTTTTTAATTCTTCAATTTTCCCTAATTCTTCGTTGTATCCTCTTTGTTCTAGCCATCTTATAAGCTGACCATTTTGAAAATACTGAAGAATTTTCTCACTTTCATAAAAAGTTTGAAGCTCTTCTATGGTTCTAACAGGTTTGTTATCTTTTAAAAGCAACACAAACTTTATATTTCTCTTCCTCATTCCCCTGACCGTTCCTTTCTAAATATTTTACTTTTTATAATAGAATTTAATGTACTTTTTCGTCAAATAATGGTACATTTTCATGATAATTCTTCATATAAAACCATAATTCCATACATTATGTCTTATTTTTCTAGAGACATTATAGCATATTTTGTATGATTTAGATATAAAAAAGAGAACTTTAAATGTAAATTATTTAAAGTTCTCTTTTTATATATTTATTCCAATTAGTATAAATATGAAAAAGGTTTACTACATCCTGTTCATTATATAGAAGAATTCGTTGAATTTTTTCTCTAGGCATATTTTTAAAATAATCTTCTTTCTTAATTATTTTATTTATAGTTTTAGCAAGATTCATACCACTAATGGGTTCACCTTCTCTTTGAATTTCAAATATCTTTTCTAATTTTTTAAGTCCTATACTTTCACCCTTATGACCTTCATAAACCTTTTGCAAATCTATATGCTTAAAGTACTTCCTTATATCTAACTTTATATTTTCTTCCTTAAATAGATAATCTATTACAATGCAATCGTTATTCCCCGAAAAGGTAACTAAATATTTTTTACCAAGGTCTTTTTTTACATGTTTTAAATAATTATAGGCCATGTGTACGATTTCATGAGCTTCCTCTTCATTTTCTATCATAAATTGTGTGAAAATAAGGGCATTGTCTATCTTACTATAAAAGCAAACTCCAAAAACACCAATGCAAATAGGATGCTTATAAACATAATGTTCTAAATCTAGAAACAGGGCTTTTTCATACAGGTTTTCTTTTTTATTAAATATAAGTACATCTTCTTCATTTATATCATTAACCTTTATTATTTTATTTTTACATATCATAATACCACTCTTTTCTAAAGCTTTTACTCTATTAGTATACTATAATTACATAATTTTATCAAAGCTCGCTTACATTGACTTTATAGCTGGAAGGTGATAGAATTTTCTTATGATATTGTGATAATAACTTTCATTACGAGGTGACAATTATGTGCATTTGCGACCTGAATTTAGGGGAAAAAGCTTTTATTTCCAGTATAGGTGGAAATGAAAAATTGGTTAAAAGACTTCAAGCCTTAGGATGTATTGAAGGAACTGAAATTTGCCTCTGTGCAAAAGCTCCTTTAGGCGATCCTCTAGTTTTAAATGTAAGAGGATTCAGTATAGCACTTAGAAAAAGTGATGCTAAAAATATCCTTATAAAGGAGGCTTAAAATTGAGAGTAGCTGCCTTAGTTGGAAATCCAAACGTTGGTAAGACGACTTTATTCAACTATTTGACCGGTTCAAAACAATATGTGGGAAACTGGGCAGGAGTAACTGTAGAAAAAAAAGAAGGATTCTTAACCAAAGACATTAAGATAGTAGACCTACCTGGCATATATGCCATGGATACATATTCTAATGAAGAGATTGTATCTAAAGATTTTTTAAAACATGAAGATGTAGATTTTATTTTAAACATTGTAGATGCATCTAATTTAGAGCGAAATCTATACTTAACTACAGAACTTAAGAAATTTAATAAGCCAATTATATTAATATTAAATATGATTGACGCTGCAGAGAATAAAGGAATATACATAGACTATAATAGATTAGAGGAAAGTTTAGGTGTAACTGTCATACCTATAATAGCTTCTAAAAATAAAGGAATAGAAAAATTAATAGATGTTGTAGAAAATAACACTTTTAAAGATATTTCTTATATGAAGCTTAAGCACTTTCCACATGAAAAAGAAACTTATACTTATATTGAAGAACTTTTAAAGAATTGCATAACCTTAAAAAGTAGTACAAAAACTAATATAACAGAAGTCATAGACAAATTTGCTTTAAACAAATATCTAGCATTTCCAATTTTCTTTTTAATTATGTTTTTAATATTTATGTTTACTTTTAACTGGGTGGGACAACCTTTGTCAGATTTATTAGATGAAGGTTTAAATGAAGTTCTAATACCATTTATGCATGGGAAACTGGATGGATATAATCCAGTTGTATCTTCTCTTATAATTGATGGAATAATATCTGGAGTTGGTTCTATTTTAGTATTTGTACCTATTATAGTATCACTATTTTTAGGCATTTCTATATTAGAAGATAGTGGATACATGTCAAGGGCTGCACTTATTATGGACAAGTTAATGAGAAAAATGGGCCTATCGGGAAAAGCCTTTATTCCTATGATTGTTGGTTTTGGGTGTTCAGTTCCTGCTATTATGTCAGCTAGAACCCTAGAGAGTGAAAAAGATAGGAAACTTACGGCCCTTTTAGTACCACTAATGTCCTGTAATGCAAGACTTCCAGTATACGCTTTATTTACTTCTGTATTTTTTCCTTATAAAGGTACTTTAATTGTTTTTTCTCTGTACCTATTAGGAATACTGCTCTCCTTCTTAATAGGTATATTGTTTAAAAATACTATATTCAAAAAAGACGAAGAGCCTTTTATTATAGAACTTCCGGACTACAAGCTTCCAGAACCTAAAAACCTTTTTCTACACACTTGGGATAAAGGAAAAGGTTTCATAAAAAAGGCTGGAACTATTATATTTGCTTTATCTGTTTTAGTCTGGCTTTTATCTAATTTTAATTTTACCGGTATGACGGATATTAATAATAGTTTTCTCGCATCTATTGGAAAATTTATAAATCCTATATTTGTTCCTTTAGGTTTCGGAATTTGGCAAAACTCCGTATCACTTTTAACTGGACTTATGGCTAAAGAAGTAGTGGTAAGTACTATGGAAATTATTTATGCTGGAAATTTAAAAGAGATATTACCTAACTTTTTTACCACAGCTTCAGCCATTAGTTTCTTAGTATTTATACTTTTATATACCCCTTGTGTTTCAGTTATTGCAACCATGAAAAAGGAATATGGAACGAAGATGGCCATCTTTTCAGTATTATATCAATTTATACTTGCTTGGATAGTTTCCTTTATGGTCTATAACCTATTTTACTTTGTTATATTATAGTAGGCTCTCTCAAACTAAAATAATTTAAAGAGGGTGTTATTAATGGAATATATTATTATCGGAGCTATAGTGCTCCTTGCAATTTATATTATAGGAAAACAAATTAAAAACCAAATAACAGGCAAAGGCTGTGGCTGCTCTGGTGGATGCAGTGGTTGTAGCGGTTGTGATTCAAAAGGTTCAAATGAATCTAATGTAATAAATTTTGTTTCAAAAAAAGAAGCTATGGAAAAAAATCAAGAACAAAATAAACAAGATAAATAATTAAAAGAGGCAATCATAATTTATGATTGCCTCTTTTGTATTACAAATTAAAATATACTACAGATAAAAAGGTAAGAAATTTAATATGTATCCTTTATTAAAAAATCTATTTCTTCCCCATTATGATTTCCTTTTAATATGCAATCTATTGCTCTAGATGCAGCCTTTTTTGAAATACTACTAAGGTTAGATTTTAATGTGATATTATTTTTCTTTGCAAGTATATTTATATATCTAAGCTGATTTTTTGTAATGCTTGGCTCTTTTATAATGCTAGGATCCGTATCTATCTTATGTAGTAGATTAAACAAAATAGGAAGATTTAAAACATCCTCATAGTTATGAAGCATTATAGTATCTCTTATTTCCTCATTATTAGTATATAAATATTGCTTATACAATTGGGCACTAAGTCCCCCGTCAATTTGATCTTTTCTCTCTATACCTAAATATTTTTCAATGGTTTTAAGATTACATCTCTGAAGTCCAAATTGAGTATAATAAGGTTTTATAAGCCTATAAAGATCTATATGATTTTCTGGTGCAGTAAAATCTATATGATGAATCTCCATTTTCTTTTTAACATAAGGCTCATCAAAAGCTATTCCATTATAAGAACACCAAAAATTAAATCCGCTAATATCCTTTTTAAGTTCCTGCATTATGCTCTCTTCATCTTCAACGTATTCTGCATAGTATTGCTTTATATAGAATTTCTCCCTATCTAAATAATATCCTAGTGAAACTAACATTATAACATCTGAAACTTTATTAAATCCCGTAGTCTCAATATCAAAAAAAGCTACATTTTTTAAACCATACTTATCATATACCTCATCTGGTACTAATAAGTCTGTTTTATATTCTCGAATATACATTACTTTCCTCCAAACTAATTAGGTCATCAATAGTATATTATACACCAAAAAAAAATTCATGAGTACACTTTTTTTAATAAAACCGTTAATCCATAAGACTAACGGTTTTATTTTTATTAAATTATTATATTACATTTCTTGAACTACACCAATTCCTAATAACTTAAGAGCATTTTCTATAACTTGACAGGTACTCTCTACCAATTCAATTCTTGCATTTTTAAGTTTTTCATCTTCTGTATTTGCAATATTATGGCTGTTATAGAACTTATTAAAATACTTAGCAACATCTAAAACATATCTTGAAATTACACTAGGCTCTAACTTGTCTGCAGCGTAATTTATAGCCTTAGAGAAATTAGATAATTGTTTTACAAGTTCAAACTCTTCTTTACTGTTTAATAGGCTAAAATCTGCCTCTACGCTTGATTTTGAAACTTTATTTAATATGCTTTTTCCACGAGCATAAGTGTACTGTACATATGGAGCTGTTTCACCATCAAAGCTTAACATTTCCCCCCAATTAAATACTATATCCTTTTCTCTTGAATTTTTAAGATAGGTAAATATTACTGAACCTATTCCAATAGTCTTCGCAGCTTCTTCCTTATTCTTAAGGTTTGGATTTTTTTCATTTATAATCTCTATAGTTTTATCTATAGCACCTTTTAATAGTTCTTCAAGAAGAATTACATCACCTTTTCTTGTAGAAAGCTTTTTATCTGCAAATCTTACAAGACCAAATGGAACATGTATACAGTCATCTGCCCAATCATATTCCATTAGTTTTAATGTAGTGAATATTTGTTTAAAATGAAGACTTTGGTCTTTTCCAACTACATAAATATTCTTATGAAAATCATATTCATCTTTTCTGTATTTTGCAGCTGCAAGGTCACGAGTCGCATATATAGTTGCACCATCTGATTTTTTAATTATACATGGTGGCATATTGTAATCATCAAGCATAACAACCTTAGCACCATTACTATCTGTAAGTATGCCTTTATCTTCTATAGCCTTAGTTATAACAGGCATCTTATCACTATAAAAACTCTCACCAGCATAAGAGTCAAACTCTACACCTAATAAATCATAAACTTTTGCGAACTCTTTTAAACTTAAGTCCTTAAATTTCTTCCAAAGACCTACTTCAAACTCTTTTCCATCTTCTAGATTTTTAAAGTGTGCTCTTGCTTCTGTTTCTAATTCAGGATTTTCTTCTGCAGCATCATGGAATTTAACATAAATTCTTAAAAGTTCTGGTATAGGATCTTTTTCTAACGCTTCTTCATCTACCCATCTTTTATAAGCAGAAATCAATTTACCAAATTGCGTTCCCCAATCTCCTACGTGGTTTATTCTTGTACAGTTATATCCTTGAAATTTTAAAATTTCATAAAGAGAGTGACCTACAGCTGTACTAAATAAATGCCCAACATGAAATGGCTTTGCAATATTAGGAGATGAGTATTCTACTATTACATTTTTACCTTCTCCAACTTTACATGAACCATAAGATTCTTTTTCTTTTAATATCTTCTCAATAGTATTTTTTGAAAATATCTCTTTGTTTACAAAAAAGTTTAAATATGGTCCAACATTCTCTATCTTATCTATACCCTCAATTTGTAACTTTTCCTTTAAATCTGCAGAGATTAAATTAGGTGCTTTTCTTAAAGTTTTTGCAAATTGGAAACAAGGAAAAGCATAATCGCCCATTTCTGATTGAGGTGGAATTTCAATTAATTTTTCTATATTCTCTATATCTACTTCTACTAATTTACTAACTTCTTGTGCTATAAGTTTTTTATAATTCATAGTATTACCTCCTTAGGTTGTGTAATTAATCTTACTTCTAGTCTAAAAATGAGTAAAGTCAGGACCACCCGTAAAACGGGTGGCTTGCTTTAGCCCTATAAGGGCATATTACTGGCTGTGCTACTCGCACATTGAACGGCTTGCCAACCGCAAAATTTTTACAGGCTACCCCTAAAAGGGGTATTATTTTTTGCCTTGTTTTACTGGCTTACCCGTAAACGGGTCTATATATTCTTTTAAACTCATCTGTTCATATGCTATATCTTCTTGTATCTGATTCTTTATATATTCCTCTATAACTTTTTTATTTCTACCAACTGTATCAACATAATAACCCTTACACCAAAATTGTCTATTTCCATATTTATATTTTAAATTTGCATGTCTATCAAATATCATCAACGAACTTTTTCCTTTTAGATATCCCATAAATTGAGATACACTTAGTTTTGGTGGTATACTTACAAGCATATGTATGTGATCTTTGCACGCATTTGCTTCAATTATTTCTACTCCTTTATGTTCACATAGCTTTCTTAATATTTGTCCTATATCTGCTTTTATCTTCCCATATATTACTTGTCTCCTATACTTAGGTGCGAAAACTATATGATATTTACAATTCCACTTGCTATGTGCTAAACTACTATTATCCATATTGGATATACCTCCTTTGTTTAATGATTGTGGTCGGCAAACCTACTTTCATTTTACATTGGAGGTTTTATTTTTTCTACTCATAGCTAAAAGCTTTTTAGAACCACAGGTATAACCTGTGGTATTCATAATACAAAAAAAAAAACTCATCTCTATAATAAAATAGAGACGAGTAAATCGCGGTACCACTCTAATTGAACATAATATAAATTTATTATAGTTATGTTCCTCTCAATAATCTAACGCTAAATGCGACGTACTTTACTTAAGTTTTACCTATTTCAAGTAGTTTCTCCAAGGCTCTCTTCCTATTTTATAGACCTACAGACTCTCACCATACTCTGCTCGCTTAAAGTCATCTAAAAAAGTACTTTCCTTTTCATTGAATTTATCCTTTATTCTATTACTAATTATTATAGTATTAGAATTTCTCTTTTGTCAACCTTATTTTATAACTAATTTTATATTATAAATCTATATTTTTTGAAGTATTTTAACTTCATAAGCTTTTAATTTTATTTCTCCCCCAACACCCTCAGAAGTTACCATGTCTTTAAATTTTTTATCTCCAAGGTCCACACTCTTTTCATCTTTCGTAAAATTCGATATAAATACAAATTCATTTTCCTCATCATAACGTGTTTGAGCTGTAACACCACAAGGTAAATCACTCTCTAGTACTCTCTTTAACTTTATGTCTTTTGAGATACTATTATAGAAATCTATAAGGAATTCTTCGTTATTTCTAAATGCTATATAATATGCCTTACCAGATCCAAACTCATTTACAGTAAGTGCTGGTCTTCCTGCATAGAAATCTTCCTTGTATGTTGCAAGTACCTTTGCTGTTTCAGCATGAATTAAATCACAGAAAACCTTAGCTTCATATTCATTTTGAATTAGAAGTGGAGTTCCACCCTCAAATTTCACATAATTTACATCATCATCATATAAAACATCTAATTCTTCTGACCAAATTCCAGTAACTTTTCTAAGCGGACCTGGGAAACCACCAAGGAAACATAAATCATTTTCATTTACTATACCGCTCCAGTAAGTTGTAACAAAAGTTCCACCCCTTTTAACAAATTCCTCTATTCTCCCTCCTACTCCTGGTCTTACCATATATAACATAGGTGCAATAAGGATTTTATACTTAGAAAAATCTACATCCATATTTATTACATCTACAGGTATACTCATTTCCCAAAAAGCCTTATAATGTTTTTGGCAAGTTTCAAAATAATCCTTTTTCTCTACCCTTGGACCTTGTGCATCATCTAATGCCCAGAAATTTTCCCAATCATATATAACAGCTACCTCTGCATCCACTGATGTTCCAATTACAGGAGAAAGTTTAGATAATATATTTCCTACATCTGAAACATCTTTAAATACTCTTGTATTTTCATGTCCACAATGATCTACAACTGCTCCGTGGAACTTTTCAGATGATCCTCTGCTTTTTCTCCACTGAAAATATTGTACAGTGTCAGATCCATGAGCTATAGCTTGAATGGAAGAAAGTACATGCATACCAGGACGTCTTAACTTAGCCACTGATTGCCAATTTGTTGCACTTGGAGAGCTTTCCATTAAAATAAATGGTTTTCCTCCTTTTAATGATCTATTTAAATCATGTATAAATGCCCTTCTACTAGCTTCAAGCGAGTCTGGACGCTCTCCATGCCAATATGGATAGTTATCCCAAGATACTACATCAACATGAGGTGCAAATTTCCAATAGTCTATTCCCTCATTAAGATTTACGTATTCATCAAAATTCGTAGTTACAGGTATATCCGGAGTTATTTCTCTTAAGGGTTTAATTTCATTTTTATAAAAATCTATTACTTGGTGGGATGTAAACCTCTTCCAATCTAAATTAAGCCCGTGTAGATAGCTTTCTCCACGTTGTGATGGAGACTCAATTTGCGACCAATCAGTATATGTATGACTCCAAAACTTTGCCCACCACTGCTTATTTAATTTATTAAGATCATTATTATACTTATCTTTTAACCATGATCTAAAAGCTTCCTGACAGTATTCACAATGACAGTCTCCGCCAAATTCCTTAGATACACCGTACTCGTTAGATACGTGCCACATAATTAATGCTGGATGATCTTTATATCTTTCTGCAAGTTTTCTATTAATTATTCCCGTTTTTTCACGATACACTGGAGATGTATAACAATGATTATGTCTTCCACCTTGAAGATTACGAGCTCTATTATCTTGAACTCTTAAAACTTCTGGATATTTAGCTGACATCCAAGCTGGTCTAGCTCCACTTGGAGTTGCTAGAATTACATGTATATCATTTTTATGCATAGTATCCATGATTTCATCTAGCCAGCCAAACTCAAATCTGCCTTCTTCTGGTTCTAAAGCTGTCCATGAAAATATTCCAACGGCTACAACATTACAACCTGCAAGTTTCATAAGTCTTACATCCTCGTTCCAAATCCCAGGAACATCTATCCACTGCTCTGGATTGTAATCTGCCCCATGCAATACTCTATTAACTTTTTTACTTATTGGTCCATAATTAGTCCTCATGATCAAACCCCCATAACGTATACTCTTAATGATTTATATTTAATACTATATTAAATATAGAAAACCTTTTCTTATGCGATTTACATACTTAGAAGTTAGTTTATCTATTTGTATTATATCAGATACCCTGGATAGTTGTAAGAACTTTTTAATTAATCATAAAACTCGCTTCTATCTTAAATATGAGTGAGTTCTAAATAATCATCTCTTATGAAAAATCCAAAAAGGACTACCGTTTTCCCCTGCATTCTTAGAACTTTCATTAAAAATGATATCAGGTTCCCATGCCTTTTTTGAATTATTAATACTGGAGGGATCATGAATAAGTATTTTATTATCTTCTGTTATACCTATAAGCACAATAAAATGACCTTCAGAAGCGATTTCCCCTTTATCTAAACTAACAATAGCTACTTTCCCTTGTTTTAGAGAATTCAATATTTCATTTTTATTTTTTCTACTTACTTGCCTTACATTAAGCCCAAAGGCTTTTCCTCCCTCTGTCATCAATGACCAATATGAACCATTTCCTTCTGCCCTATGTCCATTTTCTACTGACCAATCTGCAACAGCTTTAGGTGTTATATCTTTCCTTCCTGTAATCCCTGATATAACCATGGCTAAGCTTGTTGGTCCACATCCTGAACTTCTTATAGTGCCTTTTTTACCATATAGTTTATTCCCCCACCTTTTATCTCTTTGACTATAATATGGAATTTTGTCATTACCCATAGAATATTCTTTAAAATAGAAACTTTTTATTAATAAACAAAATAATGCTATAAAAGATATCAACACTACCCCTAAAACTTTTGTACGGTTTATTTTCATATTCAATCCCCCTAAATTCTAAACAAAATATATATTGTAAACCTATTCTACATATAGGTTACTCTCATTTTGAAATATATTCTAGTAACAAAATGACTACACTAATTTAAAGCTTATATTTTTTAACAAAAAACTTACAGAATTTAAATAGCTATAGATTAAATTTGCTACTAATTCTGTAAGTTTTTATAATTTATTTATATAGCTTTATATAAGTTTATTACAATATGATATTTTTAATGTTGCATATGTTTTTCATTATATTTTTCTAAAACTTTTCTAAACTCACTTCCATTTCCAATGGATGAATACTTAGGTTTTCCGTGATCTTCATCTACCCTATAGGCAAAAGCATTATCTGAATCCATTTCTGATACTATAATATATTTGAAACTATCAACTTGAATTGTATCTACTAATTCTAATTCCACAGTTTTACCTTGAGCATTTTCTACAGTCATAAATGGTTTACTCATATTATATTTCTCCTTTGTTTTTTATTTTACAAATATATTTTGTGCAAAGTATATGTTTTTATTAATAGAAAATTTTAAAAGTATAAAAAATACGTATCTATAAATACTAATCATGTAAAATTAAATTTATAGTGAAAATTATACCAAAAAACTATTTACAAAGGAAAATTATTATTATATAATATAGTTAACAAATTGATACTTAGTCTTAACTGATTATTTAATCATTTGTTTACTTAATAAACTACGAGTTTATGGTATAATTAAACAAAAACTCAAGGAGGTTTTAAATATGGAAAAGGTTCAAGTTTATACTTCAGACACATGTCCACATTGTGTAACCGCAAAAGAATATTTAAAACAAAACAATATAGAATTTGAAGAAAAAAATATTAAAGAAGGCCAATTTAGAAAAGAATTAATGGCCATGGGCTTTATGAGTGTGCCTGTAATCCTAATCGGAGAGGAACAAATTCTTGGTTTTGATAAAGCAAGAGTTGACTCTTTATTAGGACTATAATAAATAAATTTCCCTATATAATGTATCCCGATTTAAAATGTATCCCCAATAAAAAGACTATTAAAGATTTTCTTTAATAGTCTTTTCCCTTACCCACCTAAAGTTACATCCTGGCTTTGGTACCAATCTATGGCATTGTATATATGTTGGGGTTTAAAATCTGGCCAGTACTCATCGACTATATAAAAGTCTGAGTAAACAGATTGTACGGGTAAGAAACCGCTAAGCCTTCTACGTCCACCCCATCTTATAATTAAATCTATCCTTGAAATCTCCTTAGATTGAATATTTCCATATATATCTTTCCTGTTAGTAAACTTTCCTTTACTAAGTGAATATAAATCCCAATTCCATCCGTAATTTACAAGGAAATTAATCTTAACTTTATTCTCTGAAACCTCATGTCTTTTCGTGTAAGGAGTTAACTGCTCCGGAAACATTGGAGAGTTTGTATCCCCTATAACTAAAAGAGAAACATCATCATCTTTTATTAAATTCACAGCTTTTATACAGGCATTTGTAAAAGCTTCACATTGTTCCTTGGGTCTTTTGGTATTGTCTGTTGTAAAACCATAATATGTTATCTCTTGAACTCCCATGTCTTTTAAAATTTTTACTGCTGTAAGACCTGGCATCAGTCCATTTTCATATCCCCTATCTTTAGTTAAACCATTGCATTGTGCCCAACGTCTATTTCCATCTGGAATTATTCCTACATGTTTTGGTATTCTCATGCTTCTCACTCCTCTAGATATCATACCTATATTATTCCATGTTTTGTATTTATAATACCTGGAGGAGAATTTTTTTAAATATATTCTTCTTTGTACTCTTCTATTATAGAATAAGTCTTTGATAACTCTTCATAATATAAATTAATCAGCTCATTTAAATCTTCTTCCATATCTTCTTTATATTTTATTTTAAATTCAAATGTCGGATTGTAAGTATCTTCTACTTCCTCTACAGATAAATAACGCTCCTTTAAGTTATCTAAATCTATATGATCATAAATAGCATTAAACTCCCAATCTTCCACATCTCTATCAGTACTCAATAAGAGATAGACATTAATTGAATCATTATCTCTTACTCCATAAAAGCCCTTAACTAAATCAGCATTTTCTATCTTGTAATTATCTATTTCTTCTAAAAGGTTTCCATCTAAATCCTTCTCTATAAGCATTATTGTACATTCTTCCATATTTCATCCTCTTTTCATCATTATTCTAAGTTAAAGACATTTTAACATAATTCTTTTTAAAAGTGAATTATATAGTACAATTCTATTAACTACTTTAACGCTGCATTTTTACTAAATAAAGCATATGTAAAAGCAGTTACAGGAATTGCAAAAATAAATCCTAATATACCAGATACAACTCTTAAAATTTCTACAACTAAGGCTTCTCCATTTACTCCTTGTAATATAGACATGTTATTAGAGACCATAAGTACAATAATAGTCTGTAATGCTGCCCCTAAATATGCCAATATTAAAGTGTTAGAAATACTTCCAATAGAACTTTTCCCTTCTTTAAAACCAACTTTTAAAAGCTCTCCAAATTTAATATTTAAAGTTTCCATTTCTGCATTTCTCATAGCTTTAGTTATGTTTAAACTTATATTCATCATGGCCCCTAGGGATCCTATAATAATACCTCCAAAAATTATACCTATGAAATTTATTTCCTTGCCTCCATACATTATCATTTGCACTTCTCCATTAGGTATTCCTGTTAGTTTACATAAATATTGAAAAATAAATACTAAAGCACCACCAAGAATCATTCCACCTAAAGAACCTATCATTGTAGATACAGACTCTCTATTAAATCCCCAAAGAATCAAAGATATTATGCATATTAAAAATAAACTACTAATAAATATTACTAATATATGATTATATCCTTTAAGTAAGTAGTAGGGAATTATTTTAAGTATGATTGGAAGTATAAGTATTAATGATATAAAAGTTTTTACTCCATTTCTTCCTCCAAATAAAAATAATGCGAAAAAGAATATAAGTACTAAAATTATTAAATATCCACTTCTATCAAAATCATGTATATAAGCTTTTTCTATATTTCCCCCATTTGTTTCATGTATGGATAAAAATACCCTATCTCCACCTTTAATTACATAACTATAGGGGTTACTATAATCGTAGTTATTTTGTATACCCAATACTTTTCCTTTTAAGTTACCGTTAGTTACCATGACCTCAATATTTTGAACACCTTTTTTCTTTTCATAGGTATTTTCAAGATAAGTGTATTCTTCCCTCTTAACCCCCATAACCTTGCCTTTATAAATTCCAGCTGTAGCTGTATTATTCTCTATATTATGTTTAACATTTACTATTATATTTGGATTAATATAAAGTATACCTATAATAAAAGTAAGGCAAGCTAAAATTTTAAATATTCTTTTTCTAACCTTCGCTTTTTCCTTTTCTCGTTTTTGTCTTCTAGTTAAATTAGTAGAATTAAAACCTCTTTTTAAAAGTAACATTTCCTATTCCACCACCTATTTTACATTTAATGGGATATTACTATTCAATTATATACCATTTTGTATTTTTTTCCAATATATTTTTACCTTATATATAAAATAATTGTGGTGTGCGTATTGGCAATAAAAAAATCCTGTATTAGATACAGGATTTTTTGTTAAATGTTTTATGCATTTAAAAACCAAATAAAGAAATTAAGTACTGCTGCAAAAACACACCATAAAACATAAGGAATTAAAAGTAATGCTGCCTTTTTATTCTTTTTATAGAACTCAATTATGGTAAGTATAATAAATATTATAAGTAAAACTAATTGTAAAAAAGCTATAAATATTAAGCGTTTTTTCAAAAATATTATAGGCCATAAAAAATTTAAGAATAGTTGAATAAAAAATAAAGTTAAACCCTTATTTACATGTGCACCTTCTTCTTTAGATTTTAAAATATTATAGAGGGATATTCCCATTAAAAAATATAATATTGTCCAAACTATAGGAAATACAATATCTGGTGGAGCAAAAACTGGTCTTCTTAAAATTTTATAAAACCCTATATAATTTTTATTCATACTTGCACTAATAAAGCCAGTACCTAAAGTTATAATAATTGATAATAGAAAATAAAAAAGATTAAATTTCGAGGGTACTGAAAAAGTACCCTCCTAATCTTAATAGACATAACACTACAGTTTGTGTAGATGTTATGTCTATTTTTTAGTATAATTTTTATATTACTAATTTAAGCAGGTGATTTTATGTTAATGCATCAAAAGATGATATTAAGCGAATATGGTGATATATATGATAGGATTATCCCTAAAGATAATATGTTGAGAAGGATTAAAGAAATGGTAGATTTCTCATTCATCTACGATGAATTAGTTTCTACATATTGCAATAATAACGGTCGCGGAGCGATTGACCCAATAAGAATGTTTAAATATCTTTTACTAAAAACTATTTTCAATATTTCTGATGTAGATGTTGTTGAACGCTCTAAATATGATATGTCTTTTAAATATTTCTTAGATATGGCTCCGGAGGAGGATGTAATTAATCCAAGTTCTTTAACTAAATTTAGAAAGCTACGCTTAAAGGACACTAATCTAATGGACATGCTAATTTCTAAAACCGTAGAAATAGCATTGGAAAAGGAAATTATAAAATCAAAATCAATTATTGTTGATTCAACTCATACCAAAGCTAGATACAATCAAAAAACACCTAGGGAAGTTTTAATTGAACAATCTAAAAAACTTCGAAAGTCAGTTTATAACATTGATGAGTCAATGAAAGCAAGGTTTCCTAATAAAGTTAACAACGGTCTTCTTGAGGATGAAATAGAGTATTGTCAAAAACTTATATCAGTTATTGAAAAAGAAGAGGTCATTTCAAGTTATCCAGCTGTAAAAGAAAAATTAAATTTATTAAAAGAAACAATCGAAGATGATTTAGAGGTTTTGTCATTCTCTAAAGATGCTGACGCAAAAGTTGGACACAAAACTGCTGATACATCTTTCTTTGGGTATAAAACTCATATTGCAATGACTGAGGAACGTATTATTACTGCTGCTGTAGTTACTTCGGGAGAAAAACACGATGGAAAACAACTAAAATCACTTATTGAAAAGAGCGAAGCCTCTGGCTTAAACATAGAAAATATTATTGGAGATGCAGCTTATTCAGAAAAAGAAAATATAGAATATGTAAATGAAAGTGAAAAAAATCTAATTGCAAAGCTTAGTAAATCAGTATCTCATGGTAACAAAAGACAAACTAAAACGAAGTTTGAATATAATAAAGATGCAGATATGTATGCGTGTGAAGCTGGCCATATGAGTACTAAGAAAACTAGTACTAGACCTAAAAAACATGCCAAAGATGGACTAGGTACAGTAATTTCTTATTTTTTTGATGTTAAAAAGTGTCAGTGTTGCCCTTTAAAACAAGGGTGCTATAAAGAAGGTGCTAAAACTAAATCATACTCAGTTTCAATCAAAACGAATACGCATCAAAAACATATTGAATTTCAAGAAACTGATTTTTTTAAAGAAAAATCAAAAGAGAGATATAAAATTGAAGCTAAAAATAGTGAAATGAAACATAGACATGGGTATGATGTTGCGTCAGCCGCAGGTCTTGTTGGCATGCAAATGCAAGGTGCATTGACCATTTTTGCTGTAAACTTGAAGAGAATATTGACTCTAAGCAATCAGTAAATATACCCGATTAGGGTTTAATAATACAAAAAGACTCAAGCTCATACCACAAAATGGTATAAACTTGAGTCTTTTAAATTATGTAAAAAGTAAACCCCCGAAAAACTATAAGTTTTTCAGTGGTCTCTTAAATTTCCCCTTTTTCTTTTCCATAACTTCCTCCTTAATATCTAAGAATTGAATACTATTTTCTTATCATATAATTATACTAATATCTTATAGCATAATTAGAAAGAATATGCTTAAAAGAAAAAGCATATTAAAAATAATTCCATTTTGATCCTTTGTAAATAAAAAAATGGACAGCCAATTATCTAGGCTGTCCAACTAAATTTTAGCAGCAACAAGAGGAAAATCCAAATCTAGGTCTGCAAAAACAACAAATCAATAATATTATAATTAGGAAAAACCAGCAGCAAAACATCAATCTCTCCCCTTTCGATTTTTCAATTTTTCATCCTTTGTAAGTAACTTGTACATTACCATTATATTAGTCTTATCATAAAAGTGTTATTAAGTTTATTATAAATACTTGCTTATTTAAAATTAATCACAAAGATGATTAAGTTTCATAAAATATATTATAAGACTTTAACCACAGGCATTTTATGCTTATAGGAGGTAAAAGTATGAAACATTCTGATAAAATAAATCGATATAAAAGTTTTATAGCGGGAGTAAATTCTTTTGTACCCATACAAAATGGGGAGCTTATAAGAGAAATAAATTTTGATAATGCCGCCACTACACCTCCTTTAAAAACTGTCTTAAAAGAAGTTCAAAAATTTTCTCCCTATTATTCTTCCTATCATAGAGGAACTGGATATAAATCTCAACTTTCTTCAGCTTTATATGAAAATTCGAAGAATATAGTCTTGGACTTTGTAGGTGGTGATAGAAAGCGAGATGTAGTGATATATGTAAAGAATACTACAGAGGCTATCAATAAGCTTTCTAAGAGATTTAGATATAAAAATGAAGGTTCTATTATTTTAAGTACTACTATGGAGCACCATTCAAATGACCTTCCTTGGAGATCTGGATATGAGGTTTTTTATGTTGATATAGATGATAATAATAGATTAGATATAGATGACTTAGAATATAAGTTAAAAAAATTTCAGGGTATAGTTAAACTTGTTGCTGTAACTGGAGCATCTAATGTGACTGGATATGTTAATCCTGTATATACAATTGCTAGATTAAGCCATAGGTATGGAGCTAAAATTCTTGTAGATGGTGCACAATTAATTCCCCATTGTAAATTTGATATGAAACCACACGATGACCCTTCTCATATAGACTTTTTAGCATTTTCATCTCATAAAATGTATTGCCCCTTTGATATTGGTGTATTAATTGGAAGTTATGATGATTTTGTAGATGGGCCACCGGATCATCAAGGTGGTGGAACTGTAGATATTGTAACCCATAAGAAGATAACTTGGGCCGATCCCCCACATAAAGACGAAGCTGGTTCTCCTAATATAATAGGAGCATTTGCACTAGGTACAGCTATTAAAACACTAAACTATTTATCACTAGATTTTATAGATATGCACGAGAGGAAGTTAAAAGCACACCTATTATACGAACTAAAAGAATTAGAATCCGTTTCAATATATTGCGATTTTGATGTGGAAAATTCTGTGGGAATTGTACCCTTTAATATAGAAGGAATTCATCATGAAACACTTTCGAAAATTTTATCCTATGAATTTGGAATAGCGACTAGGAGTGGTTGTTTTTGTGCCCAACCTTATGTTCAGAGAATACTAAAAATATCTGAGGAAGATGCAGAAAGATATAGAAAAGAGAAGAAGAACCGACCAGGAATGGTTAGAGCTAGCTTTGGACTTTATAATACAGATTCAGATGTAGAAAGATTAGTAAACTCATTAATACTAATAATAAAAAATAAGAATTATTATAATGATAAGTACAAAAATAGTAACTTCTCTTACTTTTAATACTAAAACTAACCTCCAAAGTTAGAGGTTAGTTTTTATACCTAAAATAATGCCCTTATTGACTCCATAAATTCCTAATAGTATAATATTTAAGGACTCTGTATTTGGAAGGAGATTTTATATGAACTTCAATGAAAATTATGATAGTATTCTTGTACTTGAAGAACTTTTAAGAAAAGTATGTTTTGATATAAAGAAAAAAGGTAGAGAAATACTTAATGATTTTGATATAACTCCTCCTCAATTCGATGCTCTACAATGGATATTATGTAAAAAAGAAATTACTATAGGAGAACTAAGTTCCATTTTATATTTAGCTCCTAGTACTGTAACGGATTTAATTGACAGAATGGAAAAAAGCGAATTAGTCTATAGAGAAAAAGATGAAAAAGATAAAAGAATTGTAAAAGTTATTCCTTCTAAAAAAGGACATAACATTTTAGATAAAGTTTTAGAAGAAAGACGTACATATTTATCCAAAGCTTTAATTTCTATGAATGAGGAAGAGAAAGCTCAGTTCATAAAATATTTGAGAATTTTAGAAAATGAATAAAAAATAAAAAGGATAAACTTTTAATTTATCCTTTTTATTTAATATATAAGGAAATTTATATTTAATCATGTAACTGAATAAGACTCCATATAACCTTTTAATTTTTTCAAGGCCCGACTCTTTCTCTTTATAGCTGTACTATAATTTATATTATATTTTTCTGCATACTCCTTCAAACTAATTTCCTTTAAAAAAATTTCTTCTATTACGTTTCTATAATTCATAGGAAGCTTTTCTGTAAGTTTTATAACTAAATCACTTTCCTCTTTTTTAATACACTCTTCTTCTATATTTAAGTTACTTGGAAGCACCTCCATCAAAGATACACCATCACTATTCTCCCATTCTAAACTTCCCTCATAATTATCTTTTGCTCTTTTTCTTATTTCATAATTAAAAGCGTTATCAATAGCTCTTATTACATAGGTTGTAAAACTATTAGAATTAATCTTATATTTATCTATACAATTTAAAAGATATATATACGCAATCTGCATTAAATCATCCCTATCATAACCTTTTAAATAAACTTCTCCTGCTCTTTTTATTATGTAAGGTGTAAATCTATTAAGCAATTCTTCTATTGAACCTTTATCCCCTCGTTTTGATTGTATAACTAAATTTTCTATTTCTTGTTTTGAAGTTTTTCCCATAAAAAAGCCCCCTAACGAATATTAAAACATTTGTTCTGGTAATAAAATTATACCATGTTATTCCAATTCATACAAACAAATGTTCTAATATTATATATGTGTTTTATCGTTAGAAGGGACAAATATATATATATTTATTTTTTTATTTAACTTCGTCATATTCAACATCTACATAGTTAAATGATTGATTCTTTGATTTTTCTAAATTACTTTTTAAAATTTCTGCTTCCATATACGTTGTATTACCTATATTTTCTTTTAGATTATTAATTTCCTTTTCTCTATTTAACTTTTCCCTTTTAAATTTAAAATTTTTAAATCTCTTTTTGCTTCCTTCCCAAAGTTTATAAATACCAAATCCTAGTAGAAGGAGAATTCCGATGTTCAAAGCTGCTTTAAATAAAAAATTAAGTACAGCTACACCTAAAATAATGAGAAATATATACTGTAAATTTTTCTTCACATCTCTTACTCCTTTATTAAAACTATTTTCCATAGCATTCTCTCCTTATGCAATTATATGATATTAATTTCTTTTTTATATTGTATCATATATCACATAACAATGTATTAAAAATGTGTTAACTAAATAAAAACTTTTAAATAAATCCACCATCAACCCTTAATATTTGTCCTGTCATATAATTGCATTGTTCACTTGCTAAAAATACTGCAAGATTTGCGATTTCCTCTGGCTTACCCATTCTCATCATAGGTATTTCAGAAACTAATTCTTCTCGTTCTTCATCTGATAGCCAAGAATTCATTGAAGTTTCTATTACTCCTGGAGAGATGGCATTTACTCTTATATTCGACGGTGCAAGTTCTTTTCCTAATGCCTTTGTAAAAGCATTTATACCTCCCTTTGAGGCGGAATATATAACTTCACAAGAAGCTCCTACCTCACCCCACATAGAGGAAATATTTATAATTGTACCACTTCCTTTTGGTATCATATACTTTATTGCATTATGTGTTAGGTTGAAGACCCCTTTTAAATTTGTATTTATAATTTCATCAAAACATTCCTCTGTACAATCATAAAAAATCCCTATCTTTGAAATAGCAGCATTATTTATTAATATATCTATCTTCCCAAATTTATCAATTAAGGTTTTCATCATATTACTACATGTACGATACTCTGAAACATCACCTTGAAGCAAAAAAGCATAGCCACCTAAATTCTCAATATCCTTCTTTACCTCCTCTGCTTCTATATGGCTTTTTTTATAATTTACAATAACGGAAGCCCCCTCCTCTGCAAATTTTAAAGCTATAGCCTTTCCTATACCTTTTGCAGCTCCGGTAATCAATACAACCTTACCACTTAAATTACTCATTTTTCATTCCTTCTTTACTGTGATTTTTTTTCATAAAACCTCTTATTTATTAATTTATTATATTATAAGCTCTGTGTTTTTATAATTTTCTTGAATTAATAGAATAGGTTAAAAAATAATTTCATATATCCTAATATTAAATTTTCTCTTACTTATTAGTTCTAACTACAAGCTCTTCTATACTCTCATTGTGCTTATCATAAAAAATCAAATCTTTTACTTCCTTTATAGAAATAAGCATAAAAATAGTTACAAGTCCCATAAAAAACATCACTCTCATAGTTTGTGTTATACCTATTAACTCTCCCAAAACTCCTCCAATTAAGCTTCCCAAAGGCATAAGTCCCATAGATAAGGTTTCCATAAGTGCAAATACTTTTCCTCTTTTATCCTGTGGAATTATTAAAGTAACCATGGTATCAAATATAGTGTTAAAAACTGCATTACAAGCGAAACCTATAAATATTACTATGAGTAATACAGGAAAACTTTTTATAAAAGTAATACTCAAAGTTAGAATTCCAGAAATTAATATACTTACTTTATAAATTATAAATTTACGTTCTTGCTTTATATTTCTAACAGTAATAAAAGCACTTGCACATAACATACCTAAAGAATAGGTAGCTGCCGCAATACCGTATCTCTTTGGTCCTAAAAAAACTTGCTCCTTGGAATAAGGTAAAAATAATATCATTCCTGCATTAAAAAATAAATTAATAGCTGAAGCACATAAGAATACTTTTTTTAAAGTTTTAAAATACCAAAGAAATCTAAATCCTTCCTTAAAATCCTCTTTAAAAGTTATCTCTTTAGAGCATTTTTCAATCCTCGGAATATTTATAAAAAGTTCGGTGAAGGCAGACAAAATATAAGATATACCATTAAACAAAAACATATAAGGTGCTCCTATGGCAATATATATCATGCCGCCTATAGCACTACCTATCATATTCATTCCAGACTGCGCAAGACTACTTACAGAATTCGCTTGTACAAGCTTTGACTCAGGCACTAAATCTGGTCTTACAGATTGTATTGCAGGATTAAAGAAAGCACTGCATATACCAGATATTATTCCTATAACAAAGACCATCCAAACCTTAATAAATCCAAGTAAGGCAGCTATACCAACAAAAGTTACAAAAATCCCCCTTATAAGATCAGTTATAACTATAAACTTTTTTCTATCCCATCTATCTACTAAAACCCCTGCAAAAGGTCCTAAAATTATTCTAGGAAGTGTACTTAACGCACTTAATGTACCCATTAAAGCTGTAGAACCTGTAACATCTAAAATCCAAAAATTTAAAGCCATTATATATATAACATCTCCAAATACAGAGACTAATTGTCCTTGCCAGAGTAGAAAAAAATCCTCATTCCAAAGTTTTGTATTTTTTCCTACCTTTTTCTTATCCATAAACTCCCTCCAAGAGTAAAATCAATTCACTATATATTATATAGGAAGTCTTTTAAAAATGCATTTTATAAAATTTTAATTATGATATTTTTATGATTATGGAAATATATACATCAGTGCAATACTAGAATATATCTACAATAGCTGCACATAATATAAATAGTCACTATAGTTTATGCCATTCAGATAAGCTTATCTTTAATATAGATTGACATCTTAACCTTTAAGTAGGTAGGGACATGAACTTCTGACTAAGTAATTATGCATAATTAAAAGAAGGATTTATAACTTTAATTAGGTTATAAATCCTTCTATGATTTAAATTTACTTTATAAATAATGATCCTACATTATATATTAAGAATGCTGCAACCCAAGCTACAACAGTTGTATATACTGCTGAGAATAGTGCCCATTTGTGTGAGTTGGTTTCTTTTTTTATTGTTCCTAAAACTGCCATACAAGGTGAATACAATAGTGTAAATACCATAAATGCATAAGCCGCTAAAGGTGTAAATTGAGTTTGGATAGCAGATTGAAGCCCCTCCTCCGTTACAGAATAAACTGTTGCCATGGTCGCTATAACAGATTCTTTTGCAAGAACACCTGTAATTAAAGATACTCCTGCCTGCCATGTTCCGAATCCAAGAGGTTTGAATATTGGAGCTATAATACTTCCTAATCTTCCCAAGATACTTTCTGCTGAACCAGGTTCAACACCCATAGGTAAGTTTGATAATACCCATACGATTACAACTATAGCAAATATAATAGTTCCTGCTTTCTTAATAAATGCAGAAGCTTTGTCCCACATATTAAGTAATACACTTTTTAAACTTGGAACTCTATATGGAGGTAATTCCATTAAAAAGTATGATTTCTCACCTTTAAATAAAGTTTTACTAAATAACTTAGCTGAAAGTATAGCGGCTAAAATTCCAAGTACATAAAGTGAGAATACAACTATACCACTTAAAGAGAATATCCCAAGCTTCCTAGTTCCAAAGAAAGCTGCTGCAAATAGAGTATACACTGGAAGCCTTGCACTACATGATATAAATGGATTAACTAAAATAGCTATCATTCTATCTTTTTTACTTTCTAAAGTTCTAGTTGACATGATTCCAGCAACGTTACATCCTGAACCTATAATCATAGATACTGCTGTCTTACCATGAAGTCCTAAACTTGACATAAATCTATCCATTACATATGCTGCTCTTGACATATATCCTACGTCTTCTAATATTCCTATAATAAAATACATGGTTAAAATTAATGGTACAAACACAATTACCTCTCCAAGACCACCAATTATACCATCTACTATAAAGGACTTAAAAAGTTCTGGAGAGTTTGAAAGGTATCCACCTGCAAATTCTTTTAAGGCTTCAAAGCCTTCACCTACATGTTCTCCTAAAAAGTCATTTCCAAAGGTCATAGTTACTTGATACATTAAAAACATTATAATTGCAAATATCGGTAAACCTAAATATTTATTAGTAACCACTTTATCGATTTTATCAGATAAAGTTTCCTCATATTCCTCTTTTTTATGAACTTTTCCCTTAAGTAAATTTGAAATATACTCATATCTCTTATCTACAATTAAACATTCCGGTTCATAACCATACACATCTGTAAGAGAATTAATAGATTTCTTAACAGATGATAAGACATCATCTAAACCTTTGTTTTGTATATAGTCTACCATATATGAATCATTTTCAATAAGTTTAGTTGCAGTCCATTTAAATGGATACTCTAAATTAGGCTCTTTAATCTCTAATTCTGTGGCAATTTTGTCCACCTGTGTTTGAAAATCATTCTCACATGTTACTTCTATTTCTTTAGGTTTAATTTTTTGTTCTGATGCCTCTATAACTGCATCTAAAAGCTCTAGTACACCTTTTTTTCTAGATGCAACTGTTTCTACTATCTTAATACCCATATCTTTCTCTAAAGCACTTCTATTAATCTTAACACCATTTTTTTCTGCTTCATCTATCATATTTAAATCTAAAATCGTCTTACAACCTAGTTCTAAAATTTGAGTAGTTAAATACATATGCCTTTCTATATTACTAGAATCAACTACATTAATAACAACTTCCGGCTTGTCCTTAATTAAATAATTTCTAGCAACTACTTCATCTTCAGAGTATGCGCTTAAACTATAAGTACCTGGTAAATCCACAACCCTTATAGTTCTCCCCTTATACTTTAAAGTTCCTTCTTTTTTCTCAACTGTAACCCCTGGCCAATTTCCTACGTGTTGCCTCGATCCAGTTAACGCATTAAATAAACTGGTTTTCCCCGAATTGGGATTTCCCATTAAAGCAACAATAATTTCTGACTTCATTGCGTTCTCCTCCTAAAATCTTAAACATAAAAAGTTCTGACTTAAATAAAATTAATTAAATTAAACACTAACCATAATTTTTTGAGCCATACCCCTACCTAATACAATCCTAGAACTACCGATTGCTATAATTAAAGGCCCATCAGCATTTTTAACCATTTTTATATTAGCTCCTGTATTTACACCCATTTCCATAAGTCTTTTAATAAAAATTTCTGTTCCTTTTATCTCTTTTACCTCTGCAATGTCTCCTGTATTTACCAAACTTAAAGGCATAATACTACCTCCTTATCCTACAATAATATCCTTAGCTTCTTCTTTTCTTAAAGTAAGCTTGTACCCTCTTAGGCTTATCTCTATAGGATCTCCAAAAGGAGCCATACCTTCAACTTTAATCTTAGTTCCTTTTACAATTCCAAGATCCATAATTCTTCTTCTAACTTTGCTTCCTTCTCTAATTTTAGAAACTAGATAAGAATTACCTACTTGCCCTTTATCTAAAGTTATCTCCATCTCCTTACCTCCACCACAATTTAATAATTGTACTAAAAAATATAAGAATTTTTCTTATACATATATTTTTATATTTCTTTAAGCTTTTTACCAAGTTCTATACATTTTTTAATTCCATCGTCATCAGGAGTTTCATTAATTATTAATCCTTTATCTATAAGCTCTGCTCCAGAATTTTTAATTCTAGTTTCGAATTCTTCCATCCATTCTCCATTTCCCCATCCGTAAGAACCAAATAGAGCAACTTTTTTTCCATTTAACATATGCTCAATTTCACATATAAAAGGTTCAAATTCAGATTCTTCTAGAACTTCAGCTCCCATAGCTGGACATCCTAATGCAATCTTGTCTGCTTTTTCTATATCTTGTGCACTAGCCTCAGAAACATGAAGAAGTTTAGCCTCTCCTCCTTCTGATATAGCCTTTGCCATAGATTCTGTATTTCCTGTTCCACTCCAATATATTACTAACATTTCTGCACCTCCAAAGATTAAAGAAATTGAATATTGTTTTCATTTGAATATTATTTTAATTTATTAATTATTCTTTTTCAACCATATTTAAGTAACTTATTAATATTAAAAAATATAGTTTATGGAGATAATTTATAGTAAAGTCGCTTAATTTAATGGTTTTGAAGACTTTTTTTATACTTTAAGTAATTAAATTTATATAAAAAAACTTTAAAATTTTTTTAACTTTTTCATTTTTTCTGCCCTTTTTATACAATATTATCCAATAGAGTAAGTTTACACTTTGTAATATGGTCATATTGTACAGGCTATTTAATTATTATAAAAATATTTCAAATTAACAAATAAAAAGTTTTTATAAAATGAATAAAATTCTAAAAATACTTTATTTAATACCTTAAATATGTTATTATATTGATGAAAAGTTTATAAAGGAGGAGTTTGTTATGGCATACATAATTAATGAAGCTTGTGTTAGTTGTGGAGCTTGTGCTACTGAGTGTCCAGTTAACGCTATAAGCCAAGGGGATTCTATCTATGTTATAGATGCAGCTACTTGTATCGATTGTGGTAACTGTGCTAATGTTTGTCCAGTTGGTGCTCCAGTGCAAGAATAGTAGTTTACAGCTATTTTAAAAAGCGTTTTTTTAAATAAAATAAAAGTACAGGCCTTCCTGTACTTTTATTTTATTCTCTATTTCATTTTCTAATCATGTATACTCTTAAATCCATTTCCCAAAGTTTCGTGCACATTATATGTTACTATAAAAGCATTCTCATCTATACCTTTTATATAGTTCTTTAATTTTATAAATTCTTTTTTATTTAATACAGTTGTTATTATTTCCTTATCAGTACTTGTATAAGCACCTTTTCCTTTATACACTGTAGCACCTCTACCTAGATCTTCCATGATAAACTTAATAATCTCATCGTCTTTAGTGCTTACTATTTCAACCTTCTTGCATATATTTAGACCTTGTATAACAGCATCTATAGTAATTCCATTGATTATTACTCCTAAAAGTGCATACATTCCTATCTTTGGTCCAAAAGCAATAGTCGCAAGTAGTGTTACAAAAAAATCCACCACTAGTAAGGCACGTCCAATATCAATATGAAAATACTTATTTAAAATTTTTGCTATAATATCCGTACCACCAGTAGAAGCATTTTGTTCAAACACTACAGCCATTCCCACTGCACCTAATAATATACCAAAAAGAAGCTCAATAAATATATCATTTGTTAAAGGACTCTTAATAGGAAAGATCTTTTCTAAAATCATTATAATAAAAGATAAGCTAAGACTCGCATATATAGTTTTTCCCCCAAAGGCAGAACCAATAAATATGAATCCTACTATAAATAAAATGATGTTCATAATAAGCATAAATAGTCCTATAGATATAGCAGGTATAAATTTATTAAGTACTATAGCAAGTCCTGTAACTCCCCCTACAGCCAAGTTATGTGGCACTAAGAAAAAATGTACCCCTAATGCTAAAAATAAAACTCCTATAGTTATTAGTAAAACTTCTTTAATAGTATTCTTACCCAAATTCTTTCCCATGTTATTCTACCCCTTTCTTCTGTCTATTACTACACGTCTATGCCTTCTCTAGAAAGCACACCTTTGTTGTAATAATGTTTTATTTCCTTCATTTCAGTTACTAAATCAGAAAACTCAATTAACTTATCTGTAGCATATCTTCCAGTTAGAACAACCTCTACTTTTGGATGCTTATCTTTTAGAATCCCTATAACTTCTTCTTCGCTAAACAATTTAAAATATATAGCTATAGTTATCTCATCTAAAATAACTAAATCGTATTCCCCCTTTTTTAAAATATTGCCACATTTCAAAAGAGCATTTCTACCCATTGAAATATCTTCTTTTGTGGGAGAATTACTTATAAAGCATCCATTTCCAAATTGTTCAATTTTAATATTATTAATTAAATTTTCTACTGCAACTTCATGGTATTTCATACCCTTTACAAACTGCCCTATATATACATTTTTCCCTGCAAGAGAAGCTCTTAATGCAAGTCCAAAAGCAGCTGTAGTTTTTCCCTTTCCGTTTCCTGTATAAATATGTACGTACCCCTTTTCCATATAATTCTCCTTACTTTTATAATCTCCATAAAATATAATAACATAGTTTTAAATATTCAAAAATACCTTTGTCAATAAAATTCGTAAAATTGTATAAATATTCTCTTATTAGTTAACAATTTAACTATAATTTATATAAGGTGATGAAAAAATGGATATAAATATACTTTCTAAAAATTTAGATGAAAATATAGAACTTATAGAAGCTTCTACAAGCAATAATACTACCTTTTTTAAAAGAGAAATAATTTTAGAAAACAATATACGTGCAACTATATTATTTATAGCTGGACTTTCTGATCAAGATCGAATAGAAGATGATATAATAGCCCCTTTACTTTTTAAAGTTAAAGAAGATTTAAATACTATCCCTAACCTTCCAGACTTTTTAAGTAAAAAATACATAAAGTCTTTCAATGTTTCTCTAGAAAATTCTTTAGACAACATAAGTGTGGAATTACATAAAGGAAATGCTATAGTTCTTTTAGAAAATTATTCCACAGGAATTATATGCTCAACTTCTGTCCAAATTCACAGAAGCATTCAAAGTTCTGACACGGAAATTTCCATATTAGGCGGAAAAGATGCCTTTATAGAAAATTTAGATATTAATATATCTTTAATTAACCAGAAGCTAAATGATCCCAATTTGAAAATAGAAAAGTTCAATTTAGGTACAAAGTCTAAAACAGATGTGGCATTAATCTACATAGATGGCATAATCGATACTAAAATCCTAAATAAAATTAGAAAAAACTTAAAAAGCATAGATGCACCATATATAGGAGGTACGGGATATATTGCGAAGTACCTATTCCCAAAGCAAAGAAGTATTTTCCCTCTAAGTAAGATGACAGAAATTCCTGATACGGTAGTTACTGATATGCTTCAAGGTAAAGCTACTATTATGGTAAATGGGTTTCCCCATGCACTAATTATACCTGTAGTATTCATAGAATTTTTTCAAGCCTTTGAGGATTATGTAAGTAACAATATTATGGGTTCTTTTGAAAGACTATTAAGAATAATTAGTGCTTTTATTTTAATTACTCTATCACCACTCTATGTAGCCTTATTAGAGTATAACGTTGAACTAATTCCTTTGCCTCTTATAAAAGTATTAATCAAGTCAAGAAGTGGTATACCACTTAGCCCATTTATTGAAGTATTGGTAATGGAATTACTAATAGAGATGCTTCGTGAAGGTGGTATTAGATTACCTAAGCCAATAGGTCAAACTCTTGGTATAGTTGGTGGTATTGTACTTGGTGATGCTGCTACAAGGGCAGGTATCGTTAGTCAAACCACCCTTGTGGTTGTAGCTATAGGAATTATTTGTACATTCTTGGTGCCAAATTATACTATGTCAACGCCACTTAGATTATTGAGATTTCCTATGATATTACTTGCAAAACTTCTAGGATTCTTAGGTATTATAGCAGGTCTTTTAATACTTGTTGTTCACTTAATCTGTACAGATTCTTTTTCAATACCATATCTATCACCGATTTCACCTTTAAATCCTGAGGGAATCAAGGATTCTATTATAATGTCCTCCATAAAAAAGGTTAATAGAATACCTACTATTTTTACAAGATCTGCAAGGGAAAGGAGAAAAAATGCAAAAAAAGATAACGATTAAAGATTACTTTGGATTGTTAGTTAATTCATTTTTAGGCATAGGAATATTATCCTTAGCCTCCGATTTGGCTAAAGTATCAGAACAAAGTGCATGGATATCGGCTATACTTTCAGGTATACCTTCTTTACTTATTATTCTTATTGTCTATTTTTTGTATAAACAAACAGAAAGAAAAGATTTTGCAAGTCTATTAGAATGTTTATATGGAAAAACTCTTTCAAAAATTTTGTTTTGTTTTTTCTTTATCCATTCATTAATTCAAAATACTGTAAATTTACTTTAGTAATTAAAATGTCTTTTGCAAGGTATATGCCAGTATGTATTATAGCTATTATAATTTCTGCTTTATCTATTCTTATATGTTCTAAGGATATTAATATAATCGGAAGATTGTCTACCTTTGTACTATTTTTTGTAATACCCATTCTTTTAGTTCCATGTATTCTCATGTACAAAGGTGATGTTAAAAATGTACTTCCTGTAGTATCTTCCTACAAAAAGATATTTAGCTCATTACCTAAATCAATTTTAGCATATACTGGTGCAGAAAGTACTTTTTTTATTATGTATCTTCTAGATGAAGATAAACACCTACTGAAATCTAGTATGTATGGTATTGGAACCATAATATTACTATATGCTATAAGTGTTTTTTCAATTATTTATTACTTAGGCTATGAGTTAACTGGTAAACTAACATTTCCAGTTATATTTTGCTTTGAAGTAATTAGACTTCCTCTGTTTTCTGATTTTAAGGAACTATTTATGCTTACATGGAGTTTCACAATCTTAGCAACGTCAGCTTTTCAAAACTATCAGATGAGTTATGTTGTAAAAAGTTTGTATAAGAAAATTTCTAATAAAATTTTGTTTATTATACTTTTACCCCTAATCACCGCCTCGGCACTATTAGCTATATTCTATCAAACATATAGGGTGAAATACATTATCCCTCTTTCAACTATTACTAATATAATTTTATATATTATTGTTTTGATCTCCTTTATTATATGTATATTTAAGTTTGGAATAAGAAGAGGTGATAAAAATAATAAATTTGTATCGAAAAAATCACTTTAATAAATTTAAAATTATATCATTAATGCTATGCTCTACTCTCTTATTTTCAGGATGTTATAATTCTGAACCTATAGAAAAAATTGCTGTAATTGTAGGAATAGTATTTCAAAAGGATAAAAAAGATAATAGGAAAAATCATATCTACTCTGAAATACTATCTTTTGATCAAGGTTCTAATTCTATTAAGGGGGAGTATGTGGAAGGTTCTTCTTTTTCTTTATATGAAGCTTTTAATCTATCTAATTCAAAAATATCTAAAACTAGGGTTTTAGGTGATGAGCTCCTGTACTTAATTAATGAAGGGAAAGCAAAAGACGGAATTGATGATATACTTGATACATTTTTAAGAAATGATGATAGAAATGAAAATGCTTTTGTTGCTGTAACAACTAAAGACGTAAAAGAATTAAGTACATCTCAGCCTAGAACAGCTACACTATCTGAAGATCTTTATAATCTATTATACTTTGCAAATAAAGCTAACTTTTATGCTAAAGATTATAGCATTGCAGAAATTCTAAAAATGCATCACCAAAAAGGACGAGAAATAATTTTACCTGTTATAGATGTTCAAGATGGTAAGCAAGCTTTATCTGGCCTTGCAATTTTTAAAAATACTAAATTAGTATCCATAACAGACTTAAAAGAAGCTAGGTTAATAAATATGATCAGAAACAGTGGTGTAAGTGGGTACTTAAACTTATTAGATGATGAATGTAAAGAGTTTGCTGATTTTTCATCAAAAAATAAAGTTAAAGTAAATGTTTCAAAAGAAAATGAGACCTTAGTATATAATATATCTGTAGGACTTGAATGTATGATTGCTGTTAACACATTAGGAGATAAAGATAATAAAAAAACATATAAAAGTAGAAAAAATATAGAAGAAAAATTAAACTCCTTAGTTGAAAAGGATTTAAATAATATGATAAAAAAATCTATAGAAGAATATGAAACTGATATTTTTGACCTTGGTAAATATGCTCTTGCTAAATTCGGAAAAAATAGTGGTTATGATGACTTTAAGTATATAAAAAATGCCAAAATAAATGTTAAAGTAAATTCTAAGATAATATCCCCTGGAAGAAATACCGATATGAATAATGATTAAAATAAAAGTGGTGAATACTTATTCTCCACTTTTATTTTAATTCTTCTTTTTTAATTATATATAACTCTATATTAATTCTTATTTAGAAAAATTTATAATTTTTTCATATAACTCTTCTGCAGTATCCCCCTCTATAAATTTCCCCTCTACTCTAGCTATATATTTATAGCTACATTTTGAACACTCACCTATACACTTATTCCAAGTAATTCTATACTCTGGATGACTACTATATATCTTTTCATATACTTCTTTTATCTGTGTATTTTCTTTACAGAAACTTACTTGCACAATTACCCCTCTCCTTTTGTTTATATATTATTTATGTTAAATTGTTTTCCTTTATATGTTGAACTAAGGATTCCTCTGAATAGAATACATTTTCCTTATTAATCTTCTTACGCCCTATTACAAAAGCCTTAATTCCACTGTCTAAAGCAGCCTTTAGTTTTTCTTCTGTTCCACCTTGTACTCCACTATCTTTCATTAAAATAACATTGGCTTCATGTTCCTTTATAAAAGTCATGTTAAGATCATAGCTTATAGGACCTTTTATTGCAACTATGTCCTCTGGCATTATATGAAGTTCATCTAATTCTTGCATTACCTTAAGTGTTGGAAGTACCCTATGAATTATCCTATTTTCTAAGTTTAAATCTAATACCCTTTTAATATTTCTACTACCTGTAGTATTTAATATAGTTCCCTTTAAATCTTTTAAATTACTATAAAGTTCCTCATAATCTTCTACCACAATTACATCTTTATATTTTTCATAAGGCTCTACAACAGATGGTCTTTCATATCTTAAATAGTTTATTCCAGTATCCATGCATGCTTTTTTTAAATTTTCAGTTACAACTAATGCATAAGGATGGGAACCATCTACAAAAGTAGTGATATTATATTTTTTTATAGTTTCCACCATTTTATCATAATCCATAGGAGTAGTATTTAATATTTTGTGTTTATAATCTTTAAGTAAATCTCCACCATATTGAGTTGCCGTAGATACAAATATATCCTCTGTAAATTCATTTAATAGAGATAGTATTTTCTTTCCTTCTGACGTTCCTAAAATTAAACCTATCATAAATATCACTCCTTTTTTGCTTGTATTTGTGTATTTTATATAAAATATAACTTGCAAACTCATAGCAAATTCTATATTGCTAATAATCTGCAAGTTATATTTCCGTGCTACTTAATAACTTCTATTTAATTTCTTAATTTATTTAACAACTCTACTATACAACAAACTTTATTAGTGTACTTTATTGTCATACAGCTTCAATTAAATAAACTATATTACTTTTCTACTTTATATCCTCTTGGAGTTATAATTCTTTCATTTTCCATATAGCTTTGACTATTTCCGATTACTACCATAGAAAACATATCAACAACTTCTGGATCAAAGTTATCTAGTGTAAATAGATGAACTTCTTGTCCTTCTCTTAATGCATGTCTAACAACACCTATTGGAGTATTACCTTTTCTGTATTTTCTAACTAAATCTAAACATTCTGCTAGATAATGAGGTCTTCCTTTACTTTTAGGATTATATAGGGAAATTATAAAATCAGCTTCTGCTGCATTTTCTACTCTTTTTTTAATTAGTTCATATGGAGTCATAAGGTCACTTAAACTAATATTGCAGTTATCATGCATAAGTGGTGCTCCTAGAACAGAAGCTGCTGCTGAAGAAGCTGTAACTCCTGGAACAATTTCTATAGCTGCATCATTTTTAAGTTGAAGAATTAATCCTGCCATACCATAGATTCCAGCATCTCCTGTACTTACTACAGACACAATCTTATCCTCTGCAAATTCTATAGCTTTCTTACATCTTTCCTCTTCACCTTTCATACCTGTTGAAAAAACTTCTTTTCCATCTAAAAGGGGTTTAATCATTTGTATATACTTAGTATATCCAACTATTACATCACTTTCTTCTATGGCTTTTTTAGCTTTTATAGTTAAGTGGTCTAATCCACCTGGTCCAATTCCTATAACATATAATTTTTTCATATATTTTACTCCCTTTCTTCTAAAACTCCAATACATAAGGTCATGCCCTCTAGGGGAAGTTTATCCGTTATAAGTCTTCCTCCTAAAAGTTCACAGGAAGGTTCACAAACAGCACGAACTCCTATATTCTTCTCTACAAAATCAGAGCCTTTATAGTGGTGATGTACCCTTTGTATTTCTTCTTTTGTATAAGTCTTCATAGCGCAATTTAAGGTCTTACTAAGACTTATAATAGCCTTTTCTTCTGCCTTAACCCAAGCAGTTCCTATGGCTTTTATAGATCTTTTATCTATATTATATTCCCTTAAAGTTTTAAAAACTTTTTCCTCCATAGTATCTTCTGGATAATCCTTCTTACATCCAATTCCTAGAACTATATTTTGTCTTATAAGTTTTAAAACTGGTATTCCATAATCTTTTGTAGAATCTTCATTTGTAACTAAAACTAACGCCTTAACGTGCTTACTAGTTTCATTATTATAAGGTGTATATCCCTTAGGAATATCTATAACTCCATTTTTATCTAAAAAACCAACCTTATCTCTATGAACTAAGAAAGCAGCTACATCCTTGCATATTTTCATATTATCTATAATTAAGTTATTTTTCTTAGCTACCATGTCTGGAGCGGTAATACCCAAATTATCCGTTGCTGTAGTTATTATAGGCTCTGCACCTAAAATTTCTGCTATACTCTCCGTAAGTTCGTTGGCACCACCAATATGACCACTTAAAAGTGAAATTACATATCTTGAACTATTATCGATAACTAGCACTCCAGGATCTTCTGTTTTGCTCTTTACAAGAGAGGATATACTTCTTACTGCAATCCCCGTAGAAGATATAAAAATCACAAAATTATATTTAGAGAAAGCTTCTTTTGAAACTTCTTTAATTCCAATAGATTTAACATCCTCTCTTCTATATACCCTTGCATCAAAAGTATTTTTTATTTTCTCGCTGATTAAATGACCTTCCTCTGTAACGCAGATTATGGCTAGAAAGTTTTTTTGTTTAATTTCAAGCATTAGATCTATTTTCCTTCTCTAAACATATGAGTAAAAGTTTTATCGTATAATTTACTCTTCTCATATTCACAGTCTATAAAGTCACCTACTAAAATTTGAGCGCATTTTGTAATACCAGCAGCCTTAACTTTTTCTGCTATATCATCTAATGTTCCATAGATTACTCTTTGATCTTCCCAAGTAGCTCTTTCAACTATTGCTATTGGAACGTTTCTTCCATATCCACTTCTTAGTTTTGCAACTACCTTATCAATCATGCTAATAGATAAGAATATCGCCATAGAAGCTCCTATTCTAGCTAAATGCTCAAGGTCCTCTGTCTCTGGTACTGGAGTTCTTCCTTCTACCCTTGTTAAAATTAAAGTTTGAGTTATAGAAGGTAGTGTAAATTCTTTTTTAATAGCTGCAGCAGCTGCTGTACAAGAACTTACTCCTGGAATAACTTCATATTTAATATCACCATGATTGTCAAGTTCATCCATTTGCTCTTTTATAGCACCATATATTGCAGGATCTCCTGTGTGAAGTCTTACTATAGTTTTTCCCTCTGCTTCACCTTTTAACATAACCTCTATAACTTCATCTAAGTTCATAGAAGCTGAGTTGTACTTTTCAACTCCCTCTTTACAGAATTCTAAATGTTTCGGGCTAACTAATGAACCTGCATATATAACAATATCAGCTTTAGCTAAAGTATCTCTTCCCTTTACTGTTATTAAATCTACATCTCCAGGGCCTGCTCCAATAAAATATATCATAGTGTTCCTCCTTAAGGCTTTTATAAATTTGTTTTATATTTATGATTAGTCACGTCTTGCAATAATAAGACTCATATAATCTCTAGAATTTATAATATCTTCTCTATTTCTTAAAATTTCCTGTCCTTCTCTTCCAGCTCTCTTAACTAAAACATACTTAAATCCTTTTTCTTCTAAGAAATTCACAACTTTTTCTTCTATTCTATAAACTTTCATTATAACAAGAAATTTTTCATCTTTAACTGATTCAAGTCTAGTTGCTGGAAGTACTAAAAGAGGTTCATCTCCAATTACTAATGGCTCTCCAACTAGGGATGCTGATGCGCAGAAAGAAGTTATTCCTGGAACTGTCTCTACATCAAATCCTCTCTCTCTAACGTGATTTAGAAGATATGTGTATGTACTAAATACAAAAGGATCTCCTATAGTTAAGAAGGCAACATTTTTTCCATCTTCAATAAATCTTGCAACTTCCTTGTATGCCTCAAGTATTTTAGCTTCTTGTTCTTCTCCACCCATTGGAAAATGCTTAAATACAACTTCTACACCCTCTGGTATATACTCTTCTGCAATTTCATAAGCTATACTCTTTCCACCACTCATTGCAGTGGGAACTACAACTACATCTGCCTTTTTTAAAGTATTTATAGCTTTAACTGTGATTAATTCTTTGTCTCCAGGACCTACGCCTATTCCATATAAAGTTGCCATTAATTTTCCTCCTTATTTCTCTGCCCTTACAATAAAAATTGGATTTAAAGCAGTTAACATATAGCTCTGACCACGTGTCTTGCTTACAGCTACTTGAATACATTCAACCTTACATTTTAATTCTTTTAACTTCTCCATAGCCTTATATACATTGTTTAAAGTTATAAAGTTTAAAACCATAACTCCACTATCTTTAAGCATTCTATAAGATTCTTCAATTATATCTTCAAGTTCTCCACTACTTCCACCTACAAATATAGAATCAAACTGATTATTCATAGTTTTCATGTGCTCCATAGCAGTTCCTTCTAAAACTTTTAAATTATGAGCTTCAAACTTTTCTATATTTTTATAAATAGTATCTAATGCAGCAGGATCTTTTTCTATTCCTATAACACTACCCTTAGAGCAAATCTTGGCTGCTTGAACTGTAACAGAACCTGTGCCTGCTCCTACATCAAGTACATCAGAGTCTTCTCTAAGATTCATTTTAGAAATACTTAAAATTCTTATTTCTTCCTTAGTCATAGGACAATCGCCACGAATAAATTCTTCATCTCTTATATATTTCATGTATACATCCACCTCACTTTTTCTGAGTATCTGATTTAAATACTATCTATTCCCTCTCTATGACAAGTACACTAAGTTCAGTGAACTCTTCTAAAGTTACTTCTTCTATAGTTCCCTTAAATATTCTCTCATTATCATAGGATAAATTTTCTCCAACATATGCATTTCCTTTTATATTTTCTTTATTAAGCATTTCACATAATACCTTTGGAGTAAATTTATTATCCACAAGCCAAAAACTTAGTTTATAACTCTTTACCTTTTCTATAAAAGACTCTTCTCTTCCATGCATACTACCTACATAGGCATCTTGCCAAGGAAGGGCAAGCCTTGAACTTAAATATTGAAAAGAACTAAGTCCTGGAACCACCTTAACGTCTTTTGAGATATTATTTTTAACATAATTTGTAATACCATAATAACAAGGATCGCCTGATGCTATTATACCTAAAGATTCATACTCTCCCTTTTCATAGAGTTCTTTTAAATCCTTTAGCCCTTTTATTATAATCTTTTTATTATCTACAAAGTCTATACTTTCCATAGCACGGCTAAAGCCAACTACTGCAGATACTTCATGAAGAGATTTAAGAGCCTTAGGTAAAATATAGTCGGTATGACCTGGGCCAAGACCTATTACATATAACTGTGTTTTTTCTTTAAAACTATTTTTTAAGGCAGTTTTACTTTCCATATCTAAAACTCCTTCTTATAAATACAAATTTTTATAAAGTAATTTACGAATTTTAAAAAGACTTATATAAAATTCCTTTTTTCATGGAGTAGAGAGCAACTTCTGCTTCTATTCCTCCATGACTATAGATCTTTATTCTCTCTTTAATCTTGTCACCTATGTTTTTATAAATTATATTATATTCTTCTGGTATTATTTCTATGGCTCCTTCTGTGGTCTTCTCTGCATAAACCCTTTTAACTAAATCTGTAGGTGCTCCAATTAAGGCAAGTTCAAGTGCTAAGACTTCTAGTCTTACATCAGATACCCTACTATGTGTTTGAAAACATCCGGCAGATATCTTACTCATCTTTCCTATATGCCCTACCATAGTTATCTTCTTAATTCCAAGAGTTCCTGCACATTCTAGGGCAAAACCTACATAGTTAGACATGGTAACCGTATTATTTATATTAAGATTTAGTTCACGGCACATATCCTCTCCCATATTTCCAAATACAAGTATGGGCTCCGTAACACCTGTTGCAAACTTTTGATTCATCTCAAGTTTTACAGAATCTTTTAAAGCTTCCTCTGACATTGGCGTTACAATACCTGTAGTTCCTAAAATAGAAATACCCCCAATTATATTTAGTCTAGGATTAAAAGTCTTCTTTGCAACTTCTGCACCACCAGGTACAAATATAGTAATCTCAACACCTTTACCCTCTGGAAGCACTTCCATAACTTCTTTTTTTATCATGCGTCTTGGAACAGGATTAATAGCCCACTCACCTTTAGGCACATATAACCCTTCTCCCATGACCATGCCTACTCCATCTCCACCTTTTAGGCTATAACCACTATCTCTTATTTCGGCCCTAGCCCAAATTTCAAGACCATGAGTAGCATCTGGATCGTCCCCACCATCCTTTATAACACAACACTCAACAAAATCCTCTCCACGTCTAATCTTCTCTATGGGAATATTGAGCCTTATGCCTTTAGGTGTATCTATAAGAACTTCCTCTACAGTATCTCCTGTATATAGCATATAGGTTGCCGCCTTAGCAGAAGATGCGGCACAAGAACCTGTAGTGTATCCACATCTTAATTTTTTACCCTCACTATAAACATATAAATCTAGCATGTTTTTCTCCTAAAAATTAGTCTCTTTTAACTATCATGTACATCAAAGCATTCATAATTGCAGCTGCTACAGTACTTCCACCTTTTCTTCCTCTTATAGTAATCATAGGCATATCTAATTTTTCAAATTCTTCTTTAGATTCTGCAGCACCCACAAATCCAATAGGAGCTCCTACTACAAAACTCGGCTTTGCTTTTCCTTCTTCTATAAGCTCTTTTAATCTAAATAAAGCTGTTGGTGCATTTCCAAATACAAATATCTCAGTTCCATCTTCTACTGCTTTTTCAACAGCTGCCATAGAACGAGTTACTCCTCTTTCTTTTGCAATAGCCGCAACTTCTGGCTCACTTACATAACATACAACTTTACAATTAAGTTTTTCTAATGCTTTCTTATTTATACCAGATAGAGCCATTTTTGTATCAGTGTAAATTGTAACACCCTCTTTTAGAGTTTCAAGGGCAGAATCTATAGACCCTTCTCTAATATAAGTTATATCTTTATATTCAAAATCTGCTGTAGTATGAATAGTTCTTTTTATAATTGAAAGCTCTCTTTCATCGAAATTGTGGGGACCCATTTCCTCGCCAATTATTTCAAAACTTCTCTTTTCAATATCCATAGGAACTTTTATATAATCCATTCTTTTCTCTCCTTTAGTTTGAACATAAAATTACTATTTTTCTAATAAAGAATTTAAAAAATCAATGCTTCCAAAGAAATGTATATGAGCATACGCACCTAGGGTATTATTTTTTACATAACCACAAGTCCAAATCTTTTCTCTCCCACTAAAGCTCTGTTTTCTAACTTTATATATGGTTTTTTCACTATTATTCACAAAAGATTTATGGAACTCATGACAGTTTATTTGAATTCCCTTAGGTAATATGTTATTTTCTTCCCCAATTTCAATCTCTGCATATCCAAAGTTTTGAAGTCTTTTTGTCATGTAAGCATTTCCATTAAAAAAACTAACTAATGGTGACTTTTCCTCTTCATTTTCATCTTTAAATATGCATTTTGTAAGATACATCATGCCTCCACATTCTGCATAAGCTCTAAGGCCTGAATCTAAGGCATTTTTAATAGAATTTAACATAGAAGTATTTTTAGAAAGTTCATCATAAAACACCTCTGGATACCCTCCACCTAAATATAGAAAATCTATATCCTCTGGAAGATTAGAATCCTTTAGCGGACTGAAATATATAACTGTGCCAGCCTCTTCTAAAAGTTCTAAGTTTTCTCTATAATAAAAGCTAAAAGCTTTATCATAAGCTACTGCAATTTTAATATTTTTATTTTCTATATGAAAATCATCTTCATATTTCTCTGTTTCTTTAAACTCTCCTAAAAGAGAATCTATATCTACATGCTCTTCTAAAAGAGTCGCGCAATGTTGTATCTTTTCTTCTAAATTTTCAATTTCACTACTCTGAACTAATCCTAGGTGCCTACTTTCAAGTTTAAGACTCTCATCTTTGGGTAAGTATCCAAAGACTTTAATATTACAATTTGCTTCTATGGCAGCCTTTAAAAGAGTATAGTAGCTACTGCTAATATTGTTTAGAATAACACCTTTAATAGAAGCATCTCTAAAATTTAGAATACCATTAATTTCTGCACATAAAGTTGCAACCTGTGCCTTAGGTGCTATTACAAGCACTGTAGGAAGCTTTAAAGTCTTTGCAACTTCATAAGTCGAATAACTAGTATCTATGCCTTTTCCATCATAAAATCCCATAACCCCTTCAACTACTCCTAAGTTGCCAGTTCCTCTTGAAAAACTTGCCTTAACTCCATTCTCTCCCATTAGGAAAAGGTCTAGATTTCTTGAAGGTATTCCTGTAATTTTACTATGAAAAGCAGGATCTATATAATCAGGTCCAACCTTATATCCCTGAACCTTGTACTTCCTATTCTTTAAAGCTTTTAAAAGTCCTAAAGTCAAGGTGGTCTTTCCTCCACCGCTACTGTTAGATGAAAGAACTATAGCCTTCATGTAACCCCTCCTTATTTAAAGTGACTTTAAAGTATTAATTAAAATTTCGTTATTTTCTCTATCTTTTACTGCAAATCTAACATAATGATTATCTAATCCTTTATAGTTATCTGCCCTTCTAATTAATATATCATTCTTAAGCATCTTTTCATATAATTCTTCTGCTGTTAAACCTTTTAACTTAACTAAAACAAAATTACCATAAGTTATATAAACTTTCTCTATAAAGTCTATCTCTTTTAAAACTTTATCCATATAAGATTTTTCAGATTGAACCCATATTAAGGATTTTTCTATATACTCATTATCCCAAAGCACATAAGTTCCTGCAACCTCTGCAAAGGAATTTATATTCCATGGGTTTTGCTTTTCTAATATTTTATTTTTAAATTCTACATTAGAAGTTACGGCATAACCAAGTCTAATACCTGGCATACCGAAAAATTTAGTTAAAGCTCTAACTATAAAAATACAATTATACTCATCTACAAAAGAACATAAACTATGAGTCTTACTTCCTGTAAATTCAATAAAAGCTTCATCAATTATAATAATTTTGTCATGTGCTTCTGCATAGTCTAAAATAATTTTAAATTTATCTTTGTCTATAATTGAACCATTAGGATTATTAGGGTTTGCAATTATAATACCCTCTGTGTTTTTTAGGCCTTCTAAAACCTCATCATAGTCTACATAAAATCTATGTGATTTCTCTTCCTTAAGCTTCTCTTCTTTAAAATAAACGTAACTTAAAGAAACATTGTGCTTTTTAGCACTAAGTTCATATTCTGCAAAGGAGGGAACTAATAGGGTTACTGACTTTAAAAGACTTATGGATAAATCTAAAAGCTCTGCTGCCCCATTACCTAAGAGTATTTTATCTTCTTTTACATTCAAATAATTAGAAAGGGAGTTTTTAAGCCTTCTATAATTAATATCTGGATAGCGTACCAAAGATTCTAATCCCTCATTTAAATGTTCTATAAAACTTTTGGGAACACCAAGTGGATTTATGTTAGAACTAAAGTCTATAATTTTTCGCCCTTCCATAAAACCATGAGTATATACATCGCCACCATGTATCACTATAATCCCCTCCAAATTAATATTATAGTTAAATAAATGAAAACTAGTAAAGCTTCTGAACCATACATAAGTCTTACACATTGAATTATGCTATCCTTTGAAAGCTCTTTAATCTTATCGCCTATAGTTGGTTTATAAATAACTTCACCAAAATAAGTATTAGTACCACCTAATTGAATTTTCATAGCTCCAGCTGCTGCCCCTTCCGGATAAGCACAATTAGGACTTTTATGATTTTTTCTATCACGAATCATAATCTTTAAGCTTTCTATGATATTTCCATTAACTAAAGGTGCACACAATCCTATTAGTACTCCTGTAATTCTAGCCGGAATAAAGTTAAACACATCATCTACTGTAGCTGGAAAAAATCCTATGTATTTATATTTTTCAGTAAGATAGCCAAGCATAGAATCCATGGTATTAATACCCTTATACATCATGGCAAAAGCTGCTCCATAAGGACCACCAATCATAGCATAAAATATAGGAGCAATAACTCCATCTGCTGTGTTTTCAGCAACAGTTTCAACATCTGCCCTTATAACCTCATGCTCTGAAAGATCTTTAGTTTCTCTTCCCACTATATATGAAAGCTTAACTCTAGCCTCTTTTAAATCATTTTTACTAAGTTCATCATAAACCTTTACTGCTTCATTTTTTAAACACTTACAAGCAATAGTAGTCCAAAGAATTAAAATATTTAATATATGATGAAGCAATAATATATTCCTTGTAAAATAAAGAATTATAAAAGGAATTAAAAAGCTAGCTGTACTTACTATAATTACAATAAGTCCGCCAAAAGCTTTAAGCCCATTATTACTTTTACATAATGCCCTACCTTTTTTTTGAAGATAGGATATAAGTTTACCTATGTATATTACAGGATGAGGAAATCCATAAGGATCTCCCACAATCCAATCAAGAATAACTGCAAGAACAATATCTAAAGCATATAACATATATTATCGACTTCCTTATTTTTTACTCTGTTCTATAATTTCATATACTTTGTCCATATCTAAAGAGCTTCTAACTAAATCTGCAAGTTTATCTAGCTCTCTTTCTCTTATGTTTTCATATATCTCAGACTTTTTAGGCTCTATACCTTTGTTCACTCTTAGAATGTTTACTAAATTTTCTCTAAAACTAACTCCATCAAAAATACCATGGATATAAGTTCCCATAATATTTCCCTTAGAATTTATAGCTCCATCACCACATTCTGTGCTAAGTCCATTCCTCTCATAGATATTAAATAGTGGAGTTGCTTCTTTTCCATAATTACAAATTCCCATATGGATTTCATAGCCATAAACTTCACCCTTAAATCCATTAAAAATAGAGTTAGAACTATAAGAATCTTTATTAGATGCTTTAACTCTTGTAGTTACCTTTTCCTTTTCAAATACTGTTTCTATATCTAAAAGTCCCATTCCTTCTATTTCTTCTATAGAAGATTCAGTGTGATAAGGGTCCTTTAAAGTTTTACCTAACATCTGATATCCGCCACAGATTCCAATTAACATACCATCATTGTCTCCGTAAGCTTTAATCTTATGTTCAAGTCCACTTTCTCTTATAACATTTAAATCCTCTATGGTGTTTTTACTACCTAATATTACAACTAGGTCTGGTTCTCCAAATTCCTCTGGTCCCTCTACAAATCTAACAGATACATCCTCTTCTATTTTTAAAGCATCTAAATCTGTAAAGTTAGATACATGAGGAAGTCTAATAGCCGCAATATCAATAGGTGCTGTAACCTTTTTATTTAATTTTACTGCTCCATCTTCATCTTCTAGAGCCAAACGGAAATAAGGAACTACACCTAAAGTAGGAACTTTTATAATATCTTCAAGCATAGTTAGTCCTGGTTTTAGAATTTCTACATCTCCTCTAAACTTGTTTATAATAGTTCCCTTAACCCTTTTTTTCTCCTCTTCATTAAATAAAACCATGGTTCCAGCAAGTGATGCAAATACTCCACCCTTATCTATATCACCAATTAAAAGAACTGGTGCGTCTACAAGTTCTGCCATACCCATATTTACAATGTCATTATCTCTTAGATTAATTTCTGCAGGACTACCAGCACCCTCCATTACAACTACGTCATATTCCTTTTCCATTTCCTCGAACTGTTCCTTTAGCATTTTGCTAAATTGAGGTTTCATTTTATGATATTCCATGGCTGTGCAATTACAATGAACTTTACCATTTACAATAACCTGACAATTTTTGTCCCCTGTAGGTTTAAGTAAAATAGGATTCATAAATGCCTCTGGTTCCATACCACAAGCATAAGCTTGAAGTACCTGAGCTCTTCCCATTTCCTTACCGTCTAGTGTTATATAAGAATTAAGGCTCATATTTTGAGATTTAAAAGGAACCACTTTATAACCATCCTGTTTTAATATTCTACAAAGAGCAGTAACTAAAATACTCTTACCAACTGAAGAACCAGTACCTTGAAACATTATTCTTGCCATATGAAATTCATCTCCCGATTTAATTCTATCTCACTTTAATTATTTTCCCTTATTAATTATATTTAACTTTCTATATTAAATACTTTACTTCATTCCCTTTTGGTTTTTTCCAAGTTCTTTATATCTTCCTTCTATAGCATCATCTAAATGTTGAAGGTATAAGTCTTGAATCTTTTTATTCTCACCAAGACCGTGCATATAGATATTAACCTTCATTCCCTCTGCTTCTAAAATTGACTTGTAAGAGTCTTCATCATCACCAGCCATATCATTTTGAGCATGATCTCCTGCAACTAACATAAATGGCATTAAAGTAACTTCCTTTACCCCATCAACCTTCATACGCTCTAAAGCTGTGTTTATATAAGGATAGCCTTCTACGTTTGCAATATAAACATTTCTTATGCCCTCATCATGAAGCACACATTGAAAACAAGAGTATACTGCATTAGAATAATGAGCAGTACCGTGACCCATGAAAAGGATGTTTTTATGATCTTTAATTTGCTCTTTTATGGCATCTACCATAAGAGTGTAATCATCTGGATGGCCTTCTTCCTCACCCTTAAAGTATATTAGAGGTCTTCCAATTTCTATTCTCTTAAAGGCATCTTTATAACCATGAGTTAATATTTTCTTAATATAATCAAATTCTACACCAGGTATTAAATGAAGAGGTTGGACTATAACTTCTTCAAAACCTTCATTGTTAAGCTTTTCTAATGCTTCCTCTGGAGTGTCCACATGCATATCATAAACTCTTTTAAGTTTTCTAATTATAATATGAGAAGTAAAAGCACGTCTCACTTCATAATCACCGTAAGTTTCTTTTACCCTATTTTCAATAGCCTCAATAGTCAACTTTCTTGTGTCCTCATAACTAGTTCCAAAGCTTACAACTAAAATAGCCTTTTTCAAAGAAAAGCCCTCCTTAAATTATATGTTTTATTAAATAAAAAAACTCGGCCCTTTAGAGCCGAGAGTATCTTTCAATATGCTATGCCTTTTATATACAGAATATTTAACATTTCATATCTTAGATTTGCATTTCCCTCCGAATGCTCCTAATCTAAAACTTTTAGGCAGGTCTCCTGACTTATGAATCTTCCTCCCCTTACCCTTCCTCATCTTATGAGTGGCATTGCAAGGTTTGTCCTCATTTACAGTAGCGGGGGCTGCTGTGGACTTTAACCACATTCCCTTTTCACCTATAAAGGCACCTAAAACATGTTATTTAGTTTTAAATTTCTATAAATTTCGTATAAATAAATTTATATAACAAGTTTATACTATTGAAAGGATGGTGTCAATATTTATGAAGGTAAAGAATAATTACTTTCTCTTAATTATGTTTTTATTTTATATTTTTTAAAGTATAGATATTTGATGCATTTAATGGAACTGTATTTAAATAAGTTTCTCCTGTTTTATTAAAGAAAACTGCGTAAGTTATTCCATTATTGCTCCCATCTCTTATTCCTCTTACTTGAATTACTCCTTTATCAGGTACTCCAATCTTTACAGCCTTATGCCTAATTGCAAAAGGTTCAGTATGGGGGGATCCATCTACAAAAACTTGAACATAATCTCCATCTTCTTTAGATGAAAAATTCCATATAGAAAGCTCTATTTTTCCATATCCCGTGGCTGATTCTATTGAAAAGTCTTTTGGTTCTAGCTTAAGTGTTTCTTTGCTTAGCATATCTCCAACCTTAACATTCTCAGTCTTTCCTGATACAAGATTTGTTTTATAATTTGCAGTACCTACTTTATTTGCTAAAGCCCCAAAATAAACCATAAAAAGTAAGAATAGTACACCTATCACCTTTCTAAAATTTTTCATAGAAGGAGTTATAAAAGCATCTTTTTCTTCATTTTCTTCAAATCTTTTGTATGAATTCTCTTCATTAATATTCTTTTCAGCTTCATCTATTATATTAGTTCTTTCATGTTCACTAAAAACTCCAATTTCTTCAGATAATTCTTCTTCTCTAAACTTTTTCATATTATGATCTCCTTTCCAGCTAAACCCCTTCGCTGTAATTTTGCATTTTCTCTTCATCCCTTAGCATAAAGTCTGCAATAGGATTTTTAGAATAATAAACAGATATAAATACTCTCCAAAGTATTAAAGAAATTATAAATATTATTATTCCAAACCTATGTCTACCAGTATTTAAAGTAATATAACTCCAATTTAGCACCTCTACTCCAAGGGCTACAAATAAATTAGTTATTGTTAAAAATTTAATTGTTTCAAATAAAGAAGGAAACATAACATACATCTTTCTTAAATTTCTAAATCTAAGTGAAATATAAGTTAATATTAAAATTGCTATAATTAAAGAAATATAGTCGTTTGTTACTGTATACCCTGTTTGAATTATTTTAACTCCATCTGCTATACCCTTAATTGGTGCAAAAATTAATATCATTAAAATAATAGGTATATAAAGTACCCCGTAAATAATTGCTATTAAATTACTTATAGCTTTTAAAAGTTTATCCATGTTGTCACCCTCCCCTATAAACTAACTTCTAAAACATCTTCTTCTTCGATTGTAACTAGATGTTCCTTAGTTAGGTGTTCTATATTTCCAAGTCTCACAGCTTGATTTCGAACAGTCTTTTCAAATAAGTTTCTTACATATCTTCCATTACCAAAGTCCTGAACTTTTGAAGCTTGCTCAAATATACTCCTCATCTTCACTCTTGCACCTTCAGTAATAACATAGCCTTTTTCTTTAAATATATTGTCAGTAATATTTAAAAGATCTTCTACCGAATAATCTTTAAATTCTATTACATTAGCAAATCGTGATTTTAGTCCTGAATTTACCTCCAAGAATCTATCCATATCTTCACTATATCCTGCAAGTATAACCAAAAGATTTTCACGGTTATCATCCATACCTTTAACTAGTGTATCTATAGCTTCTCTACCGAAACCATTACTACTTTCTGCATCTTGAGCTAGTGCATAGGCTTCATCAATAAATAAAATTCCACCTAGTGCAGAATCAATCTTTTCTTTAGTCTTTATAGCAGTTTGTCCAACATATCCAGCAACTAATCCACTTCTATCTGTTTCAATAAATTTCTTACTATTTAAAACTCCAAGGTTATAAAGTACTTCTCCTATAATTCGAGCGATAGTAGTTTTCCCTGTACCAGGATTACCTTTAAATATCATATGGAGAGTTTGAGATTGATCTGAAGGAAGTCCTAAAGCTTTCCTTTGATTTTTTATCTTAAGCTGAGCCTGAAGACTTCTTATAAAATTCTTAACCTCTTCAAGTCCTATGACTTCCTTTAACTTAGTTTCTAAGTCAAAGTTATTATTTTGCCCTACATATGCTTCAAAGTCTTCTTCAGTTAAAAGAACCACAGCCTTCTGGTCAATTTCTTCCATGTCCGCTATTCTTGAAGATTGTTTTCTTATAGCCTTTTCAACTATATTTCTAACTAGCCTTCCGTTCCCACTTTCTGCTCCACCTTTTTTATTTGATGTATTTATTGCATCTTGAAGCTCATCTTCAGCATTACCTGCAAGTATAAAACCTTTTCTTTTAATCATTGCTTTTCCTATTTCTAAAAGTTCATCTAAATTATAATCTGGAAAATCAACTTTAAGAGGGAATCTAGAACTTAAACCTGAATTTGTATTTAAAAATTCACTCATTTCCTTATTATATCCTGCGAGAATAACTATAACTTCTCCTCTATAGTCCTCCACAAGCTTTACCAATACATCTACAGCCTCTTTTCCTATAGGATCATTTTCTGAAGACATTAAAGCATAAGCTTCATCAATAAATAATACTCCGCCTAATGCTGATTTAAATACTTCTGTAGCCTTTTTAGTTGTTTCTCCAATATATTGACCTATAAGCCCACTTCTGTCTGTTTCTATAAGCTGACCAGATTTTAAAATCCCCATCTTCTTCATTAAATCTGCTACAAGCCTTGCAATGGTAGTTTTTCCAGTTCCAGGGTTTCCAGTAAAAATCATATTCAGTGATTGTGAAGACTCTACATTAATTCCAAGTTTCCTTCTCTTTTCTTTTGCAATTATCTGTTTTTCTAAGCCTCTTATAAAGCTTTTTACTTCATTTAGACCGGTTATTTTAGAAAGTTCCTCTTCAAGGTTAAAGTCTACCTTTTTGTCCAATCCGAAATCACTTATAGTAAGTTTATTTATTTCATCTTTGTTTATATTCATTTCACCCATTGCTGATAATCTTCTAGATTGATTTGCAATAGCTTGTTCAACTATATTTCTAGCAAGTCTTCCATTACCACTATCATTTATGCCCTTAATTTGCTTGCTTTCAAATAGCATTATGATCTCTTCATTTAAATCACTATGAATTTCATATCCATTCTGTTTTGCAATTATCTTTGAAATTTCTAAAAGTTCTTTTGCTGTATAGTCTGGAAATTCAACAGTATAGTTAAATCTAGACTTTAAGCCACTGTTAGTCTTTAAAAAGTCCTCCATTTCCTTTGAATAACCTGCAAGTATGACAACTAGATCATCCCTGTTATCTTCTACAGCCTTTACAAGGCTATCTACAGCTTCTACTCCAAAAATATCATTATTATCTCTAGCTAAAGAATAAGCTTCATCAATAAATAATATACCCCCAATAGCCGAATTCACCTTTGCTGTAGTCTTTTGTGCAGTTTCACCTACGTATTGGCCTACCAAATCGTTTCTCGAAACTTCAACAAGATGACCACTAGACAAATAGCCTAATGCTTTTAAATACTTTGCCATAATTCTCGCCATTGTAGTTTTTCCTGTACCAGGATTACCGGTAAAAATCATATGCAATGAGAGTTTTGCTTCTTTTGACCCTTGCGATTTTCTTAGATTTTGTACTTTTATATTATCCTGCAAAGTCCTTATAAAAGACTTAACGTTATGTAAGCCAATAATGCTTTCAAGTTCTTTATTTAACTGCTCTATACCTTCTATATCTATCTTTTTTATTACAGATGACAATTCAGTTCTACCTGAATTATCCTCTAGAACTAATATGTTATGATCTTCACTTAAAATATAAAGTTTCTCATTGGATAACTTTCCTTTTAACTCTAGTTCCACAAGAGGCCTATATATATTCTCTTCAATATAATCATTTAATGCATGAGCACCATAAGCTTTGTTACAATTATTCACTACACAATTTAATACACTTTCTTGGAATCTAATTACAATACCTAAATTATTCTGTATCTTTTCCTTATACTCTTCCAGAATAAACCTTCCAATCGTAGAAATAATTTCTCTAGTAAGTGGTACAGTTTGAATTATGTCATAAATTCTTTCCACAAACTTGCTTGAAAACATTGTTTTAATGCTTTCCTCACTTTTTTCTGTTATAAAAATAAGATATTTACCATTGGCTAATATCTCATCAGTGGTATCTAATGTAAGTGAACCTTTTCCTGTAACATCTACCATATGATCCATTTCATCTATATATCTTCTATTCAAATTAACCTTTTCATCTATTACAAGCTTTGTAATAGTATCTAAAACATTTGAATGACACTTATCAAAGTTATCGAAAACAACTACTTGGTTCTGTCCATAAAGTGCACTATAAAGATCATCTAAAAATAGATTTTCTGCATCCTTTTCCAGTTTATACTTAGCTAAATCCAAAGAAAATACTCCAGATTTCTTAAATATATTCTCTTCTTTTAAAAATCTAGTAATAGCTTTTACTGAAAGATGTCTCCCTGATCCCTTTGGGCCAGTTATAAATATAGTATTGCTTATTCCATCAGTTTTTCCATAAGCAAAAGGTCTTTTAAATGCAATAGAAAGCTTGCTTAAAAATTCTTTTTGTCCAAGTACGTATTCTGATAGAGTGTTCTCTACCCTTTGAAAAGCTGCATCCAATTCTAATTTAGTTTTGTTAACTTCTAAAGGCTTACAATCTAGATTCACTATAGTATTACCAAGATTTTGCACTACTTTTTCCGTATCTTTTACTGTATTTGAAACTGTCTTTCCTATATGCTTACCAGCGTTACTTGTTGCATTTGCTACTTTTTTATCTACTGTACTTGTTGCCTTTGCTACAGAGTTATTAACAGCCTTTTTGTCCTTTTTAAAGACCTTTCTATCTACAATCCCCATCTCGTTTATATAATCTACAACTTGAATTTCAGGGAATAAAATTCTACTTAAAGTTTTTATATTTAATACATTTTTCTTTGATTTATTTTTTGTCAACTAAATCCCCCCAGTATCTTCTTACTATATATGATTATAGCATAATATTTCCCTTCTCTATCTTTAATCAGTTGAGCATGCTCTTTTCCATTCTTTACAAAAGTTAATTTTCTAAATAAAAATCATATCCTATACTTCCAAAGCATAAATATCCTTTTTACCTACTACAATAACTAATACTTTATTTAAATCCTCTTCTCCAAGTTCCCCTTTAACCATTTTACTTTCAGCATATCCTTGAAGCTGCTTTAATCCTTCTTCTTTTACTTTGTCTAATGCATCTCTTTCACTTTCTTTTATATATTTTAGTTCTATAATCCATTGGAATTTAGTTATATCTTTAAATTGAATTTTTCTTTTTAGCATTATATCTACATAGCCATTATTGTTCTCAGCTTCACTTTGTATGAAATAAGTGCTATCTACGCCTAATAGTGTAAGGAGTATCATTTTTATATTTTTTTCATCCATTTTTATTAAATCTCTATTGGATAAATCCTCTAATATGCCTTTTACAAATTCTATTAAAGGCTGAATATTTCCATTCATTCTCATTTCATTAACAGCTATTCTTACATCTTGCAACTGAACATTATACTCTAGATTCATTCTTTGAAAATACTGTTCCCAATAAATTGTTTTTATCACGTAATTAGGTATTTTAAGTACTGTCCCTAATGGACCTTGCTCCTTTATTGTAAGCATTCCAAGGTAAAAAAGTAGGGATTTGAAGTTTTCCTTCACACTATACATAGTATGAATATTAAATCTATCTACTAGCATAGTAGAGGTTTCCCCTGTAGTCATTATTTCTTCTAGTGCTTCCCTATCATTAAAATTATAAGCTAACTGATTAACTTTTCCATAATCTGTTTTTACATTATTATCTATCATTTCTTTAGGATAACGATTATATAATGAATAATTATTAAGAAAATACATAGACATATCTGGATTAAAAACTGTTTTACTATCTTCATTAAATTTATATCCATTATAATACTCTGTCATATCCGTACATATTTTTTCTCTTAGGGATTCTTCCTTTATTTCAACTTCATCCATAATATAAGAAATTTCATCCCTTGTAAAACCCATCATAGCGTTAAGATTTTGATCTAAAGTATAGTTCATAGTAATGTTAAATCCACTAGTTAAGTCATCTAGCATTATAGGGCTTACCCCTGTCATAAATATTCTATTAAAGTTGTCTGCCGTTGCATCTTTTATAGCTTTATAAAATACCTTAACAAAACCTTCACCATGAAGTATCCCACTATAAGTGCTTTGTCTTCCTCCTGTAATCAGTTCATTGGCAAAGTTATCATATTCATCTATTAGAACAAATACAGGTATTTTTATTTTACTAGCTAATAAAGATATATATTGTACTATTACTTCCGCACTGTCTATTTCTTTTGGAATAGTATCAATACCTAATAAACCTGAGTATTTGTTTACAAATCTTATAGCAGATAAAAGCACTTTTGAATTAAAACTAATTCTTAATTCTTCTTCACCATGACCTGCATCTACTCCTGCAAAACTTATTTTCCACACAAGAAAGCTATTCCTCTCCTCTGTAGGATTTTTACCTATATATAAATCTCCAAATAACTCCTCAAATTTACCCTTTTTATTTATATCATAGTAATTCTCTAGCATTGATATAAAAAGACTTTTTCCAAACCTTCTAGGTCTTATAAAAAAATTATAGGGAGCATATCTATCTAATAGTTCTATATAAGAGGTTTTATCTACGTAAAGATAATTCTTCTCTCTTAAAACTTCAAAATTAGAAATACCATAGGGTATTCTTTTCATTTACTCTCACTCCTAACTTAATTTTATCTATTATTCAATAAACCATTTGTCTAATGTTTTTAAACTAATGTATAAATATCTTTATATTTAGTTGTATATTTGTAGCTTTAACTTTTTCATAGCTACTTTAAGCTGTATATTTTCCTTACATTTTATAGTATACCCTATATTTTATATCCTTTGTATAAAGATATAAAACAAATTACGTTTATAATTTACGCATACCTCTTAGATTGACTTAAACAATGTTATTTAGTTAAAATGTGATTGGAGGTGAAGTACATGAAGAAGTTAATTAGGGTTGTTGGTGCTATTATTCAAAATGAAAATGGTGAAATATTATGTGCTTTAAGATCAACTAAGATGTCCCTTCCTAACCTTTGGGAATTTCCTGGTGGTAAAATCGAAGAGGGTGAATCCTTAGGAGATGCCATTGTTCGTGAAATTAAAGAAGAGCTTGATTGTACTATAGAATTTATAGATGTTTTTAATGATAACTCCCATGAATATGATAAGTTTATAGTTAATTTAATAACTGTTAGATGTAGATTAATAGAGGGTAAACCTACTGCTAATGAACACGCTAAGCTCATTTGGCTTCCTAAAGAAAATTTAACTTCTTTAAACTGGGCTCCTGCTGATGTTCCTGCTGTAGAACAATTAATTAAAGAAAAACAGTAGCACAAGAAATTCATTATTATATTCAAATAACATTTAACAGAAAAAGTCTTGGATTTTCTCCAAGACTTTTTACATGCAAGATATCTTTTCTAAATCTCTACTACTTAAAAATTTATTTGCAAAGGCATACAGTATGGATTCTCCCTTCGGCAAGGCTCTTATTCCCTATTATATAATTTCCAATACTTCTACTGTATATTTTTCACCTGGAGCATCAACTTCAGCTATATCTCCAACTTTTTTACCCATTAATGTTTTTCCTAAATCTGATTCTACACTTATAAGCATATTTTCTGGGTCTGCATCCATAGTAGTTACTAGTGATACAGTTGTTTCAAATTCATCTTCTACAAATTTAATCTTACATTTACTATTAACGCCTAGTACTGACTTATCTTGATTTTTCTCATCTATTACATTTGCAGTTGAAATCATAGTTAATAAATATTGAATCCTATTATCATTTTCTCTATAGTTTGCACAAGCTTCTTTGTATTCTGCATTTTCTGACCTATCACCATGAGCTGCTGCTTCTAATTTTTCCTTTGCTATTTCACCTCTTTTTGTAGTCATTCTATATTCTAATTCTTCTTTTAATTTATTCATATTTTCTTCTGTTAATATGTTTTTCATGTACAAATACCCTCCTCTGAGTAAAAACTCCATCTGAAGCCAAAGATTCTATTTATGTCTACGATATTATATAATCATAAATATCTTCTCTTACTTTCGTAATTAATTTATATCTTATTTCTACAGCTGTTTTTGCAGTATTTTTCATTGTAAATTCATGTGGCTTTCCTACTGCCTTTATTTTTCCTAGGAAATAAAACTCCTTTGAGATTTTATCATCTTTATTTTTTCTCACAAATAAAGTCATTTCTACTCCATGATCTTCTGCATTATAAGCCTTAACAATATCTTCTGATGTTGTAGTTCTACCTGATTTTGAAATTGCTATTAACTGTGACTCTGATTCAAATCTATCCTCGTAATTTATAGTATCATTTATGTTATCTGACTTATCATAATTAATAAACACAGGGTAGGTATTAGTGGTTTTATCATATTTATAACCACCTATATTTAAAGCTACTTCACCCTTTTCCCACTCTAAAAGCCTACATACATCTTCATATGTGTATTTTTGATATAATTGAAAATTGGTATTCATATACCTGTTACTATAATTTTTATTATATCTACTTAAACCAAAATCTATTAATTCCATAACCATATCTTTAAAAAAGTTATTTTCAATACAACTTTTAAATTCAGATGAAATAGTATAATAATTGCCTTGTCTTTCTATAAATATACACTTAGAATATGTCTTTTTAGCTGATCCAGTTGGAAACTCATTTGTTAATATATTAATTACGTTTGTTTCAGTAATATCTTTAAAATCTATATTATATAGCTTCTTAAGTTCATGTTTTAACTCACCTATTAAGTCTAATTTATTATTAATTAGATTTTTAATCATTATAAGTTCGTGTGGCCTCTTACCTGAAGCTAACTTTTTAGAAATAAACTCAATAAATAAAGCTTCTATGTCATTAAGCTCTACAGTATATTCTGTATCATACTTTTTTAAAAAGTTATAATATGAACCTAATTTAGTAGAAAAAATCCTTAATGGATCTATAGAATCAAATTTATCAAAGTCACCCAAACTAGGTATCCTGCCAATTTTTTGTTTGAGATTAAAATAACTTTCTTTAATTAATTTTATATCATTGAAATTTGCTAAATCTATTGATTGAAATATTCTCTTTTTTGATATTTCATCAAAATTAATAGTAGAACAACCAGGTATAACTCTTGTTCCTTCCATAACATACTTTCTAATAGTATCTTTATTAAAGGTTCTATCACCTGATAAGGCTATTGGAATCAAAAAGTTATTATTATAATTTCCTACAAAATCTATTATTACAACATACTCTTTAAATTTATTTTTTCTAAGACCTCTACCTAGCTGTTGCACAAATACTATTGAAGATTTAGTTGGCCTTAACATTACAACTTGGTTTATAGAAGGTATATCTACTCCCTCATTAAATATATCTACAGTAAAAATATAATCTAATGAATTTAAAATTTCATCCTGCTCTAATCTTTCAATAGCTTTTTCTCTTTCCTCTTGTGAGTTTTCTCCTGTTAGTGCAACGGTTTTATATCCTCTTGTATTAAATATATCAGAAAGCTCTTTAGCCTCTTTTTTATCACTACAGAACACTAATCCCTTTACTCTTTCACCACAATATCCATAAAAATTTATTTTATCGATAATATGATTTACTCTTTCTTCAGCCACTAAGCATTTAAAATCCGATTTATCGTCTAACTCAACTCCATTAATTGTAATATCTGAAACTCCAAAGTAGTGGAATGGACAAAGTAAATCCTCTTCTAATGCTTGTTGCAAGCGTATTTCATATGCAATATTGTGATTAAACATTTTAAATATATCAAATTCGTCACTTCTTTCAGGTGTTGCTGTCATACCTAAAAGAAATTTAGGATTAAAATAATTAACTATTTTTTGATAACTATTTGCTCCTGCTTTATGAACTTCATCTATTACAATATAATCAAATTCATTTTTGTCAAAGCTATGTAGTACATCGTCCTTTGATAGTGTCTGGACTGTACAAAATATAAAATCCTTATCTATTTCTTTCCTAGTACCTGATAATATCCCCATACTCATTGTATCACCAAATACATTTCCAAAACTATTTAATGCCTGCTTTGCAATTTGTTCTCTATGTACAATAAATAATGCTCTTTTAGGATTGTAGTTTCTAAGTTCAAATGCAGATAAATAAGTCTTACCTGTTCCTGTTGCCGAAATTAAAAGACCTCTATCTTGTCCATTTTCTCTAAGTCTTTCTAACCCCTGTATTGCTTCTACCTGCATCTTATTAGGCTTTAATTTATATTGGGCAAGTTTAGGAACCTTACTTTTTCTAGTAAACTCAAGCTGTTTTCTATATATTTCCTCATAAGTCTCTATCCATTCAATAGTTAGTTCATCTGCATCATTCCAAAGCTGATTAAACTCTGAAATAACCCCTTCTGTTAATGAACCTTCTTCTAAAGATGAAACCTTTAAATTCCACTCCTTATTTTTAGTTAAAGCTGTTTGAGTTAGATTAGAGCTACCTACTATTAATTTATAATGATCTGTATATCTAAAAATATATCCTTTTGTGTGAAAATTCTCTTTGCTATATAACTTAAGTTCTATATTAGGAAACGTTAAAAGCTTTTTTAATGCCTTTGGCTCACTAAAATTTAAATAATCCGTAGTTAAAATCTTACCTTTTATCCCTTTTTCATTTAAAGCTTTTAAAGTTTCTAATAAAGGAAGTATCCCACTATTAGTAATAAATGCAACTGATATAAAAAATTCTTCGCACTTATTAAGTTCCGATATTATTTCACTTAATACTTTACTTCCCCTAGAATAATCATTTACAACCAACTTAGGCGTTAAAGCTAAATTAGAATCTATTAATTTATTAATGAGTCCTGTCTCACTAGCTTTTAATAGTTCATCCCTTATTGAATTCTCGTTACTAACTTCAATGGACTTATATTCAATGTTATTTATAGTTATATCACTTTTATCATATACTCTTATTGATTCATCCCCTAATCTTTTTAAATCCGTACCTACTTTTGAAGCCATATTAATCCCCCTTAACCTTATAGGAAAAATCATACTTATGAGATGTTTTTATTTTCACTTTAATATTTATATTATAACCTATATGTGTATATTTTAGAATATAACCTATAATAAAGGAATCCCCTTAGAGGATTCCCATTGTTCTATAACATCATATGCATAGCAATCTATCGTTTCAATACAGGAACATAAATTTCCATTACAGTGTCTTTTCTGCCGTGACATCTCTCATCATAAAATTCAAAATCCATCTTACTTTCATCAAATATATATTCACTATCCTTAAACCACTCTTCAAATATATATTTCCACGTTTGCTTTATTACACTTGCAAATTCATTCTGCTCGGGATCCTTAGTTGTGTCTACTGGCGGCGTTGTAAATACAGCATAGGTTGCCTCTGGCACTTCTACTGTTAACATGTCATCTGTAACTTTTGTAAAATCATCGACTATAACCCCAAGAAGATATACTGCATCCCCATTTTGATCATTTGATGATACACACAGACCAACCTCCCCATGCTTTGGTGGTTCTAAAATTTTGTACATTTTACTTTCTAGATTTTCTCCATCATAATTGCTCCAAAATGAAGCAATATCTTTTGTGTAGTTTCTATTAGCAACATTAGTCCTAATGCCATACCCTGCAACTTTAAACTCTGATTTTTTAATAATAATAGGATTCATTATATAACCTCCAATTTCTAATATTGGTTTTTCACCAAAATAACCATCCATACGTTTTAAATATTGCGTAGGAGTAAAACCGTATTCTTTTTTAAAAGCTCTTGAAAATCCAGTATGTGTCTCAAATCCATACTCTAGAGCAATATCTATTATTTTATTTCCCTTAAATAAATCAATCGCTGCTAAGGCTAGCCTTCTTTTTTTAACATACTCCATTAAAGTAATTCCTTGACTAATACTAAATACTCTACAAAAATGAAAAGTAGAATATCCACATTCTCTCGCTATTAATTCTGGTGTTAAATCCATCTTTATATTTTCTTCAATATACTCAATACATTGCAATATAGCCTTACTATAATTCAAATTATCACCAACCTTATCCCTGTATGGTAATTATATTGTATCAACAAAATTAGAGTAATACTGCTCCTATATTGCTAAATCAAAATAACAGTGCAACAAACCGTTGCACTGTTTAAATTATACTATTTCTTTCTAATTGGTATCCAAACTTCAAATTTTGCATTAGCTGGATCTTGATTTAAATATAATTCAATATCTGGTGCATCTGCATATTCATATCCTGAAGTTGGTAACCATTCTGTAATTATTCTTTTTTCTATTTCTTGAATTGCCATTGGCATAGCACCCTCTCCAGGGAAAACTGCCCAAGTACCTGCTGGTATTATACATTCATTCATCCCCTTAGGTACTTCTTTGTCTGTTTTCGTAGCTATATAATATTCCCATCTTTCTAAGCTATCCATACAAGCACTAACACCTAATATTCCCCTAGAATCTGGCTCCATGAGAGATACTATCTGATTAATTACGCCACTTTGTGCTGCCTCTTGCCATAAGTTTGGTACAGTTTTAAAATTCTCCTCAATATTCTTTTCTAATGGTGTTTTTATCCCTACTATTCTAATTTGTTCCTTTTTAACTATACTATATTTCATTTCTCCTACTCCTTTTATTGTTATTTTAAAACTAATAGGAGGATATGCTTTTAGGAAGGTTCCCTCTTTTTGTGCCACTGAAGGCGATACAGAATGTACCTTTTGAAAAGCCCTATTAAAAGCAGTTGGAGACTCATATCCATAACGCAATGATACATCAATGACCTTATCTCCACTTTGTAAATCAAAAGCTGCTCTTGTTAATCTTCTATTTCTTATATATTCTGATAGTGGTACTCCTGCTATATATGAAAACATTCTTTGAAAGTGATATGCAGTACAACAAGCAATTTTTGCTGCCCTTTCATATTCAATTTTTCCATCTAGATTTGATTCAATATATTGAATTGATTCATTTAATCTTTCTAACCATTCCATTAAGCCATCCCCCTTACAAATAACAGTATAGTAGATACTAATTATATAAACCTCTCATTTGATGCACATATATGAGAAGTTTTTTTATTTTAAATTATACAAACGTTTCTAATCATACATAATATCCATGAAAATATCACCTTTACATATCCTCTTGTCTTATCCACCTATCTATAAAACATTTTTCTAAAAATATTTTTTTATCTAAATATTCTCTTAAAACATCTCTTATATATTCTGAGTTGTATTTTTCATTTTTGTTATTTGATAAGCTTTTATAGCCTGTCCCTCTTTGTAGATAATCAGATGTTGCTACTTTGTATATCTTTTGGTCTTCAAGATTACCATCTTTAAGTTTTACACTTAATATGTCCTTTCCATTATGCTCAATAATAGCACCTGATACATGAAGTTTTCCAAGGTATTTCCCTCTAAATCCAGGACCTTTCCCATCTTGCAAGCATACTTCAGCTTGAAGTGATAAACTTAGTGCTTCTTTTATATATTTACCTTTAATCTCCATGTAAGTTGGATTCAATGGTGAAGGTCCTATTTCAAGAAGTTTCTTATTTGAAACATCACCTTTTCTTATACCACCATTTATTACACCGCTGTTAATTATGCTTAAGTCACAAGGTATTATATCCTTTAAGGCATCTGCTAAAAAATTAGTCATGGGATTTTCCTCAACAACGTCATGCCATATGTCACAATCTATTTTATAAAGTGGTTTGCTTAAAGTCTCTATCGCAATTCCTTTCTGATTCAAAATTTCCTTAGTAATATTAATGTCTTCAATTATATTTTCAATTTCTATATTCTCTCCACTAAAGTCTACAATTCTTCCATCTTTTATTTCAATATCAAGAACCCCTAGATGTTCAGCATATTTTCCCGATTGATGAATTATTGTGCCATTTACCATTTTAGGACTTTCCATAAGAGTATGGCTGTGACCACCTATTATTACATCAATTCCATCTAATTTTTCAGCAAATAACAAATCCTCATTAATTCCAGAATGGCTAAGTACTATGCATATATCATATTTACCTTTATTATTTTCAATCTCCATTTTAATTGCCTCAATAGGATTAGAAGCATACATATTTGATAGTGAAAAAAATTCATTATATGGCGGTGTTGTTCCTATAATTAGAAACTTAAATCCTCCTCTTTCTATAATAATGCTACGTTTTAAATTCTTAATATAAGTCATGTCATCCTTATATAAATTACAAGAGAGAAAGGGAATCAATTCTGTTGAAGTCATAGTCTCAAGAATTTCTACTCCAGCAAATCCTTCATTATTTCCAACAGCTATAGCATCATACCCTGCCATATTTAACAAACTGCAACCAGCCTTGCCACTTGTCCCTTGAACTTCTATTCTCATAAAATCATTAAAATCTCCTGCATCAAGAATTAAGGTATTGTGATTTTTAAGTTCTCTTATTTTACTTACTATTTTTGAAAATACTTCAAATCTACTGTGAATGTCGTTAGTGTGTAGTATCCTTATATTCATCGTTTTTCCCTCACTTATAAATATCTTAAAAATATATCTTTATTTCTATATTAATTATACCATTCTATACTAATTTAATTGTAACATTACATAAGAAATTATAACTGTATAATAAGGCTTATCCCTTATATCACCACATTTAACAAATTTATTCTTTCATAGTCTTTAAAGTCTAAAATTCAAAATTTATCTTATATGCAAAAGCCCTTTTTGGTATAATATTCCTATAAGTCAAAATTTAGGCATTAATCTTTTAAGTAATATTATAATAGTATAAATACTTTATTTATACCCTTTAAAACTTTAATCATATGATTGGGGGGAATGATTTGTTTAATATTTCTAACATTATCCTATCTTTAATTGTAATGTTTATTATTACGGTTATTGTTTTAATATCCATAAGCAGAAGTATCTATAAAGTACAAGCAAGTCTTTTTATTATATTAGGTATGGTTCTTCAATTTGTATCCTTCTTTACATATAAAAGTGTTCTACATCCTATAAGCTCAATTTTATTTATATCAGGCATTATAATAGGTAAATATGGAATTCATGCTAAAGGTTCCTCGAAAGTGCCTATTATAATCTTAATCTCTATGTTTTTCCTTATACAAATAATTGGCTATGTATTTAATATAGACCTTTTTAAAATTTCTACTGTATCAAATAACAGCACCTCATATAACTTTATAGGCATAATTATTCCTATAGCCCTTTACCTGCCTATAGCATACTTCCTAGAAAAAAGATATAATAACTAATGTATTAGCTTTTAGTTTCTAACATAATATTAAAGTATGCTCTATTAATATTACAAAGAGAATTCGGGGGGATTACAGTGATAGATTGGAAAGATGATTTTGTTATTGGAGTAGATAAAATTGATAGTCAACATAAACATTTGTTTAAAATAGCAAATGATGCATATGATGTTTTAAAAAATGAATTTTGTATAGATAAGTATGATAAAATCATAAAGATACTTGAAGAATTAAAAGAATATACTATATTTCATTTTAATGCAGAGGAAAACTATATGCAGGAAATTGGCTACAAAAAATTATTTACTCACAAAATTGAACATAACAAATTTATTGAAAAAATTAAAAATGTAAATTTAGATAATATAGATAAGGATCAAGATGCTTACCTTTTAGAGATTTTGGAGTTTGTAGTAAATTGGATTGAGAATCATATTTTATATACAGATAAATTAATTACAAAATTATAAATTATAAGTGAGAGTCTAAATCTTAAAGCTATTCTAAGATACAGACTCTTAAATTTTACTATGTATTTTAATGCCTTCTTGATATAATGGTTATAATAGTTATCTAATCCAAATTTAAATTACATTAGTAAATAAAGTTTAGGGGGATAATATATGAAACGTCTTAGTTTATTTTGTAGTATTTTTATATTAATTATATTTATTTCTATGGAAGGTACAGTGGTTATGGCAAGAGCAGGTGGAGGGGGAAGTTCTTCTGGAGGTTCTTCTAGTAGCTCATCTAGCAGTTCTTCTAGAAGTAGTTCTGGTAGTTCGCGTGATAGTGATGGTTACAGAAGAAACTCACCTATAGGATTTGTACTAACACTTATTCCCATACTGCTATTTACTGTTGGAAAGACAGTGTATTCTGCTGTACGTGATTATAAAATATATTTGAAAACTAAAAAAATGCTTAGATCTTTAAGTAAAATAGATGATATGTGGGATTATAATAAATTGAAAATAAGAGTAAATAAAACCTTTTATACTGTTCAAAGTGCTTGGATGAATCGTAACCATGACTTGGCTAGGGAATATATGAGTAAAAACATATATGATCTTCATACCAGTAAAACTGATTGGATGACTATAAGACATGAGAAAAACATATTAGAAAATATACGTATTTTAAGTATAACTCCTGTAGGAGTTCAAGATTTTATGGATTCTAGCCAAAATGTTATATGGTTTAGTATAAGGGCTTCTATGGAAGACTATACAATAGATGATATAACCATGGAAATAGTCGATGGAAACCGTGCAATTAGTATGTTCAGAGAATATTGGAAATTCGTACGAGAAGATTCTAAATGGGTTCTAGATGAAATTCGTCAAAAAGATGAGTTTTATAATACTAAAGCCTGTACAAACTATTCAGAAAGATTAAAGTAATAAAAAAGCTCCTACTCATATTTATTGATTAGGAGCTTAAAATTATATATTTTTAAGAAAACAATGCCCTATCACTAACTCCGTCTTCTCCAGTTGTATTCTCAAACATTGATAGGAGTTTTTCCATGGTTAGAGTCTTCTTTTCTTCTTCTTTTATATCAAATAGAATTTCACCTCTATGCATCATAATTAACCTATTGCCGAGATTTATTGCATGCTTTAAATTATGAGTTACCATTAGAGTTGTTATATTCTTATCTTTTACTACCTTATTTGTAATTTCTATAATTTTTTCTGAAGTTTTAGGGTCTAAAGCTGCCGTGTGCTCATCTAAAAGCAATATTTTAGGAGAATTCATAACAGCCATAATTAGAGAAATAGCTTGTCTTTGTCCTCCTGACAAAAGTCCTACTTTACAATCTAACTTTTCTTCTAGGCCTAAGTCCAAAGGTTTTAAAAGTTCTCTAAATAACTCTATATTATTTTTATCTACAGCCTTTGTAAGTCCAAATCCCTTGCCTTTATTGTATGCCATAGATAAGTTTTCAAGAATTGTCATAGAAGGTGCCGTCCCTTTTCCTGGGTCCTGGTACACTCTTCCTATTTCTTGTGATATTTTATGCTCCTTAAGCTTGTTAATGTTTTTCTCTTCTAGAAGAATTTCTCCTCCACTCCCTTTTATTGCTCCAGATATTATATTTAATAAGGTTGATTTTCCTGCTCCATTACTTCCAACTATAGTTAAGAAATCGCCCTTTTTAATGTCTAAATTTAGTCCCTTAAATATACAATTTTCATTTACTGTATTTTCATTAAATGTTTTGTGCAGATTCTTTATTCGTAGCAAGGAAACCACCTCCTTTTATAACTTTTTTTCTCTTTAATCCAAACTTAAAACTTGCATTATTCATGGAAAGCACTAATACTACTATAAGTGCTGTAACTAATTTTAAATCTGTAGGCTTTAACCCTAGACTTAAAGCCCCGCTTATGGAAAGCTTATATAACATAGCGCCAATTAATGCAGTAGTGGTTTCTTTAACTCCTTGCACCCTCTTTAAGAAAGTTTCTCCTAAAATAACCGCGGCAAGTCCTGTAACTACAATACCAGTTCCCATACCTACATCACTAAAACCACTGTATTGTGCCATAATGCCTCCTGCAAAAGCCACAAGTGCATTAGATAACATAAGGCCTAAAACTTTTACTCTATCCTTATCCACGCCTAAAGAAGTGACTAAAGTTTCATTATCCCCTGTTATTCTAAGTAAAAACCCTAACTTAGTTTTTAAAAATAAATCTAATATAACTTTAAATAAAAGGGCTAATATTATAAGAAGAATTATAGGACTAATATTAAAAGAAAATATAGTTTTGAAATTAAAAAATTGTGCATTTGGTTTTCCCATAATTCTTAAATTTATAGAATATAAACCTATCATCACTAGTATTCCAGATAAAAGGTTAGTTATTTTAAGTTTAACATGAAGTATTCCTGTTATAAATCCTGCTAAAGCTCCTGATAAAAAAGCAAAAATTAAAGCTAAAAATGGATTTATACCTTTAGATAGTGAAAATGCTACAACTGCCCCTCCTAAAGGGAAAGTTCCATCTACTGAAAGGTCAGGAAAATCCAAAATTTTGTAAGTTATAAATACACCTAAAGCAACTAAAGCAAATATAAAGCCTTGTTCTAAGGTACTTATGAAAAATAAATTCATTATTTAGCACCTCCTGTTATTTTTTCTGCATTCTTAACTATTTCATCAGGAAGCTTTATATTTAATCTTTTCATTGTATCTTCATTTATGGCTACTTTAAATTCCTTTTGCATTGTAACTGGTATTTCACCTATGCTCTTCCCTTTTAATACTTCTGCAGCTTTTTTACCTGCTTCTCTTCCTAATTCTTTATAATCAACGCCTAAGGTGATTAATGCTCCACCTTCTACGTGAGCTTTCTCTGCTCCAAATACAGGTATCTTTTTATCCTCTGACTTTTTGCTTATAAGACTTAATGAAGATGCTACCATATTATCTGCTGGAGTGTACATTACATCAACCTTACCTAATAATGAGTCTAATACCTGTGGAACTTCATTTACATTTGTAACTCCACCTTCTAAAACTTCTATATTCATTTTTTTCGCTTCTTCTTTTAATTCCTTTACTTGAACTTCTGAATTAGCTTCACTAGTATTAAAAACAACACCTATTTTTTTAACCTGTGGATTTATTTTTTTAAATAATTCTAATTGATTTTTTATTGGTGTTTTATCAGATGTACCTGTAACATTAGTCTCTGGCTTTTCCATGGATTTTACAAGGCCAGAACTTACAGGGTCTGTAATAGCTGTGACTAAAATAGGAATCTCTTTTGTAGCATTAAAAGCTGCCTGTGCTGAAGGTGTTGAAATTGCAAAAATTAAATCCTTTTTTTCAGACACGAATTTCTTTGCTATGGTATCTACAGAACTCATATCCCCTTGTGCATTTTGAAAGTCAATTTTAATATTCTTTCCTTCTTCAAATCCTGATTCTTTTAAAGCTTCTATAAACCCTTCTCTTGAAGAATCTAAAGCTTTGTGTTCTACAATTTGAGTTATACCTATTTCCTTTATGGAATTTGATTTAGACTTGTCATTTTTAGAACTTGTCCCATTTGAACAAGCACCTAAAGATGCAATTAGAACTGTGCATAATAATATCTTACCTATTTTTTTAGCTACCATACTACCATCCTCCTAAAATATTAAATTATATTATTAAAATTTACTTATAAGAAGTTTTATAAAATAAAAAAACTCCTATACTAGGAGATAAAAATGTATATTTATACTAACCAATAAGATTTTTTGTTCACTAAAATACATAGATATACACCTATAATTTTAAACACTTATCCTATATTATAATATAAGTCTTCTAAACTTTTATTTATCTCCTACCATGCTTCCATACTACTGTTTTAATCTACCTTGGTACCAAATGGTACCTTCTACAATTTTATTCTACCTTTAATACAATCTACATTAACTATTCTACTATTTTAATTACAATAATATTCTACTTCTTACTAAAAACTTTAATTTAACTCTTAATATTGTTTTAATATATAATATATAAATATATTACTTTTGTCAATAATTTTTATAGATATTAAAAATTAAATTCTTATTTAAATAAACTTTTTCTTAATTTATTTTAATAACCTGATTTTATAACTTATTTTCACAAGCTATTTTTATAGTTCTGGAATAGATCTATGTCCTATCCCTATTACCACTTCATTTAAATGTAAAAGACCTATACTCATAAATATACATACACTTAAATGCTCTTTATGTCTTGCAATACCTATCTTGCCTCCAACATTTAATCCATTTGCTTTTTCTGTAACATAAGATAATGCCTCACGTGTTGCACCTGCTACAGCACCATCATGTAAATGGCAATCTTTTATAATACCACTTCTTTTTGCTGCAACTAATGCTCTTTCTATTACTTTTGGTATAGAAGTGTTTATATTTCCTCCTATATCTACTGCTGTTGTTAATATACCTTTTTCTTTATAATATTTATTTAATTCCTTCTCCTCTTCCCTACTGGATATGGACATTTTCACTGAAATCTTAGCAATATCTGTACTAGTATACTCCATATTATTCTCTCCTCTTATAATTACTTGATTTATAATCTTGTGCTTTATGGTTATACTTATATTATAGAGGTATTCTTAATTTTTTTCTATTTAAATTTACTTATAAGTTTAATAACTTGTATTATATTTAAATATATTCTCTTATAAATTATAGGATATTTTTAAATTAAAATTTATCTATAATTGTATATTGAAATAAATCCATATGTTGTTTATTATAGCTATTTAAAAATCTGATAGAAAACTTCTTAATATTTAAAATAATAATAATTATTTAAAAATAATTATTATTTCAATATTGAATTTTTTTCACTTTCATTGTATACTGATTATACAAAATAAAATTACCAAATATTTTATTGGGAGGTACTGACATGAAAAAATACGTTTGTACAGTTTGTGGTTATATATACGATCCAGAAACAGGAGATCCAGATAACGGAATTAATCCTGGTACTGCTTGGGAAGACGTTTCAGAAGATTGGTTATGCCCACTTTGTAGTGTTGGAAAAGATTTATTCGAAGAAGCTTAATAACTATATGAAAATTGAACCTAACATAGAGTGTTACATTTTAAATGTTTACACTCTATTTTTATTTTATAAATCAAAGGGTGAATATATAATTTAGTTATATATTCACTCTCTAAATCTACTGAAATTTAATAAAATTTTATTTAATGTCCATGCTATATTAATTGAAATTGCTTTTATTCTTTACTGTTTTTAGTTTTATATAAATGCTACATTCTTTTCTATTTTTATATTATAACTATTTTAAATCATTTAGCATTTGTGTAGCTTGAGATTTAACTTGTTGAACATCTGCAGTTTGAGCATCTTTAGTTGGGTACCAACCTTTTTGTTTCATTGCATCAAATACTTTATATTGTATATTTTGTTCTTTTGTAAAGTTATTTACTAATACGTTTCTTAGATTTGGACAAGATGTTTCAGTAATGCCAACACTATATGCCCCAATAACTTGCTTTTCTGTTGTTAATAAGTCTTGCATTAATTCTTTTTCTGATAAATTCGGTGTAGTATGCATTATTCTAAACCCTCCTATACTTTTTATTATTGATGAGAATCTAAATAGTTCTTTAATTCTGTAAAGTTTTGCTTATGAACTGTTGCAGCTTCATTGCATAAATTTTTTAAATTTTGATCAGTGCAATATTCTGAGTACAAGCTATATTTTTTGTTTAATAAGCACTCATGTGATAATTGATCTTTAATTACTGATAAGTTTTTATCTTCAATTTGTGGAGCATTATTATTCATGTTATTATTCATATTCATGTTCATCTCTGTACCCTCCTTATTGATTTTTGATACATTAATAATATTCCCTATAAGTTTTAAATTATATGTGTAAAAAAAATTGTACTAAGTAAGTAAAAGTACACTTTGTAAGCATATTACATATAAAATCTAATATGTATTTAAAAATAAGGACTTATAAATACATAATTTAAATAAAAATATTACTATAAAAATAAAAAGTGCTAAATTTTCTCCTCCTAAGTAAAATAATCCTTTTAACTTAAAAATTTAAGTTTTTTCGTAAAAAGTTATTTCACTTAGAATTGAAAATTTAACACTATAATTTAAAATAGATATATTTTTATGTTAAAACTTAACCAATCTGCATACTTCCTATCTTAAAACTAATGCTATATATAAAATCATAGAAAATACATCTATAATCTCATAGTTAGCACCTAAATTATCTCCATTTAATCCCCCAATTTTATTGTTACAAAATAGATTAAATGCATAGGATACAACTAAACTAGCTACAATTATTATTAAAGTATATTTAATTGAAATTAATTTAAATATAAATAAGAAAGTAATTAATGTTGCAATTATAATTCCTTTTACATCTATATTATTTATATAAATATTAGCTGAGCTATTTTTCTTTGCACTTTTACCTATAAACGCAAGAAAAACCACAGTAAATCTTCCCACTATTGGTGCTGCTATAAGCATATATGGATTACCTGTAGAAATTAATGTAGATATAGCCGTATATCTTAATAGAATATCTACAACTATAGCAATAGATGCAAAGGTTCCCACTCTGCTATCCTTCATTACTTCCATGATTTTTTCTTTGTCACCCTTAAATGAGAAAAATCCATCACAGGTATCTCCAAGACCATCTACATGTAATCCCCCAGTAACTATAATTGGTACAGTTAAAACTATAACGGCTACTATATTTCCTGGAATAAAATTAATTAAAATTCTATATAAACCATATTGCAATGCTCCTATAAATAATCCTATAACTGGGAAGAAAAAAGCTCCATCTCTAAAATTTTTCATATCACAATCTAGTGATTTATTTATAGGTATTCTTGTAAAAAATTGAAAATATAAAAGTAGATTATTTAAAAAATATTTCATATTTGCCCCCTATTTTAGCTTTAGTGGTAATCCGCAAGCAACCAAATAAACGTCATCAGAAATACTTGCTACATATTGATTTACAAAACCTGCTATGTCTCTAAAAATTCTACTAATCTTATATTCTGGAACGATTCCCCATCCAACTTCATTAGTAACCATAACAAGTTCAATATCCATATCTCTTGCTTTTTCAATAAGTTTGGTAAATTGCTTTTTAATATAGCTTAGAACATCGTCCATATCCTCTTTTGAAAAATTTTCAAAGTCTCTTTCAGTTTTAAATAAAAGATTTGTAGTCATTATGGTAATACAATCTAGAAGTATATATTTTTTATTAGAATTTTCTATAGCCTTATCTAAGTTTTCATATCCTTCATATGTAGTCCAAAGACTATTCCTACTCTCTTTGTGACGATTAACTCTATCTTCCATTTCTTTATCTGTAATTATAGATGTAGCTATATATAAAACATTGTCCTTATCTTTTAAAAGATTTTCAGCAAAAGTACTTTTACCACTTCTACTGCCACCAGTAACAAGAGTTATCTTACTCATAATATCAGCTCCTAATGTTTTAGTATTTATTATGCACTATAGAATCTATATACAAATTCCCATATTCGTATTTTATAATAGCTAGGTCACCATTTCTACATCCAAATTTCCAAAAAAGCTCTGCTTTTTTGTCCATAACATATGTATAAATAGCCCTTATAACTCCAGCATGTGCAACTATAATTATGTTTTCATCTTCTTTATGCTTACCTAAAATTTTCTCTAAAAAATTATATACCCTGGTAGAAAACTCTAGGTGACTTTCGCCATTCTTTATTTTATATCCTATCCAGTCTTTTTCCCAAGCCTTATACTCATTTTTATACTTAGAACTTAATTCTTCATAGTTTAAACCTTCAAAAATACCAAAGGAACGCTCGTCTAATTCCTTGTGATTATTTATTTTTATACTATAATCACTTAAAATTATTTTGGCACTATCTATGGCTCTTTTTTTTGTACTAGTATAAACAGCCTGAAAGGTTTTATCTTTTAATCTTTCCTTTAAAAATTCACATTGAAGTATTCCTTTTTCATTAAGTTCTGGATCCATAGTTCCATAATAAGAGCTTTTAAGATTCTCTTCTGTATATCCATGTCTAATTAAATATAAATTCATATACTCACCTAATTTTCTTTTACATTATCTCTCATTTCAACTAAGTAGTCTGTTACAATTCCAGCCTTTTCAAAAGTACCCATATGATTTATCATATGCAATCCGGCCTCTATTATATTAAATGCTAAAGTACATCCTGTCCCTTCTCCTAGTCTCATTCTTAGATTTAACATTGGAGATAGTCCCATTTCCTTCATTATAAAGTCTGCCCCTGGTTCTGCTGAAAGATGTGATGGGAATATAAAATCTTTTACATTAGGATTTAACCTAAATGCACATAGCGCTGCAGCAGAAGCTATAAATCCATCGATTACTATAGGCATTCTATTTTTAGCAGCTCCCAAGAAGCACCCACATAAACCTGCAATATCAAGTCCTCCAACCTTTGATAGAACATCTATAACATCATTCTTATCTGGATTATTTATCTCGATTGCTTTTTTTATAATATCTTTTTTATTATCAAAGGCATTTTCTGTAAGGGCTGATCCCTTTCCTGTACAAAGCTCAACATCAATATCACATAAAACACTCGCAACTGCTGCACTGGTTGTTGTATTACCAATTCCCATTTCCCCAGTTCCAAATAAATCATAACCTTCTAAAACAAGTTTATCTACAGTTTCAATTCCAGCCTCTATTGCCTTTATAACATCTTCCCTAGTCATAGCAGGCCCTTTAACCATATTATCTGTACTATATCTAACTTTTTTGTTTATTATTTTTGGATTATCCACATCTTTAATTATACCTACATCCACTACAGTAATATCGGAACCTGCAAAATCTGATAAAACATTAACCCCTGTAATACCTCTTGTAAAATTATTTGAAACTATATAAGTCAGCTCCTGAGGACAACTACTTACACCCTCTTCTACAACGCCATTATCTGCACACATAATAACTATATTTTTTTTATTTATTTTATTATTTATTTTACCTTTAATACCTGCCATTTTAGCTACAATGCATTCAAGTTCTCCTAAACTTGCAATTGGCTTTGTTAAGCTATCTAATCTTTCCCATGCTTTTTTTACCCATGGTTCATAGGCAGGCTCTATATTTTTTAAGGTTTCTTTTAAAAATTCCATACTTTCGCTTCCTTTCAGATTTTTTATAAAATATTTCAACACAAAAGAATACTCTTATTTATTAAGTTTTATTTTAAATAACAAAATATCTTAAGAGAAAAAATAACTTTATTTATTATAAATTTTTATATCTAATTATATAATTATAGTTTATTAAATTTTGAAATTCAAATATCTATTAGCTTTATACGAACTTATTTAATGAATTTACGGTATAATGTTGGTGTTTTATATAAGGCTTAGTTTATTTTAGATAGAAATTAAATAAATTTAAAAGGGATTGTGAAACCTAAATTTCACAATCCCTTTATAATAATATTTATATTAATTATCCATCTTCTTTAACTTCATCTAAATATATAATTAGTGTATTTCATTATATTCCTTAGATATTAAATTTGTTAAGTTATTTGAAGGATTTCCATCTCCAACAGTTCTTAGATACTCTTCTCCAGTTTTAGAGTGAGCCACAAGAACTCCGTCTATTTTTCCTTGTTTTGCAAGTTCAACACCTTCTTGTTTATCCACAACTTTTCCATTACTTAATTTGTATGAAGAAATTTCCCCTTTACTGTCCTTTTCTACTGATGTTATAGAAAGCATGTTTTCAGTATTCATATTTAACCCTCCTTTAAGTTGTTTATATTACTTTTCCCTATTAGGATTAAAATATACAATCTAAGAAGTTAAAATATATTTCAAGAAAACCTTATTCCAACATATGATTCATATACTAAAAGGAAAATTCTACTTTAAAATACAATATAAAAATACACACTATATAATATATAAAATTAAATTTCCCTTGTAAAAACTAAGGTACTCTCAGAACTTAAATCTTCCCTATATTCATATCCATCTTCATCAAAATTTTTAACTTCTTCTATAGAATCTATTTTATTTTTAATAATATAAGATGCCATTGTGCCCCTAGCCTTCTTTGCATATATTGCAATTATCTTATAAACGCCATTTTTCTTTTCTTTAAACACAACATCATAAACTTTTGAATTCTTTAATATATCCCTATTAATAACTTTAGAATACTCCTCTGATGCCAAATTCAAAATAGCATTTTCTTTAGAACTCATAATATCTTCTTCTATCTTTCTTGTTATCTTGTTTCCCCAAAAACTATATAGATCTTTTCCCTTAGAGTTTTTAAGCTTAATACCCATCTCTAATCTATACTCTTTTATAAGGTCTAAAGGCTTTAGTATACCAAATAATCCTGATAATATTCTAAGATGGTTTTGTGCAAAGTTAATATCTTCTACATTATAGCTATATGCATCTATTCCCTTATACACATCTCCATTAAAAGCAAATAGAGCTTGTTTTGTATCTTTTTTAAAGTCGTTATTGAAATTTTGATATCTATAAAAGTTTAATTCTCCTAGCTTAGGGCTTATTTTCATTAAAGAACTTATATCCTCTGGTGAATATTCTTTTAAAATATCTATCAAAAGAAAAGTATCATCTAAAAATTCTGGCATAGTATATTTGCTTGTTAAAGATTCCCTTTCAAAGTCTAGTGACTTAGCTGGAGAAATTATTGTTATCATGAAATCACTCCTAAATAATACTGTTTGTTAATTACATTTTATCATAGGAATGAAATTTTAAAATAAAAAATACTAAATAATATTAAAAATTTAAAATTTACACCTCCCTAAATAAAAACTTCCTTTAAGGGCATAACCTTTACATTGCAATGTATTATCCTACTATCTAATTTCTCTATATTTTTATGAAGGGTTTCTCCTATATAGTAAGCTTCTTTAAAAGTAAACTTTTCTGATAGTTCTATTTCTATATCTACATAAATTCTACTTCCATGAAGCCTAGTTTTTAAATTGTTTATTTTTTTCACTTCCTCTATAGACTTTGCTTCATTTTCAATATATCTAATAATATCACTATCTGCTGCTCTATCAATTAATGCATTTACTGCTTTTAAATATATTTCAATAGACACTTTTAAAATAATTACACAAATAACTAAGGAGGCTATAGGATCTAATATAGGAAATTTAAACTTAGCTCCTAGAATACCAACTAACCCTCCTATAGAAGATAATGCATCAGAACGGTGATGCCAGGCATCTGCTTCTAAAGCAGTACTGTTTATTTTCTTAGCCCCTTTTATAGTATATCTATACATCCATTCCTTCACCACAATTGAAGTTATGGCAGCATAAATGGCTATAGACTTTGGTGCATCATAAGTTTTCATGTAAATAGCATCTATTGCTCTATACCCTATAAATAAACCTGTTAAAAGTAATATGATAGCTAAGATTTTGCTTGTTATAGCTTCAAACCTTTCATGACCATATGGATGCTTTTTATCTGCTTCTTTAGAAGATATTCTAAGCCCAAATATCACAGCTATAGTTGTTAATATATCACTTAAAGAATGAATTGCATCAGCTATCATTGCATTACTACGACCAATTATTCCAGCTAAAAATTTAAAAATAAATAATATACAATTAACTACTATTGTAGTTATAGAAATTTTTTCGCCTATATTCATACAAATTCCCCTCCCAATCTAATTAACAACTGATAATCAACTTTTCTTTCCCACATGTAGTATATACATTATATATTCAAATGTTTACAGTTTAATTCCCACGACTTACATTATCAATTGATAATAATTGTGAGTATCATGGATAGATTTAATCTATAGATATTTTTTATCTATAGATTTTTCATATTGGATTTTATATTTTCTACATAATATTATAAAATTGTATAATATTTTTCATAATATTTTGTAACTTGGAGGTGTCTTATGACTAAAGAAGAATTAATTAAAAATGTACGTGAGACTGCAGAAGGATATTTTGAAAGAGGAGAATTTTTCTGTTCAGAAGCTGTAGTAAAAACTATTAATGATTTATTGGACAATCCTTACGATGAATCTGTAACAAAACTTGCTTCTGGATTTCCTGTAGGTATAGGAAAATCTGGTTGTCTATGTGGCGCTGTTAGTGGAGGCGTTATGGCTCTTGGAATGGTTTACGGAAGAGAACATGGAGATTCTATGAACCCTTCTATGTTTCCAGTTTCTAAAGATTTGCATGACCACATAAAAAAAATGTATAAAAGCACTTGCTGCAGAGTTATGACAAAAGACTTTAAGGATTTTGGATCTCCAGAACGTAAAGCACATTGTATTAAAATAACTGGAGAAGTAGCCGCTTACATAGCAGAAAAACTTTTAGAAAACAACATAAAATTAAAAATGGAGTAGAGGAAAAATCATGAACCTTACAGCGATTCAAACCTTATGTATACTAATTATCTCTCTATTATTTTCATACTTTTTAAAAAGCAAAATACAATTTTTAAAAAAGTATTACATCCCTGCCCCTTTAGTAGGAGGACTAATTATCTCCTTAATATTTCTACTAATAAATAAGTTTACTACTGTTAAAGCTACTTACAATTTTGTTCCACTATTTGTAGCTGGATTCTTTGCATCCATTGGACTTAGATTTAATTTACAAACCATAAAAAGAGCTTTTAAGTCTCAAATGCTATACCTTTTAATAACTATTGTAATAGCCTTTGGGCAAAATTCCATAGCCCTAATCTTTGGTAAGATTTTTGGTAAAAGCACCTACGAAAGTTTAATATTAGGTTCATCTAGTTTAATGGGAGATCACACTTTACTTAAAACCATTCCTGAATTCGGTAAAAACATAAAACCATACATAAAAGAATTTAATGGAATATCAATTCTTACATTATATATAGGTACTATATTCGGAGTATTGCTATTTTCTAAACTTAAAAAAGAGGTAGATTTAAGTACAACAATTAAGGTTCCACAACCTAATTTTAATCCAATTTCTTTTTTAAAATATTTAGGTATTTTTAGTATTTGTATAACTTTCGCTATGATTCCAAGTTCATTAAAGTTAGGTAAATGGATTAATCCTGCTGGTGGTGGATTTCTATGCGGAATTATATTAAGGCAGTTTTTTGATGTAACTAAGCTATTTGAAGTAAAATTACCAGAGGTGAATTTAATAGGTAACTTTTGCCTTTCCATGCTCTTAATATCAAACTTTGCTATGTTTGATATTAAATTAATAAAGAATATAAGCATGTATAGTTATTTAGTTCTAAGTATTCAACTTATAATACTTATAATTTTTACATATTTAGTAGTATTTAAACTTTACAAAAAAAATGGTCTAGCCTCTTATGTATCAGCTGGACTTATAGGTTTTAGCTATGGAATGCCTGCAAGTACTATGAGTTCTATACAATGTTTTACAGAGGAAGAATGTGCACTACCTTTAGCTCTATTTATCGTTCCTCCAGTTGGTGCATGGCTAATAACTATTGTAAATCCATATATTATAGGTATTTTTATGTAAGTTTTATATAATCTAAACATATAAACACACACCATATATACACGGTGTGTGTTTTTTTATAACCTTCTAATATGGACCCTTAAAGTCCCCTATATCTATTATTTTTCTTAATTTATCTTTATAAGTGTCGATGTATACTTCTCCCTTTGGATTTACAGTTGCTAAGAATACCTCCTTATAATCATTTACATTCTGCTCTTTTAGTTTCTTTTCAAGCCATGCCTTATTCCTGTTTAAATCTTTTAAATTTTGTTCTACAATTTTACCATCATAAATAAGTTCTATATTGATGCCAGTTTTATCTGGTTTTAACTTTAAATCTTTAAGAGTTACAGGGTCGTTCTCTGCTTTTTTTACTACGGATACCCCTCCATCACACTCTAATATTGCATACTGGATTTCAGATAGATCAAATATTCCTTTTATTCTAAGTTGTTCCATAAGATCAGATACTCGATATCTCATTTTTCTTAATACATTTTCCATGATTTTTCCTTCCATTATAACAATTTCAGGTTCACCTTCCATTATCTTTGACACATATCTAGACTTTAAAGTTATTAATTGCATTAGAAACCCTAATCCAAACCATACAAAAAGTCCTACTAAATGTGGCCATAATGGACTATCTAGTTCCGATGTCATGGTGGCTGCTGTAGAGCCTATAGTTATACCCAATACATAATCAAAAAAAGTTAGTTGGCTTATTTGTTGTTTTCCAAGTATCCTCGCAAGAATTAAAAGTGTAAAAAAACCTACACACCCTCTAAATAAAATCTCAATAACTTCCTTCACTTCTATTCCTCCAAACAATTAAGTATATTTTTAGTGTTTACATTTTTATTTAAAATAAACTCCCTTTTACAATATAATTTTTTTAATTAATACATATATTTAGAAATCTTCTTAAAATTCATGATTTATGAATGATTGAATCTTAAATTTCATTTTATAAATATATATGATTTTTTTCATTTATGTATTATAATATAAAGTATTAAATGTAACATAGGAATAAAATTAGGGTTTTTGTTTGTATATAGTCAAGGGGGTAAAAAAATGCAAAAACATAATAAAGATTACTTTCTTAACCTTTTAAAAAGCGAGGTAGTACCAGCCCTAGGGTGTACTGAACCTATCGCTGTAGCCTTAGCAGCAGCGAAAGCTAGAGAAACACTAGACATGGAACCAGAGTCAATAGCGGTTTTGGTAAGTCCAAATATATTAAAAAATGGTATGGGTGTCGGAATTCCTGGTACAGGCATGGTAGGTTTACATGTGGCTGCAGCTCTTGGTTCTGTAGGTGGTGATCCTAAAGCTTACCTTGAAGTACTTAAAAATATTACAAAAGAACATATAGAAAAAGCTAAAAATTTTGTTAAAAGTGAAAAAGTTTTAGTTAATGCTAAAAAAGATCTCTGTAAACTCTATGTAGAAGTTACCTTAAAGGCTAAAAACCGAACTGCTACAGTTAAAATAAAAGACAAACATTCAAGTATTGTAGAAGTAACTTTAGATGATAAAGTTATATTTCAAAACGAAGAAATAGCTGTAGATTCAGCTGATTGTCCTAAAGCTGAAGACTTTATAGACCATACAACTGTAGACGAAATTTATGAATTTGCTACAACTGTTGACTTTGAAGATATAAAGTTCATATTAGAAGGCGCTAAAATGAATATGGAAATCGCAGAATATGGACTTAAAAATGATTGTGGACTTAGAGTAGGAAAAACATTATATAAGAATATACAAAGAGATATATTAAAAGAAGATATTCAAAATTATGCTATGGCATTAACAGCCGCTGCATCTGATGCTCGTATGTCTGGATGTATGTTACCTGTTATGAGTAACTCTGGCAGCGGAAATCAAGGTATAACTGTTATGGTTCCTGTAGTTGCAACTCATACAAGGTTAAATTTAGGAGAAGAAAAACTAGCAAGAGCCTTAATACTTTCAAATCTAATAGCAATCCATATAAAGTCTTACCTTGGAAGACTCTCAGCTCTATGCGGATGTGTTGTTGCCGCTGCTGGCTCGAGTTCTGGCATAGTATATCTTTTAGATGGCACACTTGAAGAAGTTAAATATGCTATTAAAAATATGGCTGGAAACATAGTTGGGATGATTTGTGATGGTGCAAAAACTGGATGTGCTTTAAAGGTATCCACAGGGGTTAGTGCTGCTGTTATGTCTGCTCTACTTGCCCTTGATCATATCGAAATATCAGACCAAGATGGTATAATACACAAAGATACAGAAATAACTATTAAAAACTTAGCTAAAATAGGTACAAAAGGTATGTCAGAAACTGATAAAATCATATTAGATATAATGACTTGCAAATAATACCTATATGATTTATAAACTAAAATTATTTAATAAAATCTAAAACATTTAAGATACTCATAAAATACTATAAATTTGTGGGTATCTTTTTTATATAAAAAAAGATATAAGATAATTTTAAGGTTTTTGTAATTTAAATAAAAGATTTTTCATGTATACTATATATTAGTTAAAATTTTAGAGGAGGTGGAAGCTTGTATCCTTTTAACAATTTACTAAAACATACATTTAAAGACTTTAAAAATGGCTTTTATATAAATATGAAGTTTGAAGCAATCTATAAACTAATTACAGCTTTTATATTGCTTCCCCTAATGTCTATGTGTTTAAACTATTTTATTTCTTTAAGTGGACGAAAAACAATCACAAATAATGAACTTATAAAATTCTCTACTAGTAAGGAAGGATTATGTGCTTTTCTAATATTATGTGTTATAACAAGTATTTCTATAATCCTTGAAATTGGCACTCTTATAATTATAGCCAAGAATACTTATATGGGGGTAAAAATCTCTCTAAAAGAAGCATTTTTTCTTTCCCTAAATAATCTTTCAAAAATTTTTAGTATAAGTTCAATAAGTATAATTTTATATATTACTTTTTTAGTTCCTCTTCTAGGTATAGGAATGACATCAAGTTTAATCACTAGCTTAAAGATTCCTAGCTTCATACTAGACTGGATACTTCAATATCCCCTAGGTATAACTCTTTTAATAATGTCAATAATTATAGCTTATTTCCTCTTAATAAGATGGATATTTACAATGCATATAGCAATATTAGAAAATAAAAGTTTTAAGGAATCCCTTAAAGATAGTAGTAATCTCTGCAAAGGAAATTACTTTTATATATTTAAAAACTTATTTTTATCTCAATTAATTTTGTGGATAATAAGCATGTTATTCTTTTTCCTATCAAATATAGCTATAGGCTTAATTATAAAAAGAATCGGGGTTTCCTCTTTTACTTCTCTAGCAATTTTATCATTATATTCTATAATAATAAGTATTTTACTGTTACTTTTCACATTGTTTTCATCACCATTTAATACAATTATAATTACTAGGCTTTATTTCTCATTAAGACCAAGTTATACAGAGCCCTCTAATTTAAAATACTATAATAAAGATAAAAATTATATGTCCTTTAAAACAGTTAAAAAAAATAAAAAGTTTGTAAGTGCTCTAGTTTTAATATTTCTATCTTTAAGTTTAGCCTTAACTTCAATATTATCCTACACTGAATCTCAGAAAAATGATGTAAACATAACTGCCCATAGAGGAAACTCCTTAGATGCGCCTGAAAACAGTAAATCTGCCATAGAATATGCTATAAAAGATAAAGCACACTATGCAGAAATAGATGTTCAAGAAACTAAAGATGGTGAAGTGGTACTAACTCACGATAGCAATTTTAAAAGGACTGCTGATGTAAATAAATATGTGTGGCAAACAACCTTACCTGAAATTAAAAAATTTGATATAGGAAGTAAATTTGACCCTAAATTTAAGGGAGAAACTGTACCTACCCTAGAAGAAATAATTAAGATTTCTAAAAATAAAATAAAACTCAACATAGAAATAAAAACTCACGGTCGTGAAAAATACTTAATAAAAAAAGTAGCAGATCTTATAAAGAAATATAACTTAGAAGAGCAATGTGTAGTAACTTCATTAAACTATAAAGCTCTTTTAGAAATTAAGAAGTTAAACCCTAAGATAAAAATTGGGTATATAATGTATATAGCACTAGGAGACTTAGCAGAACTAAAAGTAGATTTCTACAGCATTGAAGAAAGCAACGTAACCAAAGATCTTGTAAATAAAGCACATCTTATAGGACGCGAAATACACATTTGGACCATAGATGACTCATCAAAAGCTGAAACTTTAATAGACATGGGCGTAGATAACATAATAACCAATAAACCAGAAGAAATGCTGCAAATTATAGAAAAATCTAAGAATAAAACTATAATGGAAAAATTACTTGGGGGAATTTAGAAATATAATAAATTGAAATAACCCTCTCCAATTTTATGGCTTGGAGAGGGTTATTTATAATCTTCTTTATATTACAACACACTTTTTATAACCTTTTATTATAGTAACGGGTAAATGCTAAATTAGATAATGGCATTAAGATTATTATTATCCCACATACTGCTATAGCACTTAAGTCTAATACTAAAACCAGTATATATAATAGAAGTACAGAGTAAAATGTTAAATTATATGATGCACATCCGGCTTTTTGCCATACATTATGCAGTCTTTCATCCTGTTCTAATATTTTATAATTTTGCTTAAATCTTTTTTTGCCTAGGAAGGTGCCTATAAAGCCACCAACTCCTCCTGCTATGCACCCAACTCCTAACCCCTGGATTAAATTAACATTGCTTATATTACTATTTGAAAAACTACTAAATAAAATTAGAACTACTCCTATTAATGCAAGTAACATACATTCAATTCTTTGTTTGTTTAAAAATGAAAATTTACTCATGATTGATACCTCCTTAAAATTATTCAAAGATAAAAACTTCTTCAATTGTTAAGTTAAAAAGTTTAGATATTTTATATGCTAGTAAAATAGATGGATTATACCTTCCATTTTCTAAAGAAATTATGGTTTGTCTTGAAACATCTAGCTTATCCGCAAGTTCTTGCTGAGTTAAATGATTGTTTTCTCTTAAAGTCTTAATCTTATTATTCATATTTACATACTCCTTAAATACTATACTTACAAACATAATGGTAAAGCTAACTTTACATGCTTAATAAAAAAATAACGCTTAATGTAAAGCCTATTTTACTTATATCATATATATAAATTTTATAAATGTCAAGTGTATTTTACATCTATTATTATCGCTAACTAAGAATTCATTATGTTCATACTTATAATATGAGATTAGAAAATTTGACTTTCTTTTCAAAAAGTAAAGCACCTCATTATTATGTATTTTATCTATAATGAGGTGTTCATATTTAAATCTTTATTTCTTTACTCAAGACTATATTTGCACTCTAACATATAAATCCTAATATACTTATTTGTCTTCAGCCGTTAATTCTGCTATTAAAAACATTATGTTCATGCCCATACCTGAGAATTTTTCTTCATATTCTGTTCTTATATTTGTTTCATTGTAAATACTCCTATGAAGATCAAAGGTTAAATATCTTAGTTTGAAATTTTCTTCTTTAAAGTATGTGGTGGAGTCCATGAAGAATGGTTCATTATCTGTTTTACACCATATTTCTCCACCTTCTTTTAAAAAGTTTTTATACATCTTTAAGAAACTTACGTAAGTTAATCTTCTCTTATTGTGTCTTGGTTTTGGCCAAGGTGTTGAAAAGTTTAGATATATTCTACTTATTTCATCCTTCTCAAAGACATCTTTCATAAGCATTATATTAAGTGGCATTATTCTTACGTTTTCTAAGTTTTCTTCTTCTATTTTTCTTAGTACATAAATTAGCACTTCATCTTTTAGATCTACAGCAATAAAGTTTATCTCTGGATGTCTTTTTGCCATTTCACATATGTACGTTCCTCTTCCACAGCCTAATTCCAGATGTATATCATTTTCATTTTCGAATGATTCATTCCATTTTCCTTTAAGTTCATATGGATTATATATGCAAAATTTACTAGCTTCCATTTGAGGTCTTGCTGACCAATTTTTTCTAAGACGCATACATATCCTCCTTCGTCTTTTAATTTTATTTTCCTATACAAGTTCTTATTAGCTTCCTTTAAACTCACAGTATAAATTAATACTCTAAATAAATTACATATAATATTATGCTATAGGTAATTATTTTTGTAAACAAGTAATATTATATATACTTCTCATGAGACTTACTTTTAAATGTTGCAAATATAAAAAACATCGCAGAAAACCCTAGAATTATTAAAATATTTATATAAAATTTTTCTATGCCCTCACCCTTGCTTGCTCTACTAAATGCATCTATAGCCCAAGTTTGAGGAATAAAATTAGATATATCTAGTATAAATTTAGGCATAATTTCTCTTGGCCAAAAGGAACCTGATAGCATAGATGTTGGAGTAATTATTAGACTTGTAAGTATAGATGCACCATTCATACTCCTTGAAAAAGATATTATAAGCATACTTAAAGCTACAGCACATAAGGAAAAAGTCCATAAAATAAGTATTATATATTTAAGTGGAATAAAAGTACTTATTTTGATTAGCCTCTCTAGTATTAAAACCACTGCAAGACTTTGTACCATTAGAATTAGTAAGTTAGTTATAACATTTCCTAGAATATATTTTTTCTCATCTATTTTTGTAATACAAATTCTTTTACTCATTCCACTTAAGTTATCTTTTAATATAAGTCTTGATATAGAGGATGCAAATAATATCATAAACATTATAAAAAATCCTAAAGCAAAGGTTGTAGCGCCTTTATTTCTTGATAAATCCTTTATTTTAACTTCTTCTACTTTTATACCTTCTGCACTATAACTTTTATATATGGAGTTAAACTCTTCTCTATTTCCCTTTGAGTATTTATATATATCCTTTAAATTATTTATATAAATATTAATAGCACCACTTATAAAATGTGTAACTTCTTCTCCTTTTAAGGTTATTAGTTCTACTTTTTTAGGATTACCAATATACATACTGTCTGTGAAATTTTCTGGAATTATAAGTGCTACATCAATTTTTTCTTTCATTATTTCTTCTTTTACGTTATTAATTTTTGACTCTTTTATTTGAAAATTCCCTTCAGTTTTTAGTCTTTCTATTAAATCACGAGAAAATATTCCCTTATCCTTATTTTCTATATAAATACTTATTTTATTTCCTGATGATCCACTTAAAACATTTATAAGAAGTACACTAATTACTATAGGCACTATAAAATAAGATACTATATTCCCTTTGTTTCTAAAAATCCTTTTAAAATTATATATAATTAAAGTTAATAACTCCTTCATTATAATACCTCCCTTCTTCTAAGTTTAATAATACTTGCAAAAAGAAATATCATAGCTAATGTCATATTTATTCCTATGGCTTTATTCATTAAGCTATACTCATTGCTATAAATTACTGAAAAAATTGCAGAGTTTGTCCATTTTATTGGAGAAATATTAGTCATTGTTTGTAGTACTTTTCCCTGCATTAACTCCATAGGAACATATCCTCCCCCAAGAAATATCAATATAGGAATTAAAGTATGCATCGAACCCATAATAGCTCCTTCATTTTTAAATAAAAGCCCTATGCAAATACCAAAAGATATAGCAAATATCATCTCAGATAAGAGTATTAAAAATACCATATGAGGTTTTGCGCCAAAGTTTACCTTTAAGAATGTACTGCTAACCAAAATTACAATTAGGAATTGAAATGCAGTTACAGAGAATGCTCCTAAAAGTTTTCCAATAAAAAATTCACCTTTACTTAATGGACTTATTATAATTCTATTTCTAGTTTTTCTATTCTCCTCGCTGATTATAGCAGAAATACCAGTGAATATTGAATACATAATTATAAGTGTTATCATGGTTATTCCATAATAGTCCGCTCCAACTGGTCTTATATTTTTATCTACTCCAGTTATTATTAGATTTTCATTTTCTGTATAAGGATTATTCTGAACCTTATTTATTTCAGTAAGTGCACTAGGATTTCTTTTTATTATTTCAAAAGTCAAATTGTATCTCTCTACAAAACTTTTTATAACACTTTTTATAACACTGCTGGACACGCTATTTTGGTCATTTTCATAAATATTAAGTTTTTTATCTTTCAATTCTAAAAAACCTAAGTATTTATTATTACGTATACCCTCTTCGCCTTGTTTTTTATCTTCTACTCTTTCAAAAACTATTCCCTTTTCTTTAATCCCTTCTGTAAAACTTAAAAATGCCTGTGAAAATGGAGGGTACTGAAAAAGTACCCTCCTAATCTTAATAGACATAACACTACAGTTTGTGTAGATGTTATGTCTATTTTTTAGTATAATTTTTATATTACTAATTTAAGCAGGTGATTTTATGTTAATGCATCAAAAGATGATATTAAGCGAATATGGTGATATATATGATAGGATTATCCCTAAAGATAATATGTTGAGAAGGATTAAAGAAATGGTAGATTTCTCATTCATCTACGATGAATTAGTTTCTACATATTGCAATAATAACGGTCGCGGAGCGATTGACCCAATAAGAATGTTTAAATATCTTTTACTAAAAACTATTTTCAATATTTCTGATGTAGATGTTGTTGAACGCTCTAAATATGATATGTCTTTTAAATATTTCTTAGATATGGCTCCGGAGGAGGATGTAATTAATCCAAGTTCTTTAACTAAATTTAGAAAGCTACGCTTAAAGGACACTAATCTAATGGACATGCTAATTTCTAAAACCGTAGAAATAGCATTGGAAAAGGAAATTATAAAATCAAAATCAATTATTGTTGATTCAACTCATACCAAAGCTAGATACAATCAAAAAACACCTAGGGAAGTTTTAATTGAACAATCTAAAAAACTTCGAAAGTCAGTTTATAACATTGATGAGTCAATGAAAGCAAGGTTTCCTAATAAAGTTAACAACGGTCTTCTTGAGGATGAAATAGAGTATTGTCAAAAACTTATATCAGTTATTGAAAAAGAAGAGGTCATTTCAAGTTATCCAGCTGTAAAAGAAAAATTAAATTTATTAAAAGAAACAATCGAAGATGATTTAGAGGTTTTGTCATTCTCTAAAGATGCTGACGCAAAAGTTGGACACAAAACTGCTGATACATCTTTCTTTGGGTATAAAACTCATATTGCAATGACTAAGGAACGTATTATTACTGCTGCTGTAGTTACTTCGGGAGAAAAACACGATGGAAAACAACTAAAATCACTTATTGAAAAGAGCGAAGCCTCTGGCTTAAACATAGAAAATATTATTGGAGATGCAGCTTATTCAGAAAAAGAAAATATAGAATATGTAAATGAAAGTGAAAAAAATCTAATTGCAAAGCTTAGTAAATCAGTATCTCATGGTAACAAAAGACAAACTAAAACGAAGTTTGAATATAATAAAGATGCAGATATGTATGCGTGTGAAGCTGGCCATATGAGTACTAAGAAAACTAGTACTAGACCTAAAAAACATGCCAAAGATGGACTAGGTACAGTAATTTCTTATTTTTTTGATGTTAAAAAGTGTCAGTGTTGCCCTTTAAAACAAGGGTGCTATAAAGAAGGTGCTAAAACTAAATCATACTCAGTTTCAATCAAAACGAATACGCATCAAAAACATATTGAATTTCAAGAAACTGATTTTTTTAAAGAAAAATCAAAAGAGAGATATAAAATTGAAGCTAAAAATAGTGAAATGAAACATAGACATGGGTATGATGTTGCGTCAGCCGCAGGTCTTGTTGGCATGCAAATGCAAGGTGCATTGACCATTTTTGCTGTAAACTTGAAGAGAATATTGACTCTAAGCAATCAGTAAATATACCCGATTAGGGTTTAATAATACAAAAAGACTCAAGCTCATACCACAAAATGGTATAAACTTGAGTCTTTTAAATTATGTAAAAAGTAAACCCCCGAAAAACTATAAGTTTTTCAGTGGTCTCGTGAAAATGTATCTTCTTTTTCTATATAATAAGCTATTTCTTTATCTTTAAAATTTATTTTATTACCTGTTCCACCAAAAGCAGCACCAAGTATTAAAATGCATAGGATAGGAGTTAGTATCATTATTATCATTTCCATTTTATTTCTTATGTTATGTTTAAATTCTTTTACTATAAGACTTATTATTTTCATAATTTTCTCCTTAATCCCTTAATTTTCTTCCAGTTAAGGTTAGGAACACTTTTTCAAGGTCGGGTTTTTCACTTCTAATATATTGTATACTGTGTTTTTCTTTAAAGAGATGTGATATTATGTTATTTAAATTATTACTATCCTTAGTACTATATACAATTAAATTATTTTCTTTAATTTCAACTTCTATTATGTTTCCTATTCCTTTTAGTTTATCTACGTTGAAAGTTTCTAGATTTGATATTTTAAGAGTTAAGCATTCTCTATTGACGATAAGTTTTTTTAGATCTTCTGAAGTGCCTTCTGCTATTAAATTACCCTTATCTATTATTCCGATTCTAGTACATATATGCTCGACTTCCTCCATATAATGGGTAGTATATATAATTGTAGAACCCATTTTATTAAGCTTTTTTACAGAATCTAATATATGACTTCTTGACTGAGGGTCTATACCTACAGTAGGTTCATCCATTATTATAAGTTTAGGTTTGTGTACTATAGCACAAGCTATATTAAGCCTTCTCTTCATTCCTCCTGAAAATGTATGTGGGTATTCTTTCTTCTTATGGTCTAAACCAACAAATCTTAAAGCATATTCTACATTTTCTTTTAATTTATCTCCACTTAGACCATAAAGACTCCCAAAGAATTTTACATTTTCATATGCAGTTAAATCTTCATATATAGCTATATCTTGTGGAACAATTCCTATGTTAGTTTTAATATAACTTAGATTTTTTTCTAAGTTCTTATTAAAAATTTCTATATCTCCATGGCTCTTTCTCACAAGAGACGAAAGTATATTTATTAAAGTACTTTTTCCTGCCCCATTAGGACCAAGAAGCCCATAAATCTCCCCTTCTTTAACTTCTAGACTTATATTATCTAAGGCACTGGTATTTCCAAAACGCTTATTTATGTTTTTCAATTTAACTATATCCAAAATTATCAACCCCTTATAATTTATAAATCTATTATATAAAAAAAGCGACTTTTTATATAGTATAAAAAATCACTTTTGTATAATTATATTATATTTTTCTTAATATTAGGATATTCTAAATATGGTATATATAAAATCACAAATATAGTCGCTTGGTATATGAACTATATAGGTAAATATAGATTCCCTTCCTGGTAGTATTGGAAGAAGACATATTATGAATATTATTGTTCCATAGCTTTCTATACTGCTAGGTAATTTCCTAAATAAGTCTGGAAATAAATCACTTAGTACATGGAATCCATCAAAACCTGGTATTGGTATTAAGTTTAAGATAAATAGTACTACATTTATTTGTAATGCATAAGAAATTATAAATTTAAACATATGATAAAATATATTATCTATAACTATAAAATTATTTGAAATTGATAATATAATAGCACATATCATAGCTCCTAGTAAGTTTGCTAAAGGTCCTGCTATAGAAACTTTTAGGTCATCCATTCTATAATTCTTATATGCACTAGGATTAGTATTTACAGGTCTAGCCCACCCAAATCCAAAGATCATCATGGCAAGAAACCCCATAATGTCTATATGCGTAAATGGATTTAAATTTAGCCTTCCTTCATATTTAGGTGTATCATCCCCTAATTTGTATGCTGTAATGGCATGAGCAAATTCATGAATGGTAAAAGCCATCAATATCCCTGGTATAGATATTATCTTAAGTAGTAGTTCTTGCATTTGCATATTACTTATCCTCCCTATAGTGTCCTTAAGAGTAAACCCCCATTTTATTATTTGTGTCCTAATTGTCCTAAAAATTCATTTTTTAAGGTATTGTTTACTTTATATAAATATCCTTGGTCATAAAAACTTATAAATTCCCCACCTATATGAGTTGTTATTTCTGTACGTCCGTTCATTAAGGTTATAGTATTTTTAAATTTGTCTATAATATAAACTCCACCCTTACGGTTCACATATATATTTTTCTCTTCTACAGATTCATTTAAGTCTATACTTCTATAGTTTGTTATATTTTCATCACCTTTTGAATAATAAACCTTATAAACCTTTCCATTCTTAATGCCTCCTAAGTACACAATCCCTTCAGCATCACATCCTAAAAGTACTAATTGGTCTTCCTCATCTACTTTTACCTCTTTACCTTCATTAGCTGGAAAATCTAAATAGTATATTTTATTAAATATTCTATCCTCATACACAAGTCTGTCTTTACTTGGAACTAAACATAGCTTATCTATAAAGTATTGTTTTGTATCTATTGCATTTATATTTTCTGAAATATCTATTCTATATATGCTACTTCTATCGCCCTTATGTACTATGTTTATATACATTATACCAGTTAATAAAGATACTTGCACATCATTTACATAGGCTGGATTCTCTTCATAAGAAATTTCTTTTACTCTTATTTTTTCTTTATTTAAAGCATCATAGTAATTTATAGTAAAAACTGAGTCTTTCTCTTTTAATGTTTTTTCTATTATTATCATTCTGTCTCTACTAGGAATCCACTCATAGTAGGCAAGTTCAACCCCTTTATTAAAAGGTAGATCTACTTTTTCATTATTGTCCATATTTTGAACGCTTAATATATTGTTTTCAATATAGCTTATATATTTACCATTATTTGATATTTTAATATTATCCCACCTACCATTTATAGGAACATTAATATTTCTAATTTTATCATCTTCAATTACACTCATATCCTTTTTGTATAACCTTATATTTTCTTTTATCATGATATATCTATCTGCAAAATAATATATTGGTAATTGAATCAACAAAGCTATAAAAGTCCAGATTAATATTTTTTTTGCTACTTTCATTTTTATCACCTATTTTTTATTTCTCTTTTCCACATATATTATGGATGGTACTGCCCTTTCCCCAAAAATATTATAGGGTTTATTTATAACTTGCCCACCGTAATACATAGTAGTAGAGTATCCTCCATCAAGGTTTGTAGCATTAACTACACCAAGTTTTAGCATAATATCTTGAACATCTTCTAGTGTGGCACCTACGCTATTTAGCTTTCTTCCCTCTAAAACAAGCATAACTATAGATCCATCCTTTTTCTGTCCAAAGGCACTTCTAGGTGCAATACCCCAACCACCATAGTCTCCTAAAATAGTTTTCTTACCATTTATAAGAAGTGCTGGCCCAAAACATATGGCTTCTTTAACATTCTTTTTTTTAAGTTCATTATAGCTATAATAACCTATTAGGACCTCTCCCTTATCAGTTATAGCTGCTACATCTTGTTTATGATCCAAATTTTTAGTATCACTGAATACAAGCTCTCCATTAGAAATTATCATTCCCTTTGGTGCTCCACCAGCTCCTGTCCAAGCTACCTCAGTGGTATCTTTTGTAAAAAAACCACCTCCATTAATTGCAGCTTGAGCATCATTATCCTTTGCTATTTCACTGGTACTTTGACCTTCTTTTTTTAACTTATTGGTATATCCAACTTTTATTCTGGTAGGATCATCTACTACCATTGCTATACCTTGAAACTTTCTTGCTTTAACATCAAACAATTCTATATTATTTGTCTTATCTTTTTTTATCTTAACTATATTTTTATCATTGTTGATATATGCATTTTTAGCATCACCAGCTGCCATCATCTTTGAAATGCTCTTATCAGACATATACATCTTAGTAAGCCATGTAAAACTTGAAGATGTGTATGCACTTTGTGCAACTATACTCTTTAAATTAACAAAAGGTCCACAATATATCAAAGTTGGTCCTATAAGTAGTATAAAGATTAATTGGAAAAATATAAATATAAAATTCCTCTTTATCCTTCCACTTTTTTTTACTCTTTTATTCTCCAAATATATCACCCTTATCTAGGTCTATTTTAAAATTAAATTTTCTTATTATATTAGTATACAACAGAAAAGATTATATCACACTATTGTACTTTATTTTATATTTATATGTATTTTTTAAAAGTTTCTTAATAATAATGTAAGAATAATATACTTAAATAAAAAGTAATATATAGATTTAAAGTAATTTACTAATTTTTCTTACTAAAATTATATTGAAAATGGATAAGTATTAATTTATAACAAATAATATTGTTTATAACAAGATTTTATATTAAAAAATTTAAGAAAGGAGTAATTAATTTATATGAGTAAGTTTTATAAAAAGTTTTTAGTAAGTTTGCTTATAGTTACAGGGATATGTGGATCTTTTATGTATTATACTAAAAATTATAAATCCATTAATAAATTAATCAATACACAAAGTGGAGTTGGAACACAGACTGTTCCAGAAAATAGTAAGGCTGTTAACTCATCTTCTCTTAGCACTAAAGAGTACAACTGGTATTTTAAACATGTGGAAAATGGTAAGCCACCATTAACTCAACCAGAAACAAAAGATTTTATATCAAAATATGATACACATTTCCTAGGTGATACATCTAAAAAAGTTATCTATATTACATTTGATGAAGGATATGAAAATGGATATACAGCACCAATTTTAGATGTTTTAAAGAAACATAATGTTAAGGCATCTTTCTTTGTGGTTAAGCCTTATATTGATTCTAACCATGAGCTAATAAAAAGGATGGTAGATGAAGGTCATATGGTATGTAATCATAGTAATCATCATCCTTCTATGGCATCTATACATGATAAGGATAAATTTAATAAGGAACTTTCTGATGTAGAAGAAGCCTTTGAAAAGTTAACAGGCAAAAAAATGTCTAAATACTTTAGACCACCTATGGGTAAATATAGTGAGCGTTCCCTAGCATATACAAAGGACTATGGTTATAAAACTATATTCTGGAGTTTTGCTTATGCAGATTGGGATACTAAAAAGCAACCTTCTCATAGTTTTGCTAAAAAGAAAATATTAGATAAAACTCATAATGGCGCTATTATGTTACTTCATGCAGTTTCAAAAACTAATGCTGAAATATTGGATGATGTAATTACTGAGTGGAAAAATCAAGGATATGAAATAAGACCTTTAAGCGATATATAGTAGTTAATTAAGTATATTTCCTTACTAAGTATATAATTAAACTTAAAATTAGATTTTGAAATTTATTTATAAAACCCTTTTAAATTATATAGTCTACATTTATTTATTACTTTAGATGTAATTAAACCTAAATGATAAAAGCTTTAATATACAAATATAGTTATATTAATTGTAGAGCTTAATTTAAAAGGGTTCTGTTTTTATATATTATAAATGTTATTGCAATGCCACAATGTATAAAACATTTTACAGTTAAGCTTTATATGTTCTATATATTAATTCATGTACTTATTGAATATCTCTTTAAAAGCCTCTAATTTCATTGGAGAAATTCTTATTCTTCTTAAAGATAGTTCCCCATCTTCTTTTTTTGCAAATCCATTTTTAGTGGTGACTGCCCCTTTTATACCTAATGACTTTGCAACTTCTATAGTTTCTTTATCGTATTTTCCAACAGGATAGCAAAGATACTTACTATCTACACCTAAATTAGATTTTAAAAATTCTTGGGATTTTCTAATAGAATTTATTTTCTCTTGTTTTGAAAGTCTAACTAGTTCTAAATGATTATGGGTATGACTCTCAATTCCCATTCCTTTCTCTTTCATTTCTTTAAGCATTTCTAAATTCATGTATTCATTACTTGCATTAGTACAATCTGTTATAACAAAGAATGTACCTTTCATATTATTTTCACTTAATATTTTGTATGCATCGTTATAATTATCTACATATCCATCATCAAAGGTAAGAGCAACAGGACGTTTAGGAACCTTTCCTGTATTTATAGACTCTAAAACATCTTCCATAAGCATTGGTGTAAAACCATTTTTATGAAGCCATTCTACCTGTTCTTTAAATTGTTTTCTGGGAACTAATAGACCATTTTTAGGATCCTTATCTGAAATTGAATGATACATTAGAATTGGTATTTGTACCTCTTTTGGATCTTTTTTTATGTAGCTAATATTTTCTTTGGAGTCCTTTTCTAAAACTCTTCCATTTTCTAATTTTCCATCATTTAAACTCTTTTCTCTTGTTTCTTTAGAAACTGTTTCAATTTTTGCACTTTCTTTACTTCCTTCTTTTTTACTATGTTTTACTTCCTTTTTTAAACTCTCTTTACTATTAACATTTTCCTCATTCTTTAAATTTTTCTCATGCTTAGAACTTAGTTTAAAGTTAAAATTCTTTTTTATTTGTAAAAAAGACATACCTCCTAAGATACACAACATAACAAGTATTATTATAATTTTTCCCTTTTTCATATATCCCTCCAAATTTTAATATTTAGATATTTAAAATAAAAACCCCATTTACTATAATTTATATTATACACAAATAATAACCCCATGGTAACATTATCTTCTGAAGTATATATTTATATGATAAACTATAAAAAATAAAAAAGCCCTTTGATTTTATAACCAAAAAGCTTTTTTATATAACCTAATTTATTATTAACTTATAAGTATTTTAATTAATTTACTGCATATAATTTTCAAATATTTTCTTAAAGGATTTAATACTCATAGGAGACATTCTTACTCGTTTTAAAGAAAATTCACCATCTTCAATACTAGAGATCCCATTTTTAGTAGTAACTGCAGCTCGTACACCTAAAGACTTAGCAACTTCTATAGCTTCCTTATTGTATCTTCCTACAGGATAGCAGAGATATTTACTATGAATTCCTAGGTTATCCCTTAAAAAATTTTGTGCATTCTTAATAGATTTTATCTTCTCTTCTTTTGAGCGCCAATTTAAGCGTAAATGATCTGATGTATGATTTTCAATTGCCATACCATTATTTTTCATCTCTTTAAGCATGTTAAGTGTCATATAAGTATTATCTTTATTAATGTAATCTGTAATAACAAAAAATGTTCCCTTCATATTAAATTCTTTTAAAATCTTATACGCCTCTGTATAATTATCAGCATAACCATCATCAAAAGTTATAGCAACAGGACGTTTAGGAACCTTTACTGTTTTAAAGGCTTCTAAAACATCATCAATTAATAGTGGCGTAAAGCCATTTTCATAAAGCCATTTAATCTGTTCTCTAAACTTATCTGGTGGTGTTAAAAGATCATTTAATGGATTGGTATCAGAGATTGCATGATACATTAAAATTGGTATATTAATATCCTTAGTATCCTTTTGTAAATATTCTATAGGCTTTTTTGTTCTATTTTTAATTTCACTGCTTACAACTTCTGTAGTTTGCCATGGTTTGAATTTATCCCTTATGTTAGTTGCAAATGTATTTCTATATACGTACTTCATTTTTGTATAATAAAAGAATATTGAATAGGTTAGTACTATAACAGACAATATTGAAATAATTATAGTTTTCTTTTTTTTCATATGCTCCCCCTACTAAAAAGTTATCCTCTGTAAAGTTAAATAACTACTATATTATATATTAATATTTATATAAACTTCTATAGTTTTATAAAATATATTGCTATAATCTCTTAGCACCTTCAAAAGCTAGTGGCGATCTTTCACATTCCTTATGATTTAATGTTACTTGATAACAGAGGCTACTACCTTTCATTCTCTCTGATGCATAACAGAGTCCGTTAGACCTACTATCTAAGAATGGTTGATCTATTTGATCGGGATCTCCTATTAATACTAGTTTACTCCCCTCTCCCATTCTAGTTATAATAGATTTTACCTGCTTTGGTGACAAATTCTGAGCCTCATCAATTATAACCCAATTTTTAACTATAGACCTACCCCTTAGATATGCTACTGCTTCTGTTGTAATAATCCTTCTATCAAAAAGCTCTTGTATTTTATCTGAAAGTTCTCTTTCATTCTTATATCTTTCCTTATCATCAGAATCTACTAGTATTTCTAGGTTATCCATAATAGGTCTCATAAATGGTTTAATTTTTTCTTCTTCTGTTCCTGGTAAAAATCCTATTTCCTCATCCATAGTTACATTAGGTCTACAAACAAGTATTTTTCTATAGGATTTATCTTCATCCAATAAAACTCTATCTAAACCTACTGCTATGGAAAAAAGTGTCTTAGCTGTTCCTGCTGGACCTTTTATAATAACTAAAGGTGCTATTTCAGCTTCTGTGTATAAACATTCTAACATAAATTTTTGTCCCACATTTCTTGGTTTTATTCCATAAGGATTGTATTCTTTATATAAGAGAGGTACTATTTTCTCCCCATTAAATTTTCCTAAGGCTGTCTTTTTACTATCTTCCATACAATGGATTATTAAAAATTGATTTATATAAATTTCAGGTGAATAATACTTATTTTCTGCTTCGTTATATGATTTAATCTCTGAAAAATTCATAGATTTATTTATATAAAACTTGTCTATACTTTCAGAAGTTGCATAAACATCTAACCTACCAGTATACTGCTCATCATTAATTGGCACTAATTTTTCATAGAAATCTTGGGCTTTTATGCCCATGGTATCTGCTTTTATCCTTTCAAAAATATCTTTCGTAATAAGATATACATCTTCCCCTTTATCTTTTAGTCCTTTACACACTTGTATTATTCTATTATCTGCTTTCTCTTTATCCCATAATATAGGTATTTCAGTTTCATAATGATTCATTTCAACCTTTATTAATCCACCATTTAGAAGGTTTACTCCTTCACTTAAATTTCCATCTTTCCTTAGGTTATCTAATGTTCTTGCTGCATGTCTTGCATTCATACCTAGATCATTGTTTTGTTTTTTAAAATTATCTAACTCTTCTAACACAACTTCTGGTATAATAACCTTATTGTCACCAAAAGAAAAGATAGCTGCTGGTGAATAGAGTACTACATTTGTATCTAATACATAAGTTTTTTTCAAGCCTAATTCCCCCTCTCAGTATTTATTATATGTTGAGTTTTTGAAAACAATATTATAGAATTATTAAATCTTGAGTAATTCTTTTAATATTTTTTCTTTTGTATATATCTTAAATAGATTTTGACAATTAATAATTTATATCATATAATAGAACTAATTATATAATAATTTTTTATAGTGAGGATGATATAAGTGAATAATATAACAGCTATTTTCAAAGAAAGAAACCTTAAGCTAACTCCTCAAAGAATTGCTGTTTATAAATACCTACAATCTACTAAAGGACATCCTTCCGCTGAAATTATCTATAAAGCCTTACAAGAGGATTATCCAACTATGAGTCTTGCGACTGTTTATAAAGCCTTAAAGACTCTTGTTGAAGTAAACTTAGTAAGAGAGCTTAACGTAGGTGAGGGCAATTTTAGATATGATGCTTGTACAGATGAGCATCCTCATATCCAATGCCTACATTGTGGGAGAGTAGATGATATTGAAGGTATATCTTTTCTAAATCTTAATGAGGAAATAGCACCTTATACCGATTATAATGTTGTATCTAACAAACTTTATTTTTACGGGGTTTGCAAAGAATGTTCAGAAAAGGATTCTGAGCAAAAAGATTCTTAATTTTATATTTAAATAAATTTTAATTCTTAATAAAATTCTATTACTATATATAAAAAAGAGCTCCTATACTTAGAAGCTCTTTTTTATATTATATTTTATTTATTTTTGAGTTTCTCTTTTAAGTAATTATCTTTATATTTTCCCTTTAATATATCTCTAATGGAACTTTCTATAGATTTCTGTATATCCTCAGGAAGATTATCTTTATAAATTATACTATTGGAACTACTTTTAAGTAAATTCTCCACTACGCTTCCTTGTAATCCCTTATAAGATTTATTAGCTTCTTTATTTCCTGTTATATAAGAAAGTTCTTTTAATTTATTTTGAAATTCATTACTTACTACAAACTCTTGAAAATCCCTTTTACTTTCTTTATTAATTCCATTTATATTAGATACCACTAAAGTATTCATAAATACTGGTCTTATTATTTCTTCCCCATCTATACGACCCATATTCTTTAAAATGCCTATATTTTCCACCTTAAGTTTATTTGAAAAATAAGAAGTTGTAATTAGAATAGGACTCTCACCTTTTAAAAAATATTCTATATCCTTTTCATCAGATTTTTTTAATATATCTTCCTTTAATCCCTGTTCTTTCACATTCTTTTCTATTAGTTTTAAAACTTTTTCTATTTTATCATCATTTAAATATTCCTCACTCTTATCCGTATATTTCTCAGTAAGTTCCTCACCATTTAACTTATTTTGAGCAAAAAGTGAAAATATAACTTCATATATGCTTAAATCTTCATTTAAAACATAAGGTACTTCTATATCGTTTGAAATACATTGTTTTAAAATCTTTATATAATCGTTGAAATCTTGAGGTTCTTTAAGTCCAAGTTTATTTAGAGAATCTTTATTATATACAAACTCCAAGGTATATGGAATTATTCCTACAGAACTATACTTATTTAAAATTCTCCCATAACTTGTATATACCTCATAAAATCTTTTATCTAAAGATTCATTTTTATAAATGTCTTCTAAGTTATCAACTAGTCCTTTTTTATCTAATAATAATTCTGTACTTCGATTACATATGATTATATCTATGTTATCCCCAGATTTAAAATGTTTTATCAACTTATCCTTATCTTCTACACCGTCTATTACATTAATTTTTTTATCTTTATTCTTATTTTCATATTCTCTAATCAAAACATCAATAGTTTTCTTCGAATATTTATCATCCGTATATACATATATATCTAAATTTTTACTTTCATCTTTTTTCCCTTTCTTTTCTTCACCTTTACAGCAAACTAAAGTAAGACTTAAGATTATCACTAATGTAGCTGCACAAAGTCTATTAAATTTTTTCAAATTCTCACCACCCTAAAGTAATACTTATTTTTATTGTTCCTATATTAATTAAATTTATATATGGTACATATAATTAATTAGAGGTGATTTACATGAAATTAAGGAATAGTTTAGCTATCAAAGTTATATTATGTTGTTTTTCTTTATTTTTAATATTTTTCTTACACGGTATAATTATAAATACTTCTAAAACCACTTTTAATATGCAAAGTAAAAATGAAATAATTCAAAAAGATTTAAATGGAGATGGAAAAAAAGATATACTATACGTTAAAAGAGATAAGGATAAATATTATATTCAAATAAATACGAAAGATAATAGTTACCAACTAGATCCTAAAAAAGATTTAAAAACTTTAGGTACTCATTATGATTTTTGGCCTATGAAAGTTAAATTAAAGGATATTAATAGGGATAACATCCCCGAAATAATACTTCAAAGTAATGAAAAAGAAAAACCTATCTCTCACATATTCTCTTATAATAAGGATAACTTTGAGAATATTTTTAGTACTAGGAATAATTTAATTGGTTTCATCGATACCAAGAATAATCAAACTCCTAAATTTCTATGTGGTAATTTTTATAATGGAGAAATGTATTTCAAAAATTATATGCTAGTGAATAATAAACTGACAGAATTTAACTATAATTATCCTAAGAATTTTTTAGGAACAGATTTAATTAAAGACTTCATTATATTTTTCTCTAGTGAAGAAGATGATAAGTTAAAAGAAAGAATAGTAGCTTGCATTAATGAAAGCTTAATAACTCCTGTATTTAATCAAAAGAATAATGGATATAAATTAACCTTTCAAGATGCTTCTTTTGAAGACATAAATTGTGACTCAAAAGGTAAAATAACCAAAATTAAATGGCTATTAAATTTTAAAGGAGTAATGGATGGAAATGCTGAAAATTTTATTTTTCAACTTAATTTAAAAAAAGATAAAAATAGCAACGAAAATGAAGATATATATAAAGTATATTTCTTTCAAAAAAAGTAATAAAAACTTCAACAATATAAATATATAATATTACATTATTTTAAAGTATAAAAAATTTCATAACATAGAACTAGCCAATACTTACTTTAATCTTTTCTATCTAGAATAATAAAAAGGGCCGCATAAGCGACCCTTTTAGGGGGATATGGGGATTAATTTAAATCTAAAGTATAACTACTTCATTTATACTATTCCCATTCCCTAATTTTTTATTCAAAATTTTTTTAAAAATATTTTTTAATTATAGTTCTTCAATATCTATAACTTTATTTGAATCATTCCAAGATTCATGATTAATATCATCTAAAACTCCTACTTCATTTACCTCTTCCTCATTCTCCATTGCTAAATTAATTGCTTCTTTATCATATTCCCCCTCTTGCACATCTCTTTCCATATGATGTTCTAGCTCTCCTTCTACATAAAAATTATCATATACATCTACCACTTCTCTTAGAAACTCAGGATTTTCGCCATTTAAAATAGTCATTACAATATTTAATATTTTAGATGACCCATATGAGTCTTCACCTATAGTTACTTCCTGATTATCTTCATATATATGTTCAACATACTCCTCATTATCCTCTTTTTCCTCTTTATCCGTATTTAAATTCAAAGTTTTTAATATAGAGCTTACTTCTTGTGGATCTACATTTTTAACAAGATCATTTATATCACTTTCATTTAAGTTTTTAAGTATCTCAGTAAAGTTATCTTTAACATCACTATTTTCACCATGATTATTATTCTTCTTATTGCCCATTAGCAGCTTTGATAATAGGTTTAAATCTATGTTAGTTAAAATCTGTAATAGTGGATTTTGATTTAAATTTTGAAAAAATGAGTTTAAGCGATTGTTATTCATTGGATTACCATTCATTTGATTATTATACATTCGATTACCATACATAGGATTATTATTCATTTGATTATTGTGCATAGGGTTATTATTCATTTGATTAGAATTATGCATTGTATTTCCTGCCATTGATCCCTTGTTCCCCATAAAGTTTGCCATAAAATTATTTCCCATATTAGGAGGCAAATTATTAACCATGTCCTCCATAAAGTTATTACTCATATCATCTTCCATATCATTTGACATATTGTTACCTGCATTACTATTCATACTACTACCCATATTATTGTGACTATTATTAATACCATTATCCATATTGTTGTTAGGTTGATTCTGATTTTGCATCATATTATATCCATTCATATTAGGTCTATACATAGAGTTTTGAAAATTTTCTTCCATGAATTCCCTTTCACGTCTTTTACGTCTTTTACGTTTTGACATTATATCACCTCTATTCATTTATTAAACAAGGAGGGCCGTAGCCCTCCTTAATATATTTCTTCTTATCTACAAGGATTACAGCATGATAGATAGAAAAGTGCTATTATAAATAGTATTCCCTTATCTATTCCTAATCCATCACGGCACTCATCATCACATCTTCTCTCTTTTCTACCAAATTGCAATAATATTAGAATTAATATTATAAAGCATGGGAAGTTACAACAACTTCCTCCATCACCATAGTTATCTGCTCCATATGAAGCTGGAGATACACTAGGATAAGGCATCATTGGCATACAGCAACAATTATGCTTTCTTTTAGATCTACAATGTCTTGACATTTAAAACACTCCTCTCTCATTTTTAAATTTATATTTTTTATATTTTAAGCACAAGGGCTACAACATGATAAATAGAATAATGCAATTATAAAGATTATGCCTTTATCTATAGTTCTTCCCTCTCTTTCACAATCATCATGTCTATGATCTCTACAACTAAATTGAAGTAATATTAATATAAGGATTATAAAACATGAAAAACTACAACATCCTTTTCCACCATATTCCCCAGCAACTGGATAGTTACCATATGGCATCATTTCATAGCTTGGTTGAACATAAGTTGGCTCCACATAAGTTGGCTCCATACAGCACATAGGTCTGCAACACTGCATATGACGTCTTCTAGACTTACAACATCTTGACATAAAATCTCCTCCTTTAATATATAAGATATTAATTTAATTTTTAACTACATACATTCTTTAAAGATTACATATCTAGCTGCCTACTAAACTTCCTAATTCTATTTCAAGGAAAAACATTATAATTATTATGAACTACAGTCGAAGAAATTTTTCTACTACATATTTACGAAACCATTAGATAAATGAATACATTTATATTATTAGTATTAAGCTACATTTATTGTGTTAAGACTAACAACAGGGATTAAAACAAGGTTCATTGCATCTACAGGAGCATTCACAAAGATACTTCTTATACTTTCTCCATGCCTTTCTACATTTTCTACGTTTCTTCCTTGAGCAACAGCAATCACATCCGCTATCATCACAAGGATCGCAATCACAACAGCAACAACATACATTACAACAACATGGACAGCATTCTTGTGGTGGACAACATTCATAACCTGGATACTGTGGAAAGTTTGGTTGGTTTGGATACTGAGGGAAGCCTGGTCCAAATTGATTGCCACAACATCCCCCTCTACCGAAAAAGTTTCCAAATGGAAAACCAAAACCACCAAAACCAGATCCGCAACAACAACATAGGAGTATAATGAATATTATAATTAAGCCTATATTGCCAAATCCATGTCCTACACATCTACCTAGTACATCATTTATTGCATCTTTATTATCCCCATCACACATAAATTGATTTAGCATACCATTGAGATCCATAGGAATTTCCTCCTTTCAGAAGATTTTAAACCCTTAAACTTTTATCTTTTGTTTCAGGCTTCTTCAAAAGCCTTATACTTCATACTATTCGTTTTCATAGCTTTTGACACAAAAAAAATAATATTTTTTTCAAACAAAAAAATCCTAAGAATATTCTCTATATCCTTAGGATTTTCTTACTTTTATATTATTTAAATTAAAATTTAAAAAACTTATATATAATATGTGATACCCTCTATTCCTCTTCTTCAACTCCATTAAAAATCTCTTCTAAAAGTTCTTCTATACCTGACTTTTTTAAAGAAGAAAATTGAAATATCTTTTGATCCTTTGATAAGTTTAAGGTATCTCTTATAACCTTTAAATTTTTATTTATTTCACTTCTTTTTAGTTTATCTATTTTAGTTGCAACTATAACAGGCTCTATATTATAATGGTTTATCCATTCATACATTAAAACATCATCTGCAGTAGGCTTATGTCTTGAATCTAATAGAAGAATTATCTTTTCTAAATTTTCACGATTAACAAGATACTCCTCCATAATTTTTCCCCACTTGGCTTTTTCAGTTTTAGATACCTTAGCATAACCGTAACCAGGCAGGTCAACAAAGTTATATTTATTGTTTATTAAAAAGAAATTAATTAATCTTGTTTTTCCTGGTACTCCACTAACTTTAACTAATTTCCTCCTATTTGTTAAGGTATTTATTAAAGAAGATTTCCCAACGTTTGACCTTCCAACAAAAGCAACTTCAAAAACCTTATCTTCCGGATATTGATTAGGTGTTACAGCTGAACAAATAAAATCTGATTGTTTAATTCTCATTTTCTTTCTCTCCAATTAAAGCATTTTTAATTACATCTCTAGCATCAGTTACAGGAATAAAATTAACCCTACTCTTTAATGATGCTGGTATATCCTTAAGATTTTTTTCATTTTCTTTAGGAATTATAATAGTATCAATTCCTGCCCTATAGGCTGATAGAGCTTTCTCTTTCAATCCACCAATGGGAAGTACTCTACCAATTAAAGTTACCTCTCCTGTCATAGCCACGTTGTGTTTTACTTTTCTACCACTCAACGCTGAAACTAAAGCCGTTACCATAGTTATACCAGCAGACGGTCCATCTTTAGGTACAGCACCTTCTGGTACGTGAATATGGATATCATTATTTTTGTAGAAATCTTCTTTAATACCAAATTCTTTTGCCATTGACCTAACATAACTGTAGGCCGTTTTAGCAGATTCCTGCATTACTTCTCCTAGTTTACCTGTTAATTGTAATTTACCATTACCTTGCATTACACTTACCTCTACTGGAAGGGTGTCTCCACCATAAGCCGTCCATGCAAGTCCTGTAACCACACCAACCTTATCTTCCTTATCAATAGAATCATAAGTAAATATCTCTGTACCTAGATATTTTCTCACATGATTTACTGTAATATTTATGCTCTCTTTATTTTTTTCCTCAAGCTCAGTTATAGCCTTTCTAATTACAGAAGATATTTTTCTTTCAAGATTTCTCACTCCAGATTCTCTTGTGTAATTTTCTATAATAACTTTTATAGAAGCATTAGAAAAACATACTATTCCATTTTCCACATTGTGGACTTTTAAAGCTTTGGGAATTAAGTGGTTATTTGCTATATGGAATTTTTCTTGAAAAGTATACCCCGATACTTCTATAACCTCCATTCTATCCAATAGTGGTCTTGGAATTGTATCTAAAGTATTAGCTGTAGTTACAAACATAACCTTTGAAAGATCAAAATCTAGTTCTAAGTAATGGTCTCTAAATGTAGAGTTTTGCTCTGCATCTAGGACTTCTAATAATGCGTCGCCAGGGTTTCCTCTAAAATCATTGCTCATTTTATCTATTTCATCTAATAAAAATAAAGGATTTTTAGATTTAGCCTGCTTCATGCCAGAAATAACTCTTCCTGGAATCGCACCTACATAAGTTCTTCTATGACCTCGTATCTCTGCTTCATCTCTAACTCCACCTAGAGACATCCTTACAAAATTTCTATTAACTGATGTTGCAATAGACCTTGCTATAGAAGTTTTACCTACCCCTGGAGGACCCACAAAACATAATATAGGTCCATTTAATTTGGGACTTCTTTTTCTTACTGATAAATATTCAATTATTCTCTTTTTCACATTTTCAAGACCGTAATGCTCTTTATCTAGAACTTCTTTAACCTTTTTAATATCTAGATTATCCTTGGTTATTTTATTCCATGGAAGATCTAAGATAGAATCTAAATAAGTTCTTATTACTGATGATTCTGAAGAATATCCTCCACTCAATTTTAACCTATTTAACTCATAAAGTGCTTTTTCTTTTACCTCTGATGGAAGTTTTGCCTTTACGATTTTTTTATTGTAATCATCAATTTCTTTCTTCTCTTCATCATCTTCCCCAAGTTCTTCTTGAATGGCTTTCATCTGTTCCCTTAAGAAAAATTCTTTTTGTGATTTCTCTATTTTTCCTTTTACTTTTAAGCCTATCTTCTTTTCAACAGTTAAAATTTCAATCTCTTTTATTATTATTTGAAGTAACTTTTCAAGTCTTGAATATACATCCTCTGTCTGTAATAGCTCTTGCTTTTCCTCACCCTTTAGAATCAAATATGAAGCTATACTATCTGCAAATTTTGACGCATCTTCTATATCTTCTAAAGTTAATAGGGAATCTCCAGAAGTATTTCCAGCTAATTTAACATACTCCTCGAAATGCTTTTCTACAGAACGTAGTACCGCATCCATATCTGCTTGTTCTTTTGAATATATATCTTCAACATCCTTTATAATTACTTTAAAAAAAGGCTCCGTTTCTTTATATTCAGTTATTTTTGCTCTGTATTTACCCTCTACAAGAACTCTTACTGCATCTCCAGGTAATTTTAATAATTGCTTTATGGTACAAATTGTACCTACATTATATATATCCTCTTCAGTAGGTTCCTCTGTTTTTGCCTTTCTTTGACTTACTAGAAAAATTTCTTGTTCATTAACCATAGCAGACTCTAAAGCCTTTATAGATTTTTCTCTTCCAACATCAAAATGTATAACCATTCCTGGAAATACGTTAATACCTCTTAATGGAATCATTGCTATAATCTTTTCTTCTATTGAATTTATGTCTTTTTCCAATTCTTTTTCCAAAACTCTTCCCCCTAACTAAGACTAATTAAATAAATATTTATGTGAAATGTAGATTAATTCTATTTAAAAATAAAACACTACGACTAATATATTATACCTATAAAAACCTATTTTTTCAATTAACTTTACTCTTCTCTTAAAGATTTAGCTGTTAATATTCCTATTTCCTTATCTTTTCCAATTTTTCCCATATTTTCCTTTGTTATTTCCATATTATTATTAGTTACTAATGATAGTTCTAAGACTTCTGTTAATCTCTTTACGGGTATAACTTTTATATCTGTAAATTTACTATAATTTTCTTCCCAATTCTCATAAGGTATCAATACTCGTTTTGCTCCAGCTTTTGCAGCAGCTCCTATTTTTGCATTTACTCCTCCTACTGGTTTAACTTTACCAAGTATAGATATCTCACCTGTCATAGCTATATCATTACTCACTGGTATTTCTGTCAAAGCACTATATATAGCAGTTGCTATACTTATTCCTGCTGACGGTCCATCGATTGGAACACCTCCTGGAAAATTAACATGTATATCATAGTCCTTTAGAGAATTACCTATTAAGTTTTGCAACACTGTAATTACATTTTCAATTGAACATTTAGCACTACTTTTTTTAATTAATTTTCGGTTAGAGGAGGAAATCTCTTCACTCTCAACAATACCTGTAATGTTAATTTTGCCCTTGTTATTACCTACTTTCCTTGCCATAGCTTCTATTTCCATTACCGCACCTAAATTAGCACCGTATACTCCAAGTCCATTTACATAGCCAACCTTAGGTGTTTCCAAAATATTTTTTTCTGGTCTCTGTGAATATTGACCATTTTCAATAACCCACAGTATATCTTCCTTTATAATTTCTGTTCTAGTATCATTAATCGCTATGCCCGCTGCTAATTGTACGAGATTTATGGCTTCCCTACCATTAGTACAATATCTTCCTACTAATTTCAAGCCATCTTCTTCTATTTTCATACATACTTTTTTAACAGCATTTTCACCTATTTTTTCTACTTCCTCCGAGGATAAATATCTAAAAAATATTTCTACACATCTTGATCTTATAGCTGGATTAATTTCCTCAGGACTTCGTGTTGTTGCACCAACTAACCTAAAATCTGCTGGTAATCCATTTTCAAAAACTTCCTTTATGTACTCTGGCATATTAGGGTCTTCTGAATTATAGTACGAACTTTGAAGATAAACTTTCCTATCTTCCATTACTTTTAAAAGTTTGTTTAACTCTATGGGATGAAGTTCCCCTATTTCATCTAAAAATAGCATTCCACCATGTGCTCTTGTAACTGCTCCCTGCTTAGGTTGTGGAATCCCGGCACTTCCAAAAGCTCCTGCTCCTTGATAAATTGGATCATGAACAGAACCTATTAAAGGATCTGCTATTCCTCTTTCATCAAATCTAATAGTTGTACAATCAACTTCTATAAAATTAGCTTTGTTAGAAAAAGGACATTGAGGAATACCCTTTGCATATTCTAATACTAACCTAGCAGCCGCAGTTTTACCAACGCCTGGAGGCCCATATATTATTACATGTTGAGGGTTTGGGCTACACAATGCTGCCTTTAGTGCTCTTATACCTTTTTCTTGACCAATTATTTCATCAAAACTTATAGGCCTACTCTTTTCTGATAATGGCACTGTTAAAGATACTTCTCTCATACACTTAAGTTTTTCTAACTCTTTCTTACTTTCTCTAATGGTACTATGCTTTGAAGTACCTTGATTTTTTAATGTTAATAAAAAATATAAACCCATTACCACTGTAAAAAATATCTCTAGAATAATTAACACTTCTGTATTCATTTTATCACCCTTTTATATTATAGTCTTTTCTATTATTGCCAATATTTAAAGAGGATATTCTGAGACAACAAAAGGGTGAAGAATATTCTTCACCCTAAAAATCTATTTATTAAGCTGTTTCTGGTCCACTTAGTTCTTTCTTTTTCTTTGGCTTCGCTATAGGAGTTCTTACTCCATCTTTAGCCATAATAAGTTTAGGTTCTTTACTTTTTAATGTGTCTTTAGTAATTATAACTTTTTCTATACCTTCATTAGAAGGTATTTCAAACATTATATCTTTCATGGTTTCTTCTATAATTGCTCTAAGACCTCTGGCCCCTGTATTCCTATCGATAGCTTCTTTAGCAATTCCTAAAAGAGATTCCTCTTCAAAATCTAATAAAACATTATCCATTTCGAAAAGCTTTTTATATTGTTTTACTAGAGAATTCTTAGGTTCTTTCAAAATCCTAACAAGGAATTCCTCTTTTAAAGATTCTAATGTAACTATAATAGGCAGTCTTCCTACAAACTCAGGAATTAATCCAAATTTCAAAAGATCTCCAGGCATTATATCTTGTAACATCGTTCCTACATCTTTTTCAGTTTTAGATTTCACCTCTGAACCAAATCCTATAGATGCTTTTGTAGTTCTTTTTTCTATTATTTTATCCACACCATCAAATGCTCCACCACATATAAATAATATGTTAGAAGTATTTAATTGAATAAATTCTTGGTGAGGATGCTTTCTTCCACCTTGTGGTGGAACTGAAGCTACTGTTCCTTCTAAAATTTTAAGTAAAGCCTGTTGAACTCCTTCTCCAGATACATCTCTCGTAATAGATGGATTTTCAGATTTTCTAGCTACTTTATCAATTTCATCAATATAAATTATACCTTTTTCTGCTCTTTCAATATCATAATCTGCATTTTGAATTAATTTAAGTAGGATATTTTCAACATCCTCTCCAACGTATCCAGCTTCTGTTAGTGTCGTTGCATCTGCAATAGCAAAAGGTACATTTAAAAACTTAGCAAGTGTTTGAGCAAGTAATGTTTTACCTGATCCCGTAGGTCCAAGTAATAATATATTACTCTTTTGAAGCTCTACATCATCTATATTAACATTTGAACTGATTCTCTTATAATGATTATATACTGCTACGGCAAGGGATTTCTTAGCTCCTTCTTGACCAACTACATACTGATCTAAGTATTCTTTTATTTGTGAAGGTTTTGGAAGATTTTCAAGATTCATTTCTACATTTTCATCTAATTCGTCTGAAATTATTTCTGAACATAGGTCTATACATTCATCACAAATATATACCCCAGGCCCTGCTATTAATCTCTTAACTTCTTCTTGACCTTTTCCACAAAATGAACACTTTAATTGTTTTTTGTCATCAAATTTTGGCATCATTACACCTCACTAAGGCTTATTTCTTATTTAAGATAACATCATCAATTAAACCATAATTTTTTGCTTCTTCTCCACTCATAAAGTAATCTCTCTCTACATCTTTCTTTATCTTATCTAAAGGTTGACCTGTTCTTTCACTTAAAATTTGGTTTAAAGTATCTTTTATTTTTAGTATACGTTTTGCATGTATATCTATATCAGTTGCTTGCCCTTGGAATCCTCCTAATGGTTGGTGAATCATTATTTCACTATTAGGCAGTGCAAATCTTTTTCCATTTGCTCCTGCTGCAAGCAAGAATGCTCCCATTGAAGCTGCCATACCAATACATATAGTTGATACGTCTGGCTTGATATATTGCATTGTATCATAAATAGCCATTCCTGCAGTTATAGAACCACCCGGACTATTTATATAAAGATGAATATCTTTATCAGGGTCTTCTGATTCTAAAAATAATAATTGAGCTACAATCAAGTTAGCTGAAACATCATTTACTTGTTCTCCTAGGAATATTATTCTATCCTTTAATAATCTAGAATAAATATCATAAGATCTTTCTCCTCTGTTTGTTTGCTCTACTACAACTGGTACTAAACTCAATTTATTCCCCTCCTTTAATTATATAGCAAAAAATACTAATAATTAAATTATTGACCAAAAATTTAAATTTTATTAGAAAATTTAACATTTTCTAAAGAATTTCTTTATTTTTTAAAAGTTGCCAGAATAAATATCTGGCAACTTTAATTTTCTTTATTAGTAATTGATCTTATGCACTTACTTTGCTATTTTTAACTAGGATATCAATAACTTTTTCATTTACTATATCAGTTGTTAATAAGTGACCTTGAGACTTAGCTATTAATTCAGCTGTTTTTTCTATATCTTGGTCTCCATATTGCTTAGCAACTTCTTTAGCCTTTTCAGTTATTTCTTCTTCTGTTGCTTCAACCTTTTCAACTTCAGCTATCTTACTGATTACAAGATCAGTCTTAACTCTCTTTTCAGCATTTTCTTGCATAAATTCTCTTACTTTTTCTTCAGTGTTGTTTGTATATTTATAATATGATTCTAAGTCTAATCCTTGATACTTTAATCTCATTTCAAGGTCTTTTAACATCATATCTATTTCTTTTTCTACCATAACACTTGGAATTTCAACTTTTGCATTTTCACAAACTTTGCTTATAACAGCTTCTTCAAATTCTCTTTTAGCTTTTATTTCATTTGACTCTTCCATTTGCTTTTTAATATCATTTTTATATTCTTCTAAAGTTTCGAATTCTGAAACTTCCTTTGCAAATTCATCATCAAGAGCCGGTAGCTCTTTGAACTTGATGTTCTTTACTTTTATTTCGAATTTAGCATCTTTATTATTTAAATCTTCTCTGCCATATTCTTCTGGGAATTTAACATTAATTTCTTTTTCCTCTTCAACTTTTAGACCTACTAATTGATCCTCAAAGTTACCTATAAAAGTTCCTGAACCTATTTCAAGTTCATAATCTTGAGCTTCTCCACCTTCAAAAGCTACTCCATCTACATATCCTTTAAAATCTATAACTGCGATGTCACCTTTTTCTATAGCGCCATCTTTTTTATCTTCTACTCTTGCATTTCTTTCTTGAGCAGTTTTTAATCTATTATCTATTTCTTCTTCAGTTACTTCATAAGATACTTTTTCAACTTCAACACCTTTATATTCACCAAGCTCAACTTCAGGATAAGTTACAACTTCAGCTTTGTATACAAAGTCTTTTCCTTCTCCAATTTCAACTATATCAATTTTTGGATAATCCACTGGTTTTATATCATTTTCTGAAATAGCTTTTGGGTATGTATCATCACAACAGAAGTTTATAGCATCTTCATAAAAAACTCCTTCTCCATAAAATTTCTTTATTATATGCATAGGAGCTTTACCTTTTCTAAATCCTGGTATATTAAATTTCTTTGCATTTTTAGCATAAGCTTTCTTTAAAGCCTCGTTAAATTTTTCAGCTGCAACTGTAATTTCAAGCTCTATAACATTCTTTTCTTTTTTTTCAACTTTAACGTTCATCCTATACTCCTCCTACTAATATGCATCCATATTCTAACTAGGTTATTATAACATAGGTATATAATTCATACAACCATATAGCCTAATACATTATTCCTAATTTATACACTCCTATAATTATATACTATATTCTAGTATCTTTACAATTAAAATTATGATTATTTACTCAATATCCCAAAAATTTATCAGTTAGTTTACAACTATACATATAATTTAAATATTTTCCAAGTATTTTTTAGATTCTATAAGTTCATTATAACTATTAAAGTTTTCATTATATACTTCTATAATCGCTTTACCTTTATATCCAGCTTTTTTTAATTCCTCAAAAAGTTTTTCAAAATCAACATCACCTTTTCCTGGAAGTAAACAATCTTCTGTAGAACTCCTATCATTTATATGAATATTCACTAACCTATTTCCCATAATTTTAATATATTCAGAAGGAGATATGCCTGATTTATATGCTTGTTTTATATCTAATGTAAAGTATATTGGATTTTTAACTTCTCCTTTTAAAAACTGCAAGAACTCTAAACTTGAAGATTGACACCAGGAAACATTTTCTTGTGCTAACTTTATTCCATTTTCTCCTGCAATATACGATAATTCCTCATAAATCTCTTTTATACTTCTCAGCTTATTTTTATCTAAACTAGAATATTTCATACCATGAAATGTATAAAATTCTGCTCCTAATTCTTTAGTAAGTTTACAATGTTTCTTAAAATATTTAATCATATCTTTCCTTCGTCTAATATAGGGATCAAAAAGATATAACTCAAAAATAGCACAAAAAGCGTGAACTGATAGTATTTCTAACTCTGTCTTTTCCTTTTCTTTTTTTAGGATTTCTAAAAACTTAGGACTATATTCTGAATGAGTATTTATAAATATCTCTGCAAAATCAAACCCTAAATCTTTAATAATTTTTAAGCTATCCTCTGTATTAATCTTTGGATAAAAAGTAGCCGAAGATAATCCTATTTCCATAAAAGCTACCACCTTTTATTTTATTCAGTTTAACTATTTTAGTATATTACCATTTTCATAGACGAGATACTTATTTTTATTTAAAATTATCTCTAATTTGTTTTCTTTTATCTCTCCAAAACTTCCCTCATATCCTCTTAGCCTAGCATCTTTCAAATATTCATGTTTATTAATATTTATATCATAAACCCAAACAAAATAAGGATATTTATTAGAAAGGTTAGGTAATTTACTTAAATAAAATACTTTCCCATTAAATAGTTTAGGACTAGTAGCCCATATAAAGTTTGGATATGACTTAAGTTTATTTTCTTTATAAATCTTATTTTTATTTTTAGTATAATGAATTCTTCTTGTAATATCTGTAGCCTTCCCATCTATATTGGCCAAATACATATCCTGATTTTTTGCATTAAATATCAAGTAAGTTTTCTTGTCTTTACTAAGCTCATAATTAATATTTTCTATAGGATTCATTGAAATAAATATTTTATCACCCTTAAACTCCTCAATTTTCCCTCTTATAGTTAATTGATCATTTAACTTTATATTTATATCTTTTATTACTTTTTTAGGAGCCTCAATTTTTTCTATATTTTTATTTTCTTTCTCCGCTTTATTTTGTGATGATCTATCTATACTAGATTTGTTACCTGCAATTGTTTTTTTCTCCTTTTTTGAACTTCTTGAAAATATGTTTTTAATAGAAGTTATATCCCCTTTTACCTTTGAAGGCTTAATAATAAACACTGCCAAACCGATTAAACCTAATAATATTAAGAATCCTATTATAATTTTCCTACGCCTTATTTGCTTTATCTTTTTTTCATAATCTTTACTGAATACACTAGGTTTTTTCAACTACAGTTCCCCTCCTATAATTGTATTATTATCATACATTATTATAACTCAAATAATTAAAATTAGCAGTTATATTACACTTAAAATACATTTATTTAAAAAATATTAAAATCTCTTGAATATTGTTAAAAAAATAACATTATTATTGAGAGTTTTGAACCTATTTATAATTATTTGAAAATTTAGTAATCTATAATTAAAATTTTATTTATATATTTCTTTAATTTATTATTAACAAAATGATTCAAATGGTGTATAATTTACTTGAATTTCAGAAAATATTATTTTTTATAGAATATTCATTATTTTATAATTATGTTTTTCTTTATTTTATTAAATTTTTAACAAAATCTTTACTTTATATAACATTTTTATTCAATTAACCTGCTTTTAAATAGAGTTTATAAATTTAAATAAATGTTAGGAGGTAGTTTGATGTTTAAACAATGGGAAGATTTTAAGGGAGATATTTGGAAAAAGGAAGTAAATGTTAGAGACTTTATTCAAAAAAACTATAATCTTTATGAGGGTGATGATAGCTTCCTAATTGGAACTACAGAAAAGACCGATAAAGTTTGGGCAAAATCTCATGAATTAATTATTGAAGAAATAAAAAAGGGCGTAATTGATATTGAAACTAATGAAATATCTGGTATTAACAACTTTGCACCTGGGTATATTGATAAGGATAATGAAGTTATTTTAGGCCTTCAAACTGACGCGCCTTTAAAGAGAATTGTTAATCCATATGGTGGTACAAGAATGGTAGAGCAATCCCTTGAAGCATATGGATATGAGCTTAATAGCGATATAAAAAAATACTTTACTAAATATAGAAAAACTCATAACCAAGGTGTATTTGATGCTTATACAAAAGAAGCTAGAATAGCAAGACACGTAGGACTTTTAACAGGACTTCCTGATGCTTATGGTAGGGGAAGAATTATAGGTGACTATAGAAGAATAGCTCTTTATGGTATGGATTTCTTAATAAAAGAAAAGAAAAAAGACCTTAACAATCTCGCAGGTCCTGCTACTGATGAATTAATAAGAAAAAGAGAAGAAGTATCTGAACAAATAAGGGCAATGGCAGAAATCAAGAAAATGGCTATGTCATATGGTATAGACATATCTGAACCAGCTAAAGATTCAAGAGAAGCTGTTCAATTTGTATATCTTGGATACTTAGCTTCTGTAAAAGAAAATAACGGTGCTGCAACTTCACTAGGTAGAACCACAACATTCTTAGATTGTTTTATAGATAAAGATCTAAGAGATGGAAAAATAACAGAAGCCGAAGCTCAAGAACTTATAGACCAATTCGTAATTAAATTAAGACTTATAAGACATCTTAGAACTCCAGAATATAATGATCTATTTGCAGGAGATCCAACTTGGATTACTGAGTCAATTGGTGGTGTAGGCTTAAATGGTAGACCGTTAGTTACTAAAACTTCATTTAGGTTCCTTCATACCCTAACTAATTTAGGTCCTGCTCCTGAACCAAATATAACAGTCCTATGGTCTGAAAAATTACCTGAAGGATTTAAAAAATATTGTGCAAAAATGTCCATTGAAACAGATGCAATCCAATATGAAAATGATGATATTATGAGACCTGTATACGGCGATGACTATGGTATTGCTTGTTGCGTTTCTGCTATGGAAATAGGTAAGAGAATGCAATTCTTTGGTGCTAGAGCTAACCTTGCTAAATCATTATTATATGCTATTAATGGTGGTTATGAAGAAGTTAAGAGAGCTAAAGATGGAAGCTTAGAATTAGTAATACCTCATATTCCAAAAATGGAGGATAAAGTTCTAGACTTTGATAAGGTTATGTGTAACTTTAATAAAGTTATGGAATATGTTGCCGATCTTTATGTAAATACAATGAATACAATTCATTACATGCATGATAAATACGCTTATGAAGCTGGTCAAATGGCCCTACATGACACTGAGGTTAAAAGGTTTATGGCTTTCGGTATAGCTGGATTATCAGTAGTTGCAGACTCTTTAAGTGCAATTAAATATGCAAAAGTTAAACCAATTAGAAATGAAGAAGGCATAACAACTGGATTTGATATTGAGGGTAACTTCCCTAAATACGGAAATGATGATGATAGAGTTGATGATCTAGCCGTATATGTAGTTAAAAAGTTCTCTGATGAACTTAAAAAGCATGAAACCTATAGAAATGCTGACCACTCATTATCAGCCCTTACCATTACATCAAATGTTGTTTATGGTAAGAAAACAGGTTCTACTCCAGATGGTAGAAAAGTAGGTGAACCTTTGGCACCTGGTGCAAATCCAATGCATGGAAGAGATGAAAATGGGGCTTTAGCATCACTTAACTCTGTTGCTAAAATACCATATAAAGATTTCTGCCAAGACGGTATCTCAAACACATTCTCTATAGTACCTGATACTTTAGGTAAGGATGATGCTACTAGAATAAATAATTTAGTTTCTGTGCTTGATGGATACTTCAGCCAAAGTGCATTCCACTTAAATGTAAACGTATTAAATAGAGATACCCTACTTGATGCTATGGAACACCCAGAAAAGTACCCTACTTTAACTATTAGAGTATCTGGATATGCTGTTCATTTCAGCAGACTAACTCGTGAACAACAATTAGATGTTATAAGTAGAACATTCCATGACTGTATGTAGTTAAATTATAATATAAACCTAGGAATAACTTATAACTTTTATAAGTTATTCCCCTTTTAGGAGGATTTATATAAATGATAAAGGGATTTATTCACTCTATAGAAAGTATGGGACTTTTAGATGGTCCTGGTATAAGAACAGTAGTATTTTTTCAAGGATGCGCTTTAAGATGTTCTTATTGCCATAACCCAGATACTTGGAATTTCTCACAAGGAATAGAATATACCCCTCTAGAATTACTTAATAAAGTAGAAAAATTTAAGCCTTATTTTAAAAATAACGGCGGGGTAACCTTCTCTGGTGGGGATCCTTTAATGCAACCTAAATTTTTAATTCAATGTTTAAAATTATGTAGAGAAAAAGGTATCCATACTACTGTAGACACTTCAGGAATAGGTATAGAAAAGTACTATGATGAAATTCTTAAATATACAGATTTAGTCCTTCTAGATATAAAGCACGTAGATGAAGAAGGCTTTAGAAACTTAGCTGACCATAGTATGGATGGCTTAAACATATTTTTAAAGGTATTAAGAGAACATGAAAATAAAGTCTGGGTAAGACATGTAATTGTTCCTGGAATAACTGATGGAAAAGAACATTTAGATAAATTAGCGAGCATAATAAAGAATATTAAAAATGTAGAAAAGATTGAACTCCTTCCTTATCACACTATAGGTGCTCATAAGTATGATAAATTAAACATACCCTATAAACTAGAAAATGTACCACCTATGGATAAGGATAAAACAAAAGAACTACAAAAATACTTAGAATCTAAGATAATGTAAAAACACAAAACCTTGTAATAACTTTATAAAAATAGAGCACTAAATTTTATGTCCTAAGTAAAACTGATTATATATAAACCCTAAGATTTTCCATAAGTAAAGTCTGGTTTTACCATAATTTATAAAATAAGTGCTCTTTTATTTTATTTAAATATTTTTTAATTTTTATTTATAACATTGTTTTACTTTATATTTCTACTTCCCGGCTTTATGTACTCCATACCCTTTTCACATAATGGACATTTTTCTTTTTCATAGCTTTGTATATCTAATTCTACACAGCTATATACTGGTAATTCTAAGTTTGTTACTCCTCTATTTACTATAGTAGCAATTCCTATAACCTCTGCTCCTAATTCTTTTAGTAATTTTGCTGTCTCCATAGAAGATTTACCTGTAGTTACTACATCTTCTGTAATTAATACTTTCTTCCCTTTTTCTATACAAAAACCTCTTCTAAGTTGCATTTCTCCTTCTACTCTCTCTGTAAATATTGCTGGCTTTCCTAGTTGTCTACCCATTTCATATGCAACTATTACTCCCCCCATAGCAGGTCCAACTACCATATCAAAGTCTAAGTCTTTTACTTTTTCACAAACTACACTTAAAACTTTTTCTGCTTTATCTGGATATTGAAGTAATTTTGCACATTGACAGTATCTATCGCTATGTCTTCCTGAAGAAAGTAAGAAGTGTCCATCTAGTAATGCTTCACTTTCTTTTAATATTCCTATTACATTTATATTATTCATTATATTATCCTCCCTATATTATCCCCTTTATTTCTTCTAAACTCTTTATATTTTCTCTTTCCATGAATTTTTCTATACCTTCTACTATATTAAGTGATGCTCGTGGATTTACAAAATTAGCTGTTCCAACCTGTATAGCTGTAGCACCTGCCATAATAAATTCTATAGCATCTTCTGTAGTCATTATTCCCCCAAGTCCCATAACAGGTACATTTACTATTTTACATACCTCGTATACCATTCTTAATGCTATAGGTTTTATAGCTGGACCTGAAAGACCTGCACAGATGTTATTAAAAATTGGTTTCTTTTTATTAATATCTATGGCCAGTGCTTTAAAAGTGTTTACTAATGATAATGCATCGGCTCCTGCATCCACACAAGCACATGCCATATCAACTATATCTTCTGCATTAGGTGATAATTTTACCATTAGAGGTTTTGTACAATTCCTTTTAACCTCTTTTACTACATCATATGCAACCTTAGACTTTACTCCAAAGGCCATTCCACCACTTTTAACATTAGGACAAGATATATTTAATTCTATCATATGCACTGAGGTATTATTTAACTTTTTAACGCCCTCTACATAATCTTCTATAGTTCCTCCACCTAAGTTTGCTATTATTGTTGTATTATATGTTTCCATCTTAGGTAGATAATCTTTTATAAATCCATCTACGCCTGGATTTTGAAGTCCAACACTATTTATCATTCCGCTACTTGTTTCAAAAACTCTATATCCATAGTTTCCTTCTTTTTTATTTAAAGTTAATCCCTTCGAAGATATTCCTCCTAATTTAGATACATCATATATATTTGAGAATTCTTCACCAAATCCAAAAGTTCCAGAAGCAGCTATTACAGGATTCTTAAATTCTATTCCACACATATTAACTTTAGTCATTAAACATCAAATCCTCTCCATAGAATACTGGCCCTTCTTTACAGGTAGTCTTATTTCCATCCTTAGTATTGCATGTACACCCAAGGCAAGCCCCAAGGCCACAAGCCATTCTATTCTCCATAGAAACTATAACTTTCTTATTCAACTCTTTCCCTATATTAATAACTTTCTTCATCATAACTAAAGGCCCACAAGTAACTATAAAATCATACTTATTAGGTTGTAATATGTCAGTTATATATCCCTTATGTCCTTTTGTACCGTGCTCTGTAGATATATAAATATTTTTTGTATACTGTTCAACACTATCTACTGCGTAGTGTACATCTCTAAAACCAGCATAAAAATCTATTTCACATTCTTTTAAGGTCTTACTTAAGTAAACTAAAGGTGCTATTCCTATGCCTCCTGCTACCATAGCAACCTTCTTTCCTTCTAATTCATTTATATTAAACCCATTCCCCAAAGGACCCATAATTTGAATATCTGAATCCTCTTGTAAATTTCTAATTAGTTCTGTTCCTCGGCCTACTACTGCATATAGAAAACTTATATAATCTTCCTTTAAATCATAAATACTTATAGGCCTTGGAAGTAATATTCCCTGTCCCTCAGGTCTTAACATATAAAATTGGCCAGAACCCCCTTTAAAATTACCCTTTATTCCGATTTCGTAAATTCCCTCTTCGATCTTCCTATTAAAAAGTACCTTTTCTACAGAACATATCAAGTGTATACACTCCTTTAATTACTATGCTTTATTTACTAAGTTCCTTTAAAATTTCGTCTCTCATTTTTATAACCGCTTCTCTCGCACAGTTTGCAAATTCTAATTCTCCACCTGCTTTTTTCTTATAGCTTAGAATTATTCCTCTCGATGAGTTTACAACTCCACCATTTCCATTCTTTAAGTATACTGATACATCCTTAGCTGTCCCTCCTTGAACTCCGTAGCCAGGTATTAAAAAGAATGTTTTATTTAAAGTATTTCTTATTTCTTTTCCCTCTTCTTGATGAGTACAGCCTACAACTCCCCCTATGGAACTGTATCCACAATTGCCTAGATAATCTAATCCCATATTGTGAACCTTTTCTCCTACTACATTATAAACCCTTCTACCAGCCTTAGTTTCTATATACTCCACATCTTCTGCACCTTTATTTGAAGTTCTAATAAGAACAAATACTCCCTTTTCAGAATTTCTTATATAATCTAGATATGGTTCTATACTATCCATTCCCATATATGGATTTAATGTTACGAAATCACTTTCAAAGGCTCCTGTGAAATGTGCCTTTGCATACATAGATGCAGTTTTTGAAATATCCCCTCTTTTTATATCAGCTATGGATAAAGCCCCTTTTTCTTTTATATATTTTAAAGTTTTGCTATATGCCTTAATTCCTTCTATACCGTAAGCTTCATAATAGGCTATTTGAACTTTAAAACAAGCAACTACATCAAATGTTTTATCTATAATAGCCTTATTAAAATTAAATATTGCATCTCCAATTGAATTAAACTTTTTAACGTAATACTCTGGTATATATGTTAAATCCGTATCCAAGCCTAAACATACGTGACCTTTTTTTTCTACACTTTCATACAATCTATCTATTATCATCTTTACTCCTCCTAGAGAATATAAAGTTATTTTATATATTTTATTTCTCCATCTTTAATGGTCATAAGTACATCCCCATAAACTTCAACTCCATCAAATGGTGTGTTTTTACCCTTTGAATAAAACTCCTTTGAATCTATGATATACTTTTTATCTATATCTATTAAAACTAGGTTAGCTTTTAAGCCAGGTTTTATCTCTCCTGATTTTAATTTCATTATGTTAGAAGGATTTTTACTCATAAGTTCTGATAATTTATTTAAACTTATATGCCCTCCTCTAACTAGCTTTGTATAACATAATGAAAATGATGTTTCTATACCAGATATTCCTGGTGCACCTTTTTCTTTATCTTCTTTTCTATGTGGGGCGTGATCGGTTGCTATACAATCTACATATCCATTTTGTATAGCTTCTATTAAAGAATTTACATCAGATTCTTCCCTAATAGGAGGGTTAACTCTGTAGGAACTATTTGCTAAAACTAAATGATGTGGAGTTACCTCACAGGTTAAATTTGCCCCTCTTTTTTTAGCACTTATTATAGCATCTATACATTCCTTAGTGCTTACATGTGCCATATGAACCTTTGCCTTTGTATGTTCACATAGTGCTATATCTCTAAAAGTCATCATATTTTCCGCAAGCCTCATATCTATATTCGAAAATGTAAGAGTTTCTGCATGAGATATTAATGTAAGATTTTTTTCATTAGCTTTCATCATTACATCATACATAATCTTATCTGAATTTACTCCTACTCCATCATCAGATATGAACTTAACCTCTTCTGTTAAATGCTCTAAGTGATCTATACTTTGTCCACTCATATCTTTTGTGGCTGATACTATTTGATTTATATCTGTTATATTTAATTTCCTGCCCTTTTCTATTACATAGTTAAAGGTGTCCATGTCACTGCAAATTGGGTTTGTGTTTGCCATTAAGTTAACCTGAGTGTATCCACCTCTAACAGCTGCTTTAGAACCACTTTCTAAGTCCTCTTTAAATGTATATCCTGGGTCTCTAAAGTGACAATGCATATCTACAAAAGAAGGCATTAATGTATTTCCGTTTCCTTCTACTATCTCACAGTCTCTTTTTAAACCTATGCCTACTTCTTTTATGATTCCATCCTCTATATAAAGGTCACCCTCAAAATTCCCCTCTGCACTTACCATTTTCACATTCTTGATTAATAGTTCCATACATGCTCACCTCGATTTATTCTAAATTCTAGCCATGGGTATTATACTTTTAAAGCTTGTATACCTCATCGCAATATTCACATCTATAGGTTCCATTTTCTCTATCTACTAAATAAAACTTATGAGATATTTCTTGTTCTACAGAAGTTATACATCTTGGATTATTGCACTTAATTACATTCTCAATTTCATTTGGTAACTGAGGCTTTACTTTCTCTACAACTTTTTCATCCTCAATTAAGTCAATAGTAATACCTGGGTCTATAAAGCCTAGAGCAGCTAAATCTACATCTAACCTATTTTCTATTTTTATAATGTCTTTCCTAACATTTTTTCCACTATGCACATTCATAATTAAGGCTACCGGAAACTCTACCTTATCAAGGCCTAGATAATAAAATATTTTCATACCTAGTCCTGCTTTTATATGGTCAATTACTATTCCTCTTTTAATTGGATTTATAGCTAACATTATTTATCCACCCCCAAAAGTTTTGCAATTAAAGCCATTCTAACAAACATACCATACTTAGCTTGTTTAAAATATGCTGCCCTAGAATCCTTATCTACTTCCTGTGAAATTTCATTTACTCTTGGTAATGGATGCATAACTATCATATTCTTCTTTGCATCTTTCATTTTGGCTACATCTAGTACGTAACAATCTTTTAATCTTATGTACTCTTCTTCATTAAAGAATCTCTCTCGTTGTACCCTAGTCATGTATAGTATGTCTACTTCCTCTATAACATCTTCTATTCTTTCAACTTCTTTAAATTCTAGATTATTCTTCTTAAGAACTTCTTCCCTAATATAATCTGGTATTCTTAACTCTTTTGGTGAAATAAGTATGAATTTATTATTTTTATATCTTGACATGGCTTTAATTAGTGAATGTACAGTTCTTCCAAATTTTAAATCTCCACATAAACCTATAGTTAAATTTGAAAGTTCTCCTTTTAAAGAGCGTATAGTAAGTAAATCTGTTAATGTTTGAGTTGGATGTTGATGTCCACCGTCTCCAGCATTGATAACTGGCATTTGTGAATGCATAGATGCGATTTTAGGTGCGCCCTCTTTTGGATGTCTCATAGCTGCTATGTCTGCATAGCATTCAATGGTTCTTATAGTGTCTGCAACACTTTCACCCTTTGCAGCTGAGCTAGATTTAGCCTCTGAGAATCCTAATACTTTACCACCAAGTCTTAGCATAGCAGCTTCAAAGCTTAATCTAGTTCTTGTGCTTGGCTCATAAAAAAGAGTGGCTAATATTTTACCATCACAGATGTGAGCATATTTTTCTGGATCTTCAATAATTCTTTGTGCAAAATCTAAAATTTCATTTAATTCCTCTACTGTGAAATCCATTGGATCAATTAAATGTCTTCCTTTTAACATTTCATACTCCTCCTTTTTAGTCTCTCTGGACTAGGTTTAAAGGTAAATAAAAAAGTCTTCCTCATTTAAGGAAGACTGAATTTGCCTAATTATTGGTTTATAAGTTATAATTTTATATAATTATACCTATAGTATAATTTATAACTTAAAAGTTTAATTTTATCTTCCTTGTAGACCTCTCTGGATCTATTTTAAAGGTATTATTTTTTTCTTCTGTATTAATATATAACAGTTTTTTTATGAAGTCAAGAAAAAATTTCTATTTTCCATTTTAATTATCTCAAGAATTATTAAAGTTTAGCATATAGATACACGATAATTATTTATATAATATCTTTAGGAGTGTTTATTATGAAAGCTAATAATCAATTTAATAATGTGGTTTTAGAAAATTATTTTAAAAATACCTTATATAAAGAAATACTAAATAGCTTACCTAAAAGCAACAACTTTTCTATGTTGCTAGAGACCCTTTTAAACTCTATGGCTAGTTCACAAGATAATGATTTAAAAACTGAATTAAATAATAATATAGCAGGTATAAACCTAGAGAATCTACCAATGATAAAAAACATGGAAGATACTATTACATTTAAAAATATAAATTCTACAAATCTAAATAAGATAAATAATTCTTATGGGATTAATTCCTATAAAGAAATTTCAAAACCCTACTCTAATGGTAAAATCATTGTTAAAAATTCTGCTATACTAAAAGCTGTGGAGAAGGCTTCTCAAAAGTATGGTATGGATAAAAACTTAATTTTATCTGTTATAAAGCAAGAGTCCGATTTTAATCCTAAATGTGTATCTCATGCTGGTGCTATGGGACTTATGCAACTAATGCCTGAAAATTGTGTTGAATATGGAGTTTCTAATCCCTATAGTATAGAGGAAAATATAGATGCAGGAACAAAGCATCTAAAAGATATGATAAAAATTCAAAAAGGAAATTTAATGTTAGGATTAGCATCTTATAATGCAGGTCCAGGAACTTTAAGAAGAAGAGGTGTTACTACAGTAGAAGGCATATCTAAATTACCTAGTGAAACCCGCCATTATGTTAAAAAAGTAATGAACTATTATAAAGGTTAATTTTTTATTTATTACTATTTAATATTGTTACTTATTGTATTTTGTTATAGAATACAATTATACACTTATGCTACAAGGAGTTATATTATGAGTAAGAATAAAAAATTTAATTTAAAAAATATTTGGACAATGCCTTTTTTAAGTAATGTTCTTATTCTTTTTATGGGGATTATATTTGTATTTTCTCTACACACTATAAAAGAAATAAAAAAACTAGATAAAAAACATATTCAAGATATGAAAAACTATGAGCTTTCTAGAGGTAATAAATCTTATGAATTGCCAAACTTAAAGAAAAACACAAATATGGCAAATCTAGTTGGTAAAACCATTGTAATAGATGCTGGTCATGGTGGTTTTGATCCTGGTACTACTTCACAGGATGGAAAGCTTATAGAAAAAGACATAACTTTAAAAGTGGCTACTTATTTAGAATCTTATTTAAAAGAAACTGGCTGTAATATAATAATGACTAGAACATCAGATAAAGCAATGGAAAATGCTAAAAATGAAAGTGAAGACCTAATTAAAAGAACGGAAATTACAAATAAATCCAATGCTGATATTATGATTTCTATACACGTAAATTATTCTAAAAACCCTTCTTCCCAAGGTATAAATAATTATATAAATACCTCTTTAGGACATGCTGAAGATAAAAAAGATTTATCAAATCTTATATTAAACTCAATTTCTGAATCTGAAAATTGGAATATAGGTGAAACATTGACGGATAATATATACATATTGAAACATTCAAATATCCCTTCTGTATTAGTAGAATGTGGATTCATAACAAATTTAGAAGATAAAAAGAAATTAGAAAATGATTTCTTTCTTCAAGACTTAAGTATGCGAATTGGAACAGGAATAATAAAATATTTAAATAAAAAGAAGTAACGAAAAATAGTTACTTCTTTTTATTTAACATTAGTCTTATACGCATCTTTTATTTTATAATTCTTCCACCAATATATTCACTAGTGTTTTGCCACCTTTTAGCATATTCTCCCCTAGCCCACTCTATCATTACAACTTCTTGTCCCTGCTTTATACTTACAACTCTTATAGGCTTCTTAGATATAATCCCCTCATCTATAGAGTATATAAACAAATTTTTATCGTTTAAAACTATTAATATATCTTTATTAGGAGATGTAAAAGCATCTTTTGCATCGGGAACTCTTTCTTTTATATTATTCCAAGGAACCACTAATTCATCATAATTCATAACACCATTTGTAGGTATTAAATTTAACATATATTCCTCATATTTATTTGGATCCTTTTTATCTTCTGCTCTTCCAACTGCAAGCCAATGTCCATTTTTTCTTATTAAAGAAAAACTATCCTCATCAATTTTCATCCCCTTATTCAATATCTCATTTCTAAGAACTTTTAAATAGTCATCCTTTATATCTTTGAAAACATCAGAAACTTTTAATGGTCCTTCCTTTAGATTATCTAATGGAAATACCGCAAATTTATCATATTTAATCAAATTTGCATCCTTACCTATCCCATATTTAATTCCAATATAATCGTTACTTATGAAATTAATTTTACATAGAAGGTTTTCCCCATCGTTTAAATCTAAAATACTTTTACTATTATTTTTTAACCTATTTAAAGATCTTTTATTATCTTCCAGTGGATAGGAAGTAAAATTATCTATCAAAGCACCTTTTCTAAAATATCGATCAGATGTTATTGTAGAAAATCCTGTCATTCTAGGTACTAGTAAATCATCCAAATCCATTATTCTCAGTACTTTTTTATTTTCAGTACTTATAGAAATTGTCCTATACTCACTAACTTTAGTTTTCTTTGATTTTTTATTGTTATCTTCGAATATATTGTCTTTTTCGTTTCTTAAACCTATATAAACCGTAGTCCTTAAATCACCATCAATATGTTCTTTTTCTTTTTTTATATTATCCAGATTCTTAGTATTGCTTATACTCTCTTCATCTTTTAATTCCTTATCTGTTTTTACTATATATATAAATGCATCAAAGGCATGAATTATACAATTGTTATCATCAATAGAAATAACATCATAAAAATGTTTTTCACCAGAAGTTATAGATATAACATCTATTTTTTGATTTTTTATTCCTAACTCCTCTTTGGTTTTTTTATATGCATAGATTAAATACTGATCTGCATCTACAGTTTTTATTTTAAAAGATGGATTATGACAAATCTCCTTACCAATTTTAACAAAACTATCAGAAAACTTTACTACTCCATTGAGTTTATTATTTAACTTATCTAAAGTTTTTTCTCTTGTAATTTCATTGTCCGACTTATATGATTGTATATTCCAAACTCCGTAGATAGGTATAGACTTGTTATAAGGCTTAAATATTTTTTCCTTTGTGTCTATCTTTAGATTCATACATCCACTAAGAAAAAAAATAATAAAACAAATACTTATATAAAATCTAAGTTTTATTTTCATATGAATTTTCTCCTATACTATTATTTTACTTTAGTGGAAGCTTAATAATAACCTTAGTTCCGACATTTTCTTCACTTTCTATGACAAATTTTCCACTGTGTAGATTAACTATTTCATCGCATATGGAAAGACCTATTCCATTTTGTGATTTACTACTTCTTCCTTTATAAAACTTCTCCTTTACCTTAGGAAGTTCTTCTTTACCAATACCACATCCTGTATCTTTCACCTCAATAATATCGTAATTATCCTCTTTATATATTTTAAAATTAACTGTTCCACCCCTATCCGTAAACTTAAAAGCGTTATCAAGAAGATTTATGCAAACCTGCTTTAACCTATTCTTATCTCCCCATATGTTTCTCATGCCTTCTATACAATTTACTTTTAACTCAATATTCTCTCGCTCTGCCCTTGGTTTTAAATACGTTTTAATATAATTACATAAAATATTAGGATTAATCTCTTCTTTATTTAAAACAACCTTTCCTGATACAAACCTAGAAAAGTCTAAAAGTTCTTCTACCATATTACTTAATCTATCGCTTTCTTTTTCAATTATAGAAAGACCTTCATCTAATGTAGTTTTATCTATATGCTCTGAGTTAAGTACCACAGCCCATCCCTTTATAGCCGTTAAAGGCGTCCTTAACTCATGGGAAACGGAAGATATAAAATCATTTTTTAAATTATCCTTTTTTTCTATCTCCTCTGCCATATAGTTTAATGTATCCGATAATTTTCCTATTTCATCTTCACTATTATTTTCACTTCTTGCTTTAAAATCTCCATCAGCCATCTTTTCTGCTATAAAAGTTAGTTCTTTGATAGGTACTATTATAGACTGACCTAAAAATAAGCTAGCAATAGAACCAATTAAAGTTACCACAGCTCCGATTATTAAAAAAACAATTACTATGCTCTGTATATCTCTATTTACCTCTTTTAAAGAAGTTATAAACCTTAAAACTCCCACTATTTTATTGTCTGATTTTAAAGGATAAGATATAGCCATAACCCCACTGCTGTCGTAAGAAACTCTCCCTCTCCAGACTCCATACTTTCCTTTTAACGCTTCCGCATAATCCACAGGATTTGTTGGCTCTAATTTCCTTACTCCGATAGAATCCATTAATATGTTTCCTTTTGTATCTATAATTTGCACCTGTGCTGGAGTTTGTTTCCAAAATATATCTACATTAGACATTATATTTTCTTCAAGACTAGCAGATGAAAAATATCTATTATAAAATTCTGCTGAAGTTTTTATTTGACTTAATAGATTTTGTTCTAAATTACCATAAAAGTATAGGCTTACAAAACGAAAAAGTATTATTTCTAGAATTACTATACTAAAAAATAAAACTTCTATATAACTCATAGTCAATCTTTTTTTTATGCTTTTCATTTTATCCACTCTCACTAATTATTTGCCCATCTATAACCTATACCCCACACTGTTTCTATATATTTAGGATTTGATGGATCTTCCTCAATTTTAGTTCTAAGACGTCTAATATTTACATCCACAATTTTAGATTCGCCATAAAAATCCCATCCCCAAACTCTATTTAGAAGATCCTCTCTACTAAAGGCTTTTCCGGCATTTTCCATAAACGTTTTCATAAGAATAAATTCTTTTGGTGTTGTATCTATTTCTTTTTCGTTTTTAAATAATCTTTGTGAATATATATCTATTCTAAAAGGAGCGCTTAATATCTCAACACTCTCTTTATTAGGACTACTTTCTGTTCTTCTTAGTACAGACTTTATTCTAAGCAAAAGTTCTTTAGGATTAAAAGGCTTTACTATGTAATCATCAGCGCCATTTTCAAGTCCTTCTATTCTATCTATATCCTGTCCTCTAGCCGTAAGCATAATTATTCCTAAACCTTTATATTCCTCTCTTAAAATCTCACATACCTTAAATCCGTTAATAGAAGGTAACATAACATCTAATAATACTAGGTCAAAGTTTAGCCTTTTAATTTTTTCTAAAGCTTCTTCTCCTGTTTCTGCTTCTTCTACTTCAAAGTTATTATTTTTTAAAAATACTTTTATAAAACTTCTAATACTTTCTTCATCTTCAACTAAAAGTATCTTATATGCCATATGTAAAGACTCCTTAAAATTTCATTTTTAAATTAATTATACCTTATAACTTGTCTTTTAGGGTTACAATATATTTAAATTTAATATTTAGAAAATAATTACCAAAAACTATTGACTATGACCTTACGTAATGTATTAAAATAAGAAAAGGGATGAGGTGATATTTTATGGAAGAGTATCTTTCTACTGGTGAATTTGCGGATAAAGCTAGTGTTACCATAAGAACTTTAAGATATTATGATAAAATCGGAATTTTAAAGCCTTCAAAGCATAATGAAAAAGGTCATAGATTATATAGCATGAAAGATTTTATAAAACTCCAAAAGATTTTAACTTTAAAGTTCATAGGTTTATCTTTAGAGGATATAAACAAAATTATGCTATTTGATAATCAAAATGGAGATTTAAAAAATTCTTTAAACTTACAAAGGAAAATTATTCAAGATAAAATATCTCATTTTAATACAGTTATTGATGCCATAGATAAAGTTTTAGGAAACATGCCTACTAACGGTGGCTCTCCTCCATGGGAGGAAATAATAAGTATTATTGGTATTGTAAACACTAATGATAAATGGCTACAGCAATATAAAGATGCTACAAACCTTAGATCTAGAATATCCATTCACGAAAAATATAGTAAAAATAAAGAAGGGTGGATGCCATGGTTTTTTAAAAAAATTTTAGATTTAAATTTAAAAGGAGAAATTAAAATTCTAGAACTTGGTTGTGGAGATGCTAGCCTATGGATTAAAAACCTTAACAAAATCCCTAAAAACTTCAGCATAATCCTCTCAGATTTTTCTAAAGGTATGCTAGAAGATGCCAAGCGAAATTTAAATATTAATAGTCATAAATTTAACTTTAAACTTATTAATGCTGAAGATATTCCCTATACAGAAGATGAATTTGATATTGTCATAGCAAATCATATGTTGTATCATTTATCTGATATACATCAAGGTTTAAAGGAAATTAAAAGAGTTTTAAAACCTAATGGTTACTTTTTCGCATCCACTGTGGGGATAAACCATATGAAAGAATTAAGAGATATTATAGAAAATTTTAATTCAAAGGAACTTACTTCTGAAAGTTGGAATAGTACAAATAATTTTAATCTGGAAAATGGTAAAGATATTTTAGATAAGTATTTCAAAAATATTATATTATCTAAATATGAAGATGCACTTCTTATAGATGAGGCACTTCCACTTATACATTATATTTTCTCTATGCCTGGAAATGTAAAAGATAATTTTAATGAAAAATTATATAAAAAATTAGTCAATTATATTGAAGACATAATAATCAATAAAAATATTATTACTATTACTAAGGACACTGGTTTTTTTATGTGTCAAAAATAGGAGAGGATGAAATAAATGAAAAAATATAATATTCCTTTTTCACCACCAGATATTACTGAAAGGGAAATCGAATCCGTAGTAGAAGTTTTAAAATCAGGCTGGATAACTTCAGGTCCAAAAGTTAAAGCTTTTGAAGATACTGCTGCAAAATATTGTGACGCAAATTATGCCGTAGCACTATCAAGTGCAACAGCAGCCATGGAACTTATTTTAAAAGTATATGACCTAAAAGCAGGAGATGAAATCATAACTACCCCATATACCTACACTGCAACAGCTAGTGTTATGGTTCATAGAGGCATAAAACCTATTTTTGTTGATACTAAAAAAGATAGTTTTTTAATTGATGAAGAAGAAATTAAGAAAGCTATAACTCCTAAAACTAAGGCTATATTCACAGTAGACTTTGCTGGGGTTCCAGTAGATTTCGACCTTATAAAAAACATGTTGAAAGAAATGGGAAGAGAGGATATAATTTTAGTTTCTGACTCTGCTCACTCTTTTGGTGCTAAGTATAAGGGAAAGCATGTTGGAGGGCAATTTCACTTCCATACATTCTCTTATCATGCTGTTAAAAACCTTACTACAGCGGAAGGTGGAAGCGTAACTTTTAATGATAATAATTTCCTAGGAAAAGAAAACCTTTATAAAGAATTTAAAGTTTCTTCATTACATGGTCAAACTAAAGATGCCCTATCTAAAATGAAAGCCGGTGCTTGGAAATACGATGTTATTACTGATGGATTTAAATGTAACATGACAGACATACAAGCAGCTATTGGTCTTGTTCAACTAGATAGATATGATGATATTTTAAAGAAAAGAAGAGAAATATTCGAAGTCTATAACAGAATATTAGAAAAAGAGGATTGGGCTATAATCCCGTTTATGAAGGATGATATTAAAGAAACCTCTTATCACTTATATCCTCTAAGAATTAAAGGTTTCACAGAAGAAAAAAGAGGAATAATTATAGAAAAACTAGCAGAAATGGGTATTGCAACTAACGTCCACTTTATCCCACTTCCACTACTTACTCTATACAAAAATTTAGGATATAATATAGAAGATTATCCTAATGCATATAACCAATACGCAAATGAAATTTCTATGCCTGTTTACTCAATGCTTTCACTAAAAGATGCAGAGAGTATAGCAACTGAACTTGTATCTTGTGTAAAAAAGCTTTTATAAAATTAATTATTATACTATAAGATTAAGAAAGGATAGTGCAGAATGAAAGTTAATTTTTATACATCTTTAAGAGAGTACGAAAATAAAAAAGAAGAATTTACTAAAGCCATATTTAATGTTATTGAAAGAGGAGTTTCAACTCTAGGACCTGAAGTTAAAGAATTTGAAAAAGCAATACAAGAATTCACTGGTGCAAAGCATGCTATAGGCGTGGCTTCTGGTACTGATGCCCTTATATTATCTTCTGATATTCTAGGGTTTAAAGATGGAAAAGAAGTAATAACTTCTCCATTTACCTTCTTAGCTTCAACTTCATGTATTTCTAGACATAAAGGGAAACCTGTATTTGTAGACATAGACCCAGAAACTTTCAATTTAGATGTAAATCAAATTGAAGAAAAAATAACTGAAAATACTGTAGGTATATTACCAATTCATCTATTCTCCCAAATATCAGACATGGATAAAATTATGGAAATAGCTAAAAAACATAATTTAAGAGTCTTAGAAGATGCCGCTGAAGCTTTTGGTATGAGGTGGAAAGGAAATGGTAGTGATTATAAACATTCTGGTACTATAGGTGATATGGGTATATTTTCATTCTTCCCTACAAAAACCTTAGGTGGATATGGTGATGGTGGTATGATCGTAACAAATGATGATAATTTAGCTGAACTTGCAAGGTCATATAGAGTACATGGTGCTACTAAGAAATATCACTACGATCATTTAGGATATAACTCAAGATTAGATACCCTTCAAGCTGCTGTACTTTTAGTTAAATTAAGACATATGGAAGAATCTATAAAGCAAAGAGAAGTAATAGCATCATGGTATATAGATAGATTAAAGGATATCCCCGAAGTTACATTACCAGTAATTAAAGGTGATCAAAAACCTGTTTATTATGTATTTAATATATTAGCAGAAAAACGTGATGAACTAGCTGAATACCTAAAACAAAATGAAGTTCAATTTAGTATATACTATCCAAAACCATTACATCTACAAAAATGTTTTGAGTATCTAGGATATAAGAAAGGTGATTTCCCTGTAGCTGAAAGAACTTGTGAGAACATTCTAGCTCTTCCTATTTATCCAGAAATCACTGAAGATGAAGTAGATTTTGTTTGTAAAAAAATTAGAGAGTTTTATAAAAAATAATATATTTATTAAGATAGCAGAGTAACTTCTACTCTGCTATCTACATTTATAAGTATCTATGTAATTTATATTTAATATGTATAAATATCTATGTAACTTACATTTTTTATTCTTATGATTATTTTTATACTAGTATAACTTAATTTTATTACTCTGCAATGTATATACCATTGTATAAATACTCCTCTGCAACATAATTAGGTATAGGTTTGCTAAATAAGTAACCTTGAACCAAATCGCAGGATTTTTTCTTTAGAATTTCATATTGATCTTTAGTCTCAACCCCCTCTACAACTATATCTAAATTCATATTCTTTGCAACTACTATTACCCCGTCTATGATATACTCTTTTATCTTATCTATGCATATATCATCTATAAAACTCTTATCAATCTTTATAGTGTTAACAGGAAAAGTTTTAAGATAGTTTAAAGAACAATAACCCGTGCCAAAATCATCTAGTGAAATACTTATACCCATATTCTGAATTTCTTTTAATATGCTTATTTTAATCTCTTTTTCCTCTACTAATATATTTTCTGTAATTTCAAAGTCTAGATCTTTAGGAGCTACACCTGAATTATTTATTATATCCCTAACATTACTAAGAAATCTTTTATGCTCTAATTGCTTAGGAGATATATTTACGGAAATCTTTTCATAACTTAGTCCTTTATCTCTCCATAACTTATTTTGTTTACATATTTCACTAATAACCCAATATCCCATAGGTATAATAAGCCCTGTTTCCTCGGCTATAGGTATAAATTCCTTAGGCGAAATCATTCCTTCTTCATTATCCTTAAGCCTTAACAATGCTTCAAATCCATGAATCTCACCAGTTTTGAAATGCACTTTAGGTTGATAATGTATAATAAATCCATTATTTTTCAAAGCCTCTCTCAGCATATGCTCAATAGTAGATTTTCTCTTAAGTTCTATGCTCATTAAAACATCATAAAATTCACATCTATTTTTCCCTAATTCTTTTGCCCTATGCATTGCTGTATCTGCATTCTTTAAAAGAATAGTTCCTTTAAGACCATCTGCTGGGAATAATGCCACACCCACACTTACAGAAAAGTAAATATACCTATTACCCACTAAGAATTTTCCATTTAAAGTATCTAAAATTTCCTGAGAAAATATTTTTACATCCTCTTTATTCATAATGCTATTTAATATTATTAAAAATTCATCTCCACCATATCTACAAACTGTTCCTTTGTTCCTTACTATAGTCTTCAGACTCTTGGAAATCTTTTTTAGCAATATATCTCCTACACTGTGACCAAGATTATCATTAATTTTTTTAAAGTTATCTAGACCTATGAAAAGCATGGCTCCTTGACCTTTAGCCTTTATAGTATCACTAAGTATTTTATCTATATTATCTAAGAAATAAGCTCTATTAGGAATATTAGTTAAGGTATCATAATATGCTAAAAACTTTATTCTCTCTTCGTCCCTTTTTCTATAAGTAATATCTGTAGCTGTACCAGATATTTTAATTGGGTTACCTTTCTCATCTTTCTGAATAGTTCCTCTAATTAAAATCCATCTATCCTTCTTTTCTTTTGACCTAAACTCTTGATTAAAAGAAATACCATCATTATTTATACATTGATTATAATTTTCTATAGCAGCCTTTAAATCTTCTTTGAAAACTATTTGTTCTAGTATAACAGGAAACGTCTCTGCAAATACTATTTCCTTTAATACTATTTCTTTCCACTTACTAGAGAAAAACATATCACCATTATTAATATTATATTCCCATATAGCATCATTAGATCCGTCTACTGCAAATCTGTATTTTTCTTCCATAACCTTTAAATTTCTTTCATTTTCCTTTAGCTGAATATATTTAGCCCTTAGTTCTTCCTCCGTAACACTTAGCTTTCCATATACTCTTGTAAGCTCTTCATAGCTATCCTTTAATTTTTTAATCATGCTATTAAAACTAGAGGAAAGCCTACCTATTTCATTATTTCCTTTATAAGTTGACATTATATTAAAGTTGTCCACTGTCGCAAGTTCCATAGTATTCATAAGATCACTTATAGGATCTGTAATAACTCTTGAACACCCTACCGCTAAGAACATACCCAATAAAGTAAATATTATCATTAAAATAAAAATAATAATCATAATTTTCCTAGCAGGTCTATTTATTTCACTTAAACTTTGACCTAATATTAATACTAAACCATTATCCTTAATTGCCCTATATCCAATTACTTCACTATCATTTTTCTTAATTTCTTTAATTTTATGTTCAATGCCTTTTATATTAGTAATATCTCCATTTTTCATCAGTGTATCTTTTTTATCATTTGTACTACCTAAAATTTGTCCATTTTTATGTACTAAAGTTATATGACTACTCTCTCCTACTTTTGCATCTTTTATAACGTTATACATACTATTATAATTATATATATTAGCTATACAACCATATACATTACCTTTTCTATCCTTTACAGGCTGCGATATAATATATGAATTTTTTCTTACCTTACCCGTAAGATTAGTGTCAGTAATAACCATATCTTTTTTTAACATTTCTTTATTAGATTTAATAAAGGATTGTAGTTCATTATTATTTTCTTTGTTACTATTAATAATTACTACTCCATTTTTATCAAAAAGTACAGTATCTATTATATCTTTCGAAAGTGATTTAGCATTTTTAAAAATATAAGTAACATGTCTCATATTAATTTCATTGTTATTTTCAGTGAAAACAGATTTCACTCTTTCCCTGTCTGCTATGTTTTTAGTCTCTAATTTTTGAGCTACTATTAGATCCTCTAACTGTTTACTTGCAATATCCGTTACCTTGTCTATGGTGTCTATACTACTTTTAGTAAGTGCCTTGGAAAAATTCTTATAGGATATTACTGCAAGAAGCATTAATGGCGTTATAATTAATAAAATAATAGTAAGTGGTAATCTTTTTCTGATTTCCAATATCCATGCCCCCTATATTTGTATATTAAAATTAATAATTAGTATATGTTTTTATATATCTAATTTATTATATCACTAAAAAAAGGAACTTAATATAATAAATTGTATATATGATATAATATTATGTGCTTTTTTATTAAGGGAGGACTACAAAATGAATAATTCTATTAAAGAAATATCCTATAAGAATTTAATAATAAATTTTAAAATTCCAGATTTTAAAATTACTAAAGAAATACCTCCTTTTAGGGGTATCATTGGTCAAGAACAGGCCGAAAGATCTTTGGATATGGGCCTACAGATAAATAAAAAAGAATACAATATATATATATCTGGTCATAGTGGTACAGGTAAGACTAGCTATATAATAAACAAAATAGAGAATTATGCTAAAACCATAAAATCTCCTTTAGATTGGTGTTATGTATTTAATTTCGAGGACGAAAACACACCATCTGCTCTTTCTTTTCCTTCTGGAGAAGGAAAGCAATTTAAATTGGGTATGGAAAATCTTATAGATTACCTTTATAGAGAAGCTCCTATTTGTTTTAGTTCTAATACCTATGAACAGGATAAAAACAATATTATAAGTAAATACGAAAAACAAATACTAGATATTACAGATAAACTAAACTCTATAGCTAGAAATATGGATCTGTTGATAAAAGAAGACTCAGAAGAAGGATTTGTATTCGTTCCTATAAAGGATGGTAAAGAACTAGTAAATGAAGAGTATAATAAACTAAATAATGAAGAAAAAAATAATATTAGTAACAATGCCGCTGAGCTAAGACTTATATCTATAGACACTATAAAACAAACTAAAATCCTAGAAAGAAACATGGAAAATGAAATCTTAAAATTAGATAATAAAATGGCTGAGAAACTGTTAGGTAAAAAATTTAATATACTTAAAGATAAATATAGTAAAAATAAAAAGGTCTTACAATATTTAGATCATGTTAAAGATGATTTAATAGAAAACATACAAGAGTTTTTAGAAGATAATCTAGAAAAGGTTTTTATTGATAAAGAATCTGATAATGCTAGACTATTAGAAAATATTCTAGACCATAGTGTACTAAAAAGATATGAAGTAAATGTTTTAGTAAGTAATAATCCTCTAAATGGAGCCCCTGTAATCTTTGAAGATTCTTGTGATTATCATAGTCTATTTGGAAAAATTGAATATGAAAATAAAATGGGAAACTTAGTTACAGACTTTACCCATATTAAGGCAGGAAATATTCATAGAGCTAATGGAGGATTTCTAATAATAAATGCCCAAGACCTATTAAATAACCTTGATTCTTATGAATATTTAAAAAGGGTTTTAAAAAATGAAAAGATAACTATAGAGAATACTCGAGGAAGCCTTGAAATTTTGCCTATAGTAAGCCTAAAAACTGAGGAAATCCCCCTTAATCTAAAGATCATTATAATCGGTAGTGAACTTTTATACTCTATATTACTGAATCATGATGAAGATTTTGAAAAACTATTTAAGATTAAAGCAGAATTTGATAGTGAACTTGAGAATAATGAGAAAAACATTTATGAAATTCTTGGTTATATAAATAACTATGTAGATGCAAATGACTTTCACCATATAGAGAAGAGTGGAATAATAGAACTCTTAACCTATGGAGCGAGACTTGCTGAAAATAAAAATTATATTACATCTTCTATTGGAAAACTTCTAGATATTATAGATATTGCAAATTTCTTTGCAAAGAAAGATAAAAAAGAAATCATAGAAAAAAAACACATTATAGAAGCTTTAAAAGAAAATATAGAAATGCATAGTATAACAAAATATAAAATATTAAAAATGTATAAAGAGAATAGATATCTATTAAATACTAAAGGAAGTTTGGTTGGGGAAATAAACGGTTTATGTGTAATTAATTTAGGTGATATAGAAATTGGAATGGCACATAAAATAACTGCGACAACCTATGCTGGACGTAAAGGAATAATAAATATTGAAAGAGAAGCTAAAATGAGCGGAAATATCTATAATAAAAGTGTAATGATTCTCTCAGGATTCATAGGTAAAATGCTCGGTGGTGATACTCATTTGTCCTTTAATGCTAGTATAGTTTTTGAACAATTATATTCTGGTATTGAAGGTGACAGTGCCTCTTGCGCAGAACTAATAGCCCTTCTATCTTCTCTTTCAAATATACCTATAAAACAAAACATTGCAATCACTGGTTCTATAAACCAAAAGGGAGAAGTCCAACCTATTGGTGGTGTAAATGAAAAAATAGAAGGATTCTTTGATATTTGTAATCTTAATAAAATGAATGGTTCCAATGGAGTCATAATTCCAAAACTTAATGTAGAAGATTTAATATTAAAAGATGAAGTATTACAAGCTATTAAGGATGGACTTTTTCATATTTATCCAGTGGATACCATAGAAGATTGTCTCTCAGTTTTATGTGATGAGGATCTTATAACCTCTTCAGATGAATCCTTAATTTCTCTAATTAAACAAAGAGCACTTTCAAAACTTAATAAGTTTAACACTTTACTTAATTATAAGTAAAATAAAGAGCACTTATTTTATAAACTTATACTATTATAAGAATATAAAATCTAGTGCTCTTTTTATAGAAAATATTTATATAATAAATCTATTTATTTTTTAATAACTTTAATTATATTGCTCTTGTTTGGTATTTTAACCAAGCTCTATGTTCTTCATCTAAATAAGGACTTAACTTTTCATAAACTTCTGCATGATAGTTATTTAGCCAAGTTCTTTCCTCTGGACTTAATAACTCAACTACTACTCCATCTAAATGCATTGGACAAAAAGTAATAGTTTCAAACTTCATAAATTGTCCTGATTCTGTACTCTCATCTTTTTTAACTACTAGAATGTTTTCTAATCTAATACCATGTTTACCTTCTTTATAAACACCAGGTTCATTAGTTACAACCATACCCTCTTCAAACACTGTAGGTACGTGATTAACTCTTATAGCATGAGGTCCTTCATGGACATTTAAGAAAAATCCTACTCCATGGCCTGTACCACATTTATAGTCAATTCCATACTCCCATAATGGTCTTCTTGCTAAAACATCTAGGTTAGTTCCTGTTACACCATATAAGAATTTTGCCATGCTTAGGTTAATTACACCTTTAAGAACTAGAGTAAAGTCTCTTTTTTCTTCCTGTGTAAGCTCGCCTAAAACCATAGTTCTTGTTATATCTGTTGTTCCTTCTAAATATTGTCCGCCTGAGTCTACAAGGAACATTCCCCTCTTTTCAAGTTCGTAGTCGCTATCTTCTGTTGCACTATAGTGCATCATAGCTGCATGTTCTTTATATCCTGCTATAGTACCAAAGCTTATGCCTTTAAAGTCTTCCCCTTCTTTTCTGAACTCTTCTAACTTATTAGTTGCAGAAATCTCAGTGATTCTTTCTTTTCCTAAATTATTATCTAACCAATATAAGAATTTAACCATAGCAACACCATCTTTAATATGCGCTATTCTCATATTTTCAAGTTCAACTTCACTCTTTATTCCTTTCATTTTAGTTGTTATATTTTGGGCTTCTACTTTTCCTGCTTCTTCCTTAATCGAATTAAATAACCACATATTTGTTTTAGTAGGATCATATATTACAGAATCTCCACTCTTTAATCTATTTAGATAATTCTCAACTTCTTCATATTCTTTGATAAGTATTCCATCACATTCTAATTCTTTTCTAACGTTTTCTGGAACTTTCTTTCCATTTACAAATAAAATAGCCTCATCTAAAGAAATTAAAGCATATGAAATAATAACTGGATTACAAGGAACATCATTACCTCTTATATTAAATAACCATGCTATATCATCTAAAGAAGATAGTAAGAAGTTATTTCCTTCTAGTTTTTTCATTTCTTCTCTAACATTATTTATCTTTTCAGTTCTGCTAAGGCCAGCATACTTAACATCTAAAGTAAAAATCTTATCTTCAGGAATAGAGGGTCTATCATTCCATAGTGTACCTAATAAATCCCATTGAAGATTAAATTTAATATTTTTCTTATATAGAGTACTTTCTAATTCTTCTGCAAAAGTCCTAGAAACCGTTTTTCCATCAAATCCAATAGTATCATTGTCTTTTAAAACTGATTTCAACCATTCTTTAATTGTTGGAACTGAAGGTTGTCCCATTTTGAAAAGTTTAATTCCTGAACCCTCTAATTGTTTTTCAGCTTGTATGAAATATCTTCCATCAGTCCAAAGACCAGCATCATCTAATGTAACTACTACTGTACCAGCTGACCCTGTAAATCCTGAAATCCATTCCCTACCTTTCCAATGAGGCGCTACATACTCACTTTGGTGAGCATCTGAACTAGGAATAACATATGCTTGTATTCCCTTCTCTTGCATTAACTTTCTTAATTCTTGAACTCTTTCTTTAATATTCATATACTCCCTGACACAGATTACATATGTAAATTATAAATAATCCATTCAGGTATACACCTACCTTTCCATAATTTATTACCCTAAGTTGTTGTAAAGTACTTAAAGTCCATTATTATAAACAAATGGGCTTATCCCAAGGTAGTACCTAAATCATATTATATATCATTTTATAAGTTTTTTGAATATTTAAACTAAACTATTTTACTTATTTAATGCATATTTATATGTTTTATTTATTATTAGATTATATTATTGATAATTTTACTAATCATTAATCAAGATTTCATCAACTTTTTTATCAGTATCTTCTAAGATTACTTTATCTAAAATTTGAAATTTATATGCTAAAGCTATTACTGGTATCTCCTTAGAAAGACTTCCTATAAACCTATCATAAAATCCTCCACCGTACCCTACTCTTCCTCCTTCTTTATCAAAAGCAACCCCAGGTGATACTATAAGATCTATATCTTCATTATTAGTTCTTTTACAATATTCTTTTGGTTCTAATACCTTAAAATACCCCTCTTCTAAATCTTCCATAGAATTTATATAATAGGCTTCCATAATCTTCTCTTGTTTATTTATCTTAGGCACGCATATCTTTATGTTTTTTTGTAATGCATTTTTTATTATATTATGAGTATAAACCTCTCCTCTAAAGCTAACATATATGAATATTGTACTAGATGCTTCATATAAGGAATGAGTAATTAATTTTTTTTCTATTGATTCATCCCATAAACTTTTTTCTTCTTCTTTCATATTATCTCTTAAATTATAGATATAATTTCTAATAGCTTTTTTATTATTGAACATTTCACTAGCTCCTTTTTATATTTATATTAGTCAATAAACTTTTAATTAAAACTAATATAGGCAAAAATCAAAATTGATTACATCATAAACAAAAATATTGCTTTTTTAAATAAGTTAACCTTGACTAATTAAGCATAACTTATAGTTTTGGAATATTTAACCTATAAGTTATTTTATCATAAAGAAATTTTATAAACAATTTTAATCTCATACTATATTTAAAATAACTATCAATACATTAAATATATTGATAATGAATATAAACTATTTAATATATTGATCTTATATATTACAAATTTCTCATACTTCACTTGAAAATTTAGATTTTTTTGATATTTTTTTATTTTATACTACATTTAAGTTATTTGTTACGTATTTGTAATTTAACATACGACAAAAAACGTGTATAATGAAATAGGAATCATAAATAAGTTAGGAGAGAATTTTAATGAAAAAAAGATTTGGAATTTTAATGTGTGTACTTATTATAGCCAGCGGCATATTAGTGTTTTTTAATAACTCCTCTATTAAAAGCATAAAAGATGAAAATGCTAAGCTTAAATCTCAGGTGGAAGCCTTAGAAAAAGATAAAAAAGATTTAAATAGTAAAAAAAGTAAACTTATAGAAGATAAACAAAAATTAGAACAAAAACTAAAAAAGTAAAGGAATGATAATATTATGAGAAATTCAAATAGAAGAAACCAGCGTAAGTCTTTAAGTCCATTAAAGATCTTATTATTTGCTATATTTATAGTCTCTTTTTCTTTTGCAATACTTACCCAAACTCAGGCAATACTTGCTAAAAATGAAAATAAAAAAATAAGTAATAAACTTACCGCTTTAAAAGAAGAAAATAAGAAATCTAGTGAAGATATGAAAAAACTAGAAAATGATATTGAAAAATTAAAATCAGAAGTTAAAGAAAATATGAAAAATAAAAAAGTTGCTTATTTAACTTTTGATGATGGTCCTTCTAGAAAAAATACAAGAAGAATACTTAAGACTCTAAAGGATCATGATGTAAAGGCTACCTTCTTTGTAAATGGACATCCTGGACTAGAAGAACTATATAAAGAAATAGTTAATGATGGACATGCACTTGCAAACCATACATATAGTCATGATTATTCTAAAGTTTATTCTTCTGTTAATAACTTTAAAGCCGATGTTAAGAAGTTAGACAAATACCTAGAGGAAGTAACTGGACAAGCTCCTAACTATCTTTTGAGATACCCTGGAGGTTCTAACAATACTATAAGCTATAAATATGGCGGAAAAGGTATCATGAAGGATATAGTAAAAGAAATGAGTAAGGAATATGAATTTTTCGACTGGAATGTAGATTCTACAGATGCCTCTGCTATGACTCAAAAGAAAGATAAAATTGTACAAAGTGTACTTTCTGAAAGTAAAAGTACAAATCAAGCCGTTATTTTAATGCACGATTTAGATCCTAAAACTACTACAGCAGATGCTCTTCCAGAAATTATAAAAGGTTTAAAAGCTATGGGGTTTGAATTTGATAAAATGACAAAGGATTCATACGCTCCTCACTTTACAAAAGTGCCAAAATAACTTAGAAAAATAAAGCTTTATTGCACTTATAATCCATTTTGCAATGAAGTTTTATTTTTTTGTTTTTAAAAATTATAGTTTTTATACTGGAAATATATTGCCATAAAAGAGGATTCTAGTTGATTTCGTTGGTTTTATGAAATATCCTTCCTTTATTTCCATGGTTTTTAACTTTTAATGCCAAAACTCCTATGTTAAGATGTTTTCAAGCAACAAAGAAAAAATAATTTTTAAGAAATTAAAGGGAGGAAATGATACAATGAACAAAATGTCAAAAATTTTATCAGTTACAACCGCAACTTTAATGTCACTTTCACTTACATCTTCAGTTTATGCAAGAGGCTTAAACTGTAACGCAAGAAATAATGTAAAATCTAAAATTGTATATAAAGACTGTAGTGGCTTAAATAAAAATGAAGTTTTATCTAAATATGGCTTTAATAAATCTTGTAACATAGATTGCAATAAAAAAGTTGTAACTACAAACAACCAAGGTAATAAAGAAGTTTCAAAACCTGATACTAAAACTCCTGTAGCCCCTGCTAAACCAGCAGAAAAGCCACAAGAAAATTCTGGTGATAAAGCTACAAGCGGTAACTTTGCAGCTCAACAAAATGAAGTCTTAAATCTTGTAAATGCTGAAAGAAGCAAAGCAGGTTTAAAACCTTTAAAATTAAATGCTGAACTTAATAAAGTTGCCACACTAAAATCAGAAGATATGATTAAAAATAATTACTTCTCTCACAATTCTCCAACATATGGTTCACCTTTCGATATGATGAAGAAATTCGGTGTTTCCTATACAAGTGCTGGAGAAAACATCGCAATGGGACAACCTTCCCCAAGTGAAGTTATGAAAGGTTGGATGAATTCTTCTGGTCACAGAGCTAACATATTAAATGGAAGCTTTACAGAATTAGGTGTTGGTGTTGCAAAAGATTCAAACGGAAGATTATACTGGACTCAAATGTTCATAGGAAAATAATAATTTACCTTAATAATCTTTTTACTAAAAAAGGTTGTCCTGAAATGGACAACCTTTTTTTAAATTTACTAACTTAAAGTAATATTTTATTGTTCTACATCAAAAGTTATAGCTTTTTCTATTGGCATTTTATTTTTTTCACCATTCCATAAGAATGCTTTAACTTTATATTTTTTGTCTTTAGGTAAATCTAATTTTATTTTTACACTTAACTCTTTATCTTCTTGAGGTTTTAAAACAACGTCTCCAGATTTCTCATACTTTACTAACTTATTTTTTTCATTATATACTGCTACATATAAGCTAGCTAATTCTTCATTATCTGAATTATTTTTTACATTTGCTTTAACTTCTTCTTCTGCATTTAATTTAAATTTATTTTTATTATTTTTAAATGAACCTTTAACAGGATTAGAATTTATAGCAAGTTTAGCTCCAAATACCTTATGAACATCTAAATTATATATAGATTTTGTGTTTCCTTCTTTGTCTTCTAAGATTATGAAGTTAATTTTTTCTGTTCCATTTGGTTTAAAATCTAATTTTGCCTTGTATTCTTTGTTTGTTCTAGCTAGTTTTATTTTCTTTGTCTCTGTTTTACCTTTTTGTTCAACTAATAGAGACACATAAGCTTTTTCTCCATATAAATCATCAGTTTGAACTATTAACTCATTATTTTTTACTTTTATTCTTTGTATCATAGAAGCATCTTGTTTTGTTATATTTTTTGTAGTATCTGTAGATATATGAAGTTTTGCTGAACTACTATTTTTGCTTTGATCAGTTACAAATACTCTTAATCCATAATTATTAAGTATAACTCCTGATTGTGCTAAAGTATGATCACTTCCATTGAAATAGCTATTTTTATCATGGAAATAAGGATTCATAAAAGTATTATTATCTCTAGTTATAGCACCATTTTCCCATTTCTTTTCAATAGGTGTAGTTTCTTTTAATCCAAATGCAGCATCATGTAATTGGTAGTCAACACCGTCAATTCCTGATTGGTCTCCCTTAATCCATCTTACTGGTTCTTGATCTGCATCTACTACTGATGCATAAGCAGAACCTGGATGCTCATCTGTTTGTTGGTTTGCTCTATTAGATCCATTTAACATTCCTCTGTTCATATACCACATAACTAGACCTGGGTCGTAAGTTATACCTTTCATACGATTTGATGGGAATGTTCCTAACCCTTCATCTATTTCTCCATTTTTATGATTACGCCATTCAATTAAATAGTTATGGTCTGATTTCTTAACTGCATTAGATTTTTTAAAGCCATCTAATTTAAATTTATCTTCACCTTCTGCATTATCCTCTAAAAGAACTTTATCATTATCTCCTAAAACTTTAATTTCATCGATATAAGCACCTTCTTGAGGAGTATTTCCATCTGTCCAGAAGAAGAATTTCAAGTCAATTTTCTTACCTGCATATTTACTTAAATCAAATTCAGCATCTACCCATGCTTTTCCAGAGTCTCCTGTAATTCCATGTCCTGGATTTCTATCTGTAGGATCGTCTGGTGTTTCATCATTAGGGTTTTTATCTGTAGTTATGTTACCTTTTATAGCTTCCCACTTGTTTTTTCCTTGTTCACTAACTTGTACTGATAAGTAGTCATATTCAGGATCTATATCATACCAAGTTGAGAATTTAAGCTTAGCACTCTTTTGTGAAGTTAAATCTAAAAGTGTACTCATTGATGTTCTAGAATCATCTTTGTTATCTGTAAAGTAAGCAAAGTTACCTTGTTTCATTTTAGTTATTGTAGTTTCTTTTTCTGGAAGATCTATTCTAATAGTATTAATTTTATCATCCTTAACTGATGATTGTCCTATAACAATATCTTTTCCCTTTTCACTTAAATCATTAATTGAAAACTCTTCAGCATTTTGCCAATTTAATTTAAAGCCCTTAGATTCAAAATCTTTTTGAAGATATTCTCTACCATATGCACCATAACTATTAGGCATAGTTCCTCTAATTGGACCTGTGTAGCTTCCACCCATTAATGACCAGTAATCTACTGGAGGAGTGGAATCCCCGAATCCATAAAGGTCAAATAATCCTAATACATGTCCATATTCATGTCCAAATAAATCCATTGGTAAATCCTGAGCAAAAACAGTGTAATCTTCACCCTTCCACTTTTTACCTTTACTATCTGTAACTTCTGGCATTTTATACCCACTAGATGGATACCAGCTTACTCTTGCTCTATAAGGCCATATAGCATCTTTCCCTAAATGTCCTCCACCATGTTCTTCTCCAATACCAGGATGAATAACTACAAGAGAGTCTATTATTCCATCTGGCTCATAATAATTTCCATCATTATCATAATCCCATTTATCTTCTACATCATATTTTGACAAATCAATATTAGGGTCATTAGCTACCTTCTTCAATGCTTCTATTACAAGTTTATTAGCATCATCTTGAGTACTACCGTAATATGCAGCGTCATGCTCTGCAGTATACCAACCTGCTACATCCCCATTAAATATGTAACTTCCACCAGATTCTTCATTTAAAAACTTTCTAATAGACACATAGCTGTTTCCATCAGATCCTGTATAACGTTCTTCCCCGAAAAATCTGTCCCTATAAAATTGTGGTGAATATAAATAATCTGTCTTTTGTTCCTTTTTATACCCATTAATATTCCAATCTTCTTTTTCAAATATTTCGTCATGCTTGTAATCCTTGAAATCCATTAGGATTATTAATGGTTTTGCCTCATACTTTTTCCCTGTCCAAGCTTTCTTCTGAGCTACTGGAACAGTATCTTTAAATACTCCAGATTTAGCACTTGTAGCATTTGCTGCCATAGGGCAAATCATTGTAAGTGTAACTGTAAATGCAGCTACTTTCCCCATAAACTTTTTACTAAACAAAATATTCTCCCCCTTTACATATTTATTAAAATTTTAAATTTAAATTTAAAATTTATAAACCCCTTTAACCTATTTTGAAATAAATATTATGTTTTCTATAAACAAATTAATTTTATTATTGCCTATAGAACCTTTTTTTTTAATTTTCAATAAATTAGTCGTTTAATATTTTTGTTTGTATAATGGTATGTTCTAAATAAATATATGTATTGATTTTGCTTAAGATTTGTTTCTTTGTTTATTTAAATTATATAATAATATATTAAAAAAGAAAATTCGGAAAATTAATGTTAAAGATTAACAAACTCTTAATAGTATAATAATACATTTAAGAAATAAAAGTCAATAACATTTATGAAAAAACTTGCTTTACATATAAATAACCTTTATAATAATGCATATGCAATTCATTTGCAAATAAATATTGTAATATAAAGGAAGATATATAATGCATATTCTAATACATAGTTTTTTACACGGTATTGAAGATACCCTAAAAATGCTCCCCTTACTTTTTATAGTTTTATTTTTAATGGAATTTTTAGAAATTAAGTATGGTAAAACTTTAAACGATAACATAAAAAAAGCAGGTAAACTTGGTCCTTTAATAGGTTCCCTTTTAGGTGTAATTCCTCAATGTGGAATCTCCATATTAGCTGTAGGTTTCTTTTCTGAAAGGCTTATTAGCCTAGGAACTATGATGGCTGTATTTATTTCTACCTCTGACGAAGCTATCCCTCTTTTAATTTCTAATCCCAAACAAGCTAAAACTATCCTCCCCCTCATATTAACAAAGTTAGTTTTAGGAATAATAGTTGGATACTCAGTAGACTTTATATTTAAAAATCATAATATAAACATAAAAAATATAAAAAATTTAAACTTAGATAACCATTGTTTTTGTTCTCATGATGATTCATCACACATTCATAATCATGATAATAAACACAGTAAAGACTTACACATAAGAGAACATGATCATATTAATTTAAAACATATATTTATTCACACTCTGAAAAAGTTATTTAAAATTGCACTATATATATTTGTAGTAACTTTTTTACTAAATATAATATTAGAAATAAAAGAGCTCTCTTCTATATTAAAAGTTAGCTCTGGTAACACAATAATTCAAATATTCTTTTCCTCTCTTATAGGACTAATACCAAATTGTGCAACATCAATTGCTCTTGTAGAGGTATTCTCCATAGGAAGTTTAAGTTACAGTGCTTTAATAAGTGGTCTTAGTTCTAACGCTGGTCTTGCCCTGATTCTACTATTTAAAGAAAGGCAAAACAGAAAATCAGCACTACTAATAACCCTAATACTATATGTATCCGCTGTAATATGTGGCTTATTAACTAATCTAATATTTTAAAAATCAAAGATTTATCACTACTAAATTTCATCTTAGTGATAAATCTTTTTTATGTCTATGTTTAGTATATTTCCTCTAAAATTTTCTCCTTTCTATTTAAATCCCACTTTATACTAAGTTTTACTATTCATTAGGTACAAAATTAATATCCCATACTCTGTAAATATATATTGTATCATTTTGTTTATGTATTTTGAATTTTGTTTCTTTATCATCCCTATCGAAATAGTATGGTATAATACTAATAGGTGTTTAATCACCTATTGAATTTATTAATATCGCTCTAGTTTTCATTGAATATTTTAAAGTTTTGTTATAGAATCTCAATGATTGTTAAAAAACGCAATACACTATCGAATTTTGTTATATTTAAAATAATTAATATAGGTGATTTTATGAAAAATAAGATTTTACTAAAGAGAATACTTAATATTATTCCAATGCTATTTTTTATTTCTTTTATTTCTTTTATACTAATGAACTTAGCTCCTGGTGATCCTGTACAAGCTTTTATAACTCCTGATATGGATTATAATGAAATACTTAGAATAAAGCATAACATGGGCTTAGACAAACCCATAGTTGTAAGATACTTTATTTGGCTTTTCAATATACTAAAAGGAGACCTAGGATACTCTATGATAACTCATCAGAAAGTTTCCGTAGAACTAGGTGCTAGGATTATTCCTACTTTAATTTTAATGGGTTCTGCTTCAATTTTTTCTTTAATAATTTCTATTCCACTTGGAATGTATGTTGCAATCCATAGAAATAAACTTGCGGATAATCTATTTACTTTTATTTCATATATAGGTATATCCATTCCTGGATTTTGGTTTGGAATGATCTTAATTACAATTTTTTCATTAAAACTACGTCTTTTACCTAGTATAGGTATGCATACCATCGGAGTGGAAAATTCCATTATTGATTTAATTAAACATATGATAATGCCTTGCTTGGTACTTAGTTTGCCTAGTATAGCTGAAAATACAAGATATGTTCGCTCTAGTATTTTAAGTCAATTAGAAGAAGATTATGTACAAACGGCCTTAGCAAAAGGTGCCTCTAGAAAAAGAATTTTAACAAAACATGTACTTAAAAATTCTTTATTACCATTAGTTACAATTTTATGTATGAGTTTACCTGATTTATTTACGGGTGCATTTATTACAGAGACCATATTTGGTTGGCCAGGTATGGGAAGGCTTGGTATTAGCTCTATACAAAGTTTGGACTACCCTATAATAATGGCTATTACTATGCTATCCTCTACACTACTTATATTTGGTAATCTAATTGCAGATTTATTGTATACAGTAATAGACCCTAGAATAAGGAGGGTAAATGAAACAAATGAATAAAACTATAAATGCTAATAATGAACTTTCAAAAGAAAAGTTTAAATTTATCAATAATATATCACCTTATAATATTGAAGAAGAAATACAAATTTCTGAAAATAAATATATAGATAATCTAATTTTACAAATAAAGTCAAGTAAACTAGCAATGTTCTCACTTTGTGTATTATTTGTAGTGCTCATATGTTCTATATTTGCCTTTGTATCACCATATAATCCAAATAAAATCAGTATTTCTGAAAGATTAAATACACCTTCACTCAAACATGTTTTTGGAACAGATGAACTTGGAAGAGACTATTTTACTAGGATTTTATACGGTGGTAGAGTATCTCTTACTGTTGGATTTTTGTCCATGATAATGTCAGTTTCCATTGGTACTATTGTTGGTACTTTTAGTGGATTTATAGGTGGAAAAGTTGACAAGATAATTATGAGAATTATTGATATATTGATGTGTATACCTACTTTTTTCTTAATCTTAATCGCAAATGCTTATCTAAAACCTGGTTTAAAAAATGTAATTGTGGTTATCGGAATATTTGGGTGGATGGGAATCGCAAGGATAGTACGTGCTGAAACTCTTTCCTTTAAAGAAAGAGAGTATGTACTTGCCTCACACTCCATGGGTGGTAGAAGTTGGTATATAATCAAAAAACATATACTTCCAAATGTTATGCCTACAGTTATAGTAACATCCTCTATAAATATAGCACGTGCAATACTTACAGAATCTGCCCTAAGCTTTTTAGGACTAGGAGTTCAAGCACCTGCTGCATCTTGGGGAAGCATGTTACAAACTGCTCAAAGATATCTATCTCAAGCATCACATCTAGCGCTATTTCCAGGTATGGCTATACTTCTAACAGTCCTAAGTTTTAACGTAGTGGGAGATGTGCTTAGAATATCATTAGAACCAAAAGTGGTTAAAAAATAATGTCTATGCATTGTTTTAATTTTATAAATTTAAGGGGGAATAATTAAGATGAAAAAACGACTTATAGCTGCCTTACTTTCAGTCGGTCTAGTATTTTCACTAGCCTCATGTGGCACTAAACCTACTAATGAAAAAAAAGATAGTGGTAAAGAAGGAACAAAAACTGAGGCTAAGAAAAAAGATGGTGGAACTGTTATATTATCATCTGCCACAGATCCTACTAGCTTAAATCCATTTTTTAGATACAATAGAATTACGTATACGGTAAGTAATGCATTATTTGACCCACTATTTAGAGAACATGATGGTAAAAAAGATTATTGTCTTGCAAAAGACTTAAAAGTCTCTGAGGATATGTTAACTTATACCCTTACTTTAAAAGATAATCTAAAATGGCATGATGGTCAAAAAATAACTTCTGACGACATAGTTTATACTGTTAAAACTTTACTTGATAAAAATCAAAATATCGAAGCTAGAGGTAATTTTGTTATAAATAATAGGGATGTACAAGTTGCAAAGAAAGATGATTTAACTGTGGAATTCAAATTACCACAAGTTTATGTACCATTTGAAGCAGCTCTAGGTGACTTTAGACCAATTCCAAAGCATATCTTTGAAAAGGAAAAAAGCATAGAAAAAGCAGAGGCTTCAACGGCAAAACCTGTTGGTTCTGGTCCATTTAAATTTAAAGAATGGAAAAAAGGTGAAATGTTAACTTTTGAAAGATTTAACGATTATCATGGTGGAAAACCAAATCTAGATAAGCTTGTATTTAGAATTTCTGCAGATACTAATTCAACTTCAGCAGCTTTTGAGAATGGTGAAATAACAACAACATATCTTACTGATGAGAATTATTTAAAATATTCTAAGGACCAAAAATTTAACACTTATACTTTTGACGAAGGGATGGTTAATTACATAGTATTTAACATGAAAAATCCTTTACTTGCAAAAAAAGAAGTTAGACAAGCAATTTCTTATGCTTTAAATAAAGATGAACTATTAAAAGCAGATTCTGGTACAACTGAATTAACTAAAAAAGCTTCCTCAGTAATGCCACCTTCTACAAAATTCTATACAGAAGACGTAGAAAAGTATGATCATAATATAGAAAAAGCTAAAGAATTAATGAAAAAAGCTGGTGTATCTAAGGGCAAATTAAAATTCATGTATACAACATCAAAAGAAACTTCAAAGAAAATAGTTCTAGTAGTTCAGGAACAATTAAAAGCAATTGGTATTGATGTTGAAGCTGTTGGTATAGATGATCAATCTTTCTTTGCTAAACTTATGGGAGAAAAAGAAAGAGATTATGACCTAATAATGAATGGATACGTTATGGGGGATGAACCAAGTGCTTATGGAGAAGTTTATTCCTCTAAAGCATCATTTAATGCATCTCAATATTTAAACAAAGATTTAGACAAATTATTTGATGATGCTAAAATTGAAAAAAATGAAGCTAAAAGAAAAGAAATGTATGAAAAAATTCAAAAGACTATAGCTGAAGACGCTCCAGTTTACACTCTTGATTACTCTATATCAAAAGTTGCAACTGATAAAAAATTAGGTGGAGTTAAAGAAGCTAAATTAGTTCCAATATATATGTTTGAAGATTTATCTAAACTTTATTTTACTGAATAATATATTTAAAATCAAAAAATTCTAGCTAAAATACTGTAATTACAATCTAAAAAGCACTATGAAGAATAATATTTTATACTCTTCATAGTGCTTTTTTATATACTTAATTAACTTAGTTTATATATTACTATTATTTTACTTATACTACATCTAATTTGATCATGTAATTATTTTCACTAGGATTTTTCCAACTTAAAGTCATACAGGAACTTAAATCAGGATTATACATATTTACCGAAACGTCATTTAAAAACATCTTTAAATTATATGCAGCATATATTAGGGCTGCTTTTTTTCTAACAGGATCCTTAATCTTTCTCATATTTATAAGTCCGCAGGAAACCCCTGCAAGATAGAAAGATGGATTGTATAAAACATTTCTACTATCAGACACCACAAGCTTTAGATTTTCTCTAAGCTTTGGTATAAGTTGTCTTAAAAGAGACATACCCTTTCCTTTTGGTATATCTACATAAAGAACACCCTCACTTACACATTTGCATACCTTAGTCCAAAGATCTCTATGGAATTCAGTATCAAAATCTAAATAGTCTGATAAGGTTATGGATTCTAAATATCTTATATCATGAAAAACATTACAATTTTCTAATATGTCGCAAAAATCTATAATAATAGGTTTATTTTCTGTAATAATTATATTATTACCTTGGAAATCTCCATGTACCCATGATGTTAAACAAGCTACCTTAATATCTCTCAATGAATCTAAATCGTTAAAGAAATAATATGGGTTAGGAAGTATGTTGTCAGTTCCATCTAAGGAAATCCATTTTACATCTTTTCTTATACCTATTTCTTCAAAGGATTTTATATATTTTTTATCCATAAACCTATGTGCTAACTCACCTTGAACTATTTCTTTAGGAGACAAGTATTGCTTTTCATGTTCCTTATTCCAAGTAAAAATAAATTTAGTAAGCTTGGACATTATTTGATCCTTAAGTTCATCCTCATTTATAATTTTTTCTAAAAATGTCTCTGAGTTATATATATCATCTCCAGCAAGATCATATAAATTAGCATAAACTGTAGGTTGATTTTCAATATTCACTTCATAGTCCTGTACTAACTTTGCTATATATTTATGCATATTATTTTGCATAGCTACTTCATAAGCTTTTTGAAATGATTCACATTCAGAACTACTACTAGTTAGTTTTAGTATTCCAACTTTATTATCTGGACCATACTCTACCATGAAAACTCGTGCACCAGATCTTCCATTAGTAAGTATTTTTAAAATTTCAACAGGAGCAATTTTATGACTTTTTTCTTTACTTTGATTATTTATTTCGTTTAATATTTCAATAATATCCATGTTAAATCACCTATTAGTTAATATTTTTTACTTTTTAATATGATTATAATAACTATATTATAATTTATATTCTTTAACACCATATAAATAGATTATAACATATTTATTAACTGCTCCTGTTTTTATTATAATTTAATGCTTATTTTATTCTTAAACTAACATCTATAACGTAATAACTTCTTTTTATTAAACTTAATTTTATCCATATATTTTATCACTGATACCTTCATTTAAAACCTTTTGCGCATACTCTTTTGCCTTTTTCAGTGAGTGATCTTTATAATTACCACATTGAACTTCGTTAGCAGCAGGTACTTCTTCTGTATCTATAATCCTTTTAAATGAGTACTCTAAAGCTTTTATTACTTCCTTTGGTTCTCTATCTCCCCAAGCTATCATATAAAATCCTGTTCGGCATCCCATAGGAGAAATATCTATTATACCTTCCATCTTCTCTCTCATAAATCCTGCCATTAAATGCTCTATTGTATGAATAGCGCCTGTATCCATAACTTCTCTATTGGGCATCATAAATCTTAAGTCAAACTTTGAAATTTCATCTCCTAATTTTCCATTCTGAACACCACACTTCCTAACAAACGGTGCCTTTAATTTTGTGTGATCAATTGTAAAACTTTCAACTTTAACCATAGTAAATACCTCCTAAAATATTTATATATAGTATATTTATTTATATTAACTTATTACCAAAATAATCCTTTTGAAAAATACCTATCGCCTCTATCCGGAAATAGTGTTACTATATTTCCTCTATCTATTTTTTTGATTAACTTTAACACTCCTGCCATAGCCGCTCCAGAGGAAGTTCCTACTATTATACCTTCCTTTTTAGATAATTCCCTACTAGCTCCAAAGGCTTCCTCATCATTTACTTTTATAACTTCTGAAACTAGGCTCATATCCATAACTGCAGGTATGAAATTGTTTCCAATACCCTCAATATTATAAGGCCCTTCTTCACCGCCCCCCATGGTGGAGCCTTCTGGATCTACTAAAACTCCTTTGATTTTTGGATTTTTTTCTTTTAAATATTTCATAACTCCAGTAAAAGTTCCCCCACTACCTGCTCCTGCTACAAAATAATCTATTACCCCATCCAAATCCTCGTATATTTCTCTACCAGTACCATAATAATGAGCCTCTGGGTTGTGAGCATTTTCAAACTGATGTAGTGAGGTTGAATTTTCTATAGATTGAAGCAAAGTATTTGCATACTCTATTGCACCTTTCATCCCCTTCTCTTTTGGAGTTATTATGACTTCCCCACCTAGTGCTTTCATTAATGCTATCTTTTCATCAGAAAACTTATCCGGTACTACAAAAATTGTCTTATATCCTTTATTTAAAGCTCCTATTGCTAGTCCTAGACCTGTATTTCCTGCAGTTGCCTCTATTATGGTCATTCCCTTTCTTAAAACACCAGCTCTCTCACCTTCCTCTATCATATAAAGTCCAATTCTATCTTTAATGCTACCAGCAGGGTTATAATACTCTAACTTTGAAAATACATTAACTTCTTTTGTAATATTAAAATTATTCAGCTTAATAAGTGGTGTATTCCCAATTAACTCCTTAATATCATTATAATATTTCATTCATATCCCTCCTTGCCATATGAAAAGCTTTTTCTATATCTTTTATCAAATCATCTATATCTTCAATACCTATGGAAAGCCTTACTAGATTTTCAGAAATTCCAGCTGTATCTCTTATCTCTTTAGGAATTGCGCCATGAGTCATAGACGCTGGATGGCAAATTAGGGATTCAACACCACCTAAACTTTCTCCAAAAGTTATAATATCTAAACTTTCTAAGAATTTTTTATAATCTATATTACTCTTTAAAGTAAAAGATAAAATACCACCTGAAGCTTTAGCCTGTTTTTTATTTATTTCATATCCTTCATGGGAAGGAAGTCCTGGATAGTATACTTTTTCAACTTCTTCTCTATTTTCTAAAAACTCTGCTATATATATTGCATTATAAATGTGCCTGTCCATTCGTACCCCTAAAGTCTTTATACCTCTAATTAGTAAGAAAGAATCAAATGGTCCTAAAACTCCACCTGTAGAATTTTGAATAAAGTGCATTTTATCACCTAACTCTTTTGAACTTACCACTACAAGTCCTGCAACCAAATCACTATGACCACCTAGATATTTTGTTGCACTGTGTAGAACGATATCTGCACCAAGTTCTATAGGTCTTTGAATGTATGGAGTCATAAAGGTGTTATCTACTATAGACATTATCCCCTTCTCTTTTGCAAGGTCTGTTATATCCTTTATATCTGTAACATCCATTAATGGATTTGTAGGTGTTTCTATAAATATAGCTTTAACACTGTCTTCTATATTCTTTTCTACTGATGCTCTGCTACTCATATCAGTTATCTTATAGACAATTCCAAAATTATTAAAAATTTTATCAAGTACTCTAAAAGTCCCTCCATATAGATTATCTGGGATTAAAATTTTATCTCCACTTTTAAAAAGAGAAAGTACTGCTGTAATTCCTGCAAGCCCTGATCCAAAAGCAAATCCCCTGTAACCATTTTCTAAATCTGCTATAAGCTTTTCAAGTGCTTCCCTTGTTGGGTTACCAGTTCTAGAATATTCATATCCTGTATTTACTCCAAAATGAGCCTGTTTATAGGTTGAAGTTTGATATATTGGAACATTTACAGCTCCTGTTCTTTCGTCTCCGTCAATACCACCATGAATTAATAATGAATTAAATTTCATAATTACATACCTCCAAAATTTTATTTTATAGCTTTGCCTAAGAATATACCTGTTTCTACAAATTCACCTTTTGATGAATACCCTGTACATTTAAGTCCTATATCTTTATATTTTTTATACTTAAATTTTTCATCTTCCATCCATTTTAAAATATCCACCTCCTTAAATCCCAACCATTTATCAAACATTTCCTCCTTAGCCCAATGAGCATCATGCTCCATTACGTCTGTTATTATTAATGTTCCACCGGGCTTTAAAATCCTATACATTTCTCCGATTGATTTACTAGGATTAATTACGTGATGAAGTGCCATATTTATAAATATAATATCTACTGATTCATCAAATAGTGGAATATCTTCTAAATCTCCTTTTATAGGATAAAGGTTATTATAGCCTTTGTTTTTAGCTTCTTCTTTTAAAATTCTTAACATGTTTTTAGAATTATCTATAGAAAAAACTATTTTTGCCTCATCTAACAATCCTAAGGAAATAAAACCACTACCACATCCTAGATCTGCTACAATTTTCCCATTTATATCAACCTCTTTAAAAGCCTTATACTTTAGTTCATCCTTAAAATATCCCTCTCTTATAGTATTCCAATTTGCCGCAATAGAATCAAAATAATTCATAGTATTCATAAATATTCCTCCCTTTTTATAAAAATAAAATCCTACCCCTATTACAGAGGCAGGATAATCCCGCGGTTCCACTCTGATTATTATATTTAAAAATTAAATATAATATCTCTTAAAATTTTGGTACTAATATACCTCAAGGCTTTAACGGGCCTTCCCGCAACAGTCTACTATTTTTTCGACCTAGAGCTCAAAGGTGCATTCACTTAAATCATTACTTAAAGCCTCTTCCAGCCTAGAAGACTTCTCTCTGCAAGTTCTCATTAAGCTACTATTCCTTATCTTAGCTTTTAACATATCCAAGTTATTCGATAGGAATTATATATTTAGTAATATTATATGCATAACCATATGTTTATGTCAACAATAAATTTAAATAATTTTAAATCTTTTATTTTATAAGCTATAATTAACATAGCTTATTTAATGAAATTTATTGGGGGAATACATTATGATATTAAAATCTGAAATTCAAAAATTAAAAGGTGAAGGATTCTTAAAACAGAAAGATGGAGATTTTTTTTCAGTAAGGATACTAAGTTCTGCTGGAAACTTTTCTTCAAAAGAGCTTTCTCAAATATCTCATATTTCTGAAGAATATGGAAATTCATATGTGGGATTTACCACTAGACTTTCCTGCGAAATACCTTGGATAAAATATGAAGATATAGATAATGTAAAAAAAGAACTAGACAATTTTAATCTATCTTATGGTGGAACTGGAAAAAAGGTCCGCCCTCTAATGGCTTGTAAGGGAACAGTTTGTACTCATGGAATTATAGATACTCAATCTCTATGTAGAGATTTACATGAAAAGTATTTTCCTATGGATATGCCTTCAAAATTTAAAATAGGTGTAGTTGGATGTCCTAATAACTGTGCAAAAGCTTCCTTAAATGACCTTGGATTTATGGGTAGAATTGTTCCAGAATTTAATAGTGATACTTGTGTAAATTGTGGTATGTGTATGAAAGTTTGCAAAGAAGGTGCTATAAAGATAGTAGATGGTAAAATTAATTACTTTAAAGATAATTGTGTTAGTTGTGGAGAATGTACTAAAGTCTGCAAGTTTAATTCTTTTACAGAAAAAACATCAGGAGTTTCTATCTTTGTAGGTGGAAGATTTGGACGAAAATATAGTATAGGAAGAGAGTTACCAAAAATCTATTCCATAGATGAAGCTAAAAAAGTATGTGATACTATTATAAATTATTATAGAAAAAATGGACTACCAGGTGAAAGAATATTTAAACTTATAGATAGAATTGGATTTGATAAGTTTATACAAGATATAGAATGTAATTAGATTTATAAAAAGAAAGGATTTACTTTACATAAACTAAATCCTTTCTTTTTTAATTTTATATTACTAAAATTTTTGAATCTAAAATACTAATACATTCTATCCATTTGCTCTTTTCTATTTTCTTGCTTTTCTTTTAAATTACTTAAATCTTCTCTACTCATATTTTCACTATTATGATTTAAATATCCTTGTGTACTTACATAGTTATCTTTTAAATTTTCTAATTGTTGTTCTGGAGTATTATTTTCTACATCATTCCCATGAACAATGCTATTTTCTAATTCTTGCATATCTTCTCTTCTGCTTTCCTGTATACTCTTTGCATTTTCTAATTGTTCTCTTGATGCTATATCTGAATGTTGTTCTAAATGTCTTTCAGTTCTAACATAGTTTTCCATAGTTCTTTCTAATTCATTTAATCTATTTTTTACTTCTCTTTCGTTTGCTTTTTTCATATTACTCTCCTCCTTATTTTTTATTACACTTTTATTTTGCCTACAAACTATATATTAATACTTATTAATTTGTTCCATAGATTTTAAAAATTACGTTGACATTTTTTGCTTATCTGAATATAATTATTTTGTATCCCATCGGATTAGTATGTTTTATATGTAACCTATTAATAAAAGTTTAATATTATATTTTAAAGGAATTTAATTAATACAATTTAAAATAACATTTGCAAAGGAGGACCATTATGAAAAAAATTTTTAACAGTTTGATTTTTAAACTACTCATATCAGTGGCTATCGGTATTATATTAGGTCTTATAGTTAACACAGAAATTATAACTGTAATAGTAACTTTGAAACACATTTTAGGACAAGTTATATTCTTCATGGTTCCTTTAATTATAATAGCTTTTATAGCACCATCTATAGCTTCTCTAAAAATTAATGCTAGTAAATTACTAGGTATAACTGTACTAATCTGCTATTTATCATCTATAGGTGCAGCATTCTTTTCCATGACATTGGGATATTCTATAATCCCCAAATTATCTATAAATAATAATATTCAAGGGTTAAAAGAACTTCCAAAACTCTTATTTAAATTGGATATACCACCTATAATGTCAGTTATGAGTGCATTAGTTCTAGCTTTAATATTAGGACTCGGAACCTCTTGGACAAGATCTGAAAGAATTGAAAAACTACTAAATGATTTTCAAAACATTATGCTTAGTGTAGTAAATAGGATAGTTATTCCTATACTTCCTACTTTTATAGCAACAACTTTTGCATCACTTTCATATGAAGGTTCTATTACAAAGCAGCTGCCAGTATTTATAAATGTATTGCTAATAGTTATAGTAGCACATTATATTTGGCTTGCATTCTTATATGCAATAGGTGCATTAATATCAAAGAAAAATCCATTAGATGTTATAAAACACTATGGCGGTGCCTATTTGGCAGCCTTTGGAACCATGTCATCTTCTGCTGCACTTCCAATGGCTTTAAAAAGTGCTAAAAAATCTCCAGTTTTAAGAAATGATATTGTAGATTTTTCAATTCCACTTTGTTCTACTACTCATCTTTGTGGCTCTGTATTAACCGAGGTATTTCTTGTAATGACAGTATCTCAAGTTGTTTATGGAAAACTTCCTAGTTTAAGTACTATGATTTTATTTGTAATCTTATTAGGAATTTTTGCAATTGGAGCACCTGGTGTTCCTGGCGGAACTGTTATGGCCTCTTTAGGTCTTTTAACAAGTGTGATAGGCTTTAACGACTCTGCTGCTGCTTTAGTTTTAACTATATTTGCTCTTCAAGATAGTTTTGGAACCTCATGTAATATTACTGGTGATGGAGCAATTTCCTTAATACTCACAGGAATTGTTGAAAAAAGGGATTCCTTTAAAAATTCTTCTTCAAAAGAAAAAATTTCATCATAATTAAAAGGTTGTCTACCAGTAGACAACCTTTTTCTATTTATATTTAATTAGTTACTTTGCTTTTTTCTTTTTCTAAAATAATCATAAGTTCTGCCATATCTTTTTCCATAGCTTTAAAATATGCAAGAGCTGTACCTAAAACTTTATCTGGATCAAACTCTTCATCAGAACCTACAAACTCATAAGTTACACTAACATTGTTTCTCTTATCAATATAATATTTAATACCTTTGGATCTCATATTAAATTCATTGATAGTCTCTAAAGCCTTAGATATAGCTTTATGGCCTGTTAAATCTATTACTTTAGTTATAACTTCAACTACAGGAGTAGGATAAATAATTACGCAATACTCGAAATTCCCAAATTGATTTTGAAATACACTTTTGTAGTAATGAACATCATCTTGAACAGCTTTCTCAAAAGCGTCTTCAATTTCCTTCTCTACAATAAAACTTTCAAATATGTCGACTTTTTTCACGCAAATCCCCCCATTTATTAACTTTAATATATATTAACACAAAGTTAATATTTATACAATTTAAATTTTTCATTAAATTTATATATTGAAAATAAAAAACCCTCCAAAAGTATAAACCTTAAGAGGGCTTGTCTTAAATTATATTTAATTTTTAAATCTCTTCTACTATGTTTTTAATCCAATTATCTGATTTCAATCTCTTTAAACAGAATATAGCTTTTACTACTTCTTCAAGTGTTACTAAAGCCACAACATACTCAACAGGTAACTTTAAGAAGAATGCTCCAATAAATGCTGAAGGAACACCTAGTCCCCACATAGTGAAAACTTCTAGCTTTAAAGAATAATTTGTATCTCCTCCACCCCTTAATACTCCAACTACACAAGTTATATTAAATACTCTAATTATCATAATTACAGAAATTATATACAATATAGTTTTTGAAGTATTTCTAACTGTCTCTGAAACATTGAATAAGGAAAGTATAAATCCTGCACTACCACTGAGAAGTATAGCTATAAATATTCCTATTATACAAGATATAACAGCGATTTTTTTAGAATCTTCTATAGCCTCTTCCTCAAGTCCAGCACCAACTTTATTACCAACAAGTACTGTAGATGCACTCGCTATTCCAAATATAATTACCATAAACATATTTTGAACTGTAGTACAAATTTGTGTTGCTGCTAATGCTTCTGTCCCTATTCTTCCATAAACTACAGAATATATTATAGTTCCTACACCCCAACAAGCTTCATTTAGAACTACCATAGTTACAGTTTTTAGTATCTTTAAGGCAAAATCTTTAGTAAAGCTAAATATATATTTGATTTTAGCATTAACTACATCGTTCTTAACATATACATAAGCAACTAAAGTCGCACATTCAAAAATTCTAGCAATTAAAGTAGCTAAAGCCGCGCCTTCTACTCCCATTTTTGGTGCACCAAATTTACCGAATATGAACATATAGTTAAAAAAAGTATTACATAAAATTGCAAGCATACTTACTATCATAGGCGGTACTGCTTTATTTACAGCTCTTAGAGCTGTACCATAATTAAATGTTATAGCCGTAAATAAATAACTTAGACATACTAACTTTAAATATTTCATTCCTTGGTCTATTACAAAAGCTTCTTTATTAAATAATGATATAATAGCATATGTAAATACAAGGGCTGCTAAAGTAAATATAAAGGAAACTACTATTCCTAGTAAGTTACCAAATCCAACTACCTTTTTTATATTTTCTTTATCTTCTTTTCCCCAAAATTGCGAAATGAATACCCCACATCCTGCATAAATTCCTATAAGAAATAAATTAAATAAGAAAAAATATTGATTTGCTATTCCAATTGCAGCTATTTCCTTTTCTCCTACTTTACCAATCATAAGAGTATCTATCATGTTTAAAGAGGAAGCTATAAAATTTTGAATTATTATAGGCAGAGCTACTGTTAAAAGACTTTTATAAAGCCTCTTATCATTTAACATCCAACTAAAAAAGTTTTTCGATTTACTCATACGCATCTCCTTTCAATTAAAAAACAACCAGTTTGAAGTTTTTTCAAAGTGGTTGCTTCTAAGCACTTTTATAAAATGTAATTCCAATAAAATATTTTATAACATTTCAGTATAAAATTCAACATATTACAACATTTTTTATAATATATTTATTTCATTATTTAAAATATACTTAACTACACTATCATCTTCATTAGTCCCTATAATCTCTGTAGAATATTCTTTTAATTCATCTTTAGCATTAAGTACTGCTATTGAGTTTTTAGCTATTTTAAACATAGGAATATCATTATAACTATCACCAAATACAGTAATTTCACTTTTATGAATACCCTTAATTTTAAGTAAAGTCTCAATTGCATTAGCCTTTGTTGCTCTTTCAGAAGTTATAACAAGCCAGTGCCATCCTGGATAGTATTGATCTTCCTCAAAAGTCATACTAAAACAGTTACCATATTTATCTTTTAAAACCTCATATAAACCTATTAAGTTTTCTTTTTTATTTATTATAGTAAATGTAATTATTTTATTATCTAAGGCGTGTTTAATATTATCTAACTTCAGAAGTCGTTTATCTCCTTCTCTTTTTTTATTATTAAGAAGAAGCTCCATTCCTTCATTAATTACATCTGCATAACAAAGCTTGTCCCTACTTCCTGTATAAGTTGAAATTAAAGGAGAAGAACCATATTTATTACATAATTCTATAACTTCCTCAGAAAGACTTTTATTTATACTATTTATAACTATGTGTTCTTCTGTTTTATAATCCGTAATATATGCTCCATTATGCTCAATTACAGGAAGTGAAAAAGGTATGTCTGAAAGTATATACTTAATTGATGTAAGACTACGTGCTGAAGCTACGGTAAAGTCAATTCCATTATCTAAAATCTGTTTTATACCTTCCCTTGAATACCTAGATAATGTAGCATTATTCCTAAGTAGAGTACCGTCTAAATCAGTTATATATATTCTGCTCATAAAATCCTCCCTAATAAATTCTCTCTAAATAAATTTTGCCTTTATTATACCTATAGCAACGCCTATAATATTAGCCTCTTCTGTATTTAACCATATAGGATCATATTTTTTATTCTCTGGCATTAAAAATATATTATCGCCTATAGTAACATATCTTTTTAAAGTAGCCTCTCCATTTATATCCACAGCTACTATATCCTTTACTCTCGCAGTATTTTGTTTTTTCAGAACTATATAGTCACCATGATTAATATTTGCATCAATCATGCTATCTCCCCTTACCTTAACCATAAAGCACTGAAGACTATTTTCTAGCCAGAAATTAGGTAAAAAGAATTTATCTTCTACATTAGAATTTATATATATTGGCTTTCCTGCTGCTATATCCTTATAAACGTTTAAGACTTTTAAATTACTTAAATCACATATTTCCTTGTGGCCATTATCATATATAATAAGTTCACTTAATTTTTCACCATTTCTTGCAAATTCATAATTTTTGCCACGTTTTAAATCAATATATTCATAATTCTCTATAAAAGTCCCTAAAATAGTATTGCTAAAATGAGGAATATCATCTATTTCTCTTTGTTCTTTGTTAAATATTATAATTTTATTACCATCAGTAACTATACCATACTCACACTCTATATGGGTACTCATATAGGTTTTTAACTGTCTTATGCCCTCTTCTAAACCTTTGTCAGGCCTTTTAGTTTCTATAAAAATATATGGTATCTTCTCATTGTCTATATGTTTATATATAACCGCATCTACAAATCCAAGTTGTGAAAATACATTTACCTTATATTCTATATCCATAATCTCTATTGGATAACCATAGGTTTCATTTAGCTCTTTTAAAATCCATTGCCTTACTTTTTCTTCATGGCAATATACATCTTTTATTTTATTCTTAAATATATATTCTTCAACATTTATATCATAAAAGCTTCTAATACTACAATTATATTTTAAAGATAAAAATTTGCTATTAATATCCTCTATGAATTTTGAAGGTTTTCCACTGCTTAGCATATACAACTTTTCACTAGCCCTTGTCATACCTACATAAAGTAACTTTTTTTCCATGATTTCATATAAGTCATTTTCACTCTTACTCCCAGAATACATATTAGGTAATATATTTTCACTTAACTCCACAATAAATACTACTTTAAATTCTAGTCCCTTTGCAGAGTGCATCGTTAGAAGTTTTATAGAATCCATATCAAAATCAATTTCTTTTGTTCCAACTAGATTATTTGGAATATTCTTATTGTCTAAGTACTTACTAAGCTCTTTTAATGGATTATTAATTCTACATATTATAGCTATGTCTTTATATCTATAATTTTTCTTTAAATTTTTATTAATCTCTCTTTCTATAAACTCCCACTGACTTTTACTTTGATTGAAACTTTTGTATATAGGATACTCCCCTTGTCTATCTAAAAGATATGGCTTTACAAAATTTTCATCTCCAATAATGTCAAAATCCTTTTCTATAAGACTATATGCAGATTCTGCTATTTGACTTGTAGTTCTATAGTTTTTAGCTAAAGAGCTACTCTTACCAGTCATATCAAAGCCAATACTGGTAAAACTCCTCCCTTGTACGAACCATGATTTATTGTAAATACTTTGTGCCGTATCCATAATAAATAAAATGCTAGAATAATCCTTCTCCTTATAAATAGCCTTTAAAAACTGGAACTGTACCCTACTTAAATCCTGACCCTCATCTATAATAATATGAGTAAACTTTTTAGTAGGATTCTCCGTAACTTCTTTTAAAGCTATAAGAGCAATATCATTAAAATCTATAAATCCATTTTCTTTAATTTTATTACTATATATAAGCATTAAATTAAAAATAGCTTCCCTTGCCCTTGAATTCTTAAGTAATCTTTGCCCCGTAGAATCTGACTTATTGCTCATTCTTCCTAATCTATCAACCTTTTGATATTCATCAAGTTCTAAGTAATTACATGCTTTTATCCATTGCACTTCATCTTCTAAAAACCTTACATTCTCTCTATCTATTATAGAAACATCACTATATAATTTTTTAGTTTCTTCAAGACTCTCCCTGAAAAACTCATTTGATTTAGCACTATTTTTTAAAATTTCATACTTTAATCCATAATTTTTTATATATTTAGAGTAGTATCTATACATTAAAGAGTCTATATTAATAAGTTCTACTTTATAAGCATTATCTTCAGAATCACTTAAAACATCCAATTTATTTTCCCTTTTTACTTCATTATAAAGATATTTTAAATAATTTTTAAGAGTTTTATTATATGTAACCATTAAAATATTATCATCTTTATCATTACAATAATTGTATAAAAGAAAGGGTATTCTATTTACAGCTACAGTAGTCTTCCCACATCCTGCTACCCCTTTTAATAAACTATGCCCTGCTGGTGTTCCATATGTTATCCTAGTTTGTTCTGCATTAAGATGCATACCAATACCCCCAAATAAATAATACTTAAGTATATTATAATTCAATTCTGAAAAATATGTAATATTATATTTAAATAAGTAGATTAAACTCATTTTTGATAAAAAAAACCTCTCTCATTACTATTATGTAATATAAATTAGTTATAATTCTATATATCTTTTATTACATTTAAATCATACTATAACTTATATTCCATAATATATTTTAAAAATCACAAATTATTATATACTTTTCTTTGAAATTATTGTAAAATTTAAGTAAAACATTTAAAGGAGAGATGAATAGTGTTTAGTGACGAATACCTTTATAGAAATACATTAGGTATAAATTCTAAAACTTTTCCTTACTTTTATGTTCTAGAGAAGGATACTAATTTTAGTACAAGACTTTACAAAGTCTATATTTTTAAAAACAGAATATTATTTGTAAATCTTGGAGAACAACTTAATATTTTAACTTTGAACAATAAAAAATTTATTCAAAATATCTGTGATAAAGAAATATTCTATGACAATCTAAGCTTAGATACAAAAACTTATATAAATACAGATAAGCATAACTTTGAAATCACCTCACAACTCATTAATTCCTTAACTTTTAAAAAGACCTTCTTTCTTAAAAATTCTATTACAACTCATTCAGGGAAATTATATATAAAGTTTAAAAACTCTAAATCTAGGAGCTTTACAATATTAGGAAGACAGTATGTTGAATTTATATTTTCAGAATGTAAATCAATATTTAAAAATTGTAAACTATTAACCTCAGAATATAACTGTAATATTCTTAATACAATAAACTACTATGAAAATTTAGGTCATTATTCTATGGGATTAAAAATATTAGAAAGTTTTATCAGTAAAGAAAAGTTAGATTCTAAAACCAAAAGCTCTTTACTTTTAAAAAAAGTAAAGTTGCTTCAAAATATAAATGAATATGATAAATCTATAAATCTTTTACTAAGTTTGAAAAATAACTTTAAGGATGAAAATAAATTTTTAAATGAAGTTTCTTATATGTATATTTTGCTAGAAAAATTTGACAAATCATTAGAAATCACAAATAATGTATTAAATAATTGTAGGAATAATAATATAGCCTATTTTAATTTAGGTAAAGCTCTAATAGGAAAAAAAGAATATGCTAAAGCCTTAAAAGCTCTTGATAATAGCTATGAAAATGGATATAACCTCCCCAATATCTATTTAGAAAAATCTATAGCTTTATTTAATTTAAAACAATACAAACCCTCTCTAAAATTTATAGATATTTATCTAAAAAAATTTCCTGAAGATATAAAAGCCATGATTATAAAAACAGAAAACTTATACTTTTTGGGTAAGTATAAAAAAGAAATTTTTATATTAGATAAAATACTGGCTTTAGATAAAACTATACTTCACGCTTATTGCTTAAAAGCAGATGCATTACTGCAATTAGGCAACGAAATTGATGCTCTTTTCATTTTAAATGAAACCATAAGAACGTGCCCAGACTATCCATTAGCTTATTATATAAAAGCATGCTACTATGCTAAAAACCGTGAACTAGAAAAAGCTATTCAAAATTTAAAAATGGCTATAGATATTTATCCTAACTATATTGATTATGCTTTAGATGATTCAAGGTTGAATTTTATTAAATTCACATCTGAATTTAGTAAACTAGTAATAAGATAAAGGCTATATATAATATAGTCTTTATCTTATTCATTTATATTGTTTTAATTAATTATTCTAAAGCTTTAAGTCCATTTATAGCATCGGAATCCTTAGTATTTAAGTTAATGGCTTTATTAAAATATTCTCTAGCCTTATTCTTATTGTTGTTTTCTAAATAATTCCACCCCATACAAGCGTACAAATTAGCATTCTCACTGTTAATATTTAAAGCTTTATTACAGATTTCAAGAGATTTATCCTGATTACCTAAATTATTATAAGTCCAAGCAAGTCCCCTATACGCATCAAAATAACTAGGATTTAATTCTAAAGCCTTATTAAAATCCTTTAGTGCCTCTTTGTACTTTCTAGTAGCATTGTAACTCCACGCTCTAATATTATATGAAGAACTGTCATCCTTATCTTTCTCTATAGATTTTGTAAAATAATTTATGGAGTTATTATAATCCTTTAAATTATAGTATCCCCAAGCTTTGTAAAGATATCCAATATTTGAATTAGGCTCCTTTTTTATAACCCTTTCTCCTAAATTAATCATTCCCTTATAATCTTTTTTTAGATCATAACAGCTTATAGTAGTTCCTAATATATCTTCGTTTATCTTAGAACTATTCATGAGTTCGTTTTCTCCTAATTTTATTCCCTCATTATATTCTCCCTTTTCCTTTAAAAGATTTATCTCACCTTTTATAGCTTGAAAATTATTTTTGTCAATAGCTATAGCCTTTCTATAGTCTCCTAAAGCTTCGTTATATTCCTTATTTATGGCATGTAAATCACCTCTACCACAGTAAGCCATAGAATAATTTGGATTTTTATTTATAGCTTTGTTGAAATATTCCTTAGCCTTATTTTTATTATTACTATTTAAATATATATTACCTAATATTACATAATCAATTTCATTTTTAGGAATAAGTTCTTTTCCTTTGTCAATAGAAATCTTAGCATCTTTTAAATTCTTTTCTTTTAGATCTATAAGTCCTTTAACTGAATAAGATAACTCACTGTCTTTATTTAAACTTATAGCATTTTTTATATCATCCTTTGCACCCTTATCATTACTCAAAAGTGTTCTAACATAAGCCCTATACGAATATGCTAGATAACCCTTCTTATTATTTAAAATTTTTGTAAGCACCTCTTCTGATTTATCCAATTTATTATCAATAATTAAAGTATATACATCTTCTAATTCTTTTTCTTTTACACTTTCTATATAAAAATATCCTGCTGTAATTAAAGGTATAAGTAATATGAGAATTATAACAGGCATATTTACCAGTTGTATTTTTTTTGTGTTCATTTTCATGATTTGCCTCCATAAAACGAAATTTATTAAAATCTAACTATATTATAATTATATAACAACTTCTGTTTTTATGAAATATAATAAGTTTCTACTTAAAATACTGGTCAATTAATCCTATTATATTTTTCGCCAATAAGCTAATACTATTTACGAAAATATTTTTAAGGAGTGTACTCAATATGAGGAAGGCTATAATTAAAAATTTTATTCTTTGTCTTATGTGTCTTTCTTTATTAGCTAATAACATTCCATTAGTTTATGCTAATAATGAACATAGTAAATCTTCATATACTAAAGAAGATTACAATGATTATATTCATTCTTTTTTTTATACGAAAAATCAAACATTCTTCTCTGGTGATTTAAAGCCCATAAAAGAATTTTATGATACTACTCAAAATCATGGTAAATACTCTCTTGATCATGAAATACGTAGATTTAGGTACTTAAGAGATTGGGCATCTGAAAGAGGAATTAGGTTTACAGAAATTTCATCTAAACCATCTATTAAAAAAATAACTGATAAAGGTCATATAGCAAACATAAGGGTAGATGAAGAATATATTTTTAAATACGTGTATGAGGGTGAAGAAAATCCTAAGGAAAACCAGTTTGGAGTCGCCCTTTTTCATAATCTAAGACTGAAAAAGATCAATAAATCTTTTAAAATATGTAATGACTATTACTTAGATTGTTTTGAAGATGGCCTAAAAGCCTACAATATAGACTTAAAAGAAAACACCCTCCCTAAACCAAAACCTCAAAAATATGACTTCACTAAACTCCCTAAAAAAGATATACTAGAATATAAAGAAGTGAAAAAAGGTAGCTATAACAGGTTGAAAGCTGTTGAATATGCTGATAGATATTGCGGTGTTACTTGGGCAACAGGCAACAAAACCCCAAAATATAATAAAAAATATAAAAACTTCACCGGAATTGGTGGAAATTGTACTAATTATATATCTCAATGTTTAGGTGACTCCGATGGTGGTGGTCTAAGACATGGTTCTGGATGGCATTCTATAAATGTACCTAATAGTGGTACTGAAGGCAGTGCTGCTTGGGTTAATGCAGATGCTTTTAAAAATCACTTATTATATAGTGGAAAAGGACGTTTAGTTAAAAAAGGATCATTTAATGATTTAATAAAAATATCTGAGAATAATACTAACCCTTATTTTGAAAAATTAGAGTTAGGCGATATAATTGCATATGCTAAAAAAAATGATATAGATCACAATGCCATAATAACAAATTTTGATTCGCATGGATACCCAATGATTAATTCTCATACTGTAGATAGATATCATGTACCTTTTGATTTAGGTTGGGGTGATAAGGATATCTACTTCCATCTAATTCATATGAAATAGTTAGAACAATATGAACTTTAAAATAAAAATACAGTACTTAGTTTTATACTTAAAAATTATAATTAAAAATAACCCTTAAATCATTTTTAATTATTTAAAAAGTATATAAAATAAGTACTGTTTTCTTTTACTTAAAAATTATATATTAGAATTCATCTTCATCAAAATTTTCTAAAAACGAATGTTGTTTCCCATCTTTTTGCCATCCTATTATAGAGTCCATATTAACATTTTCAGCAGCTCTAAATATAGATTTATCTACATCGGCAAAATTCTTCTTAAGATTTTCAATTAAATCCTTAATTTCATAGCGTTTATTCCCTATCTTTTTAGCTGCAACCATACAAGCACAGTTAAGAGGGAATATACCACTCTTTTGAGTAAACTTTTTTATAAATGCCTCTTCTATGTAATACATTGGACGAATAAGTTCTATTCCCTTAAAATTAGAAGACTTTAACCTAGGAAGCATTGTTTTAAAATTACCTGAATATAAAACATTTAAAAGTGTAGTTTCTATAGCGTCATTAAAATGATGCCCTAAAGCTACCTTATTACATCCTAGTTCTTCAGCCTTAGAGTAAAGAGCTCCTCTTCTCATTCTAGCACACATATAGCAAGGGTAATCCTTAGCTATGTTATCAACCACTTGAAATATATCTGAATTAAAAACCTTTAAAGGTATATTTAAATACTCACAGTTTTCTATTAATAACTTTTTAACATCCGGATGATATCCTGGGTCCATACAAACAAACTCTAATTCAAAGCTCATCTGACCATGACGCTTTAACTCTTGAAAAAGCTTTGCAAGAAGTAAGCTATCTTTTCCACCAGATATAGCTACTAGAATTTTATCCCCTTCTTGTACAAGTTTGTAATCCTTTATAGCTCTTATAAATTTAGTCCATATATGCTTTCTGTACTTCGTAATTATGCTTCTTTCTATTTCCTTTAAGGGTTTTCTTTCATTAAAAGGAACTAAAATTTCACATCCTTCTCCTGCTATACCACTCATCTTAACACCTCCCTTTCATCCTAAATGATTATATCATATTTATGTACTATTTGTTTAATTATTATAAAATTGATTTATTCCATTTTATGCTGCTTATGTATTTCTTTACAAGTTTATCATTCATACTTGGATGAATAGTATCTTCATGCAATATAGTTATAGTCGCCATAGCTATGGCATATGTAACCGTATCTTCTATAGATAAATCGTTCATATATCCATATCCGAGCCCTGCAACAAAAGCATCTCCAGCTCCTGTAACATTCTTTACTTCTACGTCCTCTGTTTTAAATTTACCTTTTTTCTTTCCATCGGAGAAAAAGATTCCATCTTCATCTAAACTTATAAAGACCTTTTCAACGCCTAGCTTATGAAAATATTCTGTTGCTTTTTGTAGATCTTCAGTATTATTTATTTTTATTCCTGTTAAAACCTCTGTTTCATATCTATTAGGTTTTACAGTGTGGAAATATTTAACCAAACCTTTTACCTTTTCTGCTTTACAAGCTGATACTGGGTCTAAGACAAATCTTGTTTTCCCTTGAAACTTTTTAAGTATATATTCTAATATTATAGGATTATCCGTATCCAAAAATGTATACTCTGCATTCTCTATAATCTCTGCTTTGGAATCTATAAATTCAGGTGTAATCCTAGTTATACTCTTCATATCTGCAACAGCAGACATCATTTCACCTTTTTCATCTAAAATTGCCATATATGTTGGTGTTGATTCACCTTTTAATATTAAGGAATCGCTCATATTATATCCCATATATCTCGAATGTTGAATAATACTATTTCCCTTTTCATCATCACCTAATATGGATATAAATTTAGTTTTAACACCTACTCTTGCCATATTCTCTGCAATATTTCTAGAAACACCTCCAAAAGACATCTTTACTTCTCCTGGTGTGGAATTACATTTGCTATATTTCTCAATACAAAATCCAAACATATCAACTACAGAAGCTCCTAATACTAATACATATGGTTCACTTTTGTTCATTTTTAATTACCACCCTCCAAAATTGTCGACTAGATTATTTTATCACATTTTAAAAGAAAATATGAAGAGGTAATTTCGAAAGTACTTCCTATTATTTAACTTTTGTTTACTCTCCTTATAACCTTAACAAGTATTGCATCAGGTATTATCTTAGACATTATAACTAGTAGTTTGTTATTTATTCCTGGCACTATAACCTTCCTTTTATTCATAAAACCTCTGTATCCATACTGTGCTACTTTTTCCTTACTCATTAATTTATTTCCTAATTTCTCTCCCCTTTCTACCTTAGCTCTTTTTTGAAAATTGGTATCTGTAGCCCCAGGACATAATATAGATACATATATACCTGTACCTCTTAGTTCTTCACTTAAAGCCTTGCTGAAGGATAAAACATAGCTTTTTGATGCATAATATACATTCATGTATGGTCCTGGAGAAAATGCCGCTGTAGAAGATATATTTAGTATTCCGCCGTATCTTCTTTCTATCATCAAGGGGAGAAGTAATTTTGTTAAATATGTTAACGCCATAATATTCACATCTATTATGGCTAGGTCCCTTTCACTAGATATATTATGAAATTCTCCAAAACTGCCTACACCAGCATTATTTACTAGATACTCTACATTTATTTTTTCTCTAATTATATATTTTGCAAAGTTCTCAACATCCTCCTTTACTGTGAAATCAGCCTTATAGGTTATAACTTTTATATTATGTAACTCTAATTCTTCCTTTAATTTTTTTAGTTGTTTTTCATTTCTTCCATGAAGGATTAAATTATGATTATTTAATGCAAATATTTTTGCAAATTCATAGCCAATTCCTGAAGTCGCACCTGTTATTATAGTAAATTTATTTTCCATTATTTCACCTCAAAATAACATAATTCTATTTAACTACAATATAAAATTTATTACACGAAAACAAATTTAAAATTCATATTAAATAGCACTAAACATTCTATATTTTGTTTCTTATATAACTTAAAAACACCCTGTAAAGTAGATTTTACAGTATTTCTTGTAACTATTCTACTTACACAGGGTTTGTTTTATTTTTATATTATTTCCTCACTATTTTAAATAGTCTATCTAAAACTTCCCAGTTTTCAGGAAACTTTTTACCTAGCGCCCAATAACTAACGCCTCTTAACCCATATCTATAAACTAGTTTTAACTTTTCTGCTATACTCCTTGAATCTTCAAACCAAACCACATGAAGTCTTCCATTTTCATCTACATAATTGTAATATGGTGATTGACTTTTAGTATCATATTTTATTTCCGCTCCATACTTTCTAGCCCTATCTACAGCCTCTCTATTTCCTATAGCTTCTGCAAATTCTCCTCCTGGCATATATGGTAGAGTCCAATCGTATCCATAAAAAGGCATACCCATCATTATTTTTTTAGGACTTATAACAGAAGTCGCATATTTTATAACCTCTTCTACCTGATTAACAGGGGCAACAGCCATAGGTGGTCCACCAGACCATCCCCATTCATAAGTCATAATTATTACAAAATCTGCAATATCACCTATGGTTTTATAATCATGAGCCCCATGCCAGCTTCCCTCTGTTATATCATAGGTCTTCGGCGCTAATGCTACAGCTATTTTATATTGTGGCCATATTTTTTCTTTTAGTTTTCTTAAAAAGTTATTATAAGCTTCTCTCTGGTTTGGGGGAATTCTCTCAAAATCTACAATAACTCCATAGTAATTTTTTTCTCTTAAAGTAAATAAAATATTATTGATTAGATTATTTTGTATAGTTTCACTACTTAATACTTGTTGAATAACTTCTGTACTAAAATTGGCACCAGCTATATTACTCACAGATAGCATAGGTGCCACTCCGTTTTGTCTAGCTATAGAAATTATTGTTTCATCTCTAATAGGTGTTAAACTTCCATCTTTGTTAACGTGATAGCTAAAAGGAGAAATATACGTTAAGTATTCTATAGTACCTTGTAAAACCTGTTCTTCTCTTTCTTTAGTACTTGGTTGAATAAAAGCATTGACTTCTATAGACCCATATGGCCTTTCTTTTACAGGTATTCTGATTACTTGTCCTGGATATATATAATCACTACTACTTAATCCATTTAATTCTAATATACTTTCTACAGGAACTCTAAACCTTCTTGATATACTCCACAGTGTATCCCCAGGATTTACCCTATAAGTTCTTTCTCTCCTTGGAATAACTATACTTTGTCCTATAACTAGGTTATCAGGGTTATCAAGTTTATTAGCAGATATAATCTCATCTTCTGTAAGCCCATATTTTCTAGCAATTAGAAATAAGTTATCTCCAGGTTTGACTACATAAATTTCCAAACTTATCCCTTCCTTAAAGTGTTTCTATAGGTATTATATTCTCCTAATTATTTAGTGTTCTATTTTATTCCCCTATAAAAAATTAAATCTTGCCTAAAATTAAGCAAGATTTAATAATTTTTAATATAATTAAGCTATAACTTTTTATTTTAGTTCAAAAAACGTAATTTTTTCAGTATTATTATTAATCCCTATAAAGAGCTTTTTTCCACCTTCTGTAGAATACTCATATTTAGTTATATTTTTTTCTTTATCTTGAGTTACATTGATAAAGCTTACATCTTTTACTTTAGGTAATTTTTCTTTTATAAATTTATCACTAATTACTTTTCCCTCTTTTGGGTCTATTCTTTTCTCAGTTCTCCTTTGATTATCTTCTAAGTACATCATAGTCATATCATCAATATCAGCATTATACATACATTCAATATATATAATATTACCTAAAGACTCATTATTTACTTCCGCACTTATATCCCACATATTAGTTATTGGTTTGTTAGTTTTCTCATCTACTAATCCCTTAGGATCTTTATATTTAATAGATAGATTTCTTCTTTCAACATTTAAAACAAAATACTTCTTAAGTCCTTCTTTTAACTTTTCATATGCAAATTCTCTACTTTTGTCAGCCTCAAGCTTAGATTGTTTAGCACTTTCTTTTAATTTATCTAAAGATGAACCTCCACATCCTGAAAAAGTTAGTAACATTAATGATAAGAGTAGAAGTATGGTAATTCTTTTCTTCATTTTTTTCACTCCTTAATATGTATATATTTTTATTATATCAAAAATTATTGATAAACTCTAAATTTAACTGAAAATAACTCTGTAGTTTATGATAATATTATATATAAAGTTGAAATTTGTACTAAAATAGTTTAATCTTTTATTAATAATTATTATTAATTGAGGAGTGAATAAATTGAAAATATATTCTTGGAACGTAAATGGACTTAGATCCATAATGAAGAAAAACTTTTTAGATTTCTTCTCTGAATATGAACCTGAAATACTATGTATACAAGAGACAAAATTACAAGAAGCAGATTTAACTGATTCCCTTAAGCATATACCTGGATACTATTCATATTTCTCTTTTGCACAAAAGAAAGGTTATAGTGGTGTTGCAATCTTTACAAAAAAAGAACCTATCTCAGTTAAATATGGTATTGGTATTGAAGAATTTGACTCTGAGGGAAGAATAGTTATTACTGAATTTGAAGACTTCTCCCTTTTAAATATATACTTCCCTAATGGCCAAATGAACGAACAAAGATTAGACTATAAGATGAGATTTTATGATGCTATTTTAGATTATTGTAATGAAGAAGTTAAGAATGGTAAAAAACTTATAATATGTGGAGATTATAATACAGCTCATACTGAAATGGACATAAAAAATGCCAAAGCTAATGAGAAAACTTCTGGATTTTTACCTATAGAAAGAGCTTGGATTGATAAGTTTATATCTAATGGATATACAGATACTTTTAGGTATTTTAATAAAGATGAAATTAAATATTCTTGGTGGAGTTATAGATTTAAGGCAAGAGAAAGAAATGCTGGTTGGAGAATAGATTATCACTTTGTATCAAATAACCTGCTATATAAAATAACAGATGCAGGAATTTTAAACGAAGTTGTGGGTTCTGACCATTGCCCCGTTACTATAGAAATAGAAGATTAATCTACTAAATTGTAAAAGAGTTAATAATAAAATCAACTTATTTTTATTATTAACTCTTTTATTAAAGCATTATGAAACTCCTAATTACAATAACCAACATTTGGTAAACACCCAGTTCCCATTATGTAATCTAAGAGTAAAACTGATATTTGAAATCTTTTTCTTACAAAATAAAGATACTTTTATTTCATTCCTTTGCTGAATAGCTTTAAATTCTGATACACTATCTTCATAAAGTCTTATAATATTTCCAGCATTCCCCACAACTATATATAGTTTTTTATTCTCCTCTATAGCTATAGTATCAGAAATTCTCTTTGCTTCACTATCTATGAAATACTTTTTAAAAGCCTGCCTTATCTCATCTTTTTCTTTAAATTTAGGAGTCTCATAGCACAGTATATTCCTAATATCTTTAATCTTTACACCTTCAAAATTCTCAACGTAGGAATACCAAAAGTCTATAACATCATTATATTTTCTTAAAATATCGCTTTTACTTAAAGTAGAATTATTTTCGTTGCTCTTAGGATCTTGATTAATATTATTCTTATTGTTTTTATCCTTTTTATCTTTTACTTGATCTTCAGTCCCTTTTTTTATATCTTCTTTTGATTTATTATATTTTCTTTCAGAATTTAGGGAATCACTGTTTTCCTTTATATACTTTTTATTTTGTGATTTTTTTGGTAAACTTTCATTATTATTTTTCTTTAAATCATCTTTATTAATATCTTTTTCTTTTGGTGCATCATTTTTATGGTCTCCTTGTGGAGGAATTTTTGTTTTATTTTTATCTTGAAGATTCTTCTTATCTATTTTTTTATTATTATTTAGATCCTCTACATTATTTTTATCTATAATACTAGTATTTTTTACTAATAAAATGTTTTTATTTAATATACCATATACAACTGCACCTATAACCATAAAAATAAATATTGATATTAACACTATCTTTGAAATTTTCTTCATTATAGCAACTCCTAAATATAATACATATCATTATATATAATTATATTTTATATAATAACAAAAATTGCTACAAATTTATTACAGTTACACTATAAACTTATAAAAATCCCTAATACAATATTATGTACTAGGGATATACATTCCATAAACTATTTTAAAATAAGCTCTTTTGCTGGTATTCCTGGTTCAGTCATTTCTTTTGGGTTAAGTATTTTATCTAGTTCAGCTTCCTTAAATATGCCCTCTTCTATAGCTATTTTTCTTACAGGTTCTCCTGTTTTTATGGCTGTTTTAGCTATTTTAGCAGCTTCAGCATAGCCTACGTGAGGACAAATAGCTGTAATTATTCCTACACTATTTTCCACTAAAGACTTACATCTTTCTTTATTTGCAGTTATGCCTACAATACAATTTTTAGTAAATGTATCTACTCCATTAGTTAAAGTTTCAATAGATTCAAATAAATTATAGAATACTACTGGCTCGAAGGCATTAAGTTCTAATTGTCCTGCTTCTGCTGCCATAGTAATAGTCATATCATTTCCTATGATGTTGAAAGCAACTTGGCTAACTACCTCAGGTATTACAGGATTAACTTTTCCCGGCATAATTGAAGAACCATTTTGTTTTGCTGGAAGATTAATTTCACCAAATCCTGTTCTTGGTCCAGAAGACATAAGCCTTAAGTCATTAGCTATTTTTGATAGGTTTACTGCACAAGTTTTAATAGCCCCTGATACTGCTACAAAAGCATCTAAGTTTTGAGTTGAATCTACTAAATCTTCTGCTTGTTTTAAATCTAAACCTGTAACTTTCACAAGATTTGGAACTACCTTTTCAAAATAATCTGCATCGGCATTTATACCTGTTCCTATAGCTGTACCGCCCATGTTTACAATTTTTAAATCTTCCATAGATTTTTCTATTCTTATAATATCTCTTTTTATAACTGAACTATATGCCTTAAATTCTTGACCTAATCTAATAGGCACAGCATCCTGCATCTGAGTTCTTCCCATTTTTATAACATCATCAAATTCCTCTCCCTTTAAATGAAGAGCTTCTCTTAATTCTTTTAACTTTTCTAAAGCTTTACCTATTAAATTTATTGTAGTAATCTTACCTGCTGTTGGAATAACATCGTTAGTAGATTGTCCCATATTAACATGATCATTTGGATGAACCCTATCATAAGCACCTTTTTCTCCGCCTAAAAGTTCTCCCGCTCTATTTGCAATTACTTCATTCACATTCATATTAGCAGAAGTGCCTGCCCCGCCTTGTATAGGGTCTACTATAAAATCTTCATGTAATTTTCCTGATATAATCTCATCACATGCTTTAACCATAGCTTCTTTTACATCTTTATCTAAAAGATTAACTTCTCCATTAGTTATAGCTGATGCTTTTTTAACTTCTGCAAGGCTTATTATAAACTGTTTATTCATATTATGCCCTGTTATTCTGAAGTTCTCACATCCCCTTAAAGTTTGAACTCCATAATATGCATCTTTAGATAATTCTTTTGTACCTATTGAATCACTTTCAATTCTATATTGCATCAAAAACCCCTCCAATTATTTAACATATATAAGATATAAAAATGAATTAAATCCTTCATATATATTATAATACTATGAAAAATAAACACAAGTGGTTTTGAATGTTTTTCTTGCATTTTTATTTAATGCCATATGACTACTGCAAGTTTTTAGTTAACTTTTATTTAATTTGAATAAGTTTAATTTTTCTTTTTAATTATTAAGTGTTTTTCTTAAACTTATTTCTGAATATGTTTTATTTTGCGAATATTACTCCTTGTATTATTGTATACACATTTGATATAATATACTCCAACACTTTCATTTAATAAAAAATTAAAAAGAGGTGATTTCATGAAAAAAATGGGCCTAATCCCCAAATTAATAGCCGCCATATTAATGGGTATATTGATAGGTAATTTTACAAACAAATTTATAGTACAAGTTTTAGCAACCTTTAACTCCATATTTGGCAACTTTTTAAACTTCGTAATTCCTCTTATAATACTAGGATTTATAGTGGCAGGGATAGCCGACCTTGGAATTGGTGCAGGTAAAATGCTAGCTATAACAACATTACTCGCTTATATATCAACGTTAATTTCAGGATTCTTCTCATTCTTTGTATCTTATAATATTTTTCCTAAGTTTATAAAAGCTACTCAATCTATAGGTAATGCTGCTAATCCTGAAGAAAAGCTATTAGCTCCTTTATTCAAGATGGAAATGCCACCACTAATGCCTGTAATGACAGCCTTAGTACTTGCATTCTTATTAGGACTGGGTATCGCATCTATAAAACAAAAAACTCTTCATAATATCTCTTTAGAATTTCAAGAGATAATGAAAAAAACAATATCAAAAGCCATAATACCACTTCTACCTATACACATAATGGGTATATTTGCCAACATGACTTATGCAGGAGAGGTAGGTAAAATATTATCTGTATTTTGGAAAGTATTTTTAATTATTCTCCTTATGCATTTAATTATAATCGTAGGTCAGTTTGCCCTAGCTTCTGTTATAGGGAAGAAAAATCTAATACAATGTTTAAAAAATCAAATTCCTGGATATTTAACAGCATTAGGAACACAATCTTCTGCCGCAACCATTCCTGTAAACTTACAATGTGCAGAAAATAACGGAGTTTCAAAAAGCATTAGAGAATTTGTAATTCCTCTTTGCTCTACCATCCATTTATCTGGAAGTATTATAACTTTGACTGCTTGTGCAACTGCTATAATGCTATTAAACAATCAATCACCAAGTATTCCTCAAATTTCGGCATTTATATGTATGCTTGGTGTTACTATGGTAGCTGCTCCTGGTGTTCCTGGTGGTGCAGTAATGGCAGCACTAGGAGTTCTTCAATCCACTTTAGGTTTTACAGAAGCACAACTATCACTTATGATAGCTCTCTATATAACTCAGGATAGCTTTGGAACTGCTTGTAATATATCTGGAGATAACGCTATAGCAATTGTAGTAGATGCCTTTAAAAATAAACTTCAAGTAAAAAATACTAAAGTATAATATGAAAATCCATGTAAATATTAAGAAGTAACTTGTATAAATCATAAAAGATATGAAAGTACATGCTATAAAGCATGTATAAAGTGATAAAAAAAGACTCATACCTAATAATTAAATTAAGTATGAGTCTAATTTTATATAATAGACAAATTTTATACAATTTCCTTATACTGTTCCTCCTTAAAACCTACTAAAACCTTATTCTCCATAACTAATATAGGTCTTTTAACAAGCATTCCATCAGTTGATAGAATTCCTATTAACTCCTCTTCACTACAATTTTTTATTTTGTCTTTTAAATTCATTTCCCTATATAATTTACCTGAAGTATTAAAGAATTTATTTATAGGAAGTCCACTTATTTCTATCCATTTCTTTAATTCTTCCTTAGTAGGATTATCTTCGACTATATGTCTTTCTTTAAATTCTATGTTATTTTCACATAACCACTTTTTTGCTTTCTTGCAAGTAGTACACTTTGGATATTCTACAAATAAAGTTTCCATAAAATCACCTCGAATACATTATATCATCTTAGAATAAATAATTTATATATAAATTTAAGATTTAATTTATATAATCTTATTTGTATATAGCCTTTATAGGAGGTAATTTTGCCGCCTTATTAGCTGGGATTATTCCAAATATAACTCCTGTTAATACAGAGAATAACGTTGCCACAAAGAAATTTTTAAATGTTAGTATAGGTTTAAATGGTAATAATAATCCTATTATTTGCGATAATAAGAATCCTAATAAAACCCCTATTAACCCACCTATCATAGTTACTAGTACCGCCTCAAATAGAAACTGCAGTAGTATACTTTTAGGCTTAGCTCCTATTGCTCTTCTAATTCCTATTTCTCTTTTTCTTTCAGATACAGATACATACATTATATTCATAACTCCAACTCCCCCTACAAAGAGAGATATTCCGGTTACACAAGCAATGAACATAGTTATACTATCTATAATTTGTTCAAAAACCTTTGTTATTTCATTTGGGTCCTGCATTTTATATTCACCCTTTAACTCAGGATGAAGTTGTTTCAAAATCTTTTTAGCCTCTTCAAATATCTTTTTCTTATCAGCTCTAGCTCTTGGCACTATCATTATCATATTAAAATTAGTATCTTGCTTAATTGCATCTTTAGATTCTTCAAGAATAGTACTATTTAATGGCATAAAACTGCCTTTATCATCTTTTAGGACACCTATAACTTCAAAGTTAGAACCATTAATATTTATAGCCTTTCCTATAGCTTCTTTTGGTTCCTCAAAAAAGTTTTTACATTCCTTATAATTTAAAACTATAAAATTTTTCCCTTTATCACTTTCTTTAAAACTTCTTCCGTAAGATACATTTAATTTTCCACTTTTATAAATACTTATAAAAAGGGTATTACTCCTATCAAAGTAACTTGCAGGTGCCATTACTGTATCTCCACCACCAAAACCACCGCTATCTTTTTCTGCCTTCTCAACACCATCAATTGATTTTAACGCATTTAAATCATTTTTCGAAAAATTTTCTCCATACATAGTATTTCTTGAAGGATTTTCATTTTCAAAATATATAGTGAATTTATTAGTATTTGTATCTGATACAGACTTTGTAACCTGATACTTTAATCCATCCCCTATAGAAAGTATAGTAACTACAGAACTTATACCTATTATTATGCCAATCATAGTTAAAAAAACTCTTATCTTATGAGCCTTTAAGGCTAATAAGGAATTCTTTAATAAATTAATCAAATTCATAGTTACTCACCTTCCTTTACTACTTTTCCATCAGATATAACGATTACTTTATTAGCATAAAACTTTAAATCTAAATCATGGGTAACCATTACAATAGTTTTACCATCTTTATTAAGTTTTTTTAATAAATTCATTATATCTGTTCCAGTTTCACTATCCAAAGCCCCTGTTGGCTCATCAGCGAATATTATAGATGGAGAATTTACCAGTGCCCTAGCTATGGCAACTCTTTGTTGTTGTCCTCCTGATAATTCAAAGGGTTTCTGATTTACCTTATCCTCAAGACCTACTTCTTTTAAATGTGTAATTACCCTTTCCCTACGCTCTGATTTGTTCAATCCTCCTCCATATAAAAGGGGTAACTCTACATTTTGGCCTACAGTTAGTGATTGAATTAAATGAAACTGTTGAAAAATAAAGCCTATATATTTATTTCTAAACTCACATCTTTCATCCTCAATCATATGAGTAACATTTTTTTCTTTAAATAAATATTCTCCTTTGTTGAAAGTATCTAAAAATGCTAGTACATTCATTAAGGTAGTTTTCCCACTTCCAGATTTTCCTGTTATCATAAGAAAATCTCCTTCTTCAATAACTAAGTTTATGGATTTTAGAGCATGTAATTTACCTTTTCCTAATTTATAGAACTTATTTATATCTTTTAGTTCAATAACCTTATTCAACCTGCTCTCCCTCTTTCATCTTACTATTAACTTCTTTTATAATTGTATCTCCATAACTTATTCCAGATGATATTATAACATCATTTCCTTCTTCCTTACCCTTAACCACTTTCGTCTTAACAGTTTTACCATCAACAACTTTATAAGTAAAATCTGAACCATTTTCATTTATAACAGAAGTTTTAGGTATTTTAATTTTAGAATCTCCTAAATTAACTGTACTTTGTACATGAAACCCTTCAAGAATACCTTCAGTTGAATCTAACTTCATATCTACATTATAATAAGACAAATTAGCTTGTCCACCTTGTGTCATATTAGGCATCGGAACGTCATTCCCTATTGGTTTTAAATCTATTTTACTAATACTTCCCTTTAGGGTTTTATTATTGTGAAGTATTAGAACTTCTACTTTATCCTTTAACTTTATCTTTTGTATATCTCTTTCACTTACCTTACCTTTAACATATAATTTATTTGTCTGTACAGATACTAATGGCTGATTTTTTTGAGCACTTTCCTCATTTACATAAACTGTACCTTCAAACTCTGAAATTACTTTTGTATATTCCTTATCCTTTAAATTTTCTATTTGATTATTAAGTTCTTCTATTTGATTATCTATGGTAGTAAAAGAGTACTTACTTTCAATATTAGATAATTTAGAACTTGCATTATTTTGAGCCAAAATTTTCTGTCCCTGATCTCCACTTAAGGAATTTACCATACTATCACTATTTGCAGTAGGTGTATTTCTCTTTATTTCATCTTGTTTTTCTTTCATAAGTCTTCTTTCTTTTTTGCGACCATTTACTTGTCTTTCAATTTCATCAATTTGATTTGATACAGTATCATTTTTATATGTAAATAATACTTCTCCTTTTTTTACATATTGACCATTTTTAACACTAATTTTGTCTACTTTACCCTTGGTTGGATCCCCGAAATATTCTTTGGTTTTCTCTGGCAACACTATTCCATCTATGAAAACTTTCTGTCTTTCTGGAATAGTGTATTTTTCAGCTTTTATCTTCTTATTTCCTATTTTATTGCTTTTAATAATGAAAAAAGAAGCTAGTGATAAAAGTATAACCCCGACAATACTCCCTATAATTATATACTTTTTCTTCATATAATCCCCACCTTATATTTTTAATGTTACTAACCATTACATTTTAACAATATTATACATTTGTATTATAACAATTTTAGTAATCTATGTAAACTTATTAATAAATATATATTAAAAATAATATAATTAGAAAAAATTATACTTAATTCTATCTGGCTTCCTTAATAAAAAAGTTCTTTAATATTACAGCCCTAATTTCATCATAACTTACATCAGATGATACTTCATCTTTTATAGGTTTTAATCGTTCATAACCAACTTTATCTATAGCCCTTAAAATTACTTCCTCTCTATTACTTTCTAAAAGTCCGCTAAAATCTATAGTAAAATCTAAAATACTGTTTTCCTTTATATATTCTTTAATATGTGAAAAAATAGTTCCAAGAAGTATACCTCTTTCCTTTGCAACTTCTTCTAAAGATTTCTCTCTTAGCATTTTTATAGTTACATCACTAGATTTCTCTTTATTCTTATCTCCACTTGTAGACTTTGAAGTTTTTGAAGATTTTTTGTTTTCTTTATGATATTCCCATTTAGCTTTTATATCATTAGTTTCAACATAGTCACATATGACAGATAAAAATCTCTCCCCGTACTTTTCCTTTTTACTTTCACCTACTCCTGTTATATCCAAAAATTGTTCCGAAGTCATAGGGTATCTAGTACTCATATCTTTTAATGAACTATCTCCAAATACTACATATGGTGGTACTCCTTCTGATTTTGCAATTTCTTTTCTAACTTCCCTTAAAAGTTCATAGAGTTCATTATTTTTAGAAACCTTTTTCACTTTTACAATCTCTTTTAGTAGAACCTTCTCCTCCCCTTTTAAAACCTTATAAGATAGTTCATTTAATTTTACAACAGGGTATTCTCCCTCTATATAATCTATAAACCTATGGGATATTAGTGTATTTATAAATTCCTTTAGAGCATCTTTTGTATGATTTTTCACTATACCATAAGTACTTAATTCATTTAACCCTACAGATATAAGCTTTTTATTAGTAGAACCTCTTAAAACATCTACTATCATAGTAGTTCCATAAGGTCTTTTCATTCTATAAATGCAAGAAAGTACCTTTTGTGCATCTATGGTTCTATCCACTAGCTCCCCCTCTAAATTACAATTACTGCAATTCTTACATCCAACTTCACTTTCTTCTCCGAAATAATTTAATATAAAAGACTTATAACAGGAGGTAGTATAAACTAAATCCACCATGGTTTGGAGCTTTTTATATTCATTTACCTTTCTATCTGGATTTCCAATACTCATATCTATTAAATACTTTTGAGTATGAATATCGCCTGGTGAAAATAAAAGAATACAAGTGCTTGGTTCTCCATCTCTTCCTGCTCTACCTATTTCCTGGTAATAACTTTCTATATTTTTAGGAATATTATAATGAATGACAAATCTCACATTAGATTTATCTATCCCCATACCAAAAGCATTCGTAGCCACAATTATGTTTATATTATCATAAACAAAATCTTCTTGAGTTTTAATTCTCTCCTCATTACTTAAACCAGCATGATATACTCCTACTGAAAAGCCCTTATCATTTAAATATTCATGTAGAGAATCGCATTCTTTTCTAGTAGCTGCATAAATTATTCCACTTTCATCTTTATAATTTTCTATATAATCTAATATATAAGATTTTTTATTTATACCTTTTAACACTTTAATCTCTAAATTTTCCCTATTAAATCCTGTTACAAAAACCTTAGGTTCTTTTAATCCTAGTAAAGATATAATATCTTCTCTTACTTCTTCTGTAGCAGTTGCGGTAAAAGCAGCCACCACTGGTCTATTTCTTAATAGAGAAATGAATTTATTTACATTTTTATAACTTAATCTAAAATCATGTCCCCATTGAGACACACAGTGAGCCTCATCTATAGCAATTAAGGATATCTCTACATTGCTTATAGCATTTAGAAACTCCTTAGAATCCAATCTTTCTGGTGCTATATAAAGTATTTTTATTTCATTATTTTTAAGCCTATTCATGATATCCATTATTTCACAATTACCTAATGAACTATTTATATAATCTGCTTCAATACCGAGAACCCTTAAACTATCTACTTGGTCCTTCATAAGTGAAATAAGTGGACTTATAACTAATGTTACAGAAGACATAATCAGTGCAGGTATTTGGTAGCATATGCTCTTTCCTCCACCAGTTGGCATTATACAAGCTACATCTCTTCCACTTACAATTTCATTTATTATCTCTTCTTGCCCCTTACGAAAATGGGAGTAACCGTAACATTTGTTTAAAATTTCTAAGGATTTATTACTCAAAAAATTTCACACCCTTTAAGTTTATTCATACCTGTAATTATATCTTATAGCTATACCTTTATACAAATTATAAGAATACAATTTAAAATTATAGAATCTTACAAATCACACATTTACATAGTTCCATAGCACATATTTAAAACACTTTAGGTAATACTAATTAAACGAAATATTATTTTCTAAGGAGTTGTTTTTATGAGCACGTATACTGGCGTTGTAAAATGGTTTGATAATAATAAAGGTTACGGTTTTATATCTGGTAATGCTGGAAAAGATGTGTATGTTCATTTATCTTCAGTAAAAGAGAAAGGTAATGATAAAGACTTACATGAAGGTGAGCAAGTGCAATTTGATGTGGTAGAAAAAGAAAAAGGTCCTATGGCTATAAATGTTCAAAAAATGTAATATATTAAATATTTTATTAGAATTTTAAAGTCTAAGTTTATAAAATTTTATTTAGGTATATAACTTCATAATAAGTAGAAAGTGAGAGTATGCAAATAACTAAAAATTTATCTGCATACTCTCATTTTAATTTAAAAACATTCTTATATGTTTTTAACAACTTCAAGCTAAATATACATATAACACTTTGTATTTATTTTCATAGAATATAATGATACTCAACAAAAATCAATATTTATAAATTTTGTGAAGTAATTATAACCTATAAAAAAGGAGAAATAATATGTTTAACGTAAATTGGCAGATTATAAATAATAAACCTTTGCAAAGATTCCCGGGAAATGGCCGATGCGGTATTGATATAGTCGGTAATCAAAACTTTCCAGGACTTTTTACTGCAAGAGATAATGAATTTGTTTATTTTAGAATGAGACTTAGGTGCAACCCATTGGATAATCAAGGGGATGAACTTGAAAATAGCGTATGGGGAATTTTAATAAAAAATGCTCAAGGTAATCCTCTGTTTACTGTAAGGGTAAACGGAAAAAAGGGAGCTAATGAACCACCCGTTGCAGTTCAAGTATATGTAGCAAATATTAATAATCCTTTTGTAGGAATGCCAGTATGTACATCCCCTTTGGTTCTTGGTACTAATGTTATAGTAAGTGCAGCAGATTCTAATTTATTCGGATCTCAGAATTATTTCTTAGATTTTAAGATTCCACTTTCTTGTTTTCCCGAAAACTTCTTTAATCAATCATTAATATATTGTGGATTTACTTCAAGAAATTCAAATAATATAAATCAAGAAACTCCACAACCATATGGAAATACTGACCCAAATCTATGTGGAGATGCTATTAGACCACCAGTAGAGAAAGTTCGAATAGAGAAAACTGTTACTCCTAATACAGTTGATTGTAATACCCCAACAGATTTCAATGTTGAAATTAAGGTAACAAATATTTCAGGACAAGCACTAACTGGTGTTACTATAACTGATAATATTCTACCACCATTTGTAACAGGAGATCCCACTATTCATACTTTCCCTAACCAAAATTTTAGTACTGGTGAAACTAAAACTTTCAATTATACTGTAAATGGTTTTTATACAACTTCAGGTACTCATAAATTTAACAGAGTAACAGCTACTATTGGTGATGCCGTGATTGGAAATCTAGAAGGACCTAATGTAACTGTAAGACCTTGTAGAGGTGTTTATATTCTATAACTTAAAAAATTATATAATAAAGGAGGACGAATTATATGTTCTTAGATTTTTTTAATAAAACAAATAAGTTAGAGGAAGATATAGAAACAATTGAAAATAAAATAAAAGCGTTTGAAACTCAACTAGACGAGTCTGATGCTCATGATGAATTAGCAATGGGATGTGATTGTGAACCCTGCGATACACCCGACTGCAGAAGTACAATAACATTCGAGTTTCAAACTTGTATAAAAGACCCTGCTCCCATGGTAGGCGCTAACGTACCTATAGAGGTATCAAATGAGAATTTAAGATGTGTTATTGATAAATGCTCAGTTGATGTAGAGGTACCGGACCCATGCATGCAATCTGGTAAAATTCCTTGCAATGTATGCTTAAATAGATATAGCTATATAGGTTGCATAGAATTTCTTGCAAATATTCCTAGAAGAAATAAAACTGTTACAGCGTGTTTCTCAGGTTGTGAATTAATTGATTCAGTGAGATGTTTCTCCTGCCCTGATGTCTGTTTTCCATGCCCGCCACAAACAGGATTTATATCAGGTACACCTACTGCCAAAGTAAAAGAAGTATGTACTAGTTGCACTGGTATATCAATTGTAAAAGTAGAAGTTTCAGTTACACTTACTAAGCCATGCCCAACACCATCAACAGCAAAATTGTAATCATTTAATTTTAAGCCAGGAATACGTAAACAGCCTATATTCCTGGCTTTTATTAAATAGATATTTATAATATATCAGTAAATATATATTCTTGGGATAGTGATAATATGAAAAATAAAAAATTTAAAAAATGGACTATTTTAATTTATACAGATGGTAACAATGAGATGGAAGATATTATGTTTAAATCTATGAATGATTGCAAAAGTGTAGAAGTGAAAGAAGATATTAATTTAGTAATGCAAATAGGACTCCTTGGAGAAAGCAAACTATACAATAAAAACAAATTTTCTGGTGTAAGAAGGTATTACTTAAATGCAAAAGAACCTATGCTACTTGAAAACTTAGGAAAAGCTAATATGGGTGACCCTAATATTTTGTATAACTTTATAAGGTGGGGAATTAAAGAATTCCCTGCTCATCACTATATGGTTATAATCTCTGGTCATGGTACTAGTTTTGTAGGAGCTTTAACAGATACAAGCTTAGATAAGAATTATATTATGGGAATACCAGAAATGATTAAAGCCATTAGTTTAGGATGTAAAGAATTAAAATCTATTATAGATATTTTGGTGCTTGACATGTGTTTTATGAATTCTATAGAAATCCTTTACGAATTATCACAATATGAAAGTATCGATCGTATGATAACTTATACTGATACAGCTCCCTATGGTGGTCTTGGTTATAAAAAGTTAGTTGAAGCTATAGAAAAAAACTGTAATTTAAAAGATATAGATTTATTTACAAAAAACCTAATAACTAATTTAAATTTTAACTTAACCGCTTATGATTTAGATAAATTTAAGCTAGAGCTTATTAAAAAAAAATTTAGTTATTTAGCTTTTAATTATTTAAACAATAAAGAGCGTAGCAAAAATCCCTTAGACATAATAAATAGTATTCATCCTAGCAATCCTTATTATTCGTTTAATAATACTTATTATGATTATTTTAATGAAATAAATGGCACTATTAAATCAACTATCATACATGATAAATCCAAATTTAATGGAATAAACTCCTCTATAAAAATAGAAAATAAAGATATCAATAATTTAATAGCATTCTATCGTAAATTAGAATTTTCAAGAGAAAATTCTTGGACAGATTTATTGTATAATAATTCTAATACACAGAAAAGAGACATAAATAAAGTTAAAGTAAGAACCCCTACTTCCTCACTCACAACCACTCATTACATTCTCCAATTTAACCCTAATTAAACTAGTATTGTAGTAAAATTAATATTTATATAAGTACTTAAATATCACTTTAAGGAATAAGCGTATAATATTCGCTTATTCCTTAAAACATTTATAAGTTATTATTAGAAATTTTAGATCTAGTAAATTGTACGGAATTCTTAATTTTTATAATATACCTTTCTTAATATCTTTAAACTAATATAAAAGTACAAGCTATTATAATAACATAATTTAATTGTACGGAGGCATCTGTCATGAACAATCTAGTTATATGTAAATCTAATAAAAAAAGAGTAAAACCAAAGTTTAATGGAATGAAATATACTTTGTTAACATTTACCCTAATAATCATTTTACCCTTATTTTATCTTGATAAGAAAATAGAAAGTGAAAATAAGAAATATAATTATAAACTAGGAGAAAAAATATATAATTCTATGGCAATTAAAGCTAATAGAGTTACAGCATATAAAAAAGCTATTCAACTTAACAATAATAATTCTGCTAACACTTGTGTTTATTTTCTATCTGAAGTTCTAAGAATGAATGGGGAAAAAATTAATCCTAGCATTTGTAATACCGTTGAAATTTTAGGTATAATGAAAAAAGAGGGTTGGAAAAAAGAAAAGAACTACACAAAATTAAAACCTGGAGATATATGTTTCACTACAGATGAATCTTTAAATAGTAATGGTACTCCAAGCCACGTATATATCTTTATGTCATGGGCTGAAGAAGGAAAATATGATTATGCCTATGTTTGTGATAACCAAGCAAAGGATTATAGGGGGAAAATATATCATATAAGAAACATAAAAAAAACTGAAAATATAAACAATTATCAAAAGGAACCTTTTAGTTTTTTCATGTATAAAAAGTAATAGGTTCTAACTAAACAGGGGGATTAGAATGAAAACTTATAACGTACTCATAGTTGATGATGAAAAAGAAATTAGAGATGCTATCGAGGTATATTTAAGAAGTGAAGAGAACATCAATATAATAAAGGTATGTGATGGTATAGAGGCTTTAGATATTTTAGAAAATACAGAAATACATGTGATAATACTTGACATAATGATGCCAAAACTAAATGGCATAAGAACTTGCATGAAAATACGTGAGATGAAAAATATACCTATTATAATGTTATCTGCTAAAAGCGAAGATTCGGATAAAATCTTAGGGTTAGGTATAGGAGCCGATGATTATGTAACTAAACCTTTCAATCCTTTAGAGTTAGTTGCTAGAGTTAAATCTCAACTTAGGAGATATGTGGACCTTGGAAACTTTTCAATAACTCCATCTGAAGATGAAAAAATTATAGATAATCTCGTTATAAATAAATCTAGCCATGTGGTTACAGTGGATGGTGATGAGGTAAAGCTAACCCCTATTGAGTTTTCTATATTGCTACTTTTGGCTGAAAATCGCGGAAGGGTATTCTCCTCTGTGGAAATTTACGAAAGAGTTTGGAATGAACCTGCCTTTAAAACTGAAAAAACAGTTGCAGTACATATTAGGAGACTTAGAAAAAAGATAGAAATAAATCCCAAAGAACCTAGATACATAAAAGTCGTATGGGGAGTTGGGTATAAAATTGAAAAATAAAAACTTAACTTATAAAAAATCATTGTTGTTCTTTGAAAAATATGTACCATTAATGCTTATGAGTATAGTAATAATATCCTTTATCTTACTAGTTACTAGTGAAAATATATATAACTTGAAAATAAAAACATCAGAAAGTGAGAAATCACTCTCAGAGAAAATTAAACAGTTAGAAGATATAAAGAACCCTAATAAACCCGACTTTATGCTTAATCGTATGGATTACAACCTATGGCTCACAAAATGTGCAAGTGAAGTAAATATACATATATATAAAAACACCAAAAATTTAGAGATGTTATCCTTAGGCTCTCAATCTGAATTAGATGTCATATCACAAAATTTAAACACTATTAACAATAAAAACTATAGTAAGCTAGTAAAATTCATTATAATTGATAAAAATAAAAAAACAATATTAAGCAATGATGATTATAACATAGACTTTCTTAAAAAGAATATAGATAAGCTCTCAAAAGATAATGGTGAACTATATAATTATATTTCAACTAAAGGAAAGTGGTATAATCTATCTTACAACTCTGAAAGTGCGCCAGTTTATCGTACATCTGGTAATACTACGGTTAGAAACCCAAATAACTTTATAGAAGCTTATTGGTTTCCTAAAGATTATACTTATTCCAAAGCGGATGAACCATTAGTACTTAGCATTATTAGTGACTTCATGGAAAATACTAAGGAAAATATAAAGTATAGTAAGAATAATATTAATACTTTAAAAAGCGATATACAAAATTATAAAATTTTATTTATAATATGTGCTATATTATTTATTTTAATTACCTTAATTCTATATTTACTAGGACTAACTAGGATTAAAAATAGTATAAAAAATAGCTTTATAGCAAAGCCAATAAAATCTATAAAAACTTGGTTTAAAAATAAATCCACCTTATTTAAACTAGCATTTTTCATACTCTATACATTATCATTAGTATTTTTATTTTTAAAATTTTCATCAATAGCTGAAATAAATATTGAATTTTTAACTATATCATTATTGTGGATAATCTTTTATCTAGTTATTATGCTTCCGTGGATAATAAAGTCTTCAAAATATCTTGATGATATAATGAAGGGATCAGAAATAATAACTTCTGGAGACCTAGAACATACTATTAAAGATGATGGTAATACCTCACTTTCAAGACTTGCATATAACATAAATAAATTAAATAAGGGCTTTAAAGTATCTATAGAAGACCAAATAAAAAATGAAAAATTGAAAAGTGAATTAGTAGCTAATGTATCCCATGATTTAAAAACGCCTTTAACTTCTATAATAAATTATACAGACATATTATTAAGAGATGATATTACGGAAGAAGAAATAAAAGAATATTTAGAAATACTTAATAGAAAAAGTTTAAAATTAAAAACACTTATAGAAGACTTATTTGAAATATCTAAAATAAACAGTGGTAAAGTTGAATTAAATATGGAGAATGTAGATGTTGTAGAACTTATAAATCAATCACTTGCCGAGTACTCAGATGTAGATAATTATATAAATAAAAATTTAAATTTTATTTTTAAGCACTTTGCACCTAATATTTATATGAATCTAGATGGGAAAAAATTATCTAGAGTATTTGAAAACTTAATAACTAATGCATTAAAATACTCACTAGACAATACACGAGTATATATTGAAATAGAAAATATTCCAAAAGGAATTAAAATCACCTTTAAAAATGTCTCATTAGCTCCACTAGATTTTGATAAAGCGGAAATATTTGAACGCTTTACTAGAGGTGATAAATCTAGAAATTCTGAAATTGATGGAAGTGGTTTAGGACTTTCTATAGCTAAAAGTATAGTAGAACTTCATAATGGTATTATGTATATTGATTTTGATGGTGACCTATTTAAATCTATTATTGAACTTTATTATTAATAATATATTATTTACATATAAGTAAATATGAAAAAATAGAGTAAGGTATATTATATAATTTACCTTACTCTTATTCTTTATATACTTTTAATTATATACTAATTATTATTTTATATTAATTACCTTCTACTCTATTTAATATAAAATATATTTTTATTGACTATCTATCTTGCACACTCAAACTTATCCTTACATGGGTTACATGCTGTACGAGTCATATATCCTTCTTCCCCTAAAGCTTGCTTACTAGCAGCTACTCTGTAAACTTCTGTTTCGGATCCTGTAGGAATAGCAATATCAAATTGGTATATACCCATACAGTCAGTTACTCCATGAGCTATACCTTTAAATTCTTTTCTGCCATCCTTACATCTAACTTCTTTTATTAGTTTAACTAAGGCATGTTTTATAGGATCCCCATTACAATCTTTAATTTGCCCCCATACCCTAACTGTTCTCATTCTTTTAACATTAAGGTTTGCTCTTATTTCTCTTACATCTATATCTTTACAAATCTTAATTTTATCAGTAATATTACCTATTGCAAATTCTCCTAAATCATCACATTTTTCAAGTGTAACTTCTACACAATCATCAAATACATCTACTTTATTATCCATAATATATCACCTCATATTATATTAACATTAGTAAATAAATGTTTAATCTCTGTTTAAGTTTTAACCATACCATCTTACAAACATAATTAAAAACTACTCAATATTAATATATGACTTTAATTTATAAAAGTTCTCTAATTTATTATTTATAGTACTTTAAAACTTAATTATTTTTAAGAGTTTTGTAATAATATTTAAATCTTTTTATTTGTATATATGTGGTATAATATATTAGATTCTATGAAAGAATCATTTACCGTTTAAACACCTTAGAATAGTAAAGGAGATTGAAAAATGAAATTTAAAAAGATAATAAGTAAATTATTAATTACGGTAATCACAGTTTCAGCTATAACTACAACTCAAATAAAAACTGCATATGCAGATGCTTTTAAAGTTGTTACTCTAGGCTCAGACCTATCTAAAGAGCAAAAAGAAGAGATGATTAAGTATTTTGGTGTTACTAAAAATGATGCAAACATACTAGAAGTTACTTCAAAGGAAGAGTATAAATATTTAGGTGATGTAGCCTCTAAAAGCCAACTTGGTACAAAATCTATATCTTGTTCTTTTATAGAACCTACAGATAAAGGTGGAATCAATGTATCTACAAATAATATCTATTGGGTTACTGAAAGTATGATAAAAAATGCTTTAATTACTGCAGGAATAGAAAATGCCAATGTTAAAGCCTCTGCTCCCTTTAAAGTATCAGGTACTGCTGCCTTAACTGGAATATTAAAAGGTTTCGAGAACAGTAAGGGTGGCGAAAAGATTGATGAGAACAAAAAGAAAGTTGCTAATGAAGAATTAGTAGTTACAGGTAAAGTAGGCGAAAAAATAGGAAAAGAAGATGCAGCTAATTTAATAAATGAAGTAAAAAAGGATGTAATTAAGAAAAAACCTAAAACAGAGAAAGAAATAGAGAAGATAGTAGTAAATGTAACCAATAACTATGGTTCAAAACTAAATGATTCTGATGTACAAAAAATCACTGCTTTAATGAATAAAATAAATGGTCTAGACCTAGACTTTAGTAAACTAAAAGGTCAATTAAACGATGTAACAAAAAACCTTAAAAATAGTATAACTGGAGAAGAAGCTAAAGGCTTTTGGGGCAAAATCAAAGGATTTTTTAGTGATGTATTTGACTCCATAGGTGATTTTTTCAGTGGTCTTTTCTCTAGTGATAGTAAAGACTCCAAATCTAAAGATGTAAATACTAATAAACCTGAAAATAAAAAAGATGAAAAATCTAATAAAGAAAACAAGGGCAAGTCTTCTATAAATGAGGAAGGTTCAAATAAGGCAGAATCTGCAGATAAAGCTAAATAAAATGAAAAAAATAAATACATAAGGGATATCTCAAAGTTAATTTTGACATATCCCTTATCATTTTATCATTAAATTTCACTAAGTAACAATAGTACTACTATTTTATATGCTATTTTGATTAGGTATTACTTATTTACCTTTGCTTATAACTTGTATGAAGTAGTTCATGAGCCATATGACTATTAGGTTTTTCTAAGAATTCTTCATATATCTTTATTACTGTTGGATTTTCATGAGCTTTTCTAATTTCTTTACCAGAATCTATAGAATAAATAGATTCCATCCTATTTTTTATTATTTCAGTACTACATTTACTAAAGGGTTGTCCTGCACCGTTGATGCATCCACTAGGGCAAGCCATAACTTCAACAAAATCATATGTTGATCTTCCATGTTTTATATCTTCCATTATTTTTCTAGCATTTCCAAGAGAGCTAACTACTGCAATTTTAACTTCTTTTCCATCTAAATTCACACTAGTTTCTTTTACGCCTTCAAGTCCTCTAACCTCATTAAAGTCTAATTTCTCTAAAGTCTTTCCTGTTACCCATTCATATGAAGTTCTAAGAGCTGCTTCCATAACACCGCCAGTAGTTCCAAATATAGAACCAGCACCAGTAGATTCTCCTAATGGATTATCAAACTCTTCATCTTTCATATCATTAAGATTTATACCAGCTTCCTTAAGCATAGATGCAAATTCTCTTGTAGTAATTACTAAATCCACATCTTGGACTCCATTCCTTCCCATTTCTTCTCTTTTAGCTTCATACTTTTTAGCAGTACAAGGCATAATAGAAACTACTACTATATCTTCAGGTTTAAATCCTAATTTTTTAGGTAAATATGTTTTTGCTATAGCCCCAAATATTTGTTGTGGGGATTTACAACTAGATAAGAATCTAATATTTTCTGGATATTCTTTTTCTACAAAATTAACCCATGCAGGACAACAGCTAGTTAAAAGAGGCATATTTTCATTATTTGAAAATCTTTCTATAAACTCGCTTGCTTCCTCTGTGATAGTCATATCTGCCCCAAAATTAGTATCAAAAACTGCATTGAAACCTAACTTCTTAAGCGCTGCAACCATCTTTTTAGTTACAGCACTTCCATGTTCAAATCCAAATTCTTCCCCTAATGCTACCCTTACAGCAGGAGCAACTTGAACTACAACATATTTGCTCTTATCATCTAAGAACTTCCATATCTTATCATAATCTTTCTTTTCACTTAATGCACCTGTAGGACATACTGCAACACATTGTCCGCAATAAGTACAATCCGTTTCTTTTAAAGGCTTCTTAAAAAATGTAGATGCAACTGAGCTAAATCCTCTATCTACTGGTGTCAAAACATTAATATTTTGAACTTCACTACACATGGTAATACATCTTCTACATAATATACATTTATCCATATCCCTTATAATAACATCAGAACTATCATCTATAGAATACTCTGATAATTCACCATCAAACCTTTCTTTTCTAATACCTAAATCTGATGCTATTTTTTGAAGCTCACAGTTTCCATTTCTATCACATTTAAGACAGTCTTTTGGATGATCTGATAACAATAATTCCACTATTGTCTTTCTAGCCTTAATAGCCCTTGGTGAATGAGTTTTAATAACCATACCTTCATAAGCTTCTACTGAGCAAGAAGGAATTAATTTTCCTCTTCCCTCTTCTTCAACAACACAAACCCTACAAGTACCCTTGCAATTTCTAACATTACCCTTATCCATATACATATGACAAAGTGTAGGTATATTAATATTTATTTTCTTAGCCGCATCTAATACAGAGGTTCCCTTTTCTACCTCTACATTTTCACCATTTATAATTAAATTAACTGTAGTCATCCTATTCTTCCCCCTCTGCTATTTCATTGTTATAGCCTTGACTGGACAAGCACTATAACAAGCTCCACACTTTATACATTTATCCGTATTAATAATATGCTTTTCTTTTATTTTTCCATCTATACAATTAACAGGACAACCTTTCGCACATTTTGTACAACCTATACATTTATCAGTAATCTCATAAGTTAAAAGACTCTTGCAAACTCCTGCTGGACATGTCTTATCATTAACATGTGCCTCATACTCATCTTTAAAATACTGTAATGTGCTTAGTACTGGATTTGGAGCTGATACCCCTAAACCACAAAGAGATGTATCTCTTATAATTCCACAAAGCTCTTCCATGTTCTCTAAATCCTGTGAAGATGCCTTACCCTCTGTAATCTTATTTAAAAGTTCTAGAAGTCTTTTATTCCCTATTCTACAAGGTGTACATTTACCACAAGACTCATCTACGGTAAATTCTAGATAAAATTTTGCAACATCAACCATACAACTTTCTTCATCTAATACAATCATTCCTCCAGAACCCATCATGGAACCAATTTCGGTTAAAGTATCATATTCAATAGGAATATCTATTAATGACTCTGGAATACATCCTCCAGAAGGTCCCCCAGTTTGAACTGCTTTTAGGCCTTTTTTATTTATTATTCCTCCACCTATTTCATATACTATATCTTTTAGTGGTATACCCATAGGTACTTCTACAAGACCTACATTATTTATTTTTCCAGCTAAGGCAAATACCTTAGTTCCTTTAGACTTTTCTGATCCTATAGAACTATACCAATTGGCCCCTTTATTTATAATAGGAGCAATATTAGCGAATGTTTCAACATTATTTACACAAGTAGGTTTTTTCCATAATCCTTTTTCTGAGGTACGAGGTGGTTTCATTGTAGGTTCTCCTCTTTGCCCCTCTATAGAATGGATAAGTGCTGTAGCTTCTCCGCAAACAAAAGCCCCTGCCCCATATTTTATTTCTATAGTAAAATCAAAATCCGTACCTAGTATATTTTTGCCTAAAAGTCCTGCCTCTTCAGCATGTTTTATAGCTATTTCCAATCTTTTAATAGCTAAAGGATATTCCGCTCTAATGTATATATATCCTTGGTTAGATCCTGTAGCATATCCACAAATAGCCATAGCTTCTAACACACTGTGTGGATCTCCTTCAAGAATTGCCCTATCCATAAAAGCACCTGGATCTCCTTCATCAGCATTACATATAACATATTTAATATCGCCCTTAGCTCTAAGCGCAGTAGCCCACTTTCTTCCTGTTGGGAATCCTCCGCCTCCTCTTCCTCTTAATCCTGACTCCGTAATTTCTTTTACCACTTCTTCAGGGCTCATTTCAGAAAGTACCTTACCAAGTGCTGTATATGCACCTGATGCAATTACTTCTTGGAAATCTTCTGGATCTATTACGCCACAATTTCTTAAAGCAATTTTTACTTGTTTTTTATAAAAAGGTATCTCTTTTTTATTTTTTATTCTTTCCTTAGTTTCTGGTTCCTCGTATAATAGTCTTTCTACCACTTCTCCATTTAATATATGCTTTTCTACTATTTCCTTCGCATCATCTTTAGAAACCTTTACGTAAAAAACATTATCAGGTACTATTTCTATTACAGGACCTTCAGAACAAAATCCAAAGCACCCAGTCATTACTACTTTAGTGGTATCAATAATCCCATTTTTTTTAAGTTCAAGGTTTAATGCTTCCATAATTTCATAAGACTTAGCAGATTTACATCCAGGCCCACCGCAAACTAATATTTGTCTTTCCTTAATTTCTTTAGTATTTTTAGGACTTTTATCGTTATATCTTAAATTAACTAAATTTTTATAGCCATCTTTTATTTCCAATAAATTATTATAATCTTTAATCCTATTCATAGCTTATTTTCGCTCCTTAAATTCATCTAAAACTGTTTTCACTTGTGACTTATTAAAATATCCATAAACCTCATCATTAACAAGTACAACTGGGGCTATAGAACAAGCACCAACACATCTTAATACATCTAATGTAAAAAGACCATCCTCTGTAGTCTCTCCTTCTTTTATACCAAGCTTTTCTTTAAACTCAGAAAGAACATCATTTGCACCTCTAACAAAACATGCAGTTCCTGTACATACGCTAATTACATATTTACCCTTCGGTTCTGTAGTAAAATAAGAATAGAAACTTACAACCCCATAAACTTTAGACTTAGGCACTTCTAGCTTTCTTGCAACAAAATCTTGTACCTCTTCACTTAAATAGCCATAAAGTTCTTGAGCCTTGTGCAAAACAGCAATTAAAGCAGCTTCCTTATTATCTTGTTTTTTAATAAATTCCTCTAAATCCTTAAATTTAACACAGCTTGTACAACTTGTACACAACTTTCATCCCCTCTTTCTTCAGCATGAATATAAAATTAACATAAGAGATTAGTACACATATAAATTCCCTAAAAATAATTTTTCCATAATCGATTTTTTCTATCCATACCTCGTAGTCCATTTATAATCTTTTTTATTATATCACTTTTTAGAATATTTGTTAATTTCAATTTACTTTTTATTAAACATTCATAATAAAAAAATCTTCATTCTACATAAAATTAATAACCTTACTATCGTTATACCTCTAAAGCATTGATAATTCTTTAACAATTAGAGATTTCATATGTATAAAGGCTTTATATCCTAATATTACTCTAAGTCATATATGAAAGTTTTATATTAATATCCTCCAAATTATTCGTAAAGTTTCAGAAGGTTTCCTTTTATTTCATTGTTGAATTTATTGTACTTTTGATATTGTTAAATTGAAAATAACATATAAATGAATTTATGTAATATATTCTAAAAATAAAAAAAGTGTCAAAAGAAATTTTAAATATCTCTTTAAGACACTTTTTACATAAAATAATTTATATTATTAAATTAATAAAATTATACCGTTGCGTTAGCTGTTTCAGCTTCAACCTCTTTCTCTTGAGGACGGTTATATTTTTTATATAATCCTTTAAATAATATTACACATGCAAGTGTGTAAAGTATTGCAGCTATAAAATAACCTATTCTGTATCCATCTAAATTTATTCCAGCAACAGTAAACGCCTTTATAGACATTACCCTTCCTGCAATTACTCCTGATACAGCTATTAATCCTGACCTAAAAGTAGATTGAATACCACCAACAGTGGCTTTCTTTTCTTTTGGAACAAGTTCATAAATTTGAGAATCAGTAAGTGGTCTATTAGAGTTTACAAGTCCACATCTAAAGAAATATGATACAACTAGTATTGGCATCATAGCCCCACCAAAAGAGTCACATGTAGCCATTAATATCATAAATGGTACAGATGCTAAACATGGATATACTATACCACCAATTCTTCCAAACTTTTTTTCAATAATTGGACATAGAGCCATACCAATAAACATAGCAAAGTAGTTAAGTGATGTAATACTTCCTATAGTAACTGGACTAAGTTTTAATGAACTTTTAAAGAAGTTTGAAAAATATGGAGTAAATAATCCTAAACCTAATCCTATAAGTCCAATATGGCATAAGTAACAAATTACGTCTTTATTTGCAACTTCCTTAAAGTCCTTAATGAAAGATCTTTTTTCTTTCTTCTCAGGTAATCTAAGTGTAACGTTTTTCATAAGAAGTATAGGCACTAATGATATACAGGAAGCTATCATAGCTCCAACGAAGAAGTATGCATATCCTGATACTTCACTAACACCAAATAATTTTGTTATGTACACAGTTATACTTCCGGATCCTAGGGCTACAATAGCTGGTACTAAATTATTAAATGCAAACATTAATGAATATACAGAAGTTCTTTGTTTTGCAGTGGTATTATCATTAATAAATATAACTGGCAAGAAATCCCAAGCTGCTGATCCTGGCCCTTGAAGAGCTACACATATGTAAGCTACATATATGTTCTTAGTAATTACTACTAGTGCCATTCCTATAGTATTCATTAAGAATCCATATATTAGCATTCTCTTAAATCCAACTTTATTAGCAATTAATCCTACAGGTATTGCAAATAAGGCAAGCATAATACTGTTGAAAGAGTTAAGGTTTCCTAGTTGGACTGTTCCAAAATTATTTTCAATTACTATCATGTATGCAGTCCAATATGGTTGATATTGTAATGCTACTAGTATAAAAGCAAGCACCATGAGTTTTACATTCCTGGGTGCCGTTTTTACGTCATCAATACATTCTCTTATTGCTGACATTTATTACTCCCCCTTTTAATTTTTTCTTATTTTTAACAACCCAATTGCAATTATACCAAATTTTAATAATTTCACAATACCCTTTTTTCATAATTTTGATAATTTATTTAATTTATACTATTGAATTTTTTTATATAGATTTAACTACCTATAATTAAATAGTAGAATATTATACAATGATTTCATGATATAAAATAAAAACACCTTCAATATCCATTTAATAAATATTGAAGGTGTATATATTCCTATATTCTTAATATTTCATATACTTTTTTAAAGATTTGAAAAACCTTAGTATATCACATGTATTTCTATTAACATAAAGTTTCTAGTTATTATAATAAAGACTTTCTGTTGGATATTCAGGATCACATGTTATATCTATGCCAAGTTTTCTGAAAGTCTGTTCATCACTTCTACCCAAAATTGTAGTTGAGTGCGCTTGACAGCCTTTAAGCATTGGTAGTTTTTCCATAGCAACTTGTGCCATTGGGTTTGTAGCTGCACATATACTTAATGCAATCAATACATCTTCACAATCTAAAGCTGTATTCTTGCCACCTAAAGTTTTAGCTTTTAAGTTTATAATAGGTTCAAGTATCAATGGTGAAATAAGATGAATTTCATCAGATATATTAGCTAAATGTTTTACAGTATTTAAAATTAAAGCTGATGTTGACTCCATTACAGCTGAACTTTTTCCAGTAATTATAGTACCATCTTCTAGTTCTATAGCCACAGTTGGACACGGTTCATTTTTATTAGATATTTGCTTTAATTTTGCTGAACGCTCTCTTGCAGGCGCAACAACTTTTCTATCTTCTTCACTTAAATTTAGTTCTTCCATAATAAGTTTTATTCTATTAAATGTTTCTTTATCAACATAACCTTTTTTATATTCACAACTTGTTTTGAAATATCTTCTTATTACTTCTTGTTTAGAAGCCTCTTTTACAACCTCATCATCAGTTATACCGAAGCCTACTCTATTAACTCCCATATCTGTCGGAGATTTGTATATAGATTCTTCTCCAGTTATCTTTTCTATGATTCTCTTAAGTACAGGGAACATTTCTATATCACGATTATAGTTTACAGATATTTTATTATACGCATCTACGTGAAATGAGTCTATCATGTTAACATCCTTAAGATCTGCTGTTGCAGCCTCATAAGCTATGTTTAAAGGGTGTTTTAGTGGGACATTCCATACAGGAAAAGTTTCAAATTTTGAGTATCCTGCAACTCTTCCTCTTTTATGTTCATGATAAAGTTGGCTAAGACAAGTTGCAAGCTTTCCACTTCCTGGACCTGGTGCTGTTACAACAACAATGGGTTTTGTTGTTTCTATATATGGATTTTTACCATAACCTTCATCGCTTACAATGGTATCTACATCTGTAGGGTATCCTTTAGTAGCACTATGTCTATATACTTTTATACCCCTACGCTCAAGTTTATTTATAAAAACAGTTGTTGCTGGTTGGTTATCATATCTAGTAATTACAACACTGTTTACATCAAGCTCATAAGCTCTTAAGTCATCGATTAATCTTAAAACATCCATATCATAGGTGATACCAAAATCACCTCGTATTTTGTTTCTTTCAATGTCTCCTGCATATACGCAAATAACTATTTCTACTTTTTCTTTTAGTTTGTGTAGAAGCTTTATTTTTGCATTTTCATCAAATCCAGGTAAAACCCTCTTTGCATGCAAATCAAACAAAAGTTTTCCACCAAATTCTAAATACAATTTGTCGTAATTATTAACCCTTTCTAAAATGTATTTTGATTGCTCTTCTAAATACTTTTTATGATCGAATCCTATTTTCATTTTTACGCCTCACTATCTAAAACTATAATTGATGAACCTTAATATTACTACGTTAAAATATTTATAATAAAATATTTTCATTTTTATATTATCACATAATTTTAATAGAAAGTAAAATATTATAGATATATAAAATACGGAAATAGAAACTTTTAAATAATTATTTTCTTTCTAAATCCATCTTTTTATTCTTTATCCATATACTATATAATATCATACATATTAAAACACCTAAAGAAACTACAAGAGAAAATGTATTAGTTAATCCACTCCCAGCAGAAGATTATATTTATTTATACAACACTTAAAATTTGCACATAAAAATAGACTAAATCAGTTGACCCCTTGTGTTTAAAAGGTTTTCTAATTTAGTCTTAGTTTAACAAGTTTATATATTATAATATGTTGGAATTACTATGCATTAAAATTAATTTACTTAATAACATATTAATTTTTTATGTCTATTTTACTTTTTTCTAAATTTTTAGTTGCAGTTGAAAGCATAAGTTTCATTCTATTTAATTGATTTACTTCACTAGCACCAGGATCATAATCTATTGGAGTAATATTTAGATAGGGGTATCTTCTCTTAATCTCTCTTATCATACCTTTTCCTATTACATGATTTGGTAAACAGGCAAATGGTTGTATACATATCATATTACTTATTCCATTTTCTAATAATTTAATTATTTCTGCTGTTAATAACCATCCTTCTCCAGCTTGGTTGCCAAGAGATAAGATATCATCTGTTCTTTTTGCCAATGTTTCAATTGTTTCCGGTGGTATAAATCTTTTACTATTACTAAGTGCTTTCTTCATTTCACTTATATAAAACTCTATATATCTTATAACTATCTTACCACCTAAGAAATTTTTTAACTCTCCACCTAGCCTATGATATTTAAACTTCTGATTATAAGCACAATATAATAGAAAATACATTAAATCAGGTATTATTACCTCTGCACCTTCACTCTCCAGTATTTCTATAATATTATTATTTGCTAAGCTATGATACTTAAAAAAAATCTCCCCAACTACTGCTACTTTTGGCTTGATTATATTTTTAATTTCCAAATTATCAAATTCATTTACCATTTGATTTGTAATATTTTTAAACTCTTTAAAGCTCCCATTAATTATATTGTCTTTACATATTTTTAGCCATTTTAAATGAAGTAAGTCTGTTGAATTTTTCATCTTCTCATAAGGTCTTACTCTATTTGTCATTTTCATAAGTAGATCACCATAAGTTAAAGCCATCAAGGCTTTATTAATCATTGGTAAAGTTACTTTAAATCCTGGATTCTTTTCTATGCCTTGAGCGCTTAAAGATATAACTGGTACCTTTCCATAGCCTGAATCCCGTAAAGCTTTTCTTATAAGAGCTATATAGTTAGATGCTCTACAAGTACCTCCTGTTTGAGAAATTACTAAAGAAGTATTGTTTAAATCATATTCTCCAGACTTAAGTGCACTTATAATTTGACCTATTACTACAATGGCAGGATAACAAGCATCATTATTTACATATTTTAAACCTTCATCTATAGTATGCTTATTAACTATTGGTAATACCTTTAGATTGTATCCAGAACTTTTGAAAACAACTTCCAATAACTCAAAGTGTATTGGAGAAAATTGTGGCACAAGTATTGTATGATTTTCTTTCATTTCCTTAGTAAATATAGTTTTGTCATATGGCTTCATAGTTTTAAACTTAAAAATTTTTAATTTATTTCTATTATCCATAGCAGCCTTGAGAGAGCGTATTCTAATTCTAGCTGCTCCTAAATTATTAACTTCATCTATTTTTAGAAGTGTGTATATTTTGCCAAAGCTTTCTAGTATTTCTTGTACTTGATCTGTAGCAACTGCATCTAATCCACATCCAAAAGAGTTTAATTGAATTAACTCTAAATTTTCCCTAGTCCCTACAAATTGGGCTGCCCTATATGCCCTTGAATGGTAAGTCCATTGATCTAGAACTCTTAAAGGCCTTGGAATTTTGACTAAATCGGATACGGAATCCTCTGTAAACACTGCCAATCCTTCTTGTGATATCATATCTGCTATACCATGATTTATTTCTAAATCTAAATGATAAGGTCTACCACTTAGCACAATACCTTTTTCGTTAGTTTCATCTAAATCCTTTAGAATTTCTAATGCTTTGTTTTTTATGTTCTCTTTAACCTTTGCAATTTCCTCATAGGCTTTATCTATTGCAATATTAATTTCTCTTTGACTTATATGAAACTCTTTTAATTCATTATATAAATTTTTCTTCATAGACTTTTTATCATTAAAATTTAAAAATGGATTTTTATATATAATATCTCCACTTCTCAAAAATCCTACATTATTCTTAATAACCTCTGGATAAGAAATTACTATAGCACAATTATAATGATTATCTGCAGTTTCATCTTCTAATTTTTCATAAGGAATACAAGGATAAAATATAAACTTTAACCCCTTTTTTATAAGACTTTGTATATGACCATGAGCAATTTTTGCAGGATAACAAAGAGACTCTGAAGGTATGGTATCAATGCCTTCATTATAAATTTTCTTTGTAGAATTTGGAGATAATACTACCCTAAAACGTAGTTCAGTAAAGAAGGTGTACCAAAATGGATAGTTTTCATACATATTTAAAACTCTTGGTATTCCTACTTCTCCTCTTGTTGCTTCTTCTATGCTAAGAGGTTTATATCCAAAAATTCTTTTATATTTATAATCAAATAAGTTTGCTGCTTTCTTTCTACTCTTAGCAACTCCTGTACATCTTTCGCATCTATTACCAGAAATAAACTTTCTACCATCTGAAAACTTACTTACAGTAAGTAAACAATTATTACTACATAATCCACAATTCTCAAATTCATTTGTCACTTTGAATTTTTCAAGATTATCTCTCTCTAAAATATTAGAAATTTCATTTTTATTATAGTTATCTTTTGCAATAAGAGCAGCACCAAATGCTCCCATAAGACCTGCTATATCAGGTCTTATAACTTCTTTACCAGTAACTTTTTCAAATGCTCTTAAAACAGCTTCATTATAAAAAGTTCCTCCTTGAACTATAATTTTTTCTCCAAGATCCTCTGGTTTTTTTATTTTAATAACTTTATAAAGTGCATTCTTAATCACAGAATAAGATAATCCAGAAGATATAGCTCCAATATCAGCACCTTCCTTTTGAACCTGCTTAACTTTAGAATTCATAAATACAGTACATCTTGAACCTAAATCCACCGGACTTTTTGATAATAGACCTTGCTTTGAAAACTCTTCAATACTCATATTTAAAGATTGTGCGAACATATCAAGAAAAGAGCCACACCCTGATGAACAAGCCTCATTTAATTGAATAGAATTTATTACTCCATCTCTTATTCTAATGCACTTCATATCTTGACCACCTATATCAAGAATAAAGTCTACATCTTTTAAAAAATGCTTTGCTGCTCTGTAATGTGCAATTGTTTCAACTTCTCCAATATCAATATTTAAAGCTGACTTTATAAGAGCTTCTCCATAGCCAGTAACAGTTGATTTAACAATTTTTATTTTTTCATGGATTTTACTATATATATCTTTTAATATATTTATAGTACTTTCTAAAGGACTCCCCTTATTACCATCATAAAAGGAATGTAATATGGCACCTTCATTATCTATTAATATAGCTTTAGTAGTTGTAGATCCAGCATCAATCCCTAAAAAAGCTTCACCTTCATATGTAGTTATATCTCTTCTTTTAGCCTTACAGCTATAATGTCTTTTTCTAAAGTTTTGTAATTCTTCTTCATTATTAAATAAGGGTTCTAATGTATGTGAAGTGGATACATTATTATTATCTAAGCTTTCAACAGATTTTAATAATTGTTCAAAGGTTATAACTTTCTCTTTTTTGGATTCAATAGCTGTACCAATAGCTACAAATAATTGTGAGTTTTGTGGAAATAATATTTCTTCCTCTTTTAATTTTAAAGTCTCGATAAATCTTTTTCTAAGCTCCGATAAAAAATACAAGGGTCCTCCTAAAAATGCCACATTGCCTTTTATTGGCTTTCCACAAGCAAGGCCACTTATAGTTTGATTTACAACAGCCTGGAATATAGATGCAGCTATATCTTCCTTAGTAGCTCCTTCATTTATAAGAGATTGTATATCAGTTTTTGCAAAAACTCCGCATCTTGCAGCAATTGGATAGATAATCTTATGATCTTTAGCTAACTCATTTAAACCCTGGGCATCAGTTTCAAGCAATGTAGCCATCTGATCTATAAAAGCTCCTGTACCACCAGCACACGCTCCATTCATACGTTGCTCTAAACTACCCTCAAAGTATGTTATTTTTGCATCTTCTCCACCTAATTCTATGGCTACATCAGCATTATCTATGAAAACTTCAATTGCTTTTGTGCAGGCAATAACCTCTTGAATAAAAGATAATCCTAAAAACTTTGAAAGTGATAATCCACTAGACCCTGTCATCATTGCTGTGATATTATAATCTTTATATTTATTAAAAGCTTCTTTTATCAGTGAAGCTGTAGTTTCTTTTATATTAGAGTAGTGTCTTACATATTTACTATAAATAATATTATCCTTCGTATCTAATAATACAAGCTTAATAGTAGTTGATCCTACGTCAATTCCTAAATGTAATAATTCTTTCATAAACTTATCGCTCCAGTACTATCATTATTAATGTCTTTTACATCATGAATATTTTCCATAATATATGAACATCATTTAATGATTTTACCCATTTTCATGCATAATATACTTATAAACTACCCTTGAATTATTGGAAAGCTTTCTCCTTAGTCTTAAGACATTACTCTTTTTTATTCATATATTTTATCCATATCTCCTCAGTTCCTCCTACTTAAATTCTCTTCTCTAGCCTTACCATATCCATACACCTTATTCCATTTTCATAAATCTCTTCTATATAATTGTCTACAAAAAAATCTTTATGTATCTCTACCATCCTAAATCCAACCTTTTGATAAAAAAGTAACTGGTCTATGGAAGAGTTTCCTGTTCCAATAAGTATTTTCTCTCCACCCAACTTTTTTATTTTATCCTCAGCACTATATATAAGTTTTTTTCCTATGCCTCTTCCTCTATAACCCTCATCTACAGCTAAATTCATTATTTCATATGTATTAGAACTTTTTTCTACAAATGCAATAACTCCAATTACCTTACTTTTAAGTTTAGCTACTAATATTTTGCAATCCCTAATATATTTATTTATAGCATCCTCTGATGGATCAGCTAATAAAAGCAAGTCCATAGGTGCACCCTCCACTGATATTTCCTCAGTGTGAATATTATTATCTTTTTTAAATTTGCAAGTACTATTTTGTTTTAATATATCCATTTAATAGTTATCCCCCTAATTTAATAAATCTTCATTCTAGTTAATTTAAATACCATTATTCCAATATCAATATATACGAAATCCTAGGAATATAAATTAATTTATGCAATGCATATAAGATTCTGCTTCATCCCAACTTACTAAAAAACCTTGCCCTTTTGAACAGAAAACTGATGTAGATGTATACTCAATATCTGCATTCTTATCATATCCAATTTTCTCTATAACCTCTTCTTGATTATGACAGCTATCATATCCATAAAAAATAAAATTAATTTTTCCCTTACCCTTTGTAAATGAGATAAACTCCATACTATAGTCCATAAAAGTAGCAACAGGTCCTCGTCCCCTTATAACAACCTTGTTATAAATGGTCTCTGGAGTTTCAAAGGATCCATTTAATTTTTGTATATCAGATAAAATTCTTCCCATATAATCTAGTTCTACTTCCATTTTAAAACGATAATATGGTTCTAATAATACATTTTGAGCTTTCTCTAAACCTTGTCTTAAAGCTCTAAAAGTCGCCTCTCTAAAATCCCCTCCGCTAGTATGCTTATTGTGTGATCTACCTGTAAGTAAGGTGATTTTTAAGTCAGTTATAGGAGAACCTGTTAATATACCATGATGATCCCTTTCATAAATATGAGTCTTAACTAAATTTTGGTTACCTGGTGGCAAGTCATCATTATGACATAAATTCTCGAATACAATTCCACTATTTTTTTCTCCCTGCTCTATTTTTAAGTGAACTTCTGCATAATGTTTTAGTGGTTCAAAATGTCCATATCCTTTTACTTCTCCACAGATAGTTTCCTTATAAAGTATTTCACAAGGTCCAAATTCCACAATTAAGTTAAATCTATCTTCCATTAACTGTTTTAAAACTTCTAATTGAATAACTCCCATAATGTGCACTTGTATCTCCTGCAACTTTTCATTCCAAATAATATTTAGAGCAGGATCTTCTTCCTCTAAAATCTTAAAATAATTTAAGACTTCTTTTGAATTTAAAGTTTTATCAAATATAACCTTTGATTTTAGTGTTGGAATCATTTCATAATTAAATTTTTCCATTAAGGTTCCTATTCCATCTCCTACCTTCACACTTTTTAACCCTGTTACTGCAAAAATTTCTCCAGAAGAAACCTTGTCCACAGTTTTGAACTTATTTCCATTATATATTCTTATTTGATTTATTTTCTCATAACAATTACTTGCATTACTTCCTATATGAACTTCTTCTTTAACTTTTAAAGTACCACTAAGTGCTTTTATATAAGTTAATTTATTTCCCTGGCCATCATGACGTATTTTATATACCCTTGCACTAAAATCTTCCTCATTACAATACTCAGTAAAAGTTAACATATCCATTTTTTCTAAGAATTCTTCTATACCAATATCTTGAAGTGCTGAACCACTAAGGCATGGGAAAACTTTATTTTCCTTAACCATATTTTTCATAAAACCTAGCCATAAGTCTTTTTCATATGCTCCATCTATGTATTTTTCAAAAAGAATATCATTACGTTCAGCTATAAACTCTATAAGTTCATCATTTAGCTCATCTCCATTAAGAGATTCCGTAATAAAACAAATATCCGTAGTTAAATTACATCTAATTTCTTCTACTACTGCTTCAACTTCTGCATTAACTCTATCTATTTTATTAATAAAGAAAAACGTGGGTATTCTATGTTTTCTAAGAATATTCCATACTGTTTCAGTATGACCCTGAATCCCTTCAACTCCATTTATTATAATAATTGCATAATCCATTACTTGAATTGCTCTCTCCATCTCCGTGGAAAAATCTATATGTCCAGGAGTATCTATTAAATAATAAGTAGACTTATTATAGTTAAAAACCCCCTGATCTGAAAATACAGTAATACCCCTTTTCTTTTCTATATCATGACTATCTAAAAAAGAATTCTGATGATCAACTCTTCCTATATTTTTAATACTTTTTGTATGATATAATAGTTGTTCCGAAAATGTAGTCTTGCCAGCATCAACATGTGCCAATATTCCTATAGTCTTGTTCATAATTTATCACTTCCCTATCCCTTATTAAATGATAACTTCCATTTCAACATAAATAATAATTTTTTATTATGTCCAAAAAACGGAAGACACTTTCATGTTTCCGTTTTCGTATTTCCTTATTTTATTATTAAAAATACCTTTGTTGCGAAAAATAAATCATATATTCTAAATATTCTCACTCTTACGTTTTCATAACTTCGTACCTATATTATATCCTAAACAATATTCTTATTAAACATTTCATACCTATTTATTTTATTTAATATTATGAAATTTCCAAGTTAGACTGTAATCCTCACTAATAATCTAATATATATCTTTTATTTTAGAAAAACTAATTATCTATAAAAAATAGTCGCTATCCCATTAGAGATTAACGACTATTTTTATATTTATTACACTTACTAATTTCTTTTTTTAGATAAAAGCAGAATTATTCCTAATGAAGATAATAAGCTTCCTAAAATAATATTTATGTATGGTGATTTTTCACCAGTTTTAGGTAATACGCTGATTTTTTCTTTATTAGTTTCTTTATTTTCTGCTCCATCCTTATAAATCATTTTTGCTTCCGATTTCTTCTCTTGTTTTTCTTCTAACCTCACTTCTAGTTCTGTTCTTTTTTCTACTATTTGAACTTTTGACTTATCTACTCCAGGTTTCACTTCCCCATCCTTAGTTGTAAGTACAAACTTAAGGTCTTCTTTTCCAGTAACATTTTGCCCATTTATTTTTATAACTTTAGATTCATTACCTGTTTCAAATGTAATTTCTTTTATATCCGAAGTATATTTGTCCTTATCATCTAGTTCAATTTTAAATTTCATATAAATCATCCAGTCTGGAATAGTATATTTTATAATACCATTTTCATCTGAATTTAAGGTAACTACATCTTTATTATATGAATTACTGATATTAAACTTTATTCCTGTTATTAGTTGTCCATTATTATCTAAAACTTTAAATGATAATGTTTTAAGATTTGGTATCTGTTGTTCTGTATTTTTTTCTACTAATTTTCCTATTGCTTCTCCAAGATTTTTAGCACTTATATTAACTTCATCTTGTGTTGCATCTACCTTTTTGAATACTTCTCTAGTTACTGCTAATGTATCCACTAATTGTTTATAGCTTTCTTCTGTGTATTTGTTTGCATCTTTGCTTTCTGCATCTTTTATTACACTTTGAAGTTTAGACTTATCTACTGTAGGTTTTATATCTTCACCTTTGGCTGTAAGAACAAACTTAAGTTTTTCACTTCCTGTAATGGGTTGTCCATTTATTTCCACGACCCTTGGTGTACCATCTATTTTAAATGTTATTTTGTCAATATCTGAAGTATATTTATTTTTATCAGCTACGCTAATTGAATATTTCGCATAATTATTCCAGATATTAAGGCTATATTTAATAACACCATTTTCATTTGAATGTAAGGTTTCTGTAATATTATATTGAGTTTCTTTAAGAGTAAAAGGTATACCTTTTATAGCTTGTCCATTTTCATCTACTACTTTAATTTCTATAGTCTTCATATCTCCTAATTCTAGAGGTTGTTTATCAAATTCACTTAATTCATTATATTGTTTTATTAACTCACCTTTTTCAAGTCTAGCTATATTATCTTCTGCAGCAACAATTCTTAACTCTGGAATATAGATTTTTAACTCTGGTGAGAGTAAATCATAAGCTTTTCTTGCATCAGCTACCTTTTGTTTATCATCAATAGTAATAGAATTTGCCTTAAATTTATTAATTAGTTTATTAACATCAATTACCTTGAATAAATCATCTTTTTTATCTGCTATTCCTGTGCCTGTTAACCATAATTCATTTTTATCTAATTGAGTTAAGTTTGTAAGTGGTCCAATGTTATTTATACCACTATTATTATTTAGTCTTAAAATTTTAAGATTTCTAAGATTTTTCAAAACGCTAATATCTGAAATATTATTAGAAGAAAGATCTAACTCTCTTAATTTAGTCATATTAGCAAGAGCACTTATATCTTCAACTTTATTTTTTCCTAAAATCAAAGCTTTATCTATATTTTTTAAATCCTTTAAAGGAGTAATATCCTTTATACTATTAAATCCTAAATTTAAATATTGTAATTTAGGAAAATTCTTCACAGTACTTATATCACTTATTTTGTTGTTTAATTCAACATTTAAACTCTCAAGCTTAGTCATCTTAGCAAGAGGCTCTATAGTTGTAAGCTTATTATCTCCTAAATGAATGTCTCTAACATTTGTTAAGTTAGATAATGGTTTAAGATCCTCTATTTTATTGCAATTCATTGTAATTTTATTTACCTTAGTTAAGTTAGCCATAGGCTTCAGATCTGATATTTCATTATAAGGTAATATAACTCTTTCTGTATCAGTCGCATATTGAAGTCCTTCAATACTTTTAACAAATACATTAAAATCATATAGATCATAGTGATCTCCCTCAGAATAATAAATCTCCGGTAAGTTTAGCAAGTCTTCTTTGGTTAGTTTTGCATAACTATAATCTGGTGTTTTTTTCTTGGCACATCTTATAACCCAATTGAGCATTGAATCCTGTATTACATCATCTGGCTCAGGTGTTACAATCTCATTTTTGTCTATTACATAGGCCATAACGTCCTTTGGTTGCCCCAATGAAAGTAATATAAAAAATGATACTAATAATGCTATGACTGTTGTTTTTCTTCTCATTACTTTTCCTCTTTTCTTATTGTATATTTAAGAAGCATTACTAATTTGTTTCTCATTCACCCCAAATATACCATATACATCATATTTTGTAAATATTTGCGTTAATATGTAATTTCCATGCATTAATATATTTCTATTTGATTTATCTATACAAAAATAACACTTCAATCACTTTGAAGTGTTATTTTTGTTAGATATTCACTTATGAAACCTAATTCTTCAATCTCCCGATTTGTATATATTACAATATAATAAGTTCTATTGGCTAATAAGGTCCTATACCTCTAAGGAATTTTCTCTTTTTTCGTTTAACTAACATAAAAATTATAAAAATAATTAATGCAATAATCGCCATAATAACGCAATAAACTACGGTTGCAATTCCATTGGGATTTCTTAAAACAGATAATATGCTAGTATCATTATCAACAATTATTCTATTATGAGTAGTGTTATAATATTCAGGAACTTGAGAGATGCCTCCTGATTTATCAAAGGATTGAAGATACTTTGCAATTGCCAGCCATTCCTTTACTTCGTGTTTATCTCCGTTAACTGTATCAGTTATTACCTGTGCTTCATAGTCAGTAATTGGCTTACCCTCTTTAGTTTTTGGAACAATTGACAATAAACCAAAAGATTTTTCTCCTACTACTGAAAGCATCTGAGCTGAATATAGCCCTGCCACCACTCGATAAAGCTTATTATCTTGAATTTTTTCTAATGAACCATCTGAACCTTGAAGTTTAGACTCTGTAACTTTATTAAAAATAAGCCTGTTAGGATTAAACTTAAATCTCACTCCTGACATATAAAGCTTCGCAGCAGACATTATAGGAGAAATAGATGCATCCACCTCGCAGATTGTCCTTATTTCTTTACCAGTAAGATATGCTGAAACCAAAGGATATCCCGAAACTTTATCTGGTCCTATACCTAGGGAACTCACATTATATACATCTTTTGTAGTTATATTACCTTTTACAAAAGATCCTCTTATGGTGCCTTCTGGTACAATTGCCATGGTTACAGGTTCATAGCTAGCACCTTCTGATTTTTTTACAGCATATACATAAGCATCCGTAATAAAGTTTCCTAAGGTATCTTCACCATGATTTACACCAATACTGGATCTTTCTGCAAAATTAAAACTTAAATTAGAAAGAACTTCATCAAATCTTAACCCAAAATTACTTAAATATTTTTTTTGTACTATATCTTTAAAATCATTTATTACTTTTGAAATATTTGGATCATCTGGTATACTACTATTTATTGATTTAATATCATAATTATCACTTTCCCAATGCTGATCTGAAGTCTTAGAAACATTAATTTTACCTAGATTTTTACCATATTCTCCGCAAGAGACTATTACTGTTTTTCCTACCTTAAGTGGTTCAGTGATTTTCGTGTGTGTATGTCCACTTATTATAATATCTATATCCTTCACCTTTTTTGCCAGTAGTTCATCTTCTGATTTAGATTTATCCTTATCTGTGCCCGAATGGGACAAGCAAATAATAAGATCAACCTTTTCTTTATCCTTTAATGTATTAACAACTCTTTTTGCACTTTCAACTGTATCATCAAATTTTACTTCAGACATAGGGGCACTATCCCTTGCGTCTTTTCCCATCAATCCAAAGACTCCTATTTTCACCCCATTTTTCTCAATTATGGTATACTCTTTTACACCATAGTCATTCATAGCCTGTTTTAAGTTATTTAATGATTTATTTATGTTGACATTTTTATCCTTAGGATATGTAATATTTGATGCTACAATTTGTGGCAATCTTTCTTTGCTATTTCTTGCAGCATTTAAGCTTTCAGCCAAACCTTTATCTCTAAAATCAAATTCATGATTTCCAAAAGTTGTCACATCATAACCCATTTGTCCTAATATTCTCAGTTCTGGTGCATCACTTGAATAAATTGATTGAAATAATGTACCCATTGAATAATCCCCTGCATCCACCAAAAGTAAGTTAGGATCTTTCTGTTTTTCTTGGTTAATAACACTTTGTAACCTTGAACAACCTCCAACCTGTTTAGTTTGTTCATTTTCTACTATATTAAAAGGTAATAAGTTTCCATGCAAATCATGTGTAAAAAGTATAGTTAAAGATTTTTTATTGTCCTGCGCATAAATCTTTTCTATGTTATTATACTGTACCATAGCTACTAACATAATTACTATTATACCTATGCATAGCATATTAAAAAGAGTTTTCATATGCAATTTCTCCTTTAAACTTTTGTCGTATAAACATCTTATCATTAATCACATTAATATTTCAAACATTTTACTTACAACTTATACGATGTCATAAAATTAAATAACTTAAAATTTTATGACTAAATATAAAAGCTCATAAAAATCTAAGCTTTAGATTCTTGTAAGCTTTTATGGTGGAAATTATCCCTACTATAATGTACAATATCTATTAAATATTTATGGGGATTTACTACTTTGATATCCATTATATTTATATTAATACCATTACATATAATTAAATTATATGATATCTTTAATTCATAATAATTTAATTAAACTTTTAAAGGAGAATTGTATGCCCTTTACATTATCACATACATCAGCAGTTATATTCTTAAAAAGTAAAAGATTAAACTTAGGAGGCTTAGTTCTAGGCTCCATGGCTCCAGATTTTATATATTTTTTATTATTTAATCCTAGCAGTAATCTAGGTCATACACCTATAGGATTTCTTTTTCTTAATTTACCACTTTGCTTTTTATTAAACTTTTTATTTTATAAATACATACAAAACTGTTTCCTATTAACACTAACTAATTTTATATCTAAAAGATATCTATATCTTATTAAAAGTAAAAATAAGTTAATGACTATAAAAGAATGTATAATATTTTCTTATTCTTGCATAATCGGTATGCTTACACATGTACTTTGGGATGCATTTACACATAAGACAGGATTCTTTGTTAATAATATAGATTTTTTAAGAAGTAAGATACTTCTATTAGGCTATAATATTCCTGTATATAAATTACTTCAGCATGGTAGTACATTTATAGGATTTTTAGTATTATTTATTTTCTTGTACAATATTAGAGATAAGAATCCTAGAAGTTTAAATATCTCTATAAACAAATTTAAATTTTTAATTTCTATTTTCTCAGTACAAATTATTACTTTAATTCTTAGTTATATGTTCTCTGTAAGTGTTCAGGGTAACTTCGGTATTGGACAACTTGTAGTAACATTTATAAATGGATTATTTTTAGGTTATCTGATAACTGGATTTATATATAATAAAAGAGTAGCTAATAAATACATTTAGTTTTACTAGCTACTCTTTTACTTATGTCTTTTATCCAAAGTTGGTTTATTTTTATCTATTATTTTATTTTCTTACCTTAAAGAACCTTATTAGCTAATTAAATTACTTTTCATCATAAGTGTAGTAATATGATTTACTATAATCTAATTCTAGGTCTTTGATATTATTTTCATTCAACTTATTTCCAATCCTCAATTTTTCAGATTGTGGTTCTGTTGCATTAACTGTACGAAGAACACCTTCAACAACATCATAAAACTTATTGCATGGTAATCCTATAGCAATGTCATCTTTAGACCATCCACACCAGAATCTTGTCCCTGAGCAAAGTACAGAAATATTAATATCATTACTCTCAAATGGATATGCCGTACATTCAGAGCAAAGTGCTTGATTTCCACCAAGTTTAAAACTCTTTTGTGTACCAAATATGTATGAATACCCCTGAATAATTCTCATAGTATTATATGAATTTGTAACAATAATAACTATATCAGGTGCATCAATAAACTTCTCAAGTGGCTTTAACATAACACCATAAGCTAAATGATTACAAAATGTTATATCATTTCTTGCACTTTTTGTCACAACAATATCTTGATAAAGTCCAAGATTTAGCGATGATCTTCCTGATCTTGAAAGTTCATCTGGAATAACCATTCCAAGAGCATTGCTAGCTCCATTACAGCCAAATTGCTCCAAGGTTGCTTTGATACAAACTCCTGACATAGCAGACTTAACCATTACACAATATGGTGATTTATTGGTAAGATGTTTGGCATCTGCCGAATCATACTCCTCTTTATCAAATAGAAATTTCACCCCTATTATTTTACGTTCTATATCCAATAATGAGTTTAGTTTTGTAACAGCCATATTTAGTGATTCATTAATCATTACTTTTTTCTCCCCTTTAACTAAAATTAATTATTCATAACATACATAGGAATCACCATATACATCTTTAGCTTTCTTTAAATATTTCTCTGATACAAAATGCTCTGCAAGATATTTTGCCCATTCAGCCTCTTTATCTTTTTCCTGAACAATAAGTCCTACTGGTAGCTGATCTTTATCTGTTGGATTCTCATATAGGAACTTTTTAACATCAATACCTCCAGCTTTTTTAACGTAGAAAGTAAAAGAAATTACAGCATCTGCATCATCCAAACTACGAGCAACATTAATTGTTTCAGCCATAATAAGCTTAATATTTTTAGAATTTTCTACAATGTCAACTGGCGTATAGAATTCTCCCGTCTTCTTTCCAAGCTTAATAAGTCCAACATCCTGAAGCATTTTTAATGCTATATCAAGATTACTAGGGTCATTGGATACTGAAATTTTTGCATTCTTAGGAATAGCTTCAATAGTAGTATGTTTTTTTGAATACATTCTGATAGGTGAATAGTAATAGTATGGCTTCATCATAACAAGACTACTTTTATTTTCTTTATTAAATGTCTCCATCCACTTCTTATGATTCACAAGAACCCCATCAACATCGCCATCCTTAAGGGCAGTTGCAGGCATACTATTGCCATCAAATACAACAATTTCAGCATTGATACCTTTTTCAGCTAAAATTTCCTTCGCCCATTCTAATCTAGATTTCTGAGCAGAAATAGTTGCTAGTTTGATAACTTTCTTTTGCTTTGCATCTTCATTTTTAGCATCAGATGATGAAGTCTTAGAACCGCATGCAGAAGCTGAAACACAAAGTGTAGCTAATAAAATTGTACAAATAAATTTTTTAAACATAAGATTTTCTCCTTTGTTATTTTAATGATTTTCTATATAACCAGCTTCCTACACCTTGGATAATAAGCACCATAAAAAATAATACTGTTACTGAGGTGTATAAAACTGTATTATTAAAACTTTGATAACCCTGATTGAGCGCAACTGCTCCAAGTCCTCCTGCACCCACTGCCCCTGCAAGAGTAGTAGCGCCAAGATAGCTAATAGTACTTAGTGTAATGCTAGAAATCAACGAAGGCACCGATTCCTTCATCATAACCTTAAATATAATTTGCATATCAGAAGCTCCGAAAGATCGTGCTGCCTCAATTAACTGAGGATTTACTCCTATAAATATATTTTCAATTATTCGTGCCATATAAGGTACAGCGGCTAGTGTAATAGGAAAAATTGCAGCTGCTTCACCAATCGTAGTTCCTACAATCATCCTAGTAATAGGAGAAATTGCAACTATTAATATAATCATTGGAAAGGAACAAATTGTATTTATAATAAAATTTAAAACCTTATATATCTTTTTTTGTGGTCTTAATCCTAGTGGGCCATACATAACTAAAGCTATAGCTAGCATAAATCCAAATATGATTGCTAGTATCATGCATATACCTAGTATTTCTAGAGTTACCCATATTGAAGGATATATAATTTGGGTAAAATATTTAACCCAGGTTGTCCAAAATGTATTATTAAGCATTATTCATCAACTCCTTTTCACATATAACTATGCATATTCCATCAAGTTCCACTGAACATTACTATATTTTAAGTATTCTTTTACTTTAACAAAGTCCTTATTCTGAACATTAATAATAATTGATCCCAAAATACCACTTCTATAAGTCTCCATATCTCCTCCTAGAATGGTGAAATCTATACCAAGATCTCGAGCCATCTGAGTAATGATAGGCGTACATGAATGTTCACTTGATAGGAGTATTTTCATATTGATTCCAGAGTCTATAGTTGGAAGCTCTTTTTGTCCAATTAAATTTATAAGTGCCTTTGGTTGTTTTAAAAATACATCCTCTACATTACCAGTTACCACAATTTTTCCTGATTCAAATATTGCAATATCTTCACAACAACTCTGCAAAACAGACATTTGATGTGTTACAACTACAATTGTAATACCAAACTTTTTATTAATATTATTTAATAGAGATGTAACTGACTGTGCCGTTTTCGGATCTAATGCCGATGTAGCTTCATCACAAAGCAGAATTTTAGGATCCATAGTCATTGCACGAGCAATAGCAACCCTTTGCTTCTGACCTCCTGAAAGTTCTCTTGGTTTTGCATGCAACTTATCACCCAAATCAACAATCTCAGCTAATTCTTTTACCCTATGGTCTATAAATGATTTCTTATATTTCCAACACTTAAGTGGCAAAGCAATGTTTTCATACACCGTCATTCTTTCAAGTAATGAAAAATTCTGAAATATCATCCCAATATTTTTTTTAAACTCCATTGCCTCTTTCTTATTTAATGATTTCAAATCAACACCATCTACAATTAAGCTTCCTGTATCATAGGTTTCAAGCCCATTTATACATCGAAGTAATGTTGACTTACCCGTTCCACTTCTACCCAATAATCCAAATATTGTTCCTTGCCGAATATTTAGGTTTATCCCATCAAGAACCTTGGTACCCCTAAAGGATTTTGTAATATCCTTAACTTGTATCATATGTATATCCACCCCAATAAATTTTATATAATGAGATTATTAAATTGAAGAAACTTTTATTCTCATCGTTATGTTATTTTTATATAAAATACATATTATTTCTTTTGTTTTATACACTTTTGCACTAATAATCCCTTAAAGTATATTATCCTTTTATTAAGAGAGTCCAATAGGTATTTATTATAAATATGTAATATCTAATTTGTTTTATCTATTGGTTAAAATATATCGTAACTATAAAATATTTCGAGGGAAATAAAATAACCGTACACCAATTGAGTTTAGGTGTACGGTTACTTCATCATCTACAAAAATAATTATTATTCTAAATCTATTATTTATATTTTACCTGTAGGCCTCCATATTACACTGCCCTACCTCTTTCTCTATTTTCTTATAGGATACAATATAATATAAAATTAGTCCTGCTCCCATTATGCCAAAGAACATTTCCATACTCATTATTCTTACAACACTATTTATACTAACTGAGATAACAACCATTAATATAGCTGAAATCAAGCTGTAAATAGAAAGCATAGTTGCTCGCTTTTCATCCTCTAATTTCTCATTTATCATAACAAAGGAAATAGTGTACAAGCATTGTTGGCAATACTAATCATAAATATAGGAATTAAAATATAAGATTTTAAACCAATTAACCAAGCGTAAGACGCCACGGTAACTCCTACTAAGTAATAAATACTTTTATTTCGACCTATTTTATCAACTAATTTATATACTTGTGTAAAAACTAGTGCTGAAATAATAGATTCTACACTAAAAAATACAGAAACTTTTTTACATCAAATCCATTATTCACGAGAATATCTTGAGCAAAAATATAAAGAGATGATACAACCCCTACATTTAATGAAGTAGCTACTATATATCCTCTAGTATTTTTATTATTTTTTAGAAAATCCACACAAGACACAATAATTTCTCTGTATCCTAGTCTATGGTTATCTACGTTATCTTCATGTTGAACTTCAACTTCTTTTAAAGTTACTCCTACACCTAATGAAACCACTTGGAATATAATCGATATAATAAAAACTAAATTCCAGTTAATTGCTTGTATATATCCAGCAAACCCCATAGCCAGTGCAATTGCTATGGTTATTATCCCCTCATATAGTCCCATATATTTAGTTGCTCTCTCTTCAATGCCAGATTGTTTTATCATGTCATAAAGGAATGCTTCTTCTGCTCCAGATGTAAATGTATATGCAATACCCATTAATATAGCTGCAGCATAAAACCCTATTACTGAATTTGAAAACAACATAAGTACTAAGTATATAATCATTAATACCTTAGCAACAAGAATTGATATCTTTTTTCCATACTTATCGGCTATTAATCCTGTAGGAAGTTCCGCAATAATCATAGATATATTAATAAGTGCTTGGAAAAATCCTGCCTCTAATAAGCTTAATCCTTTACTCATCAAATATATCATAAATATTCCTCTATCTAGATATATGTTTCCGAAAAAGGTGAATATGTACATCTTCATAATCTGTGTATTCTTTTTATTTTGAAACATTTAATCACCTCATAGCATACTGTAATTGTCTTAATTTATTTTGTTTAAGCTTCGTATTTATTTGTATATTATCTAAAATATAAATTACTTAATATTAACCACTTATATACATATCCCCATTTATTGTATTATATGGTAAGACATTAAGTCAACCTATTATATTATCTAAGTTTATGATTACATATGATCTCCTTATCTGTGATAATTGTTTATGTAATAAAAAAACAGCTTTTTATGATAAATTATATATATCATAAAAAGCTATCTTATAGAAAAACTTGCCTTATATAAAATAACTAAATGTTCCAGCTATTAATTTGTTTAATATACATCCATTTAGCAAACAAATAATATGCTATTTGCAGAACTAAATATATTCCTGCAATGAATATAAAATATTTTATGTGTAAAAGTCCTACAGATTTTACGGCAAAAGCAGCATGGAGTGTTGCAACTGTAAGTGGTAAGAAAAACATTGTAAAACTTTGAATGCTAACCACCTTTTTTATTTCTTCTTGTGTAACTCCTATCTTTTTTAATCCTATAAAATCTTGCTTATCTTTCTGAACTTCATTAAACATTTTGAAATATAATATACTTCCTGTTGCAATGAAGAATATAATCGCAATAAAAGTTCCTATAAATAAAAGTACAGATAAAAGTTGCATTACGCTTGCCATACTTGTTACCCTTTCAGTAAAGAAAACTTCTTGACCTTTTGTAACTGATTTTTTTATTTCAGTTACTGCATTAACAGCTTTTAAATTATGTTTAATGTTGTATCCATAATAAATACACTTATTACTATTTGAAACCTTTCCCCACAAGTTTTTAAAATCACTGTTATTAACAATTAAAGTATTAGTATTTTTTCCATCTGCATTTATAATTCCACCCTTTAAATTATCTAGTATATTAAAGCTACTTACTCTACCTTTAATGTTGAAATTTAAAGTTTTCTGCTGATTAAAAGGAATTTCTGTTTTTATATTAGCTATGTTACTATTAAAATCATAGGTATATACTACCACTTCTTCTTTTTTTAAAGTTAAAGGTTTCCTATTATATTGCTTTGCAAGCTCATTAAAACTATTTTCAGACATTATGTTAAAATCAGTTTTATTTACTTTTACATAAGGCCCTTTTTTATTTTCTTTTAACATATCATTGTTTTTAGCTTTTATTAATTCTATTTTATTTTTATATTTTATATCAAAGTTATACTTTTTCAATATTTCTTCAACTTTTCCATTAGGTATAACTTTATGGGAATTTATATCCTGCTCTATAACCCCTATATCCTGTGGACAATTATCTTCCATTGAAGATAAACTTACCTTTTGCAGAGAATAAACTGATATGGCTGATGCAAGAGTAATTCCACTAAGTATTGAAGTAATAAATAACACTTTTGCATTATCTTTTAATTTATATATAATTTGAGACAAGGTTATTAAGTTTATTCCTTTATAATAAACTCCCTTGTTATTCTGAAGTTTATTTGTAAAAAACACACTAAATTGAGAAAACAAAAGTTTAGTTCCTATGATTACAACTATAAGTATTGGAATCATTGTAGCTATAATAGCTGTTTTAGAAAATACTCCTACAATATATCCAGAGATTATAAGCACTATTCCAAGTATTGATTTTATTTTAGAAAACTTTGGTGTTGTTTTAGGTATTCTCTCGCCCTTTAATAATTCTGCAATATTGTTATTTTTTATTTTAAAACTTGTAATAAAACTTATAAAATTAAGAAGTATTAAAAAGCTTATTATTGTTATTTTTAAAGCCTTACTTGATATTGAAAATGGAATTTCTGAATTTAAATCTAAAATTACAGATACGGCCATAAAAAATAATTTTGAAAATAAAATTCCAAAGAAAAGCCCTGTTATAATAGAAACAATTGAAATTATTATATTTTCAAACATAACATATCGTCTTATTTGGGTTTTAGTTAAGCCAAACATTGATAAAAGTCCGAATTCTTTTTCCCTAGACTTTAAAAAACTACTTATTGAGTAATTTGAAAATATAAAAGTAAAAATTATTATTACAAACTCACACAAATACATTAATCTACTAGCAACTTGCCCTATAGTCTTATCACTAATATTTCCACTACTAGTACCTGGATTATATATAAAGTTAGCAAATATAAAAAATATAGTTACAACTATTACATTACTTAAATAATACATAGCATATTTATTTAAATTACCTTTAATATTCTTAATAGCTATATTATTAATTGTCATTTAAACCCCTCCTATAATGTACAATTATTTGATCTACTTCCTAAAAGCGAAAGGGAATCCATAATCTCTTTAAAAAATACTTGCCTGTTTCCTCCATTCACAATTTCTAAGAAATATTTTCCGTCTTTAATCATAATTATTCTCTTACAGAAACTTGCAGAAAAAGGATCATGAGTAACCATCATTATAGTAGCTTTTTTTTGAGTATTTAGATTTGTTAAAGTTTCCATAACATCCTGAGAAGCTTTAGAATCAAGATTTCCCGTAGGTTCATCTGCTAAAATTATAGAAGGATTATGAATAAGTGCTCTAGCACAAGCCGCCCTCTGCTGTTGTCCTCCTGAAATTTCATAGGGTTTCTTATTTAAAATATCTTTAATGTTTAAAAGATTTGCAATGTCTTCTACTCTCTTTTCTATTTCATTTACCTTAACCTTCTCTAATACAAGTGGTAATATTATATTTTCTTTAATAGATAAAGAATCTAAAAGGTTAAAATCTTGAAATATAAACCCCAGTTCTTTTCTTCTAAATAGAGCAATATTTTTCTCATTTAGTTTTGTAGGATTTGTACCATTTATAAAAAGTTCTCCAGATGTAGGAGTATCTATAGTTGCCATTATATTTAATAATGTTGTTTTACCACTACCAGATGGTCCCATTACTCCAACAAACTCGCCTTTTTCAACTTCTAAACTAAATTTATCTAAAGCTTTAAAGGTCATACCACCTTTTTTTCCACCATATATCTTTGTTATATTTTCAACTTTTAAAATTGACATAATTAAAACCTCCTGCCTTATATGTTCTTCCAATACTATGACTTTATTATAAAAAAAATAGAGAAATCTTGGTATTGATTTCTCTTTCATTTTAAATATAAACATTACAATTTTGAAAGATTATAATTTAAATATATTTTTCCCCTTATAGAAAACTATGCAAAATCTTGTGCCTTTCTCTTCTTCTGATTCAACGTATAATTCATTTCCAAGTTCATCACAAATACGTTTTGCTAAGTACATCCCCATACCTGTAGATTCAGAGGTTTTTCTACCATTTTTCCCTGTAAAGAAAGCATTAAATACTCTCCCTAAATCTTCTTTTGGTATACCAATCCCATTGTCTTCAATACTTACAACTATTTTTTTAGTATCTTCTTCTATATTAAAATTTATAGTTTTTCTATCTTTTTCTGTTGCATTTGTATATTTTATTGCATTAATAACAATTTGATTTATAACAAAGTATATCCACTTTTTATCCGTTTGAACAAATGCAGCTTCACCCGTTACTTTTGGAAATATCTTATGTCTAATAAGTAATTTTTTATTGTCATTTATTACTTTTCTTAAAAGCAATAATATATCTATATCTTCCACATTAAAATCATGATTAAATTCATTTATTCTTGCATTATATAACATAATATTAAGACCCTGTGATATTTTTTCATTTTCTTCACTAATACTATGAAGAACTTCATTAAATTCAGATCTATCTTCTTCCTGTATAGTTAGATCAATTACAGATACGGGGGTCTTCATTTGATGTACCCATTGGTTTATAAAATTTGAATAATGCTTTTGAATCTCTTCATATTTATAAGTCTTACCTTCATAGGATTTATGTAACTTTTTTAATATTTGTGCAAAAAGTTTTTGTTCTATAGTTCTAACTTCACCTACATTTATAATGTGATCTATAATATTTTCAGAATTTAATGCATCATAAAGTTGCCTATAAAACCCCCTTACCTTTGAATATTCATATAACAAAAATATAATAAGTATCACTATAGAAACGAAGTATGCATATAATATATTTGTTAGAGGAAAAGCTATGACTTTTATACTTAAGGTCAAGCCCATTATTAAAATAGTTAAGGATATACTTATGAAATAAATTATTATATAAAAAATCCTATGTTTTAAAAAATCTATAAATTTCATTTTATTCACCCACTCTTTGCTCTACCAGTTATTAATGAGAATATAGCCTTGACCACGCTTTGTTTCTATAGCATTATTAATACCTACTTCTTCTAATCTCCTTCTAAGTCTTGTAACATTAACAGAAAGAGTATTATCATCAATAAAATCAATATCACTCCAAAGAATACCAAGCAAAGTATCCCTTGAAACAATTTTATTTATGTTTTTTACAAGATGTAGTAAAAGGGAAAATTCATTTTTACTAAGTTCAGTTTTTTTACCCTTATACTCCAATACATTCTTATTTGTATACAGTATCAAATCATCAACTTTTAAAAAATCTGTATCTCCTTTAGCATAGCTACCATATACCCTTCTTAATACGCCTTTTATCTTTGCTAATAGTACATCATAAGAAAATGGCTTTGTTATAAAATCATCTCCACCACTATCTATTGCCATAACCTGATCCATATCTGAATCCCTAGCAGATATAAATATTATGGGTACCTTAGAATAACTTCTTATCTCACTACACCAATAAAATCCATCAAAAAAAGGAAGATTTATATCCATTAAAACAAGATCTGGCTTACACTCTAAAAATTCACCTTTTATATTTGAATAATCTTCAACTAAAAATGTTTTATATCCATATCGTTCTAAGTGATTATTTATAAGTTTAGCCATTTTCTTGTCATCTTCTATAATCATAATGCTATACAAATTTACCACAACCTTTAAATATTTATATATACTTATTTTACAATACTTATTATTTATTACAACACATTATAAATAATAAAATAGGTAAACTCCACCACAAGTTTGTGATGGAGTTCTTAATGATGAGGTTAATAACTGCTCCCTTTCATTTATCATTATGCATGGGATAATACAGGGAATAATTAATTACCCCTACTTAATTTTGTTCCTTATTTCATTCAATCTATTTAATAAATACTTATATTCTCGATCTAATTTCTCTATATCTTCTTTTGGAGATGGCATACTTAATCTACTTATTGTTTCACTTATCTTAAATTCTAACTTTAATATTTCTTCCTTTTCTTCCGCAAAACTTACAATTCCTTTATTAATCTTATCTTTATCTTTTAATTCTTCATTTTCTATAATAATAACTTTATCAGCTACTTTTTTTACAAAATTACGATCATGTGATACAAATAATACTGTTCCCTCATAATCTATAAGTAAATCTTCAAGGGCCTCTATAGATTCAATATCTAAATAATTCGTAGGTTCATCTATAACTAACATATTTATATCACTTAAAAATATCTTTGCAAATGCTACTTTTACTCTTTCTCCTCCACTTAGGATTTCTACCTTTTTATTTATATCATGACCATTAAATAATAGCCTAGCTAGTATAGTCCTAACTATTGTTTCTGAGTATACAGTTGTATCTATAATTATTTTGCTGTGAATTTTATTGCTCTCTAAAATATCAAACTTTACATTTTTATATTCTTTAGGCTTTTCTACTTTAGTTAGTTTTTCTAATCTACTTTCAATACTTTTGCTAGCATTTTGCAGTTTAGTTTGTTTAATTGATTTTTTGTATTTGTGCAATCTAGATTCCGAATTACCCATTCTTGATGGAGCCTTCTTTATCTTACTAGCTCTTTCTTTCCTATCTTTTATAGATTCTTCTAATCTTATTTTCTCATTTATATATTGTTCGTATTTATGCTTTTGACATTCTAATCTTTCTTCTTTCTGATGTATATAAGAAGAATAGTTTCCCCTATACTCTTGTAGCTTTCCCTCTTCCACATCCCATATTTTAGTGCATAAGTTATCTAATAACCCCCTATCATGAGATATTAACACTATAGCCCCTTTGTATTTTTTAAATTCATTTTCCACCCAACTTATTTTATTTGTATCTAAATTACTTGTAGGCTCATCTGCAAATAATAATTGTGCTCTCTTAGAGAAAGCTTCTCTTATTTTTAATATTGTTTTTTCTCCACCACTTTTAGTGTTTTCTATGCCTTCATCCATTTGAGTTATATAAGCTATACTTCCTAAATTTCTTACTATCCCTTCATCAGGTTTTATATTCTTAGTTAATATATTTAGTAAGGTTGTTTTGCCCGCACCATTTTTGCCGACAATTCCTATACGCTCATTGTCATGTATTTGAATTTTATCTATATCAATTATCACTCTATCTCCATACATCTTTTTTATATTTAAAGCTTCTAACAACATATTAATTCCTCCTTACATAAAAACAAAATACCCACAGATGAACAATATCATCCATGGGTATTTTTTATATAAGGTTCTCTTATTATATTCAAAATTAAACTTAATACACCATATATACATATTTTATTGTACTATGAATAAGCATATATATTTTTGTATGTGTATGTGTATTTGTAGTTATTTTATTTTTATATAGAAGAGTTTAGTAGATGATATTGTTCTTAAAATGCATGATTAAATAAAGCTCTATTATAGAACTTTAAAAGCATTTTAAACTATTTAATTTTAATAGTTTAGTTAAGAACAAATAAATTCATCTCTTCAAATCTCCTTTTCCTATAACTATAATTTTCTTCAAGTATATAATGCATTATTGTTGTTGTCAACAAATTTTCCTTTATGAAGAATATATTAGCAATTAGACTAATATATTTCTGATTCTTTTTCACTTTTTTTCTTATTCTATTAGTTTAAATGTTAAACCATCATATTTCTCGTTTCTAACCATCCTAATATAATATTTTCTGTTTATTTCTTTAAACCCTAATTTATGTGCTAAACCTATAATTCTTAAATTTCCTGACCATGTTTGCGTATATATCTCTTTTATTCCATTTCCTTTTAAGTATTGAATAAATAGTCCTAAAGTCTCTGTGGCATATCCTTGTCTTCTTACATCCTTATCGGGTATGTCCACACCGATAGCTACTCCTATAGATTTATTATCTCTTGAACACCACTCAAAATTATGATTTATATAATAGGCACTTACCCAACCAATATGTCTATCTCTATCTTAAACCACGTCATTACAAAAAAATTTAAAGGTATGACTCCAATAGAATATCGAAATCAGACCTTATCAACATAGTTTTTTTATTATTTATTCAGTCTAATTCACAGGGGACTCTTCCCTTCCCTATGTCTCCATTTTTAGTATCATTTCTATTTTAAATATTTTGTCTTCCAAGCTAGGCTCCAAATCATGGTTTAATCTATAGACTAACTCTTTTACTATAGATAAACCTAAACCACTTCTACTGGAAGATCTAGATGAATTCATTGTATATGACCTTTCAAAGATTCTTTCCATACTTGCAATGTCCATGAACATCACTTGATTTTCAAAAGAAATACAAACATTCTTCTCTCTTTTATATAATCTAATTTTATACTCTCCTGTGCCGTGATGCAGCATATTAGAAATTAAATTTGAAAAAATTCTTCTTAACGCATCTGCATCAGAAATTACTTTTATATCTTCATCTGGAATTTCAATATCTAATTGACTAGTACTATGAACAAAATCTTCATAGTACTCAAACAATACTTCTTTTAGTAAATCACCAACATTAATACATTCTAGGTTGATTGGGTAGTCCTTACTTATAATCCTTGAAAAATCATAAAAATCATCAACTAATTGGTGTAAAACTTTTGATTTTTTATTTATAATATGGACATATTCCCTACTTTCTGTCGTTAAATTAGATTTTGATAAAAGATCACAATAACCTAGTATAGCTGTCAAAGGTGTTCGCAAATCATGAGAAATATTAGCTATATTTTCTTTCAACTCTTGATCTATTTTTCTATACTCTAACTCTACCTCTTCTTTTTTTAAAAAGAGATTATTTATAGCATAAATTAATTCTTCAATCTCCTTACTAGAAGAATTAGTAACTAAATTTGCTTTACTTTCTTTTTTAAACCTATAGATTATATCTTTATTTAATATTTTTAAATCCTTCTTTAATAAAAAGTAACGGGAAGTAAATACTAATGCTACTATCCCTAATATTATAGTTATAACTAACATTTACTTCCCTCCAATTTAAAAATCTCTTTTTCTAAATCCAATTATAGCTACACTTGTGCTTATTATGAAAAACCCCAGACCAAAACAAACTGTGAACCAATCTATGGATGAGATATTCTTCATATCTAACAGTTTTATCAGTCTCTTCAATACTGAATATGGCTGTAATTCATGTATAATAGATAATTTAGGTTTAAAATAGGTTATTAATTGAGTTACTTTTGGAGTTATAAAGGCCAATGTAAATATTGTAATACCCGCAATAACTTGATTTTGTATAATTGTACAAAAAACATTATAAAAAGCTATAAAACCCATCCAAAGTGGAATTGCCGATAAATAAGCAATGAAATATTGACTTATAGACCTAATTCCTTCTTCATTTACTCCAAATAAAGCTACAGACATAAGTATATGAACCAATATAACAATAATGGAAAACAGCATAGAAACTGTCGCTGTAGTAATAATTTTGGATAGTATTATTTTACTTCTAGATATTCCAATCGCAACAGAATTATTCAAAGTATTATGCTTAAGCTCGTCTCCTAAAACAATATCTTGAAAAGAGTAAAGTACGAAAGGTGATACTACTATTGTAATAGTAAGCGACTTCATTGATGTTAAAAATAGATTTGTGGTAATTTTTGTTCCCCAAAATTTCAAAGTTAAATTTCCTATAATTGATAATACAATATATATTAATACACTTAAGTGATAATATCTACGATGAATTATCCTATAAAATTCGGATTTAATATAATTACGCATCTAAATCCCCCCTAGTAATTTAATAAAATAATCTTCCAAAGTTTGAGTATCTTCTGTAACTGATTTGATTTCTATATTATTATCAATTAAACTTTTAGTTATGAGATTTAGATTATTTAACTTTTCATATATCTCTATTTCATTATTATTTAAAACGCTATAATGCTGAATACCTAATTCTTTTTCAAGAATAACAGTTGTTTTATTTGTATTGTCTACTTTTAATCTTAGATGCTTTCTACACTTCTTCTCTAATTCTCCTTTACCTATCTCCTCTATTAATCTACCTTTATGAATAAAAGCATATCGATTAGCAATCAGTGACATTTCATTTAATATATGACTTGATACCATTATAGTAGTCCCTAAGTCCCTATTAATTTTTAATAATAGCTCCCTTAGTTCTACTATTCCTGTAGGATCTAATCCATTAATTGGTTCATCTAGTATAAGTAAATCTGGTCGTCCCATAATAGCTTGGGCTATTCCTAATCTTTGCTTCATTCCTAGCGAATATTTGCTAAATTTTTTCTTATTCACATTGTTAAGTCCTACTAGTTCTAATATTTCATCTACAACTTTCTTATCTTTTAATCCTTTTTGAATTCGATAATACTCTAAATTTTTCTTTGCATCAAAATAAGGATATAAATAAGGATTATCTATTAATGAACCTATTCGCCTCCTTGCCTGATTAAAACCCTGTTCTGTAACTTCACCTAGGACTTCCATACTTCCAGAAGTTTTATGTATAAGACCAGCTATAAGTTTTAATATAGTTGTTTTTCCCGCTCCATTTTTCCCAATAAGGCCATATATGTCTCCCTCCCTTACATTAATGCTTATTTTGTCAATAACTTTTTGCTTGCCATATATTTTAGTTATCTGATACAATTTCACTGCACAATCTTCCATTGTTCTCCTCCATGTTTCTTATACTGTAAAACCATTGTAAAATAAATGTTATAAGAAACAATAAATAAAGTCTTAAGAAAACATTAAGAAAGCCTGTGTAAAATTAATAATTTAGCCAATTCTAAATCCCATTCCCCAAATAGTCTTAATGTATTCATTTTCACTATCAATCCTACTTATCTTGTTCCTTAAATTACTAATATGAACATTTGCCGTATTTTCATCCCCATAGAATTCATCCTTCCAAACACTTTTATAGATATTTTCTTTAGTAAATGTTTTTTTAGGATGACTCAATAGCAATTTTAATATTTCAAATTCTATTGGTGTAAGATTAATTTCTTCTCCCTTTACCTTGATTTTTATTTCTTCTATATTCATTTCTAATTCCTTATAATGTAACACATCATGGATAATATTTGAATTAGAAAATTCTTTATACCTTCTTAGATTTGCTTCTACCCTAGCCATTACTTCATCTATATCAAAAGGTTTTATTATAAAATCATCAGCACCATTCTTTAATACTTTAAGTTTTGTAGCTTTATCTATCTTAGCAGATATAACTAAAATAGGCATTTTCCTTTCCTTTTTGCGAATGTACTCTATTATTTCTTCTCCTGACATTCCAGGTAACATTAAATCTAAAAGAATTAAATCAAAATCCTCAACATCAGTAAAAAGTTTACCTTCTATGCCTGTATAAGCAGAAGTAACTTCATAATTTTCTTCTTCTAATATTTTACCAAGAAGTAGATTAATATCATTATCATCTTCTATTATTAAAACCTTCATCTGAATCCTCCTTCTCAAATAATTATGAAATACAAGTTAAGATAAGATTTATTTCTAAATAAAAATATACTAAGTCTCCATAATTATACTTAATAATCTCCATAGAAAAACTATAACTTATATAGTTTCTCTATGCAATCTATCAATTATATAAATTTTATTGCTTGATATGATTTTTCTAAATCCATTAATATATTTTAGGGTATAGTTTTAAATCCTTGATTTGTTTATACTTCATGCCAGACCATTTTTAAACTAACTATTCTTTTGTTGCTACAACTCAAGTTAAATAATATTAAATCGATAAGATAAAAATAACTAATTATTAAACCCATCTTTCAATAAATAAAAAAGAGAGGATTTTTCCTCCCTTAAAGTTCTTCATCTAGATTTTCTTTTTCTATATGTTTTATTCCTATATTCACTTCTTTTTTGAATTTTTCTGTTACATCCTTAGTTTTTTTTATACATTCTTCTTTCATTTTGTAGTTCTCCCTACATATATTTTACTTTAGCATCTTCTTTTTGAGCATTTCTATAGTATCGTACATTAGGATAACCTAAGACTAATGTTGTGACAACTTCTGACTTTTTTATTCCTAGAAGCTTTCTTAAAGCTCTTGACTTATTAGCTGCTACTGAGAAAAATCCGCTATATAATACTCCAAGTCCATAACTTTCTGCCATCAAAGTCATATTAGAGGCTGCAAGAGATCCATTTATCTTATTTTTTGATACAACTACTATTGCAATAGGTGCTTTCTTGAAAAAGAAATCCTCATCTATTTCCATTGTCTTTGCAGGTTTATAAAATATTCCTACAAATGGTTGAATCTTTTTAAAGAATTTCACCGCAATACTCTCTGCCTCTTTTAATTTGTTATCTAATATAATATAGCTTACATCTTGATCATTTTTAGCAGTTGGAGTATATCTTCCTACTTCAAGTATCTTATCAATAACTTCTCTATCAATATCCTCTTTCTTGAAATGCCTTATAGTTCTTCTAAATTTAATGGCATTATAAAGTTTCTCACTATCTACCTTAGGTTGTTCTTTTATCTCAACAGGTGCTTCACTATAGCCACTTATACTAATTGCACCCTTAGGACATACAGCAGTACAATGACCACATTTTATACAATCTTGAGATTTTATATCTGCCTTTTTATTCTCGATTTTAATATTTAACATTGGACAATCTTTATCGCACATCTTACAACCAATGCACTTATCTTTATCTACTTTTATTAAATGCTCCATAATCTAAATTCCTCTCCTTCTTAATTCTTCTATAAGTAATTTTGCTACTTTCCTTGGTGACTGAGGATTTTGCCCTGTAATAATTCTTCCGTCACAAATAGCAAACTCAGTAAAAGGAGATTTTTTCTTATATACATTTTCTCTTTAATAGCTCGCCTTCAGTAGAATACGGAACTTTTTTATTTGTCCTGTTTAAAAATTCCTCTAGGTTATAAAATCCTGTTATAGTCTTTCCCTTGATTAGTGGTTTATCATCTTTATCTACTAAATTAAGTAAGCCTACTACACCATGACATACTGCAGTTACAAATCCATTATTTTGATATATGATTTCTGCTATATTTTTAATCTCTTTATTTTCTGGAAAGTCCCATATAACTCCATGACCTCCAGTATAGTAAATTGCTATATAATCATCTGGATTTATCTCGCTAGGTTTTAGTGTATTAGTAAGTGCTTTTTCTTTAAAATCATCATCTTTATAGTATTTAAAATCTACCTTTTTTGCATATTTAAATCTATGTGGATCTATTGGCACATATCCACCTTTTGGGCTTACAAACTCTACCTCATATCCTGCTTTTATTATCTCATCATAAAAGTGAACAGTTTCACCAAGCCATAAACCTGTTGCACAATTTATATTTTCATAAGTTGATATATTAGTTTCAACGATTAAAATCTTCTTCATTCTTAAATCCCTTTTATTATATTGGTTTATTAGTTTAAACTATTATACCATATGATTTTTGATGAAATAGTAATGGTAAAGAAAGTCTTTACCATTAAATTTCTAAAATATAAAAAGGGTAAATATATGATTTTTCTTTTTATTATTAGATATGTTTATTCCTTCAATCTCCCTACATATTTTAGCTAAAAACTTATAACCATAGCTTCTACTACAATAGAATTGCTTGAGTATATTAAAAATGTAACTAAAACTGGAACAATAACAAAAAAGAAAAATTATAATAAAAATAGGCATAAAAATTCCCATAATTTAACTATTAGATATGATGCTGCTATAACTTTATTAAAAGAAATAGAACCCTACTTAATAATAAAAACTAAAAAAGAAAGAACTGAAATGATTTTAAAAAATTATAAAAAAACTCACTCCTAGAAATGGTAGATATTCTAATGAATTATTAGAAAAAAAGCTGGAATTTATAAATGAATTCTTAAATATAAAATAAAAAAGTTGTTCATAGTAATATGAACAACTTTTTTCATTGGTGGAGGCGAGGGGACATGCTCTTCCATTATTTATAATGGCACTGACTATATCTTAGAGTTATTACTAATTTTGTAATAACTCTCTCGGCGTGTTATAGAAGTTTTATTATAGTTTTATAACTTCTATCCTAGTACTTCATGTCTCTTTTGAGATTTAGAAGCCTATAAGTCGATACACAGCTGTTGAATTTCTTCACATACTACTCGGTATTGCCGTCATCTTAATGTGTTACGGTTTCACCGATAAAGCCAAGTTTTCACTTATGAATCACTTCATAAGGCGACTCTTTTGAATCGAACCCCTGTCCGAAGATAGTCCTACCTAGCTTTCTTCGAGCGAAGTCTATAGTTTAACATTCCCTCTTCTAGTCGCCTATAGACAGGCTGCTAGATTCAGTAGCTTCATGTTTTCCGTTCCTAGCTCAAAGCTTTGCAAGGCTCGGTTCCCCACTAATTGACGCCCTAGCCCAAGTCGTGGGACTCTTAGGTAGGACGAGCAGCCTAGGCTGCTAGTGCAAAATTATCTTCTGCGTTTATCTTTAATTTCTAGTTTTTTAATGCGGGACCAGAATTCCCTCAGCTCGCTTACTAGATACTACTTACCCCCGTCGAAACCAAGTACGCCCCCATGTTGTTTAGAGTTGTCACTTTGTTTGTTTGGGTCTCCACCTATATTCAGTTTTCAGGTAAACCCTGTGCAACTCATTACGCAGAACTTATTTCACCTATTTTTAAAATTAGAAATTGCACTAAGGAAATTCTAATTTTCTTTAAAATATTTACATACTTTAAAAATAGGTTCAGTAATTATAATACAACATATTTAGTATTTATTCAAGTAGCAATCTTATGTTACTATCTCATAGAATGTTTAAATTGTTTTTCTGCTTCTCTTTTTACTATTTTTTCTTTTAATGCATCTCTCTTGTCGTAGTTATGTTTACCTTTAGCTACAGCAATTTTTATTTTTACCCTTCCTCTAATTAAGTAAAGAGCAAGTGGTACTAGTGTGTACCCTTCTTGAGATGTAAGTCCCATAAGTTTTAAAATTTCTCTTTTATGAAGAAGAAGTTTTCTATCTCTTAGAGGATCCCTGTTAAATATATTCCCCTGTTCATATGGGCTTATATGCATATTGCTTACAAATACTTCTCTATCTTTAATATATGCATAACTATCTTTTAAATTTGCTTTCCCTGCCCTTATAGATTTAACCTCTGTACCTACAAGAGATATTCCAGCTTCATAAGTCTCCTCTATAAAATAATCATGAAGAGCTTTTCTATTCTCTGCTAGGGTATTACCTGATGTCTTTTTCTTTTTTACCATGGTTTTCACCTACCTTTGTTATACATTATATAATTATACACTAATCATACTCTGTACATCTATAATTTTTTAATTTATAAATCATATTAATAAAGATTATTATATCAAATTTCCATTATAAAGTGAATCTTATACTTTATATATAGTTATAGTTTTAAATTTAAATATCATATAATATTTAAATTCTTTAAAATATTTTTTAAATTGTTTAAATTTCTCATTAAATAACTTATAATTATAATCAATGTATGTTAAAAAGATTTTATAAACTAAAGGGGAAATTAATCATGGGGAAATTAAAAGAACTATTTAAGTCTAAACAAATTCTTACTAAAGAAAGTATATCCACAGAAGAGGAAACTATTCTAATAAATGAAGAAAAAAATTTTATTAATTTAGAAAAAGAATATGAGAAGACAAATTTAGAAAACAACAAATTAGCTCTAATAAAAGAAAATCAAACTAGGGCCCTAGAAAAAGTTACTAATAATTTAACTTTTACAGACTTTTCTTTAGAAAATCTAGGAGAAATAGTTGAAAATTTATTTCATAGCGTAAATGAACAGATGAATGCCATTGATTCAGTTTTTGAACAAATCAATAACTATTCTGCACTATCAGAAGAGGTACTTGCAAGTACAGAAGATTCAAAGACTATATCACAAAATACTTTAGACACAGCTCTTAAGGGTAATGAAGTTGTAGAAAATTCTATAAGCAATATGAGTGATATTGAAAGTTCCGTAGAAATAGTTAAAGAAATGCTAAATGAAGTAAAGAATAACTCCATAGAAATAAATAGTATATTAGATATAATAAAAAATATTTCAAAACAAACAAAGTTATTATCACTTAATGCTTCTATTGAGGCTGCCCGCGCTGGTGAACTTGGAAAGGGCTTTTCTGTAGTTGCACACGAAATCAATAAACTTGCTCAAGGTAGCGATGACTCCGTTGTAAAAATTCAAGAAACCATCCTAGGCATGAATGATAGTATTGAAAAAAGTAATATTGCTATGGATTCCTGTATAAATAAAGTTGCAGAAGGAACGGAAGTTTCTAATAATACCATGAAGGTTTTCCGTGATATAATATCTGCGGTTAAGTCTAATACAAAAGTTTCTGACCAAATTAACCTTGCTGTTTCAGATCAGGCAAATTCATTGGATGTAATTTTATCTTCAACAGAACTTTTAAAAGAACTATCTCGCAAGGTTAATATATTAATAGAATGGATAGGATTAAACACAAAATATACTGAAACTTCATTGTCTAACTTAAAAACTTCTTGCTCTCACTTAAAGGAAGTGTCTACTCAATTATTAGATACTATTGAATCTACTTATAAAAAAGAAAGTACCCTAAGAGTATACTTAGGCGGTAAACTTGTATCTGAGGATCCTATTTACTGCTCAGATCAGGTAAGTAGTAACGTACTAGCATCTGTACATACAGGACTTTTAAGTATGAGCTCTTCTGGCGACATTCTGCCTGGCATTGCAAAGAGTTGGAACTTAGAAGATGATGGTGTAACTTGGACTTTTAATCTAAGAAAAAATGCTAAATTTCATAACCTAGAAGAAATCACATCAGAAGATGTTAAGTTTTCCTTGGAGAGAATGTTAAACCCAAGTAAGCCTGCTACCAATGCCTACTTCATTGAAGATATAGAGGGTGCCTTAGAATATAAGGGTGGCACAAGCAGAGATGTTTGTGGAATTAAGATTCTAAATAAATATTGTATTTCATTAAAATTAAAACAACCTTATAGTGACTTTTTAAACAACTTATCTAATTGTTGTTGTGCTATTATATCAAAACATTCTTATAATAGGGATAAATCTATAGTTGGTTGTGGTCCTTTTATCATAGAATCCTTAGAAAATACTAATAAAAAAATTAAATTAAAAGCGTTCAAAGATTATTTTAAAGGAGCACCTTATGTAGATAAGATTTTCCTTTATACTCCTGATAATTTTGTAGAAGAATTTAAAAATAAAAGTATTGATATTATACAAACCACAGACTCTAAAATATTTAATCAAGTAAAAGAAAATTGTACAACTAAAATGCATACTAGTGAAATATTAAGCTGTTTATATGCGGGATTTGTTTTTGGCGAAAATAAGATTTTTGCTAGTAATGTTGAAGTAAGAAAAGCCCTAAATCACGCTATTGATAAGAAAAAAATAATTTCTCAATTTAGTAATAATCTTGCTGTAGAATGCAGAGGACCTTTTCCTGAAGGTGTACTAGATTCTAATTTAAGTTCTATATCATATGATCCTAGCTTTGCAAAAAACACTCTTAAAAAATTTAACTGTCTAAATTCTAACAGAGAGTTCAAGATAGTTTGTGTAAACTCTTTTAAAAGTTTAGCAGATCTAATTGCAGAGGATCTTAAGGATATTGGTCTTAATGTTAAGATTTATGAAGAAGAATATTTTAATTTCTATAATAGCGATACTATAAAAAAATATGACTTGTTTATAAGTGGATGGGCACTAGACACACCTAATCTTGATGGTTATATAAAGGCACTTTTATCTCCTGATGCTCAATATAACCTGGGCAATTATTATAATTCTGAATTAGACGATTTAGTAACAAATGCAAAGGCCATAATAAACCCAAGCAAAAAATTAAATGCCTATATGGAAGTAGAAAAGTGTATACTAAAAGATTATCCTTGGATATACTTAATAACTCCTGAAGTTGCATACACTTCCCAAGAAAATGTAAGAGGTCTTAAAATAAGTCCTTTAGGTACTATTTCATATGAGGATATTATGCTAGTATAAAATTATATAAAAGTACTCTGTTTATATATTTTGTTAAACAGAGTACTTTATTTAAATTATATTAATTTCTAGAATCGCTTTGAAACCCTTCTCTTTTTACAGAATGTCTTTTAGAAGTTCTGTTATGATTTTTAGCTTCTTCACTAGTTATAGGAATTTGATAATTACATTTTTCCATTCTTGCTTTTTTATTATCTGGTTGGCTATCTTTAGGCATATATATACTCCCTTCTATCTTTAATCAGTATATATTTTTCCCTATTGATAGAATATTATTTATAAATCTTCACTATCTCTTATTTCTATTTCAGTTCCCTCTGGTGCTTTTATTTTAAATAAATGTCCATTTTCTACTTTATATATTTCCTTACCATTTTTTATTTTAAAATTTGTATATCCTAAATTTTTTATTCTTTTAAACTCTTTATGTACATCCTCTACTAAAAAACACATATGTACTATACCTTCACTTTTAGAACTCCATTCTCTTAATTTATCATCCTTTTTAGAAGTTTGAAGTTCAATCATAAAATTATGTAATTTTAACCAAGTATTAAAATCCCTTGTATGAAAATTAGGTGTTTCTTTTATAATCTCAAATCCTAAAATCTTTGTATAAAACTCCAAAGACTGCTTATATTTTTCCGTTTGAATACAAATGTGATGTACATTCTTTATGCTCATAGAATCCTCCTAATAATTGTATCTTAACATATTTTTGTTATAGTAATCTTACGTAAATAATTGTATATTATTATACTACTAATAAAAAGGCTACACTTATATATTTTATAGTCCTTATATATTTCCATATAAACAATAGATATTTTAGATATTTTCTATAAAAAATGGCATAGACTACGCTACACCATTTTTTATAGTTTTATATTTAAAATTTAACTTTATAATATAATTTTATGAGTATATTTCATCTTCTGATTTTAAACTCTTTATAGCTTTTTGAACTTTTTCAACATCCTCATCACTTGGAACTACATCCATAGCTTTTTCTTCTTCTTCATTTAAAAGTTCAAAATAAATTTCATGAGTATCAAGGCTCACTCTACTTACTACTATTTTTACTGGATCACCTAATTTATACATCTTTTTAGTATGTTCTCCAATTAGACATAAATGTTGATCATCAAACACATAGTAGTCGTCATTTAAGTCAGTTATATGGACTAAGCCTTCTATAGTATTAGGAAGTTCTACAAACATTCCAAAGTTTGTAACAGAAGATACTATACCTTCAAACTCTTTTCCTATTCTATAACTCATATATTCAGCTTTCTTTAGATCATCTACTTCTCTTTCAACTTCCATAGCTGCTCTTTCTCTAGTTGAAGATTGAAGCGCTGCTTCACCAACTTCGGTTCTTAATCTATTCATTCTCTTTTCATCTATTTTTCCATTTATATATTCTTTAATTATTCTATGAATCATTAAATCTGGATATCTTCTTATAGGTGAAGTAAAGTGGCAGTAATATCTTGCTGCTAGACCAAAGTGTCCTATGCATTCAGGAGAATACTTAGCCTTCATCATAGATCTTAACATAAGGGTACTTACTACTACTTCTTCTCTTTTACCTTTAACTTCTTCTAGAATCTCTTGAAGAGCTCTTGGATATATTTTTTGTCCACGTTTTAATGTGTATCCTAAATTATAAACAAATTCACTAAAATGAGCTAACTTTTCTTCATCTGGATCTTCGTGAATTCTATACACAAATGGCATCTTAGTCCAGTACATATACTCTGCTATGGTTTCATTACAAACTAACATAAATTCTTCTATAATTCTATTTGCAATAGCTCTTTCGTAAGGTTTTACATCTACAGGTCTACCAATTTCATCTAATATGATTTTACATTCTTCAAAATCAAAGTCTATACTTCCTCTTTCTGTTCTCTTTCTATTTAAGATTTCAAACAATTTGCCCATAGCTTTAAATGAATCATATAGATAATCATATTTTTTAATTAATTCTTCATCATTGTCTCTTAAAATTTTTGTAACATCTGTATAAGTCATTCTTTCATTGGTTTTTATAATACTTTCAAAAACTTCATGAGATACAACTTTCCCTTTATCATCTATCTCCATCATACAAGTTAAAGCTAATCTATCTACTCTTGGATTTAAACTACAAACTCCATTAGATAATTTTTTAGGTAGCATAGGCACTACTCTATCAATTAAATAAACAGATGTCCCTCTTTTAAGAGCTTCTTTATCAAGTACATTTTTATCTCTTACATAGTGAGATACGTCTGCTATGTGAACTCCTAGAAGATAGTTCCCATTTTCTAATCTTTCTATGGATACAGCATCATCTAAGTCTTTTGCATCCTCTCCATCAATAGTTACCATAAGAATATCTCTTAAGTCTCTTCTTTTCTCATATTCCTCTTCTGGTATTTTATCTTCAATGTTAGCTGCATATTCCTCTACTTTTGGAGAAAACTTTTCTGGTAATTTGTGTTTTCTTATAATAGTTAGAATATCAATACCTTTATCACCTTTGTTACCTAATATCTCTATTACCTTACCTTCAGGGCTTCTTCTATTTTGATCAGGCCATTTTGTAATTTCAGCTACTACTATTTGCCCATCTGTCGCACCCTTTGTCTTTTCTTTAGCTATAAATATATCTTGGTGGATTCTTGCATCTTCTGGAACCACAAACCCAAAATTCTTGCTATCTTGGAAAGATCCTATAACTACTGTGTTTTCACGTTTGAGAATTTTATATATTTCTCCCTCTCTTTTCCTCCCTTTTTGCTCCTCTTTAAAGATAGATACAAGAACCTTATCACCGTTCATAGCACCATTAACAGCATTTATAGGGATAAATACATCCTTTTCTTCACCTTCAATAATTACAAATCCAAAGCCCTTAGAATGTCCTTGGAATGTACCTTGCATAAAGCCCATTCTCTCTGGTATACCATAATACTCTGTATGTGTCTTAATAATCTGTCCATCTTCCTCCATATATCCTAAAAGCTTCTCAAAATCTTTCATATCCCTTTTAGAGATATTAAAAATCTTTGCAAGTTCCTTTATGGTCATAGGCTTATATGCCTTTTCTGTCATAAAACTAATTAAAATCTCTCTTATACTATTATCCAAACCTAACACTTCCTTTCCCCTTTTGAGGCTTATATATAATTCTATATGTTTTATAATCTCTAAATAATTTCCTTTATGTATAAATATAATCTAAATAGATTATATCATACATATTATAAACTATATTTAACTATTATTTATTATTTCATTTTTTGAAAAATTTTATCCAAAACTATTTAAAGAATATATATTTAATTTCTCAAAAAATAAAAAATTAACGCATCATAATGATGCGTTAATTTCAATGTCGATTATTTTAGGGGTTTCGACATATTTTTTACATTAATAACATTAGGGGATGGGTTGTTATTAATAACAAAAGGGGGTTGTTTTCTTTCTTGCATAATCATTATATTAAAAATTTCAATTTAATTCAATAGTTTTATTAAGATTTCTTGTTAAATATTTGTTAAGACTGACTTTATATTATATATTTTTAAAAAATTCAATATTATTTTGCAAGTTTAATATTTCACCCTTTTAATTGTGTATTGCATTAAATTCCATATGTTAAAATACCTTTTTACTCTGAAAATTCGCTTTAATATTTTACTATAAAGTTCCACTTTTTTATAATAATATTATAATATCTTAAATATTCTTTAATAGTTTTACTTCTTCTTCTGTAAGTTCTCTATAAGTACCTTCTTCTAAATTTTCATCCAAACTAAGAGGTCCAAAACTGTTTCTTTTTAAATACACAACTTCCTTGCCCCTACTTTGAAACATTCTCTTTACTTGATGGAATTTCCCCTCTTGTATAGTAACTAAAACATTAGAACCATTAGGAGAAGATTCTAGAATTTCTAATTTTGCAGGCATACAATTATAACCATCATCTAAAGTTATTCCCTTTTCAAATGCAGCAATATCACTAGCTTCTACCTCTTTATCTATTTGAGCAAAATAAACCTTATCTACATGATTTTTAGGTGCTATTAGTTTGTGATTTAATTCTCCATCATTGGTTAGAAATAATAATCCTACTGTATCCTTATCTAATCTACCTACAGGAAATGGTTCAAACACTCTATATTCTTGATCTATTAAGTCTATAACTGTCTCATCATGGTTATCAAAAGTAGCAGATACTACTCCTTGAGGCTTATTCATCATAATATATATAAATTCTCTATACATAATTTCTTCTTCGTTTACTAAAATCTTGTCCTTTTCAGGATCAACTTTTATGCTACTATCCTTAACTACCTCATCATTAACCTTTACTTCTCCTCTTTTAACTAAACTTTTAACTTCTTTTCTAGTTCCATATCCTAGGTTAGCTAGTATTTTATCTAATCTTTCCATAAATTCTCTCCTTTTAATATATACTGTACTACTTATTATACCAAATTATATGAAATGTACTATTTGAAAAGAGAGATTTAGTATTAAAACTATTCTATTATGCAATAATAATTCTTATACAAAGGCATAGCTTTGTACCACCAGTTCCTTGCCAGGTTTTGAATTGAATTTATATAAACCATAGTTTTCATACTCAACATTTTTATGAAAACTTTTAGCTAAAACAAGAATTATATATTCCCCTTTTTTAAAGGGCATCATAGTATAATAACTTTTTTTACTATACCTTTGTGCAAGCTCCCATCTATTTTCCATTAGTATATAAAATTCATATAGTACATTCTTTCCTCCAACAGATGTAGCTGTAAATGTAGCATCCTCATTACAACGAATATAATTTTTATCACATTTTATTTCTACTGATTCTATAGGCCTAGAATACTGTACATCAATTACGTGTTCCCTAACCTCATCAAACTTTTTATTACTATTCATATGTTTTGCATAAAATTCAAACCTATAAGTTCCTATGCATCTTGGAAAAAAAGAGAAATTTTTATCCTGACAATATTCAATTTCTTCCACCAAGTTTTCATCTATATATATCTTATATTTAACTAGTACGTTTTCAATATTCTCTGTTAAAATGTTGAAAACTATTTCTTCATCCATAAAATGTTTATCTTTAGGATAGACTAATACATGTTTAATTAATTCTGTGTTACCTTCTGAGAAATTCGTATCAGCCGCAACTTCCATATTAGCTAAACTTTCTATTTCATTACCACTCTCTTCTATAACTAGACTTTGAACATTTTCATCACCTTCTAGGTTCAATTCTTCCTCTTTTATATCATTAGACTCTATATTGTTTAATTTCACTTCTTTATTTTTTTTATTATCTATAAAATTATTGAAATACTCTAAGGTTTTATTTAGTCCTTTATTATCATCTTCATCAATTTCCTGATGTTTTATTATATATTCCATACGGGCTACATAATCAAAGGGTTTGCTACTTTCCCTCCTTTTAGCCTGAATCATAATGATATAATTGCCTTCTTCTTTCTCATCCCATAAGGTAAATTTCTCTTCAGTGAAATCCTTTATAATTTTCCACATACCATTATGACCAACTAAAAATTTATATAATAAATCTTCTTTTTCTGAAGAATTAACAAAGATGCCAATAGATTTTTCACCATTTTCTAAGTAATAGTTTTCTTTAAAAGTAATAATCAATTCGTTCATTGCATTGGCCCCCTATGTAAAAATTTGTATATTAATATTATACTATATTTACATATTATGGTACAACTCTTTTTATACTTTATTTATTATTTTTATTAATATCATAACTTATTAACTTATAAAGATTCTTTAATAACCTATCATCATCTTCAATTTTACGTTTTTTAGCATTAGAGACCTTTCCCCCTCCTCTCCTTATTTTATGGGAAATATGCTTTTGCATAAGCATAGAATCTATATTTTCTGATGTATATATGTAACCTTTTGGATTTATTGCATAAGCATTTTTTGAAAGAACTATAGCTGCAACTCCATAGTCCTGGCTAACTACTATATCAAAAGACTCTAGTTCATTTGCAATCTTCATATCTACAGCCTGAAAACCGCTATCCACACACACAACTTCACCATAATCACAGGATACTATGCTATTTAAACTACAATAAAATATAAGTTTTAGATTATTCTCCCTTGCTACTTTCTCTATAATATGCCTTGAAGGACAAGCATCTGCATCTATTAATATTTTCATTAATTTTCTCCTTTAAGTCTATTTTAATTTATATTTTTCTCTTAATTGTAAATCTTATTTAATTAGTGCATTTTAGTATAGTATATCTTTTTTATCCTAAAATAAAAACAATCTAGACTAAATGTAATCTAGATTGTTTTTATTTTATATTAAACTTTTATATTAATTATATATACTTCTATTAGTTATATAAGGGTAAATTAAATAATTTAAATAATAATTCCGTTAAATAATTATGCTTCTAATATTAGGGATATCACTTGATCTAAGGTTCTATTATTATAGGTATCCCCGTAATTATAAATTTCACTAACATTTCTATATTTACTTATGCCATCAATAAATATTAAAGCAGTACACATAATTAGAGCTATGTAAATCCAAAATATACAACTTTTATAATATTTCTTCTTCATTATACCCCTCCTATAGAAATATTTGTATATTAATATATTACCTTAAATTTCCGTATAAGTAAAGCTTACATATATACTTATTTAAAACTTTTATTAATACAATTTAAATAAGCAAAAAAGAAGTCCTTTCAAAGGACTTCTCTTAATATTTTAAAACTAGCATCTTTCTCTATTTCTTCCACTTGGACATGTAATTACTTCTACGTTTTTAGCTCTAATCACTACATTCCCATGCCTTCTTGAACGCCTGCGACTACTTCTTTCTCTATCATCACACTCAATATCATCTCTTCTATCATCTTCACAACAGAATAATTCAATTCTTTCACAATCTCTACTCATCCAACTGCACCTCATTTTTTATATTTTATATAGCAAATATTTATGGATATATTCCTTTTTATAGGTGTCCATAGATATGCTATTCGTATAAATTTATTTTAATCATATAAATTTAGAATTCTAAAAAATAGAGTAGTTTATTTTAATTATATTTTTACTTACACTACACTATATTACTGTAGAATAAAATTAGTTCATAAAAATATGAATTAATTTTATTCTAGCTTTAAAGCAAACTAAAAAGAAGTCCTTTTAAAGGACTTCTCTTAAAATTAATAAACTAGCATCTTTCATTATCTCTATGATGTCTGTTATGCTCACACACAAATACATTTACAGTTTCAGCTTTGATTTCTACATTTCCACATCTTCTTGAACGTCTACGTCTACTTCTTTCCCTATCATCATTTCTATCTTCTTCGCATAATGATTCAAATCTTTCAAAATCTCTACTCATCTAAACGCACCTCATTTTTTAATATTTTACATAGTCAATATTTTATAGTATTTATCCTATAGCTTTAGATGTCTGTGACTATGTTCTTGTATAAACTCCCTTTAAATTTATAAGGAAGATAAATTATTTTAATTACATTTTGTAGCTACACTACATTATATTAATGCAGTATAAAAATGTTCCTCTACAATATAAATTAATTCTATTTTTATTTTATATTGAGTTTCTCTGCTTTAGAAAGAAGCCCTTTTAAAGGGCTCCTTTAAACCTAAAAACATTATTTATCATGTTTTTTTTGAGGACAAAGAAACACATTAACACATTTGGCTTTTATTTTTATATCTCCACATCTTTTGTGCTTTTTATGATTCCTATCTTCTCTTCTAACCTCTTGAAAATCTTCACCCTTAATTATTTCAAACTCTTTAAATTCATCAAAATCTCTAGTATATCTCATCTAAATGCACCCCAATTTTTAATATTTTTGTTTACATAGCCACTATCATTTTAAATGTCACATTACTTTAAAAGCATCTATGACTATGTTTAATTTTATCTAATAAAATTGCTTTGCAACTAGATTATTAGATAGTTTTTATATTAAGAATGCAGAGATATTTAAAAATTTAAACTATATTAATTGATGCTTATACTACATCATATTACTATACATACAATTATGTTACTAAATTATACTTTTTTCTTTATTATTTTTTATATCTTCATGAAAAACATATTAATAAAAAATGGGAGGATAACCTCCCATTTCCTTATTAACTAATTGCCTAAATTTTTAATAAAGCTCTCCAAGTGTTATTTCCAACTATACCATCTTGAGAAAGGCCATTATCACGTTGAAACTTTAAAATTCCATTAAAAGTTGCATTACCAAAAATTCCATCTGCACCATAAGGACCTACAGAGTAACCTTTGTTCATTAAAAGTTCTTGAATTATTTTTGTTATATTACCTCTTGCACCTTTTTTAACTAAAATTAATGCATTAAGAGTTAGAGGTCCTACTAAACCATCTTCTACAATCCCTCTTCCAAACTGAATATTAAGCTCATGTTGCAGCCTACGCACTATATCTCCTGCCATATATCCATTATAAGAACTCACTTTTCCTTTAGATTTTCCAATATTTCTAACATACTTCATCTAAATGCACCTCGGTTTTTAATAGTATTGTTTACATAGCCATTGTTATTTAAAATGTCATATTTACTTTAAAAGTATATTGACTATGTTCATTTACACTTTAATGCTATCTCAAAAAGGTGTTATTTAGATGATTTTACTATTAATATCAATATAAAATTAAAATGGCTTATTTAAATATATATTTATATGTGATTTCGAAAATAAATTTAGAAATTTAAACTCTACCAATCATTAGACTATACTTTATACTATTATCCTATGTAGAATTATGTTACTAAATTATAAGTTGGCCCTTATTCATAAAATAATACGTTAGCACAATATATCTCACATATTATAATTTACAACATATTATATATTGTAGTTATTATACGTAAGAAAAGGAGCGATTTCAATGAGCAACAATAGAAGTAATATGTGTGAAGATGAACGTAATGAGAGACAAAGACACGTTCATGAATTTTTAGGTAGCACTAAATTAGCTGAAGAGTGCGATGAACGTCATAATCATAGATTTGCTGGGGTTACTGGTCAAGCTTTTCGCTGTGGACGTTCACATGCCCATAGAATTCGTGTAAGAACAGATTTCTTTGACCACTTCCATGAAATCTGTATTACTACCGGTCCTGCTATTGAGACCTGTGATGGAAAGCATATTCACTGTGTAACAGGGGTTACAACTTGTAATGATGAGCACAGACACGAATTTATAGCTACAACTTTAATTGAAAGTCCATTAGTTTAAATATTATAATGGGAGGGCTATCCTCCCATTTTTTATACACAATTCATTTAAATATACTGTTAATGCCTAAAATTTTCTATAGTATTCTTTGTTCCCGAATAAAATCCACTTGCAGATAACCCAACTATAATTCCATTCATTATTCCCTCTTTAAATCTTCCATTTGAAATATAAAAAATACCGAGTAATATACCTAAAATTAAATTTAATATTGGTACAAATTTAGGATTAAGTCCTAAACTCTTAAAAACTTCTGATAAGCCCATTACTATTGCTACCATTAAACTAATACTCCCAAAATCCATCCATTTTCTCCTCCTTTAGTTTTAAGACTTTCTATTAGATGTTTTCTTACTATTAATATAATAGAACATAGAGTATTAAAACGTTCCTTATGTTAATACTATCTAAAATTAATCTATAGAAGTATTAATTAGAAGTATCTATAAAATAGTATATTTAACTAATAACAAATTCTAACATATAAGCCTTCTTTATATTCATAGACAATAAAAGCATCCAAATATGGATGCTCTTTATCTTTAGTTTATTACTACTTAATCACATTCTCTTAAAAACTCGTTATACTCATTAAGCAAAATGTCTAGTTTCTGACTTAATAGTACAACATCAGGATCGATAAGATCAGCTTTTTCACTTATTAGCTGATTCATCAAACTTCTAAGTTCTTCTATTTTCTTTAATAACAACTCTTCCTTTGACATAATATCCCTCCTTTCTGTTTTTGATTATATAGAATAAAAGGGATAGTATGTAACAATTTGTAATATATTATTATATTTTAACTTTTAATATTTTCTTATTATTTATATCAATGAATAAAAAAACACCTGGATTTCTCCAAGTGCTTAACTCTAATTCTTCACATTATTATCTGATTTTATTTTATCTTATTTTTTAAACTGTTCCAGTGACTTATATAAATCTTCTGTTTTTTTATAATCCTGATAATTTATAACTATAAGCTTGTTATCTTTTGTACCTATTGCTACAATTGGTTTTCGACAATCCATTATATAAAAGTATGATTCCTTATAGTTTAAAACTTTATATCTTCCCATTTTCATCTTATTAATATCAACAGCCTTAATTCTTCTTAATACCATTGGAATATTTTTTTCCATGTAATCCTCAAAAATAAAATGCAATCATTATAAAATAAATTGTTATTGTATCTATATTATGCATATTGCATCTCCTTATGGTATTTTTATTTTAAACAAAGATATACTTATGACATAGATTTAATCTATGTTGGTGGTATTATAGTAGGATTATTTCTGTACTTGTCTACTAAATCATTAAATTTTAAAATACAACGTTGTATTCTTCTCTTCTGCTTATCATCAACGTGATATATAAATGGCTTTCGTTTACCACAAATTAAAGTACTTGCAAACTCATCTCCATTTTTTCTTTCAAAATATATATATGGTCGTAAAGCATATCCTCTTACATTAGGTAATTTAGCTACTAACCATGTAATTTGCTCAGTTGTATAAAAATTAGATGGAAATTGCAATATTTCTAGATTAGGCATTTTAGTATAAACTGTAATATCGTTATCTATTATTTTCTTAGAAATAAAATTAAACTCTTTCAATTTAGCATTTTCTATATATCTCCAATCCATGTGCTATCTCATATTTTAGTTATTTAGTATATATATATATTAACCTATACTAAAATGAAACTAAAGTATTAAAAATCTAGGGTAATAAAATAGCCATCGTTCAATGGCTTTATCATATATACTTAAAATTTATTGCAACTATAATTATTTAATTTTCAAATCCACTTTAACATAATATAAAAATGACTTTTAGGAATTAGTTACGTTAAGTTTGTCCTTATCTTTATTTTTTACAATATTTATTAAACTGATAAAAGGTTGCCATTAATCCAACTATAATTAGAACCAACTGCATCATCATTACATAATTATAATAGACTTCATTAATAAATATACTAATCACAGCAATGAGTATTGTACTTAATCCTGTAAACAGAAAGTTTCTACCAACAACTCTAGATACTTTATCTTTATCATGTTTTTTATCATCAAATAAGTTAATCATATTACCAGCATTAAAGTGTTTTATTACGCCTCCCAAAAAAGTTAATAGTCCTCCTGCTAAAAAAGCACACATGAAAATCCCAATCAGATCAGCTCTCATGGTAATATACCTCCTTTTTAATACTATATATTATAGTAAACCATTTATTAAATATTGCAACATTTTCTACATAACTTTTTAAAATACGACAAAAAATAGGGTAGCTACAGCTTAAGCCGAAACTACCAAAATAAAATCAACAAGGGATTAACTACTCATAAATATAATAACATATTTAATACTTATTATTTGTTGCAATTCTATTGCAAATGTGTAACTATTTTGTTACATATTAGACACACATTATTTAAATTTCTATACAGCACTTTTATCACCTTAGTAAATATCATTTACAGTTAACTCAAATATAATTCCTCTTAAGATCAAAAGGATTAGAATTTTTTATTCTCTTTCATAAAATAAAAAGCACCTAACCAGATATATCTAGTTAAATGCTTTTTGTACATACTTAAATTAATAATTATTATTCTTTCAATGATGTAATTTATGTTTATAATTTTCGTAGAGTATATTTATATTAACATCGATTTAGATTACAGCCTTATTTATTCATATTAATAATAAGAGATGATTTTCTATAATCCTATGTAATAACGTGTGGGATTATAGAAATCCACCAAATGGTGACCTTTTATTTTAGTTTAGACTCATATGATGCAGTTTTATAAGTTATTATTTTGCCATCTGTTTTATCATTATCAAATTGAACTACTTCAACTTTATGCTTACCTTCCTTTAATGCATTCCCTTTAAGATTTATTGCTGTTTGAGTATTACCCAATTGTTCCTTTTCTACTTCTTTGCCATCAATAAATATATAACTTAATTTAGCTCCATCAAATTCTTCACTATTTAAACCTATTTGTGATATTTGAGCATCTTTTCCTATAAACTCTACTGGTATTTTTCCACCTCCTGAAGTTCCTCCTGCTGTTGAAATTTCAATTTTACCTTTTCCCATTTCTTTTTTTGGCATTTTCACATTTGATTCTTTGTTATCTTCCTTAACTACTTCTTGTTTTGATTGCCCTTGTGATTTTTCTTCTTTCGTATTTTCATAACCTGCACACCCAGTAAAACTAAAAGCCATAATGCTAATTAAAAGTAATGATAATAATCTCTCCATCTATAAAGTCCCCCTTATGTGTATAATTCTAATTTAAAACTGTTTAACATTAATTTCAATAGTTTCACCATAACTTCTTAAAATACGACAAAAAATAAAAATACCGCATATCCTTTTGAATAATACGGCATTTAGTAATTACTTATTGATTTGCCTAGTTATACTTTTAATACTTCTACCTTCAAAGGTCATACATATTATCAAAGGCATAACATCTTTAATTTCATTAAATTTATCATAATTAAAGGTATTATCATAAAATTTAATAATTGTACTTAATGCAGTACCATGAGTTCCTATAACAATATTTTGACTATCATTGTTTTCTAATATTTCATTAAGAACTTTTATATTTCTATCTTGAACCTCTTTTAATGATTCTCCACCTTCTAATTTATAGGAAAAATCACTCCATTGCTTTCGTGAATAATTAGAAAAATCCTCAATCCAACAATTACTTATCTTTCTCTCTTTAAAACCATCAACAATTTCAATTTCAAGCTCATATATCTTTGCAACTTCCTTTATAGTATCTATTGCTCTTTTATAAGGGCTTGAATATATTTTAGTTATTTCTTTATCCTTAAAGAAATTAAGAAGTTCTTTACTATCTTTTATACCTTGATCGGTTAATGGTCTAATTAAATCATCATGTATAGAGTAATCTGGTTTAGCATGTCTTACAAAGTATATTTTATTCATATCTACTCCTCATCTAATTTTAGTTTAAATATATTTTTTTCTTTTATATTTAAAATACCTTACTGTTTAATTTTCAAAAACACCTCTTTTATCGCCATTTTATAAAACATACAAAAAAACAAATATATTTCTTTAATAAAAACTCTTTATTCTCTGATTGACTTTTTAAAATTTATTACATATAACAACATTATAGTTAATTTATATGGCGCACAACAATATTACGATCAATTATATAATTTTGGTTAATTTGGAGTTAATTCCATAATGATGGTGAATTCTATATCACCAATGAAGCTAAATTATCAAAATCCATCACTCAAGAAGAGTTGGAAATTGTGCAAACCAACTCTAGGATCAATGAATCGTTAAATGAATTTTATCAAGACTAAGAATCTATCCATTGTTGTTTTGCTTGAACCATTAGGACCGATAATTAATACAATTGTATTCTTCTTAATTTTAAGATTTATGTTGTTTAAAGCTACAAAATCTCCAAATTTTTTATTTAAATTATTAATTTAATAACAAAAATTCCCGTTCCCCTTCTCAATTCTAATCTTGTGATAAATAATTAAATTTTTCATCTTTTATATTATTTAATTTATTGTTATAACCACAATTCAATAGTATGCTACTAATACACTCTATCATATATCCTCTAGATTCAGTCATTTTCAAAAACTTTTTACTTTCCATTTCTTCAAAAGAACAATTCCAATGACAATCATCTTTATTCTCTAAAAATCCTCCTGCTATACTTACTAGTTCATCCTTAAAGTTAACTTCTATATGTGCATCATGTAAAAATAACACCTTAATAAAATTTCTTCTCCCAAAACCTTCTTCATCTTCTATTTCTTCTAATTCTGGGAAATCATCCAATGTACTTGCTCTTCGAAAATCCATAATTAACATATAAGAAATTGTTCTACCATAAAAATCTTCTCGTAATTGAAAAAGCTCTAAATTATTTAATCTTAATTGTCTTATTAGTCTTATCGGCTTCATTATATATCCTCCCAGAAACTTTAAATTTAGTCATCATAACTCAATCTAAATTTATTACCTTTAAAAACTATATCTCCTACCATAAGTTAAATAAATTTATACTCTATATGTTATTATACTTTATTTTGTTAATATATGTATAGTATCTTTAACTTCTAAGCTTCATTTAGTACTATGCTGCCCCTATTACTGTGAAGAAATTAATCCATGCTCTAACATCATCTTTATAAAACCACAAAAAGCAAGAAGGCTTTACAGAGTTAAAAACCCTGTAAAGCCTTGATGCGTCTACCCTACGCTATGTAACATTTGGCGCACCCAGCAGGAATTGAACCCGCGACCTCCAGATTCGAAGTCTGTAGCTCTATCCAACTGAGCTATGGGTGCTCCTATGTAAAGCTCTAAATAAAACTTTACAAAAAAATGGAGCGGGTGAAGAGAATCGAACTCTCACAGCCAGCTTGGAAGGCTGGAACTCTACCATTGAGCTACACCCGCATAATTCTTACTATCTATTCTTTTTTGGAGCGGGAAACGGGGCTCAAACCCGCGACCTCCACCTTGGCAAGGTGGCGCTCTATCAACTGAGCTATTCCCGCATGTGGTGCAGATGAAGGGAGTCGAACCCCCACGCCTAAGGCGCTAGATCCTAAGTCTAGTGCGTCTGCCAATTCCGCCACATCTGCATTTTGGTGATCTACCGGGGAATCGAACCCCGGACACCATGATTAAAAGTCATGTGCTCTACCGACTGAGCTAGTAGATCGTTTGGCTGGGATAGCAGGATTTGAACCTACGAATGCCAGAGTCAAAGTCTGGTGCCTTACCGCTTGGCGATATCCCAATATGGTGCGTCTTAAGGGAGTCGAACCCCTGGCACACGGCTTAGAAGGCCGTTGCTCTATCCAACTGAGCTAAAGACGCATATTTTTTGGAGCGGGTGAAGAGAATCGAACTCTCACAGCCAGCTTGGAAGGCTGGAACTCTACCATTGAGCTACACCCGCATGTGTATTTTTTTAATATTTTGTTTTGTGGTCGGGGTGACAGGGATTGAACCTGCGACCTCATGGTCCCAAACCACGCGCGCTCCCATCTGCGCCACACCCCGGCATTGGTGCGCTATCAGGGGATCGAACCCGGGACACCTTGATTAAGAGTCAAGTGCTCTACCAACTGAGCTAATAGCGCTTATTTGGTGCGTCTTAAGGGAGTCGAACCCCTGGCACACGGCTTAGAAGGCCGTTGCTCTATCCAACTGAGCTAAAGACGCATATTCTGGAGTGGGTGAAGAGAATCGAACTCTCACAGCCAGCTTGGAAGGCTGGAACTCTACCATTGAGCTACACCCGCATAATTCTTACTATCTATTCTTTTTTGGAGCGGGAAACGGGGCTCAAACCCGCGACCTCCACCTTGGCAAGGTGGCGCTCTATCAACTGAGCTATTCCCGCATGTGGTGCAGATGAAGGGAGTCGAACCCCCACGCCTAAGGCGCTAGATCCTAAGTCTAGTGCGTCTGCCAATTCCGCCACATCTGCATTTTGGTGATCTACCGGGGAATCGAACCCCGGACACCATGATTAAAAGTCATGTGCTCTACCGACTGAGCTAGTAGATCGTTTGGCTGGGATAGCAGGATTTGAACCTACGAATGCCAGAGTCAAAGTCTGGTGCCTTACCGCTTGGCGATATCCCAATATGGGGTGAACGATGGGGTTCGAACCCACGACAACCAGAGCCACAATCTGGTGCTCTACCAACTGAACTACGTCCACCATATGGTGCGTCTTAAGGGAGTCGAACCCCTGGCACACGGCTTAGAAGGCCGTTGCTCTATCCAACTGAGCTAAAGACGCATATTTTTGGAGCGGGTGAAGAGAATCGAACTCTCACAGCCAGCTTGGAAGGCTGGAACTCTACCATTGAGCTACACCCGCATGTGTATTTTTTTAATATTTTGTTATTTTATGGTCGGGGTGACAGGGATTGAACCTGCGACCTCATGGTCCCAAACCACGCGCGCTCCCATCTGCGCCACACCCCGGCATTGGTGCGCTATCAGGGGATCGAACCCGGGACACCTTGATTAAGAGTCAAGTGCTCTACCAACTGAGCTAATAGCGCTTGTTTTGGAGCGGGTGAAGAGAATCGAACTCTCACAGCCAGCTTGGAAGGCTGGAACTCTACCATTGAGCTACACCCGCATAATTCTTACTATTTATTCTTTTTTGGAGCGGGAAACGGGGCTCAAACCCGCGACCTCCACCTTGGCAAGGTGGCGCTCTATCAACTGAGCTATTCCCGCATGTGGTGCAGATGAAGGGAGTCGAACCCCCACGCCTAAGGCGCTAGATCCTAAGTCTAGTGCGTCTGCCAATTCCGCCACATCTGCATTTTGGTGATCTACCGGGGAATCGAACCCCGGACACCATGATTAAAAGTCATGTGCTCTACCGACTGAGCTAGTAGATCATTTGGCTGGGATAGCAGGATTTGAACCTACGAATGCCAGAGTCAAAGTCTGGTGCCTTACCGCTTGGCGATATCCCAATATGGGGTGAACGATGGGGTTCGAACCCACGACAACCAGAGCCACAATCTGGTGCTCTACCAACTGAACTACGTCCACCATATGGTGCGTCTTAAGGGAGTCGAACCCCTGGCACACGGCTTAGAAGGCCGTTGCTCTATCCAACTGAGCTAAAGACGCATATTTTTTGGAGCGGGTGAAGAGAATCGAACTCTCACAGCCAGCTTGGAAGGCTGGAACTCTACCATTGAGCTACACCCGCATGTGTATTTTTTTATATTTTGTTTTGTGGTCGGGGTGACAGGGATTGAACCTGCGACCTCATGGTCCCAAACCACGCGCGCTCCCATCTGCGCCACACCCCGTTATATTTACTTTTTTTTCATCATCAGATTATATTTACTATTTCAAATGAGTAGTTGTTTTCCTGACGACATGGTTTATTCTACACTATATAAATAATTTCGTCAATACTTTTTTAAATTTTTTTTGTAGTTTTTTTGAAAAACCGTGCTTTAATCTATAGCTATCATAAACATTATAATTTCTTATAATGTTTATGATAGCTGATATATACTCTTCTACTATATTAAATTTATATTATTCTTTATTATATCTCTATTATATAGGGTATGATTCTTCCTTCTAATAGTTCTATTAACGCTAAAGTATTATGTTTAACTCTTGATAATGCAATACTACCTGGATTTATAAACCATATCCCATCTTCATATTCAATACAAGGCATGTGTGTATGTCCAAATAATACTATATCTGCATCTACTTCCATAGCCTTATATCTCAATCGAAGCAAATTTTCTTTTACACTATATTTATGCCCATGTGTCGCAAATACTCTTACTCCCTCTACTTCTACTAGCTTCTCATTTAATTTCTTAGTTAAATCTCTATCTAAAAAATCACAGTTACCTTTTACGTTTATTATCTTCCCCTTAAATGCTTTAGAAAATTCATCCACATCCTTCACGTTATCTCCAAGATGAAATAAGTAATCCGCCCTTTTAATTTTACCTAAAGCTTTTTTTATAGCGTTATTATCTCCATGGCTGTCACTTACCACCGCAATTAACATGTAATATACCTCCATACAAACTAAAATAACTATTATTTAAGTTTTAATAGTTCTTCCCTTAGTAATTCTAATGCCTTTCCTCTATGGCTTATAGAATTTTTCTCATCTTCAGTCATTTCTGCATATGTCTTTTGAAATCTATCCACATAGAATAGTGGATCATAACCAAACCCTTCAGTTCCTTTTTGCTCTTCTAATATTTCCCCATTTACTTCGCCTTGTACTTTTATAACTTTATTATCATCTAAAACTAATGCCATAGAACATATAAACTTAGCTTTTCTTTTCTCTCTCGGTACTCCTTTTAGTTTATCTAAAAGTTTCTCATTGTTTTTCTTATCATTCCCATGTTCTCCTGCATATCGTGCTGAATAAACTCCTGGTTCACCATTTAAATAATCCACTGAAAGTCCAGAATCATCTGCAAGCACACAAGCTTCTTTATTAAGATCAAATATTGTTTTTGCTTTTAGATAAGAATTTTCCATAAACGTAGTTCCAGTTTCTTCTACATCTATGTCTATTCCTTCCTCTTTTAGGGAAACTACTTCAATTCCAATATTGCTTAATATATTTTTTATCTCTTTTATTTTATGCTCATTATTACTAGCTACTATTACTTTCCTCATATTTATCATCCTCACGTTTAATATAGATTATTGGTATATGTAATTTTACAATTTTAAATTATTTTAAATTATTTTAAAAAGTTCATCTGAAGGACATGGTAATATTTCCTCTTCCTTCCCCTTGCGAACTAATATTGCTTTTTCCCCTGTTACCTCTCCTATTATTGTAGCACTTATTCCATTTTCTTTTAATACCTCTAATAATTCTTTTTCTTTCTTACATGAAATTAACATACTACCAGAAGATATAAATTTCAGTGGGTCTATCTTAAAATATTTACATAGTTTCATTGTTTCATTAGATATAGGCATATTCTCATAATACACTTTGAACCCTAAAGAATTAGCATTAGAAACTTCCCATAGTGCACCTATTACTCCACCTTCTGTAATATCGTGCATGGCATTTACACCAAAGTCTCCACATATTTTTCCTTCTTTTAAAACACTTAGTTTTTTTTCGTAATCTAATACTTTTTTATACTCATTATCATCTAAAACTTTTTTAACTATTGTTTCTCTATCTTTTGCTAATATAAGAGATCCCTCTTGTGCTAATTCCTTTGTTACAATTATCTTGTCTCCAACCATTGCTCCAGAAGTTTTTATAGCTTTTCCTGCTTTTCCTTTACCTATGGCAGTTACTGATACTACTATTTTATTTACAGCTTTAGTAACCTCCGTATGACCACCTAATATTTGAATATTTAACTCTTTACATTCCTCATGAATTTCTTTCATTATATCTAATATTTCTTCTATTTTACTGTATTCAGGAGCTAAAATAGTAACAAGTATTCCCAAGGGTTCAACACCACTAGATGCTATATCGTTACAATTTATATGTACGGCAAGTTTTCCTGCTCCTTTACTGGCTCCAGTTATAGGATCTGTAGATACTACACAATCATAGTTACCAAAGTTAATAATTGAACAGTCTTCACCTATACCCCCAGCAACTTTTACTTCTTCTCTTTTACTACCAGTATAATTATTTATTATATGTTGAAGTTCATCCCAATTTAATTTTCCACATTCCATTTTAATACCTTCTTTCATCATAGATTACCTTACACTCAAAGTTTTTTCATGATTTAAGCAACTTTTCATATCTTATATCATATTATTTGTATAAGGATTAATTTGATGGTGGTGTGATATTTGAAATTTATAGGACCCTTTTTAAGAATCAATTCCTTAAATGAAGAAAACATTAGTAATCAACTATTTCATTTAAGTAAAGAATCTATAAAGCATATTGTTTTACAATCTAAATGTGGTATTCCAATAGCTCCCAAAGAGTTAAACAAGCATATACCTAAAATTGATATTAACACAATTAAAGGTTTTTCTCCACTATTATGCTTATATAAAAAAGCTAGTGCTAAATTATCTTATGAAAAACATAAACCTTATTGGAATACGGAAAAATTTAAAAAAGATATACCCATAATTAGCAATTCCATGATGACCCTATGTTTACTGGAACTTTCTGATTACTATAAACAATTTAAAGATACAGATAAAAAGAAATATGAAATGTTTGAAGTTTATTCCGCTTTGTCAAAATGTCAACTAGAGTTCTATGGAGCACATCTTAGAAATATAGAAGGTGTATTTATAGATAAAGTTCATACTTCTGACTTATTTAGTGAAGATATTAAACTTACAGATAAAAATAATAAATTTAAATATTCCGAACAAGCATTTTTAATGAGTGCATATTATAAATATTCACAACTATTTAAAGATGAACTGGCATATGAAAAAAATAGTTATGCAAAGGAATACAAAAAATTTTCATTAGACATATTAAATATGTTTATGAATTTTAGGGAACATATTTATGATATCTCCTTTAATGAGAAATTAAAACTGTCCTTAGGACTAAATTTATTTTATCACTATAGTAAAATAGAAGACATAAAGCCCCTACTGTTAGACTTTTATGATTTAATACTAGAAGAGTATAATCACAAAATTAGTGACGATAAAAAAAATAAAGTCCTTATAAATAGTTTAATGCTTCTTAACTCTTCATTTATATACAAAAACTTAAAGTTTTTAAAATCTAAAGAATTTAGTGAAAATCTATACAAGGAGTTAATTGAAAGTTATGATGAAAACTTGGGCTTATATACTAAAAGTCCTGAAGAAAAGTCTGTAGATTATGACTCCTCTGAACTTATGACCTATTTAATTTCTCTAATTTTTTATAGCAATATATTTGAAATAGAAGATGATAACTCCGTAGCAGAGAACATATTTAAAAATGGCGTAATAAATTCAGGATTAGTTTTAAGTTGGCCTGATACACCTAGTTTAAATGATGTTGAAAGATACAAAAATTTTTCTAGAAATTCAGATGATCTACTAGAAGATGATTATTTTAGGATGCCAACCTTACCTACCCCAGAAAACAATGAACTTGCACCAATCTTTATAAAAAGAATAACTTATAATAGAAAAAAGAATGAGTTTAAGCAAAGTAAGTCTAATTTTGATAGTGAAAGAAATATGACCATTTTCTTTATGTGTATCTTTCTATATAATAATTTTATTTAATATATAGATTAAATATAAATACATTTAAAAGACCTCTTAGTTTAGGCTTGTAAATATAATATATTTACAAGCCCTATTTTTTATTTTAATATTTATTTTTCTTTATAAGCATAATTTAAGTAAATATTACCGCCCTTGGTTAAAGTATATCCTTTTACATTTTTATTTTTACAAATGACTGTATCAAAATTAATAATAGGTATAAGTGGCATATCATCTAATAAAAGTTTTTCACCACTTTCTAAATACTTTAATTTTTGAAAATGATTTTTTTCATTTCTAGCTTTATTTACATAATAATCAAAGTTACTATTTTTATATCCTGTGTAAAATGAATCTGTATCCATTTTCCATTGTTCTAAAAAACATATAGGATTATCAAATGTACCATTGAATTCTATTAATGCCATATCAAATTTCCCTTTTTCTAAAACTTTCTGTAATTCTTGCTCTTTATATTGCTCTATATTTATTTTAAGTTTTAAATTATCTTTTAATTCTTTTTTTATGTTTTCAGCTAGAACCTTATTAATACTATTTTTTTCACATACCAATGTTATAGAATTTTCTTCTATATTAAACTTAGACTTTTCTAAAAATTCTTTTGCTACAGTAACGTTAGTATTAAAAGAAAAATACTCTCTCTCCCCCATATTGCCACCTCTCCCATCGGTGGTTATGCTTGGAATTACACTTCCTGTTAATATAGCATTTTTATTATCTATAATATCTTCTACTACATTCCTTGAAAGTCCATACCTAATACCTTTTCTAAGATTAATATTTTTACCTTTTTCCGAGCTACTGACGTTAAAAATTAAATTTAAATTTTTAAAAGATGAGTATAATTCTGCATGACCCTTCTCCACTAATCTATTAATTTCATTTTTAGGAGGATTGGCTAAGATATCTAAATCAGGATTTGGTTTTTCAAAGTTTATTAAAGCCTCTTCTTCATTTTCTATAGCTATAAAGTCTATTCTTTTACTAATTACCTTTTCATTTTCCCAATAATATTTGTTTTTCTCTAGGGTTATAGTTTTTCGATCTTGTTTTATGTTCTTAATTTTAAAAGGACCTGTAAAATTTACTCTATCATAGCTTCCTATATAGTTATTAGTAAATGAATTATTTTCTCTTAGGGTAAATAAAGGATTACTTAATATATTTAAGAAATATGGACAAGTGTAATTTAACCTTATCTCTAAAGTTTCTTTATCTTTAGCCTTTATTGCTACATCCTCAAAGGATTTTTCACCTTTGATATACTCACTTACACCATAGATACATTTTAATTCTTTTACATAAGTGTTATTCTTACCTTCTTTTATTATCCATTTAAATAAATCTTCAAAGTCCTCAGCAGTTATTTTCTTTCCATTGCTCCATGTAGCATTTTTTCTTATTTTAAATGTATAATTTAATTCATTATTTATAGTCCAGTCATCACATAATCCTGGAAGTATGTTACCATTGCTATCTTCCTTTACTAATCCTTCAAAAACTGCAAATAGCAAATCTTTTTCTCTAATATCTTTATCTTTTAACATGGATAAATCCCCAGGTAACTTTTCTATATTAAAAACTAGATAATCTCTATTTTCAACTTTTATTCCCTCTTTTTTTTCTATGCATCCACTTAAAAACATTACAAAAAAACATATAGTGAAAGTAATAGCTCTATTAATTACTTTTTTCATGCTATTCTCCTTTCTAATAATCTCTAAATTAAAGTAAAGTTTTCCATATAATAATTATTGCCAGGGTTATAATTTTTTAAACAAAAAATAAAAAAAACTTATTAGGCATTATAGTTTCTGCAAACAAGTTTTCCTATAAACTTTATATAAAATAATTTTTATATCGTGTTTTATTTTGTGTAAATTATTTTTTATATCTTCAATTTAATTCCCTCTCCAGTATTTCTTTTACTAAAACCGGATTTGCTTTTCCCCTTGATTCCTTCATAACTTGCCCAACAAACCAAGAGAACAGATTGCTTTTCCCACTTTTATATAAATTAATATTTTCTTTATTGTTTTCTAAAATATTTTTAACTATATCAAGAATATCATCTCTATTATTATTTTGAATTAATCCTTTTTCTATGATTATATTATTAGGACTCTTATTTTCTTCTAAACACAAATTTAAAACCCTTTTTCCTATATTATTTGAAATTTTACCTTCTGTAATTAGGTTTATTATTTCTCCTAAGTAACTTGAAGAAACTCCATATTCTTTTATAGATATATTTTTTTCTTTTAAGTATGCAAAAATATCACCAGTTATCCAATTGTATATTTCTTTATATTCTCTACATATTTTAGTAGCCTCCTCAAAATATACAGAAATATCAATATCGCTTACTATTTTTTCTGCTTCATCCTTCTCTAAGCTATAATCATTTATGTATCTTTGGATTTTTTCTCTAGGCAATTCTAAAAGAAGCATCTTTTCTTTTTCTACCCATTCTTTAAGTATATTAATGCTCATTAAATCACCTTCTGGAAAGTATCTATAATCCTTTTCATCTTCTTTACTTCTCATGGATTCTGTGATTTTTTTATTATCATTCCATCTTCTAGTTTCTTGTAATACTTTTTCACCTATATCAATCAAGGATAACTGCCTAATAAACTCGTATTCTACTGCCTTTTCAATATGTTTAAAAGAATTTAAATTTTTCACCTCTACCCTTGTACCTAATTTTTTTATTCCCTTTTCTTTTATAGATATATTAAGATCACATCTTAAGGAGCCTTCTTCCATTTTACAATCAGATACTTTAATACATGTTAGTATAGCTTTTAATTCTTTTAAAAATAGTATAACTTCCTTAGAAGATTTCATATCTGGCTTCGAAACTATCTCAAGTAGCGGAACTCCTGCCCTATTAAAATCAATTAGAGTGCCTTCTTCTGTATGAATTAATTTCCCTGCATCTTCTTCCATATGTATTCTCTCTATACCAATATTTTTTCTTATACCATCTATCTCTATTTCTACATATCCTTCCTTACAAATTGGAAACTTATCTTGAGTTATTTGATAACTTTTAGGAGAATCTACATAAAAATAATTTTTTCTATCCATTCTGCATTTATAGTTTATATCACAGTTTAGTGCAAGACCTGTTTTAATAGCAAAGTTTACAACCTCTTTATTTAAACTTGGAAGAGCCCCTGGAAGTCCTAAACATACTGGACAAACTCTTGAGTTAGGTTTCCCTCCAAATTCAGTACTACAACCACAAAATATTTTCGTGTTTGTATCTAATTCTACGTGAACTTCTACTCCAATCACTTTTTCAAACGCCACTTTAACACCTCCATTACAAATTAAGTTTTATTTTACCACCATAATTTGTAGCACGTTCAAAGCTATAAGCTATATTAAATAACATATCTTCTCTGAAATAATCAGTAATTATCTGCATCCCTAAAGGTAATCCATTTTCTATAGCACAAGGAATTGATATAGCTGGCATACCTGTTAAATTCGCAATTACTGTATATAAATCTTCTGAGTATGTGTTAGCATTATTTATATCAAAAGTACCAATAATTTCTGCTACTGAATTTGTTGTAGGAATTATAATCGCATCATATTCTTTTAATATATTTCTAAAACTATTAGTTAACTTTTCTCTAAGTTTTAAAGACTTTATATAGTAATCTTCATAATGATTTTTAGAAAGTGCATAAGTTCCAAAGAGGATTCTCTTTTTTACTTCTTTATTAAAGCCATAAGTTCTAGTATTAGAATACATATCACCTACAGAATTATATTTCCCTGAATTATACCCATATCTTATTCCATCAAATCGTCCTAGGTTTGAAGATGCTTCGGCAGAAGATAAAATATAATAAATCTTAGTTGCATAATCTAATGATTCCATTGATATGTATTTTATATCTGCTCCCATGGATTTTAAAACCTTAGCAGCCTCTTCTATATGTCTTTTCATAAAACCTTTATTGTCTTTTATAATATCTATAGGAATTGCTATTTTATATCCTTTTAAACTCTTTTTTAAGTTATTTTTATACTCCATATTTTTCATATGGACAGTAGTGCTATCTTTTTTATCTTTTCCTCTTAACAGAGAATACATTAAAGCACTATCCTCTACATCTTTTGAAAGTATACCAACTGTATCTAATGTAGATGCAAAAGAAACTACCCCATATCTAGATATACTTCCATAGGTAGGTTTTAATCCTACTAATCCGCAGTAAGATGCAGGTCTTCTAATGGATCCTCCTGTATCCGTACCCAAAGATATTGGAACTTCTTCACTAGATGTAGCAGCTGCTGAACCACTTGATGAACCCCCAGGAACTCTATTTAAATCTATTGGGTTTCTAGTTATTTTGTAGGCACTATTTTCCCCTGTAGATCCCATTCCAAACTCATCCATATTAGTTTTCCCCATAATAATAGCACCATTTTCCGTAAGGTTATCCACAATAGTTGCATTATAAGGAGATATATAGCCTTTTAAAATTTTAGATGCACAGGTAGTTTTCATCCCAATAACATTTATATTGTCTTTTATACCTATGGGAATACCTTTTAAAGGCCCTATATCCTTACCCTGATCTAATAATTTATCCATCTTTTTTGCTTCTTTATTTACATTTTCATAATCTACATAAATAAAAGCACCTATTTTATTGTCTAAGTCTTTTATTCTATTTATATAATAAGAATTAATCTCTTCTATTTTCAGTTCTCTATTATTAATAAGTTCTATTAATTCATGTACTTTTAGTCCTTTTAAATCCAAAAAATCACCTCTTCTATACCTATTTTATAATTTTAGGTACTAAAAAATAATCTCCATTTGTACTACTTGCATTTTTTAAAGCATATTCTATATTCATGGAAGGTTCTACCTTATCATCCCTAAAATTATTTTCAATATAATATGGATTTATGGCTTCTCTATCATTTACAGAAATATATTTTATATCCTCTACAAAGTTAATAATTTCATTTAATTCCTTTATAATTTCAATTTTTTCCGTATTTTCTAATTTAATTGTACACATTTTCCCCAAATAATCCACATCTTCAGTTCCAATTTTCACAATTTTCACTCCTAACTGTTTAAAAGTTTAACAAAATAGAAAACTGCTTGTTTTAATATACTTCAAGCAGTCTTCTATAAGTTTTAAACTGAGAATCTTTATTATTTTTAAATATCATATGTTGAATATGAAATCTATTATAAAATAGAACTTATTTATTCAGTTATACTAGATTTAAATTCTTCTTCACTAATCACCTTAACACCTAATTCTACTGCTTTATTATACTTAGAGCCGGGTTCCTTTCCTACTAATACGAAGTCTGTTTTCTTACTTACGCTACTTGAAACCTTAGCACCTAAAGATTCTAGTTTTTCTTTTATTTCTCCTCGTGAATAAGATTCTAGTGACCCTGTAACTACAATAGTTTTACCACTATATATTCCTTCCTCTATATCCTTTTCCTCATAAGTTGGAACTACTCCTAGCTCTAATAATTCATTTATATTATTTAATATTTTATCATCACTAAAAAAATCAACTACACACTTTGCAACTATATCCCCTACTTCTGGGACTTCTATTAACTCTTCAAAAGTCGCAGCTTTAATTCTATCTATATTTTTAAATTTATCCACTATATCTTTTGCTGTTTTCTTACCTACATTTGGTATACCTAATGCATATAAGAATGATGATAAATCACATTTTTTGCTGTTTTCTATAGCATTTATTAGGTTCTGTGCCTTCTTTTCTCCAAACCTTTCCAGGGTAAGTAATTCTTCTTTTTCTATCTTATATAACTCTGGTATAGCTTTTATATTTAACTGTTCAAATAGTTGTTCTGCAGTTTTTTCACTAAATCCAGCTATATTCATAGCCTCTCTGCTTGCAAAGTGAACTATACTCTTTACCATCTGTGGCTTACAAGATAAGGTGTTTTCACAAAAATAGTGTGCACCTTCTAATCTTATTTCACTGCCACACTTTGGACAAAACTTAGGTGCTTCAATTTCAGCTACACCATCTTCACTTTCCACAGCTCTCCCTAAAATTTCAGGTATTACATCATTAGAACGTCTTATTATAACTGTTGAACCTATTTTAACACCTTTTCTTTGTATGTCCTCCATATTATTTAAAGTAGCTCTTTTTACTGTAGCTCCTCCAATTTCAACTGGTTCTAATATAGCTGTAGGAGTAACCCTGCCACTTCTTCCAACATTCCATTCTACACTTAAAAGCTTAGTAGTCTCTTCTTCTGCTTCAAACTTATATGCAATAGCCCATTTAGGGAATTTAACCGTGTAACCTAAAACTTCTCTTGTTTTTATATCGTCTAAAGCTATAACAATACCATCTATATCATAATTTAGACTACTTCTTATACTGTTTATATATCCTATTTCTTTTTCTATGTCTTCCATTGTACTACACTTTTTAATGTAATCATCCATAGGAAAACCTTTTTCACTAATAAATTCTAGCATATCGCTATAACTATTAAATTTATGACCATCTGCATATCCTATATCGTAAAAAAATGCTGAAAGATTTTTTTTTCCTGTTTCTGCTATATTTAAGTTTCTAAGTGCTCCAGCTGCCCCATTTCTTAAATTCTTAAGAGGTACTGTTGCATTCTTATTGTAATGTTCAAAAGCTTCCTTAGTCATTAAGGCTTCACCATGTATTTCAAAGAGAAAATCATTTTCTATTTTAAGTGGAAGACTCTTTATGGTCTTAGCTTGTGCAGTAACATTTTCTCCTATGGAACCTGTACCTCTCGTTGCAGCATTAATTAATATTCCTTCCTCATTATAAGTACAGTTAATAGTTAAGCCATCAAATTTCTTAGTTAGTATATATGTAGGCTGGGGAAGGCTATCTTCATTTTTATTATTATATTCATTTATAGCCTTTAAATTTTTATTGTGCCACTCCTTTATACCTTCTAGACTTTGAGATTTATCTAAGCTCCATAAGGGGAATATATGAGTATGCTTTTCAAATTGAGGAAGAATCCTATCACCAACCCTTTGTGTTGGTGAATAGGATAATACTTCTCCCAATTCTTTTTCTAATAAAACTAATCTGTCATATAATTTATCATATTCTATATCAGAAACAGAAGGATTATCTAAAACATAGTATTCATGAGCATATTTATTTAATCTATCTATTAATTCTATCATTTCATCTTTTTTATTTTTAATATCCATAGGATTTTTCTCCTCCTAAAATATTATAAAAGTTCTAAGGGTGCCATCTCAAGTATCAACTTCTTAATACCCGCATTATTAAAAGCAATAGTTATTAATGTTTCCTTTTCACTCTTATTTATGCCTACAATAGTGCCTTCTCCAAAAGAAGTATGTTTTACTTTTCGTCCAAGTACAACTCCACTAGGATCTACTTTAGATGCTTTATTCATAGGTTTATTATTGTTTAGCGATGGAGTTCTTGAACCATAAAGGCCTCTAGAATTTGTATTGCTTTTAAGTACATTAACTCCTCTACTTCCAGATACATTTTCTTTTAAACCTAGGGGGATTTCATCTATAAAATCTGAAGCACTATAACAAACAGTTCTGCCAAATACCATTCTACTTTGAGCCGATGTCATGTATAAAAGTTCCTGTGCTCTAGTTATAGCAACATAGCAAAGTCTTCTTGATTCCTCCATTTCAGTATAACTATTTAAGGAAGTTTCACTTGGAAACAAGCCATTTTCCATTCCTACCATAAATACCACTGGGAATTCCAATCCCTTAGAACTATGAATAGTCATTAAAACTATGCTATCTGCATCCTCATCATAATTATCTACGTCAGCTACTAAAGTTACTTTTTCTAAAAAAGCTCCTAATGATTTATCCTCTGAATTTCTTTCAAACTCAACTGCCTCTGATACCAACTCTTTTAAGTTTTCAATTCTGCTCTTATCTTCTATTTCTTTAGACTTTTCAAGATCTCTTAAATAGCCTGTTTTATCTAGTATTTCTTTTATTAACCCAGATACATTTACTTGATTTTTTAAAGTCATAAATTCATTTATTAAGCTTGTAAACTTACTAATACAAGTAACGTTCCTTGCCGTAAGTCCTGGCACAAAACCAGCATCTAATAAAGTACTATATAAACACTCTCCAGTGCTAGTTGAAAATTCAAGAACTTTGGATACAGTGGTATCCCCTATACTTCTTTTTGGTACATTTATTATTCTTTGCAGACTCACATCATCTAGTGGATTATTTATAAGTTTTAAATATGCCATAATATCTTTGATTTCTTTTCTATCATAGAACTTTAATCCGCCAAGTATTCTATAAGGTACACCTTCTCTTCTTAGGGCTTCCTCAAATATACGAGATTGAGAGTTCATTCTGTATAAAATAGCAAAATCCTTATAAGATTTATCTGTAGATGATTTTATCTTTTTTATTTCATTTACTATAAAGCTAGCCTCATCCCTATCAGTAAAAGCCCTATATAGTCTTACCTTTTCTCCACCATCTTTAGTACTTTTTAAGACCTTGTTTTTCCTTTGAGCATTATTTTTTATAACTGAGTTTGCAGCGTCTAATATAGTTCCCTTTGAACGATAATTTTTCTCAAGTTTAACTACTTTTGCACTAGGGAAATCTTTTTCGAATCCTAATATATTTTTAATATTAGCACCCCTCCACTCATATATGCACTGATCATCATCTCCAACTACGCATATATTATCATGAGCCTTTGCTAGGAGTTTTACAAGTTCATATTGCGCTTCATTTGTATCTTGATACTCATCCACTAATATGTATTTAAATTTTCTTTGATAAAACTCTAAAACATCTTCATGCTGTTTAAAAAGTTGTACTGTTTTAAAAATCAAATCATCAAAATCCAGTGCATTATTAGCTTTAAGTTTCTTTTGATATAAAAGATACATATCAGCTATTTTATTTTTTCTGAAGTCTCCTTCATTCTCTTTTTTATAACTTTCTGCACTTTGCATATTATTTTTACAATCTGAAATCTTATTTATAATTTCTCTATCAGTAATATCTTTATCATTTATATTTAACTCCGTCATACACTGCTTTATTAAAGTTTTTTGATCATAAGTGTCATAAATTGTAAAGTTCTTATTATATCCTAATTTATCTATTTCTCTTCTTAAAATTCTCACACAGCTGGAGTGGAAAGTAGAAATCCACATACTGTCAACCTGATCCCCTACAAGTCTTTTTACCCTTTCTCTCATTTCTCCTGCTGCTTTATTGGTAAAAGTAATTGCAAGAATTTCATATGGTTTTATATCTAAATCCTCTATCATATGCGCTATTCTATAAGTTAACACCCTTGTTTTCCCTGAACCTGCACCTGCCAAAATTAGTAAGGGACCTTTTACGGTAGTGGCTGCTTCATACTGTTCTTCATTTAAAAGGTTTTTTAAATCCATGTAATCACTCCTTGTTATTTATAAGGAAATTTAATTTAATACTTATAATTATATCATAAAATTATGTTTTTTAATCAAAACCGAACTTTTATTCGTTATTTTTACATAAAATTAAGAACCCTTAGGTTCCTAAAGTAAGTTATTAAATTTAGACTAAACAATTATTCAAGTTTCTATATTATAACATTTTGAAATATACAATTATATAATAAAAAAGAAAAACTCACACTTTTCATGCGAGTTTTAAACTTAATTCCTAAAAAATCAAATTATTTTATAACATTTAATCCTATGACTACTAGTGCAAATAACGCTGAAGATACAACCGTAATCCTAGCTAAAGTTGTTTCATAAGTTCTAACCTTATTTTTTGAAAAATAATTTTCATTTCCTCCTGAAATTAAGCTTGTAATACCCTCATTTTTACTTGGTTGTAACATAACTGATACAATAATTATAATTGAAAGTATTACTAGGGAAATATTTAAAAAAGTTCTCATGTTTGCACCTCCTAAGAGTCCATAACATTTATTAATTACAGATTATTTTAACATATAAAAACTTAATTTACAATGTAATCTACTAACATATACATAACTTGTTAGAGAACTCTTTAAGAAAGAGTTCTCTTTGTATTAATCATATTATTTTTTTATGTTATAGAAAGATTTCATTCCTCTGTACTCAGCCATTTCTTCAAGTTCTTGCTCAATTCTTAATAATTGATTGTATTTTGCAACCCTTTCACTTCTTGCAGGAGCTCCTGTTTTAATTTGACCAGCATTTACAGCTACAACAAGATCTGATATAGTTGTATCTTCAGTTTCACCTGATCTATGTGATATAACAGCTGTATATCCTGCTCTCTCTGCCATTTCTATAGCATTTAAAGTTTCTGTAAGTGTACCTATTTGATTTAATTTTATTAATATAGCATTAGCTGTTTTTCTTTCTATTCCTTTTGATAATCTTTCTGTATTAGTTACAAATAGATCATCTCCAACTAATTGGATTTTTGAACCTAATTTTTCAGTCATTAGCTTCCATCCATCCCAATCTTCTTCCGCCATACCATCTTCTATTGAGATTATTGGGTATTTTTCTACTAAATCTACATAGAAATCAACCATTTCTGCTGGAGTTAATGATTTTCCTTCACCGGTTAATTCATATTTATTAGTTTCTGCATTAAAGAATTCTGAAGATGCAGGGTCTAGTGCTATGAAGATTTCTTCTCCTGCTTTGTATCCTGCCTTTTCTACAGCTTCTAATATAACTTTAATAGCTTCTTCGTTAGAGTTTAAATCTGGTGCAAATCCACCTTCATCCCCAACACCTGTAGATAATCCTCTAGACTTTAATATACCTTTTAATCCATGATAAACTTCAGCACACATTCTTAAAGCTTCACTAAAAGATTTTGCTCCTACTGGCATTATCATAAATTCTTGTAGGTCTACGTTATTGTCTGCATGTTTTCCACCATTCATAATATTCATCATTGGAACTGGTAGAACCTTAGCATTTACTCCACCTACATATTGATATAAGCTCAGTCCTAAGTATTTAGCTGCCGCATCAGCACATGCTAATGATACCCCTAACATAGCATTTGCACCTAATTTACCCTTATTTGGAGTTCCATCAAGTTTAATCATAACTTTATCTATAGCAACTTGATCTAATACATTCATTCCAATTAATTCTTCTGCAATTAATGTATTCACATTTTCTACAGCCTTTAAAACACCTTTTCCATTATAAATATCTTTATCATCATCTCTAAGTTCAACTGCTTCAAACATTCCTGTTGATGCACCTGAAGGTACAGCTGCTCTTCCAACGGTACCATCTTGAAGCATAACTTCTACTTCAACAGTTGGAAAAGCTCTTGAGTCTAAAATTTGTATAGCTTGGATATCAATAATTTCAATATATTTTTTCATAGATTTCCCTCCAAATTATTAGATTTCTAAATTTATTGTATAAATCTAATTTCATATTTAAAAGTATTTTAGCTTTTACTAAGCTTTTATTAAAGAATTACCTGTCATTTCATCTGGCTTGTGAATCCCCATAGCCTCTAAAATTGTAGGTGCTATATCTGCAAGTATCCCTTCCCTTAACGCCCTTCCTTTTGACTCTTTTGAGACCCATATAAAAGGAACTTTATTTGTAGTATGTGCTGTCATAGGTTTACCTGTTGAATAGTCAATCATTTGTTCACAGTTTCCATGATCTGCTGTAATAAACACAGTGCCATCCTTTTCAATTACCTTATTTACTACTTTTCCTAAACACTGATCTACAGCCTCCACAGCCTTTACAGCAGCATCTAGTACACCTGTATGTCCTACCATATCTGGATTTGCATAGTTTAATATTATAAGATCATACTTATCACTATCTAGAGAATTAAGTACTTTTTCTGTAACTTCGTACGCACTCATTTCTGGCTTTAAATCATAGGTTGCAACTTTTGGAGAATTAATTAAGATTCTATCTTCCCCCTCCCATGGCACCTCTATTCCTCCACTAAAGAAGAATGTTACATGGGCGTACTTTTCAGTTTCTGCAATCCTTAATTGTTTCTTTCCACAATTACTTACATATTCTCCTAAAGTATTTTTATACATCTCAGGAGGATATGCTACATCTACATTTTCTATGGTTTTATCATATTGAGTCATAGATACAAAGTTTAAATCTAGGGTTTCCCTTTTAAATCCATCAAAAACCTTATCATTAATAGCTCTTGTTATTTCTCTCGCCCTATCTGGTCTAAAATTAAAAAATATAACAGTATCCCCGTTTGATATTTCAGCTACAGGCTCTTCCCCATTCATTATAACTGTAGGTAGAACAAATTCATCAGTTTTATTATCATGATAAGAATTCTCTAATCCTTCCATAGCAGAGCTTACTCTTTCTCCTACACCTTGTACAATAGCCTTATGTGAAAGTTCTATTCTTTCCCATCTCTTATCTCTATCCATGGTATAGTATCTTCCGGAAATTGTAGCTATCTTTCCAACTCCTATTTCACGCATATAATCTTCTATTTCTGTTATATAAGTCCCAGCTGATTTAGGTGGAACATCCCTACCATCCAAAATTGCATGCACATATACATTTTTTGCACCCTTGTCTTTTGCAAGTTTTAATAATGCCTTTAGGTGGTCTATATGTGAATGAACTCCTCCATCAGATAATAAACCTATAAAATGTATAGCTTTATTAGCTTCCAGTGCTTTATCTATTGCTTCATTAAAAGCTTCTTTTTTAAAAAGCTCTCCGTTTTCAACATCTTTTGTTATACCTGTTAAAAATTGATAAATAACTCTTCCAGCACCTATATTTAAGTGACCTACTTCAGAATTCCCCATTTGTCCTTCTGGTAATCCTACACTTATGCCACTTGCCTTTAATGTTGTTTTTGGATATTTTTTTAAAAGTTCATCGTAATTAGGTTTTTTAGCTAATGCTTCTGCATTTCCTTCTAGGTCGGATGAAATGCCTAATCCATCTAATATCATTAGCATAACAGGTCTATTTTTCATAGCTTTTCCTCCTGTTTTAAGTATATTCTAGTAGTTTACTATTTCTGAAAAGTCCTTTGCTTTAAGACTAGCCCCACCTACTAAACTGCCATCTATATCTGACTTAGCCATTTGCTCTTTTATAGTTGACGGCTTTACTGATCCTCCGTAAAGTATTCTAACTTTATCCGAAGTCTCTGTTCCATATAATTCTTCTAATATGCTTCTTATAAATTTTATTGTAGCATTTGCTTCTTCAGATGTAGCAGTCTTTCCCGTTCCTATTGCCCATATTGGTTCATAAGCTACAACCATATTCTCTACTTCTTCTCTGCTTATATCATATAAATCTAACTTTATTTGTTTTCCTATAACTTCTTTTGTAATTCCACTCTCTTTCTCTTCTAGAGTCTCACCTACACAAAGTATTGGGATTATATTATGTTTAAATGATGATTTAAGTTTTTTATTTATGGTACAATCTGTTTCATTAAAATATTGTCTTCTTTCACTATGCCCTATTATTACATAATCTACGCCAAGTTCATTTAACATATTTGGAGATATTTCTCCTGTAAAAGCACCATTTTCTTCAAAGTGCATATTTTGTGCACCAACTTTTATATTAGTTCCTTTTACTTCATCGATTACACCTTTTATACTTAAAAAACTTGGACAAACTATAACTTCTGCCTCAGCATCTTTAACAAGAGGTTTTAGTTCTTTTACTAAATTTAAAGACTCTTCTATAGTATTATTCATTTTCCAATTTCCAGCTATAATTGCTTTTCTCATAGTATCACCCCTCTATAATACAAATTAACAAACAGAGTTATCTTAATTAATTTGTTTTTCTATTTTTCCATTAATGCTTCTATTCCTGGTAGTGCTTTTCCTTCTAAAAACTCTAAAGAAGCTCCACCACCTGTTGATATATGAGTCATTTTATCTCCATATCCTAAATTATTTACAGCTGATGCACTATCACCACCACCTATAATGGTTGTAGCTTTTGTTTCAGATAATGCTTTAGCCATAGATTTAGTGCCTTTTGCAAAATTTTCAAATTCAAAAACTCCTAAAGGTCCATTCCAAATAACAGTTTTAGCTTCTTTTACAGCACTTGTAAATAATTCTACTGTTTTAGGCCCTACATCCATTCCCATATAGTCATCTTGTATATTTCTATCTTCTGTAACTATTGGTTCAGCATCTTTAGAAAATTCGTTAGCTACTATGAAATCCACTGGCAGTAATAGTTTGACGCCCTTATCTTCTGCCTTTTTAATCATTTCTAAAGCATAATCCATTTTATCCTCTTCTAAAAGAGATTTTCCTATGGTGTATCCTTGTGCTTTTAAGAATGTATACGCCATTCCTCCACCAATTATTAAGATATCAACCTTTTCTAAAAGATTGTTTATTACATTTATTTTATCTGATACCTTAGCACCACCAAGGATAGCTACAAAAGGTCTTTCTGGATTTTCCACTGCTTCTCCTAAGAACTTTAACTCTTTTTGAATTAAATATCCACAGGCAGATTCTTTTAAATACTTAGTAACCCCTACAGTAGAACAATGAGCTCTATGAGCTGTTCCAAAGGCATCGTTCACAAACACTTCTGCAAGTAATGCCAATTCTTTTGAGAAATTGTCTTCATTTTTAGTCTCTTCTTTTCTGTAACGAGTGTTTTGTAATAGTACTACATCTCCATCTTTCATGTTTTGTACTGCATTTTTAGCATTCTCACCAACTACATTTTCATCATCTGCAAATACCACTTCTTTGCCTAACATTGTAGAAAGTCTTTTTGCAACTGGCTCTAAAGATAATTCTTTTTTAGGTTCCCCCTTTGGTTTTCCAAGATGAGAACATAAAATCACCTTAGCATTATTCTCCATTAAATATTTTATAGTTGGAAGTGCACCTTTTAATCTATTTTCATCAGTTATTTTTCCTTCTTGTATTGGTACATTAAAGTCACATCTGACTAATACTTTTTTACCTTTTACGTTGATATCTTCTATAGATTTTTTATTAAAGTTCATAGAGTTACCTCCCATTTATTAATATAACAATTAGATATATTTTATCTTGAATATGTAATAATTATCCCTTAAATAAATTCCTATATGCTACAAAAGTCTAGTTTTATAGAGAGACTACAAAACTAGACTTTTAAATTTTATATATTATTAGTTTATTGACTTTAATAAGCTACACTAATTCGTTTCTCTCAAGGATTATTATATCACAATTATAATCTATCTGCTACATATTTTGTTAAGTCTGCCAATCTGTTTGAATAGCCCCATTCATTATCATACCAAGCAACTACCTTAACAAGTTTTCCAGAAACCATAGTAGATAATCCATCAACTATAGAGGATCTTTCATCTGCTCTATAATCAATTGATACTAATGGCTCTTCTGAGAATCCAAGAATTCCTTCCATTTTTCCTTCTGATGCTTTTTTGAACGCTGCATTTACTTCATCTGCTGTTGTTTCTTTAGATATCTCACATACTAAGTCTGTCATAGATACAGTAGGTGTTGGCACTCTTACAGCCATACCATTCAATTTACCTTTTAAGTCTGGTAATACAAGTGCTACTGCCTTTGCAGCTCCTGTAGTTGTTGGAATCATTGATTCAGCTGCTGCCCTAGCTCTTCTTAAATCTTTATGAGGAGCATCTAGTATTTTTTGATCATTAGTATACGAATGAATTGTAGTCATCAGTCCATTTACTATACCAAATTCTTCATGTAATACCTTTGCAAATGGTGCTAGGCAATTTGTTGTACATGATGCATTTGAAATTATATTGTGTTTTTTAGAATCATATTGTTCTTCATTAACACCTAGAACAATTGTAATATCTTCATTTTTAGCTGGTGCAGAAATTAAAACCTTTTTAGCCCCTGCTTCAATATGAGCTTTTGCCTTTTCTGCATCAGTAAAGAATCCTGTACATTCAATTATAATTTCAGCTCCTACTTCATTCCAAGGTAAATTTTTAGGATCTCTTTCTGCATAAATTTTTATTTCTTTATCATTTACCACTATTGAATCTTCATTTGCCTCTACACTTCCATTAAACTTACCATATAATGAGTCATATTTAAGTAAATGTGCTAAAGTTTGAGGACTAGTTAAATCATTTATAGCAACCACTTCTATATCATTTTTATAATTATTTAATAAAGCTTTAAATACATTTCTTCCTATTCTTCCAAATCCATTTATTCCTATTTTAATCATAAAAATTCCTCCAATTAACTATATTTTATTATGTTAAATATTATTTTCTTCTATTTTAGAAATTATATTTATTATTTTTTCTGCTGCTCCTTCATCTATCACTAGAACTGCTTGTTTTTTGTTTTTTAAACCACCTATTATTGCTTCAGCCTTATTGGCTCCAGCTGCTACAGCAATAATTTCGTCCATATTGTAGGTATCCTCTTCTTTTACACCTATAGTGGTATGCTTAAAAACAACATTTCCATTAATATCATAATAATTTCCTAAAGCTTCTCCTACAGCGCCTTTATCTAATATTTCATTAATAGTATTTTGTTGCAGTTCTCTCTTTTTAGCCATTTCATCAGCTCTTCCAATTCCATATATTAAAATATTACAGTTTCGTATATTATGAACAATTTCTTCTATACTTCTTTCTTTTAACATAGTGTTTAATGCAACTTCACTTAAATTATCAGGTACATGTAAAAGTTTATAATTTCCATTTAGTTTTTCTGCTAGTCTTGCACATAGAGTATTTGATTGTATTTCTACATCTCTACCCATTCCACCCCTTGCTGGTAAAACTAATAATTTTTTATACTTATTTAATTTTGGCATGTTATCCACCAATTCTTTAACCGTTGTACCTCCAGTTAAAGATACAACAATATTATCTTTTAAAATTCCTTTAAAATAACTTGCTGATTCTCTGCCAACTTCTTTTAATATACTTCTATCCTCTTCATAATTTCCTGGAATAATATTAACCTCTTTTATTTTAAGATAACTTCTAATTCTCTCTTCTAAATCCTTTAACCCTTTTACTTCATGTATAAAACCACCAAGTCTCTCTATTATCTCTTCCCCTTCTTCTGTTATATACATTCCTTCAGTATATATCTCTATCAGTTCCTGTGACTTTAAAAAGTTAACTTCATTTCTAATAGTTCTTTCTCCAAGACTCAAGTTATTTGCTAAAACCCTTCTTCCAATAGGTTGATTATATCTTATGGATCTTAAAATTTTATATCGTTTTTCTAAAAGCCCTAATATCTCCGGTACTATCTTTTTTTCAAGTTTTAGTATATCTATCATATAAACACCTCTTTAGGTACTATATTGTCCCATATGATTAATAATGTTCCCACTAATATTATACTCTAATACCAATGATTTTGAAAGTCTTTTTAATATACATTTTAGCTGAATATTCAAATTTATTTTAAACCTTTTTCTATTTTTATATACAGATTACATAATAAATAATATGTATAATCTATTATATATAACATGTATAAAACAAAAAAACTGCCTCAAAATTAAATTTTGAGACAGTTTTTTTATATTAAATATATTCTGCTTTTTTTAATACTTCAGTTGCTTCGTTACCCTTAGCTTCTGGAACTAGTATTATTGGTCCTGTACATCCCATACCACTTTCAGAATAAATTCCTTCTTTCCATAACACTTTGCAAGCGTCTTCTAATTCAAGAATATCTATTCCTGGAATTGAGAATGTAACAACTTCTTTTGGTGGCATTTTAACTTCTTCATCAGAAGTTTCAACCTTTTTCTTAGTTACTTTATCTATAGATGCTTGTAATCCTGCCTTACCTGCTTTTTGGAACTCATCTTTAGCAATAGCTAAAACTTTGTTCTTAGCACAAGTTGCACAGTATCTTAAAGCCTCTGCAATTAAAGGTGCTCCTGATGCTCTTGAAACTATGTTAACTAATTTATCATAGTCAGCACCAATTCCTGGCCCGTATCCTGCACCTATTGTTTCATATCCTCCACCTGTTGTAAATGAAGAGAACATTTTTATTAATAAGTTTCCAGTTAATGAATCACAAACCATAACGTCTGGAGTTCCTGCAAGAAGGTCGTTTCCTCTCATTACAGAACCGCCATCAGCTCTTAGAGATTGTGAGAAAGTTAAGTCATAACCATTTTCTTTTACTTCATTTAAAATTCTTTCTGTTTGTCTAGCTCCCTCTACATTTAAGATACCAACTTTAGGGTTCTTTATTCCTAGAGCTTTAGCAGCGGCTACACCAGAAATAGCATTTATAACCATTCCTTCAACTCTATTAGTTGAAGTTGTTCCAGTTGTAGTTGCTATAATCATTTCTCTTCCTTTTCCTGGTGTTACAACTTTTCCTACTGTAGATACTCCTATTGGGAAATCAAAGTGTTGTGTTACACAACCATCTAACTGACCATTTTCAAGCATCTCAACCATCTTTTTATGGCCTTCTTCAGCATTCTCAACTTCTACTACTTCAAAGTCTGAGTCTACTTTACTTCCGATTAAAACTATTTCAAAATCATCATATTTACTATTAGCTATTTCAGCAGCTTTAACCATTTCTTCAACTCCATGCTCAGAGCCTAAAATAGTTAAACCTATTCTAACCTTTTTGCCAAATCTTCCGCTCTTTAGACCGTCAGCTATATCATTAAAAACTTCTGATATCATTTTTTTTGCAGCATCTTGGCTCATGAAATTCACCTCTTCTCTTTTTAGGAATATTATTCTTGCATTAAGAATTTAGCGAAATCTTTCATTGCATCTGCAACCATTGATTTAACTTCTTCTTTATTAATTCCACCCTCAGCTTCTACTACTCCTGGGTTCTTTTCTACAACAAATGATATACCATCGAATAAGTTAGTCATTCTTCCTAAGAACAAGCTTCCTTTTCCTATGATCATGAAATTTTCTAAAGTTCCATCTAATATTCTGTCAACACCGTGTCCAACTATTGGCACTCCTGAAGGAATATGTCCTTGAGTTGGAGCAAATCCTTGATATCCATGATCTTTAATAAAGTTTGGTAATTCTTTTCTATCTAATTGTCCAGTTTTAACAGCTAGAGCCCCTATCATTTTATAGTTTTGAGTTGGAACATCTCCTGCACCTGCTGGTTCAGTTATTTCTGAAGTTTGCATTTCTGGAGAGAATTTGTTTATGTCTGTTATTTTTAATCCATGGCTTTGTAATGGTTCTAATACTAATGCTTGAAGAACTGCTTGTGGAGACGCACCATGTCCTATTGTATGTCTTCCTAAAATATCAGTTCTGATGATTGGGTTTACACCATCATTTTCAGATACTAAGATGGCAAATGAACCTAAGCAATCTTCCATTACTGGCATTTCTTTTCCTAAGTGAGATTTACCATTCATACCTAATTTAGCTGTACATCCACCTGCAACAACTACAACATGTTTGAAAGTTCCTGCTTTAACTAATGATGATGCACTTACTAATGAGTGAGCTGGAGCTGCACAGAATCCTCTTACGTCAGAACCTGTTGCACCTGTTAATCCAACAACTTCTCCTATAGATTTAGCTAAGTTTCCGCCTCCTCTTTGGTTCATATCACCGATTGCTTCTTCTGAACATTCAATAATGTATCCAATTTCTTCTACTGGTACATCTAGTCCATCAACTAAGTGAGCTAAAGCTATAACTGATGTAGCTTTACCTGCTAAGTTTTCAAGCATATATTCAGCTGATAAGTTTTCATCAACCTCGTGTGCTCTTTTAACACATCCTACTAATTTACCATCTTGATATAAACCTTCAGCACCTTTTTCATTTACTAAAGTTTCTATTAAAGATACTTCTTCTCCTTCTTTAATAGCTTCAGCTTTTTCTTTAAATAATTTATGATTCATTAATTTTTCTTTTACTAATTCAGTGAAATCTTTTTCAAGAATAACAAGGTCGAACACGTCAACAATTTTCATTAATCCATAGAACTCATCTTGAGGCATAATTTCACCAAATTTACCGTATCTATTTGCATTTTCAACATTTGACTTAAACCATGGTTTTGGAGTTTCTCCTAATTGTTCTGGAGTCATGTTTCCTATATAAGTTTGGTTTGGTGCATACCCTACTACTTCTTCGTAAGTTCTTAAGTTAGATTTGATTGCTTTTAAATAGTCTGAATCTGGATGAGACTTTCTTTCTACCATTTGTGTAGTTCCATTATGTATTATCATATCTGGAGTATGGGCTAATACATAAGCTGATTTTTTAATAACTGGAAAACTCATATTGTTAACCTCCTCATAAATGAAAAAACTAGATTATTTTATATTTTAATAATATAAAATTTTATACAATCCACATTATACAATATACCTAAAATTCTTTATCTTCAGTCTAATTTATATAATACATTGCACACAGTGCATTGTATATTAAAACACATACATTATATTTATGATAGTTACATTTTCAAATATGTATATTTATAAATATAATATAATTTATTTTTACAAATAATTAGGGAACACACTGTTCCCTAATTATTTAATTTATATATTAGTCTTCAAATACTGTTTGTTCTTCTACTTCTGTTTCAAGAGCTTTAAGAGCATTTTCAACTAATTTCTTTCTTAGGTTGTACTCATCTTCTTTATTTAAAGCTGGGTTTCCTAATGGGTGAGGAATAGCAATCGTTGGTATTATTCTGTTAGCTCCAACAGTCATTGAAACTGGTGTAATTGTACACATATGAACTACAGGTAATACTCTTTCAATTTCTTTAACTAGCGTTGCACCGCAACGTGTACAAGTTCCTCACGTAGAAGTTAGTATAACTGCATCTACACCATCTGCAACTAATTCTTTAGCTGTTTCAGCCCCGAATTTTTTAGATGATGCAACAGCTGTACCGTTACCAACTGTTGAATAGAAGTATCTGTGTAATGAACCAATTTTTCCTTCTTTTTCAAACTCTCTTAAAACGTCTACAGGAATAACTCTATCTGGGTCTTCATTAGCATATACAGGGTCATGTCCACCGTGTGCTGTTTCATGAGTTTCTGAAGTTAAGTCCATTAAACCTTCTATATCATACTTACCAATCTTAGAAGCACTTGAAGATTCAATATGGTCTGGGTTTCCTTTTGGAACTATACCACCTGATGTAACAATAGCAATTTTAGCTTTTGTTATATCTTTTACAGCTGGTTGAGGATCTACTCTATCGAAATCTGGCATTGGGAATTCTGTTACGAACTCTTCACCTTTTAATTTCTTAACAAGCATTTCAACAGCTCTCTTTGCTCCTCTATCTGTAGCAAAGTAGTTCTTTCTGATTCCTCTTGGCATATATCCATCTTCAGCAGGTGTTCCAACTTCTTCACCTTTAGCTAATTTTAAAGCTAATTTAGCCATTGCAGGTAAAGCTTGTCTCATACCAACTGCACTATTTCTAGTTTCTACAATATATGCACTCTTCTTGTACATATCTGCACCAGGGTTTTCTTTATACATAGCAGTCATTACTGGAACGCCTAATTTTTCATTAACTGCCTTACATATAGCACCACAAGCAACACCGTATCTACCAGCGTTAAATGCAGGTCCTGCTACAAATAGATCTGGCTCTTGTTTTTTCACCATTTCTAATATTTTAGCTTCTGCTTCTTCCATGTTTTCACCGAAATATGAGTCACCACAAATAACTGTTGCAACTATCTCAGCTCCATCTTTTTTTAATAGACCGTTTAATCCCATACCTGGGCCTACAAAGCCTTCTCTTACTTCAGGTTCGATGTGAGCCATTTCTTCTCCACCGATACCAGCATAGAATTGATTTATATAGTGAACTACTTTAATCAAAGTAATTTCCCCCCTTCAACTGGAGTTACTATTCAAACCCACAAGTTTCTGTTATTTATTATTTTTTAAATTTTAAAATTATAGTGAGTATTGTGAGAATTGATCTCTTACTGATTTAACTTCTTCGATGATAGCATCAACTTCAAGAACCATTTCCATCATTCCGCATTGCTCATCATAAACGCCTGCATCACAAGCATCTTTAATTTCTGGCTCTACTATATGGAATGCAGCTAATCCTAAAGCTACTCCAGCTAGTGGTCCTGCAAAAGTTGGATCTCCTGCTGCTACTGTTTCAGCTGATAATCCTGAAGCTTCTGCTTCTGCTCCACCAACTATAACAACAACATTTTCAGGTCCGTGTTTTTCTGCTAAATCTTTAACTCTTTGTTGGATCTCCAGATCCATAGCACCTGCAGCTGTTCAGACGAAACACTCTGTAGATGCAAAAATTACTTCTGCTCCTGCTGATTTAACACATGCTTCGATAGCTGGTCCTGGTATACCGTCTCTATCGCCGATAGCAATTACTTTTTTATCTTTTAACATAATTGATCTCCCTTTCTCAAATTATTCAATATAATATCCTATATTCTTTAAAAATTAATATCCTTTAGCTGTTAAATAGTTGAATCCAACTTCACTAGTAGCCCCAGTGATAACTTGAATTTCAGCTACGATTGATCCATCTTCCTTTAAACTTTCATTATTTGCACCAGCAATAATTTTTGCTGCTTCTGGATGTCCTATAACTTTGTCCATTTTTGGAAGAGTTATAACTTCGTTAGCATTACCATTTGTTACAACAGCGTCTCCTTTTGGAGTTGAGTCTGCTAATGATTGTGAACTTCCATCTTGTCCAGCATATTCGTCAGTTAATAAAACTGTTTTAATTCCTTTTGCAGTGATTTTGTTACAGTTCATAACTAAGTCAGCATCTGGGTTACCAAATCCTTCTTCTGAAACTATAACTGCATCCACTCCTAGGTATTCTGCCATTTTAGCAACCCAGTTAGATGATCTTTCTTTATCTGCAAGATATACGTTTTCGTTAGTTAATATTACTCCTACGAAGTTGATATCTTTTCCATGTTTTTCATATAATTCTTCGATTATTGGATGATTCATATGAACATAACTTGGATTTTTGTCACATGCAGATACACAGTTACCACTTACTATTGCACCGTCAAATACTTCTGTTGGGTAAATAAATGTAGGAATAATTTTCTTAGCATCTACTCCGTAAACATAAGTGTCATGAAGTAATCCTTGGCTTTGAAGCATATACACATAAGCTACTTTTGGTAACTCTGGATATTGTTTAAGTTGCTCTAAAAGTGGTAATGTTTCGAAAATTTTAACTTCATCTGGCTCTACTTCTTTACCAGCTTTTCCAAGATATACAGCTGCTTTGAATCCTAGCATTCTTACTGCTTCTTCGTGAGCATGCTGAGCTATACCATCTTTTGGTTCTGCAATGATTACTAAGTTGTTAGTCTTTGAGAATGGAGTATATTTAGCACCTTCTCCTGACATATCAACTATACCCTCTTGGAAACCAACGATTTTACCAGTTGTTACAACTGCTGCACCTTTTAATACATGAGTTCTGCCTGAACCAACTGTGTCAACTTTATTGATGAATCCAGGGAATATTCCACCGTTTCCTTCAACTTTAACTCTTGGCTCAACAACATCTTTAACTGGGATAATTCTTACTGATTCTCCTGGTCTTGCAATTTCAAAATCGATGCTCTTTATTCTGTCATCTCCACCGATTTCATTTAGAAGTTCTTCTTTGTTAACATAAAGAACTCCGTTTTCAACCTTTGTTTCACTGCCGAATTGAAGATCTTTTATAAATATTTTACCTACTTCAAGACGCATAGGTTTCACCTCCTGAAATGTTGAGTACATACGCCTTCATCCTAATAATTTTATATTAATGCACAGAGGTATTTTTATACCTCTATGCATAATTAACTTCCTTGGTATATCTTATTCATTCAAAGATATATAGTCCCTCTAGATTATAGAGTTTCGTAGTATTCTTTTATGAATCCTTCTATGTCATCTAATGTAGCAATCTTATCTGGAGTTATTGTAGCTACTGGTTCTCCATCTTTGTATATTTTCATTGTTGGTAAGCCTAAAACTCTTTGAGCTATAGCAAGTCTTCTTGATCCAGAAGTGTTTAAGCTAGCGAATTTTATTTTATCGCCATATTTTTCTTCTAAACCATGAACTCCTGGCATAAGTTGCTTACAGATTTCACATTTATCTCCCCAGAAATCTACGAATACTGGTTTCTCAGTGCAGTTAGTAACCTCTTGTTCCCAATTTTCTTTGTTTAATTCTAACATTTAAGAACCCTCCTCTATATTTTCATACACGCCATTGTGCATATATAATAATTTAAAATTATTAACAAAATTAAGTTAAATACTATTTGTGGTTTTCAACATAATGCTCTGCTTGAGTTGCAGCTATAGCTCCATCTGCTGAAGCTGTTATAACCTGTCTTAAAGAAGTGTCCCTAACATCTCCTGCTGCAAATACTCCTTCAACATTTGTATGCATAGCAGCATCTGTTAAGATATCTCCTCTTTCAGTCATATCTATTACACCTTTAAATAAATCAGAGTTTGGATTGTATCCTACGAATACGAAGCATCCATCAACTTTTAAAGTACTTTCTTCTCCAGTTACTCTGTTCTTAAGCTTTAATCCACCTAATATTCCACCATCATCTATAGCTTCTTCTGGAATTGTATTCCATATAACTTTGATTTTTGGATGGTTAAGAACTTTTTCTTGAACAGCTTTGTTTGCTCTAAATTGATCTCTTCTATGAATAACTGTAACATTTTCAGCAAACTTAGTTAAGTATAAAGCTTCATCTAAAGCTGAGTCTCCTCCACCAATAACAGCAACATCTAATTCTGTAAAGAAGTCGGCATCGCATGTTGCACAGTAAGAAACACCTTTTCCTCTTAATTCAACTTCATTTTTGAAACCTGCAAGTCTTGGATTAGCTCCACTTGCGATTATAACCGTTTTTGCTTGGTATTCAGTATTTCTACCTTTAAGTACTTTTATATCGCCTTCTAATTGAACTTCAACTATCTCATCTTTAACTATTTCAGTTCCAAATCTTTCAGCTTGATCTTTCATTCTTTTTATTAATGAAGCTGTTTTATCTTCAACTGAACCTGGATAGTTTTCTAACTCTTCTGTTGTAGCAGCTTGTCCACCGAATTTAGCTCTTTCAATCATTAAAGTCTTCATTCTAGCTCTTCCACCGTAAAGTGCTGCTGATAGTCCTGCTGGACCTCCACCAATAATTATAGTATCGTAAATTTGTGACATGATATTTCCTCCTTTAATTCAATGCATGATATATTAAATCATAATCTATAAGCTGAAAATCATTTAAAATCTTTTCATTATATTGCGGAAGTGGTGAAATATTCAGAAACTTTTTTAATGTCATTATACTACTTTCTATAATAGATAATGAATCTAAATCTACACCTTTATTTTTTTCTTTAGATACGCATATAGTTCTATACGGCGTTTCATTTGGTTTTATACTGCTCATTAGAGGATGAGTTAATAACTTATGACCCATATGTATTTTATCTCTAACAATGTTGTACACTTCTTTCATTTCTTTATCTACGAATATTACTTCGTATTCATCTTGAAACTTTTTTTCGCTCAAAGGGTTATTTGTAATAATAATTAGTTGTTCCCTCATTTTCCCCTCCATTTTTAAAGACATAAAAAAAGACAAAACATAAAAGAACCTAGCCCTTATGCTCTGTCTTGGTACCTGAGAGAATTACCCCGTCGGTGCTTTTATAAGCTTTCCAGAGTTCTGTCTATTCTCGATACTTTTGCCTGAAAATTTCATATTTATCGGCAAGATAAATACTTGTTCCTTCGGCTACTTTAAAAATTCATTTCACTAAGATTAAAACATTTTCATATACATGAACTTTTAAAGTCATCTCTCGAAAATTTCATCCAGCTATATTAATTTTTTAAATCGTTATTTCATTATCAATTATAACCTATAAATAAATAAATTTCTATAGTTTTTTTAAAATTTGTTATTTGTTTTATCTATAGTGCTATTGATAAAACAAATGAATTGACTTAATTTACTTAAAATTTATAATAATTAAACATAAGTGTTAAATTTAATACTTTTCAATAAAGAATATACCTGCCGCTGTTGTTCCGGAATGAACTCCTACAGTACACCCAACTTCGGCTCTAATATAATTTTTATCTAACTTTTCATAAGCTTCTTGTACACTAAGCAAAAGTTCTTCATCACCTGAAGCTAATAAAATTCTTTCTTCATCAAGATTTATCTCTTTTTCTTCTATATACTTCATAGCATTTTTTATAGCCTTTTTAGTGCCTCTAACTTTTTCTCTTACTTTCATTTCTCCATTATTCACTTCAAGAACTAGTTTTATGCCTAATAAGTTTCCAACCATTCCAGCTGTTTTAGATAATCTACCACCTTTAACAAGATTATCCAAGGACCCAAAAACTAAAGAACTCTTTACATGTGGAATTGTTTGCTTTATTGAGTTTTCTATTTCCTCTAAACCTAATCCTTCATCTCTTAATCTACAAGCCTTAAGAACTAATAAGCCTAAGCCACAGGTTACATTATAGCTGTCTATAACAACCACATTTTCTGTCTCTAACATATCTTTTGCCATGCACGCTGCTTGATATGTACCACTCATCTTAGAACATAAATGTATAGATATTACTTTATATCCCTCATCTAAGTATTTTTTATAACATTCCGTAAATCTCTGAGGATTGATTCCCGCTGTCTTTGGAAAACTATCTGATGACTCCATTTTAACTGCCAGTTCAGAAAATGTAATATCCTCTCCATCTATATAATCTTTTCCTTCAAATTCCACTGTCAAAGGCAAAACTTCTACATCTTTTTCTCTTAATAAATCTTTAGGTAAGTCTGATGTACTATCCGTTATTATTTTAATTTTCTCCACAGCACTTCCTCCTATTTCATATTAGGGAAATTGATTTGCCTTAAGGCTTCATACGCAATTATAGCAACTGTATTAGAAAGGTTTAAAGATCGCGTAGTAGTATTTATCATGGGTACTTTAATACAATTTTCTTTATTCTCTTCCCTTATATAATCTTCTAATCCAGATGATTCCCTTCCAAAAATCAAAAAATCACCTTCTTTAAATTTTGGTTCAGTATAATGTTTGGCTCCTTTTGTAGTACAACAGTAAAAAGTAGAATCTTTATATTTCTCCCTTAACTCCTCATAAGATTCATGTACTTCTATCTCTAATTTATCCCAATAGTCTAGCCCTGCTCTCTTTACACTTTTCTCATCAATACTAAAACCTAGTGGCTTAATTAAATGTAATTTACAATTTGTAAGCACACAAGTCCTTCCTATGTTACCAGTATTCTGAGGAATTTCTGGTTGAAATAGCACTATGTTAAGATTCACAATTATTCCTCCTCTTAGTTACCTTAAACTATTTAGTTCTTACAGTATACACTACTTTAATGCATACTTTTACATTATATCATAAATTAAATTAATACATTATATAATAAGAAAATTATTTAAATTGTGTTTACAACTTGATGTATTTAAACCTAAGGATTGTTAAACCATATACAATATTCTATTTTCACAAAACTATCTTTATAATTTAATATAAACTTTTTTAACATATTAAACTATTTTTAAATTAAAAGATATATATTTTAAAATGTAAAGAATTTTATTCAAATTCAAAGGTATTTAAAGCTAATTGTAAAATATTAAATATAACATATTTGAAAATTTATAATATAATATTGACAATTACTATGTTTTTTTTATATAAATAATATATACAATATATTATTTGTTATATATTATTTAACTTTTGAGCTTTTAAATATTTAAATAAAGCAATACTACATGGGGGGAATAACTAAATGAAAATAGGAATTAATGGTTTTGGAAGAATCGGAAGATCTGTTTTAAGGATTGTCTCTGAAGGCAATTATAAGAATATAGAGATCGTAGCTATTAATGCAAGGGCAAATAGTGAAACCTTATGCCATCTTTTTAAATACGATAGTTGTTTTGGAAGATTTAATGGAACTGCCACTTATTCAGATGATGAATTAGTTATAAATGATAAGAGTGTTAAAATATTAAGAAAACCTTCTCCAAAGGAAATACCTTGGAATGAATTAGGCGTAGATATTGTAATTGATACTACAGGTAAATTTAAAACTCAAGAAGACTTAATGGGACATATAGAAAGTGGAGCTAAGAAAGTAATATTATCAGCACCTGGTAAAGATGTCGATGCTACTATAGTTTTAGGTGTAAATGAAGATACATTGGATCTTGAAAAACATAATGTAATATCTAATGCTTCATGTACAACAAACTGCCTAGCACCAGTTGCTAAGGTTTTAAATGATAAGTTTGGAATAGTAAAAGGTCTAATGACAACTGTTCACTCTTACACTAATGACCAAAACACATTAGATAAAACTCATAAAGATTTAAGAAGGGCTAGAGCCGCTGCTGAATCAATAATCCCAACAAGCACAGGGGCTGCTAAAGCTGTAGGTATGGTTATACCTGAGCTTAAAGGTAAATTAAACGGTTTTTCATTAAGAGTTCCAACCCCAACTGTATCTATTACTGATTTAGTTTGTGAACTTAGCCAAAATGTTACTGTAGAAGAGGTAAATGCAGCATTAAAAGAAGCATCTGAAGGGTCAATGAAAGGAATATTAGGTTATTCAGAAGAACCTCTTGTTTCTGTAGACTACGTAGGAGACTCTAGATCTTCTATAGTAGATGCATTATCAACTATGGTAATTGGAGAAAACATGATTAAAGTCGCTGCTTGGTATGATAATGAATGGGGCTATTCTGCAAGAGTTGTAGATTTAGTTCAACATATAATAGATAGAATATAATACATTTTAAATTTCAACTTACCTTATAAAGAAAAGCCATAGTTTTAAACTATGGCTTTTCTACATACAAATTAAATTTAGAAAATCACTTTACTGTTTTGTTCCTTTTAATACAACTCCATTTACTGGTGCTATACTAACCCTGTGTAACACTTCTTTCTTAATAAGCTTTTCGCCTTCATATGTTTCTCTATATATTGTTGCTTTATGCCCTGGGTAAGATTGTTTTTTTACTTTTTCAGTACCAGCTGGTAAACTTGAATCTGATACAACACTTGTCTTAGCTGGAATTGTTTGTTTATCTGCTGAGTATACCTTATAAGTATACTTCTTTAAATCAGCATTTGAATATACATTAAAAGAAACTGAATTGCCTGTTACATATCCTTTTATATATATTGGATAATCTAAAGTATTTACAAAAGAATAATCTGGTCCTCCCCAACTCACTGTAGCATCTTGTCCAATATCCACATAGGAAGAAGCTATAGTGTGACTGTATCTTTCTGTTGGGTCAATTTTAGATCTTATCATGGTATTATAAAGAGTACTTGAAACTTGGCATATACCGCCACCTAAATCTTCTACAAATTCATTATTTATAATTACATTGGCTTTCTTATATCCTCTGCTCTCAGTCCTTTCACCTACTACACCATTAAAACTAAACTTCTCTCCTGGCATTAATACAGTTCCATTGATTGCTTCAGTAGATAATTTTATATTATTGATTCTACCTTCTTTTCCAGAGCTAAAACCAGTTGTATATGAACTTATAAGACTATTAATAGTACTTAGCTTGTCCTTTGTCTTTTTAGGTTTAATAGTTTCAATTGAAGCCTTTATTTTAATAACCTCATTATCTAACTTACCATTAACTTTATCTAATATTTCTTTTTTTAATTTATCTTCTTGTAACTTAAATCCTACTTTTTCTTCTGAAACACTAAAGTTACTACCTGAAATCATTGTAAGTGTGGCATCCTTAGGCTCCCTATTTACATCCTTTTTAACCTGTGAGATTACACTATTTATATAATCTTGTTTATAAGAAAACTTCATTTCAACATTCTTAGGGCTTTTCTTTTTAATAGCTAAGAATTTATTGAAAGTACTTTCTTCTTTCTTATGTTTCATTACCTCTTCTACAGTTTCGCTAATATTATATTTAGCATCTAATTTCTTATAATCTATAGAATATTCCTTATTATTCGCAGTAATAACTATTTTCTTTTTTAATACTGCATCTTGATATTTTTCTTTTAAAAGTTTTTGTGCATCTTCTTTGGTTTTTCCCCCCAACTGTACATCTCCAACTTTAACACCTGGATACACTAAATTAGACCATTTATTTACAGTAGAATAAACATAGGCTCCAAAAGCCCCTCCTACCATAATAATAAGTAAAACTATCGTCATAATTAGATTTTTTACTTTCAGTTTTTTCATTATTTAACTCCTTTCCGCCCATAAATACATTATACTACAATTCTTTTTTTTATCCTATATGCTTTTATTTATTTTGGTTCATTTTTATTTTATTCTATGTTAAAATATTAATGTATTAATTTTTATTTCCATTTAAAATATAAGGGGTGGTACTATGACATATGATGTAAAAATATTAAAGGAATACTTAGAAGGTATATTAACAATTCCAAGCCCTTCAGGATACACTGAAAAAGTTATGGATTATGTTAAAAATGAACTAAATAGTTTGAAAATTCCTTACATTGTTACTAATAAAGGAGCTTTAGTAGCTACTTTAAAAGGGGAAAATGAAGATTATCAAAAAACCTTTTCTGCTCACGTAGATACTTTAGGTGCTATGGTTAAAACTATAAAATCTAATGGTGCACTAGGCCTTACATGTGTTGGTGGGTACATGATGAACTCTGTAGAGGGAGAAAATTGTACTATACACACTATGGATGGAAAAATATATAGTGGTACAATCCAAACTGTAAAACCATCTGTTCACATCAGTGGTAAAGAAGCTTATGATCTTAATAGAACTACTGATAACATGGAAGTTGTTATAGATGAAAAGGTTTCATCTAAAGACGATGTTGAAAAACTAGGAATTGAAATTGGAGATTTTGTATGCTTTGATTCTAGAACTAGATTTACAGAAAGTGGTTTTATAAAATCAAGACATCTAGACGACAAAGCTAGTGTTGGTATCTTACTTTACACAATGAAATACTTAGTAGAAAATAAAGTAAGCTTACCTTATACAATTAACTTCTTTATAAGCAACTATGAAGAAATTGGTCATGGTGCTTCAGCTGCTATACCAGCTAATACTAAAGAATTTATAGCTGTAGATATGGGTTGCCCAGGTTTAGATCAAAATTCAACTGAGTATGATGTATGTATCTGTGCAAAAGATTCTACTGGTCCTTATGATGTAGAACTTAGAAAAACTTTAGTTAACATATGCAAAAAAGAAAATATTCCTTATAAAATAGATATATATCCAAGTTATGGTTCTGATGCTTCAGCAGCTTTACGTGCTGGATGGGATATAAAAACAGCTTTAATAGGTGCTGGTATATTTGCATCTCATGGATATGAGAGAACTCATATGGATTCAATACTAGCTACTTTAGACCTTGTAGTTAAATACTGCTTAGAAAAATAAATTTTAATTAGGATAGCCAAAATGGCTATCCTAATTTTATTGACAAAACCTATGTTTTCCTATAATTTTAATTAAAGGCCTAGACCAAATCCACTTATTTGTAGTTTTGGCAGGATTAAAATAATATAGAGCTCCACCAGAAGGATCCCAACCATTCAATGCATCTCTTGCTGCATTTATAGAACTTTGTTCTATTTCAGCATCAATTTGACCGTCAACTGTAGCTGTAAAAGCTCCTGGTTGATATATAACTCCAGCAACACTTGATGGGAACTGAGGACTTCTAGTTCTATTAAGTACAACTGCACCTACTGCTACCTGGCCTTCATAAGGTTCTCCCCTAGCCTCGCCATTAATAATTCTAGCAAGAAGCATTAAGTCAGAATTATTATTATTATATGTCCTATAAGATCCTCCACCACTCTTGTCAACTATGCCTAAAGCATTTAACGTGGCAGTTCCAACAACACCATCACTATTTAAACCATTTTTAGTTTGAAACTTTTTAACCGCAGTATAAGTATTATACCCATATATGCCATCCACCCCACCAGTATAATACCCCCAGTTTTTAAGTTTCGTTTGAATTTCCCTTACAGTATCAGAACGTGATCCATAACTATAGGCTGCGCTCTTACTCTCCTCTAAATTAGTATTAAAGTTAAAAGCACCTATAAAACAAATATTGATTATTACTAACATAATAATGAATAGAGGGATATTTATTTTATGTTTTTTTCGCTCCAAATCTTATACCTCCTTTTATATCTACCATTTAAAAATATTTTGTGTTACTTTTTAAAAATAATTCATTTTTTTATATTAAAAATAAAATTTAGTTTATAAAGTCTTATTTTAATATTCAGCATTTTATATCTAAAAATCAGTAAATATGCTAATATAATAGTTACATAATTTTTTTATGTTTACATTTACTAATGTAAATTTACAGAGAGGGATATAATTTATGAAATTAACTAAAAACTTTTTACCTGTTTCTAAAAGAGATATGGATAAAATAGGAGTATCACAATTAGATTTTATTATAGTAACTGGAGATGCTTATGTAGATCACCCTTCCTTTGGAACGGCAATTATAGGAAGACTTTTAGAAAGTGAAGGATTTTCTGTAGGAATTATAGCCCAGCCCAATTGGACTGATATAAACGATTTTAAAAAACTTGGAAAACCTAAATATGCCTTTTTAATAAATTCTGGAAATATAGATTCCATGGTTAATCATTACACAGCATCCAAGAAAAAAAGACATGATGATTTATATTCACCTGGTGGGAAATCTGGCTGTAGGCCAGATAGAGCAGTAATAGTATACTCCAATAAAGTAAGAGAGGCCTACAAAAATATTCCTATTATTTTAGGAGGAATTGAAGCAAGTCTAAGAAGATTTGCTCATTATGATTATTGGAGTAATAAAGTAAGACGAAGTATTTTAATGGATGCAAAAGCAGACTTACTTATCTACGGTATGGGTGAAAAGCCCGTAATAGAAATAGCAAACCTTATGAGGTACGGTATGGATATACAAAATATAAAATCCGTACGCGGTACTTTATACTCAGATTCAAGTATAGAAAATATTAAATCTAATGTAATAACCCCTTCTTACGAAAATGTCTGTACAGATAAAAAAGCTTATGCTGAAAGTTTTAAGCTTCAATCTGGAGAGCAAGATGCTATACGTGGAAAAACTGTAGTACAAAAACATGGAAATACATATATAATTCAAAATCCACCAGCGTTTCCTTTGAGTGTAGAGGAAATGGATAAAGTTTATAACCTTCCTTATGTTAGAACTTATCACTCTATGTATGAGCCTGAAGGTGGTATACCTGCTATTCAGGAAGTCAAATTTTCCATTACAAGTCATAGGGGATGTTTTGGTTCGTGCTCATTTTGTGCACTTACTTTTCATCAAGGTAGAGTTATACAAAAGCGTTCCGAACATTCTATAGTAGATGAGGCTGAATTGCTTACGGAATTACCCGACTTTAAAGGATATATACATGATATAGGAGGTCCTACTGCAAATTTCAGAAATAAGGCTTGTAAAATTCAAGAAAAGGTTGGAGTATGTAAAAATAAACAATGTATGTTTCCTAAACCATGTAAAAACCTTATAGTAGATCACTCTGAATACCTTAATATTCTTAGAAAAGTTAGAAATCTTCCTAAAATAAAAAAGGTTTTTATACGTTCAGGAATTAGATATGATTATTTGTTATATGAAAAAAATCCAAAGTTTTTAGAAGAACTTTGTAAATATCATATTAGCGGTCAATTAAAAGTTGCTCCTGAGCATATTAGTGATAGAGTACTAGATCAAATGGGCAAACCTACTAGAGAAGTTTATGATTCATTTTGCGAAAAATACTCTAATATGAATAAAAGGCTTGGACTTAAACAATACTTAGTTCCTTATTTAATGTCTAGCCACCCTGGAAGTACATTAAAGGAATCTATAAAACTATCTAGATACATAAAGGATATGGGCTATAATCCAGAACAAGTGCAGGACTTTTATCCTACACCAGGTAGTTTATCTACAACTATTTACTATACTGGAATTAACCCATTTACAATGGGAAAGGTATATACTCCTATAAAACAAGAAGAGAAAAATATGCAAAGAGCTCTACTTCAATTTAGCGATTCAAAAAATTATGATTTAGTAAAAAAAGCTTTAATAAAAGAAGGCAGAGAAGATTTAATAGGTTCAAACAAAAAATGTCTAATACCAGAATTTAAACCTAGAAATAAAAATGCTAAAGTTAAAAAGAATAATATAAGTTCTAAAGAGAAAAAATCTAATACCACAAAAAAACAAAAAAGTCATAATAAAAACCATATAAAAAAATAGCACTCTAAGGTGCTATTTTTTTAACTTTATTATGCTATAATTTATTGTTATTATAAAGATAAGTTGTAACAAAGCTTCTCCAGTAATTATATATTCATAATTGTCTATTAAAGCATATAAAATAAAGCCTAATACCCCACATAGTAAAATTAAACTTCCACCTATCCTATCCTTAAATTTATTTCTAATTATGTATATGCCAAGAATAATTAAAATTATAGTAAATAAAAACTTAAAGATCTGTTGATAATAAGAAGTTGAAAAGGACATAAAATACCCATAGCCACCCATAAGTTTTACTTGTATAGCATTACTGTACACTAGTATAGCATATACTATAAACGTACAAAAAAACATAAACTTAATATAATCGAATTTTAACTTATTGCTTCTTAAAAATATAAAAATAGCTATAAATGAACCCATAATTATTCCTAAGTAGTTTAAATAATAAATATGTTTAAAAAGATATAAATTTACTAAACTAGGACTTAAGAACATATATAATCTCATAAAGAAACTTATAACGATAAAAATTAAGCTTATACTATACCACATTTTTATTTTAAGTGAAGAATATTTTATATTCTGATTTAAAGCGAATAAAGACAATAATATAATAAACAGTACTTCAGCAAAATATAAATATAAATTCAATTAATTCTACTCCTTTATTTAGTACTACTTAATTTTACTACGGAGTAATATATTTTATGACTATTAATTTACTATTATCTATATCCTAATATTTTTAGAGCACCTTTTAAACAATTTATCTCTAACGGAAAATCCGGTCCTCTTTCACCATCGATGTCAGTTACTATATCTTCATCACAATATATCTTTAAACTATTAGTTTTAAAATACACTACCCCTTTTGTATCTTCAAGATGTTCTCCTTTTAATATCTTTATAAAAATATTTATTATATTGGGTATATTTACCCCTTCTATGACAACCACGTCTAGTAAACCATCATTTAACTCTGATTTATATGCAAGATTAAAATTACCTGCAGTTCTTCCATTAAAAATTAAAGTTAAGTACATCTGACCATCAAAAATCATCTCTTCAGAATCTATTTTGATTTTTAATTTTCTTAAGTTAGGGATCTGCTCCATACCCTTTATATAGTATGCAAGCTTACCAATAGTGTTTTTTAAGTTCACATCTGTCTTTTGAGATATATCTGTAAAAAGTCCTGTACTAGCTACATTTACAAAATACTTGTCATTTATCTTTCCTATATCCACCACTTTTACATCACTATTAATTATCTTCTCACAAGCTTCACCTACATTAGCTGGCATTCCAATAAGTTTTGCAAAATCATTGGCTGTACCAGTAGGAAGTATACCTATAGGTATATCTATATTTTTCTTCTTCATTATATTTACAACTGTATCTACAGTTCCGTCCCCACCTGCTACTAGTATATATCTATAATCATCATCTATATCTTTAAATGCATCAGATACTTCGTACTCATATGAGATTCTAAATGGAATTACTATATAACCATATTTTTGATGTACACTTATAACAGTATCTAAATCTGAAATTATATGATTTTCACCTGAAAAAGGATTATATATAAACTTAACTTTTTTCATATCAATTCTCCTTTTTTCATTTATTTATATATTATTATATCTATAAATAATAAAACCCACAAGATTTACTCCTTCTTGTGGATTTTATCCTTAAAACAATTAGACTAGAATTCAGGAGAACTTGATTCTGAAATTTCCATTAAAGCATCTCCAGCTTCGCTTTGTAGTTTCGGCTCTACAGCTAAATCACCTAAAGAAACCATTCCTACTAATTTTGAGTTATCTACTATTGGAAGCCTTCTTATTTGTCTCTCACTCATAATTCTAGCTGCATCATCTGTACTCATTACTGATTCTCCACATACAGGGTTTGAGCTCATTACATCCCTTACCTTCTGATTATTAAAATTTTCCCCACTAGCAACAGAACGAATAGCTATATCTCTGTCTGTAATTATACCAATAACTTTTTCTTCATTACAAACTGGAACAGATCCTATGTTGTGATTTCTCATAAGCTCTGCTGCTCTTCCTACTGTATCGTCTGCATTTAAAGATACTACTTCTCTTGACATTATATCTTTAACCTTCATTAAAACCACCTCCATAAATATTTTTACCAATATTGATGTATAATATTTATGGTTTATTTTGCTTAATATTTAGGTAATTCCCTTTTATTAATTCAAAAAAATGTTATAATAAAGTTATTGTAAAATATTAATATTAAAAATGGGAATCATAAATTTTATATGAATTATTTAGGAGTGGTATAATGTCAAGATTTCAAATGCCTAAAAGTTTCTTACCAAATCTATTCACTTTTACAAACCTAGCTCTTGGTGTCCTTTCTTTGCTTATGACATTTAACAAAAACTATCTTTTAGCATCAATATTTATATTATGTGCTGGGTTAGTTGATAGATACGACGGAAGAGTTGCTAGATTCTTCAATGTTTCAAGTGATATTGGAAAAGAACTTGATTCTCTCGCCGATTTAGTATCTTTTGGTGTAGCACCTAGTATGCTTACTTGTTTAGTATATAATCTTATGTCTTTAAAAATACTTGGATATATAATAGTCGTAATATTTCCTATAGCCGGTGCATATAGGCTTGCAAGATACAACACATTAAAATTCGATAATGTATTCTCTGGAATACCTATAACTATAGCTGGTTCTGTACTTTCCCTATATTGTCTTTTGACTTATAAATCTGCAAATAACTTACCAATTACATTGCTATTAATATTAGGTTTATCTTATTTGATGGTTAGCAACATAAAATTTAAAAAATTTTAATTTATATGTATTAAAAGGAAGGATTAAAAAAATAGATTTATATCCTTCCTTTTATTCTTTAAATTTCAATGTTTCTTCTATCTCAGTTAAAATCTCTCTTTCCCCAATCCGTACTTTTAATACTTTACTTTTCACATTGCAATATTTTGTATAACATCCCACGGTACAATCTAATTCATCTAATAGTTCATCTATTAATTCCCCTGCTCTTTCAGCTCTCTTAAGTGCTTTTTTTATATCCCCCTTAGAAGCTAGAGCTATCTTATTTAACTCATCTGCCCCACCTACTAATAATCTATAGGAGTTCACAAGTTTTAATAAAAGTTCTGTCATATTATTGATATCACAATAATAATTGTCAATTACTCTTCTATAACTCACTTAGTCTATCACCTGAAAAATTTTTTCATGATAAATTATATTATAGATTTGTACATAATATGCTTTTAAATTATATGATAATATGCCAAAGTTATCATAATATACATGGCAATAAGAACTGCACCTTCAAACCAATAAGTTTTACCATCTTGGAATACTATATAAGACATCAAAACTGCCACTAATGCCATTATAATTTGAAAGCTACTAAATACCAAATCCATCTGCATGCCTATTATGCAAGAACCTATAACCATAATAGGAACTACAAATAAAGACATTTGTATAGAAGAACTAGCCACAGTTTCTAAACTTAAATTTATTTTATTATTAGTAGCACATATTATAGCCGATACCAATTCCCCCATATTACCAAGCAGAGGGATTAATATTATTCCTATAAACTCCTCTGATATATTATAAACCTTAATAAATTCATTGACATTCCCTATTAAATTTTCACTTAATAAATAAATTAATCCGCAAGAAACTACTAAAATAATCATACTATACATGTACTCTTTATTCTTTACTTTCTTAGTTTCTTTATTTATAACTGTCTGATTATTGCTATAAAAAGAAAATATAAATCCTAAAACGTAAATAATTATTAGAACTATGGAAACTTTAATGCTAAGAGATACCATAATCTCTTTTTGAATACTTCCACTTTTATTTAAAGCAGCAAGTACTACCATAGATGAGAGTGAAAGAAAGAGCATTATAAAGTTTGTTCTAGCTAAATTTTTGTCAAAGTGTTGCTCTTTATATTTTATCCCACCTGCCACAATAGCAATTCCTATACCTAAAAGCATATTACTTAGTATACACCCCATTAAAGCTCCTTTTGCCATAGTAACCATGCCATATTTTATAGCCCATAATCCCATAGAAAGTTCCGGTAAATTTCCTAATGTGGCTATTAAAAAACCACCCTTTTTATCTCCTATAACCTCAGAAATCTTATCTGTGCAATGCCCCATAATTATTGAAAGAGGAACTATTCCCGAGGAAATTATAATCATGTTAATGATATTATTACTTGTGTTTATAAACAAAAATATCATTGAAATTATAAGAATTATTGATTCTATTCTATTAAGTTTTCTCATTTTTTTCCCTCTTATTAATTATCATAAAAACCACCTCTACTTTTCATCCTCACAAGCAATTTTAAAATATCCTTGGGGATATTTACATAATGGACATATAATAGGTGCTTCCTTACCTTCATGAATATAGCCACAGTTCATACACTGCCATTTTGCATCTGTTTCTCTTCTATACAATGTTCCATCTTCTAATCTTTTCAATATTTCTTCAAATCGTTTTTCATGATGTTCTTCAACTTCTGTTAATTCAGTAAAAAAGTCAGCTATATTATTAAAGCCCTCTTCCTTTGCTTCTTGTGCAAATTGAACATATATTTTCTTATTCTCCAAAGATTCACCCATAATAGCATCTTTTAAGTTTTCTTTTGTATCTCCTAATAGTTTTAAGTATCTATTAAGAACTTCTCTTGCATGTGCCAGTTCATTATGTGAAGTTTCATCAAAAATACTACCTATATATTGATATCCCTCCAATCTAGCCTTTTCACCATAAAGTGTATATTTAGTTCTTGCCCTTGATTCTCCTGAAAAAGTTCTATATAAATTTTTTTCTGTTTTACTACCTTTTAAATTTCTTTCCATTTTCTATCCCCTACTTAAATTATTTCACTTAATATTTTATTCTCTATAAACTTAAAAGTTACAAAACTAATATGAATAAAAAAAGAACCTTCTATATAAGAAGGTTCCTAATCTCTAAATCTATATAAATATTTTATTCTCCTAAAACTTTCTTTCTAAGTTCTAAAGCAGTTGGTGTTATAGCTACTCCACCTAAAGCTGTTTCTCTAAGTGAACAAGGTAATGTCTTACCAACCTTATACATAGCTAAAACTACTTCATCAAATGGTACTATACTCTTTACTCCACTCATAACCATGTCCGCAGTTGTTAATGCACTAACTGCTCCAGCCATATTTCTCTTTGCACATGGTGCTTCAACAAGTCCTGCTATAGGATCGCAAACTAAACCTAAAATATTTTTAATTACTATAGCACCTGCATTAAGTGCCATATCAGGAGTTCCTCCCATCATTTCAACTATAGCTGCTGATGCCATAGCAGCTGCTGATCCACATTCTGCTTGACATCCACCTTCTGCGCCGGATAATGTAGCATTTTGCGCTATTATATTCCCCACACCTGATGCTGTAAATAAAGCTTTCACTAAATCTTCATCACCCATATTCAATTTCTCTCCTGCTGTAATAAGTGAACCTGGTAAAATACCACAAGAACCCGCTGTAGGAGTTGCTACTATTCTTCCCATAGATGCATTAACTTCTGAACAAGATACTGCTCTCGCCATTGCCTTAACCATAACATCACCTGTTAAAGTATTTTCATTCATAGCATAATCATAAAGTTTTTTAGAATCGCCACCAATTAATCCACTTATGGATCTTGTTTCTCTAGTTAGTCCGTAACTTGCTGCTTCTTGCATAACTTTTAAATTGTCATACATCTTATTCCATATAACTTCATAAGATTCTCCTGATCTTTCAATTTCACAATTTATTGTATATTCCCATATTTTTAGGTTCTCTTTCTTGCATACTTCTATTAACTCACTACCTTTATTTACAAACATCTTTGTTCTCCTTTCTTCCCTCAACCAAAAGCTACTTTATTATAATTTCTTCCCTTTTATATTATAAACTAAATTTTCATATTTTTATAATATTATTCGTAAAAATTTGAATCTATATATAAAACAAATAGGTATTTACGCTTTAATAATCGTAAAAACAACTTCCCCCTACGAATTCTTTTAAAATTGAATTAGATGGTATCATTCCAATTTCGCCATCTCTAAAAAACTTTAAAAAACTTATTAATCTTAATGCTTCATAATATACAGGTGAATCTTTCTTAATTTTTTTAAGTTCATAAATAGCATATTTCTTAAGCATGCAAAGTTCATATACTAAATTAGAATTAAAAAGAACATCTGCTTCTTCTTGATATACAAATATATTCTTTTTTTCCCCTCTTTTTATAGAAGGCCACATTTTTAGTGTATCTTCTCCACTATACCCCCTAATTAAACTATCTCTTACTATTCTTCTAACCATTCTAACATCTGTAGTTGGTATTCTATTATGATTATCTATATTAAGTTGAGTAAAACAATTAATGTATACCTTAAATTTTTCATCTTTTTCTATAGATGATGTCATAATCTCATTCAAAGCATGAATACCCTCAATCAATATTACTCCATTTTTAGGTAGGGAAACTTTATGACCCTTCCATTCTCTTTTTCCTGTAATAAAATTAAAACTTGGTAATTCTGCTGCTTCCCCATCTAAAATCTTCTTTAAAGTACTATTAAATAATTTTATATCAAGTGCATGTACAGATTCGAAGTCATACTGACCATTCTCATCTTTTGGAGTAAGCTCTCTGTCCACAAAAAAATCATCCATAGATATTTGTATAGGTACTACCCCATTAACTGCAAGTTGAATGGATAACCTCTTAGTAAAGGTTGTCTTACCTGAAGAAGATGGCCCTGCAATTAAAACCAGCTTTACAGATTCCTTATGTTTTATACTGTCTGCAATATATGCAAGTTTTTTTTCATGCAACCCTTCATTTATAAGAACCATGTCATGGAGTCCTTTTTTATCTATTAATTTATTTAATGCACCCAAGGTTGGAACCTTTAATATGTTACCCCAATCATTAGTCTCCTTATATATATTAGCAAGCTTTTTATATTCCACATATTTAGTAAGAGAATTAGGTTCCTTTAAGTTAGGAAATCTTATAATTAATCCTCCATTATAAATTTTAAGTTCAAAAACCTTCAGTACTCCTGTAGAATAGACCATTGGACCATAGAAATAATCATACCTATCTTCTAATTTATATAAGTTAACTCTATCCATGGAAAGTCCTTCTAAAAACTCTACCTTATCTCCCATACCATAACCTTTAAAAATCTCTATAGCTTTTTCTCTCTCTAAATTCACCTTTACAATACGTATATCTTTTTCTATTATTCTTCTCATTTCATTTTCTAAAAGTTTTATTTCTTCTTCTGTTAAACTAGTATTTTTATGAATTTCACAAAATAATCCACCACTAAGTGAATGTTCTATACATACATCACACTGTTCAAATATTTTATAAGCTGCTTTTATAAGTACAAATTGAAGACTTCTCTCGTAAGTTCTCTTCCCTATATCTTCCCTTGTAGTTATAGCTTCAAATTCTCCATCTATATCTGCTATATGAGATAATTCATAAATATCATTATTAAATCTTCCAAGTACTATAGGAGAATCTTTCTTTATATTAAATTCCTTTGTTATAGAGTATAGCTCAATTTCATTTTTCACAGAAACTGATTTATTTAAATCTTTTAAAAATATAGTCAAACTTTCCAAGTTTATATCTCCTTTCGTTACAATATTAAACTTTATACATAATTTATATTTTTATAGGGAAATATTAATATATGACTTTACTCTTATATTATATCTTAAAATAAAAAAATTAATATTATATAAATACTATAATATTAAGTGTGGTGATATTTTGTTTATATTAATTGTTAGAACTATACTACTATATTTTGTGGCTTTAATTATAATGAGACTTATGGGAAAAAGACAAATTGGGGAATTACAACCCTTTGAAATAGTTCTTACTGTAATGGTTTCAGAACTTGCAAGTCTTCCAATGCAAGACAATAGAATACCCTTAATACATACCATTATCCCTTTGGTAATACTTCTAATTTTACAGATTCTCACTTCAATATTGCAATTAAAAAGTGAAAAAGCAAGGGAAATCTTATCTGGTAAGCCAAGTATTCTTATACAACATGGTACTATTGATGTAGATGAACTAAAAAATCAAAGGATAAATATAAATGATTTATTAGAAGAGCTGCGTTTAAAAGATATTTATAATGTAGAAGATGTTCAATATGCTATTTTAGAGACCAGTGGTCAATTATCCATAATCCCTAAAGCCGATAATGATATCGTAACTAAAAAAGACTTGAATATTAAAGCTAAGCAAGAAGAAATGCCAATTTCATTGATATTAGATGGTAATATTAATGATGAAAACTTAAAACTAATAAATAAAGATAGACAATGGTTAATAAATAAGTTAGAAGCTTCAAAAATATATTCATATGAAAAAATATTTCATGCCTATATAAATACAGAAGGTAAGTTTGTATATCAACTAAAAAAAGAAGGGAGAAGAAGTAAGTAATGAGAAATATTATAATATCTTTTCTAATCTTTATTCTTATGATGGTAGGTATATTCTTCTCTCTAAATTATTTAAATGATGTATCTTTAGAAATATTAAGTTTAAGTCAATCTATAGAAGAGCATATTGTTGATGATAATTGGGATTTAGCCTATAAGGGTTCAATAGAGCTTCTTGATAGATGGAGCGAAGGTTCTAAAGTCATATCCTTGTTTACTAATGATTCTGATATACATGGCATAAACGATGAGATAGTTAAACTAACCCAATTTATAAAAATGAAAACTAAGGACGAAGCCTTGGTTACAATTCATCTAGTTAAATATTTTATGAATCATATAACAGATATGCAATATATGAATTCAGAAAATATTTTTTAAATTTATCTATAAAATTTGTTATGTTTATAATTTTGATTTATAATAAATATAGAAAAATTAAAAAGTATAGTATATAATGTATATAGTATAACATAAAAGTCCTAACGGGATTGAAAATGTCCTAGTTGGGTTAGAAAGGTGGAATATTTATGCCATTAGTTACAACAAAGGAAATGTTTAATAAAGCCTTTAAAGGTGGATATGCAATCGGCGCATTTAATATTAATAATATGGAAATAATTCAAGCTATTGTGGATGCAGCTAAAGAGAAGAAATCACCTGTAATGCTACAAGTTTCTTCTTCTGCAATGAAATATATGAGACCTTCTTATCTAATAAAATTAGTAGAAGCTGCTGTAGAAGATTCAGGAGTAGATATAGCTTTACACTTAGATCACGGTGCTGATTTTGAATCTTGCAAAAAAGCTGTTGATTTAGGATTTACATCTGTTATGATAGATGGTTCTCACCTACCATTCGAACAAAATATTGAAGAGACTAAAAAAGTTGTTGAATATGCCCATGCAAGAGGGGTTGTAGTGGAAGCTGAACTTGGTAAACTTGCTGGTGTTGAAGATGAAGTTAACGTAGATGCTAAAGATGCAACTTATACAGATCCAGATCAAGCTGTAGAATTCGTAAAAAAAACTGGAGTAGATTCTTTAGCTATCGCAATAGGAACAAGCCATGGTGCTTACAAATTTAAAGGTGAAGCTAAATTAGACTTTGAAAGACTTGAAACTATAACAGCTAAATTAGAGGAAAATGGATTCCATGAGTTTCCAATAGTCCTACATGGTGCTTCTGCTGTAGATCCTGAGTATGTTGCAATGTGTAATAACTATGGTGGAGCTTTAGATGGTGCAAAAGGAGTTCCTGCTGAAATGTTAAGAAAAGCAGCTTCAATGGCTGTATGTAAAATTAACATGGATACTGATTTAAGACTTGCTATGACTGGTTCTATAAGAAAAACATTTGGTGATGATCCTAAGATATTCGACCCTAGAAAATACTTAGGAAATGCTAGAGAAAATATAAAAACTCTTGTAGAAAATAAAATTACTGATATTTTAGGTTCAGATAATAAGCTTTAATATAAAAAATAAGGTAGCTAGTAATTGCTACCTTACTTTTCTATATAATTTCTAACACCTTTTATAACCATATCAATGGTACCATCACCATTTCTCTTTATCTGAAATCTAGTAAAATCTTTATATGCCTCTTCACTTAAATAAACATCAATATCTCCATCAATTTTCAACCTAACTCTTTTTAATTTTTTCTCTACCCACTCTTTATCCACGGAAATATTCTCATCTAGTCCATTCTCTTTTACATAACTTAAGAAATTAGACTCCTCACCATCTTCAAAAACTTCACTAGTAAACTCTTTAAGGTCTATCTCATCTTCTTCTTTTAACTTTTCCTTAACCTTTCGTCTTAACTTTTCTGCCTTATCCGCATTATCACTTAGGTTCTCCCTTGTCCACTGCTCTGCAGTTTCTAAAAATCCCTTTGTCATATCTCTTTCATTTACTACAATTTCACACCCTAAATAATTATCTATAAAATAATTAGTTCCGTAATCCTCTTCTTTTTTACTTCCCTTCTTTTTATCTATAACCATTAAATCAAAACCTTCTTCGCTAGGTACAGGTTTTATAAAGGCTGCTTTTTGTATCTTTTGAGAACTTGCAGGAAGCCCTGTAATTTGAGGAATTATATTAATACCAATCTTCTCTTCAACGAACTCTATATTATGCATATAATTTTTTACATAATCCATCTTTAATATAGCAAGCATAGGACCATATTCAGTAGATATTGATACAATAATTAAATCACAGGAAGATGCACTCCCCTTTGACTTAATCAGAGAAAACATCTGTCTCCCTAGTTCCTTTGAAACTTCTAAAAGATTATTATGTCCAGATAGATATTCTCTACTTGTTTCTTGTACTATATTTCTTCCTTCTTTAAATACTGCATATCTTAATTCTTCATCTCTTAAAAGTTTTTGAATATGCTTATATAAAAAGCCATATATTTCATCAGTTAGGTCTAAAGAAAATTCATTTAAAATAGGTTCCTCAGAATTATTATCTAATATATGAATTATAGCTTCATTTATATTTATTTCCCTTATGTATTCCAAAAATCAACACTCTCCTTCTACATCCTTCATAAAGATTATAACTTTAAAAAAACTTTTATGCAATTTACAAAAGTTTACTTTTTATGACTTATTCTAAAACAATCCGTCCTCTGGATTATAATAAAAAATTAATACATTTGCATGATTTTATATGTTATAATCACAATATTAAGGAGTGATTACAGTGAAAGAGATGGAAACTAGAATAACTCACATTAACGTAGATGATATTAGATTAAAACTATGTTCTATTGGTGCTATTAAAGTTAAAGAAGAAAATCAAATAAATAACATTTTTGATTTTGAAGATGGAAGACTTTTAGACAATAAAGGTTATGCAAGAATAAGAATAGTCCAGGATATATTACATAATAAAACCATAAATTATATGACTGTAAAAAAATTAATCAGTGAAGAAAAATATAAAATAATGGATGAAAATGAAACAGAAATAAAAGATGCTAAAGAGGGTAAAGCTATATTTGAATCCTTAGGATTAGAACTAATTCAATCTATAAAAAAATATAGAGAAAGTTATAAATACAAAAATACATTAATAGAGATAGATATAAATGAAAAAGATTTTTGTCCTTTTCCATATATAGAAATAGAATCAAATGATGAAAATGAACTAGAAGAAGTTATTCATTTATTAGGCTACACTATGGAAGACACTACATCTAAAAGTATTTACGAAATTTTAAGAGGAAAAGGAAGTATAAAGGGGCTTTAATATGTTTGGATACGTTACTCCATGTAAAATGGAACTTAAAATAAAAGACTATGAAAAATTTAAAGCATATTATTGTGGCCTATGTAGAACCATAAAAAAGGATTATGGCAATCTTCCTCGAATGGTTTTAAACTATGACATGACATTCCTTGCTATATTACTAGATTCTCTTTGTGAAGAACCTAGAAAGCTTGAAAAAATTCATTGTGTTGTACACCCTACGGAAAAAAAGATTATTATAGTAGATAATAAAGCCCTACATTATGCTGCATATTGTAATATAATACTTGTATACTATAAATTACTGGATGACGTTGAAGATGATAAAAGTGTTAAAGCTTCCATGTTATCTAAATTTTTAAATATGTATATAAAAAATAAAGAATCTAATATAGAAATGAAAGATATAAATAATTATATAAAAGAAAGTTTACACACTCTAAGTGCTATGGAGAAGGATACAGAAAAAGACATTACCATAGATAAAATCTCTCATCCTTTTGCAGATTTAACAGGTTTTTTAATTAGTAATTACATTAAAGATAAAGATTTAAGAGAAAGTTTATACTTTTTAGGATATAATATAGGGAAATGGATTTATTTAATTGATGCCTATGATGATTTGCAAAAAGATATGAAAGATAATAAATTTAACCCTATAAATAGAATACTAAACATAGAAAGGTTACCCTATGAGGACTTTTCTAGTAATATAGAAAGCAGAATGGATTTTATTTTAACCACCTCTGCACTTAATGCATTTAATATATTAAACAAACTTCCTACAAAAAAGAATAAAGAATTATTGCACAATATTCTTCAATTAGGATTAATGGAAAAAATGGATAAAGTTTTTAAAAGGAGTGAATATAATGAGGGATCCATATGAAGTTCTTGAAGTTAGAAAAGGTTCATCTAAAGATGAAATAAAGAATGCATATAAAAGACTTGCAAAACAATATCATCCAGATCAGTTTGACAATAATCCCCTTAGAGATCTTGCTGAAGAGAGAATGAGGGAAATCAATGAGGCTTATGACTATTTAATGAAAAATGTAGGAAATAACTCTTATGGTTCAAATGACTTTAATGATTATAACCGCAAAGAATCTAATTCTTCATATAGTAATAAAAGCGTCTATGAAACTGTAAGGATGGATATAAATCAAGGTAACTACGCATCTGCTGAACAAAAACTTAACTCCATGGCTTTTAAAGATGCTGAATGGAATTATTTAATGGGAACTATATATATGAAAAAAGGTTGGTATGATAGTGCTAATAATTATATTACAACAGCATATAACCTAAATCCTGCAAATTCTGAATATAGAACTGCCTTCAATCAAATGAATAATCAGGCTCATAATTACAGACAAACTTACTATGGAAAAAACTCAAAAGATAATGATATGTGTGATTTATGTGTAAAACTGTGGTGTGCTGATACCCTATGTGAATGCATGGGTGGAGACTTAATCTCTTGTTTCTAAATTCTAAAACTTATCTTCTATGAATTAATTTATTTTCTAAAGAAGATAAGTTTTTTTATTAAAGGAGTAATATTATGAATAAAAATAGTATCTTAAGCAATAATATAGCTAAAGGTGGCATACTTACTGCCCTCGGAATATTATCTCTATATTTAAGCATTCTAATTCCTATAAACACTCTTTTTTTCTTAATGATAGCATCCTTTATGATTCCTCTTACACTTTTAACTACAAACCTTAAGACTACTGTATCAGTTTATTGTGCTACTGCGCTGCTATCTTTTATATTAATTCCTTCAAAAAACATTGCATTATCCTATACTATTTTATTTGGCCTTTATGGAATAATTAAGTACTTTGCAGAGGGAATAAAGAATATGTTTCTTGAGATTTTAGTAAAACTATTATTTCTAAACTTTTCTACCTTTATAATATATTACTTTTACAAAACCCTATTACTTAATAATATAAATCTTAAACTTCCTACAATACTTATATTAATTTTATTGCAAGTGGGATTTATTGTTTATGATTATGCTCTAACTGTATTTATAAATTATTCTAAGGATAATATAATAAAGAAATTAAAATAAGATTATTGACATAAAAATTCTTTTAATCTATAATTATTCTTAACGTATTTTTAAACTTAATTAATTTATTTGCTATGATCTAGGAGTAGTAATATTAGATGTGATTATAGAGAGCTGTTGGTTGCTGAAAAACAGTATCACTATAATATGAACTTGCCTTGTGAGCTTATCTACCAAAAGTAGATACGGGTTTTCCGTTAAAATCGTAAGTGAGATTATATTTATATAATCTAATTAGAGTGGTACCGCGAATTATAGCCTTCGTCTCTTCGTAGACGGAGGCTTTTTATTTTTATAAATTTAAAGTCAATATAAAAAACAAGGAGGAAACACATGGGAAATTACAACACTAACATTGATAAGAAATGGCAAGATAAATGGGAAAACACCGAATTATACAGATTTAATAAAGAAAATTTAGATAAAAAATTATATGTACTTGAAATGTTTTCATACCCATCAGGAAGCCAACTACATGCTGGTCACTGGTTCAACTATGGTCCTATGGACTCTTGGGCTAGATTTAAAAGAATGCAAGGATATAACGTATTTCAACCAATGGGTTTTGATGCCTTTGGACTTCCAGCAGAAAACTATGCTATAAAAACAGGTGTCCACCCAAAAGACTCTACAGAAAAAAATATAAAGAAAATGGAAGAACAGTTAAAAGCTATTGGAGCTATGTTTAACTGGGAAAATGAAGTGGTAACATGTAATGAAGATTATTACAAATGGACTCAATGGTTATTTTTAAAACTATATGAAAAGGGTTTAGCTTATAGAAAAAAAGCTCCTGTAAATTGGTGTCCTAGTTGCAATACAGTACTTGCAAATGAACAGGTATTAGAAGGTGCTTGTGAAAGATGTAGTACTGAAGTTACTAAAAAAGATTTAACACAATGGTTCTTAAAAATTACTGATTACGCTGAGGAATTATTGGAAAAAATAGATGAGCTAGATTGGCCTGAAAAAACTAAGGCTATGCAAAAACACTGGATAGGAAAATCTACTGGTGCAGAAGTAACTTTTAAAGTTCATAACTCTGATTTAAGTTTTAATGTATTTACAACAAGAGCTGATACTTTATTTGGAGTTTCTTATGTAGTTTTAGCACCTGAAAATCCACTAGTGGAGAAGATTACTATAAAAGAAAATAAAGAACTTGTTAAAAGTTATAGAGAAGACGCTAAAAAACAGTCCGATATTGAACGCCAATCAATAACAAGAGAGAAAACTGGCGTATTTACTGGTTCATATGCAATAAATCCTATAAATAATAAAAAAGTACCTATCTGGGTTGGTGATTATGTACTTGCAACTTACGGAACTGGTGCTGTAATGGCTGTTCCTGCTCATGATGAAAGAGATTTTTCTTTTGCATCTAAATATAATCTTCCAATAGAAAGAGTTATTGAAGGTGGTGAATCCCTTCCATACACTGAAAATGGTGCTTTAATAAATAGTGATCAATTTACTGGACTTTCTGGAGAAGAGGCTAAAAAAGCTATAATAGAAAAACTTCAAAAAGATTCTCTAGGAAGCTTTAAAGTTAACTATAGATTACGTGACTGGCTAGTATCAAGACAAAGATATTGGGGGGCACCTATACCTATAATACATTGTGATAAATGTGGAATAGTTCCTGTAGCAGAAGAGAACCTTCCTGTTACCCTTCCATATGATGTAGAATTTACGCCAGATGGAAAATCTCCTCTAGCTAAAAATGAGGACTTTATAAATGTAAAATGTCCTAAGTGTGGTGGTGCTGCTCATAGAGACCCTGATACTTTAGATACTTTTGTATGTTCATCTTGGTATTATTTAAGATATGCTGATAACAAAAATAAAGATATGGCATTTGATCCACAAACAATAAATAAAATACTACCTGTAGATAAATACGTAGGTGGTCCAGAACATGCTTGCATGCATTTACTTTATGCAAGATTCATAACAAAAGCATTAAGAGATATGGGATATCTAAACTTTGATGAACCTTTTAAATCTCTAAATCACCAAGGACTTATTTTAGGACCAGATGGACTAAAAATGAGCAAATCAAAAGGAAATACTATATCACCTGACGATTACATTAAGCAATATGGCGCAGACGTATTTAGAATGTACCTAATGTTTGGTTTTGCTTATGAAGAAGGTGGTGCTTGGAGCGATGATGGTATAAAGTCCATTTCAAGATTTGTTGATAGAGTAGAAAGAACTATAGAGTATTTTGTTGAAGATATAAAAAATAATAATTCTTCTAAAGATACTATGGATAAAGAAGAAAAAGAATTAAATTACTGGAGACATTTTGCAATAAAAGGAGTTACTGAAGACACTGAAAAACTGCAATTTAACACTGCTGTTGCAAGAATTATGGAACTTACAAATGCACTTTCAAAATATAAGGATGTAACTTCTAAAAACTTTAACTTATTAAAGGAAGTACTTGCAGATTATATTAAACTTATAGCTCCTTTTGCTCCTCATTTTTCAGAAGAACAATGGGAACTATTAGGTATGGATTACTCTATCTTTAATTCATCTTGGCCTAAATTTGATCCTAGGGCTTTAATTAAAGACGAAATTGAAATTGCAATTCAAATAAACGGTAAGATTAAATCTAGAATAAATGTTCCTTCTGATTCTTCTGAAGAATCTATAAAAGAATTTGCCTTAAACGATGAGAATATATCTAAAAATTTAGAAGGTAAAACTGTAAGAAAAGTAATCGTAATTAAAGGTAGACTAGTTAATATAGTTGCCAATTAATTCAAGATATCATAAATCAATATAAGGTTTTAGTAAGATACATCATTTAATATTGTGAAGCATTAATAAAAATAAGTGGCTATTTCAAATGATTTTTAAATCTTTTGAAATAGCCACATTTTTATACCTTATAAAGCTCAATAATTCTCTCTGTAGTTTTTAAAAGTGAACTTAATTCAACAACATCTCCCTCTTCTATAAGAGTATTTAATTGTTCTCTAAACCTTGCAACCTCTGCATTTTTTCCTAAAGCACCCAAACTTGCTATGTTATCTGATATATTTGAAACTAAAGTTGATTTAATTTCAAATAACTTCTGAGCATCCTTAATTTCTTCTTTTATTTCTTGCATTTCTTGATCCAATAAAAATGCTGCATCAGCTGCTTTTTTAAGTTTCTCTTTAATATAAACAGGAATAGAATGTTTATACTTATAATTTAATGAATGCTCTACTGTAGCCCAAAAGTTCATGGCTAGGGTTCTTATTTGGAATTCTGCTAAAATTTCCTTTTCCCCCTCTGCCATATAAACAGAGTACTTAATTATTATATGATAGCTTCTATAACCACTATTTTTAAAGTTAGTTATATAATCTTTTTCATAAATTATATCCATATCTTTTCTATCTCTAATTATATTAACCACTTTTTGTATATCATCTACAAATTGGCACATAACTCTTATACCAGCTATATCCTCCATCTCATACTCAATTCTATCTAAGGGTATGTCAAATTTATTTGCTTTCTCTAATATACTTGATATTTCCTTTACCCTTCCTGTTACAAACTCTATGGGAGAATATTCATTTTTTCTTCTATATTCTTTTCTTATATTTTTAAATTTTGTTTTTAATTCCTCTACTGCCTGTTCATAAGGTAATAAAAAACTCTTCCATTCTCTAATTGCCATAAGCCGACCTCTTTTAACTTTTATTTTCAAATATCTAATATATCCTTCTAATACCATATTATAATACAACAAAACATAGTAATAAATATATATTTACAAAAACTATATTATATAAACCTATATTTTAATCTAATATTTTTTTAGGATAAAAGTTTAAATAATCACTAGAGGTCATTATATATTCTATTCCATCTCTATGTCCTTCGAAAACTTTCTTTAGTGAGGGACCATGTAAATGACCGTAAATAACTTTTTCAACATTAAACTCTTTTAGAATCTTAATAAATTCTGTATCCTCCATATTAGGATAAATAGGGGGATAATGAGTCATTACTATAAATTTTGAAAATCCTTTTTTACGTCCCTCTTCTAAGGATAACCTGAGTCTTATACATTCTCTTTTAAATATTTTCTCGTCATTTGAGGTAAAATTTGTCCCTCCCGGTAATATCCATCCTCTTGTACCGCAGATTGCATAATCTTCATATGAAAAAGAGTTATTTTGTATAAAGTTTAGGTCATCATACATACTATTTAACCTTTTTATTCCACTCCACCAGTAGTCATGATTACCTTTAACTAATATTTTATCGCCAGGAAGGTTATGTATCCAATTTAAATCTTCAAAACCTTCTTCTATATTCATAGACCAAGATATATCCCCTGCTATTAACACAGTATCCTTATCCTTTATTTCTTTTAACCAATTTTCTTTTATTTTTTCTTCATGCATATACCAGTTATCACCAAAGATATCCATTGGTTTATCTATAGTAAACGCTAAATGTAAATCAGATATTGACCATAATGCCATAATAATATCACACCTTATTCTAATGTACTATCTATACTCATAATATATGCGAGTATTGTAGCAACTGCTTCGTATACCTCCTCTGGTATACTATCTCCTACTTCTACCTTAGTTAAGAGCTCCGTAAGTTCCTTGTTTTCTATAATCGGCACATTACCTTCCATAGCCTTTTCTAAAATCTTCTCAGCAATATATCCCGTACCTGAAGCTGTAACTATAGGAGGTTCATATATATTATCATATTTTAAAGCTGCTGCTTTTTTTCGCTCTTTCATAATATTATCACATCCTATATAAAAAATAAAATTATTATTCTATATTAAAGTATTAATACTGCTAAAACTAGGATCTTCAAAAAACTCACAAGAATTTGTTAAACTTATTTCTTTTTCTATCTCTTGTATTACAATATTAGATTTATATCCCATATCATTTAAACTATTTACTAATCTATATTTAAACTTATTTAATACATTTTTAAAGCTATTATTAACCTTTATCTTAAGGTCTAAATGATTATCTTTAATGGTTATATAATTATCTATAGGTCCCATATTTAAAGTTTTTATACTAGCTACTATTTTTATATCTTTTGGATATATTGTTTTATTTTGATTATTTTTATTCTTAATAATTAATTTAAATGGATATTCATTTTCTATTACCTTTAAGGGAAAATCTAAATAATAGTATTCATTATAAATGGAATTGAGTATCTTTAAATTGTTTATAGGAATTTTAACATGTTCTAAATTTGTTTTGTCTTGGAATATCAAATTTGATTCTGTAAGTTTTATTATAGACTTTATATTAGTTTTTATTATATCTATATTTTTTGATATATCTTCTTTTAAATTCTTACCTAATGAAATAAGAGCCTTTATATCATCACTTAAATTTTCATTGGAGGCATCTACAATATTATTTTCAGTATCTTTAGCTAGGAGGTTTATTTTCTTCTCTACATATTCATATAATGTCTTGTCTCCAACAGCTTTTAGATAACCTTTTAAAATATCTATATTATTTTTAGTATTTAAGTTTTTTTCTTCTAAGCTAGATATAGATTTTTCTTTTAAAAATTCTATATGACGTTCACCTTCTAATAAAACTTTATCATTACTAGTATTGTTCTCCTTAATTTCTGTATTATCCCCTATGTACTTTTTATTTAAGTCTAAAATACTTGCATCTTCTACATTAGCCCTCTGCATATTAGAATGCTTTAACTCTATATTATTTTCTTTGTTTTCTGCATTCGCTCCTGTATTTATCAACTGTATATTATCTAAATCACCTAAGTTTAATTCTTGTTTTAAATTTATTGTTTTTGAATCTATTTCTTTAAAATCTACGCCTCTAGAACTATCTAATATATCCTCAAAATGCAATATAATTTTTTCCAGTTCATTAGAAAGCACATTATCATTTTCAATAATATACTTTATTCCTTCTATATTTTCCTTGTTAAGTTCTAAATTGTTCTCCTTAAAAAACATAATAGAATCTAAATCACAGGTTCTTAAATCTTTAAAACAATCTTTTAAAATTTTATATGAAATTTCACCTTTATCAGACTGTAAATCTATATCTGATTTATCTAAAATTAATTTTAAAAATTCTTCTTCTTCAACTTGTATTTTCTCTTTTAAGTTTAGAATGTTTTTCATTTCCGCAATATTATCTTTAGTTAGTGTAATATTGTGTTTTAACATTTTACTTAATAGTTCTACATTTTCTTCATTATCTTCCAAACCCAACTCTGCAAGAATATTTTCAAAGGGATTAATCTCTTCTTCTTTTTCTACTATCTCTGATAATTTAAGCTTTAATTTACCATCAGAAAGACCTTCTACTGTAAATCTTAGAATATCACCTTCCATACGCTCTAAATTTTCTAAGACTTCTGCTTTAAACTCTGAACCATTAGCTAATTTAAGAGTAATTTCCCCCGTTTCTTTATCTACACCACAAAGCTTTGCATAAAACTTTTGTCCTTGAGTAAAAAAAAGTTTAGTTTTAAATTTTTTTTTATCTATATACTTTACGGAACTTACATCTAAAATTTTATCCATTAATATTTCCTCCAAAATACACTTCTTTTATATTATCGATAGGATTACCCCTATTGTTTAGAAGAAAAATACAAGTATATTTTTATATATTAATATTCAAAATTAAAAAGTGGCTAAAAAGATTTTAACATTAAATTAAATACCTTTTTAGCCACTAGGAATTAGTTTTACTATTTTAATATAATTCTATATATTTTTTTCTTTCCTTTTCTTATTAAAGCTTCTCCATCTTTTATGTGTTCTTCATTAAGTGTGAAGCTTATATCAGAAACTTTCTCTTCATTTATTGATAATCCACCTTGCTCTATTAATCTTCTTCCCTCTTTTTTAGATGGAACAATTTTATAAGTTGATACTAAGTCTAAAATTGAAGTACCTATATCATCTTTACTTATTTCTACAGTTGGAGCATTACTTAAATCTCCACCATTTCCAAATAAAGCTTCTGCAGCTTCTTTTGCTTTATTAGCTTCTTCTTCCCCATGTATTAGTTTAGTAACTTCATATGCTAAAACTTTTTTTGCATTATTCATTTCAGAACCTTTTATAGCACATAGTTTCTTAACCTCATCCATTGGAACAAAAGTTAATAGAGATAAACATTTCTCTACATCATCATCATGTACATTTCTCCAGTATTGATAAAATTCATATGGTGAAGTTTTTTCAGGATCAAGCCAAAGTGCTCCATTAGCTGTCTTACCCATCTTTTTGCCTTCACTATTTGTAAGTAATGTACAAGTCATTGCATAAGCTGGCTTTGATTTTTTTCTTCTAATTAAATCCATACCGGCAATCATGTTAGACCATTGATCGTCGCCTCCAAGTTGCATAGTACAGTTATATTTTTCATTTAACTGTAAAAAATCATAACCTTGCATTAACATATAGTTAAACTCTAAGAAAGATAATCCTTTTTCTAGTCTTTGCTTAAAACATTCTGCTGTAAGCATTTTATTTACTGAGAAATGACACCCAATGTCTCTTATAAACTCTATATAATTTAATTTATTTAACCACTCTGCATTATTAACTAATAGTGCTTTATCATCAGTAAAATCTATTAATCTTGATAATTGTTTTTTTATACAGTTTACATTATGCTCAATTTTTTCTTCTGTAAGCATTTGTCTCATATCGGTTCTTCCTGATGGATCTCCTATCATTCCAGTTCCGCCACCCACAAGAGCAATTGGTCTATGTCCAGCCCTTTGCATATGAGCCATAAACATCATTGCGATAAAATGACCTACATGTAAACTATCAGCAGTTGGATCAAATCCTATGTAAAAAGTTACTTTTTCCTTTCCTAGTATATCTTTTATTTCTTCATGTGTAGTTTGCTTAATGTATCCACGTTCCATTAAGACATCAAATACATTTGTCATCTAGCTTCCTCCTAACTTATATATAAGTATAACTAAATCTTATCTAGCAAAACTTAGCATACTATCTAAACGTAATCTCGTATACCTGGATAAGAAATTTTAAAATAGTTGTTTTTTCTAGAATTTAAAAAATAAACTTTTTTACCTTTTGACAGAAAAGAATTTTTTATTATAGAAAATCCGCTTCCTGTATTCAAAAAACGTTTTTTATTATCTATAAAAATTAACTTTTCATAAATCCACATGTTTCTTTTTATATAGGAATTTTTTTTACCACCTTTATTCTTATCCATACATCCTGGGCTTATTAAAGTTATATTATCATTGCTAATTTTAATTTCTATAATTTTATCATACACAGTATAGTCACGATATAGGATTGCATTCTTTAATCCTTCATAAATAGCTATAATTGGATAATTTCTTGGTAGATTATTATTTAAATATTCCTCCGCCTTATCCAATATATCTAGAAGCTTTCCTGATAATATTAGTATTTCTTCCTTGTCCCCCATATTGTTGATTATTTTAATTTTATTTTGAGGAATATATATACTATTATAACGTGAAAATACCAAAAGTCCACCCAAAGTTATCATTAACCTAGCTGTCTCCTTGTCCTTTACTACTATGCCGGAATTTATCATAAGTTCCTCTATGTTGCTTGAATTATACTGAAGACCTTGAAGAAAAAAATACTGTTTTACTAATTTCATATCTAAATGCTCTATATTGCTTCTAGTTATTGGATAAAGTTCTGCATTAAAAGTTAGATTCTCACTTAACAAAGTTACTAGTTCTTCTTTTCTCATTATATCTGTAGTAGAACCACGTCTTATATAAAATGCTCCATTATATCTTACTTGATATGGTTTTTGATCACCATCATAAATAGTTATTACACCAATGCTCTTACCATTTAAATTAACATAATCTAATTTTATAGGTATAGGTGGATCGCATCTGGAACTAACTATCTGTTGTATTTGCTCCTCTCTTAAAAGAGTAGGATCAAAGCCAACTATTTTCTTCGTCTTATCTTCAACTCCAATAATTATATAACCTCTACCACCTCTCGCATTTGCCATAGCACAAATGTCTTTTGCAAGTTCTTTTTTGGAACTTGTTGATTTTGTATCTATTTTAACTTTGAAATCTAACTTCGCATTCTCATCCTTTTTTAATAAATTTCTAAGCTTTTTTTTATTCATATTTATACCCCAAACTATAAATTTATATATCCCTTCATTATATATTAATATATAAATAATAAATAAATAGCACTAATTAATAAGTGAAAATAATAATTTCTTTTAAATTGGGAAAAATATATTTTATATATAACTTTTTCTTTTATAGGAGGAAAACATGAAATTCTTAAGATATCTAAGTGGAGCCATTTTTCTTTTGTGGCTTCTAGGAATTGTGTTTAGATTTGGTGGGAAAATTATAAATACTTTATTAATTGTATCTATTATAGTTTTTATTTTTGATACTTTTAGAACAAAAAATATACATAGTTAAAGTGTTAAATTTCTTGATATACTAAATCATAGATATAAAAAATTGCTGACATAATTATCAGCAATTTTTATTTTACTCTGCTTTACCTATATTAGAAAGCACAAGACCTTTATTGTGTTCTAAAGCCCAACTTATTCCCCAATCACTTTGGAATAATAGTATACTTCTATCTTTTAAGTCATTTACAAGTTTTGTATCACTAGTTAAACTTAATTTTTCTGGTTTTACTTCAGAACTTTCAATCCATCTTATATTTCTAAATGCAAGTCTTTCTAACTTGATTTCAACATTATACTCATTCTTAAGTCTATATTCTAAAACTTCAAATTGTAGTACCCCTACAACTCCAACTATAATTTCCTCAATACCTATAAAAGGTTCCTTAAATACTTGTATAGCTCCCTCTTGAGCTATTTGGGTTATACCTTTTATAAATTGCTTCCTCTTCATAGTATCCACTGGTTTAACTCTTGCAAAATTCTCTGGAGCAAAACTTGGAATACCTTCAAATTTAAATATGTTATTAACCGGACATATGGTATCACCTATGCTAAATATTCCTGGATCAAATACACCTATAATATCTCCTGCATAAGCTTCTTCTACTATTTCTCTATCTTGTGCTAAGAATTGTTGTGGTTGAGATAATCTAATCTTTTGTTTCCCTTGAGCATGATACACTTCCATACCTTTTTCAAACTTTCCAGAACATATTCTCATAAAGGCAATTCTATCCCTATGTGCCTTATTCATATTAGCCTGAATTTTAAACACAAAGGCAGAAAATTGATCATCGTAAACATCGATATTTCCCTGTTCTGAATTTCTTGTTAATGGAGGAAGACTTAGTTTTAAGAATTCTTTTATAAATGGTTCTACTCCAAAGTTACTTAATGCACTTCCAAAGAATACTGGAGTTAATCTTCCATTTTTAACAGCCTCATAGTCAAATTCATCTCCCGCTATATCTAAAAGCTCTATTTCTTCTAAAAGCTTATTATAATAATGTCCACCTATAACCTCTTCTAGATTAGGATCATCTATATCTATAAATACAGACTCTGCTTGAGACTGACCATGTTTGCCACCATTAAACACTTGTACCTTTTTACTATCTCTGTGATATACACCCTTAAAATCTCTTCCACATCCTATTGGCCAATTTATAGGATAGGATTTTATGCCTAATTCATTTTCTATATCTTCCATTAATGAAAATGGGTCTTTAATTTCTCTATCTAACTTATTTATAAAAGTAAATATAGGTATTTCTCTTATACTACAGACATGGAATAATTTTCTTGTTTGTTCTTCTATACCCTTAGCTCCATCAACCACCATAACAGCACTATCTGCAGCCATTAGCGTTCTATATGTATCTTCACTAAAGTCTTGGTGTCCTGGAGTATCTAATATATTAATACAAAAATTGTTATATCTAAATTGTAAAACAGATGATGTAACAGAAATTCCTCTTTGTTTTTCTATTTCCATCCAGTCAGACACAGCATGTTTTGATGCTTTTCTAGCTTTAACAGAACCTGCTTCTCTAATAGCTCCCCCGTATAAAAGTAATTTTTCTGTTAAGGTAGTCTTACCAGCATCTGGGTGAGATATTATAGCAAAGGTTCTTCGCTTCTCTATTTTACTTTTTAAATCTTCCACAGCGTTCTCCTCCTTCTTATCTTAAATTTACTATAAACTATGTATTATATTCTTATGTTCTTAAGTCTATACTTATATTCTGTTTTTAAACAAAATTTATTATACTTTATGATTTTAACTTTATTATACTTCCCTGTCAATGTTATTAACCCTAAGTGAACTACCATCTAAGCAATCACTAGGGGTCCCAAGTACTTTCTATAAATATGATATTTATAGAATTAAAAATAATAATTATTTGTATAAAACTTTTCATTTATTAGAAAAACAAAAGATTTATCACAAAATTTAAGTAGTGATAAATCCCTTATTTCTAAATATATTTCAATTATTATATAAATAATTCTATTTAATATTCTAAAATTGAATGAAACCTATTTTTTTCTGCATTTTTCTTAAGGTTTTCCTAGATACATAGTTTGCCTTATCAGCACCCTTTTTATAGATTTCTTCTAAATAAGATTTATTCTCTAAAAGTTCTTTAACTTTATTTTGAATTGGTTCTAATTCTTCTATTATAGCCTCTGCCACATCTTTTTTAAACTGAGCATATCCCATTCCTTTATACTTTTCTTCAATTTCTTCAATACCAATACCTGTTATTACATTTAATATAGTTATTAGATTTTTAACACCTGGTTGTTCATCACTATACCTAACCTCGCCTATACTATCAGTAACTGATCTATTTATCTTCTTTCTAATAACTTCTGGAGGATCCATCATAAGTATATATGAGTTAGGGTTATCAGAAGACTTAGACATTTTTTTAGTTGGCTCCTGAAGATTCATTATTTTAGCTCCTGAATCTGAAATATAAGGTTCTGGAATAGTAAATGTAGGACTATATAAATTATTAAATCTTTGAGCTAAATCTCTTGTTATTTCAAGATGCTGTTTCTGATCCTTACCTACTGGTACTAAATCCGTATTATATAATAATATATCTGATGCCATTAGTACTGGATAATTCAATAATCCAGCACTTACAGACTCACCATAGCGTTGTGATTTATCTTTATATTGAGTCATTCTAAATAATTCCCCAATATATGTGTTACAATTTAAAAGCCATGCAGCTTCTGAATGTGCAGGTACATGTGACTGTATAAATATAGTATTCTTATCTGGGTCTATACCAGATGCTACATATATAGCTAAAACTTCTAAAGTCCTTCTCCTTAAATCTTTTGGCTCCTGTTTTACAGTTATGGCATGTAAGTCCACTACACAATAATAACAATCATATTCTTCCTGTAATTTAACCCAGTTTTTTATAGCACCTAAATAGTTTCCTAAAGTTAAATTACCTGAAGGCTGAATTCCACTAAATATTACTTTCTTTTTATCTTCCATGTTCCAACTCTCCTTATGAAAAATCAATTTTTATGTATTAAAAAATCCTATGGTATAAAAACCATAGGACGTAATTTCTACGTGGTACCACCTAATTTTAAGAATCTATATTATAGATTTCTCCTCATATAGGATAATATTTATCCTAGCCTGTAACGTATGCTTAACGTGTAAAACTAATAAAATTTCGCCTTACCTTCTCAGAGTCCCACTTCAACTTAAACATAATACTATATTCTCAGCAACCATAGCTCTCTGTAAATCTGTTTTTAAGTCTACTCTTCTCTTCATAGAATTTATGTGTTTAATCTTAAATTAAAAATATTTATTTAATATATCGTATGACTTTTTTAATTTATTGTCAAGGGGGATAAAAAAATAAGGAAGGTATAAACCCTCCTTTTTAAGTCAGAAATTATTGTTGCTTTTTTATATTATAATTCAGTCATCCATAAACCATGTAAGTTACAGTATTCTCTAACAAATTTAACTTCTTCATCTATTAAGAATATAGTTTCTGGTTTTTCTCCTGGTTTTAGATATTTTCTATATACCTTAGTTTCTGTATGTGCTTCTATCCATTCTATTTGATGTTCCTCACCCATTGGATGTTCTACTTCTCCCACAGTTACCTTTATTCCGCCTTCTATCTTTTCAACAACTGGTACGTGTTTTTCTCCTGCACCATCTTTTTCTAATTCGCTTTTTAAAGTCATTGGTTTTCCACAACAAACTAATTGTCCTTGTCCCTCATGGATAACTTCTACCATATTACCACAAACTTCACATTTATAAACTTGATTTAATTTTGTCATTTATATTCCTCCCTTAATAAAAATATAAATTTCAACCATATTTAAATTTTATACTATATCATATAAAATAGTAACTTCTACCGTAGATTATTCTAAAAAAATTAACATAATTTACTTTATGATTAGATTATATCACGTAATTTTATTTTTTCAAGTAATTATTGTTAATTAATAATAATTATTTTCAATTTATTTTATCAATAATTTATACTTTTAAGTGGAATAATAAATTTATAAACTATTATCTAAATCTATAAGTATGTTTGAATTAATTTTTAAGACTATAGTATCTTTATGTTAAATTTTAAAAAATCAAATATCTAACTATAAGCTTTTATAAAATAAATAGAATATGAAATGAAAGAAGGTAATATATATGGATAAAAACAATAAAAAATTTTCTTATGGACCTCATAAGAGAGAGTACATGGAAGCTCCTAGGAAAGTAATTAAAGCATATTCAGAAAAAGGTGATTTTACTCTTCTACCAGATAATGTTCAAGATGATATAGTTGTAAATAACATTTCAAATCAGGAGTTTGACTACACGTATGGTGATATAGAAAAGGATAATCTAAACAATCTTACAGATGTGTAATTTAGATATAGTACTTAAATTGTATAGACTTAAATAAATTAAATTTAAAATTAATTATATATAATTAATAGTCTTAGGTTATATTATTAATTTAATATTAAGTCATAACAAAAAACACTATCATAATTCATTAAACAAATGAATCTGATAGTGTTTTTCTTATATCTTTTACTTTACATTCATTAAGAAACTATTCCCAGATTTTTTTTAAATAATTACTTCTACTATATGAGTCTTTTTATCATTTAAATATGGTATTATATTGCCTTTTATAACTTTATCATCTACTATAACTTTTTTATCATTACCACGTTTTACTTTTATTTTATATAATGTTTCATCTTTAGAATAATCTATAGAATACTCCTTCCAATCATTAGGTACGCATGGCTCTATATAAAATCCTTCTTTTCCTTTTAGTTTTAAGCCTAAAATCCCTTCTAAAGCAACCTTATACATCCAACCTGCAGTACCTGTATACCAGCTCCAACCGCCTCTACCTACATGTGGTTCTACTCCATATACATCTGCACTCATAACATAGGGCTCTGTTTTATAAATATTACATTTTTCTTCTGTATCTGTATGATTTATAGGATTTATCATATTAAAAAGTTTAAGAGCTTTATCATACTGTTTTAAATGACACATAGCTAAAATAACCCAAGTTGATGCATGTGTATATTGACCTCCATTCTCTCTTACTCCTGGAACATAACCCTTTATATACCCAGGTTCTAATTCTGATTTGTAAAATGGAGGAGTTAATAAAAGAATTAAACCGTCCTCTTCTTTTATTAAATATTTCTCAATATATTTAATGGCACTATGAATTTTCTCTTTTTCTCCTCCACCTGAGATTATTGCCCAGGATTGAGATATGGAATCTATTTTACATTCTTCATTTTCTGATGAACCAAGAGGTGTACCATCGTCAAAGTAAGCTCTTCTATACCAATTTCCATCCCAAGCATTTTTGTTAAGATTCACTTTTATGAAGTTTTGCATATTTTTATACCTTATGCACTTTTCTTTGTCTTTTTTATATTCGCATATTTTATAAAAATCTTTTAGTATGGAGTATAAAAACCATCCTACCCAAACACTTTCACCTCTTCCTTTATTGCCAACAGTACTCATTCCATCATTCCAATCACCACTACCCATTAATGGGATATTATGAACTCCAAATTTTAAAGCTCTCTCTATACTTTTTATGCAATGAGTATATATATCTTCTTTTATTTGTGATTTTCTTGATATAGTATACCTTTCGTCTTCTCCTTCTCTCAGTGGATCATCCTCTAAATAACCAACCTTTTCATCTAATATAGAGTAATCTCCCGTACTTTTTATATAATCCAAAGTTACATAAGGTAACCATAAAAGATCATCTGAAAATCTTGTTCTGATTCCACTATCTACTACAGGATGCCACCAATGTTGAACATCCCCTTCATAAAACTGCCTTGATGCACTGTATAGAATTTGTTCTCTTGTAATATTAGAATCTAAATATAATATAGATAAGACATCCTGTAATTGATCCCTAAATCCAAAAGCTCCACCCGACTGATAGAACGCTGTCCTTGCCCATAGTCTACATGATATATTTTGATACATTAACCATCCATTAACCATTATGTCAAGAGATTTTTCTGGAGTTTTAACTTTTATTCTTCCTAATATATCTTCCCAGTAACTTATGGTTTTTTGTAGTTCAACATCTACATTTTCATTTATTTCATAAGACTTTATTATATCTTCTATACTTTTAAACTCTTCTTCCTCACCAAATAAAATAGTTATTTCTTTTTCTTCACCAGCTTCTATTGTTATATCTCCTTTTATAGCAAAGCAAGGATCCATACCAGCTCCTACTGTGTTAGAAAGTTTTTCTTTTTTAATTGCTTCTGGAGATGTTACATCACCCATTCTTCCAATAAATTCTGTTCTAGAACCTGTATAACTTATATTATCTACTCCTAAAATCTTTATATATGAATATATATCTTTAAAATTCATGCTATAAGGATTCTTAGCATATAGAAATCCTGATGAGTCATAGAATGTAACTATTCTATCTGCTGTATGCTCTGGAACAACGCCTTTTACCAATCTTGCATAGTATGTGGGACTTAAAACTCTTTTTTTCTTCTCAGTATTCTTTAATCTTACTTTTATTAACTTTAATTTTTTATCCATCGCAACAAACATAGTTTCTTCACATTCTATGCCACAAACATTATGCATAAATTTAGAATACCCAAATCCATGAATTATAGAATAATCTCCTCTATCTCTTATAGGTCGTGGAGTAATACTCCAAAAATTTTTGGATTCTTCGTCTTTAATATATAAAACTTCAGAGGGTGTATCACATATCCAATCATTATTCCAATGAGTTATCTTATTTTCTCTGCTGTTTCCACTCCAAGTATATGCACTACCACTTTCAGATACGTGGAATCCGAAGTTTTCATTTGATATTACATTTATCCATGGAGTTGGTGTGTTTTTTCCTTCTGTAATATGAATTATATATTCTCTACCATCTTCAGAGAATCCACCATAGTTATTGTAAAATTTAATAGGCGGAAGTTCTAATTTTCTTCCTGGTTCATTATCTACATTATTAATCTCTAAATTACTTTCTATATTTATAGGATCTTCTGTACTAATCTGGGATTTAATAAAATCTCCCTCAGCATCTATAACTATCCTAGCTAGAGCTTTCAATAACTCAATATCTTCACCTAAAATCAAACTTTTATTTAATACAAATATTCCTCCACTTTTATTTAATTTATCTCTTCCTCCGTTTGAATATATAGTATCCATAATGCTTTTATGAACAACTTGATGATAACTGTTTTCCTCTTCATCAATAACTACAAAGTCTAACTTAAGTCCTTTTAAAGTCAAATATTCATGAGCATTTAAAAGTTGATTTAACTTACCTATATTATTTTCTGAATTAATTTTTAAAACTACTATTGGTAAATCACCTGAAATTCCATAAGACCAAAGGGTATTCTGACTCTTTATTATGTTTTTAATATACTCTTCCCTTGCTCTCATCAATGGAGATAAGTAAAGTATCCTACTTGCCATATTCTGATATAAATTAGCTTGAGGAGATTTTATTCCTAAGTATCTCATTTCCATTTGAGCGCTATTAAATGATAGTGCATACTGCCTTTTAATAATATTCATATCACTATATTTTTCAGCTAAATTTATAGCCTCACTCCTGCTTCTACAATATCCAGTAACAAAAGCGACTTCTATCTTCTCACCTTTTGGTATCCGTATTTTTCTTTTTAAGCTTATTATTGGGTCTAATACAACTCCACTGCTATTACTTAGTTTCTCTCTCTCTAATGCTATAGGTTGCTTTTTGTTCCTTCCTCTCCCAATAAAATCTATTCTTGCTGTTTCATATTCAATATCATCTAAAATTTCACCTTTAACTGCCATAGTATGCATTAAATAAGGTATTTCTTTTTCCTTAGCTCTTGGTCTTCTTTTACAAATTAACACCTCAGGATTATCTACAAATTCTGTAGTTATAAATAGGTTGCTAAAAGCCTGGTGTACAAGATCTCCATCATATCCTGCTAAAACTACCTCTGCATAACTTATAACTTCAATTATTTTATCTTGTTCATCTAAATTTTTTAAGCTTAGCTTTCTAATTTCAACATCATCTTCTTTAGACACACTTATCTTGGTTTTACATAAAATATTCTTATATGTTTTTTTAAATTCTGCCTTATCTATGGAAAATGTTACTTCATAATCTTCTCCTTCTTCCATAGTAGGAGCATATGTTGCACTCCAGTAGTACTTAGTTGCATTATCTTTAATGTATACATATAACCCTGTGTTATCTTCTGTAACATCTTCTCTCCATCTATATAAAAATGTATCTTGCAATTTTGTATATCCACTTCCGCTATTAGATACCATGAGATGTAAGTTATCATTAGATAATAATTGGACTTCTGGCACACTAGTTTTTGCTGTTTTATATGTTCTAGTTATAATTCTTTGTTTTTCAAACTTGCTTTCTTTTAAATCAAATTTATATTCTCTATCATATAATACTTTATTAGGTATCTTCTCTTGTAATAAAAGTTCCGTAGCCTTCACTATCGGAATATTATGGAATCTATTTTGAAGAATATTTTTATTTAATACATTGTCTATAGCCATTAAACTCATGCCCTGATGATGAATCATATAGGATTTTACTATTTCACTATTACTTTCTTTATTTACTCTATTTTTTGTATAATCTATAGCTTCATAAAATCCATAAGTTCCTTCTAATCCTGCCTTAATTAATCTTTTTATATTAATTAAAGAATGTTTTAATTCCTTTTGAAGGGATAGTATAGTTGAATAAGGTGAAATTACAAGTTCGTTTATTAGACCCCTTTTAAGTCCTATGCCTGGTACCCCAAAGGCTTTATATTGATAATTTTTATTTATATCAAAGGTATAAAAACCTGATTCTGATATACCAAAAGGTACACCTCTTCGTTTAGCATATTTTATTTGACCTTCTATTACAGAACGATATGTCCTATCCAATATTGTATGTGGATAAGTTTTCATTATTAGCAAAGGCATGAAGTATTCGAACATAGTTCCACTCCATGAAACTAAACCTTTACTTCTTCCCATAAATGTCATACTTCTTCCTAGTTTAAACCAATGTTCTTTAGGAACCTCTCCTTTTGCTATAGCAACAAAACTTGCCTGTCTAGATTCTGATGCTAATAGGTCATAGTAACTTTTATTTATCTTATTATTTTCCATATCAAAACCTATAGAAAATAAATTTTTATCCTTATCATATAGGAATTTAAAATCTGTTTCCTCTGCTATATTATACAATTCCATGGATAAACTATTTATTCTATCTATAATAGAAACTATATATATCCTACTAGCTTTTACTGCATCTATTAAATCTTCTTTTACACCATTATTTTTATTAATTAAATCATCTTCAAGTGTATAGAGGATTTCAGGAATATTTTTTAAAGAAATTTTACTTGGTATATCTATAAGTTTATTTTTTATTTCCTCACTTACTTCCCCTTCATCTAATATTTTTATCCATGGAAAAGTTTTATCTAATTCCTCTATATGATTTTGAATATCTTTCTTTAGTTTATATGTCCAGTAATATATATGTTTCTCTTCTCTTTCATAAATACTATTCACTGCTTTTAATATATTTAATAAGTCTTTTCTCCATGATATTATATTAGCATCTATTTCTTCACTTATACTTATATTATTAAGTTCATTTGATTCACCTAATAATTGATTTAATTCATTTTTACTTAAGCTCAAAGTATCTTTTAACCCTATTTTAATTCTTTTATTTACATATGGTAGATTTAATTCTTCCTCAAGTGTTTCCGAACATAACCAAAGATACCCTACTAAGTTACCACTATCTACTGTAGACACAAATCTAGGATATAGTGGTTCACTGGTTAGTGTATTATACCAATTATAAAAGTGACCTTTATATTTAGATAAATTATTCATGGATATTACGGTGTTATCTAGTCTTTCTAAACATTGAAGAAGTCCTATATAACCCATATCTAGAGCTACTATGTTTGAAGTTAAAGTCATACCAATATTAGTTGGAGAAGTCCTATGTGCTACACCATTAGGAGGATTTTCTTGAAAGTTATCAGGTCCTAGCCAATTGTTTTCCTCATTTACAAAATCCTCAAAATAAGCCCATGTCTTTCTTGATATTCTTCTTAATATAAAAACATCTTCTTTTAAAAGACTCTCTTTCTGTTCAGTTAAAGGAAGGCTAGAATAGTATGCAAGTAATGGACTTAAAAACCAAATGGTGCAAGGTACTATCATAACCATACCTATAGCCGCAGATTTTATAAAAGATAAAAATAATATAAGTAATGATATAAAACTTCCAAACCACATAAACTTTATAAAATCATTTAATTTTGTACCCACGCTCTTTTCAACTGCTTCAGCCGTCTGCCACTGAAGAAGATTCTTTTTGCTTATAAGTATCCTGTATAAACTTCTAAAAATAGCATCTACCATCATACAAGCTTTATGAGGCAAAAATGCAAATATAAACAAAAATTGATTTAACACCATTTTGTCTGTATTAAGTCTACCTGAAACACTTATTCCCTTCATAGGCGCTACTATATTTTCTGTAATACTAAATGCTACTGGCACTACTATAGTTAAAAATGCTACCATAAACCATTTATCTATACCATTAGGAAGTATGTTTAGAAGTCCAAATAATATAGTTATCATTAAAAAGGGTGAAACTAAACTTCTTCTTAAGTTGTCAAATATTTTCCACTTACTTAAAAGATTTAGTCTAGTATTTCCTAGCCATTTAAGAAGTTGCCAATCCCCTCTTACCCACCTATGTAGCCTTTTAGAACTTGAATTATAGTATGCTGGATATGAATCTATTAATTCTATGTCACTAACTAATGCTGTTCTCATATATGAGCCTTCCAAAAGATCATGACTTAATACTGTATTTTCAGGTATTTGACCTTTTATTGTAGATATGAAAACATCTATATTATAGATACCTTTTCCAGTAAAAATCCCTTCTCCAAATAAATCTTGATATAAATCTGAAACAGCTGTACTATAAGTATCTATTCCTGTTTCTCCTGATAACACTTTAGAGAACATAGTTTTATTTCCACTAACCGTACTAACACTTATTCTAGGTTGCATTAGTCCGTATCCTCTTAAAACTTTTGTATTATCTTCATTTAAATATGGTCTATTTAATACATGTTCCATAGAACCTATTAACTTTTTAGCAGTATCTCGTGGAAGAATTGTATCCGCATCTAATGTTATTATATATTTTGCTTTCTTTAAATTTTCTATATTACTGCTTATTACATTATAAGTTGTATCTTTTGAACCTCTTAATAATAAATTAAATTCTGCTATTTTTCCTCTTTTTCTTTCCCACCCTAAAAAGTAACCTTCAGATTCATTAAATTTTCTATATCTACATAAAAAGAAAAACTTATTATGTTCTTTAAATCCATATTTATCATTTAACTTGTTTGTTTCATTTAATGCTAAATCTATAATTTCCTTATCATTTTCCTCTGTTTCATGTTTACTATCCTTAAAATCACCTAAAATAGCAAAGTAAAGATTATCCTCTCTATTAGATAAATAGTATACTTCCAAATCAGAAATTAATTTTTTCACTGTATTCCTACTAGTTATTAATGTTGGAATTATTACTACAGTTGAATTTTCTTTACTTATACCCTCTTTTAGTTCTAACTTAGGGACAAAGCTTATAGGCATTAAATGAGTAATAATCCAATTGAATATAGAAATACCTATTTCGCTACATGGAATTATTATAACTAAAAAGGCTACTATATACTTACTATATCTTATATCTGCATCTCTAATATAGCTAATATTTAAAAACACGGATGTAACCATAAGTGTTATTAAAATTGTTGCTAATAAATATATAGGTACCTTATACTTAGTGATATAATCCTTAAGTATATCTAATATATTTCTCTTCTCTTTTAAACTTCTTATTAGCTCTATTTTTCCATCATCTATAATGTAATATCCTACATGATTTAAATAATCCTTGTCACCACTGTTTTCCTTTGCAAGTTTTAAAGCTTTTTTCGCTATGAAGACCTCACTTATATCAATTTTCTTAGATATCTTGCTTATTTCATGTCTGTAAAAATCTCTTGATTTAAAATCCATCTTCATGTACTGATTTACTGGATCCTTGCTCAAAATATAATGTACACTACATAACTCCTCAAAAGTATGTTCCCAACTCAAAGCTTCCATTTTTCTTATACTACTTATACTATTTCCTAGGCTTAATTCATAATAGGATTGTCTTTTATGAGCATTAGACACAATATACTCAAAAGTAGTATGATTTCTATCTAGTTTTTCTTCAATCCAACTATAAAGTTCATGATTATCTACACCATTATCTCTAAGTAATTTTAATAACCTCTCAGTAAAAAATGGATTAAAGTCTACTTTTAATTTATACATCCTTTGCAATTCATCTTTTAACTTTTCATCATTAAATGCATTTATTAAGTTATCACCAAAGAACTCAGCCTTTGTTCTCTCTTCTTGTATAAATACTATTTTTTCACATACCCTGCTTATATTTTGTATTAAAGCTATTCTTATCATTACAGGAATAGCCCAAAGTTCCGCCATAGTGAGTATAGTATTTTTTTGATAAGATATAATAAATCTCTTAATAATATCTTCATCTATTTCACCTTCAGTATGAGAAACTATTTGAACTGCTATATGATATGCCTTTGGATATCCTCTCAGCATTCCATTTTGCATTAGTGGAAGTTCCTTGTAATAACTTTTAGGTAGACTCTCTTTTACATTTTTGTATTCTTTTTCTATTAAATATAAATTATCTAGTAACCATTCCGCTGCAGGAACTATAACCTTTTTATCTCTTACTTCTTTTTCCATAAAATTATATGTAGTAACTATATTATTAAAACTATGATCTAGATTCTTCATTAAATTTTTTCTAGTATTTATTTTCTTTTTCTCTAAATATTCTTCCGGTATATTTTGTGCATGTTTTTCTAATTTTTCATGATCTCTTGTAGATATATTTTGTATGGAATTCATTACGTTTTCTTCTTTATAAAATTTATATTTAAATATAAGTATGATTAACAAAATAAAAGCTAAAAATATTGTTAAAATTTCAAAATAGAAAAACGAGTTCATTTTATTCACCTCTTTAGTAATTAGACTTACACTTGAATTATTATTACCAAAGAAGCTATAATTTATTACTTTTTATCGTTTAATAGGCTTAATTGTAGATTCAAAATAAAAAAGAAGAAAAATTATATATAACTTTTCTCCTTTTTAATATACATATGTTATTATTAAAATTTTCCTAATAAAAAATTAGGATTTACTTTTTCATACTCTTTTTTATTCTTTATTAAAGATTATAAAATTCTATAAAAGATTTATAAACATAAGTATGGTCATCTACACCAGCAAGCTCTCTTATAGAATGCATAGCTAAAGTAGGATTTCCTATATCTACTGAGCGAATATTAATATGTGATGATGATATAGGTCCTATGGTAGATCCCCCTCTTTGGTCAGAACGATTAACAAATTTTTGATATGGAACTCCAGCTTTCTGACAGATTAACTCATAAACTGCATCTGAATCCGCATCAGTTGTATAGCTTTGATTTGCATTTATCTTTATAACAGGTCCTTTATTTACTAATGGTCTATTAGTAGGATCATGTTTCTCTTCACTATTTGGGTGAACAGCATGAGCGTTATCTGCTGAAATAATAAATGATCTGCTAAGTGCTCTAAAATGTTCTTCCCTTCCTTTGCCCATAGATACTGTTATTCTCTCTAGAATATTTGCCAACATCTCGGAGTCTGCGCCTTGTTTTGTTAGACTTCCAATTTCCTCATTGTCAAAACAAACCATAACATTAGTTGATTTTGAAACTTCTGATTCCTTAAGAGCATATATACCAGCATGTACCATTTGCAGGTCATCAAGTCTAGAAGAAGATATAAACTCGTCATTTAATCCCATAATAAGTCCCTTTTCATATTCATATAAATATAAATCAAAATCTACTATTTCTTCTTTTTTTATTTCTAACTCTTTAGAAATTAGGCTTAATAAATAATTGCCTTTCTCTAATTCTTCGTTAACTAAAGATAGCAATGGTAATGTATCTTTTTGTGGATTTATTTCTACACCCTTATTAATATTTCTATTCATATGAATGCATACGTTAGGTATTATTAAAATAGGTTTATTTATGTTTATAAGTTTTGTTTCTGGATATAATATATTATCACCTTTTAAAACAACTCTTCCTGCAAGGGCAAGTGGTCTATCAAACCAAGTGTTTAAAATAGGTCCACCATATACTTCTGTATTTAATTTAACATAAGCCCCTTCTGATACCATTTCTGGTGATGGTTTAATTCTAAAAGTAGGTGAATCTGTGTGTGCCCCTACTAATTTAAATCCATGTTCTTCAATTTCTCCTGTACCTACAGTAAATGCTACTAGGGCTGTTCCATTTTTAGTTGTAAAATACTTACCACCCTTTTTTAAATCCCATCTTTCTTCTTCTTTTACTTCCTTAAATCCTGACTCTGTCAATATGTTTTTAACATTTTGAACAGCATGAAAAGCTGATGGACTATCATAAAGAAAATCCACAAGATTTTGTGCAAATTCTAAATTATTCATATTATATGCCTCCTAAAAACGTATTTTAAATAGTTATATCATTAAATATAATCTTAACATATAATATAAGTTTACCATATAATACATGAAAAAAATTTTTATAATCTAAATTCAAAATAATTTTCATAATCCTCTTCTAAAAACTATAACCCATGTTTTATAATGATATATTAATCTATATATGGTAAAGTATATAGTATAATAATTAATGAAGAACTTACTAAAATAGGAAGGGAGTATATAATGTTTTCTAAATTACTAATAAAAAAATTCATTAAAAACTTTCAAAATAAAGAAGATAGAAAAGTAAGAAAATCTTATGGATACCTTGCAGGCATTGTAGGTGTTATTATTAATATAACACTATTTGTAATTAAATTTTCAGTAGGTATTTTTACTAAAAGTATTGCTATAAGTGCAGATGCCTTTAATAATCTATCGGATTCAGCATCATCACTAATTACAATTTTAGGTTTTAAACTTGCAAGTAAACCTGCCGATAAAGAACATCCCTTTGGACATGGAAGAATTGAATATATATCTGCTTTGATTGTATCTTTCTTTGTTTTGTTAGTAGGTGTGGAATTTACTAAGAGTTCCTTTTCTAAAATAATTAATCCTACAACAATTAATTTTAGTATGATTTCTTTTTTACTAATGTTACTATCTATATTTATAAAATTATGGCTGGGATATTTCTATAGAACTCTAAGTTATGATATAAATTCTTCAACTTTAAAAGCTTCCTCTAAAGATTCTTTTGCTGATGTTATAACTTCTTCTGTAGTTGCATTTTCTCTTATAAGCTCTAAATTCTTTACTTTTCCTATAGATGGCTATATTGGTATTGTAGTTTCCTTATTTATTATATATTCTGGTATTTCTCTAATAAAAGAAACTTTAGATCCATTACTTGGAGAATCTCCAGATCCAGATTTAGTAAAAGATATCAAGAATTTAATGCTTAAATATGATGGTATAAAAGGTACTCATGATTTAATAGTTCATAATTATGGTCCTGGTAGATGTATAGCCTCAATTCATGCAGAGGTTCCTTCTAATGCTCCTATTGTTCATATTCACGAAATAATTGATAAGGCAGAAAGAGAAATTTCAGAGGAACTAGGGGTACTACTTGTAATTCATATGGATCCCATAAATACAGACTGCAAAGAAATACAAAGTACTAAAGAGTTTATAGAATCCATATTAAAAAAATATGATAATATTCATTCTATGCATGACTTCAGGGTAGTAGGTGAAGGTGAAGTTAAGAATATTATATTTGATATAGTTGTGAAATATAATAAGGATTTTTCTAAAGAAGACGAAAAGGATCTTATAGATAAAATAGTAAAAGATATAAAGATTAAACATCCAAATTACAATGCCATAATAACTATAGATAAAGATTTTCTAGGGGTATATTAAAGTATCTGTAAACAAATTAAATCCATATAAATATAATGTTAGTGATACAAATTTATGGAGTGTGATTTTTTTGAGTATTAAAGACAAACGTTTCTTTCTAGGAGGAAATACCCCCTTAGGCTTTTACTCTTTTTTTCATGAGATTATACCTTTAGAGAAAGCAAATAAAATAATTTGTTTAAAAGGTGGGCCAGGTACTGGTAAATCCTCCATCATGAAAAAGTTAGGCGAGTATTATAAAAGTATTAATCATGAAGTAGAATTTTATCATTGTTCTTCTGATAGCAGTTCCTTGGATGGTATTCTAATAAAAGACTTAAAGGTTGCTATTTTAGACGGAACAGCGCCACATGTAGTGGATCCTAAAGTTCCTGGAGCAGTAGATGAAATAATAAACTTAGGAGAATTTTGGAATGAATTTGAAATACGAAAAAACAAAGATCAAATTATAAATATAAAGAACTCCATTTCAAAAACTTTTGATAGAGCATACAAATATCTATCTGCTGCAAAAATCATCCATGATGATTGGAGCAATATGAATAGTGATGCCTTAAACTATAATAAATTTAATTTTCTTCGTGAAGATTTAAAAAATAAAATTTTTAAACAGCCAATTTCTTCTCTCGGCACTTGTAAAGACTTATTTATAACGGCTTTTACTCCAACAGGTATAGTAACCTTTATTGAAGACCTCTTAGAACAGTGTGAAACAACTTATGTTTTAAATGGTCCTCCTGGTACTTCTAAAGATAAAATACTTGAATATCTTAAGGATGAAGCTTTGAAGAGAGGTTTTAACGTAGAGGCTTTTCATAATCCTATTGCTCCAGAGGAGTTAGAACATATTTATATTCCTGCTCTAAAATTAGCGGTTATAAGTTCTAATGAAATAAACCAAACTCTATATAAAGGTCATCAAATTTATATGGAAAATTACTTGAATTATGACCTAATTAACTGTGTAAATGAAAAAATTATAAATTCTAAAGACCTATTTTATACACTTTTAAATAAATCATTATCTATATTAACCGAAGCAAAAAAATTACATGATGATATAGAAAAATACTATATTCCTAATATGGATTTTCAAGAATTAGACAAAGTTCATGAAGTAATTATAAATAAGATAACAGCAAGCCAGTAATATTTTAAGGAAAAGTCATGTAATTTAAACTTTATACAATATTAATCTAGCTCTTGCTATTAGAAATAAATGACTAGTTTTAAATTAAACCAGTCATTTATTTTATTTCTATTTAATTTTAATCACAGATAATTTATGTAAAGCCCTGGTTGCCATAATATACTTAAGCTTTCCTTTATTTACATAATTACTTTCTTCTTTTTCATCTTTCATGAGTAAAACTACTCCATCAAATTCTAGTCCTCGTGCAAAATAAGAAGGTATTATAACTACCCCACTTTTATATATTAATTCATCACTATCTAGTAACCTTGAATGAACCTTATCCTTAATAAGATTATGAACTTTACTACATGTATTTATATCTTCGCATATTATAGCAATACTCTCATATCCACTTTCTTTATATCTAAAGATTCTATCTACTACACACTTCTGTATAACATCATCAGACGCTACATCTCGCTGCCAGACTTCCTCTCCATTTCTAACAAGAGGAACTATCTTTTCTTCATCTAAGAATGTATTAGCATACTCCATAATCTCTACAGTAGACCTATAACTCTTATCTAAACTAAAATATTTTATATCCAAGTCTTTATATATGTTATCTAAATTTTTCATAGCTATATTACCCTTTAAAGGTAAAATTCTTTGATTACTATCGCCAAGTATGGTAAATGCAGATGCACCTGTTATTTCTTTAATAACTCGTAACTGAAGCATGCTTAAATCCTGTGCCTCATCTATTACTACATGCTTTATATCTTCTTTGATTTTATATCCTTCTAATTTTATTTTTAGATACATAATAGCTGCTAAATCTTCAGGTGTAAGCTTTTTATAATTATTAAATCTATTATATAAAGAAACTACTTCCTCATTTTCCAGCCATACAAGAGATCTCTTTACTTCTGTAAATTCTTTAATAACATCTCTTATACAATTTTTTCTTTGGAATTCTAAATCATTTTCATTAAGTGCTAATTCTTCTGGTGATAAGGAATCTCTCTTTGTATCATATAATTTATTTATTTCTCTTACTTCCTCATCTCTCTTATCTTTTAATCTCCAAATTATGATTCTTCTAATTTTTTCTGTTCTCTTATATAGAGGCATATATTTATAATGTTTACTAAATAATTCTTCTATCTCATCTACTTTAAAAATATCTTTGCCTCTAAAAGTAACATTTGTAGGTTTAAATTTAAATTGTTCTAAATTTTCTATAGTAGCGTTTAGTCTTTTTATATACTCGTCTGAACTTTTTAAAATAAAATCATCTACTAATTCACTATCACCTTTTATTATTCTTTCAAAATACTCTTTGTAGTTCATAACCTTTCCTTGAAGGTCTAAAAGTTTTTCTGTCATGTCCCAAAAAGTATCCTGTTTTACTCCAGTCTCACCTAGACTCGGAAGCACATTTGATATATAATCCATAAAAATTCCATTTGGTCCCAAAATCAAAATTTTATTTTCTAATTTTTTTCTATTATTGTATAAAAGGTATGCAACTCTATGAAGGGCTATAGTAGTTTTACCACTTCCTGCTACACCATTTACAACAAGAGTTTTTAAATAAGACTCCCTTATTATTTCATCCTGTTCTTTTTGTATTGTCATTACTATATCTTTTAACTTGTCACTAGAATTTTTTGATAATACCATTTGAAGTATATCATCTTTTACATCTAAGTCCGAATTAAACATTCCCAATAATTTAGAATTTTTAATTATATATTGAACTCTTCCTAGTATTTCTACTGGCACTTCACCATCTGGAGAATTATAATGTGATGAACCTACTTTTCCCTCATAAAATAAAGAAGCTATTGGTGCTCTCCAGTCTACTACTAAAGGTTCAAATTCTCCTTCTTTAATAAGACCAAATTTACCAACATATATTTTTTCTATGCCATACTCTTCTTCCCTAAAATCTATTCTACCGAAATAAGGACTTTCTTTTAATGTAGTAAGTTCTTTTAACTTTTTATCTATAAGATTAAATGCTTCCTCTGTCACAAATCGCTCATGATCAAAATACTCAATTACCTTATCTTCGTCATTCCTATACTCTTCTATAAACTTTTTTCTATACTCTAATAATTGACCAAGGAATCCTTTTCTTTTATTTACTGCTAACTCTATTTCATTATTAATTACAGTTAATACATAATTAAGTCTTTCCTTCTCTATCTCTAATTCTATTTCTTTTTCTAACTCTTTATCTCTATCTTTTTTTATATGATCCATTAAAAGCATCACCTCATATTACTTTAAATTAGTAGTTAACCTATTTTATCAAAGTTTTTAATCTTACTCAAGCAAATGTATTAAATCCCTTAAAACTCTTTATAATTTTAAATAAGCATGCAAAGATTCTTGCATGCTTATCAGAAAAGATTTATATAAACATCTTATATTATTTTGCTAATTCATATAATGCATGTGCATAAATTTTTGAATTTAAAACTAAATTATCTAAAGTTATAAATTCATTTGGTTTATGAATGCAATCTGGCTCTCCTGGAAACATTGGTCCAAAAGCTAATATATTAGGCATTTCTTTAGCATATGTTCCTCCGCCAATTGAAATTAAGTTTGCTTCTTTTCCTGTTTGTTCGGTATAAACTTTTTGTAATGACTTAACTAATGGATGTTCTGGTTCAAAATAAAGTGGTTCTTGATGTGAAAAGTTTTCTAACTTTAACCCAGTACCTTCTATAGTTTTATTAAATGGAGTCATCATATCATCTAACTTTTTAGTTACAGGATATCTTAAATTTAAAGTTAATACTGATTTATTCTTATCCATTTTTATTACGCCAGTATTAAATGAAAGTTTTCCTGATACCTCATCTTCTAATCCACAACCGAAAGATTCTCCATTGTATTCCATACCTATATGTTTATTTAGGAAGCTTACATATTCAGAAACCTCTTTATTAGAAATTTCTAATGTTCCTAAGAACGCAAATAACTGCATTATAGCATTTTTACCTAACTGAGGAGTGCTTCCATGAGCTGACTCTCCTTTAGATTTTATAACTACCATACCATCTTTTTCTTCAGCTGATAACTTATATTCTGTTTCATTTGCAAAAGCTTCTAACTTTTGTATTAATTCTTTTGCATCTTTAACTTTTAAAGTAGCATCACAATAGTCTGGAACCATATTAGCTGCCTGACCGCCATTAATACTTTCTATTGTTATATTTCCTTCTTCTGAAGAAGTAAATTCTTTTATAAGATCAAATGATGTTAATCCTTTTTCTCCATTAATTAGAGGATATTCTGCATCTGGAGTAAATCCAGCCACTGGAGCTTTTTCTTTTTCTAAATAATATTCTAATTCCTTACTTCCAGTCTCCTCATTTGTACCAAATATAATTCTTATTCTTTTAGATAGTGGAAGACCTAAATCCATTATAGCTTTTGCTCCAAATAAAGCTGCCATAACAGGCCCTTTGTCATCAGTAGTTCCTCTACCATACATTTTTCCATCATGAATTTCAGCTCCGTATGGTGGATGTATCCACCCTTCTCCCTCTGGAACAACGTCTAAATGGCCTAGAGCTGCGACATAGTCTTCTCCTTCACCCATTTCAGCATATCCAACATAGTTATCTAAATTAACAGTTTTAAATCCTAATCTTTTAGCAGTATCTAATGCACATTTAAGTGCATTTGCTGGTCCTTCACCAAAAGGCATACCATCTTTTTTAGGCCCTTCTAAACTTTTAATTTTTATTATTTCTGCAGTACTTTCTATAAGATCCTCTCTCATTGCATCAATTTTATCATTTATATTCATACTCATAATCATCCCCTAAAATAATAATTATTATTTTAGGTTACCCCCTTTCTTGTAAATAATAACAAAATACTTTCCATACTTTGAGTATAGACTTTAAATATAGAAAAATCAACCTTTTACTTAGTAAAGTATATCCATCCTTTACTGCATAAATATCTTAAAAATAGTATTAACCTTTTGCTACTAATTTCTAAATTATCTTTAGTATTTTCTCTAATTTTTTCGGCTATCTCTAGAATATTTTTCTTATCATCTATTAAAAGCCACACCTGCGAAGATATTTTGTCTAATTTTATATCAGTAACTGTGGGTTTATTAAAAAGCCATGCCATTACCTTTTCTATAACTTTATCATGACGAAAAAATAATACAATATTTCCTTTCCTTAACTCCCATTCCTTGTGCTTTATGTGTGGAACATATAAAAGAAAATTATCATTTCTTTTTATATTATTACCTCTTTTCATATATATCACCACTTCTATAAAATTATTTAATTCATATTATTATAATTGAAAATCAAATTTAGAATTGGTTGCTTAATTAGATTTTTCATTATTTAATTAATATTATTATTTAAATTTTTTCATCTTCAACTTTAGTTGCAAATCTATATATCCAAATTCCTAAGAGTAAGAAGATTATTGCTGCAACATATGGATTTCCTGTAATATAAGTTAGTATGTTAGTGCCAAAAGCTATATTTATATTCAAAGTTGCAAATATGGCAATTATAATTCCCATTAAGGCATCTCCTGCAACTATTCCAGAAGATAATAAGATTCCTTTTTCAACTTGCTCTTTTCTTTTTTGCTCATTATTTTTAAATTTCTTCTCAACTAATACTCTAACAATACCACCACAAAGAATTCCTGTATTTAGATGTATAGGAAGGTATATCCCTAGTGCAACAGGTAATATTGGTAATTTAACTAACTCACAGAATATAGATATAATACCTCCTACTATAACTAATACCCAAGGCAACTTACCTGTCATAACACCTTTAACAACTACTGCCATTAAAGTAGCTTGAGGGGCAGGTACATCTTTACCTCCTATTCCACCTGGAAATGCACCATTAAGCATTAATATAACCATTCCTGCAAATACAGCTGAACATACAAGTCCAATATACATACCTATTTGAACATTTCTAGGAGTTCCTCCAATTATATAGGTAGTTTTTAAACTTTGTGCCGTACCACCTGCTACAGCAATAGCTACACATACTATGCCTCCGATTAGAATTGCTACAATCATTCCACGATTGCCCACATTGCCTGTTACCTTTAAAATTGATGTAACAATTAATAATGTAGCTATGGTCATGCCCGATACAGGATTGTTAGAAGCTCCTATTATCCCAACCATTCTAGCTGAAACAACTGAGAAAAAAAACGAAAATAGAACTACAAGAATTCCACCTAAAGGTCCTACATTTATTCCCGGCAATAGCCATGAAAGTAAAAAAACTAATATAGCAATACCTAAGACCCAGGTAATAGGCACATCCTTATCTATCCTCTTCTCTTCATTGCTATCATTGCTTTTTCCCATACCTTCCATTGCAGATTTAAATGATTTTAGTATAGTTGGTAGTGATTTTCCTAAACTAATAAATCCTCCTGTTGCCACAGCTCCGGCACCTATATATTTTATGTAATTTTTCCATACATCCCAAGCCCCCATATTTTTTATTAATTCCGTAGCCGGAAAAATAGGATTAGTTAACGCTTCTCCAATATATTTTATTAAAGGTATTAATCCTATCCAAGCAAGTATGGAACCTGCAAACATATACAGTGAAGCTTCTAAACCAACTATGTATCCTACTCCCATTAATGAAGATATGGTGTCAACTCCAAAAATAGTATTTTGTACTGGTTTTATATGCCATTCTGGTTCTTCAAGCCATAGTTTAAATCCGCCAGAAAATAATTTATAAAGACCACCACCACCAAGTCCCAATAAAACTGACTTAAAAGCAGAGCCACCTTCACTTCCTGTAACCAGAACTTCCGCTGCCGCCATACTTTCTGGATAAATTAAATTTCCATGCTCCTCTACTATTAAAAATCTTCTAAGAGGAGTGACGAAAAATACTCCTACTAATCCTCCTATAGCCGTAACTATGAAAATAGTTGTTAATTTTAATTGCATACCCCAAAGTATAATAGCAGGTAATACATAAATAATTCCTCCTGCTATGGATTCACCTACAGCAGCTATAGATGATATCATGTTAGCCTCTAAAATATTATTTCTATTAAAAATCCCTTTTAATAGGCCAGTGGCTAAAATAGCACCAGGTATACCTGCCGAAATAGTAAGGCCAACTTTTAAGCCAAGATATGTATTAGCAGCAGCAAATATTATAGCAAATAATATTCCAATAAGTATAGATATTATTGTAGTTTCAGGAATTGCAACATTAGCCGGTATAAATGGAACATAGTCTTCACCTTTTATTCCCCCATATGCAGTATGAGATAACTTCCTCTTTTCTTCCATTATATTAACCTCCTTTATCATTAGAAAATTAAAAATTCAATCTAAAAGTTTATAGTATATTATTTTGTATATTCCTTTACTTTTATTCATATTTAATTTTATATTTTTATCTCTAAAAACAAAAATGTCCTAAAATATGTTAATCACATTATCTTTTAGGACATTAATATATTATTTTATATTATTTATTTAAATTTTTAGCTAGATAGTATAGAGTTCTAACCCCTACACCTGTTCCACCTTTTGCAAAATAGCTTGTAGCACTATCTTTCCATGCAGTACCAGCTATATCTATATGAAGCCAAGGAGTGTTTCCTACAAATTCACCTATAAATAATCCAGCTGTTATAGAGCCTCCCCATCTTCCTCCAATATTTTTAAGATCGGCTATATCTGATTTTATAAGCTTCTTGTATTCAGGGAAATTAGGTAGTTCCCAAATCTTCTCGCCAGACATATTTGATGCCTTCTGAAGACTTCCTAAAAACTCCTCATTATTTGTTACAACACCACTTACATCTCTACCTAATGCAACCATTACAGCTCCTGTTAAAGTTGCAATATCAACAACCTTAGTTACTTTTTCTTTATTTATAGCATAATAAACAGCATCAACTAAAGTTAGTCTTCCTTCTGCATCTGTGTTTAATACTTCTATAGTCTTATTGCCCATTGAGTTTATTATATCACCTGGCTTATATGCTTTTCCAGAAATCATATTTTCACATGCCGCAACTACAGCAATTACATTTATCTTTAACTTACTTTTTGCTATAGCACTCATAGCACCTATAACTGCTGCTGAACCTCCCATATCTGATTTCATAGTAACCATGCCATCAGTCGGTTTTATAGAATATCCGCCACTGTCATAAGTTAATCCTTTACCTACAAAGCCTAAGATTTCTTTACTGCTCTTATCACCGAAATATCTCATAACAATAAGTTTTGGCTCTTTCTTTGAACCCTTAGCCACAGCTAGGAATGCTTCCATTCCTAATTTTTTTATTTCATCTTCCTTTAATACTTCTACATCAAAACCATACTCTTTTCCACACTTTTGAGCTTCTTTTGCAAGTTCACTTGGTCCTAAAATATTTGAAGGCTCATTTACAAGATCTCTAGCTATTATTGTAGATCTAGCTAAAATTGTCCCTTCTTCTATTGCACTCTCTATATCTTTTAGATCTAAATCATTATTAGTGGCTTGTACTAGATTTAATATTTTAACAGAAAAATCTTTTTTGCTCGCCATATACTTTTGGAAAGAATACTCTGTTAAAAGAGTCGCTTCAACTATAGCTTTAACAGTTCTCTTTATACATACCTTTTCTGATTTAAATAATAGTAAAGTTACCTCTTCTTCTTTTAATTCATTAAACTTCTTTATGGCTTTAGATATATTTTGTCTAACTTCTTCACTATTTAACTTATCATCTTTACCTAATCCTATAAATACAAAATTATTTATGTTTCCATCTTTTATTATATTTAAAGAAGCAATTTCACCTGCTTCACCTTTAAATTTGTCTTTCATAGTTAATTCTTTTAATAATTCTTTTAATTCATTTTGAATATGTTGATTTTCAGATTCTAAAAAAACTGGTACTAGAAGATTGTTATTTTTAGATTCTTGAAAGCTTTTCAATATTTCTATATTCATAAAAATCACCTTCTATATAATATTATTTGTTGATTATTATTATTATATAATATTTATTTCCAATATTCAACTAATTTATTAAAAACATAAGATTCTATTACCGTTATATGGTTATACAGAATAATTATACATTATAAGATGTAATTAGTAAATAATGTGACGAATTTATAAAAGATAATGAAATTATAAAAAATTAAGCATTTAGAAAATATGATTAAAAATAATAGATAGTCTTATTTAAATAAAACTATCTATTATTTGTTAATATTTAATTTAAAAATATTTTTCTACATATAAATGCCTTTAATTAATAAAATCCATTTTCCAATTATAATACCCAGTCTTCTCATTCTTTACATAACTTAGATATGCACTAAAGGTATTACCTTTTTTACTTTTTAAATTTCTAAATCCTACTCTACCATTTTTAAGAAGCAGTTCAACCATTTGTTTCGTAACATTCTTTCCCAAGGATGCAATGAATTTATCATTCTTCCAGACTGTGAAATCACATCCATTCTTCCAATTAACACAACCAAATCCTTTTTCACCTTCAATAATGGAATTGCCACAAACAGGACACTTTCCTATCTCTTCCACACCATCTGGTAAATCAACTTTAAATTTATGAAGTAGGGAATTATCATTTTTTATATGATTTACAGACTTTCTAGTAAAATCATATATTAAATTTAAAAAATCACCTTTATTAAACTTCCCTTTCTCTATGTCAGATAAAGTTTTCTCTAATTTACCCGTATATTCTAAATCTAAAAGTTCTTTGGCTGGAAATATCTCTACAAGAGTTTTACCTAATTCTGTACAAGTTAAGCTTTTACCCTTTGTTGAAATATATCCTATATCATTTAATCTTTTGATAGTTTCTGCTCTAGTTGCAGGAGTTCCTATACTAAAGCCACTTAATATGGCATTCATCATCTCTTCAGAACTTGTTTCCTCATCCTCTTTAAAACTTTTACCGCAAGTTTCCATAACCCTTAATAGGGTTTTCTCAGTATGATGTTTAGGTGATTTTTTAGTAACTTTATTAACTTTGCTACTAGTAACTTGTAGAGTTTCCCCTTTTTCTACTAAGGGAAGAATCGTATCTTTGGTCTCAATTTTTTCAACAATTCTCCATCCTTCTACTATCTGAACCTTTCCCTTAGCTATAAATTCTCCAGGTATTTTATCATCAAATACTTTTATAGTTATTTTAGTTTCCTCAAATTCTGCAACCGGCATAAATTGCATGATAAATCTATTTTTAACTGCATTATATACACACTGTTCATCTTTACTTAGAGACTTTGGTACAACATATGTTGGAATAATGGCACTGTGACTCTCTACCTTTGAGTTATCAAAAACTCTTTTGCTTTTTACAAACTTTATCATAGGTTCATATGAAAGTCCCTTTTTAACTGTGTCCAGTACTTTCCTCGCTTTACCTTCTAGGCTTTCCTCCAGTACTACACTTGCTGTTCTAGGATAAGTAATAAACTTTTTTTCATATAGGCTCTGTGCTACTTTCAATACCTTATCAGAATTCCAACCTTTATATTTACTTGTTATGTATCCTTGCAAATTTGATAAGTTAAATAGTGGCGATGGATATTCCCTCTTTTTCTCTATTTCCTTATCTACTACTGTGCCTTTTTTTCCATTTAAATATTTACTTATTTCCTGTAAATACTCTTTTTTTTCAAACTTCTCACTTTTTCCTTCATAATATAATGCTTCAAACTCTATATTTTCTTTTGATTTAAAATTGGTCGCTAATTTATAATAAGAAGTTGCTTTAAAATTTTCAATTTCTTTATCTCTATCATAAATAATTTTTAATGTTGGGAGTAATACTCTTCCTATGTTTATAATTTTATTGTCTTTAAATCCATATCTTAAAGTTGCAACAGATGTTAAATTTATACCTATAATCCAATCTGCTAACTGTCTTCCTATTCCCGCATCTTGTAGTGATTGCATTTCAGTATTAGGTTTTAAATTTTCCATTCCTTTTTTTACTTCATCTTCTGTCCATTCATTTAATAATATTCTATATATAGGCTTTTTCACATCATAATATATAAATAATTCATCTGATATGACTTGACCTTCTCTATCAAAATCTGTTGCAGATATTATTCCCTCTACATCATCCCTATCAATTAATGCTTTTATTATATTTAATTGTTTTTCAGCACCTTTATCAATGATAGAACTATTTTTACTATCTTGCTTTATTTTATATTTAAATTCTTCGGGTATAAAGGGGAACTTTTCTATTCTCCAACTCTTCATGGTTCCATCATAATCTTTTGCATCATATAGTTGCAGCAAATGTCCAAAAGCCCATGTAATTATAAATTTATCTCCCTCTATATACCCATCTTTTTTTTGTTTACATTTAAGCGCTTCTGCTATATTCCTTCCCACAGAAGGCTTTTCTGCTAAAATCAAAGTCTTCATATAATCACCAACTATTTATTAAAGATTTCTAAAGGTTCATTCCAAAATGGTGAACATACTGTTTCCCTATTCTTTGATTTTAAACAACTCATATACATAGCCATTACATCATATCTTGCATCATGAAATCCTATATCTTCACATCCAAATAGCATTTTTGTTCTATCTAAAATCAAATCTTTATCTATATTATAATAATTAACTACCTCTTCTAATTTAGGATTTTTGTATCCTATTCCATTTCTTGATGGTATTTTTACTATGTTTCTAAAATACTCCATTGTACAAAATTCTTTTGAATAGCCTGGAAGTTCAAAAATCCTTTGAAATTCAGCTTCTAAAAACTTCTTATCAAATCCTATATTATGAGCAATAATAATCCCCTCATAAAAGTCTTCTTGTATTTCTTCTGAAAGGTCACCAAAAGTAAATCCTTCAGATAAAATTTCTAGTTTTTCTCTGCTAAATCCATGAACCTTTTCTGCTTCTATATCCATACTATCTACTTGAAAAAAATAATTTTTTATACCCACAAGTTGCTTATCTTCTTCTACGATATAAGTAAGTTGTGCTATTTGACCTGGTCTTAATCCAGTAGTTTCCGTATCTAAGAAAATACTTTTCATTATGACACTCCTCTATATTAAATTTAATTTTCTATATTATAGTAATCATATCACGTGAAACATATGTATGCAATTTCTCATATATCATTACATATTTTAATGTAAGATTTATTTTAATAATTTAGACTAATTAACATTTACTAAATCTCTTACCCATTTTTTTGATACAACTCTTGGTACTCCAATAAAAAATTTCACTACTTCTTCCATGGTAATAAGAATAAATAGGGTATTTAAAGAAACATTAAATACATATGATCCAAGTAGTGCTAGTGGTACCCCTACAAGCCATACTGTTCCCACTTCTAAATACATAGAGAACTTAGTATCTCCCCCTCCTCTTAAAATACCTACTACCAATACTCTATTGAAAACTTTAATTGCCATGGTTACACCCATAATATTAAGTATACTTATGGAAGCTGAATATACAGATTTATCTACATTGAAAAATCCAACTATTGGAGGAGCACATACAATAAGTGCTATTCCTAGGAATAATCCTACTATTGTACCCATAACAGAAAATTTATATGAATAATCTATACCCTTTTCTTTATTATTAGCTCCTATAATATTTCCAATCATTATAGCACAAGAATTGGAAATCCCCGTTATTACAACGTAAAATAGATTTTGAACTGTGTTACATATCTGAACTGCTGCTACTGCTTCTTTACCTATAACTCCATAAGCCATAGAATATATTAATATTCCTAATGCCCATAAAGTCTCATTTATAATAACTGGTGAGATAGTTTTATATACATTTTTTATAAACTTCATATCTAAATCTATTAATTCTTTTATTTTTGCATTTAATACCTCTGATTTACTGTATATAAGAATTATTAAGATAGAGGTTTCTATTACCCTAGAAATTAAAGTAGCAAGTGCTGCACCTTTTACTCCCATAACAGGCATACCAAACTTTCCAAATATAAGTGCATAGTTTAATACAGTATTAACAACAAGTGCTATTACGCTTACAAACATAGGTATCTTCGCCTGTCTAACACTTCTACATGCAAAGCTAAAGGCAAAACTTATTGAAGTAAATATATAACTTATAACAACTATTTCTAAATAATCTACACCTAAAGCTATTACTTTTGCATCCTTATTAAATAGTGATATTATAAAATTAGGAGCTATTAAAGCCATTATAGTAAAGATGATAGCTATTACGGATCCCGATATTAAGCTTAATCCTAAAACTTTTCTAATACTTTTAATATCTTCTTTTCCCCAATATTGGGCTATGAATATACAGCATCCACTATAGATACCAAATATAATAAGATTGAAAAAGAAGAAGTATTGGTTGGCAATACCTACAGCAGCTAAAGATTCTATCTTATAAGATTGAACCTTTCCTATCATAAGAGTATCTACCATATTTAGTGAAGATGCTATAAAGTTTTGAATTGTTATCGGTAGTGCGATTTTTAATAGAGCCCTAAAAAACTCTCTATCTCGAAATAAATCCCCCAATTTTTTGTACATTATAAATCCCCCTCTTTAGTTTTTTATTTATTTATCCAGGATAAACTCCTTAATTACTTTAGCTACTCCATGTTCTTCATTTGTATCTGTTATATACTTTGCACATTCTTTTATCTCATCAAAGGCATTCTCCATAGCCACTCCAAGCCCTGCATTTTTAATCATATGATAGTCGTTTCCCGCATCTCCTACACATATAATCTCTTCTCTTTTTATATTCAATCTTTTAGCTAGTGCACTTACACCGGTCCATTTATTTACCTCTTTATGTAAAAATTCAAAGAAAAATGGCGCGCTTTGTACCATTGTATATTTTTCACCTATATTTTTAGGAATGTTTGCTATTACTTTATTTAAATGTTCTGGCTCATCTATAAACATTATCTTTACTATGTTTGTATCTTCCGGCAAGTCTTTTACAGGAATTTCTTCTATTTCTATTTTATTAAGTTCTGCTTCAAGGGCAGTATACTTACTCATTTTAGGTGTTAAAACAATTTGATCTGTTAGTGCATGTATATTTACTTTTAGTCCTTTACTTAAATCATATAGTTCTCTATAGTCTTTCATACTTAATGGTTTTTCAAACAAAACTTCTTCTGTTAAATTATTTTGAACTAAAGCCCCATTGTATGTAACTGTATAATCTTCTTCTGTAATTAAGTCTAGCTGTTTTATAAATCTTTTGATTCCATCAATAGGTCTTCCAGTAGCTAAAACTATTTTTACGCCCTTATCTCTAGCTTTTTTTATATTATCAATATTTTCTTTTGAAATAGTGCCATCATTTAGAAGTAATGTACCATCTAAATCTAGCGCTAATAATTTGTACATATCTTAATTTCTCCTCTACTTTTGTGATTTCATATAGTTAATTCAAAAATATTATATCACATGAAATAAGTCTTTGTTATCTTATAATAATTCATTATTTTATTAATTTACAGATTTATTATAAATCCCACTTAAAAGATAAATTAAAGCATAAAGCCTCCTTAAAGGTTATTTAAAACCAATAAGGAGGCTTTTACATAAAGTATTATGCTTGTTCTGCCCAGTCTGCTGGATATGTTACATACATAAATCTAGCATATTTAGGAACTGTAAAGTGGATTGATGAATTCTTTGGTATAAATATTATTTCGCCTTTGTTTGCTACAACTTTTCTTCCATCGATATCTATTTCTAAAGTTCCATCGATTATATAATCTACTTCATCATACTTTAAAGTCCATGCAAAGCTTGTTTCTTCCATTTCCATAACTCCACAGCCTAATCTTGGACTTTCTTCTAAAGTAACTACATCTTTAAGAAGTACTTTGTCTCCTTCTTTACCTGTGTCAAATTTTTCAGGTTTTACTGTATCTAATTTAACAGATAATATTCCGCTCTTATCTACATGTTTCTCAAAATCACATGTTGGACAGCTGTTTGCTCCTCCTGAAATTTGCTCTGTTATAATCTTTCTTACTATCTCTTCTATAACCTTTGCATCTATGTTCTCCATTTTATTCTCTCCTTTTTAAGAAAATTTAAAATAATTTTATTAATCATAAAGCACTTAGTTTTAAGTGCTCTATGTTTATTCACTATTAATTATTTTTGAACTGCTTTTTTTGGAGTTAGTATTGAAGCTACTATTACAGCTGTAATACCACCTACTAATTTACCTATGATCATAGCTGTTAACATATTTTTATTAACACCAGCTGCAAATCCTAAGTGATCTCCGAATACGAAAGCTGCACTTACAGCAAAAGCAACGTTAATTACTTTTCCTCTTTCGTCCATATCTTTCATCATTCCGAACATTGGAATATTGTTAGCTAGTGTAGCTATCATACCAGCTGCAGCTACATCTCCTATTCCTAATAAAGAACCAACTTTCATTAATGGTTTTGAGAATACTTTTGTTATAACAAAAACTAATGGGTAAGCACCAGCTAATACTATAGCAATACTTCCTACTATATTTATACCTTCTGAAATTGGAGCCATACCTGGAATAACTACTATACCTGTTAAAGTTTCAATTATGATTGCTGCAAGTCCAATTGTGATTACTGCGGTTACAAATTTACCGAATACAGTAAATCCTTTTATCATCTTTTCTGGTATTTTCCATAATCCAATTGCTAATAACAATGCAACTATTATTATTGGAACTAAATTTTTAAGTACAACTAGTACTGGTAAACCTGCTATTAATCCACCTATAAAACATCCTACTGGAATTGTTATAATACCTGCTAATACACCTTTTGCTAAGAAAGGATGATCTTCTTTCTTTATGATACCTAATGCTACTGGAATTGTGAAAACTATTGTAGGTCCCATCATTGAACCTAATATTAATCCTGCAAACTCACCAACTTGTGGGTTTAAAGCCATTTCTTTTGCTAGAGGATAACCACCCATGTCACATGCAAGTAATGTTGTTGCAAACATTGATGGGTCTGCTCCTAATGCTTTAAATACTGGAACTACTACTGGTTGTAAAACTTTAGCTAATACTGGAGCTAAAGAAACAACTCCAACCATGGCAAGTGTTAAAGCACCCATAGCCATGAAACCTTCTTCAAATTGCTCGCCTAGACCAAATTTGTTACCTATAATTTTGTCTATGGCACCTAATATCATGAAGGCTACCATAATATACATTATAACTTCGTTGATTCCCATTGCTTATTCCCTTCTTTCTTTTATTTTATTTTATTTTATGTAATTTAAAATTATAAACAATTTATAAGTTCTGAATCCGGTGATGGTATTACTAATTTATTAACTACTTTTTTACTATCTATGGAGTTTTCTGCCCACTTAATAGATTCTTCTACATCACTTAATAGGCCTGTAACAATAAAATAGCACTTTCCACCAATTAAATTTCCTAGGGTAAAGCGGACTAGATTAATTTGTCCATATTTTAATGCTTTATCCAAAGCTATGATTCCAGAAGCTATAGAAGTAAACTCCATTACTCCTATAGCTTTTACATCAATTTTAAACTTCTTATTTATTCCATTTATTAACTGTTCATGCGCATTAGGTAAAATAAAGCTACCTATAATATTCTTTTCTCCTTCTTTTAAAGAATTATTTACTGCCTCTTCAATAGCAGATACATCGCCTTTAACTATAATTAAATATTTTCCAGGACATGTATGCTTTGAATATATAATTTCTACTTCTGAAGATTTTAACATTATATCAGTAAGCTCTATTCCTTTAGCTATACTATTTAGTTCTACAATACCTAATGCTCTCATAATAAAACCTCTTTTATTCGTTAATTTCTAGAGAATCTATGATACCTACTATAGTGGCATCTACAGGTACTCTTTCTCCACTATTGGACATTCTAGCTGAACTACCTTTTACTATTAAAACTTTATCTCCAATACCAGCACCTACACTATCTGCTGCTACCATAGTAGAAGCCGACTTTTTAGTCGATCCAAAGTTAATAGGATTAACTACCAAAAGCTTTAAACCATTTAACTTTTCATCTTTTCTAGTAGCCCATACATTACCTATTACTTCACCTATTATCATAATTATTAATCCTCGCTCAATCTATTTTTCACGTATAATTTCTACATGATTGATTCTTGCAAAGTCTTTTGCAAGTGGTGTAATTAACACCTTTTTAGGTATAATAATTGTTCTTATACCTTCTCTATATAAACTTCTAATTTCTTTTTCTGAAACTAAAGTTTTATTGCTTATTTCATAAGCATTTTTCTTTTGTTCATTTGTATTTTTTTCTTCTACAGGCTTTTCTATACCTTTATCTACACTGTTAATTTGAGGATTTTTCTTTTTGTTCTTTTCATCTTTTAGGGAATTTAATATATTTTGTGTATTATCTATATTAATTCCAAAATCTTTTAATTTGTTTTCATACTCTAGATACATTTTAAAGAAGACCTTATTTGCAGTATTTGAATAATTCTTATATTCAACATTTTCCTCTTGTACATATACTGGAATTCCATTCATTAGGGCATTAATTACATTTTCTTCATTAATACCATTTGGAAGACCTAAGGCTAAATTACTTAGCTCTTTTATATTTAAAGAAGGCATTAAAACTACATCATAAGATTTAATATCTTCATTATCTTCTAGAGTCATAACTTTATATCCAAAAGCTTTTAAATCATCTTCATATAATTTATAAGCTTCATTTTCTCTATTTCCTAAAAACAAAAGCTTTTTTTCTTGAACTTTTTCAAGCCTTATGTTAGCTTGATTTAACTTTTTCATTACTTCTGAAGTAATGAGTTCTACTAACTTATCAAAGTTCATATATATCTCTCCTTATTCACAGCAATTTATTGCAATTCCCAAAGGAGTTACTAAGAAAGGATTTGAAGGTTTTAATGTTGTAATTCCTGTTTCCTTCTGAATTATTCTTTCAAAATCTTTAAGACAACAGGTTCCTCCTACAAGATAGATAGTATCTACATCAAAATCTTTTATGTTATCACTAACTATTCTAGCTACCTTCTGAATTACCGGAGTTACTATAGTAAATATTTCGTTATAGTATTTTTTATCTTTTTTTCTATCTTCAGCTTCTTCAAAAGGAATTTTGTAAGCTCCAGCTACTACTAGTGATAATTGTGTACCACCTGTAGCTTCATCAGCTGTATATATAACTTCTCCATCCTTGAAGATAGATAGCCCTGTTGTTCCTCCACCTACGTCAACAACTACTCCATTCTCTACATTTAAGACTGCATTTGCTGCTGTAGGTTCATCTAAAACAGAAGTAACTTCCATACCTGCACCTTCAATTACATATTTATGAGTTGCAATATCTCTTTCTCCTGTGCCTGGTGGTACGGCAATAGCTGCTTTTGTAAGTTCTCTTCCTAACTTTTCTTCAATTTTTTTCTTTAATTGTCTTACTATATTTGTTGCTCCAATAAAATCTACAACGAGTCCGTCTCTTACAACTTGAGCAAATTGCATTTCGCAAGCTACTGGATTTTTATCCTTATCTAAAACAACAATTACAATATAAGCAGTACCTAAGTCTACTCCAACGAAAAGTTCATCACTAGACTTTACTTTTCTAGGCTTTTTAATAGTATCTTCTACTGCCTTTATAAAATTGTCTATTTTTTTAAAGTCTTTCATTTTAAAACCCCTTCTATTTAATTATTCTTCCACGGGTTCCATTTACAAATCCACACGCATTTGCCTCATCGAAATCTATATGTGCTGCTGTACTGTAGTTTTCACTTACTCTTATTACAACTTCATCAAAGATTAATGCTCTTTCGCCTTCAACCTTTAATTTAACTACTTCTTTATCTTCAACATTGAATTTTTTTGCATCTTCAGGTGTAATGTGTATATGTCTTTTTGCTGCAATAGCACCTTCTTCAAGTCTTAAAACAGCTTTATCTGTAGCTATTACAATTGGTGAACTACCTTTTGTATCACCTGACATTCTAACTGGAACCTTTGCACCTAAAATAACTGTATCACTCTTTGAAAGTTCTACTTGTGTTTTACCTCTTGCTGGTCCTAAAACTGCTACGTTTTGAATCATGCCTCTAGGCCCAATTAATGTTACTCTTTCTTCACATGCATATTGACCTGGTTGAGATAAATCCTTCTTTTTTTGTAATTGGTGTCCTTTACCAAATAAATATTCAACATCTTCTTGAGATAAGTGCACGTGACGTCCTGATGCTTCTACTAAGATAGTATCTTCATCTTTTTTTAAAGTTACATCTTGTAATTTCTTTACTACTTCTTCAACTATTAATTCTAATTTTTGGTCTAATGTATTCATGGAATTCACCTCTATTTTCCTTTAGCTGCAATGCACTTTAACATCATTACATAAAAACAACTACTTAATCTGTTTAGATATTGTAATATATCTAATCTTGTAACTTCATTTTCTTCATTCTTAAAAGCCTTTACTGCAGCTACCTCAACTTCTCTTACTTCACTTCTTAAAATATTTAAAGCTACTGCCATTTCTCCTATTTCATAAGATGGATAGAATAAATGATCTACATTTAAATATTTTTTAGGGTTATGAGAAGTTTCCCTCAGTTCTTCCTCACTCATACCTAATATAGAAAACTCGCCTAAATTCTCATTAAGTATTTCCGCCTTAGCTATATTTCTTAGGACTTTTAGTACCTCTTCTAATTCAGATAGTACTTTTTTATTTCCTAAATTTTTAGCTAAAACTTGTGTTTGAAGAATCTTTCCTTCTAGACTATCTATTTTACCTCTAAAAACTATTTTTTTATGATCTTTTAAAACAAGTTTATTACCATAAAGTTGAGTCATATACTCAGGCTTAGATTCATAAAACCCACCTTGAACGCCTTCATACTTAGGTAAAAACTTTTTTTCTTCCTCACGTTGAATATTCTGATTATTATTTTCAGGTGCTTTATAATCTTTTACTACAAGTTTTATGTTTTTATCTTGTAGATATTGCTTAGCTGATGGTGTAATTATTGTACCTTTATCAACTACTAGTTCTGTTATATTTTCGCCTCTTAACTTAGATCTAAGGGCATATTCTGTTAATACACTCACTGTACTCACACCCTTTTTATACATTCCCCGAACCAAAAGGCTCGGGGACATGTATCTTAATTTAATCTATATGATTATTAAAATTCAGACTTTGGAAGAATTACTTCTACTTCACCATGTGGTCTTGGGATTACGTGTACAGATATTAATTCTCCAACTCTTTCTGCAGCAGCTGCACCAGCATCTGTAGCAGCTTTAACAGCTCCAACGTCTCCTCTTACCATAACTGTTACAAGACCGCCACCTACTTGCTCTTTACCAATTAAAGTTACGTTTGCAGCTTTAACCATTGCGTCTGCTGCTTCTACTGCTCCTACTAAACCTTTAGTTTCGATCATTCCTAATGCATTTGTGTTTGCCATTTTAAAATCCTCCTCAAGATTTAACTATTTATTTTAATTAAATAATTTTTTATTTTTTAATTACTATCTATTGTTTAAAGCTAATTTTTCTATGATTTTGTTTACAATTAAATCTATATATTCCTCTGGAATATCATTTGAAACTACTTTGTTTGAAGAACCTTTGATTTCTTCTAATTCTTTAACACCCATTGCAATTCTTCTAATGTTTAATAGGTTCATTGGTCCTACGTTATCAGAAGTTGCACTTCCACCTATAGCACCACATCCTAATGTTAATGCTGGTACTAAGTTAGTTGCACCACCAATTCCACCTAAAGCACCTGGTGTGTTAACTAATAATCTTGATACTGGAATCTTAACTGCGAAGTCTCTGATTACTGCATCGTCTTCTGCATGAAGTACTAGAGTGTGACCTTTTCCTTCATTCATTAAGATTTCAATACATCTTTCTACTACTTTTTCATATGAATCTTCAGCATAGAAAGCAAGGATTGGAGTTAATTTCTCTCTTGAGTATGGATTGTTCTTTCCAACTGTAGTTTGCTCAGAAATTAATACTCTAGTTCCTTTTGGTATATCTAAACCTGATAATTCTGCAAGAACTTCTACGCTCTTACCAACTATTTGTGGATTCATTGTTCCATTTGATCTTAAAATGAATCTTCCTAGTTTATCAGACTCTTCTTTATTTAAGAAGTAAGCACCTTGCTTTATAAGTTCATCTTTAACAATTTCTTTCATTGGAGCTTCTACAACAACTGATTGCTCAGATGCACAAATTACCCCGTTATCGAAAGTTTTAGAATCAAGTATTCTCTTAACAGCAAGTTTTACATTAGCACTCTTATGGATAAATGCTGGGCCGTTTCCAGGTCCAACTCCTATAGCTGGAGTTCCTGAGCTGTATGCAGCTTTAACCATTGCTTCTCCACCTGTAGCTAGAATTAATGACATATCTTTATGTTTCATTAATTCTTCAGTTCCTTGTAATGAAGGTACTGTTATGCATCCGATTAATCCTTCTGGCGCACCAGCTTTAACTGCTGCATCAGTGATAACCTTAGCTGCTTCTATGATACAGTTTTTAGCATTTGGATGTGGTGCTAAAACTACAGCATTTCCTGCTTTAACACTTATCATAGCTTTATATATAACTGTTGAAGTTGGATTTGTTGAAGGAACAAGTGCTGCAACGATTCCTACTGGAACTGCTACTTCAAGAATCTTGTTTTCTTTATCTTCATTTATAATACCAACAGTTTTTACATCTTTAATATTTTCATATACTACTCTACTTGCGAATTGGTTTTTTATAACTTTATCTTCCCATTTACCAAATCCAGTTTCTTCGTTAGCTAATTTTGCAAGTCTTACTGCTTCTTTTTCTGCAGCTTCTGCCATAGCTTTAACCACTCTATCAACTTGTTCTTGAGTAAATGTTTTAAATATTTCTTGTGCTTTCTTTGCTTTAGCTATAAGGTCTCTAGTTTCTTGTATTGAATACAAATCTTTATCTAGTATCTCCATTTAGCTACCTCCTCTTCCAATAATCAAGAATAGCATCAATTAATTGATCTTTCTTGCTGAATTTAATTTGTTTCTTTGTTAAAGAGGTTAGTTCAATTGCTCTTGCAAGGGTTCTTAATTCTTGAACTTTCATACTTTGAAGTTCTTCTTTTGTTTTTGCTTCTAATTTTTCACCTTGTATTTCTGCCTCTTTTTTGTCTGTTTCTTTAATGTCTTTTTCTGCTTCAATTTTTATGTTTTGTCTTGTTTTATCTTTTACTTCATCTTTTGTGTTTTGTTTTGTTTCATCTTTTGTGCTTTTTATTTTTTCTTCTTTTGTGTTTGTTGAACTCGTATTTTTTATTTCTTTCTCATCTGTTACTTTTTCTTCTTTTGTAATTTTATCTTTTGTATTTAATTCTTTTACTTCTTCTTTTGTTTGTTTAAAATCCACTACTTTAGCTTTATCTTTTGTTTGTTTATTTCTACCTTGTAGCATTTCCCAAACCTCATCATAAGCTCTAGGAATTACATGGACTGAAATCAAAGTTCCTAGTTCGTCTACTGCTACAGCTGCTGCCTCAACAGCAGCCTTTACAGCAGATACATCACCGGTTAGTTCTATGGTAACTCTACCACCTTTAACATATTCACAACCTATTAAACTTACATTTGCAGATTTTAACGCAACATCTAAACCTTCAATGGCCCCAACCAAGCCATAAGTTTCGATTAACCCTAAAGCTGATGTTTTCATTTATTAGATACCTAATTAGAAATCAGTAGGATTTTGTGCTACAAACTTAACTGCTGCTGCAAATGCATCACATGCTGCTTTACAAGCTGATTGGCTTCCAGTTAATAATCCTCCACCAAAGTTTGTTTCTGTTGGAGGTCCGAAGAATGACTTCATTTCAACTGCTGCTGCTTTCATAGCTGCATCTAATCCGTACATTGCTTCTAATGGTGGAGCCACTAGGTATGCTAAAGCTTCCCCTTCTTCAATTCCTGCTGTTTCAGAAAGGTAAGAACCTGTTCTTGAAATGCATTGAGCATAGTATGGAACGCTATCATCATCGTTTGCACTAAAGAATGTAGCATTGCCGCTTTCTATAAATTCAACTATAGCATTTAAGCCACTTGTAACTTCTGCTGGGCTTGGTCCTGAGATTATTCCAATAACCTCGCCTGCTAATTTTGTACTAGCATTTCCTGCGCCAGCATACATTGATCTTGCATATACTACTTTTACATCAGACTTTTTAGTTGCTTCATCTAATGCTGTATATGTAACATCGTCACAATCTGATGTAATCATACCTATACTCTTATGTTCTTCTGGTAAGTTAAATTGTGCTGCCATATCAGAATTTACATTTGGTATTAATTTAACACTTAAAACTGATGGGCGAAGTGCGTCATTTATCATATCCTTATCCTCCTAAACTATACTATAGTTTTAAATCAAGTCCGCTTGCTTTCTTCTCTAACATAATTTTAATGATTTCGGCTATGTGTGCACCAGCCTCTACTGGAGGTGTACCACCTTTGTGAATGTTTGATAAAACTGTTCTTCTAGATTCTGGCATACCTATTGTTGCTTTATATGCAATATAAGCACTCATACTTTCAGCAGTTACAAGGCCTGGTCTTTCTCCTATTAATACACAAGTAACGTCTGCACCAGTTTCTTCTGAAATAACATCCATCGCTCCAACTCTTCCGAATTTAACAAAGAAAGGAGTTCCAGCATCTATTCCATAAGCACCTAATCCTTGGATTATAGCTGGTAATATATCTTTCATGTTAGCTTCTATAGCTTTTGAGCTTAATCCGTCTGATACATATATTTGTACCTTTGGATTTTTCTTTATTACTCCGTTTAATTTATTTAATTCTTCTCTAGAAATTTGTCTTCCTAGGTCAGGTCTTGTTAAGTATTGATCTTTAGATTCACATAAAGTCTGAATTGATACTAAGTTATTAGCTTTTAAGAACTCTTCATCAACGTCTGAAAATACAGAATCCTGTGCTGCAGCGTGGTCAGCTCTGAATCTTAACATTGTTTCAGTCTTGTATCTTGTACCTGCTCTACCTGTACCGATTCTTGCAGGTGTATGTCTCTTCATTTTTAAGTATCCTTCTCTATCATGAGGATTCTCAACTAAAAGTTGCTCCTTGATATCTACTTCTGTAATATCTGGAATCATTCCATTTTCATCAACTACAGTTGCTGTACTAGCAGTTGAAGTAGCAATGTTTCCTTCCTTTTTAGTTGACATCTCTACTAAAACTTGTTCTACTAATTTTTTTAAATCATTTTCAGAAAACATATCTTTACCTCCTACTATTTGTTAAGAAATATAGAAGCGTCACCAGCATTAACGCCTAGCTTACCATTTTCTAAGATTCCGTATTTTTCTAACCATTCTTCGAATTCTTTAATTGGTCTTAATCCTAATGTTTGTCTTAATGTCGCTGATTCATGGTATCCAGTAGTTTGGTAGTTAAGCATTACATCGTCTCCGTGAGGAATTCCCATGAAGTAGTTACATCCAGCATTAGAAAGTAATACTGATAAGTTTTCTACATCATTTTGGTCAGCTTTCATGTGGTTCGTGTAACAAACGTCACATCCCATTGAAATACCAGTTAATTTACCCATGAAGTGATCTTCAAGACCTGCTCTTATAACCTGTTTACTGTTGTATAAGTATTCTGGTCCTATGAAACCAACAACTGTGTTAACTACGAATGGGTTATATCTCTTAGCAAATCCATAACATCTAGCTTCCATTGTTACTTGGTCTGCACCATGGTGACCATCTGAAGATAACTCAGATCCTTGACCTGTTTCAAAGTACATTACGTTTGGACCTGCAGCTGTTCCTTCTTTTAAAGCTAAATCTCTAGCTTCAGCAATTAAGTCTCCTGTAAGACCGAATGCTTCGTTAGCCTTTTGAGAACCAGCTATACTTTGGAATATTAAATCTGCTGGTGCTCCTTGTCTTATTGCTTCCATTTGTGTTGTAACGTGTGCTAATACACATGTTTGAGTTGGAATCTCAAATTTATTTTTTATTTCTCCAAATTTCTCTAAAACTCTTTTTACTGATCCTACAGTATCATCAACTGGGTTAAGACCTAATAAAGCGTCCCCCATACCGTATGATAAACCGTCGAATAATGAAGCAACTATACCATCAACATCATCTGTTGGGTGGTTTGGTTGAAGTCTTACAGCTAATACGCCTTGTTCTCCAATTGTTGTGTTACAATGTGCAGTTATTTTTATCTTGCTAGCTCCATAGATTAAGTCTAAGTTAGACATTAATTTAGCAACAGCAGCTACCATTTCAGAAGTTAAACCTCTTGATATTCTCTTGATTTGAGCACCTGTTGTGTCTGTGTCAAGGATCCATTCTCTTAATTCTGAAACTGTCCAATTTTTAATTTCATTGTAAATTTTTTCATTTACATCATCTTGGATTATTCTTGTAACTTCATCCATTTCATAAGGAACAACTGGGTTGTTTCTTAAATCAGCTAATGTTAAGTGACTTAATACAACTTTCGCTGCAACTCTTTCTTCAGAAGATGTTGCTGAAACTCCAGCTAAATTGTCGCCTGATTTTTCTTCGTTAGCCTTAGCTAACACTTCTTTAACATCACCAAACTGATACACTTTTCCAAATAATTTAGTTTTTAGTATCACTGTGTTCACCTCTCTATAATAATTATGAATTGAATACTAAGGTTTTTATTACTACTGGAACAACTTTACCATTAGCCAAAGGCTTTCCTATGTCTATATAGTCACCATTCTCTACTTTGATGCTATCAATACATACAACCTTTTTCTTGAATTTTAGGTCCATATATATTGTTTGTCCTAGCACCTTTGCAATATCTGATTCTACTATTACAAACACTGGAAAATCTTTTTCTAAGATATCATTCATTCCATATATCAAAGCTTGTGAAAGCTTTTTCACTTCATCAAAACTTGGAGTTTTAATTCCTCTGATAGCAACAGCTACTTGTTGTTGTTCATTATCCAAGTTAAACCACTTTAATTTTTCTCTTAATGCATTTCCTATACTTTCAAAACCATTATTTTCGTCTTCTTCCGACAATTTTAGTATAGGCAAATTCTTCACAGGAAATACATCTGCTGTGTAGGTTATAGTACTTCCACTTATATCTGTTGTATGTGAACCTGCACCTACAACTGTAGCTCTAATAGTTTCCACAGCCTCTCTTAATTTTATCTTTGATATTAAGGAAGACTTTGAAAGTTCTTCTCCTAAGATTACACCTATATCTCCATATCTAAATGGATTGCTATAATCATTGTGGTATATATAATCTGCAACACCACCTGAGAAGGTTATATAATCAATTTTGTGATTATCTTTAGTTCCTTTTCCTTTTTCATTGTTGGTAATTGAGTACTCATAATCTTCTGTTCTAGGCTTTACTGAAGCGGATTCTTCTAATATTCTAGTCATTTCTCTAGCTATTTTTCTTATAGTCTCTACTTCTGCTGTCATACCCTCTTCTATCTGGATTCCTATGTTAGCTGCAAGCTTCTTTATTTTGTGGTATACATAGTAGATTTTTTTAGTTTCGGGATCTATTTTTATAAGTCTACCACCTATATCTAAGCAACCTGTATCTATAACTTCTCCATCTTTGAATACTACTAAGTTTGATGTACCACCACCGATATCTATATTTACTACAACTGAATCTTCATCTTTAGATATCTTATCTGCACCAGCACCTTTACCAGCTATTATAGATTCAAGGTCTGGACCTGCTGTAGCTACTACGAAGTCCCCTGCAAATCCACTAAGGCTTTGTAATACTTCATTAGCATTTTCTTTTCTTGCAGTTTCCCCAGTGATAATTACTGCTCCTGTTTTAACATCTTTAGGACTTATACCAGCTTTGTTGTACTCGCTTTCAATTATTTCTCTTACTTTATTACCATCAATTTTCGTATTCGAAATTAAGGGAGTAAAGTATATATCACTTCTATAAACTAACTCTTTATCTACAATTTTTATCCTTGGTATGGAAAAACTTGTTGCCAAGTTCTCTATAGTTATTTTGCTGAAAACTAGTTGGGTAGTTGACGTACCAATGTCAATACCAACACTTAGTATTTCCTCCCTCACCTTAATTACTTCCTTTCCTTTATTATTTAAAAGAATATAAAAAGCCTAGAGAGTACCAATAGACATAATATATCTACTGGATAATCCCTAGGCTCCTTTGCCTTGTTAATAGGTACTCCATCGTACCTATATGTATATATTTAATTTAGTTAACGAAATCAAATACGACCTTTGTTCCCTCTTCATTAGAGAATATGTTAAGTTCTCCACCAAGTTTATCATGAACTAAACTCTTTACTATATTTAGTCCTAAACTGTTTTTCTTTTGCTTATTTATGTCAAATCCTATTCCATCGTCTATTACAAATATTGTGGAATAAGTATTACCTCTATGTATTTTTATTTCAATTTTTCCACTTTCTCTGCCTATAAATGCATGATCTAAGGAGTTTTGTATGATCTCATTTATTATTAAGGCTATAGAAGTTGACTTATCTGAATCTATCTGAAAATCATCACCTGTGATTTTAATTTCAATCTTAGCTTTTTCGATATTATAGCATCTAACCATGTTAACCTTAAGCTTTTGGATAACTTCCTTTATATTAAGCTCATCTATACCCTGTTGAGCTAATATTTCGTGGGTTGTAGCTATACTCAGAATTCTATTCATACTTTCTGTTAGTGCACTTTTAAATTCTTCGTTATCAATTCTTCTTAATTGTAGTCTTAGAAGACTAGCTATAGTTTGAAGATTATTTTTTACTCTATGATGAATTTCCTTTATAACAACAGATTTCAGTATTAATTCTTTTTCTTTTTGCTTTACATCAGTAATGTCTTTTACTACCATTACTAAATTTAGAACCTTACTGGTTTGTACTATATATTTAACTTGTAAAACCATATTATTGATTTCTACTTCAAAAGAATCAGCTTTTTTATCATTAATAATTTCATCAAAGCTATATTTATTTAAAGAAACATTACTAAAATCCATACCTAGAAGATCTTCCTTATAGCCTAAATTCTTATACAAAGCACTGGCTACAGGGTTTTTAAATCTAACCACACCATTTTCGTCAAATATTATTACAGAATCGTCTATATGATAAGTTATATTTTTATCATTATTATTATCTCTTTTAAGTGAAAAACTTCTCTTTTCTGCCAATATATTAGTAAGTTTCTCATTAGTTTCTGATAATATCTCTATTCTTCTGTTATTCTCAACTATTTCAGTTTCATCTTTTTCTATAATTAAGACTCCTATGGTCTTTCCACTTTTGTTTTTTATAGGTTCTACAGTTTGCTTCACTTGGATTTTTTCCTGAGTAACACCTTTTAAATCTTTTGTAGGCATACCTACTTGTAGTGTCCTAATCACAGCAGGCTCATCATCTATTATTGCAAATTCTCCAACCACACTATTTTTATATATTGATTTGCAGTATGATGGCTTTGCTTCTGCTACAACTATAGCCTTATCACCTGAAGGACAATCTATAAAAACATCTGCTTTAACTAAATCTGCTATAAATTGAAGCATTTCTGATATATTTTCTATTATATTAATATCTGAATCATCTAAATGAGTATACATCTTGCATAATGACTTTATATCATTCATATCATCAACCACACTTATTTATATTTTACATTTCTGTATCACTACTCATTATTATTATTTCTGATATTTCTTTCATTGATGTTCTTTTATTCATACTTAATTCTCTTAAATAAGAATAAGCTTTTTCCTCATCTGTGTTTCTTTCTTTCATTATTATGCCTTTAGCTTTTTCGATAACTTTTCTTGCTTCTAGTTTATCGTTAGCTGTCTTTGCTTCTTTTTTTACATTTTTAAATTCCTTACCCTTTGAAAGAGCGATTTCTAATGCTGGAAGCAAGGCCCTGTCATCTATTGGTTTTACTAGATATCCTATTACCCCTACTTCTTTGGCCCTATCAATAAAGGTTTTGTCACTATAAGCTGTAAGTAAAATAATAGAATCACATAATTCATCTTCATTTATTCTCTTACAAGCATTAATACCATCTAAAAGAGGCATCTTTATGTCCATCAAAATTAAATCTGGCTTATGTTTTCTACAAAGCTCAATAGCATCAAATCCGTCGGAAGCTTCTCCTACAACACTGTATCCCGCTGTTTCCAACATCTCTCTAAGATCCATCCTTGTAATAGGTTCATCATCGGCTATTACAATTCTCTTATTCATATATTTCCACCTCTCTTGAACAAAGAAAAATTAAAATAATCAACAATTAATATTATACATGTTTCGACTCTAAATTATTACTTTCAGCGCTTTTTTATATTAATATATTTATTTTATCATAATTTACGCTAAAATAGTATATTTTATTAATTTTTTTATTATTTTTTTAAGAATTCTATCAATTCTTCTATTCCTTCTTTTTCAAGAGAATCTATTTTAAATATTTTTTGTGCTCCTGCAGAAGTTAAATACTTTTCTGCCCTTTGAATTTCTTCTTCGCTTTTAGCTTTTTCTATTTTAGTTATAACTCCTATTACAGGTTTTGCAAAAGTTGCTCCAAAACTTGGTGGAAATATATTTTCACTATCAGTACAATCTTGTAATAAACCTATAACATCACTATCTGCGGATGATATTATTAATGCTTTATAGTAAAATCTATTTTCTATATACTCTCCTGGTGTATCGATACTATTTAGAGTATAATCAACTGCTTGTGTTTTTTTATATCCTACTTCATCATTATTAAGAACTTGTGTTAATGTAGTTTTTCCAACACCTGTTCTTCCTACTAGCATAATCTTTTTCAGTAGAATCCCCTCCTAAGATCTAGTAATATTAGCTGCTGAGAAATTAAGTACAACTGTTAACATGTTTATAACTTCCTTTAATGCAGCCTCCACACTAGATACATCTCCTGTTAATACTAAGGAACCACTAAATCTATCTACGAATCCTATTTCTACGCCTGCTGCTTTGGTAGCTACGTCTGCAGCGATTATAGACGCCTCACTTGGAGTTATTGTTAAGATTCCAATAGCCTCGCTATTTTCTTCTGAAAGACCTAATTTTCTGTATATATTTAAATTAGGGTGAGCTATTAAATGTGCTAATGTAATCTGCTTACCTGGAACGTATTCTTGGATAATTCTTTGTTTTTCTTCCACACTCTCCACTCCATTTTCAAAATAAGTATTTAAATCCACTTGCGTCATCGCTAAAAATAAAAAGGCTTAATAAAAATAATAAATTATTTTTATTAAGCCTCATTGCTCATTGTTTAGAGACACATCCTCGTGCCTACATTAGTATTTATTTTTTTTAGTATATTTATTCAGACTTATCTATGAATTTATTATAATTTAAAGTTAAATGCTTGTCAATACATTTTAAATTTTATTTAACAATGTAAGAATATTATTTACCATTATAAACTTTAATAAATAAATCTTCTAACTCTTGTGCAGTAGGTACTCTAGGATTAGTTGGAGTACATCCGTCTTTTAATGCCACTTCTGACATCTCTTTTACTAAAGAATTAAATTCCTTTTGGTCTATACCAGCTTCTTTAATATTACATGGTATACGAAGATGTTTAGTTAAATTTTTAACACCAGCTATAAGAGCCTTAACTCCATCTTTTACATTTTGTGAAGTTGTTAATCCTAAGAATCTAGCTATTTCAGCATATCTTTCTGCTGCTTTTGTATATTCTTTTGTATATGTTGCTTTTAATTGAGCATTATACTCTATTACATATGGTAATAAAATAGCATTTGCCTTACCATGAGGAATATGGAACTTTCCACCTAAAATGTGAGCCATACTATGGTTTACACCTAGAGAAGCGTTTGTAAATGCTAATCCTGCTATACATGAAGCATTGTGCATTTTTTGTCTTGCTTCCTCATCGCTACCTTCTTTATATGCCTTAGGTAAATATTCAAATACTGTTTTAATAGCCTTTTCTGCTAGTGCATCTGTGTAATCAGTAGCTTTAGTTGAAACATATGCTTCTATAGCATGAGTTAAAACATCTATACCTGTGTCTGCAGTGATACCAGCTGGTACTGATTTAACTAGATCTGCATCTAGTATAGCTGCATCTGGTAGCATAGACTCGTCAACTAATGGATATTTTACATTAGCAACTCTATCAGTTATTACTGAAAAACTTGTTACCTCTGAACCTGTTCCACTAGTAGTAGGTATTGCTATAAATGCAGTATCTATAACTTCTGAATTAGGCTCTAATCCTTTTTTAACCATGGTTCTAAATTTTCTAATAGCTTTAGATGCATCTATAGCTGAACCTCCACCAAGTGTAATCATAACATCTGGATTACACTTATCCATAGCCTTTATTCCTTGAGCTACAAGTTCAATTGGAGGATCTGGAACTATATCTGAGAACACCTCATAAGGTATTCCACCCTTTTCTAACATAGATGTAACCTTATTAATAGTACCCGACTTAACCATAAATGGATCTGTTACAACGAAAGCTTTTTTGAATTTCAAAGTGCTTAAGTATTCTAAAGATCCTGCACCAAAATATATTTGGGGCTTAACAGTAAAATTATCCATTTTATCACTCCTTATTTTATTTTAAGCTATTCATTTTTCTATATATAAAAAAATAAAAGCTTCCTAAGGAAAATTCCCTTAAGAAGCTTCATTGCTCTCATTTAAATTAGCACAACGTCGTGCCTAATATCAATAATTTTATTTTACTTAGATATATTTATATGTACTACTATACATATATTTAATTTTATATTTTATAATTATTATTGTCAATATTAATAAAAACTTATTTTAAGCCTTATTATTGCTATTTACTAGCTTTTTAGGAGAATAACTTTAAAAAAGTTTCTATATTTCCTTCTTTTATATTATTCTTAGGCACATATAATACTATACCCTTTTTAACAGGAATTAATAATTTAAAAAATATATTATTATTGTCCACAAGTTTCATAGCTGTAGGCTTTATTTTAATCCTCATTTTATTATCTACTATTTCCAAATATCCATCTTTACAGAGATACACTAGTACATCAACATTTTCCATAGAGCCTCTTCTAAATAAATAAGCTATGCTTGGATGAAATATATATAATGAGGATAATAACATAAAACTAAGACACATGGATTTATTTATGTTAAAAGTTAATCCTGATAAAATAGCAAAAATAATTCCATGAATATGATGCTTCTTTTTATCATAATATTCCACCTTCATTATATGTTTTAAAGATTCTTTTGTAATGTTATACTTCAATACTAAAGTTCCTTCTTTAAATTTCCCATGTCCTAAACTATCTTTTACTTTAATAGTATTCAATTTACTATTTAGTCTTTCAATAAATTCTTTAATATCACCTTCATTAATAGAACTCCTAGGTATAGAAATTTCTTTAGCATTCCCGTAATCTTCTTTCTTAGGAATGATTCTTATGCTACTATCATCCATTGAAACTTTTTCTATATTTTCATATTTAACCTTCAATCCCTTATTACCGTCTATGAAATTAAGACCATTATGCCCTAATACTAATTCGACTGTATGATTTTTAATTTTTATTATATTAAATAGTAAAACAATATAAGGTAATATACTATAAAAAACTCCAAAACATATAAGTAAATTTGTAATAAAAACTTTCTTTAAGGTCATACTTAAAATTATACCGATTAGTATTGTTAAAGGTCCAAAGAAAAACTGAAGTTTATTCTTATAGAATTCCTTTAGTGAGTATACAAAAATATCTTTTCTTTTAATATTATAAGTTATTTTATAATCTGAAACTATGTGGTTTTCTTTTTCCATAACTCATCCCCCTATTTAAGTTTATTGTACTATATAAATTATTTCATTAACAATAAAAATTGAAAAAATATATTATAATATTATAAATATCTTAATATTCCGATATTTGATTTTATTTTTTAAATATGATACAATTTCTTTACGTTTTTTTTAACAACTAACTATAATTAGTGTATTAATAAAAAAGGAGTTAGATACTTATGAATGCAATTTCTGAATTCATTTCATTTTCTAATAACATTCTTTGGTCATATATCTTAATCTTCCTTTTAATTTCCTTAGGATTATTTTTTACTTTGAAAACAAGATTTGTTCAATTTAGATATTTAAAAGAAATGTTTAAACTTTTAGGTAGTAGTATATCTAGTGAAACTGAGGGTATATCATCATTTCAAGCCTTTTGTATTAGCACAGCTTCAAGAGTAGGTACTGGAAATTTAGCAGGAGTTGCTCTAGCTATTTCCTTAGGTGGCCCCGGTTCTATATTCTGGATGTGGCTTATAGCTTTAATTGGAGGTGCTTCTAGCTTTATTGAAAGTACCTTGGCACAAGTATTTAAAGTAAAAGATAAGGATGGATATAGAGGTGGCCCCGCTTATTATATGAAAATAGGATTAAATAAACCTTGGATGGGAATTATTTTCTCAATCCTTATTACAATTTGTTTTGGATTAGTATTTAATTCAGTTCAATCCAATACAGTTTCTCTTGCCTTTCAAGAAGCTTTCGGAGTAAATACAAAGCTTACTGGAATATTTCTAACTATAATCACTGCCGCAGTTATCTTCGGTGGAGTAAAAAGAATAGCAAAAGTATCTGAATTTATAGTTCCTATTATGGCTTTAGCATATATATTTGTTTCTCTTTTTGTTGTAGTAAAAAATATATCTCTAGTTCCTAATATTTTTTCTTTAATCATTAAAAATGCTTTTGGAATAAAAGAGATAGCTGGTGGTACCGTAGGTGCTGCACTGAGAATGGGAATAAAAAGAGGATTATTTTCTAATGAAGCTGGAATGGGTAGTGCTCCAAATGCAGCAGCTACAGCAGAGGTTGAACATCCAGTACACCAGGGATTAATCCAAACTTTAGGTGTATTTACTGACACTATATTAATTTGCTCTTGTACAGCTTTTATTATATTAATTTCGGGAGCCTATACAGATAAAAGTCTTACTGGAATACAACTAACTCAAATTGCACTCAGCTCTGAAGTTGGCTCTTGGGCAAAGACCTTTATAGCAGTATGTATATTTATGTTTGCTTATAGCTCTATTTTAGGAAATTACTATTATGGAGAAAGTAATATAGAATTTATTAGTGAAAATAAACTTATGTTAACCATATATAGAATTTTTGTTATAGGAATGGTATTGCTTGGTTCCTTAGTACAAATACAAATAGTTTGGGATATGGCAGACCTATTTATGGGACTTATGGCTATATTAAATCTCATAGCTATAATCTTATTATCTAAGATTGCCTTCGATGTACTAAAAGACTATGAAATTCAAAAATCTAATAAAACGCCTTTAAACTTTAATCCAAAAAAAATTAATAGTTTAAAAGGTATTAATCTTCCTTATTGGAGTAATAAAAAACAGGAGTAATGCTCCTGTTTTTTATTTTGTAAATATATCAATTTTCTCATTCAATATAACCTCGAAGAGTATTAAAAATACTGAAAGAATTAAATATATATCTTTAAAATCAAATATAATAAAATTATTAAAGTTTATAAAATCTATACTACCTCTCCATAAAATCTTATCCAATAGAGAACATGCCAAACCTGATATTATAAATATAATAAAAGAATCACTCCAAAGACTTTTATTATATTTATTTATGTGATGCTTATATATGGACACACAAATTATAATTAAAATCAGGTTAATAAATATTAAACTCATAATACTTATTTTCATATCTAAAAAGTAATTCATTGTAGATGCTAAAGTGTTTTTTATTGGCTCTATGCTAATAACTTTTCCTATATCATTAAATTTAGATGCATCGTTAGCATTCAAAAACAGAAACTTCATAATTTGATCTAATAAAATTAAAACTGTACTACATAAAAAAATCCACTTCTTCTTTATACCATTTTTAAATATGTTTCCTAAAATAAAAAATGTCATTCCTATAATAGGTAAAAATATGAATACAAAAAAGCTCTCCTTCAAATCATCACCTCACTTTAATAACAAATATATATTACCATATTTTTACTGTTACATTCTGTAATAATGTATACCTAAAATAAATAATTCTATGCCATTTATATGTATAAAAATATAAAATATACTATTATAAAATAAAAAAAATCACAGAGTGATAAATCTCTGTGATTTTCTTATATCATATTCATAATTTAAATCGTAAAATAATATTCTCTGTATTGCTCCTAGATTTTTTATTTTACATTCATAATACTAATCCCAATTTTCAGGTTTGCAAATAACCTCTCTTATTTTTGTATCTAAAATTGAGCTTGCATGACTTGGACTAATTACCAATGCCGTATCTGCACCATGAGAAGAGCCACCTATTGCTATAATATCTTCTCCATAAGGTATAAGTCCGGCATCTAGAGCCATTACCGCAACTTCAACAGCAACTTTCGTACCTTGTCCAAGCATCCTTAAGGTATGTGCCATAATTTCCACCGGAGAAACGCCACCAAACTGTCTAGATAAAGCTCTTTCCGCACCTGAAAGCACATGAGTTCCAGTAAAAACTTTAATTCTGTCTCCTTCTAGTTCTTTTACTTCCTTACTAGTTACTGCAGGAATCCCTTTTCCATTAACGCCATTTGCATAAGTTACCATAACTACATTATGCTCAAAATCCTTTAATAACTTTGCAGTTTTTCCTGTAGTTGAGGCTACTACAATATTTTTTATTCCTCTTTCTTTTGCATACTTTAAAGAAAGCTCTATCGTCTCTTTAGTATTATTTTCTCCTTGTTTTGAAAAATACATTGATATCCCTCCATATTTATATTAATGTAATTTAATAATTCCTACTGCCACACCTAAAATAGAAATCCCTTCATCTTCGTCTATCTTCATAGGCTCATATATTTCATTTTCAGGTAACAATAAAACCTTATTCTTATCTATATATAATCTTTTCAGGGTAGCATTTCCAGATAAATTCACTGCTACTATATCTCTGTTTTCTGCATTAAACTGTTGTCTAATTACAACATAATCACCATGATGTATATTAGCATTTATCATACTATCCCCTTTAACTTTTAATATAAAACAATCCTTTGCACCCTTCATCCAATACTTTGGCAGATAAAATAAACCCTCTTGTTCTGATGTCATCATTATAGGTTCACCAGCAGCAATATTACTGTACATAGGAATTTCTTTTAACTCATCATTTTCATATTCATCTTCCTTATCCCCATCTACAACCACAATATCTTTTAAGTTTCCATAGTCTCTTTTAAAATCAAATTCCCTGTTACGTTTTAGATCTATAAACTTAAAGTGTTCCATAAGATCCATGTCTTTACTTAATTCCATATTTTTCTTTACATCTTCCAATACACTAAATTTAAAGTTAAATCTTCTACTGATATTTCCTAAAGGTTTTAAACTTAACCTTTTTCCTTGAAGCAGAGCTGAGTATGGGGATCTTTCTTCAGTATGAATGATAAAAATTCTCTCACTATAAGTCTTCTCATTGTAAATAGAATTTAAAAATTCAAGTTCTATAGGTGCTAACTTTTCACAAGAATCTATAATCATATGTACAAAATACTTTTTATTATTAGCTATTATATTATAGAGTAAATCCTCATATTCTAAATATCCTTGCTTTGTTAATTCCTCATTATATCTCTTAAAAAATAAATATATATATTCTCGAATTTTAGAGTTTTTTCTTAAGCATTTAACTTTTGCATTGGGTCCTTTTCTTTTTATAATCAAATACTCCTCTAAAGATTTTACTGCATAACTTTTAATAAACTTTATTTCTTCCATTAAAAAGCCTTCAGTAAAAATCTCTTCAGATCTTTTACCTCTTATTTTATTTTCCTCTTTATACTTGGTAAGTAACTTTTTAATTATGTCTTTTTTAGTTTCACTAAACTCTAATATATTTAATTCATTTTCATTTTTATTAAATATATCACAGTAAATCTTCTTAGCAATATTCTCTTTAGTGTATATCTCAATATCTTTTCCTAAAATAGAAAAAATACTAATTTCACCTTTAGAGTTTTCATTTTTCACCATATTTATTGTTTCATTTATAAAATTAAACTTATTACTATCAGAAGATAAATATAAAATCCTATCCTCATCATAAAGACTGTAATTGTCCTTTAAAAATAAGGATCTATATATAACAGAAGTCCTTTTTCCCGAATTACTTATTCCTTTAACTATCTTATTCCCAAATTTTTTGTCCTTCAAAACCTTTTCTTGCTCTTTTGAAAATATCATATAGATTCCCTCCTATTATATGATATTTTAACATATTTCCTGAGAAACTTTTTATAATATGTAGATAAAATAAAAAATATTAAGGAAAGACTGTACTTTTAAATAAACATCTCTCCTTAATATTTAAATTTTATATAAACTATATATTTTTAATCATCATTGGCAAGTCTTAATAAGTATAAGAAAATATTTATAAAGTCAAGATATAGCTCTAAAGCGGATATTATAATAAATCTATACACATCACTTTCAGCCATATTATAACTTTGTGAATGGAAATATTTTATCTTTTGCATATCATATGCTGTTAGTCCAGCAAATGCAAGCATACCAACTATGGAAATAGTTAAATTTAACCCCCTTAATGGTATGAAAATTTGTATTATAGATATAAGGAACAATCCTATTATAACCATATACAAAAATTGCCCCATGGCACTTAAATTCTTTTTCGTAGTCATTCCTATCATAGCACTACTAAAAAACATTACAGAAGAAACTATAAAAACTATTCCTAAGGTTTGTAATCTATAACTTGCGAAAATCAAACTAAAAGTAAATCCATTGAGTGCAGAATAAACTAAAAACCACATAATAGCTTTAGCTGGTGATAACTTTCTAACTCTACTTCTCAAATATATAACAACACCAAGTTCTGTAGCCATTGCAACATATAAATACACTGGCTTTATATATTGAATAATATTCATTAATGCAAAACCAGTTCCATAAGTAACTAGCAGGCCTAAAGCCATTAATAAAAGTGTTTTAGATATAAATTTTGATTGACTTACACCATATTCTCTTTCCATAAAAATCACCCTCCTTATTAGCTTATTATACCATATTTAATACTATATTATTAATGTTGAAATAATAATAATTTGTAACATAATTTATAATCAATACCTTATATAAATTAATTATTTTATATTATTCATATTTCTTTTTTATTTATACATAAGTCAGGACCACCCGTAAAACGGGTGGCTTGCTTTAGCCCTATAAGGGCATATTACTGGCTGTGCTACTCGCACATTGAACGGCTTGCCAACCGCAAAATTTTTACAGGCTACCCCTAAAAGGGGTATTATTTTTTGCCTTGTTTTACTGGCTTACCCGTAAACGGGTCTATATATTCTTTTAAACTCATCTGTTCATATGCTATATCTTCTTGTATCTGATTCTTTATATATTCCTCTATAACTTTTTTATTTCTACCAACTGTATCAACATAATAACCCTTACACCAAAATTGTCTATTTCCATATTTATATTTTAAATTTGCATGTCTATCAAATATCATCAACGAACTTTTTCCTTTTAGATATCCCATAAATTGAGATACACTTAGTTTTGGTGGTATACTTACAAGCATATGTATGTGATCTTTGCACGCATTTGCTTCAATTATTTCTACTCCTTTATGTTCACATAGCTTTCTTAATATTTGTCCTATATCTGCTTTTATCTTCCCATATATTACTTGTCTCCTATACTTAGGTGCGAAAACTATATGATATTTACAATTCCACTTGCTATGTGCTAAACTACTATTATCCATATTGGATATACCTCCTTTGTTTAATGATTGTGGTCGGCAAACCTACTTTCATTTTACATTGGAGGTTTTATTTTTTCTACTCATAGCTAAAAGCTTTTTAGAACCACAGGTATAACCTGTGGTATTCATAATACAAAAATAAAAAAACATCTTATTATATTAATAAGATGTTTTACTCTTACCCGGCAGTGTCTTACTCTCCCACAGGGTTTCCCCTGCAGTACCATCAGCGCTGTAAAGCTTAACTTACCTGTTCGGTATGGGAAGGAGTGTTACCTTTACGCCATTACCACCGGATGCTGATTTACAGAAATCTTCGATTTCGTTTTAAATCAGTACTCATCAGCTTAGCTGAGGAGTTACCTTTAAAAGAATTGTTCTTTATAAGAACTGTTCTCTCAAAATTGCACAATGAAAACTATATTGGTCAAGTCCTCGACTTATTAGTATGAGTCAGCTACACATGTTACCATGCTTACACCTCTCACCTATCAACCTTGTGTTCTTCAAGGAGTCTTACTGACTTTCGTCATGGGAAATCTAATCTTGAGGTGGGCTTCACACTTAGATGCTTTCAGTGTTTATCCCTTCCCGACATAGCTACCCAGCTGTGCCACTGGCGTGACAACTGGTGCACCAGAGGTCAGTCCATCCCGGTCCTCTCGTACTAAGGACAGCTCCTCTCAAATTTCCTGCGCCCGCAGCGGATAGGGACCGAACTGTCTCACGACGTTCTGAACCCAGCTCGCGTGCCGCTTTAATGGGCGAACAGCCCAACCCTTGGAACCGACTTCAGCTCCAGGATGCGACGAGCCGACATCGAGGTGCCAAACCTCCCCGTCGATGTGGACTCTTGGGGGAGATCAGCCTGTTATCCCCGAGGTAGCTTTTATCCGTTAAGCGATGGCCCTCCCACGAGGTACCACCGGATCACTAAGCCCGACTTTCGTCCCTGCTCCACTTGTATGTGTCGCAGTCAGGCTCCCTTCTGCCTTTGCACTCTACGCGCGATTTCCGACCGCGCTGAGGGAACCTTTGGGCGCCTCCGTTACACTTTCGGAGGCGACCGCCCCAGTCAAACTGCCCACCTAACAATGTCCGACGACCAGATTCATGGCCTTTCGTTAGAATTCCAGTACTGTCAGGGTGGTATCCCAAGGATGACTCCATACCCCCTGACGAAGGTATTTCCAAGTCTCCCACCTATCCTGTACAGACAATACCGAAATTCAATGCTAAGCTACAGTAAAGCTCTACGGGGTCTTTCCGTCCAACTGCGGGTAGCAAGCATCTTCACTTGCACTACAATTTCACCGGATTTGTTGTTGAGACAGTGCCCAGATCATTACGCCATTCGTGCGGGTCGGAACTTACCCGACAAGGAATTTCGCTACCTTAGGACCGTTATAGTTACGGCCGCCGTTTACTGGGGCTTAAGTTCACTGCTTCGCTTACGCTTACAGATCCCCTTAACCTTCCAGCACCGGGCAGGCGTCAGCCCCTATACATCAGCTTACGCTTTAGCAGAGACCTGTGTTTTTGTTAAACAGTTGCCTGGGCCTATTCACTGCGGCCTAGCTTTCGCTAGGCACCCCTTCTCCCGAAGTTACGGGGTCAATTTGCCGAGTTCCTTAACAACAATTCTTCCGCCGGCCTTAGGATTCTCTCCTCATCTACCTGTGTCGGTTTGCGGTACGGGCACCAAACTTCTCCATAGAGGCTTTTCTTGGCAGCGTGGAATCAGATACTTCGCGAAAAAAATCGCTCCTCGTAACACCTCAGCATTGACTAAACGGATTTGCCTGCTTAGCCTGCCTAAGTGCTTGAACACACACTCCAACAGTGTGCATATCCTATCCTTCTGCGTCACCCCATTTGTCAAACGAAGTTTGGCGGTATCGGAATATCAACCGATTGTCCATCGCCTACGCCTTTCGGCCTGGGCTTAGGTCCCGACTAACCCTGAGAGGACGAGCCTTCCTCAGGAAACCTTAGATATTCGGCCAATAGGATTCTCACCTATTTCTCGCTACTCATGCCAACATTCTCACTTCTGCATCGTCCACCGCTCCTTTCGGTACGACTTCAACCAATGCAGAAAGCTCCTCTACCATGTACATAGTACATCCATAGCTTCGGTGGTAAGTTTTAGCCCCGGACATTTTCGGCGCAGGATCTCTTGACTAGTGAGCTATTACGCACTCTTTAAATGAATGGCTGCTTCTAAGCCAACATCCTAGTTGTCTTAGAAATCCCACATCCTTTACCACTTAACTTACACTTTGGGACCTTAGCTGATGGTCTGGGCTCTTTCCCTTTTGACTACGGATCTTATCATTCGCAGTCTGACTGCCAGGATACAAGTATACGGCATTCGGAGTTTGATAGAGTTCGGTAAGCGGTGAAGCCCCCTAGCTCATTCAGTGCTCTACCTCCATTACTTAATTACCTGACGCTAGCCCTAAAGCTATTTCGAGGAGAACCAGCTATCTCCGAGTTCGATTGGAATTTCTCCGCTATCCACAGCTCATCCCATGGTTTTTCAACACCAACGTGGTTCGGACCTCCACGAAATTTTACTTTCGCTTCATCCTGGCCATGGATAGATCACTCGGTTTCGGGTCTACGACATGCAACTAATTCGCCCTATTCAGACTTGGTTTCCCTTCGGCTCCACACCTTCAGTGCTTAACCTCGCTACATATCGTAACTCGTTGGCCCGTTCTACAAAAAGTACGCCGTCACACATATAAAGTGCTCCGACCGATTGTAGGCACACGGTTTCAGGTTCTATTTCACTCCCCTCCCGGGGTTCTTTTCACCTTTCCCTCACGGTACTTCTTCACTATCGGTCACCAGGTAGTATTTAGCCTTGGGAGGTGGTCCTCCCTGCTTCCCACAAGGTTTCACGTGTCTCGTGGTACTCTGGATCAGATCTGTAGTCTTCTTGTTTTGTTTACAGGACTATTACCTTCTATGGTGAAGCTTTCCAGCTTACTTCAACTACAATAGCCTCTACGTTTATGATCTGTCCGCAACCCCAGAAACAAGTTTCTGGTTTGGGCTCTTTCCCTTTCGCTCGCCGCTACTTAGAAAATCGATTTTTCTTTCTCTTCCTCCGGGTACTTAGATGTTTCAGTTCCCCGGGTCTACCCTCCTGAACCTATGTATTCAGTTCAGGATATATACCGTTAGGTATATGAGTTTCCTCATTCGGAAATCTGTGGATCACAGCCTATGTGCGGCTACCCACAGCTTATCGCAGCTTATCACGTCCTTCTTCGGCTCCTGGTGCCAAGGCATTCGCCATGCGCCCTTTCTAACTTGACCTATCATGAGTAACTAAATTAATTTATATTAATCAGTTAATTATAGTTTATTTATTCATTGTGCAATTTTCAAAGAACAAAATTGAAGAACTTTAGTCCTTCAAAATTAAACAGAGTAAGTGCTCGCTACGAAAAGGCGATAGCCTTCTCGATTTCTCCTTAGAAAGGAGGTGATCCAGCCGCAGGTTCTCCTACGGCTACCTTGTTACGACTTCACCCCAATCATCGATCCCACCTTCGGCCGCTGGCTCCTTACGGTTACCTCACGGACTTCGGGTGTTACCAACTCTCATGGTGTGACGGGCGGTGTGTACAAGGCCCGGGAACGCATTCACCGCGACATTCTGATTCGCGATTACTAGTAACTCCAGCTTCATGTAGGCGAGTTGCAGCCTACAATCCGAACTGAGATTGGCTTTGTGAGATTGGCTCCACCTCACGGTCTTGCTTCTCTCTGTACCAACCATTGTAGCACGTGTGTAGCCCTGGACATAAGGGGCATGATGATTTGACGTCATCCCCACCTTCCTCCTGGTTACCCAGGCAGTCTTGCTAGAGTGCTCAACTTAATGGTAGCAACTAACAACAAGGGTTGCGCTCGTTGCGGGACTTAACCCAACATCTCACGACACGAGCTGACGACAACCATGCACCACCTGTCACCGAGTTCCCCGAAGGGCACTCCTATGTTTCCACAGGATTCTCGGGATGTCAAGCCCAGGTAAGGTTCTTCGCGTTGCTTCGAATTAAACCACATGCTCCGCTACTTGTGCGGGCCCCCGTCAATTCCTTTGAGTTTTAATCTTGCGATCGTACTCCCCAGGCGGGGTACTTAATGTGTTAACTGCGGCACCGGAGTATTGAAACCCCGACACCTAGTACCCATCGTTTACGGCGTGGACTACCAGGGTATCTAATCCTGTTTGCTACCCACGCTTTCATGCCTCAGCGTCAGTTACAGTCCAGAAAGCCGCCTTCGCCACTGGTGTTCTTCCTAATATCTACGCATTTCACCGCTACACTAGGAATTCCGCTTTCCTCTCCTGCACTCTAGATATCCAGTTTGAAATGCAGCACCGGGGTTAAGCCCCGGGATTTCACATCCCACTTAAATATCCGCCTACGCATGCTTTACGCCCAATAAATCCGGACAACGCTTGCCACCTACGTATTACCGCGGCTGCTGGCACGTAGTTAGCCGTGGCTTCCTCCTCAGGTACCGTCATTATCGTCCCTGAAGACAGAGCTTTACGATCCGAAGACCTTCATCACTCACGCGGCGTTGCTGCGTCAGGGTTTCCCCCATTGCGCAATATTCCCCACTGCTGCCTCCCGTAGGAGTCTGGGCCGTGTCTCAGTCCCAATGTGGCCGATCACCCTCTCAGGTCGGCTACGCATCGTCGCCTTGGTGAGCCGTTACCTCACCAACTAGCTAATGCGCCGCGGGTCCATCTCAAAGCGGATTGCTCCTTTAATCTTTCTAACATGCATTAAAAAGATATTATGCGGTATTAATCTCCCTTTCGGGAGGCTATCCCCCTCTTTGAGGCAGGTTACCCACGTGTTACTCACCCGTCCGCCGCTAATCCGTTCCCTGAAGAGAACTTCATCGCTCGACTTGCATGTGTTAAGCACGCCGCCAGCGTTCGTCCTGAGCCAGGATCAAACTCTCAATTTAAAATAATGCTAGAAACTGTTTAGTGCAGTATTTTACTCATCAGCCTTAGCTGAGGAGTTTCCTTACACTTATCAATTTTCTATTGAGATTTCAACTTGCTCAAGCATTTTACTGACTTGAATTATTTTTTTCTTTTTCTCAAAAGAATGCGAGTTCTTTTATCTTACTCTGTTTAATTTTCAAAGACCAATTTCTTTCGTTTTTGTCACTCTCTTCAAGCGACTATTACATCTTATCAGATGTTTTTTAGCTTGTCAACACTTTTTTTATTTCTCTGTGCTAACTATGTTTCCTGTTCCTCTGTGGAACGTTTTTTATTATATCATCCTAGAAAACCTATTTATTATTATAATGTTCCATTTAATGATATTAAGTCAAATTTTCTTTCTCATGATCTTATTTTTAATGGTTTTCATGTATTGATACACTAGGCATAGTTATTTTGTAGTTTAATATAAAAATAGTACTACAACTTATATTTTATAGTTGTAGTACTATTTTTTAATATACTTATATACACTTTAATTGTGCAGTATTTTTCTCATCATAAATATCTAAAATCATTCTTTACATGCTAAAATCTTTAATACTTAACATGACTAATTTTTAAAATACTGCTATTCTCCATGATACATTTAAAATTTTTTAATATTATTTATCAAAGGCTACTTTTAAAGAGTTTTTAAAAGCTTCTAATGCCTTATTTATATCTTCCTCTGTATGAGCATTTGATAAGAATAATCCTTCAAATTGAGCTGGTGGGAATAACACACCGTTCTTTAACATTTCCCTAAAGAATATAGCATATTTATCTGTGTCACATTTAGTTACATCGCTATAGTTTTTAAATTCACCCTTAGCAAAGAATGTACATAACATAGCTTTAAACCTGACTACTGTAACGTCTACACCTAGTTCATCTATGATTTTATTCATTCCTTCTTGGAATTTAATAGCTAAATTCTCTAGATTTTTATATATTTCTGGTCTTTCCTTTAATATATTTAGGTTTTTATATCCCATAAACATAGCTAAAGGGTTTCCGGAAAGTGTACCTGCTTGGTATACAGGACCTACTGGAGATACCATTTCCATTATCTCTTTCTTTCCACCATAAGCTCCAACTGGTAATCCGGCACCTATTATTTTACCAAAGCAAGTCATATCAGGCTCTATACCATAGGCTTCTTGTGCGCCACCAAATGCTACTCTAAATCCTGTTATAACCTCATCAAATATTAATACAGTACCATACTTTTTAGTTATATCCCTTAATCCTTGTAAGAATTCTTTAGTGGCTGGTACTACACCCATATTTCCACCTACAGGTTCAACTATAATAGCTGCTATATCTTCCCCGTATTCCCTAAATATCTTCTCTACAGATCCCATATCATTGTATGTACATACTAGTGTATCTTTTACTGTATCTGCTGGAACACCTGGACTTGTAGGAACTCCAAAAGTTATGGTTCCTGAACCTGATTTTACAAGTAATGCATCAGAATGTCCATGATAACAACCTTCAAATTTTACTATCTTATTTCTATTTGTATATCCTCTCGCTACTCTTAATGCACTCATAGTAGCTTCAGTTCCTGAATTAACCATTCTAACCATATCTATAGATGGATATGCTTCTACTATGAATTTTGCCATTTTAACTTCTATTTCTGTAGGAACTCCATAACTTGTTCCTCTGCTAACTACTTCTTCAAAGCCTTGTATTAACTCTTCGTTACTATGTCCTAGTATTAATGGTCCCCAAGAACATATAAAGTCAATATATTCATTTCCATCTACATCGTAAATTCTATCACCTTTAGCTCTATCTACAAAAATTGGATTTAGTCCAACAGATTTAAATGCTCTAACCGGACTATTTACTCCACCTGGAATATATTTTTTTGCTTCTTCAAATATTTCTTCAGATCTTTTAGTTTCTAATCCTTCCATTGTCCTTACCCCCTATTATCTTAATTTTTTAGCTATTTCCTTTGCAAAATACGTTATTATAATGTCTGCACCAGCTCTTTTTATAGATAAAAGTGATTCCATTATAGCCGATTCATTTAATAAGCCCTGCTCTACTGCTAGTTTTAACATAGAATATTCTCCACTTACATTGTAAGCAGCAATAGGCATATTAAATGTATTTTTAACTTCTCTTATTACGTCAAGGTATGATAGTGCTGGTTTTACCATTACTATATCTGCACCCTCTTCTATATCAAGTTCTACTTCCCTTACACCTTCCATAATATTTGCTGGATCCATTTGATATGATTTTCTATCACCAAAAGAAGGGGCTGAATCTGCTGCATCCCTAAATGGCCCGTAGAACGCTGAAGCATATTTCGCACTATATGCCATAATAGGAAGATTAACGAATCCCGCATCGTCTAAAGATTTTCTTATATAAGCTATTCTTCCATCCATCATATCTGAAGGTGCTACCATATCTGCTCCTGCCTCTGCATGACTCACAGCTATTTTGCCTAAATATTTTAAAGTTTCATCGTTATTTACATAACCTTCCTCTGTAATGATTCCACAATGTCCATGAGATGTATATTCACACATGCATATATCTGTTATAACATACATTTCAGGATATTTTGCCTTTATTTCCTTTACTGCCTTTTGGACAATACCACAAGAACAGTATGCATCGCTACCATAGGCGTCTTTTTCCTTTGGAATTCCAAATAAGATAACGTATTTTATTCCTAATTCTAATAACTCTTTTATCTCTTCATTTACTCTGTCTACTGAAAAACGGTAAACCCCTTTCATAGAGGATATTTCTTCCTTTATATTTTCCCCTTCTTCAATAAATAGTGGATATATTAAATCTTCCACATGAAGCTTTGTCTCACGTACCATGCTTCTTATATTTTCATTTACTCTAAGTCTTCTAGTTCTCTTTATAGCCAATTCTATCCCTCCAACAAAAAATATTACAAACCTACTCTTCTATTATAGCCTCTACTACACCATCTATTGTATACTCTTTTGCCTCTTTATGTACTGTTAGGCCAAAATTTTCTATAGTTTTTGAAGTTATTGGTCCTATTGATACTAATTTGGCTTTATCTTTTATTAAATTTAAGTTCTCTTTTCCTAATATATCTATAAAGTTTTTAACTGTAGAAGAACTAGTAAATGTTACATATAAATCATTCTCTTTTTCCAGTACATTTAAAATATCTTCCCTATGAATATCCTCTTTTAAAGTTTCATAAATTTTAATTTCATCCACAGAACATATTTCTTTTAATTCATCAACTAAAAGATTTCTAGCTTCCTTAGCTCTTGGTATTAATACTTTATCCTCACTTGTAAGATTTTCTTTTAATAATTCTAAAAGACTTTCTGCTACAAATTTTTCTGGTACTAAATCTGCAATTATTCCTTTTTCTTTAACAGCCTTTGCAGTAGCATTTCCTATACATGCTATTTTAAAATTTGAAAGACTTCTTATATCTTTATTTCCTTTAAATAATCTTTCAAAGAATATATTTACTGCATTTTCACTAGTAAGAACTAGAGTTGTGTAATCTTTAATATTTTCTATAGCCTTGTCAAGACCACTATTTTCTATTTCTTTTATTTTGATTGCAGGTACTTCTAAAGCGTTTCCGCCTAAATCATTTATTTTATCTAAAAGCTTACTACTTTGAGTTCTTGCTCTGGTTACTATAACATTTTTACCGAAAAGGGGTTTTTCTTCATAGAAGTTTAGCTTATCTCTAAGTCCAACAACTCCACCTACAACAATTAGACTTGGTGGCTGAATATTAGCTTCCATAGCTATTTCATATATATCTTCTAATGTTCCTGAAACCACTCTTTGATAAGGCCTTGCTGCCCAATTTACAATAGCCACAGATGTTTTAGAGTCTTTCCCTTCCTTTATAAGGTTATTACATATCTTTTGAAGGTTTGCAACACCCATTAAGAATACTAAAGTACCATCTAACTGGGCTAATGCACTCCAGTTAAGTTCATTTTCTTCTTCTTTTAAATGTCCAGTTATAACGTGGAATGATGATGCAAAATCTCTATGAGTTATTGGAATACCAGCATAGCATAGTCCACCTATAGCTGAAGTTATACCAGGTACTACTTCAAACTTTACACCTTTTTCAAGTAAAAATTCGCCTTCTTCTCCACCTCTACCAAATACATAAGGGTCTCCCCCTTTAAGTCTTGTTACAACTTTACCTTTTAAAGCTTCTTCTGCTATTATTTCATTTATTTCATCTTGAGTTTTAGTATGATACTTAGATTTTTTACCAACATAAATAAACTCACAATCTTCTTTTGCCCATTTTAAAATTTTTTCATTAGCAAGTCTATCGTATACAATAACATCTGCATTTTTTACACAGTCTAAACCTTTTAGTGTAAGTAACTTATAATCTCCCGGTCCAGCTCCAACTAAAAAAACTTTACCTTTCATCTTATGCCATCTCCTTTAGAACAATTTTAGCAAGTTCATATCCTAACTCTTTTGCACTCTCTATACTTCCAATTAGAGATTTCTTAACTATTTTGTTTCCATCTTCATCACCAAATAAACCTGTAAGTTTTAATTCCTCACCGTGGATTTCTCCTATGGCACCAACTGGAATATGACAGCTTCCATTTATACCGTGCAAGAAAGCTCTCTCTGCTGAAACTGCAATTTCTGTTTCTTTATGTGATAAACATTCTAATATGTTTTCTATATCATCTCTATCTTTTCTAATTTCTATAGCAAGAGCTCCTTGCGCAGGTGCTGGTAGCATTATTTCTATAGAAATAGGAACTACTTTGTACTTTAATTCTTTTTCTATATCTAGCCTATTTATACCCGCTGCAGCTAAGATAACGCCATGAAGATTTTCAGTTTCTATTTTTTTAATTCTAGTATCTACATTTCCTCTAATAGGTACTACATCTAAGTCTTCTCTATATTTTAAAAGTTGATACTTTCTTCTTTTACTTCCAGAACCTATTTTAGCATTCTTAGGTAATTCCTCTAAGGAATTAAATCCTTCTCTTAATACAATCACATCTCTAAAATCTTCTCTTTTAGGAATGTAAGAAAACTTTAAGCCTTCTGGCAATATAGATGGCATGTCCTTCATGCTGTGAATGGCCATATGTATGTCACCATTTAATAATGCTTCCTCTATTTCTTTGACAAATAACCCCTTGTCCCCTATTTTATCTAAAGATACATTTTGTATTCTATCACCCTTAGTTTTTATAATTTTAAGTTGAAAATCTATTTCAGGATGATCCTCTTTTAATTTACTAATAACCCAGTTTGTTTGCGTTAACGCAAGTTTACTCCCTCTTGAACCAACTATAATTTTCATATAAACTCCACCTCTGATATTTAAAGTTTTAAGAATTTTATATATTCCTCTAGCTCTTCTTTTGTCATTTGAACCATAGAATTTAAAATATCTTTCTTCTTCTTCTCATCTACATATTTTTCTAAAACTAATGCTCTTCCTTCTCCTAATAACTTTACATATTCATCAAAAGTATCATCATACTTTTCTTCTAATTCTTTTCTAATTTTAGCACAAAGTGAAGGACTATTGCCTAAAGTAGATATTGCTATTTCTAAATCTCCTCGTTTTATAGTAGATGGTACTATAAAATCTGAAAGTTCCATACTATCTACAATATTACACATTATATTATTCCCCTTACAAAACATAGCAATCTCTTGATTTACCTTATCTATATTTGTAGCTCCTATTACTAAAAAAGCATTTTTGACAAGTTCTTTGTTATAATTTTCACTTATGATACTAAGATTTTTGCCTACAGAAGTTTTAAGTGTGTAAAATTCTTCTATAAATTCTGGACTTATAACTATAACTTTAGCTCCATACTCTAAAAACTTTCTTGCCTTCCTTATAGCTACCTTTCCTCCACCTATAATATATACATTTTTATCTTTCATTTCTATCATTAATGGATAATACAAGAAAAAACCTCCTAGTTTTATCTAAAAATTAAACAAATCATTTATAACTTCTATATATTCACTTGTTTTTTCTTCTTTATTAGGTTCCTTCAAATTATTGATTGGCTCTCGTATTAATCTTTTTAAAGAAGACCTTATCATTTTCTCAATAATCTTTTTCTCCTTGCAATCTAAGTCCAATTTTCTATTAATATAATCTAGAGTATCAGTTTCAATTTCTTTACATCTATCATTCAATGATTTTATAATAGGATCGAATTTTATTCCCTTCATCCACTGATAAAATTCTTCTATACTTTTTTCTATGATTACTTTTCCCTTATTACAAAGCTCTTCTCTCTTTTTTTTATTCTCGTCAGAAAGTTTCTTAAGATCATCTATATCATATATATTAACTAAATCCATACTATCAACATCTTCTTCAACATCTCTTGGAAGAGCTAAATCAATTATATATAGATTCTTATACAATTTTGGCATGGACTCTTTCTTTATTATTGTATGAGTTGCTGAAGTAGCTGTAAATATAATGTCAACTTCATTTATAATTCTATATCTATCCGCAAAATCTAAGGTTTCAATATGTAAGCCTTTACAATTATCGCATATCTCTTTTACCTTTGCCATGGTCCTATTAGTTATATAAATTGTTCCTACTTCTTCCTCTTCAAAATACTTTAGAGCTAAAAGACTGATTTTTCCTGCTCCTATTAAAAGTATTTTTTTATCTTTTAAACTTCCTAGATTCTCTTTTAAATTTTTAATAGCAATATAACTTGTAGATACTGGTATATCTGATATTCCCAAGTTACTTTTTATTTCTTTTGATGCTGTTATCGCTTCTCTAAATAGTTTGTTTAATATCTTTTTACTACTTCCTATTTCTATGGCAGTTTGTAATGCATCTTTAACCTGTCCTAATATCTGATCTTCACCAATAACTATAGAATCAAGTCCTGCAGTCACATTATAAATATGCCTTACTGATTCCTCATCTCTTTTTACAAAAAGATAATTCTTTATAGTATTTTCTTTGAAATAGTCACAATAGAATTTTTCAACATCTTTAATACTATTATTTATATCATGTGATACAATATAAATCTCACTTCTATTACAAGTAGATAATATTATAACCTCTTCAATCCCCATATCAAGGATATAATTAATTGCATCAATTTTTTTTGCATCAGAAAAAGCTACCTTTTCTCTTATCTCAATAGGGGCATTATTATGGTTAACACCTATTACTGCTATCCTCATAATTCTTCCTCCAATACTCATAAAGTTCATTTTCTTCTTGGAATAAGGGAAGATTCATATACTTATGTACTTTTAAAAGCCATGGTTCATCTAAATTGGCTGTTTTTAAAAGTTCATCTCTTTTAAATACATCTAAAACTTTTCCCTCACCTATAACTGTTCCTTTATTTAGTACATACACATAATCGCAAACTTCATAAATTAAATCCATATTATGACTTGTTATAACTATTCTCTTTCCTTTTTGTGAAAGTGAGAAAATAAGTTCTTTAACAGACTTTGTCATCTCAGGATCTAAACCAGCTGTAGGTTCATCAAATAAAATAACCTTACAATCCATAGCAAGAATTCCGGCCATAGCAACTCTCTTTTTTTGTCCATAACTTAGAAAATGAACAGGCTTGTCTTTGAACTCTATAGCTCCAGCCTCTTTTAATGCAGTATCCACCCTTTCTTTTATAATATCTTCTTTCATACCTAAATTTCTAAGCGCAAAAGCTACATCATCATAAACAGAGGAATAAAATATCTGTTTATCAGGATCTTGGAAAACTAATCCTACATCTTTTCTAAAATTATATAAAAAAGATTTGCTATATTTTAATTTTTCTTCATTAAAATAGACGTTTCCTGAAGTAGGTTTTAATATTCCTACCATATTCAAAAACAAAGTTGACTTCCCTGCTCCGTTAGCGCCTATGATACCTATTATACTACCATTTTCAAGATCTATGGATACATTTTTTAGTGCAATTGTATCATCTTCGTAAGTATAGCATAAATTTTCTAGTTTAAGCATAATATCACCTACATATTTAAATTATATATAAAACTCTCCGTTATATAACTTAGTTTCTAAAGATATATTTAATTCCTCATATCTCTTTATTACTCTTATAAATAATATTCTAATTAGTAAAGCAGTGGATTTATACGATACCTTTATATTTCTATATCCAAATTTTAAATTTTGAGCTACATATAATTCCTTTAGCTCCTCTAAAAAAATAAATATAAATCTATACATTAGAACAGTAATCTCTATGAATACCTTCGGTAATCTCAAAATTTTAAATACGGTTATTAATTGATCCATAGGTATGGTTAAAGCTAGCAAATAAGTAACTTCCACACTGCATATCGCCTTGAAAAATAACAGTATACCTTGACTAATTCCTATATAAGTTATACCTATGTAATAATTTTTTAATTTTATATAAGTGAAAAATAAATCTTTATTTGTGCCTATAGAAAAGATAACTGTAATAATACTAATTATTATAAATGTTAATGGAATTGCTAAAAGTTTAAGGTAATTTTTAAAAGGAATTCTTACAGTGTATAGAGTAAAAAAACATAAAAATATTAATTGTAGTAAAAATACATATATTCTTTTATTCATCAAAGTGAATATTAACATAATAGTACAAAATATAAATTTTATCATGGGATTAACATCTTTTAATCTGTTTGTATATGCATACCTATCTATTAAAAGCAACTATATACGTCCCCCTTCTTGAAAAATTAGAATAAAAAATCTCCTAACCTTAAATTGGTTGGAGATACGCTTTCATAATCGTGAGCAAAAGGAATAAAAGTACATTTAAAGAAATATCTATCACTCATAATAAGTACTACACTTCCCTCCGAAGGTTACTTATAACATCTAGGTAGGTCTCCTGACTTAAGAATCAACTTACTCCTCGGTCTTCCCGTAATTTTAAAAAATACAGTGACATTTTGAGTTTCATCCTCTATTACAGTAGCGGGGGCTGTAGTGGTATTACACCACTTTCCCTATTAATCTATATAGAACCTAAACTTATAAATTATTTAATTATATTATTACTATCTATTATACTACCACATAGAATCTATTTCTGCAATAAAAACAAATTTCTAAAAAAATTAGATACTTGAAAAATATTTTAAAACCTATATGTAAAAAACATATTAAAGTTAATATACCTAACATATACACTTTATAAAATAATTAAGAAAGTTAAAGTCTATATGTTAAACTAAACTTTAAAAATAAAAAAAGAACACTTAAAAGTGTTCTTTGGAGCGGGAAACGGGGCTCAAACCCGCGACCTCCACCTTGGCAAGGTGGCGCTCTATCAACTGAGCTATTCCCGCATATATTACCCGGCAGTGTCTTACTCTCCCACAGGGCTTCCCCTGCAGTACCATCAGCGCTGTAAAGCTTAACTTGCCTGTTCGGTATGGGAAGGAGTGTTACCTTTACGCCATTACCACCGGATGCTGATTTACAGAAATCTTCGATTTCGTTTTAGATCAGTACTCATCAGCTTAGCTGAGGAGTTACCTTTAAAAGAATTGTTCTTTATAAGAACTGTTCTCTCAAAATTGCACAATGAAAACTATATTGGTCAAGTCCTCGACTTATTAGTATGAGTCAGCTACACATGTTACCATGCTTACACCTCTCACCTATCAACCTTGTGTTCTTCAAGGAGTCTTACTGACTTTCGTCATGGGAAATCTAATCTTGAGGTGGGCTTCACACTTAGATGCTTTCAGTGTTTATCCCTTCCCGACATAGCTACCCAGCTGTGCCACTGGCGTGACAACTGGTGCACCAGAGGTCAGTCCATCCCGGTCCTCTCGTACTAAGGACAGCTCCTCTCAAATTTCCTGCGCCCGCAGCGGATAGGGACCGAACTGTCTCACGACGTTCTGAACCCAGCTCGCGTGCCGCTTTAATGGGCGAACAGCCCAACCCTTGGAACCGACTTCAGCTCCAGGATGCGACGAGCCGACATCGAGGTGCCAAACCTCCCCGTCGATGTGGACTCTTGGGGGAGATCAGCCTGTTATCCCCGAGGTAGCTTTTATCCGTTAAGCGATGGCCCTCCCACGAGGTACCACCGGATCACTAAGCCCGACTTTCGTCCCTGCTCCACTTGTATGTGTCGCAGTCAGGCTCCCTTCTGCCTTTGCACTCTACGCGCGATTTCCGACCGCGCTGAGGGAACCTTTGGGCGCCTCCGTTACACTTTCGGAGGCGACCGCCCCAGTCAAACTGCCCACCTAACAATGTCCGACGACCAGATTCATGGCCTTTCGTTAGAATTCCAGTACTGTCAGGGTGGTATCCCAAGGATGACTCCATACCCCCTGACGAAGGTATTTCCAAGTCTCCCACCTATCCTGTACAGACAATACCGAAATTCAATGCTAAGCTACAGTAAAGCTCTACGGGGTCTTTCCGTCCAACTGCGGGTAGCAAGCATCTTCACTTGCACTACAATTTCACCGGATTTGTTGTTGAGACAGTGCCCAGATCATTACGCCATTCGTGCGGGTCGGAACTTACCCGACAAGGAATTTCGCTACCTTAGGACCGTTATAGTTACGGCCGCCGTTTACTGGGGCTTAAGTTCACTGCTTCGCTTACGCTTACAGATCCCCTTAACCTTCCAGCACCGGGCAGGCGTCAGCCCCTATACATCAGCTTACGCTTTAGCAGAGACCTGTGTTTTTGTTAAACAGTTGCCTGGGCCTATTCACTGCGGCCTAGCTTTCGCTAGGCACCCCTTCTCCCGAAGTTACGGGGTCAATTTGCCGAGTTCCTTAACAACAATTCTTCCGCCGGCCTTAGGATTCTCTCCTCATCTACCTGTGTCGGTTTGCGGTACGGGCGCCAAACTTCTCCATAGAGGCTTTTCTTGGCAGCGTGGAATCAGATACTTCGCGAAAAAGATCGCTCCTCGTAACACCTCAGCATTGACTAAACGGATTTGCCTGCTTAGCCTGCCTAAGTGCTTGAACACACACTCCAACAGTGTGCATATCCTATCCTTCTGCGTCACCCCATTTGTCAAACGAAGTTTGGCGGTATCGGAATATCAACCGATTGTCCATCGCCTACGCCTTTCGGCCTGGGCTTAGGTCCCGACTAACCCTGAGAGGACGAGCCTTCCTCAGGAAACCTTAGATATTCGGCCAATAGGATTCTCACCTATTTCTCGCTACTCATGCCAACATTCTCACTTCTGCATCGTCCACCGCTCCTTTCGGTACGACTTCAACCAATGCAGAAAGCTCCTCTACCATGTACATAGTACATCCATAGCTTCGGTGGTAAGTTTTAGCCCCGGACATTTTCGGCGCAGGATCTCTTGACTAGTGAGCTATTACGCACTCTTTAAATGAATGGCTGCTTCTAAGCCAACATCCTAGTTGTCTTAGAAATCCCACATCCTTTACCACTTAACTTACACTTTGGGACCTTAGCTGATGGTCTGGGCTCTTTCCCTTTTGACTACGGATCTTATCATTCGCAGTCTGACTGCCAGGATACAAGTATACGGCATTCGGAGTTTGATAGAGTTCGGTAAGCGGTGAAGCCCCCTAGCTCATTCAGTGCTCTACCTCCATTACTTAATTACCTGACGCTAGCCCTAAAGCTATTTCGAGGAGAACCAGCTATCTCCGAGTTCGATTGGAATTTCTCCGCTATCCACAGCTCATCCCATGGTTTTTCAACACCAACGTGGTTCGGACCTCCACGAAATTTTACTTTCGCTTCATCCTGGCCATGGATAGATCACTCGGTTTCGGGTCTACGACATGCAACTAATTCGCCCTATTCAGACTTGGTTTCCCTTCGGCTCCACACCTTCAGTGCTTAACCTCGCTACATATCGTAACTCGTTGGCCCGTTCTACAAAAAGTACGCCGTCACACATATAAAGTGCTCCGACCGATTGTAGGCACACGGTTTCAGGTTCTATTTCACTCCCCTCCCGGGGTTCTTTTCACCTTTCCCTCACGGTACTTCTTCACTATCGGTCACCAGGTAGTATTTAGCCTTGGGAGGTGGTCCTCCCTGCTTCCCACAAGGTTTCACGTGTCTCGTGGTACTCTGGATCAGATCTGTAGTCTTCTTGTTTTGTTTACAGGACTATTACCTTCTATGGTGAAGCTTTCCAGCTTACTTCAACTACAATAGCCTCTACGTTTATGATCTGTCCGCAACCCCAGAAACAAGTTTCTGGTTTGGGCTCTTTCCCTTTCGCTCGCCGCTACTTAGAAAATCGATTTTTCTTTCTCTTCCTCCGGGTACTTAGATGTTTCAGTTCCCCGAGTCTACCCTCCTGAACCTATGTATTCAGTTCAGGATATATACCGTTAGGTATATGAGTTTCCTCATTCGGAAATCTGTGGATCACAGCCTATGTGCGGCTACCCACAGCTTATCGCAGCTTATCACGTCCTTCTTCGGCTCCTGGTGCCAAGGCATTCGCCATGCGCCCTTTCTAACTTGACCTATCATGAGTAACTAAATTAATTTATATTAATCAGTTAATTATAGTTTATTTATTCATTGTGCAATTTTCAAAGAACAAAATTGAAGAACTTTAGTCCTTCAAAATTAAACAGAGTAAGTGCTCGCTACGAAAAGGCGATAGCCTTCTCGATTTCTCCTTAGAAAGGAGGTGATCCAGCCGCAGGTTCTCCTACGGCTACCTTGTTACGACTTCACCCCAATCATCGATCCCACCTTCGGCCGCTGGCTCCTTACGGTTACCTCACGGACTTCGGGTGTTACCAACTCTCATGGTGTGACGGGCGGTGTGTACAAGGCCCGGGAACGCATTCACCGCGACATTCTGATTCGCGATTACTAGTAACTCCAGCTTCATGTAGGCGAGTTGCAGCCTACAATCCGAACTGAGATTGGCTTTGTGAGATTGGCTCCACCTCACGGTCTTGCTTCTCTCTGTACCAACCATTGTAGCACGTGTGTAGCCCTGGACATAAGGGGCATGATGATTTGACGTCATCCCCACCTTCCTCCTGGTTACCCAGGCAGTCTTGCTAGAGTGCTCAACTTAATGGTAGCAACTAACAACAAGGGTTGCGCTCGTTGCGGGACTTAACCCAACATCTCACGACACGAGCTGACGACAACCATGCACCACCTGTCACCGAGTTCCCCGAAGGGCACTCCTATGTTTCCACAGGATTCTCGGGATGTCAAGCCCAGGTAAGGTTCTTCGCGTTGCTTCGAATTAAACCACATGCTCCGCTACTTGTGCGGGCCCCCGTCAATTCCTTTGAGTTTTAATCTTGCGATCGTACTCCCCAGGCGGGGTACTTAATGTGTTAACTGCGGCACCGGAGTATTGAAACCCCGACACCTAGTACCCATCGTTTACGGCGTGGACTACCAGGGTATCTAATCCTGTTTGCTACCCACGCTTTCATGCCTCAGCGTCAGTTACAGTCCAGAAAGCCGCCTTCGCCACTGGTGTTCTTCCTAATATCTACGCATTTCACCGCTACACTAGGAATTCCGCTTTCCTCTCCTGCACTCTAGATATCCAGTTTGAAATGCAGCACCGGGGTTAAGCCCCGGGATTTCACATCCCACTTAAATATCCGCCTACGCATGCTTTACGCCCAATAAATCCGGACAACGCTTGCCACCTACGTATTACCGCGGCTGCTGGCACGTAGTTAGCCGTGGCTTCCTCCTCAGGTACCGTCATTATCGTCCCTGAAGACAGAGCTTTACGATCCGAAAACCTTCATCACTCACGCGGCGTTGCTGCGTCAGGGTTTCCCCCATTGCGCAATATTCCCCACTGCTGCCTCCCGTAGGAGTCTGGGCCGTGTCTCAGTCCCAATGTGGCCGATCACCCTCTCAGGTCGGCTACGCATCGTCGCCTTGGTGAGCCGTTACCTCACCAACTAGCTAATGCGCCGCGGGTCCATCTCAAAGCGGATTGCTCCTTTAATCTTTCTAACATGCATTAAAAAGATATTATGCGGTATTAATCTCCCTTTCGGGAGGCTATCCCCCTCTTTGAGGCAGGTTACCCACGTGTTACTCACCCGTCCGCCGCTAATCCGTTCCCCGAAGGAAACTTCATCGCTCGACTTGCATGTGTTAAGCACGCCGCCAGCGTTCGTCCTGAGCCAGGATCAAACTCTCAATTTAAAATAATGCTAGAAACTTGTTTCGTGCAGTATTTTACTCATCAGCCTTAGCTGAGGAGTTTCCTTACACTCTTCAATTTTCTATTGAGATTTCAACTTGCTCAAGCATTTTACTGACTTGAATTGTTTTTTCTTTTTCTCAAAAGAATGCGAGTTCTTTTATCTTACTCTGTTTAATTTTCAAAGACCAATTTCTTTCGTTTTTGTCACTCTCTTGAAGCAACTTAATCAGTATATCAAAGCACTTATTCTTTGTCAATACCTTTTCGAAACTTTTTAAAACTTTATGAATGTTGTTTTAAAACAGCTTCTTGTTTTGCGCTCCTCAGTGGAACGTTTTTTATTATATCATCATTAATATTGATTTTTACATACTTAGACATTGTATGCTTAAATTAAACGTATTTTTTTTATATTTTCTTTGTTTTTCTACATATTTTATACAAAGATACACTTGGTACAGTTTCATTTATTTTAAAATTACAAACTACCAATTTCTATCATTATATTAAAAGAAGATGTCTCGCAATAGAAATATTTCTATGCTCTATAACACCTTTTATTTTGTGATAATTAAAGTAAGCTGATTCCAAAGAATCAGCTTACTTTAATTCAAATTAATTTAATCTACTCTACAAAATAATTATTTATTCATTTTGCTTTCTTCCTATTTTATTAATACTAGTAGTCTTAATTTATTCTAGAACAAATTCATATTTATTAGATATAATATTTTTCTTATCTAAGGAATCCCATATAAAACACTTCACTTTATACTTTCCTACCTTAGGTGTTGAAAAAATAGAATTCAGCTTTATATCCTTATTAGGTTCTATTTCATATTCTCCGCAATTAAAACTAATCATGGAGTTATTCTCATCATACAAAGCGGTTATTAGGCAAACTTCCTTAGTTTTATTGCTTAGATTTTTGGCCTTTAATTTCACTCGTACATTTGATCCTAATTTAAATTTATGATCTTTTTTAGGACTTATTAATTCAAGTTTTACTTGTCCATCTCCCAAACCTTCTCCACCATTAACTTTTTGTTCTTTTTCAATGGTAATATTCTTCTTTGAAACATTCCCCGCTTTATCTACTGCTTTTAATTCTATGTTTGTACTAGATTCCTTAAGTTTAACTTCATATTTAAACTCTTTTTCTTCTTTATTTACTATAGGAGGTATACTATGAATATTTGCAATGGCATCGCCGTTAGCATATAAGGAGCACCCATATAAATTATCTTTAACTGTTCCTTTTAAAGTATAAGTATCCGTGTTATTCGGTACGCTTATCTTTATATCGTCTTTTTCTTCATCACTTATTGCTAGATTAATAATTGGAGCCGTAAGATCGCAATATACATTTAAAACATAGCTATATTCCTTACCTTTATCATTTTTTATCTCTACAGGAACTTTATTTAATCCTTCTTTAAGTTTAATATTATGTCCAAAAGTAAGATCATCTTTTATATTCACATCACTACCATCAATCTTTAACATTTTAGGTTTGTTAGTAACCTTTCCTTTTGTCACATAATTTGATGTTTTAATAAGTTGCCCACTTTTTAAATTGCTAAATAATACATTTAAATCTTTTAGAGGCATTGATATATCAACAAATCTTGAATCAATTCTATCATAACCTATAGACTCTTTTGGATTATCTTTTGCAGCTACTACAACTACCCTATGAGCACCTTGCCCTAGATTTTTAAGTTCATAATTAAAGTGCTTACTTTCATTCTTTAGATCTTCCTTACTTATTAATTGTTCACCATATAATTTTCCATCTACAAATATTTTGAACTTATCAGCTTTTTCCATTAAACTCTTAGTAGCTCCATATTTTAATGTAAAGTCCCCTGATTGAATAAATTTACCATTCTCCGGATCTTCTATTATTAAGTTTGAAGTTTTTAAATTTAATGTAGCCGAAGTGGTGTTTCCGGCGTAATCTATTACATATACGGAAACTTTATTCATTTCGTTTTCTTTCAAATTATTTAATTCTAAAGAGTACATACCTTCCTTATTGGGTGTTAATTTTAAGAAAGAAGAGTTATATTTATCTCTTTGCAAATAACCATTAACATCTACAGTAAAACCATCTACACCTGAACACTTATCTTCTGCTGTAAAATCTATAGTGTATTTATTTCCCAAAACTTCTTTATCTCCATATACTACAAGTTCAGGATTCAGTGAATCTTTTTTTACTGGCATCTCTATAGTTTGAAATTCTGCTCCTTTATAATCCACTTTAGATTTTACCTGCATGTAATATTGACCATCAGATACATCCTCGTATTTTTTAATTTTTTCATTATAAATTTTACCATCCCACATCCAATTGTCATCTCTGTATGCTTTTCTATTTTCTTTTAATAAAATTTTTCTTACATTATTATCTATAGATAAATTTCTTATTACGTTTTTATCTTTATCTAACACATTCACATTTACTTCCTTAGCATTTCTTAAGAAAGAAACTTGAGGTATAACATTACATCTATAATCTGATACTGTGTTGAAAGCAACGTTATACGGAGATTTTATTAGTGCTCCATCTCTCCCTAAAATAATATAATCATTTTTATATTTGCTAACTAACATGGTACCTTTTATTCTAGAATTTTTAGCATCATATACCGGTGTGTCCATTATAGGCAGTGAACCCCATACTCCGTAAAAGCCCATATAAGGTAAAACTAGTTCTGCATTTTCTTTATTTTCTGGTCTAAACCCTATAAACCCTTCTATAAAAATATCTTTTGGTACAGTATTATCTAAGTTAATCGTAGCTTGTACACTAGCTTTTCCACCTTTAGGTATACTAATAGATTTTTTATTAAAAGTAATAGAAGCTCCTTTTAACTTTACATCATAAGTCATATCCTTAGACCTTTTACCTGGTTCCATCCCTGCATCCTTATCTGAAAGAACTCCACTTAAGTCTTCAATTTTATATGTAAGATTCTTATCACCATAATTTTGAAGAACTATCTCAAATTTTTCATTATTATTAACCTCTTTTAAAGATGCGTTAGGACTATTATTCACCCTAGCTGTAACTAAGTTTTTCATAGCATTTTCACCATCTACAACTCCAGCACCTTGACGCCTTGGTGAAAATGGTGAGCCATCTTTAGAGCTAGGATCTTTGCTTACCCTAGAAGAATTGATTACTAGACTTTTAACTACATCCTTCTTTTCTAAGTCAGATGTAAATTTACACACACCTTTTTTCTCCATATCATTTATATTCTGAAGCATTAAGGCATATAGTGCACTTACATAAGGAGATGACATAGATGTTCCTGATTTTACTCCATATTTATTATTACTCACCGTTGATAATATATTTCCTCCTGGTGCAGTAACTTGTGGCTTAAAATCTAAATTTGGAGTAGGTCCCCAAGAAGAAAAATCTGAAATATCCCCTGCACTAGTATTATCTTCTATGGTCATTTCTCCAGGGAAGTCTACCATGATTTTAGCTGGATTTTTTCTATCCATTAACGCTTTATTTAATTTTACTCCATCCTTTTTTGATATAAATACTGATGGAATAGTTATATTATCACTTAATTTCATATATAAATAAGGAGGCTTATCAGCGTCATTATATAAAATAACCCCCGCTGCCCCTGCATTTTGTGCATTTAAGACTTTTTCTTCAAAGGTTATATCTCTTCCTCTTTGGATTAAAGCAATTTTCCCTTTTAAGTCCTTTTGTTTTTGTGTTGTTGGATCAATAAAATCATTCTCTCTTCCCCACATACATCCTTCAAGTTCATGCTTACCCTTAAGAAGGTTTTCTGGGTGGATATCAGAAGGAATATAGAAGGTCTTACCGCTTTCATTTCCTGTACCACTTTCAGTTTCTAAACTATAATTAAATTTCCATAAAGCCATTTTGTTATTTTCGAAGGAAGATACCTGAATAGCCTCTGGTACTAGGCCTGGTGAACTAACTATACCCGTATCAACTATGTCAGAGAATTTATAATCTCCTGTAGAATACTGCGAGTTACCAGCTGAAGCTACTACTATAACTCCCTTTTTAACAGCTTCCTTTATAGCTACCTGTTCAGCATCATAAGAATCCACAAAGCCTACAGAACTTCCTATGCTTAAATTGATTACATCAGCACCTAACCTAACAGACTCATCAATAGCAGCTACAATATCGTCCATATATGTACCCTTATTATTAGGATCATTAGAAAAAACTTTCATAGCTAAGAGCTGAACTTCTGGTGCAACACCTTTTACAGCATTATTGTTCTTAATATCTTTATCATCTCCGTTAGCACCTATGATACCAGCTACATGCATACCATGATCTTTGTTTACTTTATCAGATATATCAAAATTATTATCTGCAAAGTTATACCCATAAGGAACTTTTCGATTTAAATACTTCCCCTTAAAACCTTTTCCTTCTACAGCATTTTTATCTAATTTCACCTTAACACCATCAGATATTTTCATATCTTTATGTGTATAATCCACCCCTGTATCTACCACAGATACAATCATACCTTCCCCTTTATGTTTATAATCCTTCCATAACTTTTCTATATTACATATATCTTTTGCAAAGTTCATTTGAGGATAAACCTTTTTTGCTATAGTTACATGTTTAACACCATGAATATTTTCTATTTCACGCACATTCTTATATTTTACATCAGCACTAAATCCACTGATTACTTCATCATAAGACTTCTTAATTTCTGCATTATGAACTTTTTTTACTTTTTCCTTGCAAATATCCTTGTTTACTGACTTTACAGTTTTTTTAGGTATATTATCTCTAGCAATTGGATTTGTGCCTATAAAAGAATTAATTCTAGTAGATGGTACAAGATAATCCTTTTCCACTTCTACAATAACACGAACCTTTTCCTCAGGATCTACCTTATAAACCTCAGTATTAGGATTTACATAGGCATCAGATTCTCCTTCCACTTTAACTTTATTGCCATTTAAATTTTCCAAGTATTTTTCATATGAGTCTTTTATAACTTTTTCCGAATCTTTTTTAGGTCTTACACCAACAATCTCTTCTGCATTAACTATGCTGCTAAATACTATGTTTAAAAAAACAAACATAGAGACAAATAAACTGAAAAATTTTTTATTATTTTTTAAAGTAACCCGATTCAAGACAAAATCCCCCTTTAAATTTATTTATTACTAAATGCTATATAAAATTCTACCACCATAACTTTATATATTCCATTAGGTTTAACTTTTGCTATACATAACTAATAATCTATTAATTTAATTAATATCCATATTATGTCGATATATAAATATATACTTTAAAGATATGTAAAAAATAAAGAGACCAGTAACTTTCTGGTCCTCTTCTTGTAAAATAGAATATATAACATTCACTTAGTAAGAATTATTTTATGATTATATTTCTTAGTTAAACTATAATAAAATTATTATAGTTTATGAATATTATGTTGATTTTTTTGAAATTTTTCTTAATTTAAATTATTTTTAAATTAAATAGTAGATTTTTTTCAATTAAAATGATAGAATGTAATTAATATCAAAAAATACAAAAAGTCCAGGAATATCCTGAACTTATTAAGATAAGTATATAATCTTCTAGCCTTTGCTAGATATGTTATAAATTATAAAGGTAAACTATGGAATAGAACCTCCTAGTCTTTACTAGGTATGTATGAAGACATTCATTGTTCTAAACTCTCCTTTTTAAAAAGATTGGCAATTTCCAATCTCATTCGAATAAAATGTTTTGTTCTAGCCTTTGCTAGATATGTTATGATTTATAAAGGTAAACTATGGAATAGAGCCTCCTAGTCTTTACTAGGTATGTACTTCACATACAAACTAATTTTATCACTTAAAAACTAAAAGTGCAACACTTTTTTCAATTCTTTTTTTTTATAAATCTAAGGAATTCTTCAATTTGTTATCTAAAAGATTCATAAAGTTTTGATCCAATGTTGCTATGTGTCTCCCTAATCTGGCCTTAGAAACTACTTTTATCTGCTCACATAATATTGTTCCAGTAACTTTCTGGGCTTCCCCTTCTACTAATTTATAATCACTATCTCTTAGTTGAATATGTACTTTTATTTTTTTAGGTCTATTTGAAATTGGAACTATTATGGTTGTAGGTCCTTTTTCATTACCCGTATTATTTTGAACTATAATAACAGGCCTTACTTTATTTTCTTCCGATCCAATATTCTGTCCTAGTTCACAAGTCCATATCTCCCCCCTTTTAGGTATGGTAGATATTCTTTCTTGTACAGAATCATTCATTTCTATTTTTCTATTTACCCACTCTGCATATTTATAGATCTTTTTTAATTGAAAGGCTTTATCCTTTAACTCCTTAGTATTTTCTGTGAATTCTATTTTTTTATTATTAATATCTGAATATTTATTTATAAGTGAAACTATTTTTTCTTTAGTTTCTCTAATATACGATTTCAGTGATTGATCATCTACATTTTTAATGTTAGAACCACTCATTATATTCCCCCCTACTTTGAAAATATTTATGCCTATTTAAATCTATATTCTATAAAAATCACATACCACGATTTTTCATTAGTCATCCTTTGTATTTTAACCCAATATAATAAATTTATAACGCATTATAATGTTCATGCCATAAATAGCACTTGAATTAAGAATCATGGTTATATTATATACTATATTAGTAAATAAAAACAGAATTTTTTATTATTATGTATATATAATTTAAAAGGTAGCTAAAAGCTACCTTTTAAATTTAATCTGTTATTGGATTAACCGATTTTACAGATATTATATTATCTAGTTTTTCCATTTCTCTTACTGCCTCAACTGGTATTACTCCATCACACTCTATTATAGTAAATGCTTCTTTCCCTTTATTACTTCTACTAACGTTCATGGTAGCTATATTTATATTATTATTTGCAAGTACTCTACTTAAATCACTAATAACACCTTTTTTATCATTTTGTCTTATAATAACAGCTGGATATTCTCCAGTTAAATCTACATCATATCCCTCTATACCATTTATCTTTATACTGCCTCCACCAATTGATGAACCTATTACTTCCACTTTTGTACCATCATTTTTGTGAAATACTATTTTAGCTGTATTAGGGTGTGCATTTTCAAGTTCTATTGGTAAAAATTCTATTTTAATACCTTTTTCTTCTGCTATTTCCATAGCATTTCTTAAACCATCATCATGAGGCTTCATGCCTAAAATACCTGCTACTAATGCTTTATCTGTACCATGCCCTCTATACGTATGTTCAAATGAACCATGTAAATAAAAAGTTACAGCACTAAAGTCTCCTCCTGCTATAGATTTTGCAACCCTACCTAGTCTAGCTGCCCCTGCTGTATGTGAACTAGATGGTCCAATCATTATAGGTCCTATTATGTCAAAAGCTCCATATCTTTTCATTCCCCTCATCCTCCCTTATTATTTAAGTGCTTTATTTTTACTGAAAAAATATCCAAAATAACTTCCCGCAATTCCCCCTATTATGTGAGCAAATTGAGATATATTATTTTTTGTTAAAATTGAATTTAAAACCTCTCTACCTAGGAACACAACAAGTATTATTAAAAAAGTTACAGGTACCTTTCCTTCATGTACATTTGAAAAAGAACCTAATAATATAAACATAAAAGCGATTCCACTAGCCCCTAGAAGTCCTGTAGAAAAAATAAACGTATTTAAAACTCCTGTTACAAATGCAGTAATTACAATCATATTAAATAAAGGTTTTGAACCGTACTTCTCTTCCACCATAGGACCTATAAGAAGTATTATTGTAAAATTTGCTGCGAAATGTCCCCAATTTGCATGACCAAGTACATGAGAAAAAAATCTAAAATACTGCATTGGATCTAGCAAAGAAGTTCTATAATTTGTAAATGCAAAATATGTAGTAAACCCCTTAGTTATCCATCCTAGTATATAAACTAAAAGAGATATAAGTGTAAATGTTAATACTACCGGTGAATTATAATGTATCTTACTTTTAATGTCATTTAAGTTCATATGTAACTCCTTTTTCTTATAATAATTTAATTTACTTTATACACCTCTATTATAATAACATTATAATACTTTAATCAATAATTAAGTTATAATATTGATAAAGATAATTTAAAATTGTCTTTATATTTAGTTTTTATATCTATATGTATAGAGGTGAAGCGCATGAATAGCTCAGAAAACAGACTCTCCCCAGAAGAAGCTTTAGAAATTGTAGAACGAGAGACATTACAAGAGAAAAGAGGTTCCCTAAAAATATACATTGGTTATGCACCCGGAGTAGGAAAAACCTTCTCTATGTTAAATGAAGGTAATAGATATTTAAAAGATAATAAAGATGTTGTAATTGGATATGTTGAAACCCATGGTAGATATGATACTTTAAATCAAATAGGAGATTTAGCAGTTATACCCAGGAAAAAACTCTCTTACAATAATAAGATATTAGAAGATATGGATGTGGAGGCTATAATTAAAAGAAATCCTTCAATAGTTTTAATTGATGAGCTAGCTCATACAAATGTTCCTAACTGCGAAAGAAAAAAGAGATATGAAGATGTTTTATATATATTATCTAAGGGTATAGATGTTATAACAACTTTAAATATACAACATTTAGAAAGCCTTAATGATCTAGTAAAACAAATAACAGGTGTTACTGTAAATGAAACTATTCCTGATTACATTGTAGAAGATGCTGATGAAGTTGTAGTTGTGGACTTAACGCCGGACGCATTACAAGACAGATTAAAAAAGGGAAAGATATATAAAAAAGAAAATATAAAAAGAGCCCTAGGTAACTTCTTTAGAAGAGGTAATCTAAATGCTCTAAGAGAAGTTACCCTAAGACATACCGCAGAAGGTGTAGATGAAGAGTTAGAAGAATATATGAAAGAACATGGCATAAAAGAAAATTGGTACACTGTAGAAAGAGTTCTTGTATGTATAAGTTCTAGTCCATTTGCTAAAAAGCTTATAAGACGTGGCTATAGAATTTCTAAAAAATATAAATGTGAATGGATTGTTGCACATGTGGAATGTACTAGTATCTTTGAGAAAAAGCATTTAAAAGAAAACTCACAAATTATAGAATCTCATTTTAAGCTTGCTAAGGACTTAGGCGCTGAGATTGTAAACTTAAAGGGTAAAAGCGTCTCTCGAGAATTAGTAAGTTATGCTTCAAAACATCATGTAACTCAAATAATAGTAAGTCATAGTACCCGTTCCTTTATACAAACTATGCTAAGGGGTTCTACTATAAATAAAATATTAAAACATTCAAAGGATATTGAAGTACACGTAATACCTAATAACACTATGAAATAAGTTATTAAAAAGGTGACTATAGTCAGTAATTTAATATTACTTTTATAGTCACCCTTTTCTTTTAATTTCTATTTTAGTTTCTATCTAATTTTTTTATTTTACTTCTCACTTAATTTTTTATAGATATCTAAATTAAGATTTAACACATTAACACGTTCTTCTCCCAGTACTCCAAATTGCCTCTTCTCCGTATGCTTTTTAACTAGAGCATTTAATTCAGTTTCGCTTAATCCACTATATTTAGAAACTGAAGGTATTTGTATCTGGGCACCCTTAGGTGTAATGTGAGGATCTAATCCTGATGATGAGTTAGTTAGAAGCTCTGCTGTTATTTCATCCTTATTAATACTAGGATTATTTTTTAAAAACTCTTTTATATCACCATCTACTCTTTTTATAAGCTCTTTATTACTAGGTGCTAAATTAGATGCACCTGATGCCACTTCATTGTTGTCCTCGCTTTTATCCTTAATATTATAATTGATAGAAGAAACTCTTCCATGAAAATATTTTCTCTCTCGAAATTCCTGTCCCAATATTTCTGATCCTACTTCTTTTCCATTTATGTCAATTATACTTCCATTAGCATTTTTCTTAGTTATAACATTTCCAAGTCCTGTTATAACTAAAGGATATAAAAAACCACAAATTATAAGGAATACTATACTCATTCTGAAAGCTTTCATTACTATTTTCATACACTCACTTCCTATTATATTAAATTGATTAAAGCAAGTAGTGGAGATATTATTAGGTCAATAATTTTTATACCTATAAATGGTGCTATTATGCCCCCTACCCCATAAATTAATATATTTCTAGCTAAAAGAACTTCCGATTTTGAAGGTTTATATTTAACCCCTTTCATAGCTATTGGTATTAAAAGAGGAATTATTATAGCATTAAATATAAGAGCTGAAAGTACTGCACTGTATGATGTTGATAATTTCATAATATTTAATATTTGCATAGCTGGAATAGATGCTGAAAACACTGCTGGAATTATGGCGAAATATTTAGCCACATCATTTGCTATACTAAAAGTTGTAAGAGCCCCCCTTGTAATTAATAATCCTTTACCTATTTCCACAACCTCTAGTATCTTTGTTGGATCTGAATCTAAATCAACCATATTAGCTGCTTCTTTCGCTGCTGTAGTTCCACTATTCATAGCTAGTCCAACATCTGCCTGGGCTAATGCCGGGGCATCATTAGTTCCATCTCCCGTCATGGCTACTAATTTACCCTCTTCCTTTTCTCTTTTTATAACCTGAATCTTATCCTCTGGTTTACATTCAGCCACATATTCATCCACTCCAGCTTCTTTCGCTATGGTTTCTGCCGTTAAAGGATTATCTCCAGTACACATTATAGTCTTAATGCCCATTTCCCTAAGTCTTTGGAATCTCTCTTTTAATCCTGGTTTAACCGTATCTTTAAGATATATAACTCCTAATATCCTATTTCCTATAGCCACTACTAGTGGAGTACCTCCCATCTTAGAAATCTTATCAGTTATGTCTTCGAGGTCACAGGGAATGATCCCATTAAGTTCTTCTACTAATTTTTTTATACTATCAACAGCACCTTTTCTTAACTTTGTTCCTTGCTCTAAATCAATACCACTCATTCTAGTTTGAGCTGTAAACTCAAAAAACTCATTTTTTTCATAGATACTTTTATCTACTTCCACTCCTAATTTTGTAGCAAGTTCTACTATAGACCTTCCTTCAGGAGTTTCATCTTTTAAAGAAGATATAAGTGCATACTTTGTAAGTTCCTCTTTACTTATACCTTTAACAGGTATAAATTCTGATGCAAGTCTATTTCCAAAAGTAATAGTTCCTGTTTTATCTAATATCATAGTGTCTATATCACCACAAGCTTCTACTGCCTTTCCAGATTTAGCAATTACATTAAATCTAGTTACCCTATCCATACCAGCAATACCTATAGCAGATAAAAGTCCACCTATAGTAGTTGGAATTAAACATACTAAAAGGGCCACAAGAGTAGATATTGAAATTTGTACACCAACATAGCTAGCCATAGGTAAAAGTGTCACAACTACCATTAAAAATATCATAGTTAAGCTTACAAGTAATGTAGTTAAAGCTAACTCATTAGGAGTCTTTTGTCTTGATGCTCCTTCTACAAGACTTATCATTTTGTCTAAAAAGGAATCACCTTGACTTGCTGTAATCCTTATCTTTAACCAGTCACTAACAACTTTAGTTCCTCCAGTTACGGAGCTAAAATCCCCTCCAGCTTCCTTCATAACAGGAGCTGATTCTCCTGTAATTGCAGATTCATCTATAGATGCAATGCCCTCAATAATTTCTCCATCGTTTGGAATAATATCTCCTGTTTCAACTAGTACTATTTGATTCTTAATAATTTCTGAAGAACTTACTATAGTATAAGTTCCATCTTTATTTAAAAGCTTTGCCTTAGTGTCTTTTTTAGTTTTCTTAAGACTTTCTGCTTGCGCCTTTCCTCTTCCTTCTGCCACAGCCTCTGCAAAGTTAGCAAAAAGAATAGTTACAAATAATATTAATGATACTATTCCATTATATATTCTTAAATTTCCTTCACCTTGTTCTAACGCCCCAGGAAATAAAGTTATAATTAAAGTAATAATAAATCCTACTTCTACAACAAACATAACAGGATTTTTAATTATAAACCTGGGGTTTAATTTTATAAAAGATTCCTTAATGGCCTCCTTCATAATCTTTTTATTAATAAAATTCCCTTCTTTTTCTCTACTCATATAGGTTCCTCCTCAAGCCTTAATTAAATCTTTATCATAGTAAGATACTCTGAAATTGGCCCTAAAGCTATGGCTGGCAGAAATGTTAAGGCTCCTATAATTAAAATTATAAAAATAAGCATTATAGTAAACATTGAATTATCCGTTTTAAATGTAGAACTTGAATTTGGAACAAGTTTCTTAGATGATACAGAAGCTGAAACAGCTAAAAGTATAATCATAGATAAATACCTTCCAAGTAACATAACAGTTCCCGTACTTACATTCCAAAATAAGGTGTTATCCACAAGACCTTCAAAACCTGAACCATTATTTGCTGCAGAAGATGTAAATTCGTATAGAACTTGTGATAATCCATGGAATCCCCCATTGGTTATACTAGATACTCCTACCCTGCTTATTAACGCAATACTTGAAGGTATTAAAATAATAAGAGGATGAATTAATATAACTAATGCTACTAATTTAACTTCCTTAGCTTCTATCTTCTTCCCTAAAAATTCTGGAGTCCTTCCAACCATTAGTCCACATAAAAATACAGTTAATACAGCATACATTATGATGTTCATAAATCCTACACCTTCACCACCGAACACTGTATTAAGCATCATTTGCCACAGTGGAATTAACCCTCCTATTGGTGTTAAAGAATCATGCATATTATTTACAGACCCTGTAGTAAATGCTGTTGTAACTGTTGTAAATATACTAGACCCTGCTACCCCAAATCTAACTTCCTTTCCTTCCATATTACCCATAGATTGATTTATACCCATATTTGCAATAAGTGGATTCCCAGCTTTTTCAGCAGAATAGCAAACGCTAAGAGATGCTAAAAACAATATGCTAACAGCTGTAAATAAAGCCCATGCTTGTTTTTTATTCTTGCACATATATCCAAAGGCAAAAATTAACCCACCTGGAATAATCATCATAGATAACATTTCAACCAAATTGGTAAAAGGTGTTGGATTTTCAAATGGATGTGATGAATTAGCCCCGAAGAAACCTCCACCGTTAGTTCCTAAATGTTTTATAGATTCTAATGCGGCCACTGGACCTAAGGCTATATTTTGCACTCTTCCTTCTATAGTAGTGACCTTCTTATTAGGACTTAAACTTTGCGGAACCCCCTGGCATATTAGAACTATCGATACCACTATTGATAATGGAATCAATATTCTAGTAATAACCCTAGTTAAATCAACGAAAAAATTCCCCACAGTTTTCTTTGACCTTGTAAATCCCCTCATAAAAGCTCCAGCTATAGACAGTCCGGTGGCCCCAGAAGTAAACATCATAAAGATTATAACTAACATTTGACTTAAATAAGATAGTCCACTTTCCCCTGAATAATGCTGCAAATTAGTATTGGTTATAAAACTTGTAATGGTATTATAATTAAGAGAAGCATTCATGGACTTAATCCCATTAGGATTAAAAAAGTTTATGCCTTGAATTCCCAAAATCACAGCTCCGACCACGCACATAATAATATTAGTAACTATAAGAGCTATAGCATAGGTTTTCCAATCCATCTCTTCTCTTTTTATCCCACATATCTTGTATATAAAACCATCGATCTTGTCCATAACTGGATCAACAAAGGATGCATCCCCTGTAATTACACTGTATAAATACCTTCCAAAAGGAAGTATTATTATAATAAATAAGGCCAGCACCATTATAAATTGAACTATTTCCATAGTCATATCCTCCTTTTAAAATTTTTCTGGATTTATTAATGCATAACCTAGATAAAAAAATAAAATTATTGATAAAAATAAAATTATCTTCATATTCACCCCTACCTTTTAAAATATACCTAAATTTCCTACATCAAGGATAAATTATACACTTAACCCTTAAAACCAGAAAGCTTATTAAAATTCAGCCTTTAATTTTTTCCATACCATTAATCACGATTAGTTTAATTTATAATATTACTCCGTAGAGTTTCCTTCTGTTCTTTTAAATTAGCATAGTCATATGTGTTTGACTGCAATAAACTTAACGTTTATATTATGCTTATAATAGCTAATATCAGGGGTGTTTATATGTTTAGAAGTCTAAAAAGTAAATTAAACGCAATATATCTAACATTAGTTTTAACTTTATTAATAGTTAGCATAAATGCTTTTCTAAGATTGTATAATTTGAACCAATCTATAGAAAATCTAATGGTAGACAACTATAAAAGTATAAGTGCTTCAAGTAATATGAAAGAATCTATTGAAGAGGAGAATCTTGCAATATTAAATTTTATATATTATGAAAATGATAAAGCTCTAGAAGATATTAATCTTCATAATAAAACTTTTTATAAATGGTTTAACATAGAATCTAACAATATTACAGAAATTACAGAAAAAGAAAAGATAGATCTTATAGGAAGTCTATATTCTCAATTTGAAAATGAAGTATCTAATATTGAAAATATAAAAGTTAAGAATGGCACCAAATCTTCCATGAAACATTATGAAAAAAACTTAATTCCAATATATAAAAAGTTAAAAAAAGAACTATTAGGACTATCTTCTATAAATGAAAAAGCCATGTTTAATAGCAAAAATAATGTTCTAACTTCTGGAGAAAAATCACTATATTTCACCTTATTTCTCTCTTTAATTACTGTAATGGGTGGGCTCATAATTTCAAAACTTCTATTAAATAAATATTTTAGACCTATAGCTCTTTTAACTGAAAATGTTAAATCAATTAGAGAGGGTAACCTTAATCAAAGAATTAATATAATTTCTCAAGATGAAATAGGAATATTAACAAAAGAATTTAACAATATGACCGAACGACTTGAAATGTATGAAAAAAGTACTACTGGTGAGTTAATGAAAGAAAAAAACCGTTCCATCACCTTAGTTAAAAGTATCCCTGACCCATTAATATTACTAGACTCAAAATTTAGAGTTCTATTAATAAATAAGGCATGTGAGAACTTTTTTAATCTTAATGAAATGGAAAGTTTAAATAAGTCTATTCTGAACATTATAAAAAACAGTGATTTATATAATCATATATCAGATGTTATAGCTAATAAAAATAAAGAAAACCAAAAGATAATTCCTATTAAAAAAGGTGATAAAATTTATTTCTTCAACACTATTGTCACTGCTGCTGAAAACAAAAGAGATATTATAGTTGTGCTACAAAATGTCACTCAGCTAAAAAAACTAGAAGAAATAAAAAATAACTTTATCTCAACTGTATCACATGAATTTAAAACCCCACTTAACTCTATAATTCTTGGTACTAGTCTTCTTATAGAAGAAGATATGGGAGAATTAAATACCACGCAAAAAGAAATATTAGAGACCATAATGGAGGATGGAGAAAAGCTTTCCTCCCTAGTAATAAACTTACTACAATTAACAAAAATAGAATCTGATAAAGCCATATTCAATTATTCCTTATGCTCAATAGAAGGTATTATTGATGATTGTTACAAAAACTTTTATGAATTAGCTGAGAAAAAAAGTGTAAATCTATGCTATGAAATGTCAGAGAATATACCTAAAATTGAAATTGACAGTCAAAAAATTAATTGGGTTATAAACAATCTTCTGTCCAATGCATTAAAATTTACTAATCCTGGAGATGAAATATGTATAAAGGCATTTAAGTGCAGTGATAAAATTTTTATTACCGTATCTGACACTGGCATTGGTATACCAGAAAAATATGTTGATAAAATTTTTGATAAATTTGTCCAGATTCATGATTCTAGCTTTGAGCTAAAAAGTACAGGCTTAGGACTTGCCATTGCAAAAGAAATCGTACAAGCTCATGGTGGAAACATTTGGTGTGAGAGCACATTAGATATGGGAAGTACTTTTACTTTTACTCTACCTTTAGACGAATAGGAGGCCATATTAAATGAAAAAAATTTTAGTTGTAGATGATACTAAAAATATCAGAACACTTTTAAAAACTTGTTTAGAGCTTAACGGCTATGAAGTATACACAACTGCCAGTAGCGAAGATGCCTTAACAATTTTAAGAGGAACCCAAATAGACTTGGCTTTTTTAGATATAAAAATGCCTAAAGTTAGTGGTACTGAACTTTTAAGAAAAATGAGAAATCTAGGTATATCTACTCCTGTAATTATAATGACTGCTTTTGCTACCATAAAAAATGCTGTTGATTGCACCAAATTGGGCGCCGTTGCTTATATACAAAAACCTTTTACTGCAAATAAAGTAAAAACTATTTTAGATGAAGTATGGGAATCTATCCAAAACAAAGAATCAGAAATCGAAAAAAACTTAAAATTAGCAGAAGATCTAATTAAAATTAATAAATTAGAAGAAGCATTAATATTATTAAAAAAGAGTTTAGCTTTAAATCCAAGTTGCAGTACTACCTATAACTTAATGGGAAAAATTTATGAATTAAAGAAGGACTTTCAAAAAGCGGAGACATTTTTCTCAGTGGCTAATGAGTTTAAGGATTTAAAATAAACTACACTTAGAAATTTTAATCTTTGAACTACTTATTTAGTGAAGAATTAAAGAACTTAGAACTTAAACATATTATGTATAACTCTAATTTTGACTTATTAACATATTTACTTATAATTAGTGTACTTATCCACAATTCTTCAAATTTTCTTTCTCCAAAGTGCATAACTTATCTAACTTTTCTAAAACTTTTTTAAATTCTTTCTTAATATAATCGTTATTATAAATTTCTTTATAAGTAACTTTATCTATATCTATTTTTAGAATTTCTACATACTGATTTCCATAGATTTTTTTTAACAAATCTTCATATATAACCATTAGCTTATCTTTTGAATCCTGGGTATAAAAATCAGAATTCAATATATCATAATTTAATTTTTCGATAATACCATAAAGCTGATAAATATAGCTTATTTCCCTTAAGGAATAATCTCCACTTAACATAGAAACTGAGGAAGCATAATTTTTATTTATAGGAATAGGATAAGGTGTATCTAAGTCATCTTCCTTAGCATCTTTTAAAGTTCTTATACTTTGAAAAATAGAAGTACAAATGTCAAGTCTTACGATATTAGCATCTTGAGACAGTTTTTTTTCTCTACATTTTTCTTCGTATGCCCTATTCACTTCTAATATCTTATACTGCTCCTCTATATTTTTTTGTGTAGTCTTCTTAGATGTAAGCCAACTAAACCATCCACCAATTAAAGTTCCAATTATTATTGCTGCTGCAGAAATAAAGGTTGTTACTAAGTGTTCGGGAACATCAAAAAACACTTTTCCACCTCCTAAACTTCTCATAGGTACAAAAATAGATTTTACAATTCATAAAATAATTATACTTTTTTTATGAAAATAATTTTATTATTCTTATGATATTAATAACCTAACATAATATATAATAAATTTATTCTTGAATTTATATATATTATGTGATAAACTTTTTAAGTAAGCTAAATTAAACCATGCCGAAGTGGTGGAACTGGCAGACGCGCTGGACTCAAAATCCAGTGGTAGCAATACCGTGCGGGTTCGATTCCCGCCTTCGGCACCAATTTTAAAAGAAAGCACATAACCTATTGAAAACATTATATTTTAGGTTATGTGCTTTTTAGTTATATTTTATCTATGCTTTTCTTTTAAACAAAGTATTTTTAAATACTCCTAAACTATAATTACACTTAAGATTAATTTTTTATTATTGTTATTAATACATCTATATAATTTTACCCTTATTTACTTTCTTTAAAAAACTCTAAATCTGAAAAACTTATAATAAAAGATGTTAGAATTGAATATTCTATTATATCCTTTAACTTAAAATTGCCCTTCAAATAGCTGATTATAGTAGAAAAAAAAATGATTAATGAAAAAAACTTAATAAATGTTTTTTTTAAGTCAATATTAGCTCTATACTTCACAATTTTAAAAATGATTGCCAAAACTATAAAAGCTCCCATAAATAAGATAAAAAAAACATAAAACCATCCAAACTTTTTAGTAAAATATGAGTTAGTATTAATTTTATTTAATACGATGAGAGCAATAGTTGATGCTATAAAAATTAAAAGCAATTTATCTTTTAAGCTAGACAACCTATCTTTTTTATTTATTTTAATCTCTCCTTCTATTTAATTAATCTTATATATACTATAAAATTTAACATATATTGGGCATTTTTAGTATGTTTCTCATATAACATATTGGTTTATATTATATATATTTTTTAAAATTGTTTTTTATAATATCTTTTAAAAAGTTTATTTTTATAACGCTATTGGTTATAATTAAAGTAAATTAATTTAATTATACAAAAGATAAAATACTATTAAACTAAATTTTTATTAAACAAAGGAGAAATCATATGTTAGGAAAACTAGCTCATGTAGGAATAACTATTAGAAATACAGAGGACTCTGTTAAATTTTACACAGAAGTTTTAGGTCTTAAATTAATTGATAGTATGGTAATGCTTGGCCCTCAAGTAGAGGCCTTAACCAATATAGAAAATGCTAAATTAAAAGTTACTTATCTTAATAACAGTGAAGATTTACAGTCACCACCAATAGAACTTATAGAATTTATAGGATGTAAGGAATTTTCAAAACCCTATGATAAACTTTCTAATATAGGAATCTCAGAAGTGTGTTTTCTTGTAGAAGATATAGACTCTACCTATGAAAACCTAAGGGCAAAAGGTGTTGAATTCTTATCTCCTCCACAATATTTTGATTTAACATCTCAAAATTGTGGAAAAAGTAAAGCTGTATACTTTAAAGATATTGATGGAAACATATTAGAACTTATGGAAGTTTTATAAAGAATATATAAAAGACCAAGGAACTTAATCCTTGGTCTTTTACAAATTAATTCATATAACTATTTACAATTTAGTACCATATATTTGTGCCATTTTTGTAAAAATATAAAACTCTGACTAAGAAATCAGAGCTTTATATTTTTCTTTACCACTTATAACTACCTTCAATTTTAATTGTTGTTTTAGGATATTTACTGTTTGGCCATTGTAATAGTAATCTTTCATTTAATCTATCACTAGTATGGCAAGCTATAAGAAAATCTATTAATCTCCCTCCCCTATATAAATTTTCTACTATTACAGTACCATGTTCATTCTCTATTTGAACAATATCTCCAGGCTTCAAAGTTCTCATATCCACCCCAACCTTTGCCCGTAGTCCTCCTCCTTCAGTATTTTCTCTTGCATATTTTCTAAAATGCAAAACTGATGTCCAAGAGGAAGATCTCCCAATTCTACTAGAAGATTCATTCCACTGACTGGTGAAATATTTCCATATATATGGCTGTTGTAAATCCATAACTATACCTCCAGCATGAATGCATTGGGATGTAAAATTAGTACAGTCTCCACCTAGGTCTTCAAAATCAAGGTATTTAGGATTTCTCTTTAAAGCCCAGCGTTTTGCATAATTAACAGCACTTTCTCTATTATAATTACTCCAAGAAGAATTGCTCCTGTATAACGCATTTTCCTCTAAGTTTCTTTCTAATTCACTGTTATATTTACTGCTTAAATAATCATTTTTATATAAAGTATTTTCTCTTCCTATTTTTTCAGTTTCTATGTTATTAAAACTCAAGTTAGCTAAAGTATAATCTCTATTATATCTCGATTTAAATAATATTCTTCTTTGAACCTGCTCTAAATTTTTTCTATCATTTAAGGCAGTAAAAAATATATAATTAAGCTCTTTTATAAAAACATCCTTATTTTCATGATTAAGAATTTTAAATACTCCATTAACTCTTATTAATTTAAAGAAATGATTATTACTACCTTCTGTACACACATTAAGAGAGTTATACCTATATTTAAATCTCTCTTTTATATTGATTTTATATATACAATCTTTTTTTTCTATGTCTTTAATATAAAGACTAAAATCATACTCACTTAGGAAATTTTCATCTGGATAATCTCTCCTATAATTTATTAATGTGTTTAAAACCATTTCATTTCGCTTTAAGGAACAAAGTGAATCTATAGAATCATAGAAAAACTCCTCGTAACTACGTATATCAAGATTTTTTAGAGAATTATATATTTTTATAAAATATTGTTCTATAAAAAAATAGACACTTTCCATCTCTTCCTTACTTAAATCTTTCATAAACATTTTCTCCTCTAAATCATTACTATGTTATAAATTACTGTTAACTACAAAACCGTAGATTTTATAGGTGGTAACTATAAATCATTGTTATATTAAATATTATTTTTAGTTATTTGATTATATGTATAAGCACCGTAAAATATAATATAACTAAAATAAAAGTGCTTAATTTCTACTTATAAACTGGTAGAAACCAAACACCTTTATTGTTCATTAATCTATTTCATATTTTTTAGCATAGTGTGTTTTTACTATTTGAGTTAGTACAATATATCCGATGAGTATAAGAACCAGTATTGGATAATACATAATTGGAAGCTTTACAAAACCAAAGGCACTTCCTATAGGTAAATTTACTAAAAAAACGCCTGTTAATGCAATTAATATAGATGTTACAGTCAGCTTAAAGCTTGCCCTACTTTGTATAAACGGTATTTTATTTGTTCTTATCACATGAATAATTAAAGTTTGAGTTAATAGTGATTCTAAAAACCATCCTGTCTGGAACATGGCAGGATTATTATATGATTTAAATACAAACCATAATACAAAGTATGTTATATAATCAAATATAGAACTTATAGGCCCTATACACATTATATATTTTTTAATATTATCAACTTCCCATTTTCTAGGTTTTTTAATCCACTGCTCATCCACTCCATCTGTAGGAATAGCACTTTGAGATATATCATAAAGTAAGTTATTAGTTAAAACTTGAAGTGGCAACATAGGTAAAAAAGGTAGAATTACGCTTGCCCCTAATACGCTAAACATGTTTCCAAAATTAGAACTAGCAGTCATCTTTATATATTTTATAATATTTCCAAATACCCTTCTTCCTTCTAAAACCCCCTCTTCTAACACCAATAAATTATTCTCAAGTAGTATGATATCAGAGCATTCTTTTGCAATATCAACGGCTCCATCTACAGATATTCCTACATCTGCTGCCTTCAAAGCTGGTGCATCATTTATTCCATCTCCCATAAATCCAACAACATTTCCCCTAGATTTTAAGGCTTTAATTATTCTTTCTTTATCTAAAGGAGAGAGTTTTGCAAATACTGTTGTGCTTTCTGCTTTTATAGCAAGTTCTTCATCATCCATTTTTTCTATATCACTACCTAGTAAAATCTCATCTACAGAAAGGCTAACTTCCTTGCATATTTTTTTAGTGACTATTTCATTATCTCCTGTTAATACTTTTACATCAACATTGTATCCTTTAAATTTTTCAATAGCTTCTTTAGATGTTTCCTTTGGTGGATCCAAAAAAGCCATAAACCCTAATAAAGTTAGCTCCCTTTCATCATCCATAGTATACTGATTTTTTAATTTGCTATGATTTTTATATGCCACAGCAATTACTCTAAATCCATCTTTATTTAAATCCCTTGACATATTATAAATTCTTTTTGTATTTTCTTTTGTAAATTCCTCCGTACCCTCTTTTATTTCATAATTTAGGCATAAAGATAAAACTTCTTCAACTGCCCCTTTGCAAATTAATATATCTTCTGTCCCTTCCTTTCTAACTACTACAGACATTCTTTTTCTTTGAAAGTCAAAAGGAAGTTCATCAATTTTCTCATATCGTTTTGGAACATTAAATTCCTCTTCCCCATTTTCTCTATACTCTAAAATAGCCTCATCCATAACATTTTTTAACCCTGTTTGATAGAAACTATTCATATAAGCATACTTTAATACTCTCTTACTTTCTTCACCGTATATGTTTAAATGTTTTTCAAGTTCAACTTTTCCACAAGTTATGGTTCCAGTCTTATCTGTACATAATATATTCATTGCTCCAAAATTTTGTATGGCATTTAGTTTTTTTACTATAACTTTTTTCTTGCCCATGGCTATAGCCCCTTTAGACAAGTTTACAGTAACTATCATTGGAAGCATTTCAGGGGTTAGTCCTACAGCAATTGCTATAGCAAATAAAAAAGCTGAACCCCAACTCCCTTTTGATATTCCATTTGCCAAAAATACAATCGGTGCCATTATGAAGATAAATCTTATCATTAACATAGTAAACTTATTTATACCCTTATCAAAACTAGTAAGCTCTCTTTTTTGTACAAGTTTTGCATTAACCTTACCTAAATAAGTATTTTTCCCTGTACTAATAACTCTTGCAATAGCAGTTCCACTTTCAACATTAGTTCCCATAAGGCATAAGTTAGGATTCTCTAATGGGTTATTAAATTCTTTTTTAACTACATTTTTCTCCACTGGAATAGATTCACCAGTTAAGGCAGATTGATTTATAAATAAATCTTTACTTTCTATAAGTTTTAAATCTGCTGGTATCATATCTCCTGAGGATAAATGAATAACATCTCCTTGAACTATCTCCTCAAAAATTACTTCTCTTTTTCTTCCATTACGTATTACAGTACATCTTGTGGTTACTAGAGATTTTAGTGTTTTTGCTGAATTATCAGCCTTAGTCTCTTGAACAAATTTTAAAATAACACCTAATCCAATCATTGCAATCATTACAATAGTAGCTTTTCTGTCCCCAGTTAAATACGATACAAAAGCAAGTATACTCAGTAATATAACTAAGGGGTTTTTTATATTATCTATAAATTTCCTTAATAAAGTTTCACCTTTTTCCCCTTCAATACTATTAGGTCCCATTTTCAATAATCTCTTTTTAGCTTCTTCCTCTGTTAATCCTGATATTAAATTTAATCTATTTATTTCCATAACAATACCTCCACTAGGCACAGTTATTCCAGTATATTGTATGAAAGAACTTTCATACAATATACTGGAATAACTGTGCCTTTTTATTTAATTTCGGTAACTCACACCTCAGTGGAATGGAATCTTCCATGCAATCTCACCCCCTATAAATAAAAAAATCCCCATTTAAGCAAATGAAGATTTAAATTTTATGTGCAAAAATTAGGTTTAAAATTTATTTAATTTATTTATACACTAATATCATATTCTCCACATAAAAAAATGTAAACAAGTTTAACAGTTTTTTAACCTAATATATACTTAGAAAAAACATTTAAATATAAAAAATCCTATAAAATAAACTTTTTTAAAATAGTCTATTCCATAGGATACATTTTACTTTTTAAGTTTTATAGTGTTTTTATGAGCACAAACAGGCTAAAGAGCCTATGTGTTTTCTATAAAATTATTCTGCAAGGCTAAGTGCAACTTCTATCATTTGAGTAAATGTAGTTTGACGCTCTTCAGAAGTTGTTACTTCTCCTGTTAGTATGTTATCACTAACTGTTAGTAATGCAAGAGCATTCACTCCATACTTAGCTGCTAGACTGTAAAGTCCTGCTGTTTCCATTTCTATAGCTAATACTCCGAAGTTAGACCAAATTTTCCATGCTTCTGGATCATCATCATAGAAAGTATCTGATGTTAAGATATTTCCAACATGAGTGTTTATTCCTAGATTAGAAGCTCCATCATAAGCTTTCTTTAAAAGTTCAAAACTAGCTGTTGGTGCAAAATCTCTTCCGCTAAATCTTATTTTATTTATGCTTGAATCTGTAGAAGCACTCATAGCAATTATAACGTCTCTAACATTAACATGCTTTTGGATAGTACCACAAGTTCCAATTCTTACAAGGTTTTTTACACCGTAACTATTAATTAACTCATCTGCATAAATTGAAATTGATGGGATTCCCATGCCTGTTCCTTGTACAGAAACTTTTTTTCCTTTATAAGTTCCAGTAAAACCGTACATTCCTCTAACTTCATTATAACAAACTACGTCCTCTAAAAATGTTTCTGCTATAAACTTAGCTCTTAGTGGATCTCCTGGTAGTAATACGGTTTCTGCTATTTCACCTGATTTTGCTGAAATGTGTAAACTCATATATTCTCCTCCATTCATGGTTTATAAAAAATATTATAGCATAAATTAAAAATTTGTAAAAAACTTTACTGAAAATAGTTATTTATAATATTAACTATATATATCAGAAAACTCTATTTCTATTTTTTCTTTTAGAGATTCTCTTACTATTTTCTCTTCTTTATACTCTTTATCTACTATCCTTGATGGAAGTGATATTATGAATTCACTACCACATCCAGGTTCACTTTTTAGAATGATATCACCATGATGCATGTCCACTAAAGATTTTACAATAGAAAGTCCTATACCCGTCCCTTCATGCTTCCTAATATATAATTCATCAACTTGTCTAAATCTTTCAAATATAACCTTCTGTTTTTGTTCCTCTATACCCTCCCCTGTGTCTTTTACTCTTATACATACGTCACTACCTCTATCTATAATATCTACAGATATATAATCTCCTTTTTCTGTAGATTTTATAGCATTAGAAAATAAATTTAGTAAGATTCTTTCTATTTTATCTTTGTCAATAGCTATTATTTTCTCTTCAACATCTGTATCAAAAATAATATTTCTTCCTATTTTATTCATGTACTCAACAGTAGCCAAAGTTAAATTTTCTACAACTTCCACTATATTTTCATTGCTAAGATTAAGCTCTAATGAAGCTGAATCTATACAAGTTATATCTATTAGATTATTTGTAAGTCTAATTAGTCTCTGTGTATTTTGTCCCATTATGTCTATATATTTAATTATCTTTGTTGAATCTAATACTTCTTCATTTATATTATAATCTTTAAAGTTTATTCTATTTTCCTTAACATATAGATTCAATAACTGTATAGTAGAGAAGATAACATTTAATGGTGTCTTTAACTCATGAGATATATTAGAGAAGAATTCTACCTTTAATCTATCATATTCTATAGTTTCATCTAAAAGTTGCTATTTTCCCTTATTAAAACATTTAGGCTGTGACCCAAATCACCTAACTCATCACTCCTCTTAACATTGCATTGAACAGATAAATCACCATCAGATGCAACTTTCATACATTCCTGCATTTCTTCAATAGGACTTATGACAGATTTAAGTAAATAATAAAGAGCAATTAATATAGTAGATATAACACAAACACTAATAAAAATAGTAAACCTTCTAAGCACCCTTATATCTTGACTTAGTTCATCATAATTAGCTGTCATAGCAATAGACCAAGGTACATACTTTACTGGTCTATACGCAATTATTTTACTTCCTTCTTCATAATCATACTTCCCTACACCAGAAATTCCACTAACCATGTTATTAGCTATCTCTCTCAATTTTTCATTGCTTGAGTTTAACATATTTTCCTTTAAAATATGCTCCTTTTTAGGATAAGCCATAGGTCTACCTTGTGAGTCAAGCATGAAAGCATAACCTTTCTCTCCCATTCTTTCTACATTTATAACATCTGTTAAATGAGAAAGACTTATATTTACCGATAATACACCTTTTATTTCCCCATTTCTCTTTATAGGTGAGGCTATTGCTATTACAGGAGTACCGCGATTTTTTGATATTATAGGATCTGATATTACAATATCTCCATTAACTGCTGATTTAAAATAACTTCTATCTTTAATACTTCCTTTATTTCCACTATCATCAATATAATTGCCATTTAAATCGCTTACTAGTATAAGTGTAAAGTTCTTGCAAACTATATGGTTTTCTTTCACATAATGAAAAAACTCTTTGTATTTAGATTTACTAATAAGTTCATTGTCCGAAAATAGTTGCACTATAAGCTTCCATTGTTCTAATTCATTATTCATACCATCTACAAGCTTTTCAACTTTGTCTTCTGCGTTCCCCTGAATATATTTATTTAAGAGCTGTTTAGACTCATAATAACAAGTGAATGATAGTATAAATAAGCCCAAAGCTGCTACTGCAAAAACTGGGACTATAAATTTTTTCCTTAAGCTATTTTTCATATAATATTCCTTCCCATTCTAAGGCATATTCACTATAACAAAAGTTATTGTTTTATTTATACATTCCTTTATAAAAAGTTCTACTATATTGTACTATATTAAATTAAAAAAAGTTGTCGAAACGTGCAATGCATATACATATTAAAGTATATTTACTATATTAAAACATAAAAAAGATGAGTACGATTACATACCCATCTTTTTTTATGTTTTAAATTCTTACTTTTTATGTTTCATTTGTTATTTTAAATTCAAACCTTTTAGTTTTTCCTTTAATAAATCTCCTAAAGAACTACTTGATTCTTCTTGATCTATATACTTAGAAATATCCTCTACAGGCTTTTCTTTTGCATCTTTTATACTTAATGCAATTCTATGATTCTCTTTATCAATATTTAAAATTTTAACTTTAACCTTGTCAGAAGGTTGAAGTACACTAGAAGGCTTCCCTATATTCTCTTCACTAATTTCTGTTACATGAACAAGCCCTTCTATTCCCTCATATATTTCTACAAAAGCTCCAAAATCTAAAGTTCTAGAAACCTTACCTTCTACAACATCACCTTCACTAAATCTCTCTAAAATAGTATTCCATGGGTCTTCACCTAATTCTTTTAGGCTAAGAGAAATTCTCTTTTTATCCCTATCTACATCAAGTACATATACATCTAAACTTTGCCCTACAGACACCACTTCTTCTGCATTTCTAACTTTTCTAAAAGAAAGTTCAGATATATGAATTAACCCCTCTTCTCCACCTAAATCTACAAAGGCACCAAAATTCATTATTTTACTTACAGTACCCCTTCTCACTTCACCTTTTTTAATTTCATTCCAAAAGACTTCTTTTTTACTATTAATCTCTTCTTGTTCAATTACTCTTCTTGATACTACTATCTTTTCATGTCTTCTATCTATTTCTACTATCTTTACTTCTAAAGTTTTTCCGACATAAACTTTTAAATCCTCAACATAGTGTGCAGATACTAAAGATGCAGGCATAAAGGCTTTTAATCCTTTAACAGTACCTCTAATTCCACCCTTTACAACTTCCCCTGCTTTAAATTCTACTATTTCTTCTTTTTTATTCGCATTATAAAGACTATCCCATAGCTTTATCTCATCAGCTCTTTTTTTAGATAGTAACACATTTCCTTCACCATCATCTATTTTTAATACATAAACATAAATTTCTTCATCTTCCTTAACTATTTCTGATGATACAACATCATCATTAAAAGAAAGCTCGTTAAAAGGAATTATTCCGTCTTTCATGCCTCCTATATTAACCATAACTTCTTTATCTAATACAGATAATACCTTACCTTTTATTACATCTCCAACTTTAACTCTCTTCATAGAATGTTCTATGGATTGCATAGCCTCTTCCATGGTTAAGTCTTCATTATGATTTAAATCCATAACATACAACTCCTTTATTTAGAGCCATAAGCCCTGTTAAAATTCTTGCTATACTTATTATATCAACAAAGTGCTTTAATTAAAACAAAACTACTAAGTTTTTAACCTAGTAGTTTAAATAATTATTTATCTATAATTTATTTTTTAAATCTTCCGTAGCCACTCTTATATTCTCTTCCCCTAGAATGCATGAAACTATTGAAACTCCTTGAACTCCTGTATCCATAACCAATTTTGCATTACTATGATTTATACCACCAATTCCCACTATAGGTATTTTAATATTATGCTTTATTTCTCTTAAAAGTTCCAATCCGAGCCCTTGTTTTGCATCTTTTTTAGTTGAAGTTTTAAAAATTGCTCCTACACCTAAATAATCTGCACCTTCTCTCTCAGCTACTACTGCCTGTTCTAAAGTTTGAGCCGATACTCCTATAAGTTTTTCTTCCCCTAGTATATTTTTTGCAATCTTAAGAGGTATATCACTTTGCCCAATATGAACTCCTTCAGAATTTACAGCTAAAGCTATATCTAATCTATCATTTATTATTAAAGGAATATTATATTTTGTAGTTACTTCTTTAACTTCTAGTGCTATATTATAAAATTCTAAACTTGAACAATTTTTCTCCCTTAGTTGTATTAAAGTAGCACCACCTAGAATCGTATCTTCCACAGCAGATTTTAAATCTCTTCCATTTAAAACATCTCTATCTGTTACTAAATAAATAGTATAATCCACCTTACTTTTATCAAAATTTCTCACAATTACACTCTCTTTCTTTGCATATATTTTTATAATAAGAATACTTTTCCTCTTTCCCTAAAATCCTCTTCTTTTAAATTATATATATTATCAAAAATTCTTACTCTAAAAGTACCTATACCCTCATTCGCTTTTAAACTCTCCAAGGCCTTTTCCCCTGCAATACCCATGGCCATAATCCCTGATATAGCACCTATAAATCCATCCTTATTAATAGCCGTAAAAGAACCTATTAAAGATGAACTCATACAGCCTGTCCCTGTAACCTTAGATAAAGTAGCATGACCATTTTTAATTAAAACAAGTTTTTTCCCGTCAGATATATAATCTATTTCTCCTGTAATAGCTACAACTGAATTTAATTTTAAAGCTAGATTTTTTGCTATTTCCTCTGCACCATCTAAACTTTCTGAAGAATCCACTCCTTTAATCTCACTCTTTAGTCCTGAAAGCATTTTAATCTCAGACATGTTTCCCCTAACTACAGTAAAATGTAATTTATCCAAAAGTTTTCTTGCAACTTCTGTTCTATACTTTGTAGCGCCTACTCCCACTGGGTCTAACACTATAGGAATATTAAGTTCATTTGCTCTCTCTCCTGCCTTTAGCATAGCATCTACTGTTCTGGAATTTAATGTTCCTATATTTATAACTAATGATGAAGCTATAGAAACCATGTCCTGAACTTCATTTATATCGTCAGCCATAACAGGAGATGCTCCTATAGCTAAAGTTATATTTGCACAATCATTTACAGTAACGTAATTTGTTATATGATGAACTAATGGATTCTTTTCTTTTAAATTATATAGTTTATTACTACATTCTTTTAATAACTCTCTATTTATTTCCATTATTACTTCACCTCCAAACCTGCTAACTTATATAATTGGTAGAAATGATGTGTTGGCCCAACACCATGACCTATGCTAAATGAGTGCTTTATGGCCATAGTTATATAATCTTTTGCCCTTTTTACAGCTTCCTCCAAATCGTATCCTAAGGCTAAATTAGATGCTATCGAAGAAGATAAAGTGCAACCTGTCCCATGAGTATTTTTAGTATGTATTTTTTCGCCCTTTAAATAATAAATCTCACCTTTATGGAATAAAACATCTGTAGCATTATGGTCTAAATGTCCCCCTTTAAGCAATACACTTTTAGGTCCTAGTTTATGTATATCTTTTGCTGCTATGACCATCTTATCCAAAGTATCAATTTTTCTATCTAAAATAACCTCAGCCTCTGGTATATTAGGAGTTATAACTGTTGCTATGGGAATTAATTTTTCTATTAAAGTTTTCTTAGATTCTGGTTTTAAAAGGTCAAATCCACTTTTAGATATCATAACAGGATCTAAAACTATGTTACCTGCATTGTATTTTAAAAGTCCTTCAGCTATTGCATCTATAGTTTCAATCTTAGATACCATACCTATTTTTACTGCAGAAACCTGAATATCTTCATATATACAACTAATCTGATTTTCTATAATATCTTTATCTATATCTTGCACATCAAATACCCCCATAGTATTTTGGGCTGTAATTGCAGTAATAACTGACATTCCATAAACTCCATGAGCAGAAAAAGTTTTTAAATCTGCTTGTATTCCAGCTCCACCACAACTGTCTGAACCTGCTATAGTTAGTACATTTTTCATATATATCTCCCCTTTTCCTTTGAATTTTTGCTTTTGATTTATACTTACTAATATGTATTTTAAATTCCAATTGTAAATCATATCTTAAGTTCTATACTTTTATATTTTTGTTATACTTAAATTTAATTTCTAATAAAACTTATTTAAATTTCTACTACTAATAACCTTCATAATTAAATAGGCAATAATACTTCCTCCTATAGTGCTAAGTAAGAAAGGTATTATAAAAAAGAAAGCCCCCACCTTTTTTCCCATTAATAAACTTGCTATTGGAAAAGCCATTAAGCTCCCTATAATACCAGTACCTACAACCTCGCCTATTACAGCATAAATATCCTTATTAAATTTTCTATAGAATATTCCTGCTAAAACTGCTCCAAACATACTTCCTGGAAAAGCAAGTAAACTCCCTGTACCTAGAATATTTCTAAGTAAAGAAATTAAAAATGCATTTCCTAAAGCATATAAAGGCCCTAAGAAAATAGCAGATAGTACATTAATAACATGTTGAATAGGAAAACACTTAGAAACTCCCACTGGTATATAAATAACATGAGATGACATTACACCTATAGCTATTAAAATTCCAGAGCATGTCAGTTTTTTTGTATTACTCATATAACCACCCCCGTGCACACTTATTAATATTAAAAAAATAAAAAAATGCAAACTCAGTTTCGGATTTGCATTATCATAAATAAGCTTCCTAAGTTCCAATAGAATTAAAAATCCCAATTAAAACTTAGCAACTATTACATTACAATTATGTTTCCTACGCTGGCATTACCCAGATCAGGTTAAAGGGTCAAAGACTTTATAGGGTCTTTATCTCAGCCGGCCATATCCAGCCCCCCTGTTTTATAGGTTTAATAGTTTATATAAATTAATTTTAACACAATGTAATATTTGTCTCAAGATTCAAATAATAAATTCCCTTATAACTTAGTCCTTTAACTTAACAATTTTTGAAGATTAAGCTTAGACTATATTATACTATTTCTATTTGTTCCGCCTCTTTCTCCTCTAAATAATCACATAAATCCTTAAAATCTTGTAACCACTTTATCTTAGCAAGTTCCCTTAAATCTATTATGATGCCTGTACTCCTTTGCTTTAAATACTCCATATTATATATTTCTGTCTCAACAAATCCATCCTTGCAATTATATACACATGGCACAAACTTATCCCAATTATTTTCAAAATATTTAGTCTTTGCAAAGCATAATCTGTATATGTGAAAAATCATTCCTAGTGGTGAGGTTTTTATGGCAAACTTATGACTGAAATATTCCTGAGTTGGATACTTCTCCTGTATTCTCTCCCAATATATACGCTCGTTAGAATGAAGATTATATTTATCTAAGATCTTACACTTCTCCTTCCCTAAGTCATCTCTCATAACTTTTTCCCTAATCTCAGGATCTAATTCCATTAACTTATTCTTGTGCAAAAAAACTCCCCCTTAAGTTTATTCTTATGTTAATTTTATTTTCAACTTAAAGTAAGTTATGTTTCTAATATATATTATAGATAGAACTTATAGATTCTATTTACAATTTAAATGGAAGTCATATTTGACTTCCATTTAGTATACTTCTATAATATTATAATTCTATTTTTTCTTTCTTCTTGTATACTCATGACATACTATAATTCCTATGCCAATGGCAGCATATGCTGGAACAAATATTCTCTCTAATCCTCTACTCATATTTTTACCTATTGGAGTATTAATTATCATTGGTGGTAGTATTACAAATATAATTGTAAGGTAATTATACGGTTTCCTAATAGCTATATAATCCTTAAGAATTAATATTGCAAGTAAAGTAAATGAAATAAAAGATATTATATTAGAAATAGTCATATTTTATTCCCCTTAGATTTAATATTTTATTAATCTATATGTTAACCAAAGCCTCCATTGCTAATTTATATCCTAAAAATCCAAGGCCTGATATTTGTCCTATGCAAGCTGCTGCCGTAACGGATTTATGTCTAAATTCTTCTCTTTTATAAATGTTACTTAGGTGAACTTCTATGGTGTCTATATCAACAGATTTTAAAGCATCATAAATTGCTATACTGTAATGAGTGTAAGCTCCTGGATTTATAACTATACCATCATATTTTCCATAGGCTTCTTGTATAAAATTTATGATTTCTCCCTCAATATTACTTTGTTTTAATGTTACTTCTGCTTTAAGTTCTTCTGCCGTACATCTTATATAAGAGCAAAGACCTTCGTAAGTTTTAGCTCCATAAACTTCTTTTTCTCTTATACCTAAAAAATTCAAATTAGGTCCATTTATAACTAAGATTTTCATTTTTTTATCTTCCATTTATATCCCTCCTCTACTGAGATTAAATCTGCTTCCATAACTTAGTTTTTATTTGTATATTTTTTATAAATAAAAATTATATATTTCTAGTTCTTTACTACCTTGTCTAAATGATAAATTTAAATTATCTTCTCTCTTTTTAAAATCTCCATTACTTCATTTAAAGTTTCTTCTAATGTGCCTTTATTTAAAACTCTATAATCCCCATATATTCTATAAAGTTCGTACCTGTCATCGTATAATTTATGTAGATTATCTTTCTTATCTTTTAATAGAGGTCGATTTTCTATGTCTATATCCTTAATAATATTATCTAAAGGTCTATCTATAAAAATTAACACTCCATTTTCTTTTAAACAGTTTATATTCTTTTCTCGCTTTATTACTCCTCCACCTGTAGATATTATGGTGGATTTAAGCACACTAACTTTCTCTACATATTGTTCTTCTATACCTCTAAAATACTCTTCACCACTTTCAAAGATTTCAGGGATTTTCTTATTTTCACCTTTTTCTATAAAGCGGTCTAAATCTATAAAATCTAAATTTAACCTCTTAGATAAAAAATAACCCAAAGCGCTTTTCCCGCACCCTGGCATACCTATTAAAACAATATTTTTACTCATTACTTACTCATCATATGCTTATGAATATCATTAACTATATCATAAGAAACTTCCATGCAATTCCAAATGCTTTGTGCCTTTATAGCTTGGGCAACTAGCATGTACATACCATTTACAGCTTTTAATCCCTCTTCACCAGCTTCTTTTAAAAACTTAGTCTCTAATGGATTATAAATAATATCCACTGCTGCTTTAAACTTTTTAAAATATTTTTTATCTATTGGTGTAAAATCACATTTAGGATACATTCCTACAGGAGTACAGTTTACAACTAGGGCAGCCTCTTTTATAGAACCTAGTTCTTCATAATTTATAACTTTATATTGGGGATATTTTTTCTTTCCCTCTTCCTTATTTCTAGTTACAAATATAATTTCCCTAGCACCATTATCAAAAAGGTATTGAACTACAGCTCTTGATGCTCCCCCTGTACCTAAAATTACTACATCTTCGCCTTTAAAATCTATATTATAATGTTCTAATGTCATACCAAACCCATAGTAGTCTGTGTTGTAACCTATAGCTTTCCCATTATTTATCTTAACCACATTTACAGCGCCTATTTTCTCTGCCTCTTCACTTAAGGAATCTAGATACTTTATAATCTCTAATTTATAAGGTATTGTCACAGTAATACCTTTATAATCTAAAGCCTTTAATCCTGGGATTACATGACAAAGACGTTCTCTCTCAACTTGAAATACTCCGAAATGTCCGTCTATGTTTATACTTTCTAAAATTTTATGATGAATTTCTGGAGAATAAGTATGTCCTAATTTCTCCCCAATTATTCCATATAACTTTTCCATAACTTATCTTTAGTGAGAATAACTCATAAGTTACAAATTCTCACTAAACCCTCCTTTATTTCTTATTATTTATTTAAATTCATAATTAATCATTAAAGTTTCTATAGTATATCTATGTATTAAATCTCAAGCAACTTCACTAACTTAATTATTCCTTATACCCCACATGATACTGTACTTTTTTGCTAATTTCCATAAGTTTTGTAAAAAAATCTTCTAAATATTCTTCATACTTAATATTATTTAAATTTTCTTTAGCCTGTTTTATCACTTGTTCTTCTCTATTTTTATCTAGTATAGGTAAGGACCTTTCTTTTTTATATTCCATAACTTTTAAAGAAAGATTTAATCTCTCCTCAAATATTCTAACTAATTCCTTATCTATATTATCAATTTCTCTTCTTATGTTTTTTATATCTTCCATACTTCACCCTCTCTTTCTAATATTAAATCAAGAATTGTAAGTGCTGTAACACTCTCAATAACAGGAACCGCTCTAGGTACTATACATGGATCATGTCTACCCTTTACCTCTAATTTAACCTCTTCGAATTTTTCTATGTCCACTGTATCTTGTGAAATTCCTATAGAAGAAGTGGGTTTTATAGCCACCCTAAAAATTAAAGGCATTCCAGTAGTAAGTCCCCCAACAACTCCACCATTATTATTTTTTAGTGTTACTATTTTTCCATTATCTATTCCATAAGGGTCATTTGCTTCGGAGCCCTTTAATTTAGTTATATTAAATCCTGATCCAAACTCTATTCCCTTAACTCCTGGAACTGAAAATATCATATGCGATAATCTGCTTTCCACAGAATCAAAAAACGGTGAGCCTAATCCCACTGGAAGATTTATAGTTGCAATTTCTATAATTCCTCCTCTCGAGTCCAGTTCCCCTCTTCCTTTTAGTATCTCATCTTTCATAAGAATCCCCTTATGTTCGTCCATAACAGGGAATTCCTTATGCCTTAAATTTAAAAATAGGTTCTTATCTAAGTTTTTAAAATCAAAGAATTCTTCTTCTATATTATATATGCTTTTTATATGACTTCCTAAATATATACCCTTGCTCTCTAAAAGTTTTATCGCAATGGCTCCTGCAAAAACTAAAGGTGCTGTAATTCTACCAGAGAAATGACCTCCACCTCTATAATCATTAAATCCTAAATACTTTTCTTTGGCAGGATAATCTGAGTGGCTTGGTCTCATTTTAGATTTTAACTGGCTATAATCCTTAGATTTTGTATCCTTATTAAAAATCACTGCACATAGTGGCGTTCCTGTGGTTTTCCCCTCAAAGACTCCACTTAAAATATTAAACATATCAGCCTCATGACGTGGAGTTGTAAGCTTGCTTCTTCCTGGTGCTCGTCTTTTCATTTGAAACTTTATAAATTCTAAATTTAATTCTACACCTGCCGGAAGTCCATCTATAACTATGCCAATTCCCTCTCCATGAGATTCTCCAAAAATACTCAGTTTTAGTTTATTCCCTATTACTCCACTCATGCAAAATTCCTCCTAACTCCTTATAAGTATTCCAAAAATGAGGATATGACTTATTTACAGATTCACTACCTTTCAATATTATAGCTTCTCTACACCTAGTTCCTGCTATAGCAAGGGACATAGCTATTCTATGATCATTCCAGCTATGAACTTCTACTCCCCCTTGCAGTTCCTCTGTTCCTAATATAATAAGTCCTTCATCTAGTTCTTCTATATTAGCACCTAAGGCTTTAAGTTCTGTGCATATAGCCCTTAATCTATCCGATTCCTTTATTCTAAGCCTTCCAGCATTAAAAATGTGAGTTTTTCCAAGTCTTAAAGAAGAAAGTACTGCTATAATAGGAACTAAATCAGGAATCTCTGAAGCATCTATTAGGGTATCTCTACTTTTTTTATTTTCTATAGTCTTTATAACTTCAATAATCTCCTTATCTCCTTGAAGTGAATTTAAGTTAAGTCCTTCAACTTTAATTTCATTACCTAATGCCTTTCCTACTAAAAAGAAAGCTCCTTGAGAAAAGTCTCCTTCAACCTTGTAATCAAAAGATTTATAACGTTGATTTCCTTTTATATAAAATACCTTATAACTTCTATTTTCTATAACTATGCCAAAGTTCCTCATCATGTCTATGGTAAGATCTACATAAGCTTTGGATTCCAAATTATTTTTAATTTTTATAATAGAATCTTCTTCTAAAAGTGGTAGAGCAAACAATAGTCCAGATATAAACTGAGAACTTATATTTCCCTCCACTTCAAAATTTCCACCCACTAACTTTCCTTCTATAGTAAGTGGTAATTTTCCATTATGATTTTCATACCTAATACCCTTTTCCTTAAATATATTATAATAAGTAGTAAGTGGCCTTTCTACTAATTTTCCACTTCCATAAAATTCACTCTTATTTGATTTTAATAAAGCTATAGGAATTAAAAATCTTAGAGTAGACCCTGATTCCCTACAGTTTATAATAACTTCATCAAAGTTTTTAGAACAACATCCGTTTATAACTAAAGTTTTCATTTTATCATCTTCATCTACTATTTTAATAGTAGCACCTATTGTCCTCATACCTTCTATGGTTGCCTTTATATCTTCAGATAAAAGTACATTTGAAATCACACTTTCCCCTTGTCCTAAGGCCGCACATATTATAGCTCTATGGCTTAAACTTTTAGAAGGAGGTATACTAACATCTCCTTTTAAAAAGTTAGGTTCTATCCTTAAAGTAGCCATAAATTCACCACCAATCTTAAATTAAAATTTAATTAAAAAATCTTTCTATATTAGCTATATATACTTTTTCTATAAAAGCTTCTCCTAGTTCCCTTAAAAGTATTAAGTTTATATACTTACTCATAACCTTTTTATCTAATGTTACGCACTCTAAAACCTTAGTTATATCCATACTAGGTGTATTAAAATCTATCTCATACTTCTTAAGAATTTGCTTTATAAGTTCTGAAGTCCCCTTCTTTGTATAACCTAAAGTCTCGCTATTTTTAGTTATACAATACATTCCAAGTGCAACAGCCTCTCCATGAGTATACTTTTCATAGTTAAAATATTTTTCTATAGCATGACCTAGTGTGTGACCAAAATTTAAAATCATTCTAATGCCAGTATCCTTTTCATCCTTCTCCACAACTTCCTTTTTTATAGTGCAGCAAGTGTGGATTATATAATTCATATTTTCTTTTAATTCTTCCAGTGAATTATATTTTAAAAGATTATAAAATAACTTATCACTTTTTATACACCCGTACTTAATAACCTCTCCCATTCCATCTTTTATAAATCTTTTATCTAAGGTATTTAAAACTAAAGGGTCTATAATTACTTTTCTAGGATGATAAAAACTTCCTATAAGATTTTTCCCTTGCTCTAAATTTACTGCAACTTTCCCACCTATGCTACTATCTATTTGAGCTAAAAGAGATGTGGGAATTTGAATATAAGGTACACTTCTTAAATAAGTAGATGCCACAAATCCCGTTAAATCACCTACCACTCCTCCACCTAAGGATATTATTAAATTAGAACGAGAAAGTTTAAAATCTAAAAGTTCTCCATATAAATATGAAGCCATATCTAAAGACTTACTTTCTTCTCCCGGTTTTATCTTTACTAGTTTAACACTAAATCCTCCTTGTTCTAATAAATCTATTATCTTTTCTCCATAAAACTTATAGACATTATAGTCCGTAACTATTAGTATTTTATCTCCCTTGTAAACTTCACTTACTAACTCAGGAATTCTATTAAAAAGACCATTTTCTATATGAATTTTGTAGTTATTATCCTTTAAATTTATTTCTATTTCCTTCATATTAATAAGAATGCCTTCTTTCCCTATTTATATTGTATAAATATAATATATCTAAGTTTTTATATTACTATAATACCTTATAATTCTCTTTTTTAAAATTCATACAAAGCATTATATGCAAATTTCTAAAATTCTTTAAAATAAACTTTCCACGTTAAACATTGTTATTTTTCATATCTTAAACTCTTTTTAATCCTCTAAATATTTTTATTTTGAATCCTTGCAAATTCCCTTAAATCATTTACTAACGCATTAAACTTCTTCGGTTTTAAAGATTGATTTCCATCACATAAAGCTTTCTCTGGATTGTTGTGGACCTCTATAATTAATCCATCAGCTCCAACCACAACAGCTGCCTTTGCTAAAGGTTCTACCATCCACCATAACCCCGATCCATGGCTTGGATCCACCACAACTGGAAGATGTGTAAGACTTTTTAGTGCAACCACTGCACTTAAATCTAAAGTGTTCCTTGTAAAGTTTTCAAAGGTTCTAATTCCTCTCTCACAAAGAACCACATTCTCATTTCCACCAGCTAAAATATACTCAGATGCCATTAAAAATTCTTCTATAGTGGCAGATGCACCTCGTTTTAAAAGTATAGGCTTTCTTGTCTTTCCTAATGCCTTTAACAGTTCGAAGTTTTGCATATTCCTAGCTCCAACTTGAATCACATCAACTTTCTCTTCAAATAGATCTAAATACTCTGTAGACATAATCTCCGTAACTATTGGTAAACCTGTTTCTTTTTTAGCCTCCAATAAAAGAGAAAGACCATCACATCCTAACCCTTGAAAACTGTAAGGTGAAGTTCTAGGCTTAAAAGCTCCTCCTCTTAAAAATTTTGCCCCACTTTTCTTAACATCTCTTGCAATAGAGACTATTTGCTCCCTACTTTCAACAGAACAAGGCCCTGCAATAAGAGCTATATTCCCTCCGCCAATTTTGCTATTACCTATGGAAATCTCTGTATCTTTATGGCCTTCATATTTTTCATACCTCATAATAATCCTCCTTAAAATAATATATAAAAAAATAAGATACAATTCTAAATTACTCTTAATTTTTTACCCATAAAATAATGTAAAAAAATAAGAGACCCCGAATATCGAGATCTCTTACTTGAAAAGTCTATTAAAAGATATATACTAAAAAGTTATACTCCTAGTGCCCTAGGGTTAAACCTATAATATACTTCTCATAAAATTTATAGAAAGTACCATAGAAAATCTCATTAAAAAAGCTAATTATTTTTTTGTAAGACAAAAAACCATTACCACCAAAGTAACGGCACCAATAAAAATGATTAACTTGTCCTACAAATGCCTTTTTAATACTTTCCACAGTAATCCTCCTTCCATAAAATTTATGTATATAATAAAATTATACAATGATTCTAATTAATTCTTTCTAAATTAATACAATTATATTACACTAACTATTTAAACGTCAATACAATATAAAAGCATATTAATTTTTATAATAGATATCTTTATCTGTATATGAAATATATACATGCCTAACTGATAATATACTATAAATCTAACCTTTTATTAATTTATATATAATATATAAAGACTTAATCATTTATTAATTAAACTTTATAGTATCTAACTTTATCCATTATTATATGCACTAAGTTTTAAATTATTGACTGTTTTTTGATGGTTTATTTATTCTTCTTCCCATAACATTATGTACTCCATAAAACTAGAATCCTCATTAGGATGCTCCACGTTTATATTAAAACTGCACTTCTTATAAAAATTCACAGAAGATGTATTATCTTTATAAACAGCAAGCTCTAATCTAGGATATAGGGACTTGCAATGATTTATTAAACTCTTCCCAATACCTTGTCCCTGATAATCATCTAGAACAAACAATGCACCAATAAATGAATTATCTATAATACTTATAAATCCTTTAATTATATTATCTTCTTTATACACAAAAGTTGTAGATATAGGAATGTATTCATCTTTAACAAGATTATAATTTTTAACCCAATAATCCTCTTCTATGAAATTATGAGCAGTAATATTAGTCTTTAACCAAATATCCATAACTTCTTCTATTTCAAAATTCTCTAGCTTTTTAATCATATTTTATCCCCCTAAAATATTATGCTTTTAGTATATAATCAATCCTATCCCATTATCTCTATGCACTGAAAATATACTCCATTACCTCTTTAAATCTCTTGTCACCTAATTTCCGCTTAGTTCTTTTTAACTTTTTATTTAAGTTCTTGTTCAAATTAGTCATATATTTTAAAGTGTAAGGCAAGTAATTTTCAAACTCATTCATAAATTTACTGCTATATAACTTTTTATTCTTAGTTATAGCAAAATAAACAAAATGCATAGCTCTTTTAACTACAAAGTTTTCAAATATTATATTTTTATCCTTATTTACTTTTGCTAAATCTTTTAATATATCTACCGTAAAACCTAATAAATTCTTTGTTAGATTATCTAAGTTCCATCTATGACCTACTTTAGTTACTACTGTGTTATGATTTTCTCTAATATCTTCTTCTATGTCCTGAATATCATCGACTATTTGAAGAGCTATTCCAAAGGAAAATAAGAAATAAATTTCATCCACATTTAATTTTCCTTTCACAAGATATCCATCAACTAATACAGAAGTACCACCTTTTTCTATGGATATATCCAAAAGTTCTTTTTCATTTAAAGAATTTTTCTCACCTTGCTGATGCAAACTTTTCTCTTGTGCATTTTGAATAGCTAATAAGCTTTTGAACACCTCATCATATTTAATTCTTTCAAACTGTTCCTCTATCTTTGAAAGTAATATAACTACCTTTTTAGAAATATCATCCTTAGGATAAACTTTCTTTCCTTCTAGCTTTTCTTTAACTAATAAATTGAATTCTTTCTTTTCTTTAGATGAAAGTTCGCTACTATCTAAATAATTATCTGTATATGGATATAGAAGGCTATAAGCAAAAATTCCCTTAGTAAGCCCTACTTCCTGATCAAATATAATTTGAAGTAAGACTAAAGCCCACACATTTCTCATGGCTTGCCATATTTCTTCATAAGATAATTTAGAGTCAAAACTTTTAGAGCTCTTAGTAAACTCTCCCATAACCTTTAAAAACTTATCTATATAAGGTTCTAGCTCCTTTTTATGTTCTTTAGAGTATCCCCTTAGAGAAAAATCATAAGCAAGCTTTTTAAATTTTATTCTCCAAAGTATTTTTTCATTTTCTCCCTTTGGAAAATCTCCTAAAAACTCAAAAATATTATCAAGACCTTTTTCCGTCTCTTCCTCTGCTTTTATTTTATCTTCATATGTAATAACATTTAGCATAGGAAAATCCACGGTAGTATCCATCCACTTTTGGTAAAAATGTTTAGTTAGTTTATGTATGTTTAATATATCTAAAGCTTCTCGCCCCATGCTATTCTCCTTATGATAATTTTATTTAACGTATTTAAAACTTAATTAATTCTCTAAATAACTATTATACAATAATTATATTAAAAACCCCTAAAAAAGTATAAATAAAGTATTTGGATATGTTAACTATAAAATTCCAATATAAAAACTCATGCTATGTTTAAAATTTAAAAATATTATTTCCAAAGCAAAAAGGTATATTAAATTAAAAAATTTAATATACCTTAAAATTATATTCTAACTTATTTTGCTAACATTCGTATGTTCAACCTTATAAACCTCATCTGCTATGCCAACTGTAGACAATCTATGTGATACTAGAATAACTGTCTTATCCTTTGCATAATCCTCTATACTCTTTAAGATTACTTTTTCATTTAAGCTATCTAAATTACTTGTAGGCTCATCTAAAAGTAGCATATCTCCATTGTGCAAGAATGCCCTTGCAATTCCAAGTCTTTGTCTCTCTCCACCTGATAGATTATCCCCAAGTTCTCCTACTTTTGTTTTATATCCCTTAGGTAGTGACATTATGAAATCATCTATGGAAGCTTTTTTAGCAGCCTCTATTACTTCTTCTATAGTTGCATCTTTTTTACCAAGCTTAATATTCTCTTCAATAGTATCATTAAAAAGGAATGTCTCCTGGGTTACAAAGCTTTGAGTATTTCTTAAAGCTTCTGTGTTTATATTTCTTATATCCTTATTTCCTAAGACTATTTTTCCCTTTGTAACATCCCAAAATCTCATAAATAGTTTTAATAAAGTACTCTTTCCTGAACCACTTTCCCCTACTATTCCGTAGACCTTTTTCTCTTCTAATTCAAGATTAACATTCTCTAAAATATAATTATCATCATATTTAAAGCTTAAATCCTCTGCACTTAAAGCACCTTTTGCCTCCCTTTCCCCATTAGTTACATCTATAACTGCTGGTTCTTCTTCTAATAAGTTTAAAACTCTATCTCCACAGGCTAAGGTATGAACTAAGTTGTTAGATAAATTGCTTAATGCTAAAACTGGCCCAAAGGAGCTTGCCATAGCTATGGTTGAAACTATAACTTTATCAAAGGTAATCTCTCCTTTCCCAAATAAGTACATTGAAGTAAATAACATTATACTAATAAATCCTAAAACGGAAGCATCATTAAGTCCCCTTATAATTCCCTCGTGGTTTTTAATTTTCTTAAGTTCAAGATTTAAATCTTCTCCCTTAGAATTTATCTCTTTTAATCTTTTATCTCCTAGATTAAACATTATAATTTCTTTCATTCCCTTTAAGGAATCTAAAACAAAACTATTCATCTTTCCAAAAGAATTTCTATATTTCATTCCTGCTTCTCTTCCTATTTTAGAAGTAAAATATGGAATAATAAATCCTATAGTAAAATACCCTATGACAGAAACTAGTGCAAGATATGCGTGAATCCTACCAATATATATAACCATAATTATAGAAGTTAAAAATCCTATACTAATCGGTGCTATAGTGTGAGCATAAAATACCTCTAGTAATTCTATATCACTAGTAATTAAAGAGATAAGGTTTCCCCTCTCTTCCCCCTCTAGTTTTGCAGGTGATAAGTCTCTCAACTTTTTAAATATTTTATCTCTTAAAATAGCTAATAATTTAAAGGCAATATAGTGTCCTGTATATTGTTCTAAATATCTTAATAATCCCCTTGAAACTGCAAAGATTATAAGTAAAGTAAAAATCTTTTTCATTGAAATGCCCATAGAAAAACCTAAATAAGAGGCAAGTCCTACTCCTCCATAAATAGTTATAAATATAGATGCTAGGAATCCTAAAACTCCCATGGTTATAGTAATTAACATTATATGAAGTAGGGGTTTAACTAAGCCTATAAGTTTTCCCATTATGTTAATGCCAGACCTACGCATGCTCTACACCCCCTATATTTTCTAAAACCTCTTGCTCACGAACTAAATTAAAGTAAAGAGATTCCCTTTCCATAAGACTATGATGATTTCCTTCTTCCTTTATTTCACCCTTTGATAAAACATAAATTTTATCTGCAATTTTAACATTATAAAGCCTATGTGAAATTAAAATTATAGTTTTATCCTTTGAAAGCTCTGAAATTACATTCATAATTTGATCTTCACTTTCTACATCAATATTAGAAGTTGCCTCATCAAAAACATAAATTTCACTATTATAAAGTAAAGCCCTAGCTAGTGCCAACCTTTGCTTTTGACCTCCTGATAAATTTGATCCTCTTTCTTTTATTTCAGCTTTTAACTCTTTATCTTGAGACAGTACAAAGTCATATAAGTTAACCCTTTTTAAAGCCTCATACATTTCTTTTTCCGTTGCATCAGCTTTTCCCATTCTAAGATTTTCCTCAAAGGTGCCAGCAAAAATATAACTATTATGAGTGATTAAACTAATATTTCTCATTAACTGTTTTCTAGGTATATCTCTAAGCTCGTGACCATTTAAAAGCACATTTCCGTCATAATCCTTATAAAAACCTAAAATTATATTGGATATAGTGCTTTTTCCACAACCAGAAACCCCTACTAATGCAGTAATTTTTTTGTTTTCTATATTTAAATTTATATTTTTTAATATGTTTCTCTCTTTTTCATAAGAAAAATCTAAATCCTTAATTTCTATATTTATGTTTTCTAAATTCTTTACTTCTTCCATATTGTTTTTCTCTTCTTCCATATCTAAAAGTCTAAAAATCTTTTCAGAAGCTGCTATACCATTCATAGCAATGTGGAAAAATGAACCCAAAAGTCTTAAAGGAATAAAGAATTCTGCTGATAATAATATAATGGAGAAAGCACCACCAATAGAAACCCTACCTAGTGCAGCCTCTCTAAGGGTTATAATTATACCTAAAGCACTTCCACCAAAAGCTATCAAGTCCATTATATTAATAGAATTTAACTGCATAGATAAAACCTTCATAGTTATTTTTCTGAAGTTTTCTGCCTCTTCATTCATCTTAATATTTCTATCTTCATATCTATTATAAATTTTTAAAGTAGTAAGTCCTTGAAGATTTTCAAGGAATGTATCTCCTAGGTTTACATATATGCCCCAGTATTTAGATAGAAGTTTTTTTGCAAGCTTCATTATAGCTATAATAGATACAGGAATTAATGGCACGCATAATAGTAACACTAGGGCAGTCTTAAAATTAATAAAGCTAAGTACTATAAATAAAGTTATAGGAGCTAAAAGACTATAGAAAAATTGGGGAAGATATTTTCCAAAATAAATCTCAAGTTGTTCAACCCCATCTACAGTAACTTGTACCACCTCAGAGGTAGAAACCTGTTTATTATAATTTATTCCCAAAGCCAATAACTTTTTATATATAGTATTTCTTAAATTTAATCTAGCCTCCACAGAGGATTTATATGAAAATCTAACAGACATATAATCACATACAAATCTTACAATTATAGCTGATAATATAATTAGCATGGTGCTTATAGTTCTACTTTTATCTAATCCAGACTTATAAGTAAATTCAACATAATAGCCAATAGAAATTATAGTTATTATATTTAGTATTAAGCTAATCCAGTTCATTAAAACATTTAAAACAATCCATTTCTTAGACCCTTCTGAAAGGGTTAGTAAGCGTTTATCTATCATAATATGGCAACCTTTCTTTAGTTTTTATTTTAAATATAAAATAGTAATACTTAGTTATCATAAGAACTACTATAAAAATTCTTAAATGAATACTTTTACTGAAAATAAATGTAAGCATAAGCATAGAAGATGCGAAAGCTAATATACAAATTTTACTCTTTAAAGGCATACATCTATTTTTAGAAAAATCTTCAACATGTTTTTTGTATAACTTAGTTCCTTTAAACCAAAAATAAAGTCTATCGGAAGATTTACAGAAGCAATAGGAAGAAAGTAATAAAAATGGTGTAGTTGGTAGTACTGGTAAAGCTATTCCAACTAGACCTAATACAAGAGAAATAATTCCAACAAATAAAAACATAACTTTTTTAAACTTAAACATAAAATCCCCCTATACTTAAATTATTCTTCTTTAAATATACTTTGTTTTGTATTGGCTATTTAGTTTTAAATTTAAACACCTACCTTCCATCTATAGAACCTTTATTTAAAGCCATTTATCTTAGGTCATTTTTAGATTTATAAAACTAAACTCTAATATTTATAATAAAATCACCCTAAAATTAAACTTTTCCATGATAATAATTATCATTTTTAATTCGCACATATATTAAGAGATTTATATCTAAATGTCAAGGGTATTTTTATGCTTTATACATGAATTTACCTAAAACTTGTTCCCAAAAATCAATAGAAACAATATAAATATATTAGTGCATTTTATATCTTCAAAAATCCTATAAAAAATGAGACAATTAAATCTATGGAGGTGTTTTAAATGAAAAAATTATTAATGACCTTTGGATTTATAAAAGGAAGAGAAGAAGAGCTTAGAAGTTTAGGCTATAAAGTATTTATTGAAAGAGAAAATTCCCTAGAGTTTAAAGATTATATGAAAGAGATAGATGTAGTAATTGGATATGACACCTTTAGCATGGTAGATTTAAATAAATTTGAAAACCTAAAGTGGATGCAACTAAGCAGCGTAGGTTTTGAGCATCTTCCAAAGGATAAAATTAAAAATAGAGATATACTAATTACTAATAATAAGGATAGCTACAGCATTCCCATAGGAGAGTGGATAGTATGTAGCATTCTCGAACTTACCAAAAGAAGACCTATTGCTTATGAAAATAAACTAAAAAAGAAATGGAAAATTGACTTTAAGGTAGAAGAGCTCTATGGAAAAACCATAGGTTTTATAGGCACAGGAAACATTGCAAGGGAAGCTGCTAAAAGATTAAAATCCTTTGGAGTAAACATAATAGGAGTAAACACAAAAGGCAAATGCGTAGAGTACTTTGATAAATGTTATTCCCTAGAAGAAATGGACAAAGTACTAGAACATAGTCATGCTGTGATAGTTACCATACCTCACACAAATAAAACTCATGGCCTAATAGATAAATCAAAACTTGAAAAACTTCGCAGTGATGCAATTTTCATAAACGTATCAAGAGGAAGCATTATAGATGAAGATGCCTTAATTAATCTCCTTAAAAATAATAAAATTAAAGGTGCTGCCCTAGATGTATTTAAAATAGAACCTCTACCAGAAGATAGCCCACTATGGAATCTAGATAACGTAATCCTAACTTGCCATAATTCCTGGATAAGTGAAAACATAGCAGAAAGACGCTGGCAACTATTCATAGAAAACTTAAAAAGATATACAAATGGAGAAGAACTATTAAACATAGTAAATTTAGATAAGGGTTATTAATTATAATACTAAAAAAGTAGTTACGAACTGTGTATAAATCAGTTTATAACTACTTTTATTTTCTTATATAACTTCCTTAGGATCTCCAAAAGCTATAATATTCCCATCCTTTAGTATGATAACTTTATCTGCAATAGCTAGTGCATCTTCTTTATCATGGGTTACAAATATTGAGGTTATTCCTATTTTGTTTATTATATCCTTAAGTTCACCTCTTATTTTTCCTTGAAGATTAGCGTCCAAATTACTAAAAGGCTCATCTAAAAGAAGAATTGATGGCTTAGGTGCTACTGCTCTTCCTATGGCTACTCTCTGCTGCTGTCCCCCACTTAATTCATAAGGATATCTCTTCTCAAAGCCTTGCAAATCTATTAGTTTTAGCATTTCTTGAACTCTATTGTTCTTTTCTTCTCTTTTCATTTTTTTAAGTCCAAATTTTATATTTTCTTCTACGGTCATGTGGGGAAATAATGCATAATCCTGAAACACCATTCCTAATCCTCTTTTCTCTGGAGGAAGAAATGTATCTCTGTCCAATATAGCTTTTCCATCTATTATAATTGTTCCCTTAACATTTTCCTCAAGCCCTGCTATTAACCTTAATATTGTACTTTTTCCACTACCACTTTCACCTAGTATTCCAACTGTTTCACCCTTTTGTATTTCTATATTAAAATTTTTAATAGTCTCTCTTTTAGAATTTTTATATTTAAAGCTTAAGTCCTTAACTTCTACAAACATTATTTCGCCTCCTTATCCTTTCTATACATTAAGTAAATTGAATATATACTTACAAGAATTATTACTAGAGAGGCTACGGCTGCCTCCTGTATCATTTCATCATTGGCATATTCAAAAGTCTTTGTAGCTAAAGTGTTAAAATTAAAAGGTCTTAAGATAAGGGTTAATGTAAGTTCCTTTATAACCTCTAAGAAAACCAAAGCAAATGCACTTACAACTGCAGGTTTTATCATGGGCAAGTCCACCTTTAAAAAGCTTTGTATATCATTATGCCCCAAGGTCTTTGATGCCTCAAAAAATCTCTTTCCTACCTTCTCAAAACCTGCCTCTATAGATTGGTAACCTATAGCTAAAAAACGAATAACATAGGCAAATAAAAGCATAAAAATACTTGTACTTAAAATTAATTTATCTGAATTAAGATTTATTAATTTATATAGGGGATAAAATACATTATCAAGCTTTACAAATAAAAGTATAACTCCTACAGCAATTACTGATGCTGGTATGGAGTATCCTAAAAGAGTTATCCTTGACACCACTTTGGATAAAGTCCCCTCTTTTATTCTTGAAAAGTTCCCTATTATAAGAGCCATAATCACTATGATTAAAGAAGAAACTACAGCAGTCCATAGAGAATTAAATATTAGAATGAAAAATTGAAAACTTAGTATTTTTTCATAAGTCATAGTAGTCCAAGATAAAAGCTGTAAAACTGGTATTATAAAGCTTATTAGAAACACGGTGATACATAGTATAAAAGCCATAGCTCCATAGATTCCATTTAATCTTTTCCTTTGAATTGGCCTTATCTTGCTATTAACAAAACTATATTTTTTTCTTCCTCTAAGTTTCCTTTCCAAAAAAATCATGACAAATACTATAAACATAAGTATTGAAGATAGCTTGATAGCAGAGTCTAAATCTCCCATAGAAAACCATGACGTGAATATTGCCTTGCTTATTGTAGATACTCCAAAGTAAGATACAACTCCATAGTCATTTAAAACTTCCATTAATACTAAAGACACTCCCCCTATAATTGCAGTTCTTGATATAGGTATTATTATTGTTACAAATATCTCTAAAGAGCCTTTCCCTAAAACTCTTCCACTTTCTATAAGTTCTGCAGACTGCTTTTCTAGAAATGCCCTAGTAATCATATAAACATAGGGAAACAAGAAAATAGTAAATATGAAAACTGCACCTTTTATAGACATTATATCTAAGGTCTTAGGAGATAAATTTATATTAAAATTTTCTCTTAAAACCCTCTGAACTATGCCTGTGTAACTAAGTATGCCGTTATATGTATAAGCTCCAATATACGGTGGTATAGTTAAAGGTAAAAGCAATGCCCACTTAAAAAACTTTCTAAAGGGAAAATCATAAACAGAAATTATAAATGCTAGCAATGTACCAATAACCATGGTTAAAATCCCTGTAAATATCATTATCTTAAACGTATTTATAAAATAATCTTTTAATAAATAGTTTTTAATATGTATCCAATTCTCATTGCCCTTATTAAAAAGATTAATAATAATATCTACATTAGGTATAATTATCATTAGTGCAAAAATAGAACTTAAGACACTCCATATATTAATATAAGATTTCATTTTACCTAATCTCATTATTTCAATTTCACTTCCTTTACTTAATGTAAAAAACAGCCCTTAGGCTGCTTTCTACATATGGAATTTAGATATTATTTAATATATTCTACTTCCAATTTACTTTATTAAATATTTCTACAGCTTTTTTATTGTTCTCACCTAATTTTGATAAGTTAATATCTTGAGTTTTAAAGCCTCCCCAAGATTTAAGTAATTCAGATGGTTCTACTTTTGGGTTTACTGGATACTCATAGTTTCCGTCAGCAAATTGCTTTTGTGCATCTTCACTAGATAAGTATTCAACTAGCTTTAAAGCATTATCTTTATTACTTGCATTTTTAGTAATCCCTGCACCACTTACATTAATGTGAGTTCCTGTAGTTTCAGTGTTTGGGAAAAATACTCCTACTTTTTTAGCTACTTTAACCTCTTCTTGGTCTGAAGAATTTAACATTTTCCCTACATAATAAGTGTTCATTATAGCAACATCACCAGCTCCAGCTACAATAGCCTTTGCTTGATCTCTATCATTTCCTTTTGGCTCTCTTGCTAAATTGTCAACTATGCCCTTAGCCCACTTCTCAGCTTTTTCCTCACCATTTATCTCAATGAATGATGCTAATAAAGATTGATTATATACAGCTGATGAAGATCTTACTAGCACTTTGCCTTTCCACTTAGGCTCTGTTAAAGCTTCGTATGTTGATAAATCTGAAGGTTTTACTCTATCCTTAGAATAAACTATAACTCTTCCCCTCTTTGTTAAAGCATACCACTGATCGTCCTTGTCCTTTAAATTACTTGGAACATTTTTAGCTAAAACATCAGATTTAACTGGCTGTAAAAGACCTTTGTCCTTCGCTCTATGTAATCTTCCTGCATCTGCTGTTATTAATAAATCAGCCTTAGTATCCTTACCTTCTCTTGCCATTCTCTCAATAAGTTCATCGGATTTTCCTTCTACTATATTAACTTTTACACCGGTTTTCTTAGTAAAAGATTCGAATATGGCTTTATCTGTATCGTAATGTCTATCTGAATATACATTAACTACCTTGCTGTTTTCTGTAGCTGCAGATTCCTTATTAGTTCCCTTTCCACAACCTGTTAATACTAATGAAGCTGTAAGTCCCACTGCAAATAATGCTGCAATTAATCTTTTGTTCATATGGTACCTCCCTGTATAACGAAAGCTGATAATCTTTCGTATTTAAGAATAATTTTCATTTTAGGATTATATAATATTTCTTTTACTATTAAATGTCAATATTAAATTGAAATAAGGTAAAATTTATCATATATAAGATTTATTTTAGATACCTAATTCTCCTGTAAATATAGCTATTTCCTTGTTTTTAATTATGTATATAATTTTATTATTCAATCTTGTTTTCTTCCATAGATTCGCAGTTCATGGCTTAAATACTCTATTATGTACTGGCTATTTATATTGATAAAAAAGAGTTAATATCTTGTTATAAAAGACATTAACTCTTTTCTAATTATATATTTACTTTTTACTCTTGGATATAGCTTAATAATTTATCTAGAACACCCATCTAAAAATCGAAAGAATCTGTACACTGAAAATCTTCATTATTAACAACTTGCTTTTCATTAATCATATTTAAAAAATATTCAATTGTATCTTTCAATGCTTCTTCTACAGTTTCACCATATCCTACTCCTGGAAATGCACACCCATCTTCATCTTTAAGCTGCAGATTTGTATATCCTATATATCTTCCATTTTGCCTTTCATAAACTTTAACTTTAAATTTACCATATGGTGTTTTTAATGTTTCAGCAACATTAAATTCTCCAACACATTTTTCAATACTTCCTATCCCCTGGATTTTTATATTTCTCCACTCCATTATTCTTCTACCTCTTTCCAAATGATACTATAGTTCTATCAGGTACTAAATAATATAATTCTATTTTTATATAGTCAATTCATTCTTTGTTTTGTATTAAGTTATATATTATTAGTTAGATTGACTCCACTTCCATGCTATTCTCGCATATTCTACACATACATATGATAATCCACCTTCTAGGTCAGAGGTATCCACTCTTATTGAACCTCCTTCCCCTAAATTCTTACCTGATGCTAAAAATGTATATATATTATCTTCTCTTTCTCCGTCTAATTTAAAAATTATTACGCCTGAATCTTTTCTTATTTCATTCATGATTGGGAAAAATTCGTCAATCCCTTTCAAACTATCTAATTTACCCCCATATCCGAAGTCATTTGACATTTTAATAAATTGCTCTTTGTATTTTTCTAAATCCATACTAGAACCCCCTTAAGGCTTTTGCAATATCTTCAACAGAATTTAAATTAATTCTTGCATAATTTTAAAACGTACAATTGCTTATTAATGTTTAAAATGTTATTAACAAACTTACTAGTGTTTTCTAATATAGAATTGATAATCTCCATATTTAATATAATCTATAATTTATTACCATATTTAACATAATAAACTCAAATTGACCTTCAATATTTGTAAAATCATCAAATTCTTCTATTGAGTTATTTTTAATTCTTTCAATTGTTCCTCTAGTATATTAAATCTAATTTTCACAAATCCTTCAAAGATTAATATCCAAAATCTTTGAATTAACTATCTTCTAATTATAAATTTAAATTTATTTTTATCTTATTTTTGTAGTCAGTTTTTATAAAATTTGTAGTCAGTTCAATTTAAATACTATGTATCTTTCTATATAATTTAGCCATTATTTTTGTATTAAGTAGTTCCGGATTAATTTTACCAACTTCTCTTATATATTGATTTGCTTTTATTTTTACTTTACACTTAAACTCGCTAAATGAAATGATTACTTCTTTCCAAGTTGGATATTTAAAACCCTCTTTTTTAACTACAATAAGAAAATCACCATTATTTTCTCCTGAATACTTAGCAAAACTCACTGTTAAAACATCGTCATTTCGAATAAATTCAGGCCAACTGTCAACACACTCTATTTCTTTTAAAGCAACATATTTTGATTTTTCTTCTAATATCAATATTACATCTATTAATAAATCAAACCAAAGTGTTATTAATTCATAGCCTACTTCAAATTCATTTAACTTATTTTCATGATAATATCCCTCAATATTTCCATCAAAATTAAGACAAAAAAAACCTTCAACATCAACTCCATCAGTATCAAACTGATGTGTATTAATATTACTTAAATATTCTGAATCATCTACAATTCTAAAATTAATATCAAACATTGTATCACCTAATTTCTAAATATAAAGGAGTAATCTTCTTCTGGTAAATTCCCTTCAATAATAACTGCTAATTTAACTGCCCCTTGTATAATTCATGGCATAAATTATCATCTACTCCTATGTTAACATGTTCTTATTAAAAACGTTAACTCTCTTCTAATTATAGATTTAAATTTACTTTTATCTTATTTAAATATTCATATATAATACCTTTTTCTTCTGAATGTTTTTCAACATACTTTTCACAAACATCAAGTAAGTATTTATAAAATTCTTTGTAAGTTAATATAACTATGCAATCTTTTTCTACTGCTGGATAATCAAAATAATATGCTACTCCACTTTCTCCAAAGTAATCTTCTTCCCATTCTTCGTATTCATTTGCAAAGCAACACCAAATACCCTTTATTCCGAATCCTTCCAACTTCGAATAATTATCTAATGCATCTATTAAATACCCATCTCCTATATGAATATAATAATATTCTATATGATTTCTAATATCATTTTTGTCATTTAATATCATAATACCCTCCTATTACTTTAGTGTTGGAAAAAAGTTTGTTATTTCTCCTGTTATCCCATCAATATAACCTTTTAATTTTAAACCATTATCAAAAAATCCAATTATTGATCTACCATCAGTACTACTTCTCCTTAAAGATATCCTTTCTTCATTGCTTTTTTACCCATTGTAGTAGCTAATTGCCACTAATTTTATTTAGGTTTATAAACTGTTTTAGGTTACGGAATATTCTTATATTGTATATACATCTCCGAACAGTTGATGTGGAAAATATTATTACACACAACATTTAACTAATTTTTATGAATTTTATATTGATTTCAAGTAATCTTATACGATTAAGTGAAACTTATTTATTCGTAGACTCTATTAAATTTATGTATTCATGTACATATTCATTTAATAAACTTAAATCCCTGCAGCTTTTTTGTAAAATTGAATTATTCCATTGATAATCTTTTATAACAGAAACTCTAAAATTTCCGTCTTCATCAAGTTCAGGATACCACCCCATATGTATAGGATAACCATTATCATAACTAACTTGTAGAAAATCTTCTTTTAATAAATCAATCTGCTCTTCTAATGGAATATCCTTATTTACATAAAAATCAATATACTTTTTATTTACCTCTTTACCAAAATCAACATTTTCAAACAAGTTTACTCACTTTCCTAATATATTTAGATTTTATATTCAACTTTCGTTATTGAATGAGCATATATTGTTCCTCCTCTCATTTCAACGCTGATATATTTAGTTTCAGTTCCAGCACTAGCACCAATAACATCATCAAACTTCATAATATCTCATATCTCCCCTTTAGTTACGAGCATACCTTTTCTCGAATGTTATAATATCTGTTCCTAGGTTATATTTAGCTGGTCCACTTTTAATTTATTTTATGGAGTTAACTACTACATTTTATTACAGTAAATACTCTAGCATATTAAAATTCTTTAACCATTATAGCTTCATTCTTATATTCGTCTAAATCAGCTTTTAACCATGAATTTTCATTTTCTCTAATTACATGAAATCTCATAGTAACGTACCCTTCTCTAAAACTAAGAATTATACAGAACTTGTATTGAGGATATTCTATTTTTAATTTGTATTTCCATGTATCCACAATAATTTCAGCTAATTGCAAAATTCCAATTTCATCAGAATAATCAATATAATCATTTATTCTTATTTCATTGCAACTAGCCTCATAGCCTGTTCTATCCCTAAACATAGAAAGTATTCTTTTGAAATTTACATTTTCCACATTAATTTCATTATTCATATCAATTATAATGCAGTCATGTACCTCTTTAAAGTTTGGGATCATTATTTTAGATAAATTATCTGTATTTATTTTAATTACTTATTCTTTTTTAAGTTTTGCTTTTCCTAATAACTCTACCATATTTTTATTAGTTCTAATCAATATAATTCACCATCCTGTTTTGTGATTATAAAATTGCTTTTTTTCAACATCAAGGTACCATTTTGTATTATTGTGCTCATGTAATGAATTTTACTAGGTGTTTATCCTGGCAGAATTTTAAACATATATCTAAAATTAATTTTAATTGTTTTTTAGTTAAAAAGTATGTATTCATTGAACAAAGAACAATACGCTATTCAACACTATATTGACTAATTTTATATTGTTTAAATAACTGATTCTATTACTATGTAGAAGACTATAGTCTCATTTAGAATGACTTGAAAATATATAGATACAACCTTTGTCTTTTGAAGAAAACATACTTTTAGCAATTTCAGATAAAATTTTAGTTCCAAATAATTATATAAACTTAAAACATCAATAAATTCTTCTTTGTTTTCGATATGCTACACAGTGTACTTCCCTTAACTCCTGTATAAAATAGCAACATCACAATTGCTTTATTTCTTTTACTGACTTTTTCCTTTATGTCACCAGTAGCTACTAAGTACATATTTAGTCTATGTATACTACTTATATTTTTATTGATTATTAATAGTTTGTAGTTGCTTTCTACTAAAAAGTTCTTGTAACCAACTACATAGAATCTTTGTAAAGCACCATTTTATATCATAAAATATATAGCTAAAGTTTAATCCCTAAAACTTTCGATCCATAAATTAAAATATTGTTTTTGTTCAGCTACAGAAACACATTCATTGATATTACTAGGCTCAAAAATATCAACTACATCTCGTTGAGTAGCTTGTTTATGAATTGTTAATATATATGCACTCCTTCCAGTGCCCATGTTTAACTGCATTGCAGATGGATACACATTTCTGTTTGCTCCCTTACATAATATCTGTATTCCATCTTGTTCTAATCCTGTCCTTAATTTTGTCAGTGCATCAAAATAATTTTCTTCACTACACTCAATTATGCTACTACAATAATGTAATTCTAATTTCACATTCTCTTTATTATCTAAATGTTCGTCATATAAATATAATTCTGCGTCTTCCACTTTATTGACATTGGTTTTTAGTCCAATTTCAATTATTTGTTCAAGCATATTACTTTCCTCCATTAAAATTATATTTTCTTTTGCTTTAGGTGAAAAAGGGGCTAAGGTGAAAGTATTTTTAACCTTATTAAGTTTAAATGTATTTTAAAAATTATCTGCTACTCTACTCCCTTTGACCTACTCACTACTTTATTTAGATAATATCGTAAACTAGCAATATTATATTCTAATGAAAATATAATATTAACCGCATATCTTAAATTCTGTATCAACAATTCTATCCTAATCTCCTTCTCCATCAATTATTTTCAGAATAATTATATATACATTTTTATTAATATTGTATACAATATATCATGATTTTTTAAAAACCCCACTATTCATGCAACTCTATATTGCTTGATTAGTGGGATTTTAATATCCTATAGACTCTTATAAGTTTATTTTATTCCATTCAATTTTGATAAAATCATCTATTTTATCAATCATATGTTGTTCATTTTCTTCTACACCATACTTACATGGATTGTAATCATCATCTGGTGGCATATATTTAATAAAACCTCTCATTTCTACAGGGTAATTGAAATCCGGATAAACAATTTCCATCTTATCAAGAAGATTTGAATTATTAGATTCATGTTCTCTCAATGTTTTTATTATGCAATATCGCCACCTTCTAATGGTAGTTTCATTATCTTGAGTGTTTTGCTCTGGAAGTTTCTTTAAAACACTATTGAGCAAACTTAATGTTAATTCCCTATCCTTAGTCCTCCATGCTAATTCATATATTTCATCAATACAAGTTTGTGAATCATTCGTTAAATATTCTTCAGCAAATTTTGATACTGATTCTATATCTAATAGAAATTCTTTTATACCCCAATGTACATCAGACCAGGTCATTTTTAAGTTGCAATTTTTAAACAAATCAATAGTATAAATTTTAATCACCTCATTTCTTAGGAATTGCATTTGGCTTTCCTGTTATTCCAACCCCTTGAATAAATCGTCTATGGGTAACGCCCTTCGCTACATCCGTATCAACAATCCATTCAAAAATACCTTTTTCCCATTTAAACTTCCTTCTATTTGGTACAATTGTCTAGTAACCTTATCAACACCAACTAACTTGAGTTTTTGTGCATAACTTGCATAATTATCTATGATATCATTAAATGCATTTAAGCCATCTGTTTTTAATGCACTTCCAGTACGTATATTATAATACTAGATTTTTAATATCTATACTCTTACCCGTCCCCTTATTCCTCTTAGCATTCCTAAGGTTTTCCATATCTTCGCCTAAAAGATGTTGAGAATGTATAGCTCCTGCTTCTGCAACTACTGCCATTACCATGCTAATAGCTACCTCTGCTATGCCCACTCCTACAATTGAAGATGTTCCTCCTGTTGGAAGAGCTGCAATACACCTGCACCTGCTGATTCTATTGCTACACCTAAGCAAATACCTGATTGTAAAAATTTATCAATATCTCTAGAAGTAAAATATACTGTAAATACACTATCAACCATAGTTTTACTAACATGAACTTATGACCATATTGTGGTAAATGACTATTTGCAAGATCGGTCAATTTCGCATCACCTTTTACTGGTCCTAAAAATAAATTATTATCAACACTTATTATAACACCATGTATAAGGTTTTTTATGTCCTCTTTTGAACTAGTTATATATTCTAATTTTATTTTAAATACTTATTCTCCCTACACCCATTATAGCTTCCAAATATCTAATTATTCCACTCAGCTATCTTGTTTATATATCTTATTTTAATAATTCCTTTTATTTTTAGTGCTTCGCTATCTTTTTCTACTACATATATTATGTTCACAATTCCATTAACTTTTAAGTGGAATTATTGAAACTAGAATTTGCTTATCTTTCAGCTTATGATAGTTTTTAATCCTAGTTATCCTATCTTTTAAATATATTTCATTAGAAGAAAGAAGATTAATTCTCCATTTACTGAAACATTAACCTTTTTAACTTCTTTCACTGCATTATTCAAGTTATGAATTAAAATTTTTAATATTGATTATTGGTTTTTTACAATATCAATAAATAAATCTTTTATGTATTCACATTAACTTATCTTTTACAGTCACTTTATAACTAATATGAATTATTCTTCATTTAACAATTTTAACCCTTTCCCCATGGCATTATTTTGTATTTATTTAATTAATTATTCTTTATATACAGATATAGCAAATTTAATAAAAACTGTATCTGCCAAAATTTTTCCTAACATAAAGGAATAATCTTCTTCTGGTAAATTTCCTTCAATAATACCTGCTAATTTACCTGCCCCTTGTATAGTTACTAGGCATAAATTATCATCTACCCCTATGTTAACATGTTCTTATTAAAAACGTTAACTCTTTTCTAATTATAGATTTAAATTTACTTTTATCTTATTTAAATATTCATATATAATATCTTTTTCTTCTGAATGTTTTTCAACATACTTTTTACAAGCATCAAGTAAGTATTCATAAAATTCTTTGTAAGTTAATATAACTATGCAATCTTTTTCTACTGCTGGATAATCAAAATAATATGCTACTCCACTTTCTCCAAAGTAATCTTCTTCCCATTCTTGAAATTCATTTGCAAAACAACACCTTAATTCTTGAGATATTGCATCACCTTCAAATTTTGAATGTCTTTCAAGTGCTTTTATTAAATGTTTTTCATTAAAAAATATCATATTTTTATAATACAACTTTAGATACTTATCTCTATCTTCTATGTCATCTATGTACATACTTTTATCATACATAAGATTATCTCCTTTATATTTAATAAAAAAAATATAGACGTTATCAAGATATCGACACTTCAGTTACAACTATATTTTCTTTTGCTACACCTCTGAATGTACATAAGTAATACTTCGCCTATTAGGTTAAAGGCTACATGAGGTAGTAACTTTTAGAAAGTATTATTAAGAAAAATAAATACTTTCAATTTTTTATTTTTAAGTGGTCTCACTTTATCCTACTACATATTACTTGTTCATTCTGGTTCTCGATTTCAAGTAGAATTATTAGAGCTAGGATTTTCTTAGGTTTTAGCTTATGACGCTTTCATAAGCTCTGTTATCTTAGTCCATTAATTTTATTCAATTAAACTTGATTTTTAAAATAAACACTAATTTCATTAAAAATATCGTGCTTATTATTTTCTGAAACCTCTCCATCAATTAACTTTTCTATTTTATTACATACTGATCTCTTATTATAATCATTCATAATGAAATATCCTTTTCCTATCTCAACTTCATCTCTCACTAACATTTTTTTAAGTTTTTTAGGGCTTACAATATCAAAAGAATAGATTTCTGCTCCTATTTCATATTTAAAACCAATATCTACTTGACATGATAGGAAAAAAACATCTATATCTTCCCATATTTCATTAATTACATTATAAGCTTTTATCTCTAACTACATCCATTCTCCTCCTATTTATCTAAAATATCAATATGAACATTCTTTAATTGTTTATTTGTTATATCACTGAATTCATTTATACCCTTATAACTTTCTATTAAGTTAGCTCCCCACATACCTTCTCTAAATTTATATTGAATCCTAAAAGCTTTCATCCCATCCTACTTGAATATTTAATTGTATTTTTAAAATTTTCTGTGATAAATTATTAATATTTTAATACTACAACTTTCTTAAATTAATTCAACTTCACCACCTATAAAAGTAATAACTGATATATATCCGTCATCCTGCAATACAATTTCTATTTTATATAAGTCATTTTCCGTACTATAATCAAATTTTAATATATTATCATAATCAAGCTCATCCTCATTTTTCTCTGCATCCCATTGATAATTTTTAATATATTTAAATTTTATTTTCTTATTAACTAACTCTTTATCACCTTCTCTATAATATTTTTGCTTCCATTGGCATAACTCTATTTCAATTACTAATTCTGATTCTTTATGTATTATTGATATTACATTGCTATCATGAAAGTTATACTTTTTTAATAATTCCATTATTGACACTTACTTTCCTCCTTCGAAACCGTCAGCACCTTCTACCCCTTTATCATACCTAACCTTTAACCCTGTTTCTGGATTATAAATATCCCTTGAAGTAGTTCAGTACGCCATCTCAGGATGAGTTAAATCTTGCCATCCTTCACTTAATAATTGATTTAGTGTTTTAGTTCTTATATTTTCAATTTGTGTTTTTATATCAATGGATTTACCTTTACCATTATTCATCTTACTCCTACGTTAACATGTTCTTATTAAAAACGTTAACTCTCTTCTAATTATAGATTTAGATTTAAATTTACTTTTATATTATTTAAATATTCATATATAATATCTTTTTCTTCTGAATGTTTTTCAACATACTTTTTACAAAAATCAAGTAAGTATTCATAAAATTCTTTGTAAGTTAATATAACCATGCAATCTTTTTCTAGTGCTGGATAATCAAAATAATATTCTACTCCACTTTCTCCAAAGTAATCTTCTTCCCATTCTTGAAATTCATTTGCAAAACAACACCAAATATTTTCAACACCAAATCCTTCACAATTACTATACTTATCTAAAACAAACAATAACTTTTCATCTCCTATAACCCAATAATATAAATTTAATAGTTCTTCTATCTTACTTTTATTTTTATTATTTATTATCATTTTATCTCACTATACTTTGTAGATTTAATCTTAAAGTTGCTTATTGACGTATTTCTCACTACCTTGTTAAAATAATAAATTTAGTTTATTTTTATTTTTTTATTCATTTAAGAAGCTTATGAAATACTACTTATTATGAGATTAAAACCTTATTAATTTCTCAGTAACTTGTAAACTATATCAATGCTTTCTTAAGTATGGTTTTATTTTCTTCACTAATATTATTAACTCTTAATCCTACAAGTAATTTATTATCATCTAAATAGAAATAAACATTATCATTCTTTAAACACTCACTAATTCTATTTTCTAAAAATATTATACTTACACTTTTGCTTTCTATATATACTTTTAATGTCCCATTTTCATTTGTATAGATCTCATTAGTAATATTTTTCAAATCCAATATTGGACTTCCTTTAGATATATTAAATTTACTCCCACAATAATAATCTACTTCATATACATTTTTACATATAGTTAATGTTATAGAACGTATATCTTTCTTATGTTGTCCTATTCCTATTTCCATTAATGACCCAACAAAATCTCCTGTTCTCCAGTATATAGTTGGTTCTTTTGAAATATTCCACACTCCAAATTCTATGTTTAGTGGTGTATATATATCAAATTCAATATTTTCTTTTTTAGCTTGTTCATATTCAATCACTTTTAACATCTTATACGACTACCTTTCATTTAGTTATGGTCTGTAAACTATATGTTTTATTACTAGGAATAATCCATCTCCTCTTGGTTTACTAAAATTTAACAAATAAATCATCATCTACTCCTATAATAATACCATGTATAAAACTTTTAAAATCATTCTGTAAACTTTGTATATGCTCTATACCTGTTTGTGATATTAAGTTATTTATAAATACACTTACATCAGTAGCTTTTTAAATTTAATACACTCTTGTTCACAGTCTTTTAAAACTCCATTTTCTGATGTGTTATCTTTAAACAATTAAATCTTTATAAAATGTGATTTATCATCTAAATCTTTGTTGCGTAAATTAATTATCAACTATTTTGTAGTCAAATTAATCCTAATTATACATTGTTTTAGATTAACTATATAATCTATTTTTTTAATTCCATATACTCATTGTAGGACAATATGTGCACCCCATATATTCTGACTTGTTATGAATGCAAATATATCCAACCCCTTCACAGTATATTGGTTTTTCATTTTCTTTTTTAAGCTACAATACATTTCTAATAAAACATGCTTCATTATTATATTACCTTACTCCTTTTAATAGTCATGTTTAGTTGAAACCCTCTTGTATCATCATTTTTTAATGCGATTTTCTCAATTTTCATATCTAACATTATATAGTCGCTTATTCTTGCTTAATATTAAATAAAAATATCCATACTATTGTAGTATCTATATTTCAGTTAAAACCATGTTTTCTTTTGCTTGAGATGAAAAGGGAGATAAAGTGATAGAGTTTTAAAAAATATTTCTTAATCTCATCAACTTAAAATCACTTTTTAAATTTATCTACAACTCTTCCCCCTTTCCCCCTACTACCTACATTATTTAGATTATGCAGTATTAAATTTTCCTACTCTTATTGATTTAACTATATTCTGTTATTACTATTTTTTATACAGTTAAGTGAGTTATAGTTTTGCATTTAGTTATGCTTTAATCATTAAGTAATTCCACTCCAACTTGTGGATAAAATTTTAATCTTATTCTTTTTCCATCACTAATATGTATAATTAAAACTCCATCAACTTTTTCTATAGTTTTTACTTCTTTTAGCTTACTATTAAATATAATATTTTCTTTATAAGATAATGTTAGCTCTGCTAATTGAGCATAAACATTCATAAATAGTGTGACTGAAAAATCTTGATTATCTTTATATGAATATATTAGCTCTCCTTCCTCAACACTTCCAATACTAACCGGTTCACTATTAAATAATTCAAACATTTCATATTCATCATATTTTATATACATATCATTCCTCCATTGTTTGGGTATTACGGTAATTATATCACTATTTCCACTAATAATTACTTTTACACTATCTGTTGTATGTGCGAATGTATCTGGTCTATTTCCTAGAATTGGTTTAGTATTTTTAATAGCATCCTCTATTACACTAGGTGGAATATTTCTAGGGTCAACATATTTATATATAAATTTTGAATATTCTTTTGTCTGAGGCACCAATCCTTTCTCCTTAGCAATCTTTTTTGCTCTCTTATAAAGTTCTGCTTTTACTTCTGGTGTATTAGGTGCCATTCTCTCCATAGCATGCTGTGAATATCTCCTTCCATTGATAGTTCCTCCTCCAACAGGCATATCCCATCCTGCTTCACCTTTACTTATACCCTTATTCCTCTTAGAACTCCTAAACTTTTCTGTATCTTGGATAAATTTGTCGTGAGTTTATAGCACCTGCCTATGCAACTAATAGCATTATCATACTAATAAATATCTTGGTTATAACTGTACATGCTTATGCTTATACTATTCCTGTCCCTATACAAATACCTGATTACATACATTTCTCAATATCTTTAGAATTACGGTATGATGTAAATACACTATAAAGCATAGTTTTACTAGCATGAATTTCCAAGTCTCTAGTTATTCTATTCAGCTATCCTATTTATATGTTTTATTCTATTAATTCTTTTATTTTTTAGTGCTTCTCTTACTGCATTATTACAATTATGAAATGAAATCTAATCTTAAGATTATTAATTTATCTACACTATTTTTTAATTCTGTTTTATGAAGTCAAATATTTCATATTTTGAATCTAGTAAGCTTTAAAGATATATTAAATCAGCTAACATACCAATTGTCACATCTGATTCATGATAAAATTCTATTACCATACTTTCATCTTCTGCTAATAACCAAGTATCAAAACTTACAGCTATTACATCATCTAAGTTATTTAAAATATTTACCAACTCACTTTTTACTACAGGCATCTCAATATCTCCCCATATGATGTAATACTTTTTATTTCCCTCTATTAGATTTAAATCTTCTAACCCTTTAACTTCTACTATATTCTTAAACTTATCCCAATTAATTCTTCCCCACGTAGTTAGTGGTACCATATTGTAGAACTTATCTTCTATAGCTAGCTTCTCATCACCATTAAATATACATATATCATTACCTAATGCCTCAATACATTCTTCCAATAATGTCATTCTAATCACTCCTCTATTTATTTAAATGTCTTAATAAAGATTCAAAAGTTTTTTCATCACCATCAAAAGGTATTGCTATTTTAGTTGAACTACTTCCTTTACCCCCTCTGAAATCTTCAATATTTATATGTGTGCCTTTATTAAGGCCATAATCCAACCTCCATCTTACTTTTCCATCTGTTGATTGCCTTCCAATAATATTTCCATTTCCTTTACTAGACTTTAATCTCCTATACAATGGTTTTGAGTCATATTCTAAGTCTCCTATAATATCAAAAACTTTATTTCGTGCTTGTTCATATATATGTTTTCTTCCTAAAACTTTTATACTCTGATTTTGTTATAGTGTCTGCCGTAGTCTCAACCCCATCACCTATAACACTTTTAATTTTAGTAATAAGTTTATTGGCTGGTTTTGTGTTATTAGGTATCTTAGTTATATTATAAATGGTATTATTAACTCTTTGTCCTATAATCCTTTCATTTTCATTCTGTTCTTAAAATTTTTTACAACCATATATTTGCGTCTTCAATCTCTACAAGGTATCTATTTAATACATGAATACTCTTATTATTTATTATTTATTATTCAAATAGGTTTTTATTTATATATTTCAATTCTTTTAAGTCCTTGTGCCCCCTCCCCTTGTTCCTATTTCCTAATCCAAGTTCCATTACTTGTATGTTTTATATTTTCAATTCTTTTTATTTTTAAGTGAGACTCTAAATTTTATATCTAGCTAGTCGAAGTTACACCTACGAATGCATATGAGTAGTGTGTTTCCTTTTCTGTCTTTTATCTATTACATATTAATTGTTGTTTTACTCCTTGATTTCAAGTTGAATTAATAGAGCTAATTTTTCCTTAACTTTCAGCTTACGGCGTTTGTATAAGCCTTGTTTTACTTGCTCCTATTTGTATTATATCTACTATTTAGATTTTTATCTATGCCTTATTATCAACCTGATTTTTTGTAAAAAATAATGAGCCAATCTATTTCAATTGACTCATCATCCTATTTCAGTGCATTATTTAGATTATGCAGTTACTTTTTCTATAACTTCTATTTATTTTCCTATAGCTTAGCAGTTATTAGTTTATTTGCAGTTTTTTATAGCATGATTTTGTAGCTAATTTATTTTAATAGCTCTAAACTCTTGTTTAAATTATTTACATATTCGTTATAGTCTTCTTCAGTATCCCAATCGTCTTCTTTAACTATTTTTTTTATTTTATTCATGGTTGTTCTTAAATTATCTACTTGACTATTATATTTACCTAACTCTACATTAGAAAGTAATTTTAATAAATGTCCATCATAAAATTCTCCAGCCATATAATCATCTTCTAATATTTTTATAGCCATTTCAATAGCTGTTTCTAGAAAAGTATTATGAATTAACATCTTAGTTATTTCACACATATTTATATCTTCTGGTTTCTTCTTCAATAAATTTATATACCATTCTTCTGTGGGACATATATTCTTTGCAACCTCTATAGAGATTCCATAAATATCTGATATTATTTTTTCATCATTACTCAATGTTTATCCCTCCATATACCTTAAATAGTTCTTCTATTCTATTTAAATAGTAATTACCTTTATCTACATTCTCTTGTATAATTTTTCTTGTTGCACCTGATAAATTAGGATTTTTCAGAGAATTCCCAAGTCCTTTTGTTATCTTTTTCAGACCTACGTATGCATCCTCTACTTCTTTCTTATGATTAAATGCACTTCCGTCTGGTCTTAAAACTGGATTTCCTTCTAAATCTCTTAAAGCCCCAGAAAAATCTGATTCCTTAAGATGGTCATTTATTACATTATTCATTCTCTCAATATATTTACTTTGTGTTCTTGTTAATTCTGGTGTTTGTGTAACACCCTTATTCCTCTTACTCTTACTAAGTTTTTCTCTATCTTTATTTAAGAGTTTATTAGAATGTATAGCTACTGTTACTGCTACTAGCATTGCTAACAACTAAAGTTGTACTGGTTCCTAATGACACCACCGCTGCCACTAAATATAGATTTGTATTTGAAAATCCTTTTTCATCTATAGCGTTAAAAAATTTAATAAACACTGTATCTGTTAAAATCTTATTATAAACTCGCTTTCCTAAAAAATAAATCTAGCATATCAAATTAATGATACACTGGATTTTATGTACCTATCTTTATTTAAATCTAATTAAATATTTATCGTATTTTATTACATCTCAATATATTTTAAATATCTAGCTCCATTTTAATTCTACTTAATAAAAATTCACCAAAATCTTTGGAAATCTCTTCATATATCTGATATTCTCTATCTATTCCTGGAACAAAGGACACAACCGTTGGTTCACCTTCTTTATTTATGTTATTAAAGTTTAAACAAATTAGTTCTTCACTTCCTGTATCATAAATAGATAGTAACCAATATGGAATTTGAGCGTCTCTTCTCTCTACAAGCGTATACCATATTGCATCTGGAACCCTAGAATTATCAAAATCTTCTCTAACAATGCCATATATCTCTTCTGAACCAAAACTTAAAGCTCCAAACTTAAGTAAGAAATCTGTATAGCTCTTAGGAAATTTCATATTTAACCTTTTCTCTGCCATTTCGATTAACTTATATGAACATCCTCCTATATCATCTTTTAATTCTTCATTATCTTCAATTAAATTTACTGCCTTCTCGTAATCTTTATAACCCACCATTTCATCTCCTATCATTTTTAAAATTATTATCCCTGACTCCTTAAATTTTCCATATTGTTAAAACTTTTAAATAGCATAAATTTTAATCACCTCATTTCTTAAAAATTGCATTTTACTTTCCTGCTATTCCAACGCCCTAAATAAATCTTCTATGGGTAATTCACTTCTAATGCGTATATTTTCTAATACTGAATTTTTAATATATATACTCTTACCCACACCTTCATTCCTCTTAGCATTTATAAGCTTTTCCGTATCTTCACTTAAAAGTTGTTGAGAATGTTATAGATCCTGCTTCTGCGACCACTACCATTAGCGTACTAATAGTGGCCTCTGCTATTGCTATGCCTAAGCAAATACCTGAATGTACAAATTTATCCGTAACTTTAGACTTAAAATATGCTATAAATAAAGTATCAACCATAGTCTTAGATAATATGAGTGAATAATTATATTCTGGTAAAAGATCATTTGCAAGCCCATCAATTTCGCAGTACCTCTTACTGTCCCTAAAAATAAATTATTCTCAACACCTATGATAACACTACGTATAAAGTTTTTTAAGTCCTCTATTGTTATTTCTACTCATAGATTTCAAGTTGAATTAATAGAGCCAATATTTACTTAGCCTTCAGCTTACGTCATTTTCATAAGCCTTGTTTTACTTACTGCTATTTGTATTATATCTACTGTTTAGATTTTTATTTATGCCTTACTATCAACCTGATTTTGTATAAAAAATAATGAGCCAATCTATTTCAATTGACTCATCATATTTGACTGCATTATTAATATTATGTAGTAAAGTTAATTGCTATTCATATACTAAATTACAAAAAGTTAAATTTAATACTAATATATAATTATTTTTGTAGTTAGTTTTACATTTAAATGTATCTAATTTGAAATATATCCAGACACTTCACTTATTTCTTCCTTAAAAACTTTTAACTCCTCCTCGTTTAAATTATACTTTGATAAGTCTAACATATTAAAACTTTCAATTTTCTTTTTCAAAACTTGTTTAAAATCATCACCTAATGCTTTTCCACATCTAGCAAATCTAGTACCAATTGTTATAGACATCACTATTTCATCAAGCTCATTCTGTGGTTGATCATAATACATACATTGTGATGCTGCAACATCATAAGTACTTCCTTGTTCTACCCACATATAAAAAGATTCCAAAGTTCTAAACTTGCTTTCATAAAAATTGTATTTGTTCATCAAATATAACCTTCTTTCTATTTTTTTTATCTTATATATTATTTCAATATCTATGTTAGGATATAATTTAAAAAATTGTTTTATTACATCTAAACAACTTGGGCAACATTCTAATTCAGTAAAGAATTTAATTTTATCTACTGTATTATACTTGGTTCCCAATTGATTTTGTATTTCTGAAAGTATTTTAAATTCAGTATCAACATCTCTTAACCACGCTCCAGCTCCACCTACTACATTGTTTCCATCAACTTTGATTGCCTTTAATAAAGTTGAATCTAGTTTTATTGAAATCCAAGTTCCTTTAACACTCTCTATCTCTGCCTGTATTGCACTATGTGCAAAATATTCATTTTTAGTTATATCCTCTATAGTTACTTGAGCACATCCAAAATTACCTTTTCCTATAGCCCATTGTGGCAGTTTATTTTTATATTTATTGCTTATATTTAAGAAATTAACATCTGCCACTTCATCAAGCAATCTTATGGTAGTTTTAGCTTTACCTATCCCCTTGAGGCAGAGTCTGTCTTTATATTTTTAGTGGTAAGGATTGAGTTCTTTCAATCCTTACCACAGTTTTAAGACCACTTCTAACTACTTATCATTTTTTCTGTTATGTAGTTACTTTTTTAGCCTTAGTTTTCCTTAATATGTTAATATTATTTTATCATGCTACTTCTTTTATTTCTGCAGTAGGCATTACATATTCAGTTTTATTCTTCATCATTCCATAGATAATGTTATTAAGCCTTCTCATTACACACACTAATGCTTGTATTTTAGTTTTACCTTCTAAAACTTTTCTCTTGTAGTATTCTAGGAAAACTGGATTTCTAGGAGTTCCTTTCTTAGAGACTTGTATCTGTTGCACTGCTAGGAAGTAGAACACTCCGTAAAGTTCTCTATTACCCTGTTTACTCTTCTTATCTTTTCCTTTACCTGCTGAACTGAAGTTTACTGGTGCTATTCCAGAAAATTTAGCTAGCTTATCAGTGTTTCGGAATCTTTTTATATCTCCTATGTGAGCAACTAGTGCTATTGCAGTTACAGTATCTATTCCTGGAATTGTTTCTAGCTTCAAGTCTAGTAGTTTTAGTAGCTTTTTCATTTCTACCTCAACTTTCTTGATTTCTTCACTCTTGAATGCAATGTCTCTTACAATGCTTTGAATGATGAAATCTCTAAACTCCTGGTATTCTCTTGTTGTATCTCCATCACTTTCTACAATATCTAGTATCTCTTTAGCCTTTCTTGTGGAGCAACTATTATGACTAGGTTTCCTTAGAAACTCTGCTAGTTCTTCATCAGTTACACCTTTCAGGTGTTCGGTGATGGGTACTTCTCGTAGAATGCTAATGCAGTTTTACTATTCACATCAGAAAAAAATTTCTTATAGCTTGGGTAATTATAGTTTAGGTTTTCATGAAGTTGATTAGTTAGAGTTGTTACTGCTTTTACTATTGAATCTCTTCTATTCACCATCATTTTTATAGTCCAGTACAAGTCTTGTGGATTAGACTCTGGCAGTGTATCTAGTTTTCTTAGAAGAACTGACGCAATGCAATTAGCGTCCCAATCATCACTCTTTTTAGTAGTTGGGTAACTCATCCTTTCCATGAAGGAAAGTGCGGAGTTTACTTCCTTTACTATCATTCCTCTTTCAATTAGAACCACTGCTAGACTTCTACCGTAGCCATGAACATCTTCAAGTCCATATACTGGTGTTAGCTTACCTGATATCTTCTTTACTTTATTCATTAGTCGTGCGAAATCAGAAGGCTTATTCTCAATTGTTATTGAATCTATCTTCTCATCCCAGCAATCAATTATTACAGAGGTATGGGTATCTTTATGTAGGTCTAATCCAACATATATATGGTTTTGCTTTTTATGCATATCTACTCACTCCTATTCATTATTCTATGCAGGAACGCAGGCAACCTCAGTTTGAAAAGCATTCAATCAATTCTTCTTAGAGAATTATTGTGCATAGGGGCGAAATCCAATCCGTTCTTGTTCTGCTAGATGTAATGACATTGTAGTTTTCAATGAAATCATTCTTGAATCTTCTACTTTGAGATATCCCACTACCGCATTAGTTACTATTTATTTTAGGTTCATTATATCTGATATTTCAGAACCTTGATTATACTTGAGCTCTGATTTTATCTATGTTTACAATGTTCCTAGACTTCCTTGCCTTGTCCTAGTTTTACAATTTCCAGTTAAGGACTTCCTAGGCTAAAAAGTTTTCACTTTAACACTTTTTATTAATTTCATTTTTGACATCTTCTATTTTCTCTTTCTTACCCTTTCTACCTCCTATTTATATTTTATTTTTCTTTTTACTCTCCATAGTCTCTTTTTTTAATTTCCAGTTACTCCATTTCAACTGAAAATATCGTCATTATTGACATGACGACATTACGGTGACAACGATATTTTCTTTTTATGTTGGGTACATTGTGGACTGAATCGGCGCGTAGCTATTTCTGTTGAAACCATTGATTTCGCTAGACTTGGGCTAGTGGGTGCTTTACTTATAGAATTTTCTTTTATATTTCACTTATTATTTAGTTATTTTTCAGTCTATTTTTATTGAATGAATGTGTCCACATACCCAACCTATTGATTTATCTAGGTTTTATCTTCCCACAATCCGCCCAACATCAGTCCACTTCCGCCCTACTTGAACCTATTAGGTAGATTCCTCCACAATGTTGCTGACGCTACACCGCTAACTTTTGCTATTTCTTCAACTGCTCCAAGTGATGACATTCCACTTAGTACAAGTAGTATTATTCTTGCAATTAGTATGGCTATTTCCATCTTTTCATCTCCTTTCATATTTCATATACTTTCAGAAAATTCTCGTTTTCTGTGCCTAGTTTACCGATTTTATGGTATAGGGTTATCCCGAAGGAATCTCCTAGAATGAATGTTGATTTCATTATCTATTTCAATTATTTCTGTAAACTCTGGTATTGATGTTATCTTCTCTGATTCCTTATCAAGTAGGTTGTACTTATTTAGAACTTCTATTGAATCATCATCTTCAAGTACTACTATGTCTCCAACTTCCTTTAGGTTGTACATTCTCCAATATTTATCTACAACACTTTCAGCTATTTCTTGAAAATGTTGTAGTATTTCCTTCTTCAACTCCTTTGGAGTTATCTCGGCTTTCTCTATGTCCTCTAATGTATTTATTATTATCATTTTTCAATCCCTCCTATAGTAGATTTACTGCTTTTAGTTTTTCTTCTCTGCTACTATTGATGTAGAATGTTGCAGTAGTATCTACACTGCTATGACCTGCTAGTTTACTTACTGTTGAAATTGGTACGCCTCTATTTATTAGCCTTGTACAGAAGGTATGTCTAAAGGTATGAGGTTTTAACTTATTTACCATTCCTATCTCATTAGTTAATCTTTCAAGAATTGTATTTATAGCATCTCTTCTCAATGCTCCTCTTTGACCTATTATTAGATATTCTGAATCTTTTAAGCTGTAATATCTATCTTTAATGTATTCCTTTATTACATCAGCTAAATCGAATTTTAGTGGTACTTCTCTAAACTTTCCACCCTTACCATATATCTTTATGGAGTAGTTTAAGAAATCAATATCTTTTATCTTGATACTACATAGTTCACTTACTCTAACACCTGTGTAAAGTAGTAACATTGCAATTACTTTATTTCTTTTACTTACCTTGTTCTCGTTCTGAATGTAGAAGAGTATTCTGTAAACCTCCTTATCTGAATAGACCTCTACTTGTTTCTCCGATCCGTAGGCTATTTTTTATTTTTACTCTATCTTTAGAATTTTCTACAACTATTTCTTTCATCTCACCAGTTTCTACTAGATATCTATTTAATGCATGAATGCTATTTATCTTTTTATTTATTGTTGCTACCTCATAGTTACTATCTACTAGAAAATTCTTGTAGCTTACTACGTAGAATCGTTGTAGAGTACTATTGAAATCAGCTCCTTTACTTCCTAGAAATTCTATGAATGCTTTTATGTCTCCAATGTAGCTTTCAATTGTTTTAGGACTTTTACCATCTTCAATTAGACTTACCTTGAAACTTTCTACTATTTCATTCATTGTTATTGCTCCTCTCAATTTTCTTTAATAGTTTTCTTGTCCTGTTATCTGTGTATCCTAATTTCTTAGCTAGTTTTTTGCTATCGCTTACGGACCTACCTTGAAGTTCTTTAATCACATAGGATTTAGAATGTAATCTCATTGGAAAGTTTACTTGTTGACCTTTGAAATATTCATGTATTTTTATAGTTACTTCTAAGCCTAGTAATTCAATTAGCTCTTCATATATTCCATTGAAATCTGATTTATTTATACTCAATCCCTCCTTCTTGAAATAGAAAAAGAGTTAATGCTTCCTTGATTAGAAACATTAACTCTGTTATCAGATTTATGATATATATTTATCATCTATTTTAAATTCAGTTGATTTAGCCTTTATTTACAGCTTTTCAATCTGAATGGTATTCTTATTCACACTTTCTGTAATCTCTGTTTTTAGTTACCTTATCGTTGTTTTTTGATGTATTGTACTTTTTAGATATCTATTCCATCTGAATGATTTTATTATCTATTGATTATTTATTACTTAATCACTTATTACTTGATACTCAATTATTACTTTATTTACTTATCTATTACCTATTCTTACTTTATCTATCTCTTATCAATTCTTATTTATTCTGATTATTTCTTATTTATCAATTTATCTTTTCTTTCAATTTCTTTATCTTTATTTACTTTTATTGAAATAGATTTTTAGTAATCTATTTCAATTCTTACCTTTCTTCTTAGTTCCTTATTCCCCGCTCCCCCCATTACTTCTTCCAAGTCCCGAGTTCCAACTCTCTAGTTCCAAGTTCCATTATTTATATGTTTCATCTTTCCAATTCTTTTTATTTTTGAGTGAAATTCAATTTAGCCACCACATATACTATGTTATCAATTCCCCTCGATTTCAAGTGGAATTATTGAGTATAGGATTTCCTACGCTTTCAGTATTCAGTGTACTTTCATGCCTTGTTATCCTAGATTGTAAGGTTATCCAATCTACTATCTATTCAATTTAGATTAGTTATCAGCCATTTTATTGAAAATCCGTTGATTTAGCCTTTCTGTACAGCTTTTTAGTTTTATTGACACTCTTATTCACATTCTCTAAAATCTCTGTTTTCTAATGTGCTATCATTGCTTTTTGATGTATCTGTCTCGATTGATGTACTGTATTTTTCAGCTATCTACTCTAGTGAATAATTTTACTATTTCTTATTACTCTATTATCTCTTATCATTTCTTCATTCATATTAGATATTGCTTATCTCTTCTTCAACTCCTTAGCTTTCAGCTTACGGTGTTAGTGTAATCATTATTTTCTTAGCTATTGAAACCATTGATAGTATTTCAGTAGCATTATCTACATCATTTATTACCAAGGTAATTGGATGTAAAAAAATAATGAGCCAATCTATTTCAATTGACTCACTATCTCATTTTACTGCATTATTTAAGTTATGCAGTACTAAAATCCCTTGCTATTATTAACTTAACTATATTCTGATATTACTATTTTTTATGCAGTTAATTAAATTATAATTTCGCATCCTAGGTTATTGAATCTCCAATTCTAGTGAACCATTTACTTCTATTGTAGTATCAACTTCTATCTCTACATCATCTTCAAATTCAACTACAATATCATCACCTAACTCTTCAATTCTACACACAATAATATCACTATCATCTACTTCTTTTACTGTTGCTATTGCAGTAATATTTGAAGAATTGTTAATAGATTGATTATATCCTTTTCTATCTTCATCTACGATTTTAAATTCGGTTACTAAATCTATTTTTAGAATACCATTTATGGTGTCACCTTTTTTTCTCTTGATTGGAATATTAGTATTCTCAAGATATTCATCATATTCTATAAAATGAGCATATACTCCTTCTAGAGAACTATCCATTTTAATCTTAGCCCATCTTTCATAGCCATCTCCATATATTTCTTCAATCTCATAACTTTTCATTATCAAAACTCCTTATTGTAATTTGTTGAATGATTTTATGTCACTAGGCATCATTGATTGGATTTTTCCATCTTTAAAGATTACTACAATACCTTTTTTAGGCTTTGCTGCTCCCTCTAAATAGTATATCTGTTTTCCATTAACTTCTCTCAATATACCATTATTTTTAACTTTTAATACCTGATCAGTAAAATTGTTGAATCCATCTACAGTATTCTCAAATTTTGATGCATCAACTCCTAATCTTTCTGCTAATGAAGGTATACGTTCTGGGTACTTTTCCCAATAGTCAGCAAAATGTTTTACTCCTTGATTTGTTCCATCTTCTAATGTTCCCCATAACTTAGCCGATGACGATTCTAACATTTGCTCTCTTATAGGTTTACTTACCCCCTTATTCCTCTTAGCATTCCTAAGCTTTTCCGTATCTTCGCCTAAAAGATGTTGAGAATGTATAGCTCCTGCTTCTGCAACTACTGCCATTACCATGCTAATAGCTGCCTCTGCTATTGCTACCTCAGCTATGCCCATTCCTACAACTGCAGATGTTCCTCCTGTTGGAAGAGCTGCAATGGCACCTGCACCTGCCGATGCCATTGCTACACCTAAACAAATACCTGATTGTAAAAACTTATCAATAGCTTTGGAAGTAAAATATACTGTAAATACAGTATCAACCATAGTTTTAGCTAACATGAATGAATAATCATCTTCTGGTAAAGGACCGTTTGCAAGCCCCATCAATTTCGCAGTACCTCTTACTGCCCCTAAAAATAAATTATTATCAACACTTATAATCACACCATGTATAAAGTTTTTTAAGTCCTCTTTTGAACAAGTTATATATTCTATACCAGTCTCTCTTATTAAATTATTAACAAGTTTATTTAAATTACCTTCAGCATGTATTCCAAATTGCTTTAATTCCTTAATAAAATAATTAATTCCTGTAGATTCAGGGATTTCTTTTATTATATCAAGTATATTAATATTTATCGTTTGTCCAATTCTATTTATTAAATACACAGGTGTTTCTATTATAGCACCTTTAGACCCACTATAATCAAGTATATTGAATCGGCAACCGTTATGATTCTTAAGGTTTATTAATTGATGAAATTGTCCTGTTAATAATACTTTGTGGTTTCCGCTAGCATAGAAATTATCTGATTGATATCCAGCCTCTTTGAAATCACCTTTTAATTCAAACACTCCATTAGTGAGTTTTTCTTCATGGCTTTGCGTTGATTCTGTGAAAAAATTCCCATATACCAATACATAATCAGATGGATTTAACATATATAGTGATGAATTTCCTACTATATCATAGTCATCCTCTACTATTAGTTTTCCTTTGTTAATTTTTATATCTGAATTATTTTGATTTAGATTCCATAGAACTGCTATTTTTCCAGAATTCAAATCTAATCTAGAATTGTAAAGGTTAAAGTACCCATCTATAGTTAAAGAATGACCATTTAAATACATGCTTGAATTTTTCAGTTCAAGATCTCCATTGAATCTATCATCTTCTAATAAAGTTATCTTAGTTCCAACTAGAGTTAAATCATCGTTAACTATCTTACTAAGTCCCAATAAATTAGAAGAAATACTTACTGGGCCTTGGAACTCTACTCCCTTAGATTTACTTAAGTCTAGTATATTAAATTGTGATCTATCACTATTCTTGAATACTATCTTTTGAGTTTCAGCCCCGCTTAATACTACTTTATGTGTTCCATTAGCATGGAAGCTCCATGTATTTCCTTCCTCTTTTATGAAATCTCCTTTTACTTCTAGAGTTCCTGCTTTAAATTTATTCTCTTGATCCCCTGTAGACTCTGTCCTAAAGTGACCTTTTACTAGAACATAATCTTCTTCTTCCAACATATATAGCAATGAGGAACCTTTTAATTCATAATTTCCTTCTACTATTAATTTCCCCTTATTTAAATATATAGAGTCGCCAGCTTGTTTTAGGTTTCCATTTATTTTCAACTCTTTTCCATTTAAATTTATTGTTGTATTTATTAATTCACAACTACTATCTATAACTTCATTTTTTTGTAAAGTTATATTTGAATGTATTATTCTTAGATTTTCACCTTTTATATTCTTAATAGTTCTTAGCTTTATCGGTGTCATAAACTCTACTTTTACAGATCTAATTGTATCTAATATGTTAAATTGTGACTTATCACAATTATTAAATATTACTTTTTGAATTTTATCTCCACTTAGCACTACTTTGTGCATTCCATTAGCATAAAAACTCCATTTGTTTCCGCCCTCTTTTACAAAATCTCCTTTTACTTCTAGAGTTCCTGCTTTAAATTTATTCTCTTGATCCCCTGTAGACTCTGTCCTAAAGTGACCTTTTACTAGAACATAATCTTCTTCTTCCAACATATATAGCAATGAGGAACCTTTTAATTCATAATTTCCTTCTACTATTAATTTCCCCTTATTTAAATATATAGAGTCGCCAGCTTGTTTTAGGTTTCCATTTATTTTCAACTCTTTTCCATTTAAATTTATTGTTGTATTTATTAATTCACAACTACTATCTATAACTTCATTTTTTTGTAAAGTTATATTTGAATGTATTATTCTTAGATTTTCACCTTTTATATTCTTAATAGTTCTTAGCTTTATCGGTGTCATAAACTCTACTTTTACAGATCTAATTGTATCTAATATGTTAAATTGTGACTTATCACAATTATTAAATATTACTTTTTGAATTTTATCTCCACTTAGCACTACTTTGTGCATTCCATTAGCATAAAAACTCCATTTGTTTCCGCCCTCTTTTACAAAATCTCCTTTTACTTCTAGAGTTCCTGCTTTAAATTTATTCTCTTGATCTCCTGTAGACTCCGTCCTAAAATTACCTTTTACTAGAACATAATCTTCTTCTTCCAACATATATAGCAATGAGGAACCTTTTAATTCATAATTTCCTTCTACTATTAATTTCCCTCTATCTAGATATATGGAGCCTCCGTCCTGTTTTAGATTTCCACTTATTTTTAATTCCTTATTATTAATTCTTATTATTGTATTTATTAATTGTAACTCTTTACTATTAATATTTAAGATATACCCATTCATATTTATAGTACAATTATTAAATATAAATTCTCCTATTATATTTTCATTTTGATCTAAATTTATATTTGAATCCTTTATTGTAACCTTACTTCCTCTTATATTTTTAAGAAACCTAACTTTTATAGATGTCTCAAAATCTACTTCTTTAGCATTACTTACATCTAGTATATTAAATTGTGATTTATCACAATTATTAAATATTACTTTTTGAATTTTATCTCCACTTAGCACTACTTTGTGCATTCCATTAGCATAAAAACTCCATTTGTTTCCGCCCTCTTTTACAAAATCTCCTTTTACTTCTAGAGTTCCTGCTTTAAATTTATTCTCTTGATCTCCTATAGACTCCGTCCTAAAATTACCTTTTACTAGTATATAACATTCTTCCTGTAACATATACAAGAGTGAATAACCCTTTAATTCGTAATTTTTATCTATTATTAGTCTTCCTCTGTCTATATATATATTACTTTCGCCTTGTTTTAAGCTTCCATTTACTTTTAACTCTTTTCCATTTAAATTTATTGTTGTATTTATTAATTCACAACTACTATCTATAACTTCATCTTCTTGTAAAGTTATATTTGAATGTATTATTTTTAAATTTTCACCTTTTATATTCTTAAGATTTTTTAGCTTTATAGGTGTTATAAACTCTACTTTTGCAGAGCCAATTGTATCTAATATATTAAATTGTGAATTATCACAGTTATTAAATATTACTTTTTGAGTTTTACCCCCGCTTAATACTACTTTGTGTGTTCCATTAGCATAAAAACTCCATTTGTTTCCGCCCTCTTTTACAAAATCTCCTTTTACTTCTAAAGTTCCTGCTTTAAATTTATTCTCTTGATCTCCTGTAGACTCAGTCCTAAAGTTACCTTTTACTAGAACATAATCTTCTTCTTCCAACATATATAGCAATGAGGAATCCTTTAACTCATAACTTCCTTCTATTATCAATTTCCCTCTATCTAGATATATGGAGCCTCCGTCCTGTTTTAGATTTCCACTTATTTTTAATTCCTTATTATTAATTCTTATTATTGTATTTATTAATTGTAACTCTTTACTATTAATATTTAAGATATACCCATTCATATTTATAGTACAATTATTAAATATAAATTCTCCTATTATATTTTCATTTTGATCTAAATTTATATTTGAATCCTTTATTGTAACCTTACTTCCTCTTATATTTTTAAGAAACCTAACTTTTATAGATGTCTCAAAATCTACTTCTTTAGCATTACTTACATCTAGTATATTAAATTGTGATTTATCACAATTATTAAATATTACTTTTTGAATTTTATCTCCACTTAGCACTACTTTGTGCATTCCATTAGCATAAAAACTCCATTTGTTTCCGCCCTCTTTTACAAAATCTCCTTTTACTTCTAGAGTTCCTGCTTTAAATTTATTCTCTTGATCTCCTATAGACTCCGTCCTAAAATTACCTTTTACTAGTATATAACATTCTTCCTGTAACATATACAAGAGTGAAGAACCCTTTAATTCGTAATTTTTATCTATTATTAGTCTTCCTCTGTCTATATATATATTACTTTCGCCTTGTTTTAAGCTTCCATTTACTTTTAACTCTTTTCCATTTAAATTTATTGTTGTATTTATTAATTCACAACTACTATCTATAACTTCATCTTCTTGTAAAGTTATATTTGAATGTATTATTTTTAAATTTTCACCTTTTATATTCTTAAGGTTTTTTAGCTTTATAGGTGTTATAAACTCTACTTTTGCAGAACCAATTGTATCTAATATATTAAATTGTGAATTATCACGATTATTAAATATTACTTTTTGAGTTTTACCCCCGCTTAATACTACTTTGTGTGTTCCATTAGCATAAAAACTCCATGTGCTTCCGCCCTCTTTTACAAAATCTCCTTTTACTTCTAGAGTTCCTGCTTTAAATTTATTCTCTTGATCTCCTGTAGACTCTGTCCTAAAATTACCTTTTACTAGAACATAATCTTCTTCTTCCAACATATATAGCAATGAGGAACCTTTTAATTCATAATTTCCTTCTACTATTAATTTCCCTCTATCTAGATATATAGAGGCTCCGTCCTGTTTTAAATCTCCATTTACATTTAACGTTTTATTATCAAGCCTTATTGTACTATTACATACATAAGTATCTCCCGTTAATGTAAGATTTTCATTTAATGATAGACTAGCAGTTATTAGATTAATATAGCTTGTCCAATCACTATAGTAAGATGAGTATTTTTTAGCTCTTACTCTAACCCTATGCAAACTTTTACTTCCATTTAATTGTATAGTATAACAATTTTCTCCTTGAACATTTATTATTTTATCATTGACTTCTAAATCATATGATTCTGAACCTTCTACCTTGTCCCAAATAATCTTTACACCATTTGATGAAGATTCCACCTTAAAATTCTTAGGCAATTTGGGATTTTCTATCTTTATTGATATGTTTAACTCTTGACTCCATGGACCTAAAATATCATCATTTTTCCCTCTTATTTTAACTAAATATATCTTATCTTCCTTTAATGTTTCGCTTATATATTCTGTGACATTACTAATGTGTACTATTTTGTCATTTATCAATAAATCATAGGAGTTAACATTCTCTATTCCATCCCAAGTTATTTTTAACTTATCTTGGATAACCTCACCTTTTATATTTAATGGTGCAGTTTTTATGTATTTATCTTTTAATTCATCGATATTATTGTTATCTATTAAGTCATCATGATTTTTTTCTAACTTTTCTGTATTATCTTTACTATTTTCTTTCTTATCTTCTTCTTTTTTGTTTTCTTCTTGAACCTCTTCTTCTACTTTATTTTCAGTGTCCTTAGTCTTTATTGGCTTACTATCCTCTGTTTTTTTAGCTTCAACTTTAGTATTGTCTACTTCTTTATTTGAATCTAAGTTAGGTTCCTTTTTAAGATTTTCTTTATTTAAATCTTCACTATTATTATTTTCTTCTTTAGTATCAACTGTTCTTTTACTTTGAGAATCATTCTTTTCTTTTGCATCTACACGTTTTTCTTTAACTTCATTAGGTTTATCCTGATTTTTTTCTTCCTTTATCTCTTGTTTTTTATCATCCTTGTTTCCTTTATCTACACTTCTATCATTTTCTTCCTTTTTACTTTTTTCTTCATTCCCTTGTTTAAATTTTATTTTTCTATCTCGTTCCTTTAAATAATCTTTTTCCTTTTTACGATTTTCTAAAGTATTCTTTTTTAATTGTTCTATGTATTTAGAATACGCTACTTTTATTTTAGTTCCATCATTTAATTCTTTTGGATCTAATTTGATTTGACTAATATCACTCTTGTTTAATTGGATATTAGTCTTTTTTATTTGCAACTGGTTAGAACTATTTTTAATCTTCGTACTATTTTTTGCGTTATTCTTATGTGTACTTTTTTTCTTATCCTCTTCTGTATTATTGTTAATTTTAACTGTTGTGTTCTTCCCCTTATTTAAATCTGTTTTAGAACTATCTGTAGTTTTTTCATTTTTATCTAATAGTTCTAAAAGCTTTTTGGGATAAACATATACTTGTGCCTTATCTTCTATTCTTTCATTTGTATTTTTCTTAGAAGGTAAAACTTCTTTTGCAAATACTTCATGAACAGAAAATGAAAATGTATTAAATACATAAACAAAGATAAGTATTAGGCTTAAATTCCTTATACTCTTATTTTTATACACTTTATTCCCCCCCTTGATTTTTCGTTAATATTTTATTAACATTATTAGAATACCATTTTAAACAACAATCCGCAATATTTTGGTATATTTTCTTTTATATATTTTATTACCTAATAATAAACATGTTTATTATTTATTAATAGTTAATGTTTTATTTAGGAAAAAGCTTTTTAAAAACATTAAACCAAAAAACCTCCTCAAGTTTTACACTTAAGGAGGTTTTAATAATAGTCATCGTCCATATATTTTTACCTATTTTAAAATTATTTTCACTAAAGTTTTTTTACCTATTTTTATTATCATTTCTTCTTTAGGAGTTAATTCTGTAAGTTCTGTTACCTTTTCGTCATTTATCTTCACTCCACCTTGTGATGCAAGTCTTCTTACTTCACTTTTACTTTTTACTATATTATTTTGAACTAGGATATCTAGAAGGTTAAAGTTTTCTTTAGAAGCTTCTATGGTATTTATATCTTCTGGAATTTGGTTTTCGCTAAATACTTTTATAAATCTCTCTTCTGCCTTTTTAGCTTGCTCAATTCCATGGTATAAGCTAACTATTTCTCTAGCTAAGTTCATCTTAATATCTCTTGGATTTTTTCCACTTTCTAATTCACTGTTTATTTTCTTAACTTCATCTGGATGAACATCTGTCACAAGATTGTAGTATTTAATAATTAATTCGTCTGGAATAGTCATGGATTTTTCGTACATTACCTCTGGTGATTCATCTATACCAATGTAGTTTCCAAGGCTTTTACTCATTTTATCCACGCCATCAGTTCCTTCTAATAGTGGCATAAATATGATTGCTTGACTATCTTGACCGTATTCTTTTTGGAGCATTCTTCCCATAAGCACATTAAATCTTTGGTCTGTCCCTCCAAGTTCGATGTCTGCTTTAATTTCTATGGAATCATAGCCTTGCATTAATGGGTAGAAGAATTCGTGAATTGCTATTGGCTGATGATTTTCATATCTCTTTTTAAAATCTTCCCTCTCGAGCATTCTAGCAACAGTCATGGTAGATGCTAAACTAATTACATTCTGGAGATTAAGGGCAGATAGCCATTGGCTATTAAATTTAACTTCTGTTTTATCTCTATCTAAAACCTTAAAAATCTGTGTTTCATAAGTTTTGGCATTTTCTATAACCTGTTCTCTAGTAAGAGGCTTTCTAGCCTTTGATTTCCCTGTAGGGTCTCCAATCATTCCTGTGAAATCACCTATAATAATTACTGCCTTGTGTCCTAAGTCTTGTAGTTGTTTTATCTTTCTTAAGACTACTGTATGGCCTAGATGAATGTCTGGTGCACTTGGATCTAGTCCTAATTTTACTATTAGTTGTCTATTTTCTTTTTCAGCATTTATAAGCTTTTCTTTTAAATCCTCAAGACCTATAATTTCATCTGCACCTTTTTGAATAATTTTAATTTGTTCCTCCATGGTTTTCATTAGTATTCCTCCTTTAAATTTTAATATAATTTAAATATTTAACTTTAAAATTATAAAGTTCTATGACTTAATAAAACTTTTATATAAAATAAAAAACTCTCGTCCTAATAAAAGGACGAGAGTAATATTCTCGTGTTACCACCTTAATTCATTGATATTTCACAATAACAACCTTATCAAGTACTCTAGAAATATTCTAGGTATACTCTAGCACTATAACGTGTGCAGGAACCGACATCTGCCTACTGGTTGTTATCTTTCGGAGTGCTGCTCAGAGATGTATTCAAATTAACTTATCTTTGCCCCTCTCACCCACCGGGAACTCTCTGTAAAGTCTTTAGCTAATTCTACTTCTTCTCTTCAAAGCTTTATTTATCTCTTTTACGATATTTTAGAATATTAATTCTATTTTGTCAAGCTTCAATTAAAATTATTATGTTTTTTAAAATGAACTATTAATTTAGTATTTAATAAAAGAAAATCTCTCATCCTAATAAAAGGACGAGAGAAATATTCTCTATTACTAATTTATTTTATTTTGTAAAGTTTCAAATGTAAGTAATATCTATAATTTTTGCAATATATATTCTAATATTAAGTTCTTTTTTTGCTGAAAACTTAATTTAATTTAACTTTTACCCTTTTCCATTTTTCTTCAGGCATATCACTTTTATAAGGATATTGTATTTCAACTTCATTTTCATTTATCCAATTTACTTTATAGTGATTATCTTCAAATGGTTTCGAAACATCCTCTGTATTCAATTCTTCTGTAGCTATCCTCTTCTTAAAAATTAATAACTTTCTCTCATATACTTTTATAGAAGTAGGTATTGTTAATACCTGTCTTTCTGATATTATTAGTGTCTTACCACTTTTAGGTGATTTAACATATGTCCTAGCTGCCTCGCCAATGAACATATAAATATTAGCATTTATAACAAATATAAACGCTACTCCAACCCACAATATTCCACTAAATATCTTTGATTTAAATTCGAAAGATAATTTTAAAAATACTAAAATCACTAAATTTAGTATAGCTACATTCCAAATATCAATAAAGTAACAATTATGAAATCTAGCAAAATAAAACACCAAAGCTTTTATGATTGATAATACTATAAAAATAAAGAAACATTGTTTTTTAAACTTCATTTAAAATCCCCCTGAATTTCCCCTTTACATGTTGAAACTTTACTTATTTAATATTGCCTACTATTACTACGCCTCAACTAACTCTCTCTCACTTGTATACCATTTACTTTGTGCTTCGTACATCTCAGAATATTTTCCTTCTGCTTTTATTAGTTCTTCATGTGTTCCTATTTCCACCATTTTACCCTTGTCCATAACAACTATTCTATCTGCTATTTTGGCAGAGCCTAATCTATGAGTAACAATTATAGCTGTTTTTCCTTTTGACATTTCGCTAAACTTTTTATATATTTTGCTTTCTTCTACTGGATCTATGGCTGCTGTTGGCTCATCAAGAACTATCATATTATGAGCTCGATAGAATCCTCTTGCAATAGCCAAACGTTGCCATTGTCCACCTGATAAATCTATGCCATCAAATTCACGAGAAAGCATAGTTTCATACCCTTTAGGAAACTTTTCTTCATTTATTTCTAAGTCTGCTTTACAAATTGCCATTTGCAATTTTTCCTTAACATCTTCATGATTTTGTGATTCAATTTCTTCCGTAGAGCTTATAGATATATTTTCTTGAAGAGTCATTTTGTATCTTTGGTATTTTTGGAATACTCCTGATATACCTTTATATAGAGCCTTAGGAGAAATCTTCGCTGTATCAACTCTACCTATTAGCACATTTCCCTCTGTTGGCAAATATAATCCTGTCATAATTTTAACTAAGGAAGTTTTTCCTGCTCCATTTTCACCAACAATTGCAATGGTCTCTCCACTATTAACCTTTAAAGATAAATTTGAAATTGAACTTTTATCAGCTCCAGGGTAATTAAATGTAACGTCCTTTATAAGAATTTCTGGAACTCCTGTAATCTCATACTCTTCCCCTTCTCTTTCTGGAATATCAAGAAATCTTACAAAGTTTACTATAGCGCCAAGCTCTTTAGTAAGTTTCCCTATATGAACACATATTATTTCTTCCATTAAAGAAAACATCATGTCAATAGATGCAAACACTGCCTCGAAGGCTCCTACAGATATATCACCCTTCATTAGGGCATCAACCAATAAATAAAGAACTCCCATATATCCAAGCAAGGTTACTATTTTCATTCCTAGTTCCATAAGTCCTGACTTCTTTTCTGCACGCCATATTTTTTTATTAAGCAAACTTAAAGAAGATAGATATAAATCTCTAAAATATCCAAATGCCCCTAAAAGTCTTGTCTCTTTAAAATATTCTCTATCCACTATACATCTTTCGTAATACTCGTATTCCCTTCTTATAGGAGCTGATTCATCTGCAAGTTTTGCGAAAACCTTAACTCTAATAAATTGTGTTAGTGCTAATGGTATAAATATTAACACTAGTGATATAGCAAGCATTGGTTTTAACTTATAAAGGTAGGTTCCCATAAATATAAAATACGGAAGATAAAATGTAAATAATATTGAAAGTATAATTAATAATCTTACACTATTTTGCATTCCTTCATTTGCCTTATTAATATCATCTAAAAACTGAGGATTTTCAAAATTAATGGGATCTATTTTAGCAGATTTTTCGTTTATTACTTTTCCCAAATATCCAATTTGAATTTTAGAAATATTATTAGTCATAAAATTACTAACACCATTTAATATCTCTGATGCTATAAATGCTCCCCCTAAAACACATGCCTTTACTAATAATTCTTTTGTATGCTCACTTTTCCCTATTCCATTTGTAATAGTATCAAAGAATTTCTGAGTCATAAAAGTATTAAATCCAATAGATAATCCATGAAATATGGCTATTATAGTTAATGCTACGGTATATATAGGACAAGCTTTAATAACTATAGGAGCTATTTTTCTTACTACTTCAAAAAGAGAAATATCTTTCTTCTTATGATTATTTATCATACATACCAGCTCCTTTGACTTTCATACATTTTTTCATAACTTCCCTTAATATTCATAAGCTCTTCATGGGAACCTTTTTCTATAATGGTTCCATTGCCTATTACAAAGATCTCATCTGCTAACTTCGTTGAACCAAGACGATGACTTATAAAAATAGTTGTCCCACCCCTACTTATCTCTTTAAACTTTTCATATACGTTACTTTCACTTATAGGGTCTAATGCTGCTGTTGGCTCATCTAATATTCTAAGTGGAGCTTTACTTATAATAGATCTAGCCATGGCTATACGTTGCCACTCTCCTCCAGATATATCTACCCCATCGCTTTTAATCTTACCTAAGGAAGTTTCTACTCCTTTAGGTAATTCTCTTACCACATTATCTAGTTCTATGGTTTTTATAGCTTTATCTATATTCTCTTCATTAATTTCATTTCCCATATCTAAAATATTACCAAGAGCGATATTATCTTTAAATGAAATAAAATATTTTGCAAAATCCTGATATACGACGGAGCATAAAGCCTTAAAATCACTATGACTATATTCTTTTATATTTATTCCGTTTATTAAGATATCACCTTCGAAGTCCTCATATAGTCCTGTTATAAGCTTAGTTATGGTTGTCTTTCCAGCGCCATTAATACCTACAAAAGAATAATGTTTCCCCTCTTCTATAGTAAAGGAAAGATTTTTTAGTATATAATTATTTGTATTAGGATATTTAAATGAAACATTTTTAAACTCTAAAGATTTTAATTCTGAAATATTTTTAGAAGGCTTATCTATTGCCTCCTCTGTTTCCTCTAATATAATAAATTTACTTAAATCCTTTAAGTACTCCTTACTTTCAGCAAGTTTATATAGGTAATAAGTTATTTGCCAAGATGTAAGACTAATAAGGTTAAAGGTTCCATTAACAATGGAAATAAACATACCTATAGTAATCAATCCTGATTGTAATGGTTTTATAAGAACTAATACTGTTAATGTAGATATAATTGTAGTAATTATTCCACTTGCCTTCATCCTTATAAAATATTTTAAAAGAACTTTATATTCACTTTTTCTTGCTGTTTCATACTGCTCCCACCACTTTTTATTTACTTTACTTGTATATCCAAAAAGACTTCTTTCATCTACAGCTTCTCTTCCTAAAAGAACCTCCGATAAATATTGAGCCTTTCTCTGATGTTTTGATACTTGTCTCCCTGCTTCATATCCAGCTTTACCACCTTTTAATGATAAATAGAATAAGGGTATGGAAATCAATAAGATAACTATTGGTGTCCACCATACCTTAGTAGCTAGTACAAAAAGCAGTCCTATGATTCTAAGTATAATAGAAAGTATAGCTAAAACTTCTTTATACGCGTCTTTACATTTAGTTTCAGGATTCTCAGAAACTCTAGATATTAAATCCCATGAATCCTGATTTTCCACATAACTATACTTAAGTTTTGCTCTTTTTTCTGTAATAGCAACCCTCAATTTTCCCCTAAGTTTAAGTTCTAATCTTACTTCAGTAAACTTTACAACTTGCTTTGATATCCAGTTATATGCAATAAATATTATTATTATAGATAATGGCATAAATATATCTCTAAGATTGCCTTTACCACTAACTACTAAAATTGCAGTATCCAAAAACTTAGCCGTTACTAGTATCTGCAAGCTAGGAACTATACTTTCAATGATTACTTGAAGTGCCATAATCATTGCATTCAGTGGTGAATACTTAAATTGAATGAGTATTATATCTTTTATTGTGTAATCTTTCCCCTGTAACTCCATATGCATCCTCCCCATTTATTTTTCAAAGTTAAGTACATTTTAGTTTATATGCATTATAACTTACATTTCCAGTATCTAACTTCCCATAAATACATTCTATCCCACAATTTTCTACTTATCAATATAAAAGAGCATAGACATATGAAAATAATCCATATATCTATGCTCTTATTAATTAAGCTTTTATAATTTAAAATACATATCTTAAAATTAATATGCTCTTCCCCAATAAACCATTTTATCTGCACTCTTTCCGCAGCATACACAAGTATCTCCAAGTTTTTCTTGCTCAAATGGTATACATCTTGAAGTTATGCCTGTTTCTTCTTTAATCTTATCTTCGCAAGCTCTATCTCCACACCACATTGCTTTTATAAATCCTGGCTTATTATCTGCAATATCAACCATTTCTTCTATGGTATGTGCAATATTAGTGTTCTCATCTCTGTGTGCTCTTGCTTTTTCTAGCATACTATTTTGAACATCTTCTAATAATTCTAGAACTTTATTTTCTAATTCATCTAAAGATATTACTATCTTTTCTCTTGTATCTCTTCTAACTAGTACTGCTTGATTTGCTTCTATATCTTTTGGTCCTATTTCAACACGTACTGGAATACCCTTCATTTCACACTCTGCAAATTTCCAGCCTGGCATTTTATCACTACTATCTAATTTAACTCTAACACTCTTTGCAAGTCTTTCTTTTAACTCACTTGCTTTATCTAAAACGCCTTCTTTATGTTGCGCTATTGGCACTATCATAACTTGAGTTGGTGCAATTCTTGGTGGTAATACAAGCCCATCGTCATCACCATGAACCATTATGATTGCTCCAATTAATCTTGTTGTAACTCCCCAAGATGTTTCATGAACATATTGAAGTTTTCCTTCTTTATCTGAATATCTAATATTAAATGCTTTAGCAAAGTTATCACTAAAATTGTGTGAAGTACCAGCTTGGAGAGCTTTACCATCATGCATTAAACTCTCTATTGCATAAGTTGCTTCTGCTCCTGCAAACTTTTCTTTTTCAGTTTTTTGACCCTTAATTACTGGAATTGCAAGTACATTCTCACAGAAATCTGCATAAAGATTTAGCATATCTATAGTTTCTTTTCTAGATTCCTCTAATGTTGCGTGAACTGTATGACCTTCTTGCCATAAGAATTCAGTTGTTCTTAAGAATGGACGAGTTGTTTTTTCCCATCTTACAACAGAACACCATTGGTTATATAGCTTTGGAAGGTCTTTATGAGATTGAATAATCTTAGCATAATGCTCGCAGAATAAAGTTTCAGATGTTGGGCGAACGCATAATCTTTCTGCTAATTCTTCCTCTCCACCATGAGTTACCCATGCAACTTCTGGAGCGAACCCTTCTATATGATCCTTTTCCTTTTGAAGTAAACTCTCTGGTATAAACATTGGCATATACACGTTCTCATGACCTGTTGCTTTGAATCTCTCATCTAAATCCTTTTGGATTAATTCCCATATTCCATAGCCATAAGGACGTATAATCATACATCCTTTAACGCTTGAGTAGTCAACTAATTCAGCTTTTTTAACTATATCTGTATACCACTGAGCAAAATCAACATCTCTTGATGTAATATCTTTTACGAGTTTTTTATCCTTACCCATTACTATCTCTCCTTTGTTGTGATTTATTTTAAATACTAAATTTGCATATAAAAAAACCTCAGTCCCATAAAGGGACCGAGGTATAATCGGCGATGCCACCCTAGTTAATGTACTTTATATGTAAAATACATTCTCTCGTATAATTAACGGATTTACCGCTGTAGCCTACTATTATTTCGGTACAGAACTCCAAGGCTGGTTCAAAATCTTCTTTTAAGAATCTCACAGCATACGATTCTCTCTCTGAAAAAAGTTTGGATTTTTACTATTCCTCTTCATAGTCTTTAAAATTAGTATTTTTATATTATTAAATTATATGATGTAAATATAATTATGTCAATTAATTTTAATGTTTCTTTCTATATAGGTAAACTCCTACTAAGCCTAAAACTGATACTCCAAATCCCATAAGCATAACCATATATTTTTTATTTTCTTTATTTTTTAGTTGTGCATTTGTATTATTATTATTATTCTTTTTAGATTCATCTTCTTTTATACTATTTTCTTTTTTATCTTTAGTATCTTTATTTTCTTTTTCATCTTCGAGATTTTTATTTAAAGATGTAAACTTTAAATTTGAGCTTGTGGTTCCATTATTAGAAGCATAATTATGCCCACTTAAAGTAATATTATTATTTTTAGCATTAAATAGTTTTTCACTCTTATTATGTGCAGAACTATTTTTATTTACTTTATCTTTATTACTTTTATTATTATATTTACCCTCTTTACCACTTTTATTATCTTTGCTATTTTTATTATTTACCTTATTATTATTTTCTTTTTTATCCTTACTATCTTTGTCTTTTGTATTGTTAGTATTATCTCCATTATTATCTTTATTTTTCTCTTTTTTAATACTAAATCTAACTACTTCAACGGATTCATTACCAGCTAAATCTCTAGCTTTTATTAATAATTCATGTTTACCTACTGAAGTTATAATTTCTCCTTTATATGGGTTTGTGCTACCGTCTAAATAAGCTTCTATATATGCACTTTCCTTATTAGTGGTAATTGAAGGAACTATTTTACTTCCCTCTTTATAAACTTTTCCCTCTTCCAATCCTGTTACTTTAATTTGAGGCTTAGCCTTGTCCACTACTACTTCATAATACTGAGAAGTTTCATTCATACATATATCTTTTGCATGTAACTCTATTTTATCACCATTTTTAACCCTAATATCTTTTTTAAACTCTCTCCTAGTATTTTTTAAATCAAAGTTACCATATTGTTCTACATTTAATACTTGGTCTCTATTTATATAGAATCTATACCCTAGGGTATTATCTGCCACATCGCCTTTTAAGGTAATAGTATTTTTATTGGTATATATTTTACCCTTCACTATATTAGGAGATTTTAGTCTTATAACAGGACTTTCAGAATCATAGTAGATATTAGTGGCAAAGTTAGCTATGACACTTCCCTTTGTATCCTCAATATAAAGGCGTATCTTATTTAGTCCTTGTTTTAAATATACCTTTTTAGTATATTCCATTATATTTTCTTTTTTCATCTCTTCATCATTAATCTTAACTGATTTAGTATCCTTATTTGTACTAACTCTTAATTGTAACCATCCTTGTGAATCATCTTTTCCATCACTCTTTGATTCATCTTTTCCTTTTCCAAAGAAAGTATTAGGTTCTAAATTCTCATATTCATTTCTAATTATATCTAGATTCTCTACTTTAAATTTAAAATTCTCTTTTTTATAATCAGCTACAACTTTTAATATTTTTTTATTTATAACACCCATATTATTTTTAGCAACTACTGTTATTTCATTTATTCCCTGCTTTAGTTCTATCTCTTTTTCAAATCTGCCCTCTTTGTCTAAATCTATACTATCATAGTTTATCTCTACACTTTCTATATTGTCTTTTAAATTAACCTTTCCTTTTATTTTTATTTTATCTTTATTTGTATTTATCATTCCAAATACTTTTTTATGATAATATGGAAGTATGGTCTCTTCTGTTGAAATTTCTAGTTCTGGTGGAGTTATATGAGCAATTATATTAAAATTACTTGAGAATATTTCTTTATTGTCATTATCGTATGCTTTTATATCTATATTATTTTTTCCTTCTTTAAGATCTATTTTAGCTTCAAATCTTTTTTCTGCCTTAATTACTTCTCCCTCAACACCATTTACTATAACTTTGTTGACATTGGAAGTTAATTTTCCTGTAACAACGTATTTGTTATCTACCATATACTCATTAGTAACTTCCATTCCTTCATGTATATCCAATAAAACCGCTTCTAACTTTTTAGGTTTTTCACTTACACCTACTACTTTTTGTACAACTTGTGCATTTAAAATATTATCATTTACAATTAAGGTAATAATCCTTGAACCAGGTTCTTCCCCTAAATCTAAATTCACACTAAATACTCCATTGGCATCTTGCTTTAAATTTTCTTCAGTAATATCAAATTCCATATTATCAATGAAAATTTGAGGTTCCCCAGTTAGAGTTCCTTCTTCTGGTCTTCTAATTCCTACTCCTTTATCTTCAGCTTTCCACTTTAACGTGTACTCTCCATTATCTGTTCTATCTCCTGATAATATAGTTATATCTGGCTTTGTCTTGTCTACCTTTACAGGCATATCAAAACTTTGTGATTTAGCATTTTGACTCACTGCCTTACTAGTTATTCTCATATAATACTGACCATCTTCTGCTGTTACATTTTTTCCTGTGTTTTTATCATATATTTTCCCATCCCATGCTAAGTCTCTAAATTTACTACGACCATTTTTACCTAATTCAAGAGTTTTTGGTATGAATTTTTTATTTCCACAAGTCATTAGGAAATTTTTATCCTTATCTAATATATCAACCTTTAATTCGGAAAGATTTCTAAGAACACATAAAGCTGGCACAGCATAGTCATAAAACCCATCCTCATCTGGAGAAAAAGCTATATCTTCGGGAACTATAAACCTTTTATCTTCTGTGCTACGAGATTCATCTTCTCCAAGTTCTTTATCAAGAAAAAATAAATTACTAGTTACTGCAGAACCATTAAATCTATGATCCTCCCAAAGAGGTTTGTCTATATTTTCTGGTTCACCCCAATCACCATAGAACCCCATATATGGTACTGATAAAGAGGGATTACTATCCGTTTTAGACTTAAACTCTATGAAACCTTCTACAAAATTATTTCTTTTTAAGCTTTTAGGAATTTCTAAGCTTACCTTTACTTTTTCTCTTCCGTAAGGTTTAATCTTAACTTCTTTTTTAGAGTATTTTAATTTTGCACCTTCTACTCTTAGTGCAGATGGTATATTCTCATCCTCTGTATATACAATTCCTTCTTGTAACTGGTAAACAGCCTCTTTATCACCATAATTATTTAATGTTAGTTCAAATTCCTTTTTGTTCCCAATTTCTTTTAAGGAAACAGCACTTTTGCCTGTGTTATCCATTATTATAACCTTATTATTAATAGCTTTTTCTATTTGAATTAGCCCTCCCCCTTGCACTCTTGGGGAATAAGGTACTTTTCCATTATTTAAAACTTTAGCTGTGTTTATCATATTATTTTTTACAAAACTTGAAATTTCACTTTCATTTATTTTAACATTAGACTTCTCTATAGCTTGTTTTATAAGTGCCACACCTCCTGCAACATACGGTGTTGCCATGGAAGTTCCACTATAATTCGCATACTTATTATCATTTATAGTTGAAAAAATCTTTCCTCCTGGTGCTGTAATTTCAGGTTTAAATTCTAAATTTGGTGTGGGCCCCCAACAAGAGAAGTTAGACATTTTTCCCTTTTCAAGATTTTCTAATTGAAGTATATTACCTGTAAACTTTATTTTTAACTCGGAAGATAAATCTTTAAGTATTTGTTTGCCATAAGTATTTCCAGTAAATACACAAGGAATACTTATATATTCACTTGGTTCCATTGAAACAAAACTCTCATCTCCATCAGAATTATAAATTATGGCAGCTATAGCTCCTCGTCTTTGAGCATTTTTCTTTTTTACATCGAAATTAATTTTACCCCTTTTAATAAGAGCAACTTTTCCATTTAAATCTTTTTCCTTAAAGTCATCTGCTTCTTTATCACGTAAATCATCACCACGTCTTCTACCATATCCACAATCTACTACTTCTAATTCTTTATTAGGATTAAGTACGGTTACAGGATCTATTTCTGATACTATGTACGGAATACTAAGATCTTTTCCATCTTTCTTATATTGAAAAACCTTCATAACACTATTTTCATTTTCATAAGATGCTACTTGTATAGATTCTTTTCCTAAACCTGGGTTATCTAAAAGTCCTGTATCTACAGCACCTTGAGCCTTCTTATTCTCATCTATTTTAGAAGAAAATCCAGCATTACCTGCAGCTGCAACTACAATTACACCTTTTTCTGTAGCTTTTTTTATAGCTTTTTGCTCTGGATCATTTTCATCGATAAATCCACTATCGGCACCTAAGCTTAAATTTATAATATCTGCACCAAGTTCAACAGACTCCTCTATAGCAGCTACTATATCATCGCTAAATGCCCCTGCAGCTTCTTTATGAGGATTATTAGAAAAAACTTTCATTGCAAGGAGTTGTGATTCTGGTGCTACCCCCTTAATAGCTTCATTATTAGCTATTTTACTTTCATCCCCATTAGCCGAAGAAATTCCAGCAACATGAATACCATGCATACTTCCTGATTTATCTATAACATCTGTATTTTGATCTGCAAAATTATATCCATAGGGAACTTTATCCGTAAAATATTTTCCTTTATGTTTACCATTTATATGCTCTTTTTTTATCCTTCCTGTATTAGCATCTGTTAATTTCATATCTTTATGGGTATAGTCAATGCCTGTATCCACCACGGATACAACCATACCTTCCCCTTTATAATTTAAGTTTTTCCACACTTTAACTGCTTCACCTAATTCTCTTGCAGTATTCATAGTAGGCTTGTACATTCTAACCCTTTTAACTTCCTTAACTCCAGGAATTCTTTTTATTTTCTCTAAATCGCTTTTTTTAACCTCTATACTAAAACCTTTTATTAACTTTCCAAACTTATGCTGAACTTCTCCATTAGTATCCTTTTTAACTTTTCTCTCTACAGTATTACTATTATTTATTAATCCATCATAAGTTTCTACAGTTACTCTTACTTTACTTCCTTTATCTTCTTCCTCTTCTCCATTATAGTTAGCATTATTTTCTTCTAACTTATGTAATCTTTCTTTTTCCTTTTTTACTAATTTCTCTTTATTTTGTTTTAGTAAATTTTCTTTTTGTTTCTCATTTTTATCTTGCTTCAATCCATCTGCGTAAATTTGTGTAATATTTACTGTGTTTGTAAAACAAAATATACTAATTATTATCACTGCAATTTTACTTCTAAATGTTTTTTTCATTGTGTTCCTCCTTTGATTAGTTTTATTAATATTCTGTAAATAAACTAACATTTTCTAAATATTTAAACAATGATATTCGATTTTATCTATAGATAACTATTTATCTATGTATTTTTTCTATAATTTTTTATATTATATGAAACATAATTGTTAGTTTTATACAATCTATTAATTAAATAAAATAAAAAAACACTTGCAAAAACCATAAAGGTCCAACAAGTGTTTTTTTTATTATATCTTTAGTACCCCTGTAAAATATATAAATATCACTACAATAGCTATAGGAGCAAGATATTTTATTATCATACTATATGTTTTTATTATTAGAGAACTTTTACCTTGGAAAACTTCTTCCTTAACTTTATTGGTTCCCCATGCAAAGGCTACAAATATACAAACCATAAATCCACCTAATGGTAGAAAAACATTAGAAGCTATAAAATCAAATAAATCAAAGAATCCTTTTCCAAAGATTTTTATATGGCTCCAAGGTCCAAAGGATAAAATACTTGGTATAGCTAGTACGAATAATCCTAGGGATATTAAAATAGTTGCTTTTTTTCTTTCTAGATTAAATTCTTCCGTTACTACAGCAACTACAACTTCTAATAGTGCTATAGTAGATGTTATTGCTGCAATAGCTATAAGTATAAAAAATAAGGTCTCAAATAAGTTTCCTAAAGGCATAGACTTAAATACTGCTGGAAGGGTTATAAATATTAGCTTAGGACCTGCCTCTGGCTCAAAACCATATGCAAATACAGCTGGAAATATAACTACTCCTGCCATTAAGGCAACCAATGTATCTGTTATAGTAACACTTATTGAAAGATTAACTATGTCCTCTTTTTCAACTATATAACTGCCAAAGGTAACCAAAATCCCCATAGCTATACTTAGAGAATAAAAAGAGTGTCCGAGAGCTTCTAAAACTCCTTTTGTAGTTAGTTTAGAAAAATCAGGTTTAAATAAGAACTCTAATCCTTTAGATGCTCCTTCTAAACTTAAAGATCTAACCATAAGCACAATTAATAATACAAATAATATAGGCATTAAAATTTTACTATATTTTTCTATACCATTCTTAACTCCAGAAATAACTATAAATGCAGTTAAACATAAAACCAAAAGTGTACATAAAATTGGCACCATAGGTTCTGATATTAATGAATTAAAATAATTCGGCAATTGTTCTGTTGGAACACTAGATAACTTTCCTGTAGCAGATTTAAAAATATAGGCTAGTACCCAACCTGCTATCATGGAATAGAAAGATAAAATTATAAAGGTAGTTATAGTTGATAGTATTCCTGTTAAGCCCCAGAATTTTTTAGGAACTAAATTTCTAAAACTTCTTACTACATTTGCTTTCCCTGCTCTTCCTATACTAAATTCTGATATTGCAATAGGTAGTCCTATAAGTACAACACAAAGTAAATATACTAATAAAAATGCTGCTCCTCCATTAAGTCCTGTTACATAAGGGAACTTCCATATATTTCCCAGTCCTACTGCTGATCCTGCAGTCGCTGCGATTACACCTATTTTACTTCCAAATCCATCTCTTTTCATAAGCTTTCACCTTCCATTTTCTAATTTTGAATAATTTAATGTCATTTACGTTTTTGTATAATTTTATATAAGCTTATATACTTTAAGATTTACCATGGTTTAATTAATTCTTTACTTAAACGCGTTTTAAAGTTAATATTTTTAATTTTAGCTAAATAAGTTATTAAAAAAATAAAAAAACTTTCGTTCCTATAAATGTATAAAACACTTATAGGGACGAAAGTTGAATTCGCGTTACCACCCTACTTGCAATAACTAAATTATTGCCACCTTTAAATCAGATCGAAGAAAACATCTATAAAAGTCCTCTTGAATCCTAGCCATATATCGGTGGCTCCGTCTAAGTCTACTAAAAGTTCGACCTAGCAGCTCAGGAGTGATTATTATATACAAATTCTAACACTAACTTTCAGCATACGTTAGCTCTCTGTAGTTAAAATCTTTAGTATTTTTCTCTCCATCATAGCCTTTAATTTTTGCAATTTAAAATTAGTAAAATTTCATTTTTTTAATATTTAATGATTATTATATCAAATATTTAGATAAAGTCAATATATTTTTTTTAATTTAACTACTTACTATTTTTCCTCCATTTACATGGATTACTTGCCCTGTAATGTAAGACGCATGATTACTAGCTAAAAATACATAAGTTCCAGCAAGCTCCACTGGCTGACCTGCTCTTTGCATAGGAACATCACTGCCAAATTGTTGTACCTTCTTCTCATTAAAACTAGCTGGAATAAGCGGTGTCCAAATAGGTCCTGGTGCTACGGCATTTACTCTAACTTTTTGTTTTGAAAGAGATAACGCTAAAGATCTAGTAAATGTTACTATAGCTCCCTTAGATGCTGAATAATCTATTAGTGTTTCGTGACCTGCATAAGCTGTAACAGAGGTAGTATTTATTATAGAATCTCCTTCTTTTAAGTGAGGTAAAACTGCTTTTGTCATAAAAAACATAGAAAACATATTAGTTTTAAAAGTATGCTCTAGTTGCTCTTTAGATATATCTAGTATACTTTGCTGTTCATATTGTTCCCCAGCATTATTTACTAAAATATCTATCCTACCAAAATGTGATATAATTTTTTCAACTACAGTATAGCAAAAGCCTTCACTTCCTATATCACCACTTATTAATATACACTGTTTTCCTACAGCTTCAATTAAACTTTTAATCTCATTTGCATCATCATGCTCATTTAAATATATTATGACAATATCTGCACCCTCTTTGGCATAAGCTAGTGCAACTGCTCTTCCTATTCCACTATCTCCACCAGTTATTAAAGCAACTTTTCCTTCTAGATTATTACCACTTTTATAAGATGCTTCTTCAAAAACTGGTTTTGGATTCATTATATTTTCTTTTCCAGGTTGCTCATTTTGATGTTGTGGCGGAAATCTATCTGGAAAACTTATATTCTGATTACTAGTCACATTATCACTCCTTAAGTTTAAATATACTTTTAAACTTATTTTGCTTTAAAAACTTTCTTTCTATTCTTTAACCTAGGAGCAATTAAATATCATCTATATTATTAAAAATTTCTCTTTCTTTTTCTATTTCAGATTTGTTTCCTATAACAGTAATATTGCTTTCTTTTAAACCTTCTCTAAACAATTTTTCATAGGATTTTATATCTTTTAGTTTTGTATTTTTTATTTCTTTTAATTCTTTTTCTATATCTTCTCTTTTTAAATCAGAAAAATACATATAGTCTGCAAAGTAAACCTTCTCTTCAATGGTATTTGTATGGCAATAAGGTGCTAATGTGCTAATTTTATAACTCTCTAATTCTTTCTCTGTAAGATTTAAATTTTTTATATACTCTGGTATCCCCCTATAAACATTTAAAGTTTGCTTTAAATTAGGATCCCTATAAGAAACTATTCCTATATCTCCTTTAGAATTAATAAGAGTATTTATACCATATGCCCCACCTTTAACCCTAACTCTAGGCCATAAATAATCTAAATCTAAAATATTTTTTAAAACTAGCATATTTCCGTTATAGTCTTGATTTAGATTCTTAAAGTTAAATCCTTGAACATTATACAAAACTCCTATATTTTTACTAAATGCTTCTTTTCCACCTTTAGGTTTAAACTCACTCTCACGTTTAGCTAATTCTTCTTTATTTAAATCCTTGGTAAATGATTCAAACTCATTCTGAAAAATCTTATATCCATTGTTATTAGTTGTTATGCTCACAGTAAGGTTATTTCTATTAACTATTGTATCTCTAACTTCTTCTAAATTTTTGCATATGAAATCGTATTTTTTATCAAAATTTTTATTTAAATCTTTTATAAATTCTATATAAGTAATACCCTTTAACTTTTCTTTATAACATTCACCTTTAGAAATTTGAGCAAGATTTCTATTTAAAGCTAACATATGTGGTGATAGATATGTCTCTTGTTCAAGTGAATCTTCTATACTTTTTAAAGCTACTTTTAGGATATTCTTATTAGTTATCTTACTATTTTGTATCTCTTCTTTTATTAAATCTAAAGTTTTTCCTGTATCTTCAGAAATAGTGAGGGCATATATAGCAAATTGAGGTCTTATTTTATTTGAATCTTTAGCTGAAACAAACATATTAGTTCCGTATTTTATACCTGTAGTATATTTTCTTTCTTTGTTGTACAACTCTGATGCCTTATATTTATCTGTTGGTATGTTACCTACTAAGGTAGTTAAAAGCTGAATGTATGGTATTTGTTCCTCTTGTACTGCTTCAGTATTGAAATACAAATTTAAAAGACTAGTATCTTCTGTATTGAACGGATGATATAAAACAGGTACTCCATTTTCCCTTTTTCTATTTAAAGACATAAGATCAACTTTGGGTTCTACATCTTTTAATTTTAGCCTAGGTATTTTTTCTAAGTCTTTACTATCACTTGGCGTATTAATCCATGTTTTAAGTTCTTTAGTTTCCTTTATTAACTTCTGTAATTCCTCTTTACTTAGAGATCTTTTTAGTTCATTTAATTTTTCATTCTCAATAAGTTTTTCTCTTTCTATTAAACCTTTTTCAGGCTTTAATAGCATTGTACTACTATGCTTATTTTGTATTAAATGCTTATTGATAAGCTCCTCAAAATAACGTGTTTTAGGTGCAGTTAATATTTTCATGTAATCCTTCTCATCAGTAAATACATTCATAGGACTCTCATCATATATCCATTTACTTAATATCATATGATTGTAGTTTGCTCCAGAATTACTTCCATATGAACTATTAAATCTAGAATTTATATTAACTTGATTTAAAGTTGTTTTTATTAAATCCTTATTTAATCCCTTATTATAAATATCTTCTAAAGTATTATTTACTATATTCTTAAATTCTGTCATTCTATTTTCTTCCGTATTTGAAGCTATAATAGTAAAGAAGGGTTGTTTTTGCTGAGTTACATATGCACCACTTATATTGTTAAATCCGTATTTTTTAAGGTTCTTAATCAGAGGTGAGTTAGGATTATTTAAAAGCATGTCATTTAATATGGAAATCCCAAGGTCTACATCTTTTGCCTTATCATTAATAGCAAAATTATAAGTTAAAAAACTTTTTCCTCCTACCTTCTCTTCTTTGGATATAGGATAGTTAAAAATGTCATTTCTTCTTTCACAGAAAGGTTTTTCCTCTTCTATAGCTGATTTTACTTCAGTTTTATTATATTTATTAAAATAACTTTTATCTAAAAACTCTAGCTTTTCTAATATATCTATATCTCCATATAAGAAAGTGTAACTATTAGATGGATGATAATATCTTTTATGAAAATCTTTTAGTTCTTCAAAACTAAGTTCAGTTATTTTTTTAGGATCTCCACCTGAGTTATGGGAATATATAGTCTTAGGGTATAAGCTTTTGCAAATAGACCTATAAATATATTCCGTTGGCGATGATAGTGCCCCCTTCATTTCATTGTAGACTACTCCATTATATTTTAATTTGTCACTCTCTTTGTCTAAATCATAATACCAACCTTCCTCTTTAAATATATTATTATTATCATAAAAAGAAGGATTAAAAACCATGTCTAGATATATATCCATAATGTTATTAAATTCTTTTTCATTAGTACTGCTAAATGGATATAGGGTTGTATCTGGGGTTGTTAGACCATTTAAATCTTTACTAACTGAGCTCTCCATAACTTCTTTTAAAAGTTGTTTTACAGGGTACTTTTTAGATCCTCCCACTAAAACACAATGCTCTAAAATATGTGCTGCTCCTTTATCATTAAATGCTGGTGTTCTAAAACCTATGGAAAAATACTTATTTGGATCTTTATTATCTAAATTAAATAATTTAGCTCCACTTTTTTCATGCTGAAAAACTCTCGCAACCCCTTTAATATCTTTTAAGTTTTTTTCTTCCACTAACTTAAATCCATGATATGTATTACCTACTTTTAAATTACTTCCACTCTTTTGATCTATGGTGTACGCTTTCACTTCATGTAAATTTAGTGAAAACGTGTTTACCATAATAGAGAATACTAGGATAAGTAACATAGAAACACTCTTAAACTTTCTTTGTCTCATAGACTCCCTTCCTTTCTTATTACCTCTTCTTCTGTAACTAATTTATAAATTATCTTATTTTGTGTTTTTTTAGCTTAATATATTCAAAATTCTTCTATGAAAATTTATATAAACAAAAAATCCAGTAAGAAATGACTCCTTACTGGATTTTTATAAAATTATTCTATTTTAATTTACCTATTCTATTAAAAGGATATACAACAATTCTTGCCTTACCTTTTATATCCTTACTAGATATATATGGTTCTTTCCAATACCTACTATCATTTGAACTGGTCCTATTATCCCCTAAGAAAAAATATTTTCCTTCTGGAACTTCAAAACTTCCTAAATTCATACCCTCGTAGTTCTCTAAAGGGCTAATTTGATTTTGAATATAAGGTTCATTATAAACTTTTCCATTTATATATAAAGTCCCATCCTTTTCTATGTTTATCTTATCACCAGGAAGTCCTATAAGCCTTTTAACAAACTTCTTATCATATTCTAAAGAGTCAAACACTATTATATCTCCTCTTTTTAGATTATTCTTTTTATAGATCCTAGTAGTTATTATTTTATCTCCAGGGGTTATAGTAGGATACATAGATCCTGTAGGTACTGATATAACATATCCTATAAATCTTGATATAACACCAGCTATTAAGAATGCTACCACTATAGGTAGTATCCAATTTTTTAAAAAAGTACTATATTTATTATAAGACGCACTCATATCATATTCTCCAGTATTATTTTAGTATATTTTCTCTTAATACTATTTTAGCATATTTTCTTGTTAATATTATTTTAGTATTCTTTTTATTAATTTTATTTTATCTTTATAAGGTGCATACCTAACTTTAATATCAAACAAATTACTCTTTTTTAGTATAGACTTTTTATGGGTAAATAATTCAAAACTTTCTTTTCCATGGTAGGCACCCATACCACTATTTCCAACTCCTCCAAAAGGTACATAGGGAGATGATACATGGATTATAGTATCATTTATACATCCTCCACCAAAAGATAAATTCTCTAAAACCTTTTTTTCTACTACTTTATTATTTGTAAATAGATATAAAGCGAGTGGTTTAGGCCTTCCACTTAATAATTTTATTGTAGAATCTAAATCCTTATACTCTATAATAGGAAGTATTGGTCCAAAAATTTCTTCCTGCATTACTGGATACATCCAAGAAACTTTATGTATTAGAGTAGGGCTCAGATATCTTTCCTCTCTATCATAATCCCCACCTACTATAATTTGACCTCTATCTAAATATCCTAATAACCTATCAAATTGATTCTTATTTATTATTCTACCAAAATCATCACTTAATTTAGGTTCTTTCCCGAAAAACTCTTCAATATCTTTTTTAATAAAATTTATTAAGTCTTCTTTTACATCTTCATGTACAAGCACATAGTCTGGAGCTACACAAGTCTGACCTGCGTTAAGAAATTTTCCCCATACTAATCTTTTTGATGTCTTTTCTAGATCTGCATCCTTGCACACAATACAAGGACTCTTTCCACCAAGTTCTAATGTTACAGGTGTTAAATTACAAGACGCTTTCTCCATTATAACTTTCCCTACTTTAGGGCTTCCAGTAAAGAATATATAATCAAATTTATGTTCTAAAAGTTCGCTTAAATATTCCCGTCCACCATCTTTTCCTACTACTGCAACATGTTCTTCTTTAAATGTTTCACTAATTAACTCCTCTAAAACCATTGAAGTAGCCTTGGAATATTTGGAAGGTTTCAAAATAGCACAATTCCCTGCACTTATAGCCCCTATTATTGGAGCCAAAGATAATTGAAATGGATAATTCCATGGAGATATGTTTAAAATAACCCCATAAGGCTCTTTATATATATAACTTTTAGTACCAAAATGCATTAAAGGAGTTCTAACCTTCTCTTTTTTTGCCCATCTCTTTATATTTTTAATGGCAACATTTATCTCCTCTATAACCATACCAACTTCTGTTTCATAGGCTTCAAAAGCTGATTTATTTAAATCATCTTTAAGTGCTTTTAGTATATTATCCTCATATTTTTGTATATTCTTTTTTAAATCTTTTAACTTTTTTATCCTATAATTTATATCTTTAGTTTTCCCACTACCGAAAAAGTCCCTCTGACTTTTTAATAGTATATCGATTTCTTTCATAGTAAGTCCACCTACATTCTAAATTTATACTTATAGAAAAACAGAATTATTTCCACAGATCAGTAAAGGAGCTTACCAAGCCAGAATAAGGATTTACTGCAACCATAATAATCTCTTGCGTGCTTGAACCTCCCTCTGATTTCTTAGGTATAATAACTTTATATCCATCTTTAGAGTTCTTTATTACTTTAACATCTCCTATAAGGTCTAAATTTTTTCTATCAATCTTACTTATAAAATCTAGAGCTATAGTCTTTGCTTTTTTTTCGTCTACTTTTTCTTCAGTACCCACCTCAGAATAATTATAATTATCTATTTTCTTTATTCTTCCACTATCTTTATCTACTAATAAGTTTAAATATAGATTTTTTCCATCAAATAATCCCATCCATGTACAAAACCAAAGATTTTCTGAAGTTTCTTCTATCCTTCGTTCTTCTATATTAAATGTAACATTAGGATCATTTTCTATATCTAATGCAAAATATTTTTTAAACACAGTCTTAGCAAACTTATTAACTTCTTCTTTACTATTTAGAACTATATTCCTCTTATCTTTATTATCTGTTTCGTCCTTATGTTGTTCTTCATTTTGTTGTAATTGAGGTTTGTTTTTTTCTTTACCATCTTTTAGTTGACCTTTACTTCCCCCATTACTAGAAGCTGTATCTTTATCTCGATTTTTAACTTCCTTATTATTTATAACTTCCTTTGATTTATCGGCTTTAGATTCCTTTCCCTTAGTTCCCTTTATATTTTTATCTTCTTCAACTCCATGTTTACCTTTCACACTTTCATTATTACTTAAAGTATTTTTGCGTACATTTTTTATGCTATCTATGTTAACAAAGGCTATGCCACTTTTTTTATTTAAAATACTTGTTCCTATTATTGTAACAAAAAAAATAGAGGTAGCCACACTTAATGCCATTTTTGCTTTTCTTTTCAAAAAACTCACCTTCTATCCCCAAATTTACTCCCTATTTCATTTTATTCAAACTTTTCTAAATAATTAACTAATATCCTATAACTTTATTATACATCAATAAAAAGAAGGAATAGTTACAGATTTATTAATATCTAATTAAATACCGTTATAATTATATATTTTTAAAAAAATAAAAGCCATATAAATATAAAAAATTTACATGACTTTTGACTAGTAATATATCCCTTAATTTTTATCTTAATTTACCCGTTCTTTTAAATGGTGTTAAAACAAATTGAGCTTTTCCCATTATCTTATCTTTACTTATATAAGGATTCTTCCAATACCTGCTATCCAATGAATCCTTTCTATTATCACCCATAAATAAGAAGTTATCTTTAGGAACTACAAATTCCCCCTTAACGTCACCTTGATTCACTATATAAGGCTCTAGTATCTTTTCTCCATTTATATATAGAGAGCCATCGCCATTAACCTTAACTTTATCTCCAGGCAATCCTATTAATCTTTTTATTAAATCTTCTTTAAGCTCATCAGAATGAAAAACTATAATATCTCCTCTTTTTAATTTATCCTTATTATATACTCTAGTAACCAAAATCCTATCTCCTGGTACAATAGCTGGATACATAGATTCTGTAGGAACTTTAATATTAAAAAACCAAAACCTATTTATTAATGTAGCTATAACCACTGCAGCTATAATAGGAACAAACCATTCCTTAAAATAGTATCCAAATCCATTATATGTATTCTTTCTTTTATTATCTTCCATTTTATGCAGTACCTCCTTTTAAGTCATAATTTTATAATTTCCCTATCATCTTATATTATCTTAATAATAAAATTTTAATCCTTAATATATAAATTATATACAATAATAAAAATTCATGCAAAGTATTTACAAAATAATCATTTGATTTTTACTAAATTTAACTTATTTTATTATAAACAATCTTTTACTATATACATATTATATTCACATATTTATATAAAAATCACTTTAATTAAGCACTAATAAAATTTAATATGATTATAACATTATGCTGATAATACTACTGTAAATTCTACTATGAGATAATAAAAATTCAGATGGAGCTTAAAGCCCCATCTGAAAGTAAAAGTCCTATCTAATTCACTCTTTTAAAACTTTTTAATCTTAAAGCATTTAGAAGTACTGATACAGAACTAAAACTCATAGCAAGTGCTGCTATCATAGGATTTAAAAGTTTTCCACCAAATGCATACCATACCCCCATAGCTACAGGTATTCCTAAAGTATTGTATGCAAAAGCCCAAAATAAATTTTCTTTTATATTTCTTATGGTCTTTTTACTTAAATCTATAGAAGTTGCTACATCCATTAAATCACTTCTCATTAAAACAATATCTGCAGATTCTATGGCAACATCGGTACCTGATCCTATTGCCATTCCTATATCTGCCATTGCAAGCGCTGGTGCATCATTTATTCCATCTCCAACCATGGCAACTTTTCTTCCTTCTCTTTGAACTTTATTAACTTCTTCTGCTTTATTATCTGGTAATACTTCAGCAATAACTCTATCTATACCCACTTCTCTTGCAATAGCCTCTGCCGTATTTCTATTATCTCCTGTAAGCATAGCTACTTCAATACCCATTTTATGAAGAGTTTCTATTGCCTTTTTAGAATTTTCCTTTACTGTATCTGCGACAGCTATTATTCCTAATACCTTTTCATTACTTGCTATATACATAGGTGTCTTACCTTCCATAGAAAGCTTTTTAGAATCGTGTTCAAAGTTACCTAAATCTATGGAATACTCATTCATAAGCTTTAAATTGCCTAGGAAAAGCTTTCTATCTTCTATTAATGCTTCTATACCTTTGCCAGATATAGCTTTAAATTCCTCTACCTTTTTAAGAGTTAAATTTCTCTCCTCTGCAGCCTTAACTATAGCCTCTCCTAGTGGATGCTCTGAACCTTTTTCAGCACTAGCAGCTAGTATTAAGATTTCATCTTCATTTATCTCATTACATAATATGTCCGTAACTTTCGGATTTCCTTCTGTTATAGTTCCTGTTTTATCAAAAATTATAGTTTGAATTTTATGGGTTGTCTCTAGTGCTTCACCACTTTTTATTAAAACTCCATTTTCAGCACCCTTTCCTGTACCTACCATAATAGCTGTAGGCGTTGCAAGTCCTAGTGCACATGGGCATGCTATTACTAAAACAGATATAAATATAGTTAAAGCAAATATAGGTCCTTTTCCTACCATATACCATGTTAAACCTGAAATTATAGCAAGTCCTATGACTACAGGTACAAAATACCCAGAAATTATATCTGCCATTTTAGCAATTGGAGCCTTAGAACCTTGTGCATCTTCCACTAACTTAATTATTTGAGCTAAAGCTGTATCTCCACCAACTTTGGTAGCTTTATATTTTATATATCCATTTTTATTTATTGAAGCTCCGATAACCTTTGAACCTACAATTTTTTCAACTGGAATACTCTCACCTGTAAGCATAGACTCATCAACAGATGTTGAACCTTCAAGTATTTCTCCATCCACGGGGAACTTTTCTCCAGGTTTTACAATAACCACGTCTCCAACTAATACTTCATCTATAGGTATTAAAACTTCTTCCCCATCTTTTAATATAGTAGCATTTTTCGGCGCAAGTCCCATAAGTTTTTTTATAGCTTCTGATGTCTTCCCTTTAGTTACACTTTCCAAATACTTACCTAAAGTAATTAATGTAAGTATGGTAGCTGCAGACTCAAAATATAAATCCATAGTATAATGGTAATTTCCCTTAGAAATTTGGTATATAGCAAAAAAACCATAAATAATTGCCGCTAAACTTCCTATAGAAATTAATGAATCCATATTTGGGTGTCCTGTAAATAAGGATTTTAACCCAACTTTGTAAAATTTCTTTCCAGATATAATAACAGGTATTACAAGAATTAGTTGAGTTAGTGCAAAATTCATAGGACTTACTTCGGGATTTATTAAATTAGGTAAATGAAGTCCCATCATATGACCCATAGAAACAATTAAAAGTGGTACCGTAAACATAGAAGACACTATAAATCTCTTCCAGAGATTTTGTATTTCTTTTTTCTTTCCATCTTGATGAGTATCTTGGTTCTCTCCTTTTTCTTCAAAAGCCTTAAAACCAGCTTTTTCTACTGCATATATTATATCACTAGCTCTAATAATTCTATTATCATATTCTATAGTTAACTTCTCTGTGGCTAAATTAACCCTAGAACTTTCAACACCCTTTAATTTTCCTGTAACTCTCTCTACTGCCCTTGAACAAGAAGCACAAGTCATTCCTTCTATCTTAAAGGTTTTAATTACCCCTTTGCCTTTAACTTCTGTAACTTCTTCTATAGCTTTATATCCAGCCTTATCTACAGTTTTTATTATATCTTCCTTAGAAAGTTTTTCTTCGTTATAATATATACTTAATTTTTCTGTAGCTAAATTAACTGAAGATTTCTCAACCCCTTCTAACTTTCCAGTGACTCTCTCTACTGCCCTTGAACATGCAGCACAGGTCATTCCTTCTATCTTAAAAACATCAGTTTTCATCATAATCCCTCCTATTTCATAAGTTTTTCTATAATACCACCTATTTCTTTCATTTTTTCCTCAGCACTATTATTTTTTATTGCATCTTTAACACAGTGGTCAAGGTGAGCTTTAAGTACAATACTATTAGATTTTTTAAGCAATGCCATAGATGCCATAATTTGATTTGATATATCTATACAATATCTATCCTCTTCTATCATTTTTATAATTCCATCTATTTGACCTCTTGCAGTTTTTAATAACTGTAGTGTTTTTTTATTTTCACAATGCATACTCTTCCTCCTTAAATCATACACCCCTCCCCCCAGGGGTATCTCTTATTTATAATTTAACACTAAAATTAAATTTTGTCTAGTATATCTTTTAGATGCTGTAACTTTTTTATATTAGATTCTTCATTGTAGTATTTTAAATAAAATAAAAAGCATGGAAAATTCCATGCCTTTTATTTTATAAAAGTAATTTTAAAGTTCTTTATTTACCTAACCTAATACTATTTATTAGTTCTCTTAAATGCATTAATTATAGCAAGTAGTATTATAGCTCCCACTACAGCTACTATGGCACTCCAAATATTGAAGCCTGTAATTCCTTTGCCTCCAATAAATCTAAATATCCATCCACCAATAAATGCACCAATTATACCAACTATTATGTTTGCAAAAGCTCCCATTTCAGAATCATTTCCTGTGAACTTACTTGCAATCCATCCAGCTAAAGCTCCTAGGATAATCCATGCTAAAATATTCATAATAATTCCTCCTTATTATCTTTTATTCTTTGCTAGGCATAAATTATTATTTGTTAATAATATTCTTTCTAATCAAATTTTATGGTATTTCATAAATAAACTTAATAACTTATCTTTTTTACATCTTTAGAGTTATAAGGGTAACTTTAACATAATAAATTAGTGATGCTTTTAAGAGTAGGTTATAAGTCTAATTTACCCAAAAATAAATTGAATATACATAAATTAAATTTGTGATTATAGTAAATAACGTAAGTACTTATATTTTTGTTATAAATTTTACACCTATTTACATATTACTATTAGAATTTTTTTATAAAATTATTAATTTGAATTTTATGTTAAAATTAATATATAATATTAAGGAAATACTAAAGAAAAAGGAGATTAAATATGATAAAATCTGCTGATTATTTTATTAAAAATTTAAATATGATTTCTCATCCAGAAGGTGGATATTATAAAGAATCACTTATATCAGATGAAACTTTAAATTTAAATAGACATGATAAAAAAATAGAAAGAAATCTTTGGACTAGTATTTATTTTTTATTACAAAATGGAGAAGTATCTAATTTCCATAGATTACAGTCTGATGAACTTTGGTATTATCATAGTGGTTCTTCACTTACTATTTATATGATAAGTCCAGAAGGAAAACTTACTAAAAAATTTTTAGGTCTTAATTTAGAAAAGGGAGAAACTCCGCAAGTCTTAGTTCCTAAAGGTTATATTTTTGGCTCTGCCATGAACAATGAAGATTATGCCTTAGTAGGATGCATGGTATCACCGGGCTTTCATTTTGACGATTTTGAATTAATAAAAAGAGATGAATTATTAAATATGTATCCTGAACATAGATATATAATAAAAAAGTTAACTAGAGAATAAAACATAATGCCATAAGAAATAGTATTTCTTATGGCATTATGTTTTATTGTTAAATAAATTCTTCTGCTCTTTTTAAAATTTCCTCTTTATTTTGAAAATATATATGTTTGGATACCATATATATTTATTAATAAAGCTTCCCACATAGCACTTCAAAGAGCAACACCATTAATATATAATACTGTTTTTTTTGTTCTTTTATTTGTACCTACTTTATTTATGTGGATAGGAATGGAATTAAAAAACTTATATGATATAGAATAACTGACTTCATAAAAATAAGTTATTTTATTGTAAATATTAAATTAATGTGTGTAAATTAATTTATTAAAATTTTAAAGATACATAGCTATCGGTATAACCTGTATAGCAGGACATTCTATATCAATAACTAAGTTATTAGGCATTACTATATTATTTTCTTTTAATACAGCTAAATACGGTGATATTGAATCTAAAAATTTTCTATAATAATCACTCATTCCTGTTTTGGATAAAAGACATATTTCTTCACCCTTTTTAGGCATTTTTATTACCTTACCAAAAACTTTACAAGCAGTATCACAGGTATCATACATATAGGCATGTTTATCAGAAAAATAATCTAAATTTACATTTAGTACAGCTCTACATTCACCTATATTGGTTACCATATTAACTGTATCATTCTTACACAGATAAGAACTTAATAGCTTTAATTGTTTTAATATCACTGAATAATTTGTAAGATTGTTTTCATTTTCTTTTTTCTCAATTAATTTATCTAACTCTGTGCAATCATAACACTCTAAAATATCTATAATATTATTAACATCATTTAATAACGATAAGGAACTCATACCACAATTAAATTCAACATATTCACCACATTTTATATCTTCATTTATAATATCCTCTTTTGATATTTCTCTAAACATATGATCTCTAAACATAGTATTTTTTAAATTATTAAATATAGAAAAGTTGGTACTTATTTTTCTTAGAGTAACTTCATTTGTATTCGTATTGGAACCTTCTATATTCCCTGAAAAATCCTTACTATTGAACTTTGAACAATGTGTTGAAAAGTCATATTCATTATCATCATTGGGCACCTTATAACTACCAGAAGTTTTTTCAGCAAAATCCTTTCCAGTTTTATTGTAATTTTGAAGTTTCAAATGTTCAGTATCACCTCTAACAAACCGTACAGATGTGCTTTCTATAGAACCATCTATAAAAATAGAGTGAAGGTCTAAAACTAAACCTCTATTTAAATATATAGGCATAAAAAAGTTATCTTTCAAGAAACACACACCCCTAACTATATTTTAATAGTATATTTAGGATTATATGCTTATTAGTTAATATTAATTAATAAATTTCAATTAAACCTAATTTAGTCACTTAAATTTAATATATCTAATTATAAGTTTAATTTTCTTTCTTTTATGAATTAAATTTATATAAAAAAGTAGAGATCAAGCTAGTATTAACTTAATCTCTAATTTTATAATTATTATTTTAATAAAGATATATTTGTATCAATTATTTGTGGCTGTTTCTTAAATAAAAATTCACCTTTTCTAACGGAACAATTAATTCCTACTCTTTCTAATATTGCATCAAATTCATTCTTAGCGTTTAATGCTATAAAGTTAGCGTCTTTTCCAACTTCTATTCCGTATTTATCTTCTATATTAAGAGTTTTAGCACCGTTTATTGTAATTAAATCTAATGCATTATTAATTTCATCAAAAGACATCATATGACAGATATGAATTCCAGCATCTAAAATGGCCATTAAATTACCATTTCCTAATGGATACCATGAATCTGAAATTGAATCTTGTGCAAAACAAACATTAATTCCTGCATCATTTAGTTCTTTAACTCTTGTAAGTCCCCTTCTTTTTGGATATGTATCATATCTTCCTTGTAAGTGTATGTTCTCAGTTGGACAAGATATAAAGTTCATTTTTGATAATCCTAAAAGTTTAAATAATTTAAATGTATAAGCATTATTATATGAACCCATAGCACAAGCATGACTTGCTGTTGTTAGCTCACCGATTCCATTCATATAAGATTCTGCTGCTAATAATTCAACAAATCTTGATTGTTCATCATCAGTTTCATCACAATGAACATCTATTAATTTATTATACTTCATAGCAAGTTCTACAGTTTTCTTAATAGATTTTTCTCCCATTTCTCTTGTAAATTCAAAGTGAGGAATAGCCCCTACTACATCTGCACCCATTTTTAATGCTTCTTCCACTAATTTATCTCCATCTTTATATGAATACATACCCTCTTGTGGAAATGCGATAATTTGTATATCAACAAGATCTTTAACTTCTTCTCTTAATTCCATAATAGCTCTTAAGCAAGTAAGTTTAGGATCTGTTACATCAACATGAGTTCTAAGATATTGAGTTCCATGTAAAATCTCTTTCTTTAACGCAATTCTAGCACGTTCCTTAATTTCATCTATTGTCATATTTGCTTTTGTTTCAGACCATCTTTGAATTCCTTCAAAAAGAGTACCTGTCCCATTATTAGCACCTGGAGTACGGGCAGTATACACATAATCTAAATGTATATGCGGATCAATATAAGGTGGAACAACAAGGTCTCCTTGTAAGTCGTAAGTTTCTACATCTTTATATTTTATAGAAAGATTTTGTCCTATTTCTTTGTAAACTCCATTTTCAACAAGTAAATCAACTAATGTTTCATTTCCTTTTAATCTAGCATTTTTAAATAAAATCGCTTTCATTTAAACAATCTCCTCTCATTTTGTGTGTAGTAGTTTGCAATAGATTACTAGCAAATTGAAGTTTAACATTATTTTTATGTATAGTCATTGTGCTAAAAGCACAATAATACCTCAATATTAATGTGCATTAAAAAAACATATTTTTACTTATATATTTGTATCTTTTGTACATTGAATGTATTATCCATTAAGAGTAAACTTGGTTAAGTATTAAAGACTTGATAAAATTTGTCATGAAAAAGTAAAAGGAGATGTTATTATGTACGAAAATGTAAAAATGACACATATGACATGGAAAGAATTCGAAAAGAAAAAAGATGGTGTAATTATTCTACCAATAGGCTCTACAGAACAACATGGTCCTCATTTACCAACTTGTGTAGACACAGTATTAGCTGAAGGATTCGCTTACCGTATAGCCGAAAATTTAGATGCTGTGGTTGCCCCAACTCTTTCATATGGATATAAATCAAAACCTTTAAGTGGTGGTGGCCCTTTATTTCCAGGAACAATTGACTTAAATGGAGCTACATTACAAGTTTTAGTTATGGATATAATAGATGAATTTGTTCGTGATGGATTCACAAAAATCTTTCTTTTAAGTGCCCACTTTGAAAATGAAGCATTTATCGTAGAAGCTATGGACTTATGCTCTCAAAAATATGGTGATAGAGTACAAATTCTTTTAACCAACTGGTGGGATCCAATGTCACCTGATGTAATTGATAAAGTTTTTGATGAAGTTCCATTCCCAGGTTGGGCTTTAGAACATGCAGCTGTTACAGAAACTTCATTAATGATGTATTTTGCACCAGAACTTGTTAGAGAAGATAAGATATTAGATACTGAGAATGCTAGCCCAGCAACTTATTATAGATATCCAATTGAAAAGGATATAGTTCCGGAAACTGGAATACTTGCATCAGCTAAATCCTCTTCAGCTGAAAGAGGAAAAATAATAGTTGATGATGTTATTCCAAATATACTTAAAATTGTTGAAAAAGCTTTTAAATAAAATTACGCTGAGAAAAGTGGTTATATTATGAAAACAAAAGGAACAATTCTTACAATGTTGTCCTCTATTACCTTTGGATTTGCTTTCACACTTGGACCTATGACTTATGGAACCCAAGGTAGCAATCCTGTAACATTAACTTTTTTAAGAAACTTTTTAAGTTTACCATTTTTACTAGCTATTATTTTACTTTTAAAAATAGACTTAAGAATAACAAAAAAACAGTTAAGAGACTTAGTAATACTAGGATTCATTGGAAATGCAATTACAACATTGATGTTAAATATGGCTTTTGCCCATATAGATGTGGGAATAGTAACTCCAATACATTTTACTTACCCTATATTTGTAACTCTCGGTTGTGTAATATTCTTCCATGAAAAATTAAGTAAGCAAAAGATTCTAGCACTAATAATAGCTATGTGTGGTATAGGATGTTTCTTTATATCAGCATTGAATTCTGCATCACTTGGTTCTAGTACACTACTTGGATTAATCTTAGCAATATCTTCAGGTGTATTTTATGCATTCTATATTATATTCATGGATAAAAGTGGTTTAAAGGCTGAATCACCATTTAAGATAACCTTTTATGTAGCAACTGCTTCATCTATAGGCATGTTCTTCTATGGATTAATTACAAAAGAACTAGTTTTATCTTCTTTAACAACTAAGGCATGGTCTATATCTGCAATATTTGCATTTTTATGTACAGTAGTAGCTCTATCTCTATTACAAATTGGTATAAAGCACATTGGAGCAAGTGAAGCTGCTGTTATAAGTACCTTTGAACCGATAACAAGTGTAATCTTTGGATCACTATTACTAGGAGAGAAAATAACACTAATAAAAATTATTGCGTGTATATTAATTTTTGCAGGTGTTTTGATATTGTCTATTTCTAAAACTGAAATACCAAAAGAACAAAACATATAGCAAAAAATATAAAAACCTGTGACAATTATTGTCACAGATTTTTATATTTTATTTTTTAAACCAAGGAACTCATAAATCAATATACTATTAAAAAGTTCTAAGTCCGTCATAGCATCATCTAAATCTCTTTGTAGAAGATCTTTTATTGTTGATAACCTATAAATTAAAGTATTTCTATGAATAAAAAGTTCTTGAGAAGTTTTCATTAGATGTTTATTATTCTGAAAATAACATTTTAAAGTTCCTAGCAAATCTACTCCATGTTTTTTATCATACTCTAAAATGGGTCCTAAATTTTCATAACAATATTGATCAATATCCTTAATATCTGCCAATTCAACTAATAGCCTAACAATTCCTAATTCATTATATCTAATAACCTTTGAATTTTTGTTGTATATATTAATCATAGATAAAGCTTTAAATGCTTCTTTATAACTTATTTTTATTTCCGAATCTGTTTCCCTAATACGACTAAAACCTAAATTAAATTCAATAGAAGAATATCTTGAACTTACAAGATTAAATATAGCTTCAACTGCTCCGGATGATTTTTTTGCTTCTTCATAATCATTAGTAAATATTAAACAAGTTAAATGATTTCTATATTCCATGGAAACCAAATTACAGTGCTCATAATTTAAGATATCTTTCAAAGAACTAACTATATGTTTGTTAACTTCCTCCATACCATGATAAATATTAGATGTACTTTCCATTTTAAATATACAAATATAATAAAAAGGTCTTAACTTTATATTATAAAATTCTCCTAAAGCTTGAATATCTTGATGTATCTGCTTACGTGAAAAAAGAAGAGCTTCAAGAAAATGTTTTGCATTCTTTGATTCTTCCTTTTTCTGTTCCATTTTTAGAAAAATCTCTTGTATAATATCTATTAACTTAATATCCCAAGGCATTATAAATAGAGGTAAGTTTTCTTCATTTGCTCTATCTATAATCTTTTTTTCTATTCTATCTATGTACTTATCATCAATTAAAATTACAACACCAGAAAGTTTTTTATAAATACACTCTTCTAATAAAGATAGCATACTATTACTATCTTCCTCTAAACAGTTATATGTAACAAATAATAGTTCCCCCCCATAGAGCCATTCTGAAATAGATTCTGTCATCCTAGCATAAGGCCAAGAAATTTCACGATTCAATCCATCCTCACCTGCTAATAGTTTCGCCCTTGAAAAATGACTAAGTTCAAATAAGTCTCCACAACAAAGAGTCATAAACCCTCCCCTTCTTCCTAGTAAATAAAATTTTTTATACTCTACAACTTTATTTTGCTTCCTACATTTTAACATTTTCTTTAAAAATGTACTAGATTTTTATAAGTTATTTTTAAGCATAATTCTCTTTTTATAAGAAATCTTAAAAATTAAAATATCCTAGATAAATTAAGCACCTAACTTTAAAGTTAGGTGCTTAATTTATACGCTAATCACTTTTTATTTTAAAAATAACTTCTGCCCCTAAAGTTTCTTTGGAATTCCCCAGTATAACCTCTCCTCTATGTTCTTTAGCAACAACATTTACTAAATACAACCCTATTCCATAATGATTATTTCTCGATCTACTTTTATCACCTTGATAAAACATATTACTTGCATTTTTTATATCTTCCTTATAAAATCCTTTTCCTTCATCAGTTATTTTAAAATATAAGTATTCATCCGTAAAAAAAATATTTAAATATACTGTACCTTGCTTTGGAGAATAATCAAAGGCATTACTTAAAACATTCATTATTGCCCTATATATATATCGTTCATCACCATAAATAAAATCGGGAATATTTAAATACTCACTTTTTAATTTTATTTCTTTGGTCTGAAATAGTGAAAGTGTATCTTTTTCTATTTTCCTTAATAAATTATTTATATTAATTTTATTCTTTTGAATTCTAAGTTTTTTTCCATTATGTATGGCATTAGATAATATTGAAATATAATTTTCTATTTCATTAACTCCATTTAGGATAAATTCTCCATACTCTTTATCTTCTTCTAAAGACTCACTCTCCAAAAGTAATTGAGTATTTCCCTTAATAATAGTAAGAGGGGTTTTTATATCATGGGATAGTGCTGATAATTGTTCTGTTTTTATCTTTTCTTCTTCCCACTTCTTTTTTAATGTGTCTTTTAGTTCATCTCTCATATCTATCATGGAATCTAAAATTTCATTAAATTCCTTAATTTTAGCCCTTTTCGCAGTAAAATCTAAATTTTGAATATGAATTTGCTTTGTTGTATTTAAAAGTGGTATTAACTCTGTTTTTAACTTTTTTGAAAATATAATTATACTAATTACACATGAACTTAATAAATTTATTATTATAAATATATATAACATTTTTTCTGGAGATAAAAAAATATCATTTAATTTATTACTTGTATAACTGACTTTTAATTTATATTTTAAAATACATGAATTACTTTTTCCTTTTATATACACAAAGTAATTTACCTTCCAATCATTTTTATCATCTATAAAATTTAATGCATCTTGTACTTCCTCAGATTTAAAATTAGTACTTTCAATATTATTATTTTTATCAAAAATAATATATGATAGATTCTTAGGTATATCACCTTGTTTTATAACTGGTAATCTTTCTAATTTAGGTTTAATTTTTTTAGCTTGAAGCTCGTAATAATTTGCAGGTTTAACTACATTATTATTACTTAATATACCAATAATCATCCAGGGCGTAACAAAAGACAGTATAATACAACTAACAATTGTAACTAAATATTTTAAAAAAAATCTTTTTAAGGTTATTTCTTTACTTATTCCCATTTATATCCTACACCCCATATAGTTTCTATTGGTGCCATATTAACTTTCTCAAATTTCATTCTAATATTTTTAATATGCACTGCTATAGTTACACTGTCACTTTCTCCTTCATATCCAAATATAGCAACATATATTTGCTCCTTTGTAAAGACCTGGCCTCTATTTTTAGCTAAAAATTCGCAAACCCCATATTCCGTCTTTGTAAAATCAATCTTTCTATCTTCTACACATATCTCTTTACTACTTAAATTTATAAATACTCCTGATAGCAACATAGCATTCTTTTTTTCTCTTTTTTCTCTTCTAAGATGTGCTCCTATTCTTGCTCTAAGTTCATTTATATTAAAAGGTTTTAAAAGATAATCATCCCCGCCTATACTCAACCCTTGTAAAACATCCTCTTCTAGAGTTTTAGCTGTTAAAAATATAATCGGAGCATCTGTAATTTCTCTGATTTCCTCACATAAGGTAAAGCCATCAATTTTAGGCATCATTACATCTAGAAGTATAAGATCATATTTTTTTATCTCATTAAAATTTATTTCCTTTGGATTACTTACTCCTATAACTTCATGTCCATCTTTTTTTAATGCATTTCTAATTAAAATTAAAATGTTACGTTCGTCATCAATAGCCAATATCTTGCCCAAAATATCACCCTCTATTTTCATATTCTCTTAGCCATATAATAATTATTATTTATGTCGACCACAATAGAGATATCTTTAAAACTAGATATTTTAAGTTATTAATTTTTTCTTCCTTCCCATCTTTTTATCCAATTTATTGAACAAGTAATCAAAATAATATTTAATATTATTAACATAATATATGATGTAAAACAGCTTACATTTACATTGATTCCAAAACTTTTCCATAAAGAAATTTGAGATATTTTTACTGTAAAAGCGTGTGGAAGGTACTTCCAAGAACTCCATTTATCTAATTCATTCATGTTTCCAATTAATAACACAAAAACACTTTCAAAAACACTTAATATTAAAGATGCTCCCATTCCAAAACGCATTCCTACAACAATATGAAAAACATAAGTAAATATATTTCCTATAATAAAAAATATAGAAACCTTTAAAAATAAATTCATTAATCCTTCTATATAAATTCCTTGAGCTGTAAAACCTATGAAAGTAGCAATCCATAAAAGTAAACATGATATGCAGCCCCATATTAAAACATAAATTATAAAGGAGCAGAAACTAACTGTTCTTGATGTACCTATTCCTAAAATCCATCTATAATACCCTGACTTTTCTTCGATACCAAGAAAAAGGCTCGTTGTAATACCTATTAAAATTGGAAATATAATTGTAGCACACTCTATTATCAACTGTAACCTCTTTACATTCTCAACAGTAGGATAATTATAAAAATAGAAATTAAATATTAGAGCACCTAAAATTGGAACTATAATATGAATCCAAGGAATTGTAGTATGTCTTTGCTTTATAAAATTTCCTTTAACTCCTCTTAAAACACTATTCATATTATTTTACCTCCTGTCTTTCAAAAAATTTAGCAGTAATATATAAACCTATAACTGTAACTATTACTATGGCTAAGAATCCCTTACATACAGTAGGCATACAATTTTGTATATTAGATTGAGTATAAAGACCATTAATATCTAACCCTATTATTTCTTTTACTAGCCTTCCAGTATAACAATGAGGTATTAAAAACCAAAAAGATCTTTCAGCACATACCACTGGTAAAAAGAACCCTAAAATACAATTAACAAAAACTATAGCAGCAAACCCAAACTTTTTAGATATATATAATAAAATAGGTAATTGTGGTAAAGTACCAATCCATATTATTAAACAACCTAAAAGTATTTCTTCAATTGAAAATACTATTCCGTTTATACCTAATAACTTTGGTAACAATACTATAAAAAATATAATAACTTGTGTTAATAATAAATACATACCTAAAACTATATTCTTTCCTACCCACGCTTTTTTCAAATTTATAGGAAGTAAATATAATCCATTATAATTACCTGCTTTTTTCTCATTCTTATCCATAAGTGACGCCGAAATAGCTATAACTCCTGGTAAAAAGAAACTATACCACCAATAGAAAACCATATTTTGCATATTTAAAGGTCCACCAAAAAGTGTGGCCATAACCCCTGTTAATAATGGTGCAATAAAAATTATCTTCTTAGTAAAAGTACCTTTTAACTTTATATTTTCAGAAATAATATATTCTTTCACGATTATCCTCTCCTTGTTTCCTGTACTACTTTCATAAAGAGTTGTTCTAAATTTTCCTCTTTATTAATCTTTCCTTCATAACCTAAAACTCCATTGTTAATAATTCCTATGTGATCACAGATCAATTCAATTTCTGATAATATGTGGCTAGATACAATTACAGTAATCCCTTCTTTTGGGAAACTCTTAATTAAATCTCTAAGCTCCTTTACTCCTATAGGATCTAATCCATTAGTAGGTTCATCTAAAATTAATAATTTAGGTGAATTAATTAAAGCAATTGCAATTCCTAATCTTTGTTTCATCCCCATAGAAAATTGCCCTACTTTTTTCTTACCAGTATTAACAAGATTCACTATATTTAAAACTTCATCTATCCTTTTTTCTTCTAATCCTAGATAAGTAGTATATATCTTTAAATTTTCTCTAGCAGTTAAATTTTCATATAAAGCAGGATGTTCTATTAATGCTCCAATATCATTAAGATCATTTCTAGTCCACTCATGTCCATTAAATAAAATTTCTCCTGATGTCTTTTTTAACAGTCCTGTAAGCATTTTTAATGTTGTTGATTTACCTGCTCCATTAGGTCCAAGTAATCCATAAACAGATTCTTCTTGAATTTTTAAATTTACATTATTTACTGCATTAAATCCTTTGAACGTTTTAGTTAAATCTCTAGTTTCTAAAATTAATTTACTCATTTCCAAAGCCCCCTATCTGTTTCTGTTTATATAGTACTTTCTAATTTTAAAGATTCTTTAAAGATTTCTTATTATTTTTTTAATATTTATTTTTAATAACCTAAAAAGAATTTTAAACATAAAAAATACACCAGCTTCTTTTGCTAGTGTATCCTTTACGTGTAACTTTTTTATTTTCCTTTAAATATATATCAAAAAATTATTTAAATAAATTATACTAAGCTTTTCCATTATAAAAAACTACATTACCTAGATATTTAATAATATCATTTTCTTCATTGATATCCATATATGAAAAAGAAATATTTTTAATACTAATTACGGCTATACTTCTTACAAAAAAACTTAATTGATAAAAACTCAATATAATATGCTAAAATATTTAGCAAAACTATAATGAAATATTTAGATATAAAATTATTATTAAATTCAAATATATTAAATATGATCTTTATATTTAAAAATACTATTAATATAAAAAATGAAGCTTTAATAGAATTAATTCCAAAATTTCTACTATATACAGCTATTAAGCTACAATATCTAATCCATGATAATAAAAGAAGTGTAAGTATGAAATTCTGAAATAACCCTACAAAACTAATATCCAATAATATATTTACAACTATCATTATAATTGTAGATATTAATGATATTACAAATATAAAATTAGATTTTTCTATAAGTATTTTGAATTTATCCGCTTTTATATTAAATTTCTTTAAAAGATTGTAATCTTTCTCAATCAATATTTCTTTCATATTAGAGAAAATTGATACTTTAACTAATATAAAATTTAAAAATGAACATATTAGATATATTATAGCTATGGATTCTAATTTCTCAATTGTTCCGCTAGGTCTATCTTTTAAAATAGTAACACAATAAAAGCAAAATATACCTAATTGCATTATCAATACCATGTAAAAATCTAAACCTTTTTTTCTCATAAAGGAACATATATCTTTAATTAATATTTTAGTATATATATTTTTACTCTTTACCCCTAACATCTTATCCCATAAGTTGCTTTTAAAATATGAGTTATCCTCAATAGTTTCCATTATTAAATATAAGTTTTTTCTTATAAATTTTAATATATATTCATATACTATTAAGTTTACTAAACCCATTAATGTAAGTAGTATAATATTTCTATTGGAATATAAGTTAAATATAGTTTTTTGTTTTTGTATTAACTCTACCATAATTTTACTTACTATACTAATATGCATTTTAAATGTAATAAGAAAAAAAATTATTAGAGATAAGATATATATAATCTTTATAAATATATTTTTTCTAGATAATTTTTCTATGTATCGTATTAATTATACAATTATTAGATTAAGTAAATAAAATTGAATTATATTTTTTTTGATTTTTTAGTTATCCATTCAAAAGATAATATTTCTTTTATCATTGTATCCCCTCAACAGTAAATTTTTCTACTAATGACTTTATCAATTCCTATGTAAACATCCAAAATAAGAATATCCCCATAATACACGTTAAAGACATAAATAATTGCTGTAAAAAGGAAAATATATAGATATTCTTCGCTAATAGATTTAATGTACCATTTCCTTTTATAGTAATATACCTGTAAGCCTTTTCACTTGCAGAATACTCCTCTTTCATTCCTATAGTCAACTTAAATAAAGATATGATGCTAAATATAATTAATAAAGTAGGAAGATAATAATGTTGGATTTCTATCAAATTACCTTCTCCAATATTAGTAAGTTTTACAATTAACACCATTAAAATAAGTGGTATAATCAACAATCTATTTAAGGCTACAAGATTAACATATATCTTATATACTCTCTTATACCTCTTACTTCTATTAATAGATATATAATGACCTGCTTCATGCAAACTAGGTATTATATCAGATGCTGTTTTACTCTCAAGAGTTTTAATCCCAATAGAATTATCTCGCATTCTATATTGAAAAATCTTTCGTTCTTCAATAAGAATACTATTCTTATTGTGATTTTTATTATACTGGCTAAAAAACGAAAATAATTCATGATACGCTGTTGAATCACAAGAAACTTCTTTTGCATCCTTAAGAACATTTTCTATTTTTACTGTTGAAATATACATTCCCAAAGTCACTAAAATAAATAAGACAAAAATCATAGTTATCCGCAAAATGTCCTCCAGTTTTTCATTTATTTAATAAATAATAAAATAAATATCTTAATTTTTATTACGTAATACTGCAAAAATTATAAATAACTGTCCAATAATCAAACAACTGGTGAATATGTAGTTACCCCTTGTATTTAAAAATGCAGGCTTAGAGCTAAACTATACAGTATTACAGTTATACAATTCAAAACCAAAACTATCTTTAACTCATTTTCTTTCATACTTTTCCCCCTGATTTAAAAGTAACTATTCAATTAGAGCCCAATAAAAAATGTTATGCTCTAAAAAAGTCTGTATTAATTTGTACACACTTCTTTACTAAAAGCATAACATATCAAAAATATCCTGTGTTTATATTTAACTGAATAGCATGTTTTTTCTACTGAATGGTAATATATCTTTAATTCTTTAAATCATGATTTACCATATATCTCTATAAACTATTTTTGTGAAAATAATTATAGACTTTATTAGAAATATATTTATTAAGAAAAATAATACAAAGCCCAAATATTAAAAATAAGTATTTAGAAACAATATCTACTTTAAAATTATATCCTCCACCTATGTAATGAAAAGTTCTTGTGCAAGGAATAATAATTAATATAGTACCCCCAATAACATTCAAAATAAAAAATATAAAATCTATTTCCGAAATTTCTTTATACGAGTCTTTTGACGAAATTTTAGATATAAATCCATAGAACCATGGTGACATTAATAAACTTAAAAATCATATTCCACAAAAATATTCTCCATAATGTAATTTATAAAATATTAAAGTAGCTATTATTGCAAAAATAACGTCTATTATTTTAAAAATCTTTTCTACTTTCTTGCTATGAAATACCTTAATATAACCTATAATTCTATTAATAATAAGCTGCAATGGTATTATTATTGTTAAAAGATGTCCTGTTTGAAGAGTTAAATATTCCACATGACTTCCCCATTCTTCGTAAATATATTTATACCTAATTCTTTAATTTTTTCATTCTATTATATTAAAATATATTTTTATTGACTTACTATCTAAATTAGTTCTTTTTATTTTTAATAATATCCTTATTTATTTTATGGAACTTAATAGATATCTTTTTGTTAGTAAGGATAGGAACTGCAAAAAATACACAAGATATAATATATATGAAAATATTGTATCCACCAGTATTTATATTAATAATACCATCATATATAAATAATATTAAAATACCTATAATTACCGAAACATTGTCTCTAATATATATCTTTTTACACATCTTTTCATCAATATAATATAAGGTTAACTTTATATAATTTAAATAGAGATTTATAAAGAAAATAATAACTACTATAAATAAAACTGCTAACCTATACCTTTCCCCTAATATTCTAAGACCTAATGAAATTATAATGGGAAATGAATAAACCATAACAGTTGAATACCCTACAAGTTTTATCAGTCTGAAAAGCTTATCTATTTCTTTTCTATCCTCTATATTTGAATTACTGTAATCAAAATTATCATCAATATAATATTTTTGAATAATGTCTTTTGATTCTTCATTAGAAAGTGGCGTATACTCTTCCTCTTCATTCTTACTACTATATTTAACATGTCTATATATTTTAAATTCTAAAAATATATTTATAAGCATTATGATTATTTCTACTAATATTAAACTAATAAAATTTATATTTTTAAATTTAAAAGATGTAGAATAATAATTTATAAACACTGATACTACTCTTAAAACTAAATCTATTACTACTATTTTTCTTACTTTTTTTAATGTTTTTAAATGAAGGTTTTCAAGTAATAGACCTGATAATATAATTAAAATATATGGTGAAAACGCCCAAAAAACAAGAAAACCATCTATTCCAAACTGTTTATCAATAAATACATATAAAAAATTATTTAAATAGTAAACTATATTTAGAAAAATCAACCTTAGTACAATTTTTTCCATCCTCATCCCTCTCAACTTATTATATTCTTATGAATTCAAAATATATGTTTAATTATATAAATACATAATCTTTATTGTAATGATAAAAATTACTACAAATATTCACCAATTATAATTTCTATTAATATATTTTAGGTTTTATTAATTATCTGATGAAATTATAGTTTATACAGAAATACTACGCCATCAACTAATGTAAGATGGCGTAAGTTATATCTTATAAAATTATTGTATACTTATATCTACCCAATAAGGCACACCACTTTTTGTTCTCATAAGTCCAACATTTATACCCTTACCTTGAATCACAGCATTAGCAATTGTAAGCGCTGCACCACCACCTATTGCTGCTGAAACTAAAGATCCTATTGCTGCTGTAAATGGTCCTCCAAAAGCTCCTAATTTTGCACCTACAGCAGCTGATTTAGCAGTTATTAGTCCTGCTAACTTCCAAGCACCTAAGCCTATTAAAGTAGCTCCAACAGGATTTACTCCAGCTGATATTAATACTCCCTTTAAAGTTTGATTAGAAATATAAAATCCTCCATCAACATACTCCATTTCATCCCTGTCAACATCTACAAAACTACTTGGCATTTGTAATTCATAACTTCTGTTTAATGCTAGTGTACTCATATTTTATTCCCCTTCCATTTTAAATTATATATATATTAAAAGTGTCTGCAGCCACTTCTAATTACTTATTAATCAAATTTAATTCCTATTTGTTCTATAAAATATTTCATATATGTTATCTTTTCATACTTTACTCTTGTTTCTGTTACCATTCCTAGTGTTAATTTTATTTTTTCTCCCTTTTTATCCTTTAGATAGTTTCTTTCAGGTTTTACTTTAACTTTGAAGAATATATTTCCTTTTTCAGTATCTATAGTTGCATCTTCATCTATAGATATAACTTTGCCTTTTAAAGTTCCATATTCTGCTTGGTTTAATCCCCCTACTGCAAGTGATACATCATCATTTTTATGTATTCTAGGTCGATCTGTACTTGGTATAAGTGTTTCTACTATAATATCCTTGTCAGTAGTTGCTATGGTTCCAATTAAGGCTCCACCGTGAAGTACTATTCCTTTTTTAATAGGTGTATTTAAATGAACCTTGCCACTGCTAGATGCACATAACTTATACTCTTCAGTAGACTTTGTAATAGATACTTTTTGTGTTTCTAACCTGCTTTTTTCCATTTCTAATTGTTTTCTATCATTAGTGAAAGAAATTATAGTATCATAATATAATTGATCTTTTTTATTTTTTGCCTGCTCCTTATACTTCTGTATTTGCTCATCTGTATATTCCTGTTTTTTTAGTGCTTCTTCGTCTACCTTGTATTCTTCTAATCTCACATAACTATTTACAAGTTTATTGTAAAACTCCACTTCATCTGAGTCCTTTTTATTAAAAGTGTTCTTTCCTTTTGTTGCTTCTTTTTCTGCTCTTTTTAAAAGCTTAATTTTTTTATCTAAAATTTTAATCTGTCCATCTATTTGCTGCAGTTGATATTTAGGTTCTGGAGAATTAAATACTAAAAGTAAATCTCCTTCTTTAACCTCCTTACCTTCCTCTATGTAGGATTCTTTAATCTCCCCAGATACCTTAGCCATTATGTTACTTTTTTTCTCAGTACTTATAACACCTTGTCCTTTAACTACAAAAGTCTTCACTGACTTTGCACTCCATACAATAAAACAAATAATTAGTATTAGTACAACTAGTATTATATAATTCATAAACCTGGGAGGTTTTTTATCATATAGTAGTTTACTATCAGTTATTTCATTTAAACTATAGACCTTCACTCTCTAAGCCTCCCTGATCAACTTGCATAAACACATCAGCTGTCATCCTATTATCTTTATTATCAACAAATACTGTATAACTATCTCCTTTCAACTTTATATCTTTTTCAAAAGCATATAATTGAAGTTTTGAATATGCAAACTGAAGATTTTCTTCCTTTTCACAAAATCTTGCAAATAGACAGTTAGTAACTCTAATTTCATTTTTTAATTTATAAGGCCTTTCAACATTATATATAGGACCTTTAAGTTGAATCATAAGTTTTAATATTATTTTAACTTGTCCATTTTCATCTACAGATGTTGAAGAATAATTTATCATTGGTCCTACTGTTGAGTTTCCTTTAGACTTAACATAACTATCCATCATATAGGCTACCTTATCTATAGTATTAAATTCCTCTTCCTCAATTTCTCTAATAAGAACATTTTTTAATTTTAAAACCTTATTTTCTCTTACAGTTATTTTTTCAATTGTATTCATATTCTTCACCCTCCTGTAACTTTCCCACCATGGAATTTTCATTTTCAATATTCATTTTATAACTATCTTCATTTCCATCTGATTCTTCAATATTCTTATGTTCTAATTCTCCTACTTGGCTTACATATAACTTATAATAGTAACCTTTTTCCTTTAAAAGTGTTTCATGATCCCCTACCTCTACTACCTTTCCGCTATCCATTACATATATAAGGTCACAATTTCTTATAGTAGATAACCTATGTGCTATTATAAGCATTGTTAGGTCCTTTCCTTTAACAAACAAAGTATCATAAATTCTTGCCTCACTAATAAAATCTAAGTTACTAGTAGCTTCATCAAGAATTAAAAATTTTGATTTTTTTATAAGCGCTCTTGCAAGAGCAAGCCTTTGCCTCTCTCCTCCTGATAACCCACCCCCAGCCTCATCTAAGAAAGTATCATATTTTCCTGGAAGTTTTTCTATAAAGGAGTGGCAGTTTGCATTTTCACAAGCATTTTTTATATCTTCATAGCTAGCCCTTTCCTTACCTAGAAGTATGTTTTCTCTAATTGAACCAGAAAAAAGTTCAATATTTTGAGGTACATAAGCTATAGATTTTCTCAATGAATAAATATCTAATTCTTCTATATCATAACTAGAAATTTTTATTTTTCCCTCCTCTGGGTTGTAATATTTCAATAATAACTTAGATATAGTTGTTTTCCCGCTACCAGATTCCCCAACTAAAGCTACCTTTTTGCCTTTAGGGATTTTTATACTTACATCTTTCAAGACTGGTGCTCTACTACCATACCTAAAAGTAACATTTTCAAGTTCTATATCTCCATCTACGCTTTCTAATTTTATTTTGTCCTCTTCTATTTGTTCCTTTTCAACTTCATATATCTCAGAAATTCTCTTTAACGATATACTAGCTTCCTGTATGCTAAGCTGTAGACTAATTAATCTTCCTATTGGCTCCATAAAATAGTCAGATAGTGATGTGAAAGCCATGAGGCTACCTAATGTAATTTTTCCATCTATAACCAAGGTTGCACCAATATACATCATAATAAGATTTCCTATTGCAGATACTCCCGATGAAATAGATCCTTGAATATTTGATAATACCCCTTCTTTAAAAGCTATTTTTAGATTTTTTATGTATTGAACCTCAAGCTTCTCTATGCTTTTATCTTCTGCTGCTAAAACTTTTATAGTTTCTACACCCTTTAAGCTTTCTATAATATGACTATTTAACCTTGCACCAGCTTCCATTTGTTTTAAATTAATCTTTTTATAAGGTTCTTTAAATATGTATATTAAGGCAGCACTTATAACTGTAATTATTAAAATAACTATAAATAACGTACTGTTCATTATGTACAAGATAACTGCAGAAACTGTAGCTAATATAACATCTATTATTAATGATAAAGATATAGATGTTAGAACATTTTTAATAGTAAAAGCATCATTAAACCTTGTTAATATATCCCCAACTTTCCTAGTAGTAAAAAACTGCATAGGTAACTTATAAACATGTTTAAAATATCCAAGTAACAATGGTATATCTATCTTTTGAGATAAATATAAAAGCATATATTGCCTTATTGCTGATAATATAATTTGAGTAATACCTAAAATTAAAAAACCTATAACAAATATCTTAAGTTGGTTTTTTAACCCATAGGGTAGTATTTCATCCATGAGTATTTTATTGAAAAAAGATGATGCTATTCCTAAAGTAGTCAGTATTACAGATGCAATAATACTATAAATAAATAATGCTTTTTGAGGTAGAAGTAAACTTATGAATTTATACAACATACCTCCATTTTTATTTTTACCTGGTGAAAATTCATTATTGGGAATCATTAAAAGGAGTATTCCATCGAAATTTTCAAAAAACTCATCTATCTCTTTTTTTTCTACTCCTTTTGCAGGATCCAATATAATAACCTTGTCTTTTTTTATCTTATGTATAACTACAAAATGGCTAAGTCCCTCTTCAGTAATTACATGAGCTATAGCTGGAAGTGTATATTTACTTTTGAAACCTTTTTTATCAACCCTAATAGCTCTAGTATCAAATCCTAATCTATTAGCTCCATCCTCTAATCCTTTTAAAGTTGTTCCTTTAATATCTGTCCCCAATACATCTCTTAATTTCGTTATACTTATTTCTTTTTTATAGTACATGCAGACTGTTGCTAAGCATGCTGCTGCACAATCAGTCATATCATGTTGTTTAACTAAATACTTTTTATATCCCACCTTTTATTCTCCCTCTTATAAACTTTTATATATTTTTATGTTATTTTCTATAACTTTTAAGCAAAAATTTATGCCCTTATAAGGTTAATATGTAATAATCTGTTCATTTTACCTTAATAAGAGCATATCATATTAAAATATATTTTTGTTGATTTTCTACCCAATGGTATGTTTTTTGTACCCAATAGTAATTTATTCTTTTAACAGTACCAATATTTTTACTGTAAATATTGTATTTTCACATTTATATTCAATAAATCCATTATATATTTCCACTATGTTTTGAATTATCTTAGTCCCTAAACCATGATTTTCACTATCCTTTTTAGTACTTCTAAACTTTTTTATATGGATTAATGGATCGGTGCATACTTGATTAGAAACTGATATATGCAAATAATTTTTATACGGATTAATTTTAACATTTATTTTTCTTTTAACTTCATCATAAATGTTCATAGAAGCTTCTATAGCATTATCTATGGTATTGCTAAGTATTGCACATAAGTCTATAGATTCAATTCTAATTTCTTTAGGTACAACTGCACTGACTTCCATGTCAATATTATGATGTTTAGCTTCTCCTAGTTTTTGATTTAAAACTGCATCTGCAATATTGTTACCACTTTTTATTACACTGCTACAGGGTGAAATAGATTTATTTATACTTTTTATATACTTTTGTGCTTCATCCACATTATTATTTTCTAATAAAGAAGATATACATAAAATATGATTTTTAAAATCATGCCTTAACTTACGAGTTTCCTGATAATTTTTCTCTTTTTCCTTATAGTATTTTTCCATTGTTTCATTTTTAATTTGAATAGTATTGTATAGTATTTCCTTTTCATGATACTTTATTAACTTTAAAAATATATAGTGTGCAAAGGCATTAATAATTAAAATTCCAATAGATAATACAACAAAATAAATAGGTTCATAATAAGATGATAATGTACTTATTTTATCAATTACCATTAGAATTGCTAGAGATGTGCTAAGTATACTCATACTTATATAACAATACTTAGGTGGAATATCTAGATTGTTTTTATTAATAAACCTAGATATTATTTTTAATATAATAAATAACTTGAATTTAGAAATGCAAAATAAAGATACCTTAAATAAAACATTCTTAAAAATCATTTTTCTTGCATTAACACCCATGACTGAACATAATGCATTAGCTAAAACCACATCACACAAAACTAAAATTACAAAGAACATTATTGTAAATAATATCTTATTTTTCAAACTTCCCTTATATAACAATATAGTAAAGCATAGTGAAGTTAATGCAATAATAATCAGTTTAATATTAAATAAAAAAACAATTTTGCTCAGGCATAACATAATCACAGAAAATAATACAATAGAGCCTATATAAATAAATGAATTAACTCTTTCTCTTTTCTTTAATGTACTGGTTAGAAAATTAAAAAATAAGGCACTTTCAAATGAGCTAAATAAATATTCAATAACGTATGGGGAAAGACTAGTAATCATATTGTTTCTCCTGCATACATCATAAATGCCTTCTTAACATCATTTACTTTATACCTACTCATTTGTAGCTTTTCTCCATTATCTAAGGTTATATCCTCTTTATCTATAGAAAAAAAATATTTAATATTAACTACACAACTTCTATGTACCATAACAAAATCCTTGTCCAAAAAATATTTAACTACTACGTCCTTAAACTTAACACCTATTAACGCAAACTGTCTCGCCTTAGTCTTTATATATACTTTTCTATTTATGCATTTAACATATAAAATATCATCAAGAGAAAACTTTACATATCCCCCTTCAGTCTTAAAAATATATTGATGTAATGTTCTACTCTCAATTACTTTAATCGCTGAACGTAATACTTCTGTAAGTTCGTCATCTAAGTTCTGCTTTCTTATAAATCTAAAAGGATTATATTTAAAAGATCCATAAACTAACTCCTCCATTGAAGTTAAAAATATTATAATTAAATTATCATTAAACTTTCTTATACCTTCAGCTATTTCAAAACCATTAAGCCCTGGCATATCTATATCTAAAAACAAAATATCAAAATCATTAGCTTCATTGATACCTTCACATATAATATCATTCCCATGATGAAACTTTTTGATATATACATCCTTTCTCAGTTTATCTGTAATATGTTTTACTTTACCATACTCATAATTTAGTATAACTTTATCATCATCACAAATTCCTATCTTAATCATAATTCCCCCATATAAGTTATTACCTAAAATGTATAACATACTATAAATTATATATTTTTTTCCTAATAATCTCAACTATATATATTAATATTAAATTTCTATATAAGTAAGTATTTATAAAAATTTAAGTTGATACCCACTTGCTTTTTAATTAGTTTACCATGCTCCACATTTACAATTAATAATATAAATGGTAACATTGATAAATAAGTTCAAAATAATATAATAAGTTACAATTTAATACCATCACTAAAAAAGTTAAAAATCAACTATTTTTAACCTCAATTATTAAAAGTATTTATACATAAAGGAGATAACTATGATTCAATTAAAAAATATAACAGTAAAATTTAATGATAAACTTATATTAAATTATATTTCGTTTAATATATTCAAAGGTGACTTAATCCATATCATTGGAGGAAATGGTTCGGGGAAGTCTACTTTATTCAAATGTTTACTTGGTAAGATTAAATATGATGGCTCTATAAATATTAATAGAAATGATGTAGGTATAGTATCTGATTATGCTAGAGTTCCAGATGATATTTTAGTGAAGGATATTTTAAATTTTTTAATTAGTATTAATAAAGATATAGACAACCATTATATTAACGAATTAAAAAGTTTATGCGGAATAGAAGAAATTAAAAATAAACATGTATCTAAATTAAGTAGCGGTCAAAAGCGAAAATTAGAAATTTTTTCAGCAATGATAAAGAAGAAAAAAATATTAATTTTTGATGAGCTTACAAACGCCTTAGATGATAAGTCAAAAAATGAAGTGTTACTATTTATTAAAAATTTTAGAAAGCAATATAAAGATGTTGTTATATTTTATACTACTCATAATTTTACAGAAATTCTTGAATTGAAAGGAAGGTATATGTTTATTGATAGAACATCTAAAAAGTTTATAGAAAGAGATATTAATACAATAGATAACTTAAAAGAAGAATTTTTAAATGTTATGTAAAGGAGATTGTTATGATTAAATTTGAATTTTTAAGATTTTTTAAGGGAAGAAAGCTTATTTTTTCTTTCATATCAATAATATTAATTTTGCTTACAAATACTGTATTAGAAATTTCATTAACAGGTATAAATAATTCTAACAATATAAGATTAATGCATTTATACTCATCATTTTCTCAATTTTTTTGTTTTGCTTTTGCACCAATTATAGGTTATTCAATAGCAAGTAATTTTGAAAAAAATACTATAGTATTCTATAGTCAAAATGGTATAAGTCTATTAAAAGTTTTTATTTCAAAATTTTTCGTTTATTCTATTAGTATTATTATTCTTCTTATAGCTACTATATCTATATATAATATTATTTTTAAATTTGAAATATATAGTTTAATCATAGTATCAATACACATCATATTAAATATGATATATTGCATTTGTGTTGGATTTTTATTATCACTACTTTTTAAGAAATCTTCTACTACAACTATAGCAATGATATTGTTTTATTTTTTAGCGGCAATTATCAATGTAATACCAATACCATTTGTAAAAGGTTTTTTAACTATAATTGATAACAATAGTTTTACAGAACATTTTATTAGTTCTTTTCTTAAAATAGGTTCTAAATCTTTAAATTTTAAAGAAACTATTACCATAACAAATTCTAATACATTTATGTCAATAGGGTTATGTATACTATGGATTCTAATTATATTTGTCACAAGTATTTTTATTGTAGTTAAAGAAGATCATAAAAAAAATAATTTAAAATTTGTATAAATTAAAGCTTATTCCCCTTGCATCTGACATCAGTATTCAACTGGTGTCAGATTTTTAAGCATATTCATCATCAATATTTATCTTTTTCCCTCTCTAATTCCTTTAATAACATAATTTATTCCAAACCCCCAAAAACTAACAAAGGATCCAATGGTAGAATTAGTAATGAATCCTATAGCCATACCGGCTATACGGATATGATTGCCCTGATTCCCATTTTGATATAGCTTGTCTAGATATACCAAGTTTTTCTGCTAACTTCTCTTGTGAAAGTTCTTTTTCTTTTCTCAGCATTCTTAATCTTTCAGGAAAATCCATTTCATTCACCTCCATGATTATAATATAAGATTATTGATTTCAATACAACCAACCACCACTTTCTTGTTGTCAACTAAAGTTTGCATATACTTATAAAATATCAAATCTTTCATTAATACAATGACCTTCTAAATATTCTTTAACTTCTTATCAGATTTTAGTCTCAGAAATTAAAAAAGGACTAAGAAATTTCTTTCTTAATCCTATTATAAATTCTACACTGTTTCAATTTTATTTAATTAGTATTAGTCTTTTGTTAGATTAACTTCTCTCTACTAAAGCAACACTCTCAATATGAGCTGTTTGTGGGAACATATCTACTGGTTGTATTTCAATCGTTTTATAGCCCATTTTTTGCAGTTCTCCTAGGTCCCTTGCTAGGGTAGCTGGATCACAAGATACGTATACTATTCTCTTTGGAGATGCTTTTACTATTGCCTTAAGCAAGTCTATGTGACATCCCTTTCTTGGAGGGTCTACTAATACCACATCAGGTTTTATACCTTTTTCTATAAGTGCTGGTATCTCTTTTTCTGATTCCCCAACTAGGAATTCTACATTTTCTACTTTGTTTTGCTTAGCATTTTTTATAGCATCTTTTATAGCGTCTTCTACTATTTCTACACCATAGACTTTTTTAGCTTTTTTAGAAAGGAATAATGATATAGTTCCTGTTCCACAATACGCATCAAATACTGTTTCTTCACCTGTAAGAGCTGCATATTCTAGGGCCTTATCATATAACTTCTCTGTTTGCACAGGGTTTATTTGGAAGAATGATAGTGGTGATATATTAAATTTAAATTCTCCTATATAATCAGTTATATATGAACTACCCCATAGGGTTTTGTTTTTCCTACCTAAAATTACATTGGTCTTTTTAGGGTTTATGTTTTGAACTACACTTTTTACCCCTTCAATGTTTTGTAATATAGTTTTTGTAAATTCCTCGCTATTTGGAAGTTCTGTTTCTTTAGTTACTAGAACTACCATTACTTCTCCTGTTGTGAAACCCTTTCTTACCATTATGTGTTTTACAAGTCCTGTATCTTCCTCTTCATTATAAGGTTCTATATTATATTTTTTCATCCATCTTCTTGTAAGTTTAATAACCATGTCAGCTACTTCATCTTGTATATGACATATGTTCATATCTATGATATTATGGCTTCTTTGTGCATAAAACCCTATAGATACTGGGTTGTTTGGATTACTACTTTTCCCTACTGGTAACTGAACTTTATTTCTATATGAATAAGGTTCTTCCATACCTATTGTATGATGAATTATTACTCCATTTACTTTTCCTATGCGAGTTATTGTATCCATAACTCTATTTTTCTTATATTCAAGTTGTCCTTCATAAGACATATGTTGAATATTACACCCTCCACAACGTTCATAAATTCCACACTTAGGAACTTTTCTTGAAGGAGAACTTTTTATTATTTGTAACAATTTACCAAATGCAAACTTCTTTTCTACCTTTAATATTTTTATTCTTACCTTTTCTCCCAATATAGCATCTGGAACAAAAACAGTAAAATTATCTATTTTTGCTACCCCTTCACCTTGAAAACCCATGCTTTCTATGTCTAATTCATACTCCTTATTTTTAACTACTGGCGTTATATCCTTCATTCAAAAATTCCTTCCTATACTTTTTAATATTTATAATCTTTCTTATTCAAGGTTTGTACCCTTAATTAAATGTATATCTATTAAATATAATCTCTATAATACTATTATCTATAAAAATTCTAAGAACTATATACCATAATAACATATATTAATTAATTTTATTAAAAACGGTCTTTTACTTAGTAGCTAATTATTAACTTCTTTATGGATAAAAACTTAATAATTAACCACTAAGTTCTAAACATGCACATAAAAAGATTATATTAATTCAATTATAACAATTTCAACAGTTTTTACAACTAAAATAGCCTTTTGAAGCACTTATTTACCTATAAGGCACAAAAGGCATATAAATTCTATCTAATAAAAGTGTCACATTTAGTTTCTTCAATATCTCCATGCTCATTTCCATTTACTATTATAGCTGGGGCAGTACACATATTATTTATATTATATTTGCAAGTCTCTACTTCACATTTCACGTTTGGTGTCATTTCTATTTCCGAGTTATTCATAGCTTGTTTTATAGTACCAGGAATATTTATATTTCCCATAGAATTAATAGCATTTTTAATATCTCCCCTACTAAAAGTTCCGCAACTAGTCTCATCTGTTTTATTTGCTTTTTCTCCCACTATTATAATATCGTTTGCAGAGCATAAACCCATTTCATTATGAACACAATTTGTTGCACTACAACTTAAATTCACTCTCATTTTTTACACACTTCCTTTTTAAGCTCTTTTATAATAGTGTGCCTAAGCAGTTTTATTCCTATACAAAAAAAGAGCACCCGAAGGTGCAAATAAAATCAGTTGCCATTATTTTTCTTTTTTATCCTATAATATCTATATTATATCCATTACTATATTATTTTATATTATATAGGTTAAAATACATAACGTTTTTTGTTAATTTTATGTTAAATTTTAGTTGTATTTTTGTTAATTCTTTATTTTATGTTTGCTTTTCCTGAATAAGCTACTCCACGACATGGATCAATAGTTATAAAAGTTCCAGTTTTTATTATATTTATAGCATCTTCTGCATTATAAATTATAGGAATATCTTCTGAGACACATTTTGTAATTATACTTATATCTGCATCCCCTTCTACTATAATTCCGTTAACTTTAGAAATAATATCTCTATATTCTTTATCTATCTCTTTTACTATTAGAATATCTCCATGCTCTATATTATCTAATGCTTCTGAATAGCTATTTGTAACTTTTGCTGTTCCGTAACCTATTTTTCTACCTTTACCTTTTCCTTTAACTAATGTATCTCCAATAATATGAACTTTAAGCATATTAGTACTTCCTACATAGTTAACTGGAACACCTGCTGCTATAACTACTAAGTCACCCTTTTTAACAAACCCTTCTTCAAAGGATTTTTCCGCAGATTTTTCTATTAATTCGTCTGTAGTTTCCACTTTTTCTGAGCATAGTACATATACTCCCCAGTTTAAAGCTAGTTTTCTTGCTACACTTTCATAAGGTGTTACTGCGATTATTGTACAATCTGGTCTATATTTAGAAACTATTCTCGCTGAATGTCCACTTTGAGTTGCAGTTATAATAGCTGCTGCACTTAAAGCCTTTGCTGTGGTACAAGTTGCAAGTCCTATAGCATCAGGTACTGTTATAGTTTTGTTACTTGCATCTTTATTTAATGATTTTTCATAGCACAGACTACTTTCTGCTTTTTCTGCTATTCTCGCCATGGTTTTAACTGCTTCTAGAGGATATTTTCCACCTGCTGTTTCTCCACTTAACATAATAGCATCTGTTCCATCAAAGATAGCATTAGCTACATCAGATGATTCTGCTCTTGTAGGTCTTGGATTTCTCATCATAGAATCTAGCATTTGTGTTGCAGTAATTACAGGTTTACCTGCTAAGTTACATTTTTCTATAATCATTTTTTGTACTAAAGGTACTTCTTCTGTTGGTATCTCTACTCCAAGGTCACCTCTTGCAACCATTATACCGTCAGAGAATTTAATTATTTTATCTATATTTTCTACGCCTTCTCTATTTTCTATTTTTGAAAATATAAGAATATCTTCTCCTCCAAATCTAGTAAGAGTTTCCCTTATATTTAATACATCTTCTGCTGTTCTTATAAATGAGGCTGCCACTATATCTATATCTTGTTCTACTCCGAACTTTAAGTCACTAATATCTTTTTCAGTTAGAGATGGTAGTTTTACAGAAACTCCAGGTACATTTATACCTTTATGATTGCTTACAAATCCACTGTTAGTAACCACACAATGAATTTTATTATCATCTATATTTTCTACTTTAAGCCCTACTAATCCATCATCTATTAATATAGAATCTCCTATATTAACATCTTCACATAAATTATCATAAGTTATATAACACTTTGTATCGTCACCTATGATTTCTTCTCTACAATATATTGTAAACTTATTACCTTCTTTTAACTCTACTTTGTCTTTATTGAAGTCCCCTGTTCTAATTTCTGGACCCTTAGTATCTAGCATAATTGCTATGGATCTATTCAGTTCTTTTCTAACTTCTTTCACTTTATCCATATCAGCTTTATGAGTTTCATGAGTTCCATGAGAAAAATTATGTCTTGATGCATTCATACCTGCTTCAATTAGACTTTTTATAGAATCCTTATTATTACTAGCAGGACCTATAGTACAAATTATTTTTGTTTTTTTCATATTCAGGCACTCCTTAAATATAAATTTATTGTGAGTTAATATATTCTTTATCTAATGTTCAAATTTAATAGGATAGTATATCTGATAACTCATATAGTTTTTCATCGAATTTGCTCTCTATAGAAAGGGCTTCATCTATATCCATATCTACAATTTTTCCGTCCCTAACTCCAACTACCCTAGAAGACTTTCCTTCTAATAATAGTTCTACAGACTTAGCCCCCATAGTTGATGCAAGTATTCTATCAAATGCTGAAGGGCTTCCACCTCTTTGTATATGTCCAAGTGTTGTAGAGCGTGTTTCTATTCCTGTTATACCTTCTACCTGTTTTGCAAGAATTTCAGCTCCTCCTACACCTTCTGCAAGTATTATTAAGTTGTGTATTTTACCGTTTAATTTTCCTTGTAATATTTTTTTACATAATTCGTTTATATCATAACCTTTTTCTGGAATAATAACTTTTTCAGCTCCACCACCTATACCTGCATAAAGGGCTATATCTCCACAATTTCTTCCCATAACTTCAAGAATACTTACTCTTTGATGAGATGAAGATGTATCTCTTAATTTATTTATAGCATCTAAAACTGTATTTAATGCTGTATCAAAACCTATGGTATAGTTTGTGTATGCAAGGTCATTATCTATAGTTCCTGGTATGCCTATAGTAGATGCACCAAGTTTAGATAAAAGTTGAGCTCCACGGAAAGAACCATCACCGCCTATAACTACCAACCCATCTATACCAAAAACCTCTAAGACCTTAGCTGCTTTTCTTCTTCCTTCATCTGTTCTAAACTCTTCGCATCTTGCAGTTTTTAATATAGTTCCGCCCTTATGGACAATATCAGATACCGTATGTCTTTTCATCTCAAAAATCTCACCATTTATAAGTCCACTGTATCCTCTATTTATTCCCATAACTCTTATACCTTTTGATAAAGCTGTTCTAACTACAGCCCTAATTGCAGCATTCATGCCTGGGGCATCACCACCACTTGTTAATATACCAATTGTCTTCATGCTTTCTCCCCCTCACTGTGTAAAATAATTTTAGCTTAGGACTTTAACATTACTTTCTCCGAATTTATTTTTTAAATAATTCAGTACTTCTATCTCTCCATTAACCCAAAGGTTCTTGTCAATTATAAATTTCTTTCTATCATTTTTTGTGCAAAGATATATGGGTGTATTCCCTAAATATATATTTAATTCTTGTCTAAATTGTCTTATGGTATCTTTAACTTCTTCCTGATTTTCTACAAGTATATATATCTTATCGTTATTTACCTTTAATAGAGGCTGGATGTCCTCACATATAACCTTAGGTTCTTCCTCTTCCTTTATACTAATTCTTCCCTTTATAATCACCAAATTATCTTCTTCGATTAAATCTCTATATCTATTAAAACTTTTAGGGAAAACTATACATTCTACACTAGATTCCATATCCTCTACATTTATAAACGCCATAAAATCATTGTTCCTAGTAACCTTTTTGTTTGCACTGGATATAATTCCACCTATGATTACTCTATCCCCATCCTTAACTCTTAGTATGCTTTCTATTTCACTAAAATCTTCTTCTAAACTCTTAGCTTCCACTGAAATATCTGAAATCTTAGTGTTAGTATATAAATTTAAACTTTCTTCATACTCCTCAAGAGGATGTCCTGATAGATATATACCTGTCATTTCTTTTTCCATCATTAATAAATGTTTTTTTTCAAATTCTCTAATATTAGGATACTCAATTTTAATATTATTATAAGTTTCAGATGATGATTCAAATAAGCTTATCTGTCCGTCTATATTTCTCTTTTTTTCATTAGATACACCATCTAACACCTTCTCATATATAGATAATAATTGAGATCTAAATACTCCAAATTTACCAAAAGCTCCAGCCTTAATAAGACTTTCAACTGCTCTTTTATTTATAGCTGATGGATCCATCTTATTACAAAAATCCATAAGATCTAAGAATTCACCTTTTTCATTTCTAGCTCTTACTATATTTTCTACTACATTTATCCCTATATTTTTAATAGCTGACATACCAAAACGTATACAACCATTATCCACAGTAAATTTTGAATAACTTTTATTTATATCTGGTGGTAATACCTGTATTCCTAGCTTCTCTGCAAATTTTATATAAAAAGAAGCTTTATCGTTATTCCCCATAAAACTATTTAGCATAGCTGCTATATATTCTGTTGGGTAGTATCTCATTAAATAAGCTGTCTGATATCCTACCACAGCATAAGCTGCAGCATGGGATTTATTAAAAGCATATGATGCAAAATCCATCATGGAATCATATATTTTATTTGCCACGCTTTCACTTATTCCATTTTTGATACACCCTGGAACTATAGTGTCACCATTTTCATCTACAATTCCATATATAAAGTTCTTTCTCTCTTCTTCCATGACCTTATGTTTTTTCTTTGACATGGCACGACGTACAAGGTCACTTCTACCCATGGAATATCCAGCAAGATCTCTTACTATTTGCATAACTTGCTCTTGATAAACCATACATCCATAAGTAACATCTAAAATATTTTCAAGTTCTGGAGTATCATAATTTATATTTTCAGGTTCTCTTTTATTTTTTAAATATCTTGGAATTTCAGCCATAGGACCTGGTCTGTAAAGGCTTATTCCAGCTATTATATCCTCTAGGCTATCTGGCTTTAACTCCTTCATAAAACTAGTCATTCCCGGAGACTCTAGCTGAAAAACTCCTACTGTTTTTCCTTCTCCAATCATGTCATAAACCTTTTTATCGTCATAGTCAATATTATCTATATCAATTTCAATACCCTTGGTATTTTTTATTATATCCACAGTATCCCTAATAACCGTAAGTGTTCTTAAGCCCAGAAAATCCATCTTTAGAAGTCCAAGTTCCTCCAAGGTATTCATATCAAACTGTGCAACTATAGACTCATCATTTTTAAATAATGGAACATAACTTACTAAAGGTTTTGAAGCTATAACAACTCCAGCTGCATGAGTTGAGGTATGTCTTGGTAACCCTTCAAGAGAACGAGCAACATCTATTAGTTCTTTCACCCTTTCCTCTTCTTCATAAACATTCTTAAGTTCCGGATTTAGTTCCAATGCTTTATCAATAGTTATATTAAGTACTGTAGGAATCATCTTAGCTATTCTATCTACTTCTGAGTAAGAATAATTCATAGCCCTTCCAACGTCCCTTATGCAAGCTCTAGGTGCCATGGTTCCAAAGGTTATAATTTGTGATACATTCTCCTTGCCATACTTATCAACTACATAATCTATAACCTCCCCTCTTCTTTCATAACAGAAGTCACTATCTATATCTGGCATAGATATTCTCTCTGGGTTTAAAAACCTTTCAAATATAAGGTTATACTTAATAGGATCTATTTTTGTTATTCCTAAGGTATATGCAACCATAGACCCGGCACCTGACCCTCTTCCCGGGCCCGTCATGATCCCGCTTTCTGTAGCATATCTTATAAAATCCCAAACTATAAGGAAATAGTCTATATATCCCATTTGCTTTATTATATTAAGTTCGTATTCTAATCTCTCTTTTAATTGATCATTAATATCACTATATCTCTCTTTAAGTCCCATGTAGCATAGATTCCTTAAATATTCATAGGAGTCTATCCCTTCATCTAATGGAAACTTAGGGAGTTTTGATTTATGGAATTCATAATCGAAATTACACTTCTCTGCTATTTTAACTGTATTTTCTAGAGCTTCAGGAATGTATGCAAAATTCTCCTTCATTTCTTCTACTGATTTTAAATAAAACTCTTTTGATGGATATCTCATTCTATTTTCTTCTTCTACGGTTTTTCCTGTTTGAATACATAAGAGTATATCATGAGCCTTCCAGTCTTCTTTATTTATGTAATGAACGTCATTTGTACATACTAGAGGAACATCTATTTCTTTTGAAAGTTTAACTAACATTTCATTTACTTTAAGTTGATCTTGAACACCATGATATTGAAGTTCTAAATAGAAATCTTCCTTAAATACTTCTTTATAAAATAAGGCTGCTTCTTTAGCTTTACCTATGTTTCCATTAAGTAAATTCTTCTGAACTTCTCCACCTAGACAAGCACTAGTTGCTACTAACCCTTCACTATGTTCTTTTAAATAATCATGATCTATTCTAGGCTTGTAGTAGAACCCTTCCAAAGATGCCTTACTAACTATTTTCATTAAGTTTTCATAACCCCGTTCATTTTTAACTAGTAGAACTAGATGATAGGTTTCATTTTCTCTGTCTGGATTTTTAATGTACATAGACTTTGGAACTATGTATATCTCACACCCTATAATAGGCTTTATCCCGTTGGCTTTAGCTTCTTTGTAAAACTGAACACATCCAAACATAGAACCATGATCTGTTATTGAAATGGCCTTCATACCAAGTTCCTTAGTCTTTTGAATTATTCTTGATATTTTTCCTGACCCATCCAAAAGACTATACTCCGTATGAGTATGTAAGTGAACAAACTCCCCTAAATCTTCCTTTTCACGTTTCTCACATACCTGTTCTAAGTTTTCCATACTCAAACTCCCTCCTTTCTATATATTATTAACATTTAAATTTTCTTCTTATTAATATTATACATAAAAACTAAATTTATTGCATTTATATATATTTCCCCTAACAATAAGCTTAAATGTATTACATATCTAAAAGTTGTATATATAATTGCTTTAAAAATTCATATTACTTATATTCTAATAAATATAAAAAAACAAGATTCATTGAAAACATATAATATATACTCTAATGTGTATCATTATATAAAGAATCTTGTTTTTATATAAAATTTTATTTTAGGTTAAATTTTTTTATAGTTTCTGTTAATTCATATACAAACTTTTCTTTGTCTACTTCAAATAAAACTTCTGCATTCTTAACTTTATTTGTGCTATTAGAATAATCCACTACTGTTTTTCCTCTAGTGAATTCCCCTTTTAATTCTATTTCAACATTACAATTCTTTCCTTTATATATATCTGGTGAGACTAAATAGACTACAGCACTTAAATCATGTATAACTACCCCTTCAAGACCTACAACGTCCTTTTGGAAAATTGAATAGAAATCATAAAGTTTCATTAATGTATTTGATAAATCAGAATTTATTTCCCTTATAACTTTTGCCTCTTCATCTAATATCATAGTCTTCATTGTAACATCAAGTCCAGACATAACTATTGGTATACCTGAATTATACACAATACTAGCAGCTTCTGGATCTGAATTTATATTAGCCTCTGCACAAGGAGATACATTTCCACCAAAGCATGCCCCTCCCATTAAACTTATCTTTTCTATATAATTTTTTAAATCTGGATACATTCTTAAAGCCATAGCTATATTAGTAAGAGGTCCTAAAGCCAATATGGTAATCTTACCTTCTTTTTTAGCAACTTCATAAATTGTATCATAAGCATTCTTTTCATATAAATTAATTTTACTTTCTGGAAGTTCTAAATCCCCAAGTCCAGTTGCTCCATGAACAAAATCTGCAATATGTAATGGTTGATTTAAAGGTAAAGCGGCCCCTTTGGCTACTTTAATATCTTGTCTATTAAAATAACTTACTAATCTTAGTGCATTCTCTGTTGTATGTTCTATAGTATTATTTCCATGAACTGTAGTTATAGCTTTAACGTCTAGTTCCTCTCTTCCTAATGCAAACATAATAGTAAAAGCATCATCAATTCCTGGATCTGTATCGATAATAATAGGAAGTCTTTTAAATTGATTTTTCATTGCATACTCACTCCTCTTTTGCTATTCTAATTATATATTTAAAGTTTAATTTTTACTAATAAATTTGTCAAATTTATTGTTTTTTAATTGCTCCTTATTATTAATTGATAATAAGTTTCATTCATGTATTTAAAATTCACCCTAGTAATTTCAACGGTTTTAACGTAATTTAAAAAAATTTTATATTTTTCAAAAAAACACTTGATAAAAATAATAATTATTGTATAATAGTAATTGTTAAATGATTAATCTACCAGTTAATAATAAATTATCTAATTTAGGAGGAATTATATATGAAAAAATTTGTTTGTACAGTATGCGGATACATATTTGAAGGGGAAGCAGCACCAGAAGTTTGTCCAGTTTGTAAGGCACCAAGTGACAAATTCGTAGAAAAAAATGATGAAAACATGGCTTGGGCTGATGAGCATATAATAGGTGTAGCAAAAGATGTGGACAAGGAAGTTATAGAAGGATTAAGAGCAAACTTCACTGGTGAATGTACAGAAGTTGGAATGTACCTAGCTATGAGCCGTCAAGCTGATAGAGAAGGATATCCAGAAGTTGCTGAAGCTTACAAGAGAATAGCTTTCGAAGAAGCTGAACATGCTGCTAAATTTGCTGAATTATTAGGTGAAGTTGTTGTAGCTGATACTAAGACAAACCTACAAATGAGAGTAGATGCTGAGCATGGAGCTTGCCAAGGTAAAAAAGATTTAGCTACTTTAGCTAAGAAATTAAACTACGATGCAATCCATGATACAGTTCATGAAATGTGTAAAGATGAAGCTAGACATGGAATGGCTTTCAAAGGATTATTAAATAGATATTTCAAATAAATTTAAAAACATATTACCCTAAAACCCTACGAAAAGAGAACTTTATATTTGTAAGTTCTCTTTTTTATTATCTAAATTTAAAACAAATTTAAAACAAAATGTATATTTTAAACAATTTTGAAGTAATATACAGATTTATAATGTATAATGTTATTAAGAAAAGATATGCTAATACTATTATACAAAGATGATTTATATTTATTTAATATTTCTAAGGAGGACTTTTTATGAAAAAAAAGACTATGAAAAAACTAGCTTTATTAGCTACTTCTGTAGCATATTTATTTTACAGTACAAAACGTTGTAAAAAATGCTGTACTGATTCATGTGACGAGGAATCTTTAGATGGATTTAAGCAGATTCCACATAAAGATGAAGTTTAATAATATATAATTAGTCAAATTTAACTTCTTATAACATAACTTAATTGATTAAACTACTTTTATAGATAAAATCGATGAACTATTCTCCTGTCAAAGGATTAAATTCATTGATTTAAAAATTCTCACTTGTTATAATCTTATAAAAAGTCAGTAATTTTTAGGAGGTAAACCTTATGAATAAAAATCCAAGAGAGATACTAAATGAGATAAAAAAAGGTCAAGGTGAAATTTTCACTTCAGTACCAAATCAAATGAAAAATTTTGGCAACTTTATAGGTTCTGTTTTTAAAGATGGAAATGTCAATTTAAAAACAAAAGAGTTAATTAGTATTGGTATTGCTGTATATAGCCGTTGTGAATACTGTATAGTATCTCATGTATATAATTCTTTAAAGGCAGGTTGTTCAAAAGAAGAAATTATAGAAGCAGCTATGGTTGCTATTGCTTTTGGTGGTGGACCATCTTCTGCTTACACAGTTACTGTACTAAATGAATGTATTAATGAATTTGAAAAAGATTTTAAATAGCATATATAGACAATGAAAGTATTGAAACAGAGTTTATCCCTTTAGTTATAGAGATAAACTCTGTTTTACTTTATAATATTAATAATAGACTAACTATATAATTTAAAATAAGGTGATTAAAATGAAAAAATACCTAGATATGTTTTTAACCTTCTTTAAAATAGGAGCCTTTACCTTAGGTGGTGGCTATGCCATGGTTCCTTTAATAGAGAAAGAAGTAGTACATAATAAAAAGTGGATAGAACAAGATGAATTTATAGATATGTTAGCTTTAGCACAATCTTCTCCTGGTCCCATAGCAGTTAATGTATCCGTATTTGTAGGTTATAAAGTTTCTGGTTTCATAGGATGCATAGTTACCATTCTTGGTTCTATACTTCCTGCTTTTTTAATTATACTTGCTATTGTTTCCGTATTCACTGACTTTCAAAGCTATCCTCTAGTTAAGAAAGCTTTTCTTGGGATAAGACCTGCTGTAGTCTCTTTAATTGTTGTTCCTGTGATTAACATGATTAAGAATTCTAAATCACCTAAAGCCTATATCCCCATAGTTTTATTGGTAATATTCTTAGTATATGTGATTAAAATTAATCCTATTATAATAATTGTATTTTCTGCTATAGTGGGCATAATATTTTTTAAGTATAAGGAGGTAAAGTAAAATGATTCTATTTACTATTTTTCTAACCTTCTTTAAGATAGGTTTATTTAGTTTTGGTGGTGGCTATGCTATGCTTCCATTAATTCAACAAGAAGTTATAAATGTAAATCACTGGTTAAGTAATAGCGAATTCATAGACTTAGTAGCTATATCTCAAGTTACCCCAGGCCCTATAGCTATAAATTCAGCAACATATGTAGGATATAAAGCTGGTGGTGTATTAGGTTCTATAGCTGCTACTTTAGGTGTAATAATACCTTCGACAATAATAATGATTATATTTTGTAAGTTCTTTTTCACTTTTAAAAATAATGAATACGTAGAAAAAGCTTTCAAAGGCCTAAGACCTACTGCTATAGGCTTAATTGCCGCTGCTGCACTATTAATAGCAGATTCTTCCTTTATAGATTACAAAAGTGTATTAATATTTCTAGGTGCACTAGTGGCATCTTATAAATTCAAGCTTAATCCAATACTACTAACTTTTATTTCAGCTATTATAGGAATATTAATTTATTAAATAAAAATAACCAGTAAAAATTCATTATTTCTACTGGTTATTTTTAATTTAATTTAGTATTCTTCTAGCTGTATAATAATCCCTTCTACCATCTAGATTAGATATTTTAACAACATCTCCTGTGCTAGGTGCATGTATATATTCATTATTGCCTATATATATTCCTACGTGTCCTGCTGAACGGAAAAATACTAAATCTCCTGGTCTTAAATTATTTCTACTTACATGCGTTCCACAATTTACTTGTTGTTCTGATGTTCTTGGTAAATTAATATTAAAATGTCCATATACGTATTTAACCAATCCTGAACAATCAAATCTATCAGGACCATTTCCTCCCCAAGCATATGGTCTTCCTAAAAATTTCTTCGCATACTGTACAACTTGATTTTGTCTTGAATTACCTTTACTGGTCCATACATGTATTTTTGTTGTTCCTGGAGAATAAGAATGCATTGCTACTATATCACAGGTCCCATCTCCATTAAAATCTCCACTTACTACTCTTCCTGTTATTCTATTTGCATCATATCCTCTCTCTACTCCCCACCATCCATTTGCACCATTACTATAATTAAACTTATTTCCTGAGGATGTCCATACATGAATTTTAGTTCCTCCACCATAATCATAGAATGCTGCTACATCATCTTTTCCATCTCCATTAAAGTCTCCACTTACTACTCTTCCTTTTATCTTATTTGCATCATATCCTCCAGATACTCCCCACCATCCATTTGCACCGTTACTATAATTAAACTTATTTCCTGAGGATGTCCATACGTGCATTTTAGTTCCTCCACCATAATCGTGGAATGCCGCTATATCATCTTTTCCATCTCCATTGAAATCTCCACATACTACTCTTCCCGTTATTTTATTTGCATCATATCCTCCAGATACTCCCCACCATCCATTTGCACCGTTACTATAATTAAACTTATTTCCTGAGGATGTCCACACATGAATCTTAGTTCCCCCGCCATAATCATGGAATGCTGCTATGTCATCTTTTCCATCTCCATTGAAATCTCCACATACTACTCTTCCCGTTATTTTATTTGCATCATATCCTCCAGATACTCCCCACCATCCATTTGCACCGTTACTATAATTAAACTTATTTCCTGAGGATGTCCATACATGAATCTTAGTGGCTCCATCATAATCATAGAATGCTGCTATATCATCTTTTCCATCCCCATTAAAATCCCCACTTACTACTCTTGATGCTATTTTCTTTGCATTATAGCCTCCGTCTACTCTCCACCATCCATCTGGACCATTGCTATAATTAAAGTTATTTCCTGAGGAACTCCATACGTGAATCCTTGTCCCACCATCATAATCATAGAATGTAGCTATATCCTCTTTTCCATCTCCATCAAAATCTCCATTTACCACTCTTCCTGATGTTTTGTTTGCATCATATCCTTGGGATACCCCCCACCATCCATCTGAGCCTTTATTATAGTTGAATCCCTCACTAGAATCTGCTAGTGTACTTTGACTTGAATAACCTAAAATTAAGGTTGATACTGTCAATGCTAAAAGTGATTTTCCAAATACATTTTTAATACCCATTTTTATTCCCCTTCCTTATTCCATTTTTTGATATGTATTACATTCCCTATTTTACATTATTTATGTATCATTTGCAACATTTAACCATATTTTACGCTATATATAAAAAAAGCTATGTTTTAGACATCAAAATCTAAAACATAGCTTTTTTTATTATTTATCTTTTTGTAGCTCACTAGCTATTTTTTCAATTCTACGTAACCTATGGTTTACCCCAGATTTCCCTACTGGTGGATCTAGCATCATTCCCAAGTCTTTTAAAGACTCATCTGGATATTTTATCCTAAGTTCTGCAACTTCTCTTAGATTTTGAGGTAATCTTTGTAATCCTATTTGACTTTCTATAAGCTTTATACTTTCTATTTGACGCACTGCAGCATTAACAGTTTTGCTTAAATTTGCAGTTTCACAATTTACAAGTCTATTTACATTATTTCTCATTTCTTTCATTATTCTAACATTTTCTAAATATAAAAGATTACTATGAGCCCCTATTATATTTAAAATATCTACTATTTGTTCACTTTCTTTTATGTATATTACAAAACTACTTTTTCTTTGAATTACTTTAGAATTTAATCCATAAGTGTTTATAACTTTGCTAAGTTCATTAGCGTATCCTTGGTTATGAGTCACAAATTCAAGATGATACGTTTTTTCTGGATTACTAATGCTTCCACCACCTAGGAAAGCTCCTCTAATATACGCTTTTCTAGTTAAGTCTGTATCTATTAACTCTTTTGGTATACTATAGTTTAAAGATAGTATATCATCCTCTTTATCAAGTATTTTTATATAACTTAAAAACTCTCTTAGATTCATGTCTTCTGTTATTATAACCATATATACATTATTCTTTTTTAATGAATTACTACGTCTAACTAGAAGCCTTGTATGAATTTGAAAATGTTCTTTCAAAATTTTAAATGTAAGTCTAGCTATAGCTGCATTTTCTGTAGTAACTTTAAAACTTACTTGCCTATTAGCTCCTATTGATATAGAGCCACTAACTTTCATTATGGCGGATACTAATGACCTTGCCTCTTCCTTTGAAATATCAGTTATTCTACAAACTTCACTTTTAACTTTTGCTGAAAATGACATGGCTCAACTCCTAACTTAATAATTTTATTATTTTTTTCTAAGCCGATTTAAAACATAGAAATATTCCATCATAGTTTTCCGGTCATAGCATAATTTCTTTTCCATTATAGTCTTTATTATAATACGACACATTCTTACAGTGTCATGCCTTATATATCCACCTTTTACTTTAACTAAATTTGCCTCTATGACTTTTATTTTAAGTTTCTCTATTTCTTCTTTATCTACCTTAACTAAGGTAGCACCTTTTTTCTTATACTTTTCTTCTAAATCATTATCAACTGTGCCTTTATTTACAATTGCATAATCTATTATACCCTTACCTGCATGATTATAAATAGCTTTTATATGATCTTTTACCGTATAATCATCAGTTTCACCTTTTTGTGTCATTAAGTTAGATACATATATTTTTATGGCAGAAGATTTATGTACCTCTTCTTTTATTTCTTTAACTAAAAGATTAGGAATTATACTAGTATATAGGCTTCCCGGACCAAATATTATGGCATCAGCATCCTTTATTGCTAAAACCGCCTCCCTTAATGCCCTTGCATCTCTAGGTTCTATAAAAACTCTTTCTATATTTGAATTTTGCTTTATGGCTTCTTTTGGTATGTTAGATTCCCCTTCAATTATATTTCCATTATTAAGTCTAGCTTTTAATGTTACATCTTTTAATGTCACAGGTAGAACCTTACCTGTAACCGCAAGAACAGAACTTACCTTTTGAACTGCTTCCATAAAATTCTCTGAAATTCCATCCATAGCAGCTAAAAATAAGTTTCCAAAGCTTTGCCCCTTCAGTCTACCATCAGTAAATCTATACTGTAATAATTCTTCCATTACTGGCTCAGTATGCGCTAAAGCTAATATACAATTTCTTATATCACCTGGTGGAAGCATTCCAAGGTCATCTCTTAAAACCCCAGAACCACCACCATCATCTGCAACTGTTACTATAGCTGTAATATTGGATGTAAATCTTTTAAGACCTCTTAGAAGATTCGATAGTCCTGTTCCTCCACCAATGACTACAACCTTAGGCCCCCTTACAAGAAACCTTTTTTCATATATCATATCTGCAATCTCTTTAGAATCAAATGTAACGTTATCGCATTCCCTATTTATAAAAGTTAAAACTGCATCCAAACCTTTTATAACAGAAAGAAATACACAGAATATACCAAAAGATATTATTCCCGTATACAAATATATATTATGCAAGTCTGTAAGTCCTATCATTATTGCTCTCGAAATTCCAAGAATTATGATGATAACTCCTATGATCCCTAAAAAGAGCCAACGTTTTATTCCTGTTTTTTCTTTTAGCCAAAACTTCAGCTTCATAGCTTTAATACTCCTCTATTAGCATCTTCATTTATATCTCTATGATCAATATTAGTCTTAAATCCCTTTTCACCTAGAAGCTCATAAATTCTATTTGTAATAGCCACAGATCTATGTCTTCCTCCTGTACATCCTATAGATACAATAAGTTGCCTTTTCCCTTCTTTTTTATAGTTTGGTATTAGGAACTGTAACATATCTACTAATTTCTCAACAAACTTATTTGTCTCTTCAAATTCAAATACATAATCCCTAACCTGAGAATCCAATCCTGAGTAAGGCTTTAAAGAATTTATATAAAAAGGATTTGGTAAAAATCTTACATCAAATACCAAGTCTGAATCTACTGGGATACCATATTTAAAACCGAAAGACAAAACCGTTACTATTATTTCTGTCTCTAGTTGTCCTTCTTCTTCATAAATTTGCGTTATTTTTTCCCTAAGTGCCCTTGTGGAAAGCTTTGTGGTATTTATGATATTATTAGCTTTATCTCTAACTTTTCTTAATTTTTCCCTTTCAGATGTTATACCTGTTAGTATTCTTCCATCTGGAGCCAAAGGATGCTTTCTTCTACTTTCCTTATATCGCTTTACTAAGATATCATCATTAGCTTCTAAAAATAATACTTCATAATTATATTCATTCTCTGTTAGGTAATTAAAACTTTCATATATATCTTCGAAAAATTCTCCTCCTCTAATATCTATAGCAAGAGCAATTTTTTGTACTTTAGCAGATCCTCTTCCACAAGCTTCTGCGAACTTAGGTATTAATGTAGGAGGTAAATTATCCACGCAGAAATATCCTAAATCTTCTAAAGCCCTCATGGCCTGTGTTTTTCCAGCTCCTGATAAACCACTAACTATTACAAAATTCATACTTATCCCCCCTAACATAGTGATATAAGCTACACTTAATATTGAAAGCTTATATTTTATCATAATTATATCATAGGAACACTTCTTTACAAGGTTTATAACAATATTTTTTATTACAAACTAATTAGAGGATAGTCCGCAGACTATCCTCTTTTTTTAATCTTCTCCAATAATTCTAACTTCAGTTTCAAGTTTCACATTAAACTTCTTATATACAGTATCTTGTACATGTTTAATCAACCCTAAAACGTCCTCAGCTGTAGCTTTACCGTTATTCACCACAAATCCTGAATGTTTTTCAGATACCTGCGCTTCTCCAATTTTAAATCCTTTTAAACCACAATCTTGGATTAACTTTCCTGCGAAGTATCCTTCCGGCCTTTTAAAAGTACTTCCTGCTGATGCTTTTTCTAAAGGTTGTTTTTCAACCCTTCTTCTTGTTAAATCATGGATAACTTCTTGAATTTCCTCATGGTTGCCTTTTTTAAGTTTAAAAGTGGCCTCTAATACTATATATCCCTTTTTAAGTACAACACTATTTCTATATGAGAAATCCATATCGTCTAACTTAAGTTCTTTAATCTCTAAATCATCATCTATGACTAGAACACTTTTAAGCACTTGACAAATTTCTCCACCATATGCCCCAGCATTCATAGCTACTGCACCACCAACACTACCTGGTATACCAGATGCAAACTCTAATCCAGTTAAATCATATTTTGCTGAATATAGAGATACATCAATTAACCCTGCACCTGATTGTGCTACTATGGCTTCATTTTCAATTAATTTTACCTCTTGTAACTTTGAAAGTTTTACTACTACTCCCCTTATGCCACCATCTTTAACGATGATATTAGAACCTTTACCTAAGATATAATAATACACATTTTCTCTTTTACAAAGTTTTAATATACTCACAAGTTCTTCATAGTTTTTTGGAGTTACAAGTATGTCAGCTTTTCCACCCAACTTAAAAGTTGTATGTTCTCTCATAGGTGCTTCAAATTGAATGTTATCATCGCTTAATATTTTATGAAGTTCACTTAAGAAACCATTCATTTGATACATCTTTTACTCCTTAAAATTAATTTTTTATATATTGCTTAAATATTTTTTGTCATTATAAGTATAAGTGTATTGTGTAGATTTATCAATACTTATATCTTTTAATTTTCCTTTTCCCTTTAAATATCTTATGATCTTATCTTCCTTAGTGTTAATGATTAGTTCATCTGGCATTTTTATAGCCTCTAATACTTTTCTTACCTCTTCAAAATCACCTATATGAGAACAAAAATGGGAATCCGTACCAGCTGCCATTCTAACTCCATAATCCTTACACAATTTGGCTATTTTGATACAATTAGGTGCACTTCCTGTTCTAGATCTTACAAAAGAACTATTATTAATTTCTATTAAAATATCTTTTTCTTTTGCCTTTTTTACTACCTCTTCCTCGTATATAGGATATGCTGGATTTCCTGTATGCCCTATAATATGAACATTAGGATTTTCCATAACATTTAAAAGAGCCCTTGTATTTTCTTCTTTAGTGCTTGGTTTTATACAACTTTGATGAAGACTTGCTATAACTAAATCTAAATTTTCTTGTACCCATTCTGATATATCAATATCTCCGTTACTATTCATTATATTAACTTCACAACCTCTTAATATGGTAACACCATCTATAACTCTAGGAAGTACCCTCATATTGCCAAAATAACTCTCATGTGGTGCACCTACTAATTTAGGTCCATGTTCTGTAGTAGCTAAAACTTTAATTCCTTTTTTAGCTGCTACTTTAATATTTTCCATTAATGTACTATATGCATGCCCACTTACAATACTGTGTGTATGCGTATCTACAACAAACTTTTTCATATATTTCCTCCAAATTTTATTATGGGTTCATCTTCTGTTAAGTGTTTACTGTCTAATTTTTGTAATTTAAAGTAACTAATAATTATTATTAACAATAAAATTATATATTAATTATATCACTTTATTTTTTATGTGCAATTATTGTGTTAGTTTGTAACCAAATATTTACTTTTTATTTGCACCATGAAAATATTCTATTATGCTTTCTGCCGCTGTTTTACTTATTGCCTTTGTATCCATAATTTCCTCTATTGAAGCTTTTTTTATATTTTCTACACTTCCAAACTTTTTTAAGAGCTCCATTCTTCTTTTTTGTCCTATATTAGGTATATTTTCTAGAATAGAATGAAGCGTTCTCTTATCTCTTAAGCTTCTATGATATGTTATGGCGAACCTATGAACTTCATCTTGTATTCTAGTTATTAAGTGCATAAGTTGTGAATTCTTCTTTATAAGTAGTTCTTCATTATTATATATAAGTCCTCTAGTTCTATGATTATCATCTTTAACCATACCACAAACAGGTATACTTACATTTAATTTATTTAAAACTTCTAAAGCTGCATTTATCTGGCCTTTTCCACCATCCATAAGTATCAAATCTGGAAAGACACTAAATTTACCTTCAGTAAAATTAATCTCTCTCTTTGTTATTTTTCTTATTTCATCTAGTCCGTGTGAAAATCTCCTGTATAAAACTTCTTTCATACTATCATAATCATTTGGGCCTTCTACAGTTTTTATTTTAAATCTCCTGTAATCACTATTTTTAGGTTTTCCCCTTTCAAAAACTACCATAGTTCCAACGGAATCCATTCCCATAAGATTAGATATATCATAGGCTTCTATTCTTTGAACCTTATTTTCTAGACCAAGCATATTTGCAAGCTCCTCTATGGCAATTCTCTCTAACTCTTTTTCTTCCAATATCTTTTGTTTAAATGTTTGGAGGGTAAGCTTAGCGTTATTTTCTACTAAATCTAAGATTTTTCTCTTTTCACCTATCTGTGGTATCTTTATAACAACTTTATTTTGAGATTTTAAGCTAAGCCATTCCGAAGTTAGTTCTTGTTCCTCCATAAATGGTACATATATAGTTTTAGGTATAAAAGCCGTTCCACTATAAAATGACTTTATAAAATCTCTTATAACTTCTCCATTAGGTATATCTGACGTATTTTCTAAGGTGAAATTTTCCCTTCCCGTGATTTTTCCATCTCTTAGGAAAAATATCTGAACACAAGTATCCTTTTCATCCTTATACAAGTTTATATAGTCTTCATTATTAAAATTATTAATAACAATTTTTTGTTTTTCTATTATTACCTCTATAGCTTTAATCTTATCTCTTAACAAAGCAGCTCTCTCAAAATTTAATTCTTCAGATGCCCTTTCCATTTCGGCCTTTAAGGAATTTATTATAGTCTTATCTTTACCAGTTAAAATATCTATTATGTGAGATATTAACCTGCCATATTCTTCTTTATTTACATAAGCTGCACAAGGTGCATTACATTTACCTATATGATAATTTAGACAAGGTTTTACAGTCTTTCCTCCTTCTTTTATAGAGAGTTTGCAAGTCCTTATAGGAAAAATTTTCTTTATAAGATCAATTACTTGGTATACTGACCCTGAGTCAGGATAAGGTCCAAAATATTTAGAACCATCATTTACATAATTTCGTGTTACAAAAACTCTTGGAAAATCCTCTTTTATAGTTATTTTAATAAAGGGATAATACTTATCATCTTTTAAAAGTATATTATATCTAGGACTATACTTTTTAATTAAATTACATTCCAATATTAGAGCTTCCATCTCAGAATCTGTTATTATATACTCAAATTCAGTAATATTTTTTACCATTACTTTTACTTTTTCTGAATGATTTTTAGATTTCTGAAAATATTGCCTTACTCTATTTTTAAGGACTTTCGCCTTTCCTACGTAAATTACTTCTCCTAACCTATTTTTCATTAAATAAACTCCTGGCTTATCAGGAAGATTTTTTAGATGGTACTCAAAATCAAACACCCTTTATCACCTCTTTTATTTAATATTACCTAAATTTTATAGGTAACACCTCCCAAGGCATTAACGCATATACGATATATAAAAGTGCTATACTACTTATTATGCTCTCAATTATTCTTCCTACCTTAGAATTTACAGCATAACTTATAGGAAATTTAACCTTTGTTCTACTTACAGGATAAAACAGGGGAATTCCTGCTTTAGTAAACATATCACAAAGCAAATGTCCCCCATATCCAATTACTATATAAAAAGTTAAATAGGGTCTTGATAATTTCCCCTCTAGCATACTTGCTACGAGACTAAATATTAAAAACCCTAAAAAACTGTGAGAAAATCCATTTCTATGTGAATTTAATGCTATAGCTATAAAAGAAAATCCTACAGCTTTAATAGCTAAATCCTTCAGATATATATAATCTATCCATAATATAATAATACCTATGCAAGCATAGAAAGTTCTTTTAGTACTTTCATTCTTTATAGGAAGTATGTACTTATTTAATATACTTTTAGGATGATCTATATCTGGTAATAATGCAGATATTACTGTTATTATTAGACCTATTACTTCAAATTTCCCGGGAAATTTACTACAAAAAAATACATAACTTGCTGCTCCTATAGTAGCATGAGTTTTTCCTTGCATATTCAACTCCTTTTGCAAAGTGAATTTTAATCTTTCATCATTATATCACAACTTTAGACATTTTATAAGTTTAAACACAACATATGTTCGAATTTAAAAACTTATTAATTAATATATATTTCATAAAATACATATATAAATAAAAATAAAAGTACTATTTTATTTAGAATCTATATTAATTCTTAAATAAATTTAGTACTTTATTTTTTATAAAATAATTATTAAATTACATGTATATAATTTTGCTATCTTTGAAGATAAGTTCTTACAAGTTCCTTTGAAATTGAAGCAGCAACAGTTCCACCCGTACCACCTTCTTCAACTAAAACAGCAAAAGCTATTTTAGGTTTATCATAAGGTGCAAAACCCATGAACCAAGAATGTGATTCTGCATTTTCTAAATGCTCTGCTGTACCAGTTTTACCACATACCTCAATACCTCCTAATGCTGCTCTTTTTCCTGTTCCTTGCTTTACAACATCTCTCATATAAGTTTTTATTAATTTAGCATTTGAACCCGAAATAGGTTCTCCTAATATCTCACTCTTATACGATTTAATATTTTTATTTGAATCTGTAACTACTTCCTTTACCATAACAGGTTTCATATACTTACCTTCATTAGCTATAGTTTGTGCAACTAAAGCCATTTCTATAGGTGTTGTAAGTACACTACTTTGTCCTATTGCACTTTGAGCTATATCTCCCTTGTTTTTAAGTTCAGGAAATTTACTGTTTTCTATTACTAAACCTTCTGCTGGTATATTTTTATTAAAAAAGAACTTTTCTGAACTGCCTTTTAGTTTAGCATTTCCTAAATCCATACCTAATTGTCCAAACACTACATTACTAGATTTTTCAAAAGCCTTTCTAAGATCAACACCACCTAAAACTGCACCCTTATAGTTACTTATAGAATACTTATCATTAAATCTTAAAACTCCATTATCTTGAAAAACTTTATTTTGAATTCCTGATATATTTTCCAGAGCACTAGCTGCTGTTATTACTTTAAATATAGATCCAGGAGGATATAATCCCGCTGTAGATCTATTTAGGAGTGGTCTATTTTTATCTGAGTTAAGAGTTTTCCATTGACTCTTTAGATTATTAGGATCATATGAAGGTTTGGATACTATTGCAAGTACCTCACCTGTAGATGGGTCTAAAGCAACTACAGATCCTTTTCTGTCTCCTAACAGTTCACTAGCCTTTTTTTGAAGCTCAAAATCTAAGGTTGTAACTAAGTTATATCCTCTTTTTACCCCAGCTTTATTCATGGGATTAAATTTTCCATCTATTTTCCCCATAAGTTCTTTATCATATATTTTTTGAAGACCTGTTAGACCATATGAACTATCCATATATCCTAAAGCATGGGCAAAAGCCTCACCACCCAAGTAGTTTAGTGTCTGAGTCTCATTCTTAACACCATTACTTTTTACTAAAACTTTTTTATTTCTATCTAATATACTACCTCTCTCTGTAGCATTTCTTTCATACCATAGTCTATTATTTAATTCACTTGTTTCGATTTTCTCACCATTAACTACATAAATGTACATTATATACGAAATTAGTATGATAAATAATAATAAAAATATAACTAAAACCTTTTTTATATTATGTGATATATCTTTCATATTTACCTACCCTCTTCTGAAATTTTCTGAAGAATACCCAATGCAAAAAATACTATTACCATAGAAGTTCCGCCATAACTTACAAATGGTAAGGTTATACCTGTAAGGGGAATCGCCCCAGTAACTCCACCTATAATGACTAAAACTTGTGATGCAATCATAGTGCTATAACCCACGGCTAGTAACTTTGAAAAATCATCATCTGTATTTATAGCCGCTCTCATACATCTATAAAATAGTAAGAAATATAATAACATAATGGCTATGCCAGTTATTATCCCCATTTCTTCACATATAGCGGCAAAAATAAAATCAGAAGTTACTACAGGTATTATTTTAGGTTGCCCTAATCCTAATCCTGATCCAAAAAATCCACCAGATACAATTGCTATTAAAGATTGCACAAGCTGATACCCTTCTTTATTCCCATACTTCCAAGGATTTTCCCATATGTTCACTCTTACTCTTACGTGTCCAAAAATCTGATAACTTATAATTCCGCCTAAAATAAATAAGAAAAAGCATACTATCACGTATTTAGTTTTAGAGGTTCCTATGTATAGCATGGTTATAGAAATACCAAAGAAGATTAAAGCAGAGCCTAAGTCTTTTTGAAGAACCATAAATCCTAAGGATAGCATTACCACTATTGCTGGTTCTAATAATATCTTTATACTTTGAATAGATTTTTCCATGGAATTTTTTTTAGTTAAATTATGTTTCTCTATAAATTCACTCATTTTATGTTCATAATCTTTTAAAGCTGCCGATAGGTATGCAACTAAAGCTAATTTCCCAAACTCTGAAGGTTGAAAACCAAATCCTCCAATTTTCACCCAGTTCTTAGAGCCAAACTTTTCTTTTCCAAATAAAGTACCTAGAGCCATAAAAGCTATTGTAACAATCATATAAAAATATTTATACTTAGAAAACCTTTTTAAGTCTGGCAATAAAACTACTATGAATATAAATAAACATATACCTACAGTAAACCACATTACCTGTTTAATAGACTCTAGTTTATTTAATCTATATAACATAACAATCCCTATTACAGATAATATATTAGCAAATATAAGTATATATTTATCTCCTTCTGGGAAAAACTTTCTTATAATAAAATGGGAATAGGCTAGTAATACACAGAGAATTCCAGCCATAGCCATAGCTCCCTTGTCAAATGTGCTTTGAATAAGAGCTAAATTAAAAAAACAAATAATTGTAAATAAATAGGTAAACTTTAATAATATCTTTTCTCTTTTATACGTATTCATTTTATTTCCTCCTAATAATTAGGATATCACTTTAAAAATTGCACTTCCAATTTTTATTTGGTCTCCGGCTTTCAAAAATCTCTCTTTTTCTAGCTTCTGATCATTTATATACGTTCCATTAGTGCTGTTTAAGTCTGATATTATATAAGAATTATTGCTAAAATATACTTTAGCATGATAAGAAGAAACGTAGGATTCATTTAAAACCAATAAGTTATCTGGCTTTCTACCTATTGTTAATTCACTTTGAACAGGAATTACTGAGCCTGGTCTTAAATTAATATTTCCACCCGAATTTATAACTTCCAATCCGAAAGACTTTTTTCTCTTCGACGATAACTGTTTTTTTCTTGTATTTGGGTTTTTAATATCTCTATACATTATTATAAGTGCTAAAAATATTATTATATATATTACGGCTATAATTACAAATTTAAATATTACACTTAAATTTTCTAACCCCATATGAACTCACTCCTCTTTTTATGATTTCAAAGTCCACTTTCCTATCATCTAATCTTATAATTACTAATTAAAGACTAGCAAAATTAATGCTAGTCTTTAATTAGTGCATAGTATCATTATAGCATTTTTTTTAAGTATTGTCCTGTGTAGGAATTACTATTTTTACATATTTCCTCAGGTGTACCACTACAAATAATATTACCGCCCTTATCTCCACCTTCTGGACCTAAATCTATTATGTGATCGGCACACTTTATAACATCTAAATTATGTTCTATAACGACAATACTATTTCCACCTTCTACAAGCCTTTGTAAAATTTTTATTAACCTATTCACATCATCAATGTGAAGCCCCGTAGTAGGTTCATCTAAAATATATAATGTTCTTCCTGTACTTCTTTTAGAAAGCTCGTAGGCAAGTTTTATTCTTTGAGCTTCTCCTCCTGATAATTGAGTGGATGGTTGACCTAATCTAACATATCCCAATCCAACATCCAATAAGGTTTGAAGTTTATTTTTTATTCTTGGTATATTTTCGAAGAATTCAACAGCTTCCTCAACAGTCATATTCAAAATTTCATCAATATTTTTACCCTTATATTTTACTTCTAAGGTTTCTCTATTATATCTTTTTCCCTTGCAAACTTCACATGGAACATAAACATCAGATAAAAACTGCATTTCTATTTTTATTATTCCATCTCCATGACATGCTTCACATCTTCCACCCTTTACATTAAAACTAAATCGACCTGGTTTATATCCACGCATTTTAGCCTCTGCTGTAGTAGAAAATACTTCTCTTATAACATCAAAAACTCCTGTATATGTAGCAGGATTAGATCTCGGAGTTCTACCTATAGGCCCTTGATCTATATTTATAATTTTATCTATGTTCTCTACACCTAAAATTTCTTTATGCTTACCAGGAATATTTTTAGAAGAATTAAGCTTCTTTGAAAGCCCCTTGTAAAGTATTTCATTTACAAGCGTACTCTTTCCAGAGCCAGATACTCCTGTCACACAAGTAAACAACCCTAACGGAAACTCCGTACTTACATTTTTAAGATTGTTTTCCTTTGCACCTATGATTTTAATACTTCTTTCTCCTTTTTCTCTTCTCACTTGCGGTATAGAAATAAATCTTTCACCTCTTAGGTACTTGCCCGTAATGGACTCTTCAGATTTTTTTATCTCCTCCATAGTACCAACAGCAACTATTTGCCCCCCATGCTCTCCTGCTTTTGGTCCTATATCCACTATATAATCAGCTTCTCTCATAGTATCTTCATCATGTTCTACTACTATTAAGGTATTGCCAATATCTCTTAAATGTTTTAAAGTAGCTATAAGCCTATCGTTATCTCTCTGGTGAAGTCCTATACTAGGTTCATCTAATATATAAAGTACTCCAACTAAACTAGAGCCAATTTGAGTTGCAAGTCTTATTCTCTGAGCTTCTCCACCAGATAATGTCCCTGCCGCTCTTGCAAGGTCTAAATAATCAAGTCCTACATCTATTAAGAATTTAAGTCTATTGTTGATCTCTTTTAAAACCTGAGTACCTATAATTTTATCTTTCTTACTTAATTCTAATGTACTTAAAAATTGTATCTCTTCCTTAATAGATAGTCTAGAAAACTCATATATATTTTTATTTCCTACTGTAATAGATAATGCATCTGGATTAAGTCTTGCTCCTTTACATTTTACACAAGAACTGTCCTTCATAAACTCCTCAATTTCTTTTTTTATATAGTCAGAGTTAGTTTCTAAATATCTTCTCTTTAAACTAGGTATTATACCTTCATAATTATGACTATAAACTCTATAATTCATATCCTTAACATATTCAACTTTAATGCGTTCTCCATTCATACCGTATAAAAGTACATTTAAAGCTTCTTCAGAAAACTCTTTAATTGGAGTTTTAAGTGAAAATTTATATTTTTCACTTAGAGCTTTTAAAACTGAATATCTCCATGAATCTTCTTTGAGACTTCCTTCACCAAAACAAGCTATACCTCCATCTAATATACTTTTATCTTTATCTGGTATAATTAGATCTTCATCTATTTCCATAAGTGTACCAAGTCCATCACAGTGATCACACTTACCAAATGGTGAATTAAAAGAAAATAATCTAGATGTTATTTCACCTATACTGATGCCGCATTCAGCACATGAAAAACTTTCACTGAATAATATGTCTTCTTTATCAATAATATTTATAATAACAAGTCCTTCTGAAAGTTTTAATGCTATTTCTATTGAGTCTGTTAGCCTACTTTCTATTCCTTCTTTAATTATTATTCTATCTATTATTATTTCGATATTATGCTTTTTATTCTTTTCTAAGTTAATTTCACTTTCCGTAAGATCGTAAAGTTCTCCGTCTATCCTAGCTCTTACGTAACCATTCTTTTTTATATTTTCTAAAATCTTTTTATGTTCTCCCTTTCGTCCTCTTATTACAGGAGCTAAAACTTGGATTTTAGTTCTTTCTTCAAGTTGTAGAACTTTATCTACCATAGTATCTATACTTTGATTTGTTATTTCTTTTCCACATTTAGGACAATGTGGTTTCCCTATTTTTGCATATAAAAGTCTTAAATAGTCGTAAATTTCTGTTACCGTACCTACAGTAGAACGTGGATTTCTACTAGTAGTTTTTTGATCTATGGATATAGCTGGAGAAAGTCCCTCTATATATTCCACATCTGGTTTATTCATTTGACCTAAAAATTGTCTTGCATAGGCAGATAATGATTCTACATATCTCCTTTGACCTTCTGCATATATAGTATCAAAAGCCAAAGAAGATTTCCCTGAGCCTGAGAGACCTGTAAATACAACTAATTTATCTCTAGGTATTTCTAAATCAACATTCTTTAAATTATGAACCTTTGCACCCTTAACTATTATCTTATCTTTCATGTTTTTCCCCTCCTTAACTAAAAGGAATATATTAAATTCTTTCTTTCAAAGAAGATATGATATCTCTTAATTCTGCTGCCCTTTCGAATTCCAAAGCCTTTGCAGATTCTTTCATTTCTTTTTCATACTTTTTAATTAAAGTTAGTATCTCATCTCTACTTGCTTCCATTCCTTCTGATACTATATTGTTATCTTCCTTTTCATCTACCTTAGTTGTGGCTTCTATTATTCCCCTTATTTCTTTATAAGTTGTTTGTGGTATTATGCCATGCTCTTCGTTATATTCCATCTGAATTTGTCTTCTTCTATTCGTTTCCCTTATGGCACTTTCCATTGCTTTTGTCATATTATCTCCATACATTATAACTTTACTTTCAGAATTTCTAGCAGCCCTACCTATAGTCTGAATTAGGGAAGTTTCAGATCTTAAGAACCCCTCTTTATCTGCATCTAAAATAGCCACCAAAGCTACCTCTGGAATATCCAACCCTTCCCTAAGAAGATTAATTCCTACAAGAACATCATACTTACCTAATCTTAAATCCTTTATTATTTTCATTCTATCTATGGTCTTAACCTCTGAATGAAGATATGTAGTCTTGATACCCATTTCCTTAAAATACTTTGTAAGATCTTCTGCCATTTTCTTAGTTAATGTAGTAATCAATATTCTATGACCTTTTTCTATGGTTTCTTTTATAGTGGAATAAAGATCATCGATCTGACCTTCTGTTTTCTTAACTATAATTTCTGGATCCAACAATCCAGTAGGTCTAATAACTTGTTGAGCTGTATTTATAGAATGATCTTTTTCATATTGTGCTGGAGTAGCACTTACAAACACAGTTTGATTTAATCTACTTTCAAATTCTGCAAACTTTAAAGGCCTATTATCATAAGCACAAGGAAGTCTAAAACCATATTCCACAAGATTCTGCTTTCTTGAGTAATCTCCACCATACATAGCTTTTACTTGTGGAAGTGTAACGTGACTTTCATCTATAAAAAGTAAGTAATCATCTGGGAAATAGTCTAATAGAGTATTTGGAGGGGTTCCTGGTGCCCTACCATCTAAAACTCTTGAGTAATTTTCTATACCACTACAGTACCCCATTTCCCTTATCATTTCTATATCAAAATTAGTTCTTTGTCTTAATCTTTGAGCCTCTAATGCCTTTCCTTCATCTATAAGTTGTTTTAATCTCTCTTCAAGTTCTAATTCTATAACTTTTATTGCTTTTTGTAACTTTTCTTCAGATGTAGCAAAGTGAGATGCAGGGAATATTAATATATGCTTTGTTTTTCCTAATATTTCACCTGTAAGCACATCAAATTCGCATATTCTTTCTATTTCATCTCCAAAAAACTCAATTCTTATACCTTTATTAGTAGAAGAAGCAGGAAATATATCAAGTACATCTCCTCTTACCCTAAAAGTTCCTCTAACAAAATTAATGTCATTTCTCTCATATTGAATACTTACAAGTTGCTTCATTATTTCACTTCTGTCTTTCTCCATTCCTTCTCTTAAAGAAACTGTGAGCTTCTTGTATTCTTCTGGATTACCTAATCCATAAATACATGAAACAGATGCTACAACTATAACATCTTTTCTTTCAAGTAGTGCAGCTGTGGCTGAGTGTCTTAACTTATCTATCTCATCATTTATAGATGCATCCTTTTCTATAAAGGTATCAGTCTGTGGCACATAGGCCTCTGGCTGATAATAATCATAATAAGATACAAAATACTCAACGCAATTCTCTGGAAAAAATTCTCTAAACTCGGAACACAATTGTGCTGCTAATGTCTTATTGTGTGCTAAAATCAGAGTAGGTTTTTGAACCCTTTCTATAATATTAGCCATGGTAAAAGTTTTACCTGAACCAGTTACTCCAAGTAAAGTTTGAAAGTCATCTCCCCTTATTATTCCTTTTGATATAGAGTCTATGGCTTCCGGTTGATCACCTTTAGGTTTAAATTTAGAGTGAATTTTAAACATATAAATTAGCCTCCATTGAACAAACGTTCGTCATACTAATATTTTATGTGTTTATTATTGCTATGTCAAGGTAAGTTTATTTTTCATTACTATTCTTTATTTTATCTAAAATATCTTTAAAGTTATTCGTCCCTTTGCCTCTGTATCTTATAAACTTTTCATTATCTTGTATGCTTTTAGGAACAAAAACTACACCAAGTCTTTTATCTACGTTCATTCTATTATAATAAACTTCTTTAATTTCCCCTGTACTTTTTTTTATTTTAAGCCATAAGAAATTTTCAATCTCTTTTACACTCTCCAGAATATCTTTTTCGCTATCTATGATTTTATTATTTACTTCTATTAATAAATCTCCACTTTTGATTCCCATTTCTTCTGCAGGTGAATTTGGTGCAACTTCTAGAATCATAATCCCCTCTTCTGTACTGGTATATTTAGCTTCTCCTTTTATCTCTAAATATGTATCTAAAAATAACATTCCTTCATGAGCTATAGGAGCAAAAATTATCACTACTATTTTGCCTAGATAACCAAAATCTCCAATTCCAGCTACTAATGCTAATATTATTCCATATCCTAATATAAGTAATCCTGATACTAAACTTTTTTTTCTTTTACTCTTAGTAAAAGTTATACTATTATATCCAACTACTGCATATAAAGGCATAAACATTATTATAGAAGATTTTAATATATTTTCAGTAATCCCTCCATTTATAATAGGCCACCATTGTGGAGTTGCAACTTGCTCCCCACCTGCTATTCCTAAGTTTTGGTTTAAAACTATGAACATAATAGATATAGGTACTGACCAATATCTATTAAGTGCAAAGCCTCCCATAATCTTATTTTCTTTATTAGCAAATACAGGAATAGCCCCCTTACTTCCATCAATAATCACTAAAAAACCTTCCACTATGTGCATAACACCTATTAATGTCATTAAAGATACTATATTTATATCAAAGCTTACAGGTATATTTAAATTAAATTGTTTTTTAATAAAATTAATAACTAATATCAAGGCTCCCAGCAAAGCCCCTGAATATGAAAAACATATATATCTAGGACTAATTGTCATTAGAATTATAGATATGAAAAACAACATGTATATTATAGAATTATTCGGAAATGCAACACCTAAATAACTTAAAAGTAAACTACCTATAATTCCACCAAAAAGGCCTATAACTATTTGAGACATAGTAAGCTCCAAAGGGGAATTAATCACTTTACCTATAACCATTTTTTGCATAATTGCTGTTCTTTTATTTTTTTTATAAAATCCTATACCCAAAAATGATAATAGAATTAAAAAAATTGGATCTGTTATGGAATATGCTATACCTTGTATAGTATAAAATGCTATTTTCATGAAGTTCCTCCCTATATGGAATAATGTTTAATATACAATAATTAAGTATCTACTAATCATAGCAGATACTTAATTTAAAATGTTTACTACTTTATTTTGTCCTTTGTAATCTCTATTGCTTTTTTAAGCTGTGGATCTACATTTCTATCATATGGCTTTTCTCTTAATTCCTTTGGATATTCTACCTTAATGTCAGGCTCAATACCTTTTTTATCTATATTTTTACCATTTGGGGTATAGTAGTGAGATATAGTAACCTTTAGAGCTGTTCCGTCTCCAAAACCAAGTAATCTATTATCTATAACAGCTTGAACTTTTCCTTTTCCGAAAGTTTTTGTACCTACAATAGTGCCTTTTTTGTAGTCTTTAACAGCTGCTGATAATATTTCTGATGCACTAGCTGTTCCTTCATCTACAAGTATAGTAAGTGGCATATTTTGAGCTAGGCCTCCTATGGATTTATATTCTTTCTTCTTATTATATTTATCCATAGTGTAAACAATATTGTTTCCTTCTGGAATAAAATTAGAAGTTACTTTAATACATTGATCCACTAGTCCTCCTGGATTCCCCCTAAGATCTAGAATTAACCCTTTTATTTCTTTATCTCTTAACTTTTTAAGTTCAGTCATAAAGCTATCTGCGGTGTTCTCATCAAATAAACTCATCCTAATATATCCCAAATTATTTTCTATAACTTCACCTTTTACAGTAATCATTTTAATTTCATCTGCTACTAACTCTACTGGAAAATCTCCCTTTCCTTCTCGATTTAGTATAAGGTTTATCTTTTTTCCTTTTTTACCTTTCATCATTAGAATAGCCTTTTCTAAATTATCAGAGCTTACCTTTAAGTCGTTTACTTTTACCATAATATCTCCAGGTAAAATCCCAGCCTTATGTGCTGGTGAGTCTTCAAAAGGAGAAATTATAACTACCTTATTATCTTTTGTAACTCCTACTTGTATTCCTATTCCAACATATTTCCCCTCTGTCTCCGTACTCATTTTCTCATACTCTTTCTTATCCATATATGTAGTATAGGGATCTTTTAATGATGAGGTCATACCCTTTATTGCACCATCTAATAAAACTTCCTTTTCATATTTTCCATCATAGAATCTATCTATATTAGCCTTAGTTGCAAAAAGTTTCTTAAACTCCTGAATCTCATTAATAGACACTTTTGTAGTAAATTTATTGTATATCCTAGGAGATATTAAAGCTGTAATGGTATTAGTAACTAAAAGCAATGCTACTATTAAGGATATTCGTTTAAATTTATTATTTTTTTCACCTTTACTATTTTCTTTTATTTCTTTAAAGTTCTCTCCGCTCATAAATTTACCTCATTTCTATAATTTAAAGTAAATCTTTAAAAAACAGATGGAGATAATACCCCATCTGATTTACTTTCTATTCTATATTGTTCCTATTAAAATTATATTTTAATCATTATTATTCTATTAAAAATATCTTTTTTTATACCTTTAAGTATTTTCTTATGGATAGAATACTTCCTAAAGCACCTATTATCGCTCCAGCTATAACAAATTTCCAACTTAGATTTACTAGAATATATGATGGATTTACTAATTTAACAAACAGGTTGTCCATAAGTTTTCCATATACAAAAATCTTATATATATAGTATAAAAGTGTTGTTGATAATATACTTCCAAAGAATCCTATAAGCATACCTTCTATAATAAAAGGCCATCTTATAAACCAATCTGTAGCTCCCACAAACTTCATAATACCAATTTCTCGTCTTCTTGAGAATACAGCAAGTTTAATAGTATTACCAATTAGGAAAATGGAAACAAATATAAGTATAGAGAACATACCTACCCCTAATATATTTAAACTTTGACTTATTCTCTGTATTTTATTTGCAATAGCTCTAACATCTCTAATCTTTTGTACTCCAGGAACATCTTTCACGGCTTCTACCACCTTAGAAATTTGTTCTGGTTTTGATACTGTAACTATGTACGCCATTGGGAAAGGATTGTTTTCCTCTAGTCCTTTAACTAATTCTTCTCCATCTTCCCCAAATCTCTTTTTAGCATTTTCTAATGCCTGTTTTTTATCTTCAAATTCTATATTTGAAATACCTTCTACAGATTGAATAGTATCCTTAACCTTTTTTAACTGTTCTTTAGTGACTTCATCCTTAAGATATATATCTGCCTGTAAATTAGATCCAACTTGGTCTATTACTCCATTTATAGTAACCATAGACATCATGAATACACCAAAGATAAATAAAGTTGCCATTACTGTGGCTACTGATGCAAAACTTAAAGTTCTATTTCTTCTTAAACTTTTTACAGATTCAATGACAAAATATTTTATATTACTAGTCTTCATTACTATATCTTCCCCTCTGTTCATCTCTTGCTATAACACCCTTCTCTATAGCAACAACTCTTTTTTTCATCATATCAACTATTTCCTTAGCATGAGTAGCCATTAATATAGTGGTACCTGCTCTATTGATATCACTTAATATCTCCATAATTTCCAATGATGTTTCTGGGTCTAAGTTTCCTGTAGGCTCGTCTGCAATTAGTAAATTAGGGTTATTTACTAAGGCTCTTGCAATAGATACCCTTTGTTGCTCTCCCCCTGATAGTTCATGTGGGAAAGCTTTATATTTCTTAGAAAGACCTACCATTGAAAGCACAACTGGAACCTTTCTCTTTATCTCTTTTGAACTACACTCGGTTACTCTCATAGCAAAGGCAACATTTTCATATACATTTAATGTAGGTATAAGTCTGAAATCCTGAAATACTATTCCTATTTTTCTTCTATAATAAGGAATCTTAGATTGGGAAATTTCCGTTACATCTGAATCATTAACAATTATTCTTCCTGATGTAGGGTTTGTCTCTTTTAGTAATAATTTAATAAAGGTAGACTTACCAGCTCCACTAGGCCCAACTAAGAAAACAAATTCTCCTCTTTCAAGCTTTAAATTTATATTAGATAAAGCCATTACATTATTATCGTACGTTTTGGTTACATTTTTAAACTCTATCATACAATTTCTCCTCATTTTTTTACTTTATTTTAAGTGTAGCAACATTATTAGCTATTTTAATATGTAAAAACTATTATTATTATAACATAAGATTTTCATATTAAATAATTAATTTTATTAAATTTTTTTAAATTGATTAAATAATAAAAAAGAGAGCTCAAAAGTTAAAAATAAATTTCGAACATCTCTTTTTATGTTATTTAATTATATAAATTATATAATCTAATAATACAGAATATATAAGCATCATTCCACTTACATACCCTATTACTTTAATTAAACCAAATTTATAAAAATGTTTATTCCATTCTTTTTCATGATTAAGTTTACTCATATATTTAGGCTTCATAAACGCTATAGCACAAATAAAAAGCCCTAAACAAGATATATATGTTCCCATAGCATAAATCCAATGAAGAACTAAAATATAGTTAAAATTCCCCTTACTTAAACCATAGATTGTCGCAATTAAGGCTCCAATAATAATAGGAATAATATATACCTTTAAAGAAATTTTAAAACATGTAAAAAAATCATACATCCTTTCTCCCATGTCCCGGCCTAGCCTCCTCTTATTTACTTTAGCAATAGATGAAATTATCTTTATTATGAAAATTTTTAGTTTAAAGTATTATATCATAGATTTTTTTTAAAATCACTTGTAAATTAAAAACGAATTTCCTATTTTGCTAAAGAATAACCTTGTGCTAGTAAACCTATAATTTATTATCTTCTTCTAGGGATGGAATGAATAGCCTCATCATTTAAACTTAGTACTGCTTCATAGAATACTTCACCTAAAGTTGGATGGGCATGTATTGTATTTTTAAGTTGATCTATAGTTAATCCATTGCTTACTACAACCTCAGCTTCATGAATTAAGTCTGATGCATGTGGTCCCATAATGTGAACGCCTATTATCTTTTTGCTATCTTTATCACAAATAACTTTAACGAAACCGTCAGTTTCTCCTAAAGCTAGTGCTTTTCCATTTCCGCCAAACATAAATTTAGCTGATTTATAATTAATTTCTTTTTCCTTTGCAATTTCTTCTGTAACACCAACCCCTGCAACTTCTGGGAAAGTAAATACACATCCTGGAATCTCGCCTTTAAATTTCTCCTTTAACTCTCCAAATAATTTTTCAACTACATAAACTCCTTGTGCAGTAGCTGCATGTGCTAACATAGATTTTCCATTAACATCTCCTATAGCATAAATAGTATCTATATTAGTTTTAAAATCATTATCTACAATTATTCCTTTTCTTGTATGCTCTAAATTAATCCCTTCTAAATTTAATCCTTCTATATAAGGCATCCTACCAGTAGATACAAGTATTTTTTCAGATACAAATTCTAACTCACCTTTTTTACCTTCTGCCTTAACTATCAATCCATTTTCACTTTTCTCAATTCCAGTTACCTTTGTAGATGCATGGATTTCTATATCTTTTTTCTTTAAAAATACAGTAAGTCTCTTACTTATATCCTTATCCATTTGCATTAATATATTAGGAAGAGCTTCTATTATAACAACCTTACTTCCCATAGCATTAAATATAGCTCCAAATTCTAGTCCAATTACTCCGCCACCTATTATAGTTAAAGTTTTCGGAACTTCCGTTACTTCTAGCATTTCATCGCTACCTATAACCCCTTCATGTTCCACACCTGGAATTGGTGGTATAAATACTTTTGATCCAGTTGCAATGATTATATGTTTTGCTGTTATTTCCTTTTCTCCATCTTCTGATTTTACAATTATTGTATTTTTATCTTTAAATCTACCTTCACCTTTAACTATTTCTACTCCATTTCCTTTTAATAATTGCTCTATACCTAAAACTAAAGTATTAACAATATCTTTTTTTCTTTCTTGAACTTTTGAAAAATCTAGCTCATATGAACCTACTTTTATACCGAACTCATCCATTCTTTTCATGTTCTCTAAAAGTTCAGCATTTCTATATAAAGATTTTGTAGGTATACATCCTTTATTTAAACATACCCCACCAAAGTGCTCTTTCTCAACTACAGCCACTTTTGCTCCTAATTGTGCCGCTCTTATAGCCGCTGCGTACCCTCCTGGACCTGCTCCAAGAACTATTAAATCTTTTTCCATAACCATAACCTCCCCAAAAATACTATAAATATTATATCATATAAAATTATTCTTTTAATCCATAATTAATATTCTTTTATAGAAATTGTGTATAAAAAAAGGTCACCTCATAAACATATGAGATAACCTTTTTAATTATTCTATATCTTACTATAATAATATAATACTTTTTTATAAATCTATGCTTACTCTTAAAGCCTGATCTACCTTTTTCATGTCTTCATCAGACATATGACCGATTTTCTCTTTTAACCTCTTCTTGTCCAAGGTTCTTATTTGTTCAAGTAATACTACAGAATCCTTGTTTAATCCATACTCCTCTGAAGATATTTCTACGTGAGTTGGAAGTTTTGCCTTATTTATTTGTGAAGTTATTGCTGAGATTATTACTGTAGGACTATATTTATTTCCTATATCATTTTGTATAATAATAACCGGTCTTATACCGCCTTGTTCTGAACCAATAACGGGGCTTAGATCAGCATAGAATATATCTCCTCGTTTCACTGTCATTGTCATACGGAAAATCACTCTCCAGAAGCCCGGTTTCATATTCATTTAACTCTTCATTATAATTTTCAAAACCTAATTCGCAATATTGTAGATTTACTTCTGCCATTTCTTCATATCCTTTTTTCATCTGTTCCTGTAACTTTAGCTTTTTAGTTTCCTCTATATATAATATTATTGCTTCTCTAATAAATTTACTCTTTTTTATATTATTTTTTTTAATAACTTCATTTAGTTCATTGTTAAGTGTTTCAGAGAGGCTAATTACTAATCTTTTTCTCGACATACAAAAATCGATACCTCCTAATTCAGCTTAAGCTGTATTATATGTATTCGTATATAAATTATTATATTTCAACAAATATAGATCTGTCAAAACTTTTATCTTCTTTTTCCCCTAATTTACTACAAACAATTTTTGTATCCGAGCATAAGATTAGATATAATTACGAATTTGCACTACTTTTCCTTCTTTTATGTAGACCCTTGGCACCCTTTTTCCTAGAATACATAATATTTCATAACTCATAGTACCAATTAATTCTCCAATTTCTTCTGCTGTTATTTTATTATTCCCACTTTCTCCAATTAGTATAACCTCTTCACCAACTTTTATATCTTTAATATGTGTAACATCTATCATGCATTGATCCATGCATATTTTTCCTACAACTGGAGCAACTTCACCTTTTATTAATACCCTGGCTTTCCCAGTTAGTAGTCTACTATATCCGTCAGCGTATCCTACTGGAAGAGTCGCAATTATGCTATCTTTTTCTGTCTTAAATACTCTTCCATAACCTATGTATTCCTCTGCTTTCACTTTTTTAATATGCACTACATTGGTCTTTAAAGACATTACTGGTTTTAAACTAATTCTTTCTTTTTTCACCTCACTAGAAGGATAATAACCATATAATATAATGCCTGGTCTTACCACTTCTAAATGCTGATCTTCTAAATCTATAATACCAGCACTATTGCTAATATGCCTTTTTCCTATATCAACCCCTTTATTTATTAATTTTTCACAAAACCAATTAAATCTATCTATTTGTAATTTTGTGTAATCTTTATCTTCCTCATCAGCAGAAGAAAAATGGGAAAATACTCCTACTATTTTTATATTAGGTAACCTACTTATTTTTACTACTTCTTCTATACTTTTTTCATCTTTTAAATAACCTATTCTTCCCATACCTGTATCTACTGCTATATGAATTTTGGCCGTTTTATTTTTTATTTTGGCAACTCTAGATAATTCTTCAGCAAAATCATAAGAATAAATTGTCTGTTCTATATCATACTTTAAAATCTCATCTATAAAACTAGGTGGAGTAAATCCTAATATTAGAATAGGACAATCAACCCCATATTTTCTAAGCTCAATAGCCTCACTTAAAACTGCAACAGCCAGACTATTAGCTCCATTTTCTAGTAAAACTGATGCTAAACCAATAGCTCCATGTCCATATGCATCAGCTTTTACCACCGCCATAATTTCTTTACTTTTAGAAATCTTTCTAATCTCTCTGATATTATGAATAAGATTATCTAAATTAACTTCAGCCCATACTGGTCTTAAATGCTTAAACAAAACTGTCACCTCTATTTTTTAACTTTAGTTTAAATATTATTATATATTAAAATTTAAATTCTGACTCATCAATTTTTACATTGTTTATAAAATCTTTATACTTTATTTTAGTAGTTACTTTATGCTCTTTATTTAAAATTAATAACTCTTTAGGAGTTTTACTTTTTATGTCTATTATTAACTTAGCACTATTTACATTTTCATTGTTTCCTGGCAAAACAAAATGTAAAGTTTCAATTTCTTCTTTATTTTTCTTTTCTTTAATACTTTTTAAATTTTTATCTGTATATAAATATTTTAAGCATTCATCTATAAATGTAATTTTAAATAAATCTGTTTTTTCCTTTTCATCTTGGAAAACTTTAGAGTTATACTTATCCTTTACATATAGCTTTCCATCTTTATATAAGTAAATATTTTTCTCTAGCTCTAATTTACTACCTACATTCTTTTTATACTTTTGAGTTCCAGAATATAAAAACTCTTGCTTATCATTCTTGGATATAATTTCTATACTTGCACTATAACTTTGTATATTCTTTAGAGATTGAATACTATCAAACACACTCTCTTGTTTTTTTGTGCAAAGTTTAAACATAAAGGCACCCCATATAATTAAAAGTATGATTACTAGGAATCTAAAAACCTTATTCCCACTTCTATATATTTTTTTTTCTTTTTCATTTGCTATTTCTTCTTTTATATTTTTAGTTGTTAATTTCTCTATAGTATATTTTATCTTCTCTTTTATAGTTTTCCTCATAGTACTCCCCCTAGAACCTATAACATCTTTTACTATAAATTTTATTAGAGAAATTCACTATATATGACTAATCTAAAAGTTCTTTTATATATTTAGAAATATTATTTATAATATCTTCTGCTGTTACTACAAACTTATCATTACTAAGTTTGTCTCCCACATAACCATGTATATATGCACCAAGTGCCGTTGCTTTAAATGCATCGTACCCTTGCGCTATTAGGGCTGTTATAATTCCTGTTAAACAATCCCCCATTCCACCACTTGCCATAGAACTATTTCCAGTTGAGTTTATATATAACTCTTCTCCATTAGTAATAACTGTGTTAAAACCTTTTAAAAGTACTATTACTCCATAATCTCTACTAAACTTCTTGGCTACTTCAAATCTATTTTCTCTTATTTCTTCTATGGACAAACTTGTAAGCCTGCTCATTTCTCCTAAATGTGGTGTTAAAATAATAGGATAATTAGAATTCTCCTTTAAAACATTTAAATTGTCTGGCAATACATTTAATCCATCTGCATCAATTAACATTGGACATCTTCTATTTTTTAACACTCTTTTAATTATTTCTAGGGTTTCTAGTTTACTTCCCATACCTGGCCCTATTGCTATAGAATCTGACTTTTTTATGTACTCATCTATTTTTTCATTATTATTTTCTATACTCATAGCCTCTAATAGTCTAGACCCTACACTATTATATATTTCTTCAGCACAAGCTAAAGTTACTAAACCTGCTCCACTTTTAACAGCAGAGTTTGTTGAAATTAATGCAGCACCAGTAAAACCCTTTGACCCTGCAAAAATTAAAGCCCTACCAAAATCACCTTTGTGAGCTACAAGATTTCTCTTACTTAAATTACTTTTTACAAATTCCTTTTCTAGATAAAACTCTCTTTCCTCCATTTTATCTAAAACCATCCTAGGTATACCTATAGATTCTACATATATATCTCCTAAATATTCAATTGATTCATATGCAAAAAAACCTCTCTTATAAACCTGAAATGAAATAGTTTTTTGTGCTTTAATGGCAATACCTAAAACTTTTCCAGTATCACTATGAATTCCAGAAGGAATATCTATAGATAAAGTATATTTACTGTATTCATTAACTACATTTATTACATTCTTAAATAAACCCTCTACATTTCTTTTTAAGCCTGTACCAAAAATCCCATCTATAATAAGAGTTTTTTCTTCTATAGAACATTTTAATATATCTAGGTCTTCCGCTTTATTTATTATTACAATTTCAGCATTCATATTTTTTAAAATCTCATAGTTAATTTTAAAATCTAATTGCCCATCCCTATCACCAATTATAAAAATTTTTACTTTTTTATCTTTTGATATAAGATGCCTTGCAACTACTAAAGCATCTCCACCGTTATTCCCTCTTCCTGCAATCACTACGTAATCATTAAATCTTTCTTGTTCTATATGTTTTAATATTTTTAATGCTGCATTTTCCATAAGCACAATACTTGGAATTTTAAGTTCCTCTATACAATATCTATCAAGTTCCCTTATATGTTCTGCCTTCCCAACTCTCAAACTACATCACCTCCAAAATTACATAGGCTACAGCATGAGTCTCACTATGAGATATACTTAAATGAAGTTTATATTCCCCATTCTTCTCTGCTATTAATTTTGCCTTTCCTTTTAAACTTACAATAGGTTTTCCTAATGCATTATGCTCTATCTGTATATCCTTAAATTCAAACTCCCTAAACCCTGTACCTAAAGCTTTTGCTACAGCCTCTTTTGCTGCAAACTTACCTGCAACAAATTCTGGTCTGAATTTTTTACTTTGAAAATATTCTATTTCATCTTTAGTAAATAACTTGTCCAAGAAATTCTCTCTTTTTTCCATAGATTTTTTTATTCTATAAATCTCAATTATATCTACGCCTATCCCAACTATCAACTTTCTCTTTCCCTTCTATAATTTTTAGGAATATTACAATAAATACTTATAAAGAAACATTATATTTTATAAACATTATAATATATTCTATAAAAAAAATAATTTTTTTCTTATAGTAGTACTATTATAATATTATATTTTGTCTTAATAAATTAAAATAGGCAAACTTCTGGTGAGTTGCCTATTTAATAGTTGTTAGAAGGTTCTGAAATATTAAAATATATATATAATAAGTATACTAATTTATAACTTTTGATTTAATTTAATAATTATAGGCAACTAACATGAAGAAGTATCTTTTAAACACTTATCAAAATCTGCAATGTATTCATCTATGTATTCTCCAAGAACTTCTATTAAATGAATTGGAGATACATCATTAGAGTATAGTATCTTAAGTAAGTCATGTACTTTATATCTTTGAGGACTTATACTCTTCACACAATCTCTTTCTAAATTTATAATTTTGCCATCTTTTATATCTTGTCTCTCTACTTCTATACCATAAGTTTGAATTTGTGATAATTCACTTTGTATATATAGTGAAATATCACTCCTAACCAACCTGTAGATATAGTTATGTTTTATATTTTCACCACTAACATGCTTAGATACACTTTCAACAATTATCATTTTTTCACCCCTACCCTTTCCACACTTCTTTATAACATAGCTATATAATATCATTATGTGGAAAAAAAATATGTCATATTGTGATTGCCTGTTAATAATTTTATGTATTATAAATTGACACATTAAAAGATTTTCTCTAATCAAATTAACAATTTTATAGACCTCCTCCATATAATTCCTATTAATATTCTTTATAATATGTCGAATTTTAAAAATATATATCTAAATTTAAAAATAAGTTTTAGAATAATTATACACATATTAACATAGAAATATCCACAGATGTTAATTTAAAACTTACATTCCTTAAACTTATCAACATCTGTGGATATCTATCTCTTTATTTAAATTACCACTTTAAAATATAAAATAATTTTTTAAATACGGATTGTTGTGCTTATTAATTTCCTTTTATCCTTCTTTTTATTGTAAAATAGAATCCCATTAATATCATCAGTGAACCTATAAATAAGTTTTTAGTAGGTTCTTCACCAGTTTTTGGAAGTACATTAATACTTTTTTTAGTTATATTTTTATTGTCTTCATTTACTAATGCTATAATTTCTTTATTCTGTTTATTATCTTTGATGACTTTGCTATCTTTGTGATTTTCCTTATCTTTGTTGCCTTTTTGCTCTCCGTTATCTTTATTATTCTTATTATCTTTTATTTCATCCTTGTTGTCCTTATTATCTTTTACTTCTTCTTTGTTATCTTTTCCCTCTTTACGGCTGTAAACATAAGTTACTACTTTATCATTTTCTTTAACTATTCCTTTAGTAGCTGCAGATCCTTTTGCTATTTCCTTAAAATTATATCCTTGAATATCTTTTTGAACTGTTACATATTCTCTATTAAACCAGTCATACGCTTTAAATTCTTCTGTCTTTTCTATCTCATTTCCATTTTCATCAACATATCTCGCTTTTACAGTTCTTACATTACGCTCTACATTCCCATTCTCTTGTTGTAATACAGTAGCATGTACAACAATATCCTCATTAAAGTTTATACCATCAACTGCTATTTGCATCTTAAATGTTACATCTCCACGCATATTATTAGGGCATATAACCTCAAGCATTTGATAATTTCCGTTACCAATTATACCTGTACCATCAAAGTTAACCATAATGAAATAATAATAACTATCTTTACTAGGATCGTTAAGAACTGGCCACTCTACACCATTTTCATCTGTTATTCTTACTTTTGTCTTATTTTTAACTAAATTCGTACCATATACACGTAATCTTGTTTTTTTACTTTCTTGGTTAATAGGAGTTTTAGTTGATGTATTATCCCATGGATTTTCTATATTTGTACCATATGAGTTAATAGTAACATGACTTAAAGTAGTATCTTTTTTAGTTTTATTTTTAGGTAGTACAGCAATTACCAATCTTTTATCATAATCAAATTCAACATCAATAGCAGTTGCCCCACCATCAATTGATATTCTTACAATATATGTTTTAGTTACATCAGAAGTGTTCGCTGGAAGTTTAAATTTTAATGTTTGGCTATTTCCTTCACCTGTAACATCTACTTTAATATCTTTCTTAGCTGTAGTACTTGTAGTATCAAAAATCTGTGCTACTGTTCCATCTTTTTCAGTAGATGGCTTTAAATTTTCACCTTCTATTTTAATAGCAACTTCTCCACCTTCACTAGTAAGTATTTCATCACTTATAGATTCTATCTTAATCAATTTAGGTGCTAGAAATTGCTTATATGATTTTATAAACAGTTGGATATCATCATTGTATAATCCATCATTATCTTTAACTGTTCCATCATTTATAGATAATACATTATTAACACCTTCTAATTTTTTATCTAGTGTAATAATTAACTTATTTGCTTTAATATCTACCCTGTCTTTTTCTCCAAGTTTATTAAATGTATTATAACTAGTACCAGCTAAATGATTTCTAGATAATCTTATTTGTCTTTTAAGCTGCTCCAAATCATCTCTACCATTCTCTATATTTTGGTTAAAAACTGCAGATATGACCTTTTCTGTTTTATCCATATATATATTGCACTTAAGTTCTTTGCTTATTTGTGAACTCGAAATTTTAGGTTTTTTTATAACAACAGTTTTTTCTTTTATAAATTTAATACTTCCATCATCTTCATTAATGAATCCAACTTTTACTATGTATTCTTCATCTTCTTTTGTTATATTTTTAGGAAATTTAAGAAAAGCTTTTTGACTTTTTTCATCCCCTGTAAATTGTGCACTAGAATAAATATTAGGTTGATCTATATCTTTTTCATTAACTTTCTTAAGCACTTTCACCTTCATAAGTTCTGATTTCAAGTTATTTCCTTCAACTGTTAGTGGATTTATCAAATATTCATTTTCACCTGTATTAGACATAGAATAGCTACAAGATATAGAGCTTATTTCTATATTCTTGTCTTTTTCTTTAGGCTTTACAGATATTCTTTTTGTCTTACTTTTTTCACCAACTGTAATGTTTAAAAAATACTTTTGCATTTCTTCTGTATCATTTTCTGGAAATTTAAAACTTAGTATTTGTTCTTCACTAGTTCCTCCAACCTTGAAATCCACATTACTTACTATTACTCCATCTAAAAATGCCATAACTTTTATAGAGTCTGGTTTTAAATTTTTACCTGTAACTTTAACTGTACTTGTTCCACCACTTTCAATTGTAGACTTACTAAAATCACTAATATTATCTACCTTTATAGAATCTTCTTGTTTAATAGAAGCATTTTCTGAACCATTAGCACTTGGTTGTGCCATTTCTGAACTTTTAGCCCTCATATTTTGATTCCCATTAGGCATAGTAGTAGCATAAGTCGTAGTTGTACTACTTAATAACATTATTGAAGCTAATACTGCTGATATAGTTTTTTTCTTCATGATTAATCCCCCCGGTTTTACCTATTTGTATTAATATTAGTTCTACTTCTTATTCAAATATTAAAAAGAATAGAACTTACCCCAATGTTATACTACCACTCACTATATTTCATGTAAATACAACAAGTGACATTTTTCTACTTTTTTGTATTGAAATTTCTAATATTATTTCAAAGTACTATTGAAAAAATAAATAATTTTCTTATCCCTAACTTATATATTATCCAAAACAAACTTATAATTTTAAAAATATAGTGCACATATTAACAATAAAAAAAACATCCACAAAAGTTAGTTCAAAGCTTATATTTCCTTGCTTTATCAACTTCTGTGGATGCCTATTAAAATTTTTTTAGTTCTCTATTCACAATCTTATAGCTTTCCTTAATCTTCTCTAATTGCTCTTTTGAAATTTCATTATTAGAAAACTTAGCCTCATTGTATATACTTGCTATATTCTCTAATTCTTCATTTTTGTCTATATGAATTTTAAGTATATTACTTAAAACTGTAGCTGTCATATATTTTTTAAAAAACTTTTTCTTATAGGATTCTTTTAAAAATTTACCATATAATTTTATTATGCTACTTCTTATATTATTATTAAATTTAAAGATAGAGCCAAATAATAAACTCTTTTTTTTATTTTCTCTTATATATTTTTTTTCAATAATATCCTCATACTCTTCTATGTTATAATCTTTAGAAGTTTTATGTACAATTTTAATATATAACTTGTACATTAAAAATATAATTATACACAGTAAAATTACTTTTAAACCTAATTTTATAATAGGAGATTCAAAAAACTTAAAAATATAGTTATTTAAACTTTCATCCACAACTTTTTTTGTCTTTTCTACAGTTTTTGAACCTAAATGCTCAATAGTTTTAGATGATGTCTTTAACTTTATTAATTGTATAACTTTTTCTAAGGGTTTAAAAACTATATATGATATTAGGTAAAGGATTTTTTCAAGAATGTTATCTAATAATGTTTTTATAACTTTTAATAAAATTATAAACTTACTATATATAAATTCTACAGAAAAAATCATGATAAAAATTCCTATAAATAAATTAACCTTTATACTACTACTGTTCCTTATTTTATATTCATAATTCCTACTTTCCCTTAAAAGTATTATGCTGAGCATTATTATAAAAAAATAAAACCCTATTATCTTATAAAATAACTCCCTATATACAAGATTCATCACTACTCCCACTAATATAGTAATAATAAATCCATTTTTAACTTTATATTTATATTCCTCGTAATTTAAAAGTTCATCATTAAACTCTCTATATATCCAAAGAAGAAAAATTATAGAAAAAAAATTAATTATAGTTCCTCTTAAAGATAGAATTTTCATAGTTAAAGGCAGTACTATAGAATAATTTATAAATATCAAAACTATAATTTTTCTATTTTTGTCCCACCGTTGAAATAACCTGTAAGAAAGGTATTTAGAAAATATAATAATAATTAAATTTAATATATATATTTTTTTACTTAGCAATACTCCCGTAGATATTACGTATAAGAGATTAAAAAGTATAAAAAATATAGTGTTAATTAAAATTAAATAAATAAATTTAACTTTATTATACCAATTTATCATTTTTTCGTAGCCCCCTAAAATCTAATTTTTGTATTCCTCTTATTTTAGGTAACTTTAACTTAGAAGACACATCTATTAATATTATATCTATACCTTTTACACTTAGACTATATAAAAAATTTAAACTATCTTCATCTATAAATGATGCTATGATAATATATGTGCAGTTATTCTTTAGCTTTTTCGCCTTGTTTTTTAATAATTCTATAAAACTTATATCCTTCATATAATACATTCTAGCACAGAGCTCTAATATGCCTTTTAAGGAGTATACAGATGGTTTTACTTCTTTTAACCGCTCATTATTCTCACTCATAACTTTAGCATTAGTCCACATTCCTGTGCTTATTCCAGCCTTTACGCAGTATGTCGCTATAGATGCAGCAATGCTTATAGCATTTTCCATTTCACCTTCATGAGAACTTCTCCAAATCCCATCTCCAAAGTCTACATTTACTATAATAATAACCTCTCTGTCAGAAGTATAATCATACTCCTTTACCATAAGTTTATTCATCTTTGCGCTAGAACTCCAGTGTATATCCTTCATTCTATCACCTATAGTATATTCCCTTATACCTTTTATAAATAGAGGATCCTTATATATCCACCTTTTTATTACATTATCTCCAAATAGATTAGTAGAACTAAATTTATAATTATCTATATTTATAACCTTAGGATATACTACTAGTTGAAGGTAATTCAAAAACTCTTTTTTAGTAGTGGAAAATCCAAAAATATCTCCTATTGTAATCTCTACTTGACTAATTGTATATACCCCTCTTTTTTTAGCTTTTAATCTTATGGTTCTTTTTCCTTTTTCATATCCCTTTAGACTATACCTACTAACATTAAATTTAAAACCCTCATTTTCAATTTGAAGATTGTTACTTACTGATTGAAATTCTGCAGGAAACTTTTCTCTAATATAAATAAAAGATATGGGGAGTTTTTTTCTGTTTTCTAAAACAGTGCTAATTTTAAATTCCTCTTCCTGAAAAACACTTTTCTTGCTAAGTTCTCTATAAACTTCTAATTTCTGAAATCCTTTTTCTTTAGTATAATTTGAAAGCTTGTATAAAAGAAAAATTAAAATGCAAATAAATATAATATACATATTATCATCTAAACCTCTTCTAGTGGTGTATCAACTTTATTTAATATTTCTTCTATAACTCTCTGTGCAAGTCCCCTATCCATATCAACTTCTGTATGTAACACTAGTCTATGACTTAAAACAGAAGTAGCCATATTTTTAATATCCTCAGGTATTACAAAGTCTCTTCCGTTAATAGCAGCATGTGCTTGGCAAGCTTTCATAAAACATAGTGTAGCTCTAGGACTACACCCAACTTTAACTTCCTCATGCTTTCTAGTTTCTTTTATAATATCTAATATATATTCTTTTATAGGTGAACTTACATAAACCTTATTATAATTTTCTTGCACGAATTTTATAGATTCAATACTAACTACTGCCTCTAATGTATCTAATGGATCTTCCTCTTTAAATCTATCCAACATATCTAGTTCTTCTGTACTATTGGGGTACCCCATTGAAAGTCTTATAAAAAACCTATCTAACTGTGCCTCAGGTAAAGGAAAAGTACCGAACTGTTCTATAGGATTTTGAGTTCCTATAACAAAGAATGGCTTATCCAAAATTATGGTATCTTCACCAACAGTTATCTGACCCTCTTCCATACACTCAAGTAGTGCAGATTGAGTTCTAGGTGTTGCCCTATTTATCTCATCTGCTAAAACAAAATTAGTAATTAAAGGTCCCCTTTTAAATTGGAAATCTCCCACCTTTTGATTATAAAAATATATTCCTGTAAGATCAGAAGGTAGTAAATCAGGTGTAAACTGAACTCTTTTAAATTCACAATTTAATGATTTTGCAAGACTCTTAGCAAGTTTAGTCTTTCCAAGTCCAGGTACATCCTCTAAAAGCACATGTCCTGAACATATAAAAGCTACAATTATTTTATCTATTTTATCACTTTTACCCACAATTACTTTACTTATATTGTGATTTAATCTTCTTCTAAAATCACTAAACTTTTCAACATCCATCTTATTTCCCCCTTAATTAAATACCGCTATACAAAGTTAAATAAGTTTAACTGAAGCTTGTGTAATGCCTTTAAAATATACTATATCTCATATTATATCACTTATTTTTTGAATAATCTAAAAATTTAAACATTAATTCTTATATCTATAAAACAAAAAACTATACTCTTATTTAAGCATAGTTTTTATAATCTTATTAAGTTTTTATGTATTAATAACCTAGTAAGCTTGGTATAAACACTGTAAGTAAAGTTATTAATATAGCTGATCCCAAAGCTCCTACAGCTGCACAAAACATGGATTTTTTAAAATCAAACTTTAAAAAAGCTGCTATAACAGTGCCTGTCCACACTCCAGTTGTCGGAAGTGGTATGGCTATAAATGTAATTAATGCAGGTTCTTTATACTTCTCAAATTTTTCCCTATTCTTTTCTATCTTCTTTTCTACTATTCTATAAGCCCATGCAAAAATTTTATAACGACCTAATATATCGAAAAGTTTATCGAAGAGTAGCATAATAAATGGAACAGGAAGTAGGCTTCCTATATATGCTGCTAGGAATACAACAAATGGATTCATTTTTTGAATTAAAATTCCATTAGGTATTGCCCATCTTTGTTCTAATAAGGGAACTGCTGCCCATAAGGCTATTTCTAGTACCTTTATCATTTCTAAACTCCTTTAAGATGCTAAATATATTTTCTAGACTAATTATTCTGTATTAATTATAATGTATAAAGAACCTAAAATACAATAAAATCATAAAGATTTAACATTCAATTTTATAAGAGTTTGATTTATTATACCAAATACTATTCTGCTTTTTTATATTCTAAAAACTTTATCTCTTCACAGAACACTTCTGTATAGTATTTCTTTTCCCCTTCTTTATTCTCATAATTATGATTTCTAAGCTTTCCTATAACACTTATAAGTTTTCCTTTATTCAGATACTTAACTAAATTTTCTGCCATGGTTCCCCATATGATTATTTGAAAAAAATCTGCCTGTTTATTTCCATCCTTTTGAGTGTAATCCCTATCTACAGCTATAGGAAATTTAGTGTAAACTTTTTTACCTTCTGCCGTAGTTTTTAATGTAGCATCTGTTGTTATTCTCCCTATTAAAAAAACCTTATTCATTGACATAATTCCTCCTCTATATTTAAATAATATACTTTTCTAAATTATGTCCATAAATCAAAAACTTAGTCCCTATTTATCCCTTTTACCATCACTTAGCATAGCATTTATTTCTCCACCTAAAAGAATAATCATAGCACTAATAAATAACCATACCATAAGCACAATTACGGCTCCCAAACTCCCATAAATCCTAGAATAACTATTAAATCTGCCTACATAAAGAGCAAAAATCTCCGATGCAACTATCCATCCTGTACTTGAAAATATAGCTCCGGGCAATGTGTCTTTCCAATGTACCTTTCTAGAGGGAGTAACATAATAAAGTATAGAAAATATAACAATCATAAAAAATATAGCCGTTCCATATCTTAATATATTCCAGTTTAATTTAAAGGATGATGATAAGCCTAAATATCCTATTAAAGCATTGCCTAACATCTCGCCAAAAACCACAAAAGAAAAAGCAAATAACAAAATTATAACTAGACTTATCATGGCTATAATAGACATAAATACAACCTTTATATAAGGCCTTCTCTCCTCATCATCATAGGCTTTATTTAAAGCTTTAATTACAGCTCTAAAACCACTAGATGCAGCCCAAATTGTACCTATTATACTGAAAGATAATAAGTCACTTCTTCCACCTTTTAACACTTCTACAACTGTATCTGAAATTAGCTCGTAGGATGTCTCTGGAATTATAGAATGTAACCCCCTTAAAACTTCCCCAACATCAATAGAACTATATCCAACCATAGTAAGTAGAAAAATCAAAAAAGGAAATAAGGAAAGAATAAGGCTATACGCCAATTGTGAAGCTAAGGCATATAGATCATGCTCTATATATCTTTTCATAAGTCTTTTTATAAAACTAATCACTAAATCACCTCATAAATTAATTTATCCTTACGCACTTATCAAGAGTAAATAAATATAAGTATTTCTCACTTACCTCTTTTCCTGTTATTTCTGCTATAGCTTTTGAATAATATTGAAGTTGGCTTTTATATCTCTCCTTAAGAATCTCCTCTTCTCCTTCTAAAATAAAATCTGTTTTATAGTCTAGTAGTATAATTTCATCATTCTCTTCAAAATAACAATCTATTATTCCTTGAAGAAGAATTTCTTCCCCTTTATAAAGTTCCACATCTAAATCTTTAAATACCTCTGTACTCTTTAATGGAATATGAAATTCTACCTCCCTATAAACTTTAGGAAAAGCTTTTATAATTCTCTTACCTAGTTCTGTATTAAAAAATTTTAATATTTTATTAGGATTAACAGCCTTACTTTCTTCTTCCGTAATAAATTCCCTAGCGTAGAGATTAAAAATTTGATTTTCTATTTCATCTATAGAGCTTATCTTAGTGAAATCCAGATACTCCATGACAGCATGAAATACAGTTCCACGTTCAGCTCCTGTTAATTTTGATTTTCCCTCCATAAATGAAGGCCTTTGTTTTAAATGAGGTTTTATTAAACTACCCGAATTCTCAACTTCCATAGTATTAAATCTTCTTTTCAATTCCGATACACTTAGAACCGTTGGAAGCTCTGAAGCTTTTATATATGGATATTTATAAGATAATCTATTTTCTACAAAATCATCATAACTATTTTCATCATCTTCTTTTAAATAACCTTCAAGAAGTCTTTTTACACATTCACCTCTATCCTGCTCTTCCCCTTGTAAAACTTCTTCCATATCGCTTTTATCCCAAATTCGAATGCTCCACTTTGACTTATCGTCTATAGTGTTTTCTATGCAAATTTCCTCTTTATTGAATCTGTATAACTCTTTCTCTAAATCCTTTGCAACTTCTCTATGCTTTACAAGAGCCATGGTAATCCAATCTAGATAACTCCTACCTTTTATAGTTATAAACTCAGGAACTTTTATTCTATTATCTTGTGCATTTTCATAAGATTTTTTTATAAAATTAGTTATATCACGGACTCCGCCTATTAAAATTAATTTCTCTTTTGCTCTTGTAAGTGCTACATACAATATTCTCATCTCTTCTGAAAGTGTTTCCACCGCTATCTTCTCTCTAATAGCTCTTTTTACAGGTATAGGATACGATATCCTTCTTTCAAAATCTATTAAATCTGGTCCAAAGCCTAGTTCATGGTGAAGAAGAAGGTTACTACTTAAATCTTTTAAGTTAAATTGTTTCCCAATACCACATAGAAAAACTATAGGAAATTCTAGACCCTTACTTTTATGAATACTCATTATTCTAACTACATCTTCATTTTCACCTAATATCTTAGCACTTCCCATATCACCACTGTTTTTCTTTAATTTATTTATAAAGTTTATAAAGTTAAAAAGTCCGCTATAACTAGTATTTTCATACTCTCTAGCCCTTTGAAATAATACTTTTAAATTTGCCTGTTTTTGCATGCCACCTTTTAGTGCACCTACAAAACCGTAATATCCAGTTTCCATATATAAATACCATATAAATTGATCTATAGGAGTATATAAAGACCTTTCTCTCCAATGATTTATCTTTGTGTAAAACTCTTTTAATTTTACTTTAAGTTCAGTTTCCTCTTCTTCAATGTAGTTAATGCATGCTTCATAAAAACTAATATTGTTATTGTTCTCTCTTATATAAACAAAGTCTTCAGACGAAAACCCTCCTATTGGTGAACGCATTACAGCTAGAAGTGGAATATCCTGTATCGGGTTATCAATAATTTGAAGAAGACTTAGCATGGTTTTAATTTCAATAGTTTCAAAATACCCCGTACTAGTATCTGCATATACAGGTATATTATATTTTTTAAACTCTTCTATGAATTGCTCTGACCAATTCACAGTACTTCTTAGAAGTATTACTATATCCTTATACATTACTCTTCTATATTCTTTTGTTTCTTTATCTAAAACCATAAAAGGTTTTTCTTTATTTTCTATAAATTCTTTAATCCTATTTGCTGTAATCTTAGCCTCATAAGCTATGTCTGTTGGCTCATCTAATTCTTCTAATTCATCAGAAAAGTTATCACCTATTTTATCTAATTCATTTTCCTTTTCCGTGTCAGAATTTTTCTCTAAAATATGAAGTTCTATATCTCCACCTAATTCAGCACCTTCTATATAATTTTCATAGTTTGCTCCAAGATTTAGTGCTTCCTTTTCATTATACTCTAGTTCCCCAATTCTCTCTGACATTATGCTCTTAAAGATAAAATTCACTCCATCTAAAACCTCTTCTCTACTTCTAAAGTTTTTAAAAAGTAAAATCTTTTTATAAAGAGAATCTTCATTTACTTCTGAATAAGAATTATACTTACTAAGGAAAAGTTCTGGTTTTGCCTGTCTAAATCTATATATACTCTGCTTTATGTCCCCAACCATAAATATGTTTGGGCTTCCTTCACTAATTTTTGAAACTAAATTTAATATAAGTTCCTGAACTAAGTTCGAGTCTTGATATTCATCAATTAATATTTCATCATACTTATCCCTTAATTCTATCGCCGTGTCTGAAGGAATATATATTCCTTCTTCATTCTTTATCCAGTTCCCCTCTTCATCTTTTTCTATTAATATTTCTAAGCAAAAATGCTCAAAATCATTAAAATCTATAATACCTTTTTCTTTTTTCTTTAACTTATATAAAGAGTCAAATTGAATTACGAGTTCGACTAGGTTCTTTATAATAGGATAAATCTTAATGTATGAACTTTTTATATCTTCTTCGGTTATAGAAGAATAGTTTTTAGAAAGTTCATCTAAGGATTTTTTAATAGAATTTCTTATCTTTTGAACTTTATCTTTTGCATCTTTATTTTCTATTTTTCTAACTGAAGGTAATCTTCCAAACTTTACTGTACTTAGTTCCTGTAAGAAATTTTCAAAAGAGCTTTTTAGAGCCTGCATTAGATCATTAATAATAGAAAGTTCTTCTCTTATAACTGGTTCGTAAGCATTTAATTCCTCTATATTGCACACTAAGTTGTATACATCTTTATACTGCTCATACTGACCTTCTAGTTCCATATTTATATTATTTTTTAATATTTTTACCCATTTTGTATCTTCTATATTGGTAAATTTATCCATATTAAATTCTTCACTTTGTTCTATTAACCAAGCCCTTGGGTTAGGTGCCGTATTAGAAAAACTATGTATCCTTAAAACTAATTCCAGTAAAGCACTATCATCTTTATTACTACAATAAGTTTCAACTAAGTTTAAAAATTCTTCTCCAGTACATTTCTCCTCTAAATTTTCACCTTTTATATTTTCATACTTATGTTCAAATAATTCTTCAAGTGTTTCATTTTTTAAAAGAACAACCTCTGTCTGATCAGCAACTCTAAATCCTGGGTCAACATCTACTTTGTGAAAATTATTTTTTATTACATTTAAACAAAAGGAGTGAATGGTTGTAATGCTAGCTTTATTTAATAAGGTTAATTGTCTTTGAAGTCTGATAGAATTTCCTCTTTCTCCTATTTCCTTTGAAAGAGCATCTCCTATTCTCTCTCTCATCTCTGAAGCTGCAGCATTTGTAAAGGTAACAACTAATAATTTATCTATATCTACTGGATTTTCTTCATCCATTATCATATTTATTATTCTTTGAACCAATACTGCTGTTTTTCCTGAACCTGCTGCCGCAGCTACTAAGAGATTACAATTTCTCGTGTAAATTACCTTACTTTGCTCTTCTGTCCATTTAATTTTCCCCATTCTTTCTCTCCTCCTTTTCTTTTTCTAGTAGATGCCAAACTTCCTCATCCTTCTTTTCATTTAAAATCTCATACTGATTATCTTTCATAGATAAATCAAAGGTACAAATAGAAGAATAATCGCAATAATCACATGCAGTAGTTTTCCCCATTTTACAAGGTTTAATAGTGATATTACCTTCTATCATATCCTCACAAGCTTTTAAAAGTTTCGCTTTAACATGCTCCCTTAAAAGATCAAATTGTTCCTTTGTAGCTACATGTGATGTTTTAGTAAAATCTCCATCCTTTTTTAACCCTACTGGAAGAATTAAAGAAGCGCCTTCTATTTCTCTATCCATTTCCTTTATTATTTTGGTATCTGCAATAATTAAGCCCTTCATTTTTAAAGCTTTCATTATTTCTTTTTCTATGTCCTCATCACTTAAGTTATTCTTATTTTTGATTATTGGATTGTCTATCTTAAAATACAGAATCCCTGCTGGAAACACTGGGAAATTCTCAAGTTCCCCTTCCTTTTCCAATATAGCATCTAAATAGGTAAGAAGCTGAATTTGAAGACCATAGTAAACTTCCCACAGTTTAAAATCCTTATTACCAGACTTATAATCTATTACTCTAAAATAATCTTCATTATCATATATTAGTTTATCCACCCTATCTATTTTACCAACTAACTGCACTATATCTCCTGTACTTAGTTCTAAATTAATTGGGGAATAACCATCTTCTCCCATACCAAAGCTTATTTCATAACCTAAAGGCTGAAATCCCCCTCTTTGCATATGTTCAACTATAAGTTTTGCTGATCTTATCAAAACCCTTTTAATTCTGGCTCCAAAATATTCATACCTAGAAGACCTCTTAAATACATTTCCAGAGGATTGTTCCATCTCCTTCATAGTTTCCTTTTCTATGATTTCTCTTGTTAATTTGCTATCCACAGAATCCCAAGAAAGACTTTCTTCTACGCTTCTCGAAAATCTATCTAATACTTTATGCATAAAAGTACCAAGGTCCGGAGCACTTAATGTAAATATCTTTCTCTCTTCTGCCTTTAAACCATATCGTACAAAATATGCAAAAGGACATCTTATATAATTTTCTACTCTAGATACACTAAAAGTCTTTTTATCACCATACAGTTTTAAAGTATTATCTCTTCCTAAGGACTCCACTTGATTAGAATATGAAAATGCCTCTAATATTTTATCCATCTTATCTTTCCAATGCGGTTCTTTTTGGAACCATCTAAAAACACTTTGCCATAATGGTGATAACCCCTCATCTGTACAAGCTATATTTAGCTGCTCTATAAAATTATTAAAGGCTGGTACTTTGCTATTTATAAGGGTTTCTTCCGGTTTCTCTATAACATTACTTTCCTCTTCTAATTGTGGAAAAAGAGCCTTTAATCTTGAAATTATAGTAGATGGTCTTAAAGCCTTCCCTTCGTGATCTGCTATAGGGTAACTCACCCTTAAATATTTAGCTCCAAGAGTTAAAGTAGTATATATGAGATATTGCTCTTCGAAAGCTGCTGTCCTAGTGTCTTTTGCAAGTTCTACACCTTTTTCTTTAAGAAATATCCTATCATTATCTGTAAATATACCTTCTTTATTATTTATTTGAGGGAATACACCGTCATTTACTCCTATTAAAAATAAATATTTTATATTATGTCCTCTTAAACGTTCAACACTACTTACAATAACTTGATGCAATGCCTGAGGTATAAATCCCATCTTATGTTCTTTAAATCCTAGGAATAGTATTCTAGAAAAATGGCTAAGAGAGATATATTCATCCCCTAGAACCTCTACAACTTGATCCAAAAGTTCCATAACCAAATTCCATATCTTACTGTACTCATTTAAAAGTTCTACATCACCATGAAGTTCAAAATCTTTTATCCATAGTTCAATTTTTTCTCTCACTTTAAGTTCTTCTAAAAAGTTAAATAACTCTATACAAAGCTTACTTCCAGTTTTCCTGCCTCTTATCCTATTACTTAAATCTATAACTGGTTTTATAAACTCATTTTTACTTCTATTTATAATATCTATCTCATTTAAAACTTCTAATATTTCTGCACTAGTTTCTTCCTCTTCTTCACAGATTATATCTATAATTTCTGCTAATTCTCCAGTTTTTAATAACTGGAGAAGTTCCTTCTCATTTATAAGTTCTCTCTTTTCCTCTATTTCCGTTTTCAATTTATCTTCTAAATTAATGGGTTCAAAGGCTTTCTCTACTCTAAATCTTATATCACTAATATTTTCTTCTAATACCTTTAAATAATCCCCTCTTTTCCCTTGATCCATTTTTGAAAAGGCCTTAAATAAAAAGTTATTTAACTTATATTTTAGATTATAATTTAAACTTATAGTTTTAAACCAAATATCCTCATCATTCCATGCATTTTTACCCTTTATTCCAGATCTAAGAGCGTAATTTTCTAAAAGATCTATATGGTTTTTCTCTATACCTGTAAGCCCAGTTTTTAAATATCTAAATATACTCTCATATCTCCAATTGTTTCCTAGTATCTCCATTAATGAGGTTATAAGCACTATTAAGTTGTTAGAAGTTATATCCTTTTTCTCATCAATAAAATAAGGTATTTTATATTCATCAAATATAGATCTAATTAAATTCTCATAAATACCAAGTTCTCTTGTAATTACTGCAATCTCACTAAACTTTACACCTTTATCTCTACATAAATGTAAAATTTCATTTGAAAGTTCCTCTACCTCTGAATATATATTAATAGCTTTAAAAAGTTTTATATCCTCTGTTTCTTCTACATAAGGTTTAAAAGGATATGAAAAATAATTTCGTTCAAGATAACTAAGCTCTTTAGAATCTTTAAACTTTATAGAAGGATTATTGCTTAGTGCCACTGGCTCTTCTATGGAAATCCCTAAGTTTTCTGCTGTTTTTATAAGTTTCTCCTCAGTATAAATAATAGGAGAAAATACCTCTCTAAACACAGGGTTTTTACTGTCCTTATAATCCATATTTAATGTAATATTTAAATTACAATTATTTTTTATAAGCTCTTCTAAAATTAAATATTGCTGAGGTGTAAATCCGCTAAATTCATCTATCCAAATATCTGTATCCTTTAATATTGTACTTTCATATATTTTTCCTTTTAATATAGTTAAATCTTCGTCTGGATCTATATAACCTTTATGTAATACTTTTTCAAAGTTCTCATAAATCAATGAAATATCACTTATTTTATTATATATAAAACTATTCTCTTCAATATTATCTTTTAATTCATTTAAAACTTCTGGAGTTACATTATACCTTTTAAACTCACATATAATTTCTCCCAATGTGCTTACAAACCCACTTTGCCTAGCTGCTGTAGAATATACCTTAAGTTCATCTTTTAGTTCTTCTACAATTTTATAAATAAGCATGGTTTTTCCAGAAGACTCCATATGCCTTCTAGTGACCCCTCCAACTTCCTTAAATACTCTATATGCCATTCTTTTAAAGCTTAAAACTTCAATTCCCTTACCTAAAAAACCAAACTCTTCTACTAATTTTTTCTCCGTTTGAAAAGTCAATTGTTCTGGGACTACTAAAATAAGTGAGTTTTTCTCTTCTCTATTTTTATACTTTTTTCTTATCTCATCTATAACATAAGAAGTTTTTCCACTACCACTTCTTCCATAAATAATTTTTATACTCATAATATCTACTTAAGGCCCCTTTCTGCTTTATTAATATAGATAGTAAAAGGTGCAGAACCCTAAATTATATGGTCTAGCACCTCATCTATAAAGCAATCTATATTTTAAAGTACATCTACTTGTTTTAAAAGATTATAAAAAACTACTAAAAACATAAAATATATCATTCCCATAACTCCATTTACTGTAAGCCCAATAAATATGGCTGCTATTACTGCTACAGGATGAATACCTAAAGAACTAGACACTAGTTTTGGTTCAACTATTTGTCTTATAGCAGATATTATAGCATAAGAAATAATTAAAGCTATAGCTGTAAACTTGTTTCCCGTAATCCAATAAAAAATAACTAAAGGAGTATATATAGTACCAACTCCTAGAACTGGCAATATATCAGCAATTCCAGATATTATGCTTAATATAACAGCATATTTTATATCTAAAGCTAAAAATACTATTAGGGTTTCTATAAATGTTAAAGATATAATTATTAAATAGGAAATCATATAATTTAATAATTTCTTTTTGGCTTCACTGTATATATGAATATACTTTTTTTCTTTAAACTTATAGAGCTTTGCAAATCCCTTTTCCATAACCATATCCTTTGTAAAAAAATAAGTTGCTATTATGGAAAAGAACACTACCATCATTAAATAAGGTAAATTAGATATGATACCTATAGCAAAGGTCACAGTTCTTGCAGAGAAGTCCATAATACTTCCAGAATACTTTGATACAAAATTATAAGCATAAGATTTTATGTCATTTATTAAGGTTGGGTCAATATTATTATATCTATGTTGTATCTCTTCAAATAAAGCATAAATTTTATCCTTGTTAGATGTAACATAACCTTGAGCGTTCTTCCCAAATTGAATTATCTCATGTGAAATGGATGTTATACTAAAATATAGTATAACAAATATAATAGTAAAAAAAACAACGTTTGTTGTTAAACATGCCAAAGTGCTATTAATTTTACATTTGTTCATTAAAAATCTTGTAGGTTTTCTTAGGATCATGGCAAAAATTAAAGCTATTAAAAAAAGATAAGTATACTTTAAAGTTCCAAAGAAAACCACAAAACTTATAGTATATACAAGGAAAAATAAAATTATCCTATCTATTTTTTGGGGTACCCCTTCCAAGGAATTTCACCTCCTAAATTTAATTTTAGCTTCAGAGATAACCCCTGAAGCTAAAATATTTAACTAATTATATTATACTTCAAAATAAGCAACGCCCACTAACCCTGGTCCACTATGAGCACCTGCAACAGGACTAATATTTTCTCCTAATTTTACAGAAAGAACATTAGGTAACTCTTTTAAGCTTTCATAAATAGCTTTCATTTCTTCTTCTGCATTTCCATGCATTAAATAAACTTTTCCTTTATTTTTTAAACCTTCAATTATATTCACTAAACGTTTTAGAGATTGTTTTCTACCTCTTACTTTATCAAAAGTTGTGTAGCTACCATCTTCATGCATGGTTATTATAGGTTTTAAGTTTAAAATATCTCCTATAGTTCCAGCAACTTTTCCTATTCTTCCACCTTTTTTTAGATATTTTAAAGTTCCAACTACAAAGAAAATACATAGTCTACTTTTAATATCAGGAAGGGCCTTTATTATATCTTCAAAGGATTTTCCCTCTTCTATCATTTTACCACATTCTTCTATTAATAAACCCTCTCCTATAGAAATACTTTTAGAATCAAATATAAAACTCTCTATTTCAGGATGATTTTCGCTAACTAACTTTAAGGCATTATATATACCTGATAAACCTGAAGAAAGTGTTACTCCAATAACGTGAGTGTAGCCTTCTTTTTTTAGTTTTTCAAATAATTCTTCCATATCTGAAAGAGCTGGAAGAGAAGAACTTGGCATCTCATTATCTAAATTATCGTAAACTTCCTTTGGTGTTATATTCACCTTGTCTAAGTACTCCTTCTTTTCATATATAATTCTAAAAGGAAGCACATGTATATTATATCTTTCTATACTCTCTTTACTTAAATCACTTGCACTATCAGTTATCAATGCTATTTTTTGCAATGTTATACCTCCAATCAAAAGACCTACTTATTTTTAAGTACATATTCAATCACTGAATCTATAGAAACATTATTTATTTCAATTATATTTTGGATCATAAATCCTTCAAGGGCTGCTACTATAATATTTGCAATTACCCCGTAATCAAAGTCTTGATTATGAAAAATTAATTTAAGACCCTCTTTTATAATAATCTTCCATTTTATATATTCCTTATTAAACTTTTCTTTTAATTCATCGTTATTAGTTATGGCCTCTTGAATTAAACAAAGATGTAATCTTCCTTTTTCTTTAGAATCTAGTATTTCTTTAAACATCTTTTGAACTACATCTATTGGATTAGATTTTTTATCTAAGTTTTCAAGAGCAACATTTATATTATGCCCAATCTCCAAAAAATACTTATCTGCAATATCATTTATAAGTTCATTTTTAGAAGAATAATAATAGTATAAAGTTCCTTTACTTATACCTACCTCTTTTGCAATATCTGAAAGGCTAGTATTTTCTACCCCTTTTTTAATTATAAGTCTTTCCGCAGATTCTAAAATTTTATACTGATTGCCCATATTATTATCCAATTAAATACTCCCCTCACTCGTACGACCGACCGACTTATTACTTAGAGTATATCAATATGATAAATTAGTGTCAATAAAATATTTAACATAAAAGCACCCTGCTTATCTATGCAAGGTGCTAAAATTTGTAAATAAAAACCTACTTACATAAGGAATTCAATGGAAAAAATATCTTCTGAAGAAATTTCTTTACCTAATATATTAATCTTTCCTTTTAATTCCTTATTACTCATAAAAAATTGTATTAACTTTAAGTAATTGATTTTTTTTATAATTTGGTCTGTCTCCTGCTGAGTAAACACTCTCTTTTTTCCATTTCTAAAATTCAGAGCTAATTTCATATGCTCCTCCTTAATATTAATTTACTAATATTATACGTAGACTTTCACATTTTGTTATTATTTTAATATTATTAAATTGTAACAACTTTTAAGGGATGATATTATGAAAATCGACTTTTCCTATGAGAAAGGAAGTATTCCATATACCAGTGGATATATACAAAAAGGAAAAAATTATAGATGCAATTATATTAAATTTAAAAGTCCATATAAAAATGCTAAACCTGGAACTGAAACCATAGAACTTTATAATTTTGAACCTAAAACTCCTGCTACAGCTTCTGTTATGGTTATTCCTGGCCTTGGCACTAGAAACATTAAATTTTTACTTTGGCTTGGCTCTCATCTTGCTTGTTCAAAAGTAAGTTGTAATGTTTTAACCTTACCGGGAAACTATACAAGAGTAGAAAAAGGTTCTGTAAGTGGAAAAAACTATGTTTATCCTGATATTGATATTATTTATAATACTTGGCAACATGCCGTAGTTGATATTCAATCCTCTATGGACTTCTTAGAAGAAAAAGGGCTATGGAAAGAAAAGAATTGTATTTTGGGCTACTGTTTAGGTGGTATGATCTCTAGCATAATAAGCTCTATAGATTCTAGAATAAATGAAACCATTCTCCTAAACACTGGTGGTCACTTTCCTAAAATAATACACGAATCTGCTGTTGGCAAATTCGCAAGAAGAATGTTTAAAAAAGGCTATGAAACTGATTATTTTCTTCACGATAAAATAAGACTCTATGAAGCCTATGATAGGGAACTCCCCCTAGTTCGAAATATGGAGCTTAAAGAATTTTTATCTTCAGATGAAATTCATCCCCTATTTAAGGTAGACCCCCTATCCTATGCCCATTTTTTAGATAAGAAAAATGTAACTTTTATAGATGCAATTTACGATGAAACTTTACCAATTATAAGCAGAAGTATGCTGTTTAAAGAATTAAAAGGGTCAACTAGATATCTTCTTCCCGCAACTCACGGGTTACTTTTACCCTTTGAATTTTTCATAGCACAATATATAATGCTAAAACTAAACATTAAGGAAGTTAAAGACCTTAAATTGTTAATTCCAAATAAATTAAAAATTCCTATTATATCCGACCTTCTTCAATATTTCACAAATGAATAAAAACATATTATTTTTCTATAAAATAAAGTACAATATATATATTAAAGAAATTAACTAGAACAGGATGATTAATATGAATTTAATTTCAATAGAAAACTTAAGTAAAAGTTACAGTGAAAAGATTCTTTTTCATAAAGTTTCCATAGGAATTAATGAAGGTGATAAAATAGGTGTCATTGGTGTAAATGGTACAGGAAAATCTACCTTACTTAAAATTATTTCAGGCATTGAAACTTATGATGAAGGAAATATCATAAAAAATAATAAAGTTCACATAGAATATTTACCTCAGAACCCTGAATTTAATGAGAATTCTACAGTATTAAATGAAGTATTCAACGGTAACTCACCTATAATGAATACCCTTAGAGAGTATGAAACTGCTTTAGATGGGGCTGAAAAAAATCCAGAAGATCTAGAAATTCAAAATAAAATAATTTCTCTTTCTTCTAAAATAGATTCATTAAACGGCTGGAATATAGAAAGTGATGCAAAGATAATTTTAAATAAATTAGGGCTCAGGGATTTAAATAAAAAAATAAGTACATTATCTGGTGGACAAAGAAAAAGAGTTGCTCTTGCTAGAACCTTAATTACTCCATCTGAAATACTAATTCTAGATGAGCCTACAAACCATATGGACAATGATACCATAGCCTGGCTTGAAGAATTTTTAAATGGTAGAAAAGGTGCAATTATTATGATTACCCACGATCGATACTTTCTAGATAGAGTATCTAATAAAATAGTGGAACTTGATAATGGAAATTTATATGCCTATGAGGGTAACTTTAGCATATTCCTAGAAAAGAAATTAGAAAGAGAAGCTATGGAAACAGCTACGGAAGATAAACGTCAAAATCTTTTACGACGTGAACTTTCTTGGATTAAAAGAGGTGCTAAAGCTAGAACCACAAAACAAAAAGCTAGAATTCAAAGATATGAAGAATTAAGTGAAAAAGATGGTCCTGCAAAAAAAGAAAACCTAGATATATCCACAGCTCATAGTAGGTTAGGTAATAAAATAATAGAAATTAATAATATATGTAAAAAGTTTAGCCAAAAAGAACTTATAAAAGACTTTTCCTACACCATGGTTAAAGAAGATAGAATAGGTATAATCGGTGAAAATGGAGTGGGAAAATCTACGCTTATGAATTTAATTTATGGAAACTTAAAATTAGATAGTGGCTCTATAGACATTGGTGAAACAGTTAAGGTCGGATACTTCTCTCAAGGTAATTACCACATGAAAGAAGAACTTCGTGTAATAGAATATATTAAAGAAACTGCAGAATTTGTTGAAACAGCTAATGGCGATAGAATAAGTGCATCGCAAATGCTAGAAAAGTTCTTATTCCCACCTGAAACACAGTGGACACCCATTTATAAACTATCTGGTGGGGAAAAAAGAAGGTTATTTCTTTTAAAAGTATTAATAGAAGCTCCTAATGTACTTTTACTGGATGAGCCTACAAACGATTTAGATATATCAACACTTCAAATTTTAGAAGACTATATAGAAAACTTTAATGGACCTGTAATGGCCGTATCACATGATAGATACTTCCTAGATAAGATATCTAACAAGATATTCTCCTTTGAAGGAGGAGGTAATGTTCTAGAACACACCGGAAACTACTCCGACTTTATTAACTTTAAGCAGAACTTATCCACAGAAAAGGAAGAAAAATCAGAAATTAAAAAAGAAACTGTTGATAAACCTATGGATAAAAAATGTGATAAGCCAAAGAAAGCTCTAAAATTCTCCTATAAAGAACAAAGAGAATACGAAGAAATCGAAAACATAATAGCCTCAATAGAAGAAAACTTAGATAATATAAAAGTAGAAATTTCTAAAAACAGTACAAACTATTCAAAACTACAAGAATTATTGCAAGAAGAAGCTGAAACAGAAAATCTACTAGAAGAAAAAATGGAAAGATGGGAATACTTAAACGAACTCGCAGAAAAAATAGAAGAATCTAAGAAAAATTAGAAAAAATTTATATAAAGAACTAGATAAAAAAACTGTGTAGTTATGGAAATAACTTTTGTAGCTACACAGTTTTTTATTACTGATAAAATCAAATTTGATTTTCATAATATCACTTATAGTATTTTATATATTTTGTATAAATAATTTACATTTTACTAATTCCAATTAGTCTTATTCTTTAATAAATAGATTGCTTTAAGATCTTCCTTATTTTTTTCAATTCTAAAAGTTCATTCATTAAATCCTCAGAAATAACATTCTTTGAGTCCTCTAAAAAGTTATGATCTTCTTCCAATGAATCCAAACGATTACTAATAGATATTATTCATAAAAACTATATACATCTACTTAGTTATTCATATACTAGTATTTATAATATATTTTATAAATTACTTATATCTAATGCCCTTAGCTCACTATATTTAATATAATTTAATTTTTTATTAGGATATATATTTTAGTACATTAAAATAGCCAGTTAAAATTATTTTAACTGGCTATTTTCAATCTTAATTAAATTTCAAATTCTAATACACCTAAATTCCCCATAGGAAGTGATTTTAGAACCTTACCTTTTTGAAATACATAACATCCTCCGTTAGCCCTACCAGGTTCATCAACTAAACTATTTATCATACATACTGGAGAATTTATATCCTTTACCCTATTTATATATTCATCTAAAAACTTCTCATTCCATTCTTTCACTGCAAAATCAACATATAAAGGCCAAAGAACCATATCTACATTAAGTGCTTTTATTTCATGTAATCTTTTATCATCCCATAGGTCGCCACAAATTGCAGTTGCAAAAGTTTTATTCATAAATTTAAATATATGAAATTCTGATCCCTCTTTATAATAACTAGATGCTATTGGTTCCTTCCACCCTGAAGAAACCCTTTTAAATATATCAACAATTTCTCCTTTTTTATCAATAACTAAATTACTACTAAATAAATTTCCTTTATATTTCTCTATAAACCCAAAAGAAATACATTTATTATAATACTTTGCTTTGTTTTTTAACTCTACAATTTTATTATCATTAATAGATAATGCTATCTTATAATCTTCCTCAAAACTCCATGTTAGACCTTCAAATCCTTGCAAAAAGGACTCTCCAAAACATAATAAATCTATATCTGAATTAGCATATTGAACTAGATAATTTTCTATTTGTTTAATATTATAATTAATATCTCCATCTTTATTTTTTGATGATACTAATCCTATTTTCATACTTTACCCCCATAACTAAATATACTAAAAACACTAATATTTTATATTTAGATATTTATTTTTACCATATGTATAAACTTTTATATTTTTCTCCTTTAATATCTACTATTATAAGACTTATATTTTAAATATTTGTATTAACGTAAATATTAAAAATATTTAAAGTGTTTAAATATTCTTATAATATCATATACTCTCATAAATTTCAAAGAAAGTATATTAATTTATTATATAGAATCAATATATTACAAAATGTTTATAATAAAATCCGTCTTAAATAAAAAACTTAGATTTATTTAAGACGGCTAATCAATTATTTATTCTTTTTCTTTTAATAATACATTTAATATTAATGCTACAATAGTACCTGTTGAAATCCCTGATGAGAAAATCATTTTTAAAGATTCAGGTAAATTAGTTATAACTTCTGGACGGAATGTAACCCCTAATCCTAACCCTATGGATGTAGCAATAATTAACATATTACGATTGTTTAATTTTACTGTACTTAAAGTTTTTATTCCTGCAGCAGCTACAGTTCCAAACATAACTATACCTACCCCTCCTAATACAGGTTGAGGCATAATATTAATAAGTGCTGCAAACTTAGGTAATAACCCCAATATGACTAATAGCATTCCTGCCATCATAGTTACATATCTACTAGCAACTTTAGTAAGTGGAATTAATCCTATATTCTGACTAAAGCATGTATTAGGTAATGCACCAAAAACTCCTGCAAGTAAACTTCCAACTCCATCTGCTAAAACACCTGATGAAATACATTTTTCAGTAGATTTAACTTTTGAAACCTCAGTTATAGCTTTAAGACAACCTACTGTTCCAATAATAGTTACAAAATACGCTGGAATAAAGGGTAATAAAGTTTCTAAACTAAATTTAATATCTAAAACCCAAATTTTAGGAAAAGATACCCAACTCGCTTCTTTTACTGTAGCAAAATTCACCATTCCAAGTGGAATACAAATAATATACCCAATAACCATTCCTATTAAAATTGAAGCACTACTTATAAGTCCCTTTCCATAATGATTTAATAAAAGAGTAATCATCATTACACATAAAGCTATTAAAATATTTTTTAATGAACCATATCCTATAGAACCAACACCACCAGCTGCCCAATCTATAGATACAGGTAGTAGTGTTAATCCTATTAAACTAACTACAGTTCCTGTTACAATTGGAGGAAATAATTTCATTAATGGTTTTACAAAAAAACTTAATATAATTTCTATAATGGCCCCGAATACTGTAGCTCCTAAAATTCCTACTAACCCAAATTTACTACCTATTGCAATTGAAGGTGCTACAAAGGTAAAGTCTGTCCCCATAATACAAGCAACTCTTGCACCTATAGGTCCCACACCTCTTGATTGAATATAAGTTGCAAGTCCTGCTGCTAAAATTGTACTACTTATTAATAATGTTGAAGTTTTAGAGTCAAATTTTAAAGCTGTTGAGACTACAATTGGTACTACAATTATTCCACCAAAGGCAGCAAAAATATGTTGTAGTGCTAATAGAATTTGCATAAATGCATTTGGTTTATCATTTACCCCATACATTAGTTCAATATCTGTTTGATTGTTTTCCATTATATAGATCCCTCTCTTTCCTTATAACTCAAAAACTCATCGGTTATGTATACTAGTATAAGAATTCTTTTCTAAAAATATAAAACACCTCAATCTAATTGAGGTGTCATCTATAAATAAATAAAAATATTCATTTACTAAATTTCATCCCCCGTAGTCTACTAATTTATGGTTAGTAGGTAGAAACTTTCGGACCATATTACCGACGATATACGAGTTTTTATATGTAATTATAACATATTTTTTATTATTTCTATTCCTATTTTATTAAAAATTTTAATAAATCATTTATTTTAATATAATATACTCCTTAAAGTACAACATTTAAGTATTAAATTTTATTTTTGTATTATTTACTTTAACTTTTTCTAAAATAGCATATTTATACCTATGACAAGTTTCATATAAACCTTTTTAAAAAGAGCTTGTTTAAAAAGTAATACTCTTAATTTAATAGATCATTTCTTATCTTTTAAAAATCTAAGTCCACTTATGCAAATATAATAATTGTACAATACTATTGCTATATAAGAATACTTTTTATCTTTTAAAAACAATAATAAAATGAATGTATTTACTATAATACATATTATTAATAAAACTTTCTTGAAATTCATCATACAATAACCTCCTAGTACTCAAATAAAAAATATAGATATAGAAATACCACTTATTCTCTTCACATTTATACTTTTTATAATTGAGCAAATTGAACAATTGATTTTTAATTTTAATGAAAATAAGTTACTAAAACACTAAAAATTAATTTCTCATAATATAACTACATCTATATATTTTACTCCTCTTTCTTCTTTCAAAATTGAGTTTATCTTTTCAAACATTTCATTCACATATTCATCCTTAGGATCAATATCTATGGCTTTTTTTATCCATTTATAAGCATTTTTAAAATCACTAAGCTCATAGTAACAGTGAGCAATATCTATTATATTATCAATATCATCAAACTTATTCTCAACAACAAATAACAATTCATTCAATGCTTTCTCATATTCCTCTATATCAATATATGCTATACCCTTATTTCGTATAGCTTGTATACATTCATTGTCATATTTATAAGCTAATTCATATTCATCTAATGCTTCATTATCGAAGTTTAACAAATAATAGCATATTCCTAAATTCAAATGAGTTTCTGACTGTTCAATATTAATACTTAATGATTTCTTATAACATTTTATCGCTTCTTCGTATTTTTCAACCTCATAATAATATACCCCTAGATAAAAATATGCATCCTCATCATCTGGGTCTATATTAATTGCTTCATTAAACATTTTACACGCATCTGTTAACAAACCTTGCTTTAGATAAACTCTCCCTAGATTAATAACTGGTATTACTGTTTCTGGACACTCATCAATTATCTTTTTAAAAGTATCTGCTGCTAATTTATATTTTTCTAACCAAAAATAACATAATCCAATATAATTTAAACAATTATAGTAGTTATCTATACTAATGCATTTTTTAAAATGATTTAATGGCTTTTTATATTCCCCTTCTTCATAGTAACTTTCTCCAATTGCATAATATTCATCGAAATTCATATAATATAACCTCCTGTAATCCACTTAATACATACTAAATCTTTAGGAGAAAAAATATAAGTTATTACATATAAAAGAATAGGCATAGCAAAAGATGCTCCTACTTGAATTAAAGGTGGCATTTTCCCTATATTTTCTTCTGAAAAAATCATTCTACCAATAGACGCCCCCAAAATAGCTAAGCCTGCTCCTAAAATGTTAAACTTCTTTTTATGATTCATCTAATTTCATCTCTACTTTCTTATGATAATTAATTTTGATTATTTCTAAACCTTATTATATAATTTTATGTTTGTAGAAATCTCAAATATTTTGTCATAAACGTTTTTCTACAAATCAATTTATATAGTTTTTAGATATATTAATTTTAGATTTAATAAAATTCTTTTTAAAATTAAAAAATCTCTATAACTTAGTGCCAACACTAATTATAGAGGTTTAATTTTTATATAATTACACCGTAAAATTCACATTACAATTCTTTATTATCCTAATATGTATCTATAATATATATCTAGGGGACAGATATAATCTAGTTGTATTTCCTCAATATTATAATTGCAATTGTCTACAAGTCTATTAAATTCTTTAACAATTTTTAATAAGTGTTCATTTAACTCAGGATTATATAATGGATATGACCAAGTATGTGCTGTACTATATCCTTCTAACCACATGGATAATTCTTGATCGATTAAATTATCTTGCCCATCTTTTGTGGAAAACTTAATTCCTTTGCTCAATAAATTTTTCATATAAGACAATAGCTCCTTAAGCCTAATTGCATCCTTATATTTTATATAAAAGTTCTGTGACTTTAGTGTAGGAGTATAATTAGCCTTATTTATTTTATTGTCTTTATTATTATATAATAACTCCATGTCAGTTTTCTTATCCCAATATGAATATCTAAGAAGTACATCATCTTTCCCATTATCTAAATTATAAATAGTCCAAGAAGAAATCGAATGATTTAAACTATTTTTTCTATAATAAAACGCAACTGTTCCAGTTGCCTGATATGATTTCTTTGTCTTTTTTATATAAACAATATAAGGTTCTTTTGTAAAAATATTTGCTAATTGTTCAAATTGTAAAAGTTTCAAATTCATAGTTGGCTTGCATAAACTTCTTATGTTTTTAGCATTCCCCTCTTCAATTGCTAAATCATTATTAAACATAGTAACTCACCTCCGTTATTACTTATATGAATTTTTCAATCATCCAAATATTACAACTAATAATCTTAATTTTATTTTGTAATTTATTTAGGTGCTCTTTCTATAGAAGTTACTACTCCTGAAAACTTGAAATATTCTATAATCACCTTATTATTTTGATGATAATTTAACACTGACATGCTTTCATCCAAAAGAAATTTTTTTCGCTTTCCCTTTGAGTCTGTAGCAGTAATACTAGCGTACACACTTTTTTTAAAATAATCATATTCAATATCTCTATCTTTATCAATTATTGTAAATACATTTTTAATTGATTTTCTTAATATCATATCTAATAACGTTCTTAAAAATCTTAATAACAAAGGTACAAAATATCCTAAACTTATTACATAAAAAGTTGGCAAGAACACTTTTATAACTCTAGTATTGGGGGTATTAAAATCATCAGTATATATCCACACTAATCCTAAATTACCAAGTATAAATGTTATGGACATTGGTAGAGAATCTAATAAAAACTTTTTCAAAATCTTATTTTTCATAATAAAAATTAACCCCACTTTTTTAATCACAAGTTGTATGTAATATTAATAATTTTATTCTAATGATATTCTGATTCCTGTCGCAACTAAATGCTTTTTCTCTACTCCATTCTGAAAAATTCTCCACACTTCATCATCTGTGGAAGTATCCGGCATTATATCTAATACATAATTATCACTAAAGGAAATTTCCAATTCTCCAAATTGATCCAATTTAACTGATTTGACCACTAGTTTGCTTGGGTGCAACTCAAACAATTTTTTCAATATCTCATCACATAGATTTGCCCCTTCAATATCCCAATCAAATTCATCACTATACTCAATTTTACTATTAGGAATATATTTATCGTATGAGCCAACAATAATTTTTGATATATCCATTAATCTCCAAGGACATTGAACGTGTAATGCATATTCAGCTACCTCTCTGTAACTCCCCCTTCTATTATCCTTTACTTTAATCCTTCTTCCAAAACCAAACCAGATAAGATCACAAACTCTTCCTGTATCTATTAATGGAAGTCCTATAATTTTTACTAATTCTTTATATGCTATACTAAAATCCATAATATCGCCTTCTCCTTTTACTGTTTATCTAGCTGTGGAAATAAATGTATAGCCTGATACCTTATTTCTTAATAATCATACCCCTGACCAGTTATACTTTGATGTAATAGCTGATAATACTAAACTACCAAATTGATATTCATAATATAAACATTCCTAAAAAATTTTAGTGTTTACATAAATTCTTTAAAATCAACTTTTTCTATAACATTTTTGTACAAGATTTTCTCTAAAAATACACCAAATGAAACCTCCTCAGCTGCATTACCTACTCTCACAACAATCCCGTAATCTTTACATAATTCCATGCAAAGTCTCCTGTAGTTAATTTTATATACCTCCGGTTGTAAATTCTTGTTAAAGTCATTTAGTAACGCTTCATTAAACACTCTGATAATTTCAGATTCCCCCATTAAGTCAACCCTTGAAGCTATTATTGTACTTATACCATCAAACTGATTAACTATTTCTACAGCTTTTTCAATGTTATCCTTATCAAACTGTAAAAGACCGCAAAAAATGCTACCAGTATCAACTTGAAATTCTACTTCCTTGCTTTTTACGAATCCTGAAAAATCACTTCTAACTTCAACCTTTTTCCACAATTTTTTATATCTTGAAATTGATGAAATAGGATCAGATATACCACAATACATTATTATATATAACTTATACTCCCATAGTGAATTAATTGTGTCTAATAGCTTACTAAAAAAACTTGCCTGTTCTTTTATCAAACCAGCCTCATCCTCTTCAAAAACCATCTCAGCTTCTATGCTTATGCTACTTATCTGAGGATTAAAACCATTCTTTTCTGTATTCCAAAACGCAAAGTATTTTGTTGAATCTTCATAATACTCAGTCCATATATCCATTTCCTACCTCCATTAATAAAAGAAATTTAATGACTATAGTCTAATGAAATAATATCTTTTATAGAAATTAGGAATACTGAAGTTAAAGATAAAATCCTTAGAAACATTTTCTTTTATATTACTAACTTTTTATTTTTTTAATTGCTTTTTCCGTTTCTTTTCTAATCCAGCTTTTTTCATGATGTAAGAATGGCTCAATATACTTTATTAATTCATCATTCTTAAAATATCCTAAAGCCATAATAGCATGTCCATTAACATCATCATCCTTTAGTAGTTCAATGAGTATTGATATAGCTTTTAAATCATCATAACTTTCGACCTCAAAACCATAATCATTAGCTACTTCAATTAATTCTTTCATTAAAATATTATCCTTGTCCATTTTTATTCTCATTAAACTAATCTCCTATATTTTTATAAATTCATTATGATTAGTCACTGTTTAGAAAATATATTTTACTTATTTTTATTAAACATCAGATAATCATCAATTAATGTTTTTTCAAAAGCAGACCAATGGCAAGCTGGTAGACTTATTTTATCTTCTGGAATATATTCATCCTTTGGTGTAGGTAAGTCAACATAATTTCCTATAAAACTTAATTTCTTAGTTGGAATTACCCTTTTTGATGTAGATATCATTGTAGTTAGATATTTAGGGAATCCTTCTGATCTAGATGTTTGAATATATTCTAATTCTACAATTTCCTCTCTTGAGTTAGGAATTGTCTCATCTTTTGTTATTTGTATATATATAATTGGTACTGTATGCCCTGGCCACCAAATATCATTATATGCTTTTCTAATAAGTAAATATCTATTACTTAATCCTTTTTCTTTTGCATAATCACTTTCTAGTTTGTAAGCATACATATCTCCTATATTCCATTCACATTTATAAAACTTATATTGAGATATCTTTTTTTCTGGCGGCATTGGTGACATTAGTTTCTGTTCTAATTCCTGTAATACTTTCTCCCTAACTTTATATTCTCTTTGATTAATGGCTTCTTTTTCCCATCGCTCTAAATTTGTGCTACTCTTTAAATACTCAAGAGCTTTCTCCTTTACAAAAGATAAAAGTCTACCTAAATTCCATTGAGTGTCTGCTAGTGCAAACCAAAACACTGGTGCTTCATCCTCATCTAAAATAATATCTTCATTATCATCTATCAATTCTTTGGTTACTTCCTCATTTGTTTTTCCACGTTTCAATTGGTCTTTGTAATAATCTCTTACATCTTCTGCTACATCATCTTGATATAACTTTGGTCCCCAAGATGCCATTTTTCACCCTCCTTACTTTCCTGTCCAGTATAGTATTTCATTTGATATTTTATTACCTATATCTGCTTATTTTGAAATAGTATAAACAATATACCCTAGTTTACCCTAAAATTCTATTCGCTTATTATATAACATACATTAAATAATATTTTGCCTTCGTCTAATAACTTTAAATACTCGGAAAAAGTCATGGTTCCACAAACTATTTCTTTATCATGACTTTGATAACTTCCTAATATCATTATAGTTCTTTCTGGGGAAGTCTTAATCAGCCCTCTAACTATTTTCTCAAAATCAGTTCGGTATTTTTTTCTTATAATTAAAGGTGTTAAATCTTCTTTTATGTCTTCATCATCTATCCAATATGGCATAGAGACGTCTTTTATATCTTTTTCAAAATCAGAATCACATATAGTGTACGCATCAAATGCCCCATTCTGATCTTCAACTAAAGAATACCACACGCCCTTAGCCCTCGTCATAAATGGCCAAATTTTCCTATACCTACGAAAACCATCTTCTATTTCATTCTTAACTGTTATTGTAGATTCAAAATTTGTATGATATAGTTTCTTTGGTCTAACAACTAATAATTTTAAATCGTATGACATATTTTCTCCTCCTAATCTGGTAAAATGATTTATAACCACCTATAAGCAAAATTTAAATTATTAATGTACAAAATATGATGGTTGAAAATATACATTTTTTATATTATTTTCTACTAAAACTTTATATAATTTATTTGAAACAATTAATCTTTTAAACTTATTAGGTGAACTACCAAACCAATTTTTAGTATAGCAAATATCAAGTCCCCTCCATGCTTCTCTATTAAAATTTAAAAGAGTTTTACATAGAATAGAATCCTTTAATTATCCATAAAATCTAGAATAAATTCACTATAATTTCTCCTTTTAGTTTGTTATTTTTTTAATAGATATTTTTTCAAAATGAACTAAAACTGTTGCTCCTGATGCAAAAAGTATTTCATGCGATAATGTTTTTTCATCTATCTGGAAAAACTCATCATATCCATAATCATCAAATCCTTCATATACTCTCTTTTTTCTTTTAGACACATCTGATTGTTGTTGATAATTGATTGATATCTTTTTTATTTTTTTATATACAATATTCCATACATTATCCCCATTAGTAATAACTACACTGAATTCTACTGGATCTACATACCCTTTTTGCCCATGTATAACCTCAAAATTTCTTAACTCATAATCATGAAACCCATATTCTTGCTCATATATTTTTATAAATTTTTTAGGCAGCAAGCCTTTTACAATGTTAAATATTTCATAATATTCTTTGTCATTTTTATCCCACTCTAAATATGCCTTTTCTCTTTCATCTTCTGAATCACTATTTATTTTATTCCATAATTCATTAGTAAAATATCGCATTTTATTCTCCTTTAATGGATTATTAGTAAAATAATCAAATAATTCTCCTCATGTATCATAGCTATATGGAATTGAATCATATTTAACTTCAAATAAATATGAAAGAAACCATCTTAAATCGTCATTGTCAAACTTTAATACGTTATACTACTATTTTAATGAATCTCTCAAACTATCTACTTTTTGTATTCCTCTAAAATATTAAAACTTCTATATTGTAGAAATTATGGTATAATTAAGCTATAAATACAATGTAAAATATGAGGAATTGTATGAGGCGTGAATTTAAAATATTAACACCTTTAATAATAATTTTATCATTAAGTTTAACAGGTTGTGCAAGTAATTCTGGAAAAACATCAAGTAAAGAGGTAAAAACTACTTCCCAGGTTGAAACATATGATTTGATAAAATACAAAGACTCATATGTAGGTGATAATAGTTCTGTAAGAAATTTAATAGCAAAATTACCTGCTAATGAGTATAATTCAGGATTTAGTTTACAAACTAATAAAAAACCATATAGAATAACTATTAACTATAAAGCAAATCAAAATTTGGGGGAAGAAAATTATAACAAGTTTTGGAATGATAAAAAAGTTAATGAGCTTTTGGAAAAAAACGCAGTAGTATTATTATCTCTTATACAAAATGCTGATGTTATAGAATTTAATGTAGATAACATAGGCAAAACCCCTTATAAATATGATCGAAAGAGTTTAGAACAAAAATATAGTGGTAATTTAAAAGACTTATTTAAAGATAATGCTTCATTTAAAAAATTTTTAAACGAATAATAATTCAAAAATTGTATAAAGTTTATTAAGAGAAGTCATTTGACTTCGCTTAATAATGTATATGTTATAACTAATATCTTAAACCCAAGCATTAAAAAGCTGTTTCAAAATAAGCTTTTAATTATTTTAAAACAGTTTAAATAAAATATTCTAGTTTACTCTAAAAATCTATTCACGTATTATATAACATACATTAAATAATATAATTTCTTTTGTTTAACAACTAATACATTTAAATCGTATGACATATTCCCTCCATTATTTTTAATATACTAAGCCTTATTATATAATTTTATATTGTTAATGAAATCAGTAATAAACTTAATTTTATTGTGTAATTTACTTAGGTGCTCTTTCTATAGAAGTTGCTACTCTTGAAAATTTAAAGTATTCTATAATAACCTTATTTTTTTGCGATAATTTAATAATGACATACTTTCATCTACAAGAAATTTTTTTCGTTTTCCCTTTGTATCTATAGCCTTGAGAATAGTATATTTATTTTCTTTGAAATAATCAGAACCACCATCTTTATATTTGTCAATTATTGCAAACTCATTTTTAATTGATATATTTGATATGATATAAGTGATACCCTTAATACTCTTAAGGCTCTAGGTATGGAATATAACAACATTATCGTATAAAAAAATGGAAAGATAACTTTTATTACTCTAGTGTTTGGCGAATCAAAGTTATCGATATATATCCATACTTCACCAATAGTTAGAACTATACTTAGAGTAGCAAGAAACAAAGCGCCTAATAAAAAGTTTTTTAAAATTTTCTTTTTCATAATATATATTAACCCCACATTCTATATCCTAAAGCTAAAACAAATCCCGTAAACCTCATAACCCCATTACTATTTCTTTATATATGAATCAAATCTTACGCTACCTAAATATTTGTTTAATTATATCATTTTGTCTATTTCTTATATAGAAATATTTTTCTTAAAATCCCCATTTGAATCATCTTTAACTTGAAATATATTAACACTTGCATTTTTAAATATATGACTGCATTGTGATACACTCCCTGTTAAACTATATTACACTTCTATAGGTTGTTTACTTTCACAAAAAGTATCCAGAACTTCATAAATATTATTGCCTAGTTTAGCCAAATAATCATCAAATGCAACATAAAACTCCCCATTTTCAGACATTAAGAGAACCAATTGTTCATTCTGTGTTTCTCCAATAACTACAACTGATTTTCCAATTCTCTCTTCATAATCAAGTACATTCCCCCTATAAATACCATTAACACCTCTGATAGGGTCAATATATATTTTATCGGTAGACTTAGGTCTTCTGAAGGCTGGTATAATTATATCCAATCCTCCAAATCGCTTTAAAAATTCTATATTAAGCTCACTTAGATTGTAACCTTCACTCTTATATGCTTTCTCATAAACTGAAATATCAATATTACGAGAAATATCCCATCCCGATTTTTTTAAAATTTCAACTGCTTTATTTGGTTTTTCTATTTTTTATCTCCCCTCTACTACTTAGTTACTACATTTACCCCAATTATTCCATCATTTTTAATAGGTAATGTATTTATATTTTTTAATTCTTGTGATTTGAACTTTATTTCTTTATTAATCATTGTATCTATTACGTTTTTTAAAGACAAAATCATTTCTTGTGCTTGCTTATAATTAATATAAATTTTAGCTTCTCCATTTTCTTTAGAGTTAATTTCTAGCTCAATCATAGGTTTTCCTAAAATCGCAAGTGTAATAGTTCCCTTATTTTCTTCATCAAACTCCGTACCTTCAACATTCATAACTAACAATTTTTTGTATTATTCATTGATTAAGCTCCTTATATTATTTAAGTATATTAGGTAAATCTCCTGGAATAAAACAATTATACCTAGATTCTAGACTGTTAATATGATAGTATTGACCTTTATGTAAATCTGGTATTTCAGTATGGTAGGGACGTTATTCATATATAATTATAACTGTTACCAATAAGAAACATAAATCATCAGGAAAATATGGGTATTTCCAATTAAATAATCCTTTTGAAAAGTTTTTATTATTAAATTCAATTAAACTTTTATTGAATTATTTATTATTCGTTTTTGAAAAATCTAATAGTGCTTGATTTAAGAAAATATCTATGTTCTCAAAATGATACATAGGACACTCCGTTAACCCTATCCTAAAAAACTTTGGTATATTATCTGCATAAGAAGCATCATTCCCTATTACAGTTATATTCCTTTCTTTTAATTCCCTTTTAGCCCACCAACTGAGCATTCCACAATTACCATACCTTCTTCCAAGAACCATATCCTCATAATCCTGCAATGGTATGTACTCTAAATTATTCGTAATATCATATGTAGGTGGTTTATCCCCTGACCAATCATATAGACCAAATAATATACGTTCTTGAAAATACTCATCTTGTTTTAACACAGAAAAAGGATTTCTTAATACCTTTAAAACTCTAAGTAATACATATTTTCCATAATACTTTTCACCTTTTATCTTCTCATGATTTAGTTGATAACATAATACATCCCCAGGTTTCCAAGGAGATATTATTACAGTTGGTTTTCTTACTTTCTTTCTCTCTGGCATGGGAGATAATAAAGTTTCTCTTAAATTTTCTAATACCTTTTTACGTTTTTCGTAATCTTTTTCTGCCCCTTTTATATTCCATCTTTCTAAATCGTCACCAATATTTATAAACTCTATAGCAGCGTCTCTTATATCCTCCGTTAATCTTCCTTTTTTCCATTGTGCTAATGCTAAAGCAAACCAAAATATTGGTTCATCCTCTGTTCCTTCACATTCATCAAAATAATACATATTAAATATTATAGATGTGGCCTCTTCATCGCTAGCTCCCACTGATAATAAACTGTTATATTCACTTCTTATATCATCTGCCACATCATCTGAAAAAATCGCTGTTCCCCATGCTCCCATTGAACTTCCCCCTATTGTATTTGTTATTTTTTCTATGCTCATTTATATTGTTTTACTTCATAATTTTAATTTATTTTACTATATTAAGTCTTATTATATAATTTTGTGTTTATAGAAATCTAGTTTATCTTGTCGCAAGACTTCTTATACCTAGAATATAAGTAATATTTTCATACACAATTATAACAAATTTATTATAGTATTAATTTATAATTAATATGATTATAAAATATACAATCCTAACTCTTTCCTAAAAATAAGATAAAAACAATTAATTTTAACTACTTTTCTCTATTTAAGCTTTATATCATTGTAACTATATTAAATTACTAATCTACAAAATATGCTGGTTGAAAATATACATTTTTTATATTATTTTCTACTAAAATTTTATATAATTTATTTGAAATAATTATGTCTTTAAACTTACTAAGTGAACCTCCAAACCAATTTTGTGTATAGCAAATATCAAGTTCTTTCCACGTTTCTCTATTAAAATTTAGAAGGGTTTTACATAGAAAATATTCATATTCTCCACATTCATGACATAATTGTCCCTTTTCTATAATAGATGGCTCTATTATCTCTCCAATACCTTCATGCAATATCAAGTGATAAAATCCATTAACTATCTTATTTTCTTTCCCCATCTGATAAATAGGCTCATATTCTACTCCAGAAACATTTTCTTTTTCAAATAAAAGTTTTACTTTTTCTGACACAATAGTTTCTATACCTCCAACATATGTTGACATAATATCATACTTCTTTATTTTTTATAATCAACATGAATCTTTGTCCTATATAATGATAATTTATTTGTTCCACATTTATAGCATTTATTATCTTTTGAATCAACTACATAAGAGTCCTTCGCATAATCATCTGTCCAAAACCAAAGAATCTCAGAGTTTTCCAATTCCTTTTTACTAAAATTATATATTCTCCTAAAAATATAGCTGTAAATATTATTTTCCTGTAAAAATGCAATTAAATCCTTATAGTCTTTTGAATGAGTATAAAAATTATAAGCTACTAACTTTCCATTTTTGCTATCTTCTGTATCATAAACATAATATTCTTGCCACTGAAGTAGCATTTCTTTATAAACTTGGGGTATATATATCCATACCTTTTCTTTCAATTTTAGTCTACCTCCACTATTCTTCTATATGAAGGACATTATAAAATAATAATATATCACTCCTTCTTACTAAGCCTTATTATATAATTTTATGTTTGTAGAAATCCCGAATATTTTGTCATAAAAGTTTTTCTACAAATCAATTTATATGGTTTTTAGATATGTTAATTTTAGATTTAACAAAATTCTTTTTAAAATTAAAAAACCTCTATACTTGATATTCCTCTACTATCATTTTACTTCTCTCCTCTTAATAAAGGTCTATGAGTAATATTATTTGTCCTTTTATAAAAATTTAAATCTTGACCAAGTAATTTCTTACCAACTGTAATTTACGCAATCCAGACACTCCCTAAATTACATTCACTACCATGCTTCATAATAGCATCTAAATCAGGTGTATGCCATTTTATGAGGTTTTATTGATTAACTTATACTTTCCTAGGGTAGTGCTCTAGTATCTCCTTTTCGATATCAAAGCAGAGTTTTTAGAACACCTTTTTCAACTGATAATCAGCTCTCACTACAGAATAAGATACTATTTCCAAAACTCACTCCCTTTCACCAAAGCTAAATATACCTCCTTCGATGTAAAGTTACTCTCTTTTAAATCAAACTGTTCTAAAAAATATGACAAACCCTCTATCCATATATCATCATCCTCACTTAAGGATTCTATAACAGCATCCTCTAAGTATGGAATAAATACATGTTTAGGTATTGTCCCCAAAACTTCCATCACTATATTTGAACCAGGCCAGTTAATATCCTGTAACCATCTTAATAATCCTGGTATTACTTCTCTTATTTTAGGATAACCCAATTTAAATAAAACCTTTGCTGCATTTTGCCAATATTCTTTACTGCCTGGTTGTAATAATTCCTTTGGATTTAAGTCTATTATTGAAGCAATGTTACAAATAGCTTCCTCCTGAATATCCAAACTAAGATTCCAACTTAAATTTAATAATATATTACTATCCATCTTTATCCTCCTACCTTCCGTCCCAAAATATTGCTTTAATTATGGATGTATATGGATGTGTGGCATTCTCTGCATTAAGTCTAGACATAATCCAGTCACTAATAGTCAGTGGCTTAGTTGGTATAACACTACAATGATTTACCCCATCAATTTTAGCATGTACTGTACCTGTTACATTTACTGCTTGTATAGTTGTAACAACATATTTCCCTGTTCTTATTCCAGAATCATTTTATTTAAATGGTAACTAATTTACGTACAGCAGCCATGTATCTAACTAAAATAGTTACTACTTTAAACTATATGCCGTTAATTGGTATCACCATTGCAGTTAACCAAAAGTTTATTAAATTATTTACTAGACATTACTATACATAAACTTTTGCTAAACTGTATATGTTATAACTAATATCTTAAAACTAAGCATAAAAAAACTGTTTCAAAATAAGCTTTTAATTATCTTGAAACAGTTTAAATAAAATATCCTATATAATTATGAATAATCCTATGTTATATTATCTATTTTAATGCACCTCACTAGCCCTCTGGTTTGTTTACATTCTGCTATCATATTATTTATAAATCTTTATATTTTTTAAAGTTCTCTTTTAAATTTCTGTATCCACTAGTATATTCTATTTGGGGATATTTTAAAACTAGCTTGCTTAATACATCCTCTACACCTTCTATACATCCCTTCTTAAATGCATCATATTCTACAACATTATTTTTAGACATAGGCACTTTATCTGGTGATGAATATACTAGTTTTTCTCCATCATACCAAACCCCTTCTTTTTTATACCAGTTATTATCATCGATATCAGCTATTATTACATGTTCTCCTTTTTTCTCAAATACAAGTGCTCCATAAATTTGCTCTTCAGGATCTGTATACAATACTTTTCCATCTTTATTTAATTGATATGGTAGGCTTATAAGTTGTTCAATAAATACATATAATGGCCCATAAAACCCTGTACCTAAACGTAACTTTGGATCTAAGCATTCTTCTTTAAAAAAATTGTTATCGTTTATTTTAATATATACATTAGTCCATGGATTATATAATAGATTTCCATTATCAAAATCTTCAGCCATGTCCTCATAAAATTCTGGTTCTAAAATTATCTTAAACTCTTCTTTATTCATTATCTATATCCTCCTATTATTGGATATCCAGTTCTTATATCTCCCGTATCTGCATCATATGCTACTTTTACCAAACAAAATTCCCTTATACCTATATGAATTCTTTATTCCTACCGTACCCTTTAAAACCCCTTCTATGAATATCAGCTTTCCTCAGGTATCATAGTTATAAGTTACACTTCTTTTTCTGATTTATCTGTTAATGCTATTATATCATTTTGGACGTTTCTTATATAGAAATACTCTTTACCATCTACATTTTTCTCTATTCTTATTCCAAAACTATTATATTGGATGATATATTTTTATTGTTTTCACTTATAGATTTTAACTATATTCCATGCTCCCATTAAATTTTCCCCTATGAATTTGTTATGTTTTCTATGCTTATTTATATTATTTTAATTCATAATTTTAATCTATTTTACTATATTAAGCCATATTATATAATTTCGTATTTGTAGAAATCCAGTTTATCTTGTCGCAAGACTTCTTATACCTAGAATATAAGTAATATTTTCATTTACAATTATAAAAGATACTATCCTAACTTTTTCCTAAATAAAAAACTTCTAAGAATGTGCAACCATTCTTAGAAGTAAAAGTATACTTTAATTAAAATTATCTTATTTAATCTAAGATTCTAATAACGTAAAACGCTCAAAAATTACTTTTTAATACTTTGCACATATAAAATATTAATAAGCAGAATTTAAGTTATTTACTATTCATTTTTGAAAAATCTAATAGTGCTTGATTTAAGAAAATCTCTATATTCTCGAAATGATACATAGAATATTCCGTTTCCCCTGTTTTAAAAAACTTTGGTATATGATCTTCATAAGAAGAATCATGCCCTATTACAGTTATATTTTTATCCTTTAACTCTCTTTTAGACCACCAGCTTAACCTTCCACAGTTACTATACATCCTTCCTAGAACTATATCTTCGTAATCTCTTAATGGTATATACTCTAAATACTTTGTAATATCAGATGTTGGTATTTCATCTCCTGACCAATCATATAAAGCAAATAGTACTTTTTCTTCAAAATACTCATCTTGCTTTAAAACAGAAAAAGGATATCTTAATATCTTTAAAACTCTAAGTAATACATATTTTCCATAATACTTTTCACCTTTTATCTTCTCATGATTTAGTTGATAACATAGTACATCCCCAGGTTTCCAAGGAGATATTATTACAGTTGGTTTTCTTACCTTTTTTCTTTCTGGCATGGGAGATAATAAAGTTTCTCTTAAATTTTCTAATACCTTTTTACGTTTTTCGTAATCTTTTTCTGCCCCTTTTATATTCCATCTTTCTAAGTCTTCTCCACTATCTATAAAATCTATAGCAGCATCCCTTATATCCTTTGTTAGTCTCCCTTTTTTCCATTGTGCTAAAGCTAAGCCAAACCAGAATATTGGTTCATCCTCTGTTCCCTCACATTCATCAAAATAATACATGTTAAATATTATAGATGTAGCTTCTTCATCGGTAGCTCCCACTGATAATAAACTGTTATATTCACTTCTTATATCATCTGCTACATCATCTGAAAAAATTGCTGTTCCCCATGCTCCCATTGAATTTCCCCCTATTGTATTTGTTATTTTTTCTATGCTTATTTATATTATTTTACTTCTTAGCCTTAATTAATTTTAATATAGCAAGCCATATTATATAATTTTGTGTTTGTAGAAATCTAGTTTATCTTGTCGCAAGACTTCTTATACCTAGAATATAAGTAATATTTTCATATACAATTATAAAAGATACTATCCTAACTTTTTCCTAAATAAAAAACTTCTAAGAATGTGCAACCATTCTTAGAAGTAAAAATATACTTTAATTAAAATTCTAATAACCTTAAATAATTAAAAATTATTTTTTAATACTTTGCTCGTATGAAATATTAATAACCAGAATTTAAGTTATTTACTATTCATTTTTGAAAAATCTAATAGTGCTTGATTTAAGAAAATATCTATATTCTCAAAATGATACATAGAATATTCTGTTATATGTGTTCTGAAAAACTTTGGTATATTATTTTCATAAGATGAATCATTTCCTATAACAGTTATATTTTTTTCTTTTAATTCCCTTTTAGACCACCATAAGTTCCCACAATTACTATACATTCTTCCTAGAACTATATCATCAAAATCTTTAAGTGGTATATACTCTAACTCCTTTGTAATATCAGATATCGGTGGTTTGTCTCCTACCCAATCATATAGGGCAAATAATATGTCTTCTTGAAAATATTCCTCCTGTTTTATGACCGAAAAAGGTTTCTTTAACACTTTTAAAACTCTAAGTAGTACATATTTTCCATAATACTTTTCACCTTTTATCTTCTCATTATTTAGTTGATAACATAGTACATCCCCAGGTTTCCAAGGCGATATTATTACAGTTGGTTTTCTTACCTTTTTTCTTTCCGGCATAGGAGATAATAAAGTTTCCTTTAAATTCTTTAATACCTTTTTACGTTTTTCGTAATCTTTTTCTGCCCCTTTTATATTCCACCTTTCTAAGTCTTCTCCACTATCTATAAAATTTATAGCAGTGTCTCTTATATCCTTTGTTAATCTTCCTTTTTTCCATTGAGCTAAAGCTAAGGCAAACCAAAATATTGGTTCATCTTCTGTTCCTTCACATTCATCAAAATAATACATATTAAATATTATAGATGTGGCCTCTTCATCACTAGCTCCCACTGATAATAATCTGTTATATTCACTCCTTATATCATCTGCCACATCATCTGAAAAAATCGCTGTTCCCCATACTCCCATTGAACTTCCCCCTATTGTATTTGTTATATTTTCTATACTCATTTATATTATTTTACTATAACAAACCATATTATATAATTTTGTGTTTGTAGAAATCTCATGTATTTTGTTATAAAAGTCTTTCTACAAACTACTTTATATAACTTAAAAATATTTTAGTTTAATCTTTGATAAAATTCTTCTTTAAATTGACATACATCTATAATTTAAAAACCACCCTTGCTTATGCAAAGGTGGTAATAGGTTGATTAACTGTTTAGAAAATATATTTTACTTATTTTTATTAAACATCAGATAATCATCAATTAATGTTTTTTCAAAAGCAGACCAATGGCAAGCGATAAGACTTATTTTATCTTCTGGAATATATTCATCCTTTGGTGTAGGTAAGTCAACATAATTTCCTATAAAACTTAACTTCTTAGTTGGAATTACCCTTTTTGATGTAGATATCATTGTAATTAGGTATTCTGATCCTCCCTCTGCTCTAGCTGTTTGAATATATTCTAATTCTAAAATTTCTTCTTTTGAGTTTGGAATTTTCTCATCTTTTGTTATTTGGATATATATAATTGGGACTGTATGCCCTGGCCACCAAATATCATTATATGCTTTTCTAATAAGTAAATATCTATTACTTAATCCTTTTTCTTTTGCATAATCACTTTCTAGTTTGTAAGCATACATATCCCCTATATTCCATTCGCATTTATAAATCTTATATTGAGATATCTTTTTTTCTGGTGGCATTGGCGACATTAGTTTTTGTTCTAATTCCTGTAATACTTTCTCCCTAACTTTATATTCTCTTTGATTAATGGCTTCTTTTTCCCATCTCTCTAAATTTGTGCCACTCCTTAAATATTCAAGTGCTTTCTCCTTTACAAAAGGTAAAAGCCTGCCTAAATTCCATTGAGTATCTGCTAATGCAAACCAAAATACTGGTGCTTCATCCTCATCTGAAATAACATCTTCATTATCATCTATCAATTCTTTGGTTACTTCCTCATTTGTTTTTCCACGTTTTAATTGGTCTTTATAGTAATCTCTTACATCCTCTGCTACATCATCTTGATATAATTTTGGTCCCCAAGATGCCATTTTTCACTCTCCTTACTTTCCTGTCCAATATAGTATTTCATTTGATATTTGATTACCTACATAATGTGCAACTTGTCTTCCTGCTGCCATATAAATATCTCTTCTAGGATTCTTAGGGCTAATTCCATTTACAGAATTCAAATAACTCTTAGTGTTATACTCTAGCATAGCTATCTGCTCCAATCCCCTTGCCTCAAAATAAGTTAAATCAGTTGCTATTGGTATGAATTTTAACCCTGCAGTTTTACTTCCTTTTGAATTATGTGCTATTCTTCTTGTTGTTGGATTTTTTGTTCTACCTACATACTTTGTTTGTTTACTATTTTGATCAATCAACTTATAAACAGTGTGTTCTCGTCGCGACAATTTATTTGATACATTTTTGGCTACTTTGACAGTAGCAGCTGCTGCCCCTGCTCCTATTGCTACAATTGCTGCAGTCTTAGCTACTCCTGCAGCAATTCCTACTGAACCTCCAAGAACTATTCCTCCTGCTAATGCAACTGCTGGTACTGTTGCTACTACAACTGCTGCTACAGCAACCACTGCTGCTACAACAGCTACTCCAGTTAATATTGTGCTTAGCTTAGGCCAGCAACCACTTGGATCATCCAAATTAACAGGATTATTAAAAGAATATTGGAACATATTATGTCCTTGAATATTTCCAATCTGACCTACAGCTGAATCAGCATTTATAAACCTACTAATTTCAGGGTTATAATATCTTGTACTTAAATAATAAAATCCTGTTTCTATATCATATCTATATCCTCTATACCTATATGGATTTTTTATTCCTACGGTATCTTTTAAAGTCCCTTCCACAGATATCAGTTTTCCCCAGGTATCATAGTTATAAGTTACTACTTCTTTTCCTGATTTATCTGTTAATGCTATTATATCATTTTGAGCGTTTCTTATATAGAAATACTCTTCACTATTTAGGGTCATACTTACTAAGTGGTTTGATGCATCGTAGTTGTAATATATGCTGTCTTTTACTTTACCTGTGGAATCTAGAGTTTCTTCATAGGCTACATCTGAACCATTTAAGTGATATTTTGTGACTTCTCCATTTACACTTTTCTCTGTTCTTATTCCAGAATCATTGTACTTGTATGATATATTTTTATTGTTTCCACTTATAGATTTTAACTGTCTTCCATGCTGCCATGTGAACTTATATCCATCATAACTTAGTGGGTTTCCTATGGCATCATAGGTTATTTCTTTTCCATCAAAGCTTGTTAGCTTGTCTTTCCAATTAGAATCTCCATATTCATAATTATATGTTTTTATTTCTTTTCCTAATTTTTGAGAACCTACATACTCATATTCTATTTTTGAAGTAATATTGCCACCAACATCATAATTATAAACTATAGTTTTTCCTAAAGGTTCATTATCTTCTCTTATAACTTCATTTAGAGAGTTATAGTGATACTTTATTAACTTTCCTTCTGATTTTATGGTTTCTATGTTTCCATTTTTATCGTAGGTATAAAGTATCTCCTTGTTATTGTTTTTCATACTACTAATTCTGTTAGTTTGAGAACCTTTGTAACCTGCCTCAAAGGTAAATGTAGTATTTAAACTTGTTTTTCCTGTATTTACTTCATTTTTAGTTATTCTTCCTATACTATCATAGTTATTTAACACCTTACTTCCACTTGGAAGTGTAGTATCTTTAACCCTATTGTCTTTATCATAGGAGTATGATGTGGTATAGACTTTTCCATTTATTCTTTCTATTATTTTGCTCTTATTATTGTTCTTATCGTAATCTGTAGTAAAGTAATTTCCTTTTGAATCTTCAACCTTTACTAATCTATCGGCTACATCATAAATATACCTATAATTCACGCCATTTTCAAGGTCTTCTTTGTAACCTAAATTACCATTAGCATCATGCTCATACCTATATTTTAACTGCCCATTAAATCTTTTTCCTATAACGGCATCTGTACCATCATAGTCAAGACTTGTTTTATGTCCATTACCATAGGTAGATTCTAATAGTTTTCCAGTTCTAGCTTCGTATTTATTATTTATAAGTTGTTGTTTACCTACATTTACTGAGGTTGTATTACCAAAAACATCATAATTAAATATATAGCTAAACCCATTATGACTTACAGTTTTAATATTGTCATTTTCATAAGTGTAATTGTTGGTTACTTTTATGTTTTGAGACTTTATATCTTTCTTTTGCTTAAGTGTTCCTATTTCTTCTACACTTAAATTTTTATTAGAGTATACGAATCTTTCAAGATAACCTTCTAATATCTGTGTTCCCTTTGCATTACTTCCTATTGATGTAATTCCACCTGAAAAATCTTCTACATCCTTTACCTTTGCCTCGTAATTTTTATCATCTAGGTACAGGCTAAATTTATATTCATCTCCAAGCTTTTTCCAGTTAACTAGGACAAAATGCCAGTTGTCCTTTTTAATTTGATCCTTATTTACTGTTATAATATTTTTAATCTGCTTATTTTTATCTTTTACAGAAAGTTGAAGATTATTTTCTTTATCTAAATAAAGACTAAATAGGGACTTTTCTTCTTTTTCTGTAGATATTATTGTTTTAGAGTCATTCTTGTTGCCTGCTAGCTTAAAGAAACTAGAAAAAGCACCTTCTTCATCATTTATATTAAAGTTATACTTAAGACTTGTCCCCCCTGATCTTCTGTTATCAGTATATGGGGTTGGGAAAGGCTTCTCTTCTAACTGTACACCATCAAATCTAACCAATTCCTTATCTTTAACATTACTTCTAAGAACAGCTCTAACTTTTTTAGTTCCCTTTGGCACATTAAATTCTTTTGATATTCTGCACCATTTATTCTCTACGATATCTTGCATGTGTATTTTATAAGAGCCACCTATTTCATTTCCACTATTATCATAACAAACTACACTAAGCCCTGGTGTGGCATTTCCTATTCGTTTTGCATAAGCACTTAGACTAAGAATTTTTTCCTCAGTTGTTACACTTGGATATTCCACATACTGATATGCTATAGCATTGGTTATACTTCCATCAGTCTTTCCATCACTATCATAGCATTCTAACGAATATTTACCTACTGCACCATCTTGTACTAGTCTCCACTTTCCAGTAGATTTATTCCAATCAGTTAATGCCCACTCACTAGTAGTATTTTCAAAAGAGGAATTCTTACTTAGTAAGTTATATGTTGACTGGAAGGCCCCCATGCTCATATCACCTTTAAGGTCTCTCTCAAAAGTGACACTTTGGCTTTCTATAGGTTGTATTCCACTATTATTATTTAGATTATGGTTAAATGGAATTTGTACTAAACTCTCATTTTTAATATCCTTATCTACACTTATAACTCTATCTAGATTATCATATTTATAATTAGTTTCATTACCTTTAGAATCTATGGACTTATTTAATAATCCCTTTGTTTCATTCCAATCGTAACCTATCTTATTACCACTACTGTCTGTCATAGACTTCATATAGTTTCCATTTGCAGTGTATTCCGCAGAGGATTCCATAAATAAACCTGAACCAGATACTTTTGATGTAAGAGGATTTCCTTTACTGTCATAAGTGAAAGAATAAACTACATTTTCTGATGTAGTAGCTTTTGTAACATTACGCTTACCATCATACTCATACTTAAATTCATTTCCCTTTGGATCGATAGACTTTACTAGATCATTATTACCGTTATATTCAAACTTACTTTTTTGCTTCGATAGGTCTTCGACAGAAATAACATTTCCTTTTGAATCATAGGTATAGCTTTGCCCAAACTCTTCTTTAAATAATTGTATATCACTAAAGTGTGCAGTGTTGGCATTTAAATAATATAATCCATAAACCGTTATTCTATCATAATCATGCTTTGCTACAACCTTTTCAGATACAAATTGCCATTGTGATGAATCTTGATTAAATGGCACAACAGTCCACTGATATTCATTAGATCCTTTTTTCTTAATACCTACATCTAGGGCAAAGTATCTTTGTGAATGTGTAGGAACGGAATCCGATTTTCCCCAACCACTTACTACAAATGTATCTCCTTTTTTACCAGATGCTGATACAACTTGTCCTATATTTTTATTTTTAGTGGCATTTCCATTTACTTTAAATGTCTTTCTTCCCTCAAAAACTTCGTATTTATCTCCTGAGTCACATTCTGCTGCCTTAGTCCAATATAAAGGTTTGTCTCCTGAGGTATACATAAAGTTAGCATTCTCAAGCATATTATATCTATTTGCTATGCTTCCCTCTTCTAGTTGAAATGAATCAATGTAAGCTATACCAGTTTCAGACATAATCCCAGCCCTAGCTAAAACTTGATTTGAAGCTGAATCTTTTGGCAGTGTAAATTTAACTTCCAACCTATCCCAATCATTACTTCCAGAAATAAATCTTGACTCTACGGTTTCCCAACTTCCTTTGTTATTCTGATAATTTACAAATACGCCTGCTCCTTTTGAATTTTTATTACTTATATTTTTGCTTTTAACATAGGCCGATAGCGTATATGTCTTTCCTTTTTCCAAGTTTAAACTTTGACTATAGAATTGCCTTGATTTATCATTAGTTTTATTAATTTTTAAACTTTTATTTCCTAAATATTTATCTTCTGATGTTACATCTGCTGATCCACTTGATCCTGTCCATGAGTCTTTTGTCCATTCTGTATTATTAAGTTCAATATTATGATTTTTTAAATAATTCTTAGTGGTTTTTTGTAATTTTGATTCTAATTCTAGTTTATTTTTATTATTTTCCTTGTCAAAATACTTGTAATATTCAGCACTCCCATCAGTATCCTTAACAGAAACTGTATTTCCAAGATTATTAAATTGATATATATGACTTCTACCCTTTACATCTTTAAAGGTGGTTTGATTAAATCCATAAACTAAAGATAATTCTCCACCTAAGGTTCCATTTGAATGTTTTTCTAATACCTTTTTTACTCTATTAGGTTTACTTCCATAATACTCATACTGCATTTGATAGCCATCATAATTAGTTACAAGCTTTAATGTATTATCACTATTGTATTCATATAATGTATACTTACCATCTGGATATGTAATTTTACTTAATTTAATACCACTATACGTAAATGATGTTCTTCGTCCTGCTGGATCTGTTATTCCTACAAGATATCCATTAGATAGCACATCGAATTTTATCTGTTTTCCTGCTCCATCAGTTATGGATCTTACTTTGGTACCACCATAGTTAATTGTTAACTTATTATTATTCTTATCCTTAACTATATAAAGATAACCCCATTTAGTAAATGTTAAAGTATTATCATCTTTATCCTTTATCTCATAACTTCCATCAGAATTTATTTTAAATTTAAGGTCTAATCCTGAATCTTCCTTATAAATTTTTTCTTTATCATCATATTTAAAATGGTGTTTTGTACCGTCTGAATCGGTATATTCATACCATCGTTTTCCTTCTATAATCTTAGGTTCTATTGTTTGGTAATAATTAAGTCTCCAGCCTAGTCCAAAACCTATACTTTTATCTTTTTCATTACTATTATATACATGAGAAATAGATGCAGGCATTAAGTTGCCATTGGTACTTAAATCATTATGGGTAAAAACTAAATTCCCATTATAATCATTAACATGTCCTGTTCCTGCTCTACCCACTTCTTGAGAATGATAACTCCAGTAATCCTCTAAACCCGAATTATTAACATAATAAAATACGACTTGAGGTCTTATACCTTTAAAATCCTTGTGTATATCGGAGGATAAAAATTCTGTATATCCACTACTTTCATTATTGTTTTTAAGCATTAGCCCATAATTATTCCCGGAATTATACCATTCCTTTGCTATAGCCGTTATATCCCAATGAAATATTGATCCAACTTTTCCTTTTACAATTGCGTAGTCCTCTATCTTGCTACTGAAGTTAGGTTTTCTATTCCAAGTAATACTTTTAGAATCCCAATTTCCTAAGACCTTATGAACATTTATTTGAGTATTATTATTTTGATCTGAAAATAACAATGAGTAGAGTTTTGCATCTATAATCATATCAGCAGACGATATTTGTGGTAACTCAAACTTTAAAAAACTTCTTGTTGTTTTAGAGTATTTACCATTCCCCACTCCTAGGCGGTCTGCTTCTCTATAGTTTTGGGTTGGAAGTCCTGATGCAACGAAAGCATCTTGTATTTTTTTCACATCTAAGGAGCTTCTCACTGGTGGATCTATCTTTACTGGATATGCCCTTTTAGGTGCATTTAACCATTCCTTATTAGGTTTTATAACTAGTTCTTGTACACCATCTTCCTTTTCTATACACTGTACATCAATATCCTTGCTTAATTCCCCTTGATTATCTATCATATAAGGAACTTCCATGGTGAAAACTTCTTTACCATCGGTATTATCAAAAAATAAAATTTCCTTATTTTCATTAATATTGACTTTTAAGTTTTTAGTATATAGTATGTACCTAAATTCTGGGTTTTCTATAGGATTATTTAATATTATATTTTCCTTTAAAAAGTCAGATTTAATTTCAAGTTCCATATCTACATTAGGATATACATCCTTAAATTCAACTATGGAATTTAAATTTTCTAAGGTCTTTTTCTTCTCATTGTCAACTATGACTTCTTTAATCTCTTCTTTCTCTTTATTAGTTGCACTTTTAAATTTTTCTTCTGTATTTACTGTATCTTCTGCCTGTTTTTCGATATCGTTATCAATTTCTTTTTCCTTAAAAGGCTTTATATTGTATTTAGATTCACTTGCATTATAAACGCCCCAAGAAACTTCGTATTTTCCTTTTTGAATCTTTACTATTTTTTTAGCATTAGCTCTTTTAGCAATCCTAACTTTAAAATCATTATCTTTATTTTCTAGTACATTATTATGCTCATCTATTATTTCAGGTTCTACCCCTTCTTTAGCCCTTAAACCTATTTTATTATCTTTTTCTGAACTTTTAGATTTAACCCGTTCATTTTTTTTATTATTCTTTATTTCCTCTTGACTTTTATTATCCTCCTCTTGCTTTAAATCCTTATCTTGTTCTACTGTATTAATGCTCTTATTATCCTTATTTTCACCTTTCTTTTCTTCTTGTTTTATATCTACCTTTTCTTCTAAAATTTTATCTTTATTATTATTTTCTTCTTGTATCTTTTCCTTCTATGATTCTTTTAAAGTGTTATCATCTATTACTTCTTTTTCTTCAGGCTTTTGTGTTCCTTTAAACTCCTCATCTTTTGATTCAACTAAAGAGTTATCAATTTCTTTCCACTTTCCATCCTCTTTATAATGGACAGCATCTGGATATACAACGGCCTCATAGGTGGAATCTTCTTTTAAAAAGTGCTTGATATTCTTCTCCCTTTTTTCTTCTTCTTCTTTTACAATCTTAGATTCTTTTACTTCTTCTACTACTTCCTTTTCTTCGTATTTGCTAGAACTGTTCTCTACGGCTAAAACTTTTACTGGAAGCATTGTGGCTAGAAATGTAACTATAAGTGTGCTAGCTATGGTTTTCTTCATTTTTAGCATGTTTGTATCTCCTTTCTACATTTTCTGTACTATTATATAAAAGTTATAATGTAGAAGTCCCGAAAACTTTGTCATAAAAATCCACGTTTATTAACAATATATTTACATTTTTTTCACTCTTAATTAATATTTTTTAATTCAATAAAAAAATAAACCATCTCCAGCATGATATTTCACTCTGCTAAAGATAGTTTATTCGTTATACGTATCCGTATAGTCCCCTCATGGATACTTCTCCAGAGATTATTTCTTCTATTTCCCCATTTTTATATTCTACTATTAATGCACCTTCATTGCTTATATCTAAGGCTTTTACTCTCTTTTTCTTATCTCTTTCTATGATTTCTACTTCTTTTCCTAAAAGTATGGAGTTTTCTCTACAAATTTTAATACAATCTTTTATAGAATTTGTGTTTATGAATTCTTCATAGTATTTTTCAAAGTTGTTTAAGATTCTTCCTAGTAATTCTTTTCTGTTAAAGTTTTTTTTGTACAATGCTTTTAGGGATGTTGCAGTATCTTTTAGCTCATCCTCAAAGTCTTCCTTATCCATGTTAACATTTATACCTATTCCCATTACTATATAATTTAGTAGGTTAAGTTCTGCACTCATTTCTGTTAGAATACCACATAACTTTTTATTTTCTAAAATTATATCATTTGGCCACTTTATTTTACTTTCAATTCCCATTTCTTTTAAAGCTGTATTTACTGCCGCTGCTCCTATAAGTGTTGTTTTAGATAAATGAAAGGGATCTATTTTAGGTTTTAGTATAATAGATATATATATATTTCCTTTTGGTGAAATCCAATTACGTCCTAATCTCCCTTTTCCTTTTGTTTGAATTTCACTTATTACTACTGTACCTTCTTTTGCCCCATCACTTGCAAGCTCTTTTCCTTTATTGTTTGTAGAATCTATACTATGAAAATGAATTATATTTCGGCCTATATACTTAGTTTTTAAATATGGACTTACTTCTGCATAAGTTAGAATATTAGGTGATGATAATATTCTATATCCTTTTCTAGATACAGATTCTATTTCGTAGCCATCTTCTTTTATTGCATTTATATATTTCCATATGGAAGCTCTACTCACTCCAAACTGATTACTTATAAATTCTCCTGATATAAATTCTCCTGATATAAATTCATCTTTACTTTCTTTTAAAAGCTGAAGAATTTCCTCTTTCATTTGTAATTCCTCTCTTTAGAATATTTTATTTCTCTTTTACATATTCTTTTGATTCTTTTATAAAGCTATTCATCACTCTTGTCATATATTTATCCTTATGATAGACAAGGGTTAGACTTCTCTTTAATTTATGATTATTAATTTTAACCGAAGATATCTTATTAATTTTGACTTCATTTTCTATACAACGCTTTGAAATACATGATACTCCAAGATCTGCTTCCACTGCTTTTTTTATTGCCTCTGTGTTTCCAAGTTCTAGTACCATATTATATTCTAAATTTTTATCCCCAAGAAACTTTGAAACTATTTCTCTGGTGCCACTACCCAATTCTCTCATTATTACTTTTTCCTTTAAAATATCTTCCGGTTCTATGGTTTGTAACTTACTCCAAGGATGATTTTTGCTTGCTATAAACACAAGCTCATCTTCACAAAAGTCTTCCACAATAATTTCATCAGAATAAACAGGCCCCTCTACAAAGGCAAAATCTATTTTATTCTCTAAAAGAAGATTTATTATATTTTGGGTGTTTTCTATAATTAAGGAAACTTCTATTCCTTTGTACTTTCTTTTAAAATCCCCTATAAGTTCAGGAAGTATATATATTCCTATGGTGGTACTTGCACCTATATTTAGCTTTCCCTTTTCAATATTTTTTGATTCCTTTATAACCCTATCTACTTCATCATATATATTTAAAATTCTTCTTACATACTTATGAAATAATTCCCCTTCATAGGTTATATAAAGCTTTTTCCCTATTCTATCAAAAAATCTAACATCAAGCTCATTTTCAAGTTCGTGAATAGCTTGACTCACAGCTGGTTGGCTAATGTATAGTTTTTCTGCAACTTTTGTCATGTTGAGTTCTTTAACTACTTCGTGAAATATCCTAAGCTTTCTATCCTTCAATATTACCCCTTCTTTATAATATATTGTTTATCTTAAAACTTCCCTTATTACTCTTTCAGCATTTTTATACCAAATCTTTTCAATTTCATCTTCTTTAAAGCCTTCTTTTTCTAAGGCATATAATAATTTATCCATTTCCCCAATATGATTTATTTCAATATCTCCATATATACCATCAAAGTCTGTACCCATGGCCATAACATCTATGCCACCTATATTTCTAATATATTTTAAGTGATTAATCATATATTCAATTTTTGCTTTTTCATTATGACCTAAAAATGTTGGACAAAAATTAAGACCCATAACTCCACCTTTATCTGCTAGTGCCTTTATCATATCATCAGTTAAATTTCTAGGATGATTTGTAATAACTCTTGCATTAGAGTGAGATGCTACAAAGGGTTTATTTGAATATCTTAAAACATCATAAAAACCTCCATCTGAAAGATGGGATACGTCTATTAACATTCCTAATTCATTCATTTTGCTAACAACTTCTATACCTTTTTCTTTTAATCCCCTATCCATAAAATCTCTTTTGTAGTTTGGAAAACCTAAGCTATTTTCAAAATTCCAAGTTAAGGTGACTAATCTTACACCTTTATTATAAAAATACTCTAAGTTTTTCACACTACCCTCTAATGCTTCACCTTCTTCTATGGTTAAAAACGATGATATTTTCCCGCTTTTAAAATTATCTCGAAGTTCATCATAATTCCTAGCAAGTCTTATAATGTCTTTGTTATCTTCCATTTCTTTTTTAAAACGGTTAAGCAATTCTTTGCAATAAGTAAATGGAGTTTGTTTAAGTTTATCTATTTCAGTTAGTTCTACAAAAAGTGCAAAGAACTGTGCTTTAGCACCAGCTTTCTTTAACTTGTTTAAATCCACCTGAAAATTATTATTATTTAAATTTTCCTTATTTCCATTTTCGTAAAGTTTTAATATAGTATCACAATGCATATCGATTAGTTCCATATAACCACTTCCTTATGAATGTATATAATTACTTAATTATATTGTAATACTCCATAATACATAAATCAAAACTATATTAAATATAATTTACACTTTACAAAATATTGCGTAATATTAATACATATAAATAAAATTTAAATGAAGAAGGTGAGGATAAAACCGTGAAAATTGAATATGCAAGTGAAATAGATTTTAAATATATATTTGATAATGATAGGCATGTATCAAAAGATTTAATAGAAGATAAAATGAAGAAAAAAGAAATTATAATAGCAAGAAATGAAGATAACAAAAATATTGGTTGGTTAAGATATAGTTACTTTTGGGATAATACTCCATTTATGAATATGCTTTATATTGATGAAAATTATAGATATAAAGGTATTGGAAAAGATATAGTTGAGTTCTGGCATAATGAAATGAAAAGTAAAGGGTATGATTTAGTTATGACTTCAACTTTATCAAATGAGCTGGCACAACATTTTTATAGAAAATTAGGATATAAAGACTCTGGCAGCTTATTATTAGAAAACGAACCTTTAGAAATAATCTTTACTAAAAAATTATAAATTATAATATTTTCTTATAGAAAATAGAATAAGGGAAGTTACAAAATAACTTCCCTTAAAATTGTTATTATATATTTAAATGCTTTTAATATTCTATAGTTTTTGTAGCTACAAGTTGTACTCCTGTATTTAGGATATCATTTAAAACAATATCTCCTAGCTTTACTGGTGCTTGTACCTCTACAGTGTTTATAACTTCCATAGCTTTAAATAATAGTTCTTTTGGCAATGGTTCCTTTGTTTTAACTGGAAGTCTATTGCTTTTAGAACCTTGTAACTTCACTGTAGTTGTTATTATTCTAGTTGGATTTATAATTTCATTTATACCGTAAACCTCTCCTCTTTTACAAGTGTTTCCGGAAACTTTAAATTCTTCATTTATATTTTCAACAGTTAATCTACAACCTTTTGGACATACTATACATACAAGTTCTCTTTTGTCCATTTCCCTCTCCTCACTTTAAAACTTATTCTGTTTCCACATATACAAATATCTCAGAGACGTTTGTACCTTCTATATCTGATTTTTTTATAATTATATTTTCCATTTCCCCTGGGGCAAGATGAGGTTTTTTAACTTCTTTTATTATTTGCCCTTTATTATTTTTAACTACTAATTTTGAGTTTTTATATATGTCTGAAACTCTCATTAAAAGATTTATATTCTCTTCTAGATTTTCTTCTCTTATAATTTGAGGGACTACATACCTTACTCCATTTATTCCTTTAATGCATATAATATTTCCCTCAGTTTTTAATAATCCATTTACATATTTTGCTGCATTTTTGCCTGCTCTTCTACTTTCTTCAGTTACATAATCCACTAAGTCATGAACATGAACTACATTTCCACAAGCAAAGATTCCTTCTACAGAGGTTTCCATGCTTTCATTTACTATAGGTCCAGATGTAACCTTATCTAACTTAACTCCTGCCATTTCTGAAAGTCCATTCTCTGGTATAAGCCCTACCGAAAGTAGTAATGTATCACAATCAAAGTGAATATCTGTACCTTTTATTGGTTTTCTATTTTTATCTACGGCGCAAATATCTACACCTTCTACCCTGTGTTTCCCATATATTTTACTTACCGTATATCCAAGTAATAATGGTATTTTAAAATCATCAAGACACTGAACTATGTTTCTTGTAAGTCCTCCTGAATAAGGCATAAGCTCCACCACTGCCTCTACCTTTGCCCCTTCTAGAGTTAATCTTCTTGCCATTATAAGTCCTATATCTCCAGAACCTAAAATTAATATTTTCTTTCCTACTTTGTAGCCTTCCATATTTAAAAATCTTTGGGCTGTTCCTGCTGTAAATATTCCAGCTGGTCTATCTCCAGGAATGTTTATAGCTCCTCTTGTTCTTTCCCTGCACCCTGTAGACATAATTACAGCCTTTGCTTTTATTAATACATATCCTTCTTCTTTTGTTAATGCACAGACTTCCTTATTTTCATTTACTTCTAAAACTGTAGCCTCTAGCCTGTAATCTATATTATATGATTTTAGTTCATCTATAAATTTTTCTGCATATTCAGGTCCTGTAAGTTCCTCTTTAAAAATATGTAATCCGAATCCATTATGTATACACTGCTGAAGTATACCACCTAGTTCACTATCACGCTCTAAAACTAATATACTATCTACACCATTTTTCTTTGCTTCAATAGCTGCCGCGAGCCCTGCTGGACCTCCCCCTATAACTACTACGTCATAATTCATCATTTATCCACCCCCTAACTATTCTTTTGTTCTTTCCACTAATATTTTAGAATCCAAATTATCTTTTACCACGTCTTGCATATCTTCTCCAAGTTCTCTCGATAAAATTTTAATAACTTCAGGCATACAAAAACCACCTTGGCATTTGCCCATACCAGGTCTTATTCTTCTTTTTACCCCATCTACTGTAGTAGCACCGGCATTTCTATGAATTATGTCTACTATTTCACCCTCTGTTATCTTTTCACATCTACATACAATTTTGCTATATCTAAAATCTTCTTTTATAAGTTGATTTTTTTCATGAAGACTTAAATCGATAAATCTTTTAAGTTCTCTTCTTCCATTAAAACTTTTATTTTCCTCTACATTTGAAAGTTTTTCCCTTACCATATCTGACACATAAACTGCTATGGCAGGTGCTGCTGTAAGTCCTGGAGATTCTATGCAAGCTACATTTATAAAATTACTAGCAGTTTTCCCCTCTTCAATTACAAAATCTCCCTTATCTCCTGTAGCTCTTAGCCCAGAAAAGGAAGTTATAATCCTATTAAAAGGAATCTCCTCAAAAGATTTCTTAGAGGTTTCTTTTATAAAATTCAATCCTTCTTCTGTAGTTTCATTTAAATCTCGTTCATTTATATCTTCCGCGTCTGGCCCTACTAATAAATTTCCATGAACTGTAGGCGTTACAAGTACTCCTTTTCCTAGCTCACTTGGACATTGGAATATTACAGTGTCTATCATTTTCCCAGCTGATTTATCTAAGACAAAGTATTGTCCTCTTCTTGGAGTAATTTTAAAGTCCTCTGGACACACCATGTTATTTATAGTATCACCATGAATACCAGCACAATTAATAACTATAGTACTTTCTATTTCTTTCATGTTTTCATTTATGTAAATTTTATAACTCTTATCTTCTTTTTTAATACTTGTAACTTTACTATTTAGTAAAAGTTCCACTCCATTATCCATTGCATTTTCTGCAAGGGCTATGGCAAGTTCAAAAGGCCCTACTATTCCTGCTGTTTTAGCATATAGTGCCCCTTCTATATTTTTATTTAAATTAGGCTCTATTTTAAGAACTTCTTCCCTATCTAATATTTCTAAACCTTCTACACCATTAATTTCTCCTCTTTTTTTAAGCTCTTCTAAAGTGTTCATATCTTCTTTAGTGAAACCTAAAACAAAAGAACCTTTTCTTTTAAAAGGTACATCTAATTCCTTACAAAGTTCTTCATACATTTTATTACCAATCACATTGAACTTAGCTTTTTTACTTCCTGGTTTTGCATCATAACCAGCATGTACAATTGCACTATTTGCTTTAGTAGTACCATCTGCTACATCATTTTCTTTTTCTATTATAATAGTTTTCAAATTATATTTACTAAGTTCTCTTGCTATACTAGTACCTATAATTCCCGCTCCGATTATAGCCACATCATACATAAGTCTTCCTCCTAGCCATACAAAGGCATAAAACAGTTTTATTATTTTTGTATTTATACATTAAAAAAACCTAGGATAAATTAATTTAAACTAGGTTTTTTATATTCTTATAAACTATAGATATTATACTACAAAAAAAATTGTAGGTAAATCTTAGATGTTGTCATTATATGATATATTACCCACTATAAGTCTCTATGGACTTTATTTCCTTATATAGCCCTCTTAAGCTTGGATATACTTTTAAATACACCTTTTTATACAGTTTTGAATATAATTCCACATGTTCAGGATCAGGCAAAAATTCCTTTGTCCTATGAAACATATTCTCTATAGCTTCTTCATAGTTCCTATATACACCTAAGGTTACATATCCTATAATTGCTGCTCCTAAGGATGATAATTCATGGGTTTGACCCTTATATACTTTTCTATTAAACATATCTGCAGTTATTTGTGCTATAATATCACTTTGTGCTCCTCCACCGCAAATTGCTATTTCTCTTATTCTTGTTTCTGTTACTTTTTCTATCTTCTCTATACCATCTAAAAGTGCATAATTTATACCCTCAATAATTGCCCTATAAATATGGGCCTTTGTATGAACATCCCCAAAACCTACTATTGCTCCTCGAGCATCAGGATTTTTAGCTCCCCCACCCCAATAAGGTTGGAGAATAAGTCCATCACATCCTGGTGGAACTTCTTTTAATCTTTCATTTAATATTTCCTCAGGAGAGACTCCCTTTTTTTCTGCCTCTAAAATTTCCATTTGTGAAAATTCGTTTTTAAACCAGCTTATAAGCCAGTAGCCTCTAGAAATGGCTATTTCTGGGTTATATCTATCATGTATAGCTGATGGATATGCAGGCATAAATCTATCTGCCTCTACATATTCCTTAGTAGTTGTTTGTACCGTAGTGGTTGTTCCAAAGCTAATGCTTGCCTTACTCTCATTTAAACATCCATTTCCTAGGGTCTCACAGCCCTTATCTGATGCCCCGGCTATTAAATAAACACCTTCATTTATACCAGTTTCCTCACTGGCTTTTTTAGTAATTCTGCCTATAATCTCTCCAGAGTCTACCAATAAGGGTAATTTGTCCTTCTCTATACCAAATATCTTCCACCTGTAATCTAAAATCCCCTTAGCCCACTCTTTCTTTTTATAGTTAAAAGGAATATGTCCAATTTGATTACTTATAGAATCCACTAAGTTACCAGTAAGTTTATAATGAAAATAACAGGAAAGCATTATAAATTTATATGTTTTTCTCCATATTTCTGGTTGATTTTTCTTAATCCAATGTGCCTTACTACTTTTTTGGACTGTACTTAGTGTTTTTTCCATACCTATGCCTTTAAAAACAGCCTTCTCCATAAAGGATAGATTAGGTACATCTTCTTCAGTTCTTTGGTCTAACCATACAATGGCTGGTCTTAAGACCTTTCCACTTTTATCTATATTAATAAATGTATCTCTAATTGTTGTAACTACCACTGCCTTAACCTGATCCCATATTTCTAAACAATCATTCTTTAGACCATTAGTAGCTTTACATAAACTACTCCAATAAACCTCGACATCTTGTTCTGCCCAATCTATATGTTCTGAAAAATATGGTGTAAACTCTACCTGGTTTTTCCCAAGAATCTTTCCATGTTTATCAAAAATCATCGCTCTTATACTTTGAGTACCACAATCTATGGATAAAATATACTCATCCCTCATAGGCTTCCTCCTTAAATATACTAATAATATATTAACATATCTCACTAATTTCGACTAATAATCATAAAAGCTTAAATTTACTATATACTAAACAAATCCGTATAAAAATAAAGATTACTGTAAAATTTCAATATAAACTTTACAGTAATCTTATTATATAAACATCAGTTTAAATTATTTTATTTTTCTTAAATTAATTATTATAATTTAATTAATTGATTCCTTCTTCATTAACATACATATAACAATTATTGCTATGATAAGTACTATAAGTGATACTAATCCGCCTTCTACACCAAAATTTCCACCAGTTAGGATTTCATTCCCTGTAGCTATACTTTGAAGAATAGAACCTCCTTCAGCATTCATTCCACTTACTTTCCATCCAAAAACATTTCCCTGTGACCAGTTCCAAGCAGCATGCATACCACAAGCTCCCCAAATAGATCCTTCATATAAAGAATAAATTGCAAATAATGTTCCTACAACAAATATTTGTGCCAAGGCTATAACACTAACAGAAGAATTAAATATGTGCAAGAAAGAAAAAAATGCCGCTTGTACTATTAAAGATATATATATATTCCCTGTAGAGTTTTGCATTCTAGTAAATAAATACCCTCTAGTTAAGATTTCTTCTGTAGATGATTGTACAATCCATGCTGGAATAATAATTAAAACTGTACTTAAGTTTTGAAAACCAATCCACCTAATTTCGGCTTGTCCTGATATAATTAATAAAAAGGTAGATATAGCCATAAGTGAACCACCTATTAAAAATCCTATTAAAAATTTTTTAGTAGGATTCTCACTACTTAGACCTAGTGTCTTAATAGGAAGACCTTCAATTGACTTAGTATAAAAAAATATAACCAGACTAACTATGCCAAAGCTAACGAAAAGCTGAACAAAGAACTTCCAAAAGCTAGAGTTTAAAGTTAAGCCATACATTAGAGAAGATGGTATCACTCCTGCAAGCTCTCCAATTACTAATAGAAGGAAAGTTATTATAAACGTTTTAATTCCCTTAAAAATTCCCTTCTTACTACTATTATCGTAATAAAAAGACTTCATATAATACTTATGAAATATGCTGTGCTCTTTCATTGTTATCCCCCTTTAATTTTTAAAATCTCCCCATTAAGGCAGCTCCTACTATACCTGCATCATTTTTCATTTTAGCTAAAATCAACTTAGGCATTGGTAGATCCTTATTATAATTTTTCTCTATGCCTCTTTCAATATCCTCTAAAAGTTTTTCCCCCATGTTAGATATTCCACCACCAAAAGCTATAACTTCTGGATTCAATATATTTATTATGTTTCTAATGCCTATTACTAAATATTTTATAAAACGTTCATAGGCTCTTATACATACTTCATCATTTTTATTTATACCACCTAAAATTACTTCAGCATTTAAATTATTCTTAAACTCATTTAGATATTTACTATCTACACCATCATCTAAACACCTTTGAACATATTTAATTAAAGCTGTAGAAGACGCAAATGTTTCAAGACAACCATTTGCTCCACAGTTACAAGTATAAAAGTTTTCTCCAACAACCATATGGCCTATTTCAGAACCAATTCCCTGAGCTCCCCCATACATCTTTCCATTTATTATAATTCCTGAACCAATTCCTGTACCTAGTGTTAAAAGTAAGCTATTTTCATATCCTTTAAGAGCTCCTATAGCATACTCTGCAAGTCCTGCAACTCTTGCATCATTTTCAATAAATATAGGAACCCTAAAACGCTCCTCTAAGGGTTTTCTTAAACTTACCCTTCTCCATTTCAGATTTATACATCTAATTACCACACCCTCTTCATTTGAAATTCCGGGAATACCTATTCCTATAGATTTTATGTCTTTTTCATTATGTTTAGACTTCTTAATCACTTCTTCTATAAGTTTTATAATATCTTTTATTACAAATTCTGTTCCTCTTTCACATTTTGTTTCACAAGAAGACTTATATAGTATTTTTCCGTCTTCATCTACAAGACCCACTGCTATATTAGTACCACCTAAATCAATTCCTATGTACATAATCTACTCCTTAATATAAATATGCTATTAATAATAAATTTAAACTAGATATATAATATAAATTATAATATATGATAAAATATATTATATACCATAAAGGAGTGATTCACATGGAAAATTTTATATTTAAGAACCCGACAAAACTTATCTTTGGCAAAGATACCATAAAAAATATTGGTGAAGAACTAAAGAAAGATTCTATAGAGAAAGTTATGTTAGTTTACGGAAAAGGCTCTATATTTAAAAATGGAGTTTACGATGCAGTTATAAAATCACTAAAAGATAATAATTTAAACTTTGTTGAACTAAGTGGTGTTAAACCTAATCCTGTTCTATCTAAGGTTAAAGAAGCCATAGCTTTCGGAAAAGAAAATAATATAGATGCATTATTACCTATTGGTGGAGGAAGTGTATACGATACTTGCAAAGCCATAGCAGCAGGATTCTATTATGGTGGAGATGTTTGGGACTTTTTTGAAGGCACGCAAAAGACTCTAGAAAAAACACTTCCAATCTATGGGATACTTACAATATCAGCTACAGGTTCTGAAATGAATTCTGGTGGAGTTATAACAAATGAAGAAGAACAAAAGAAATGGAGTTTTGGTCACGAACTTTTATATCCTAAAGTTTCTGTAGTTGACCCAAGCATTCAATGCTCTCTACCTAAAAACCAAACAATAAATGGAACTATTGATACCATGACTCACGTTTTTGAATATTATTTTGATGGAATAAAAAATGTAGATTTAATGCAAGAATACTGTGAAGGAATTATTAGAACAGCTATGAAACATGGTGAAATTCTTATGACAGATCCTGAAAACTATAATTCTCGTGCAGAACTTGCTCTTAGTGCTACTCTAGCTCTAAACAGAACTACAGGCATGGGTAGATGTGGCGGAGATTGGGCTACACATCAAATAGAACATTCTGTAAGTGCCTTATATGACATTTCTCATGGTGCCGGACTTGCTATAATATTCCCAGCTTGGGCAAAATACGTTTATAAACATAACTTAGAAACCTTTAGTAGATTTGGAGAAAGAATTTTTAATATTACAGAAGGAACTAATGAAGAAAAGGCTTTAAAAGGTATAGATGAGTTAATGAACTTCTATAAGAAACTTGGTGCTCCAGTTTCCTTAAAAGAAATAGGAGTTACAGAAGATGCTTTAGAGAAAATAGCTGATAATGCAGCTATGTCTTGCCCATTTGGATTCCTTAAAAATTTAGAAAGAGAAGACGTTCTTGAAATCTTAAAATTAGCATATTTCTAAAATTTATAGTAGTATATAACATATTTCAAATTTTATTAAGTAAAAGTAAAGCAGTTCTAGATTTAGGAATCCCTTGGATAACTAAAATATTCTATCTTTTATTGCTTAAACAATGAAATTTCTTTACGTTATCTATGTTCTTTCTAAATAGGAACTGTAACTTTTACTTTTAAAATCTTAAATTTTGAAATATGTTTTTTTATTTTGTCTTAAAGATAACTTATTTCAAAATTTGCAGTATCACATGTATATTTAATATCTTTGGGACAAGTTACAGTTTATTTATTGATAAAATAATAAATATTATGAGATACTATAATGGATTTTTCACTTTGATTTTTAGGAGGTTACATTATGAACTGGAAAATAAAGAAATTTCATGAACTTTCTACTGATGAAATTTATAAAATTTTATATTTAAGAAATGAAGTTTTTATTGTTGAACAAAATTGTGCTTATCAAGATTGTGATGGTAAAGACCAAAAATCATATCATTTATTTTGTGAGAATGATGGAGAAATAATTGCTTACTTAAGAATTCTTGAAAAGGGTATCTCTTATAATGAGATTTCTATTGGAAGGGTTATTGTTATCAAAACTCATCGTGGTAGTGGGCTTTCTAGAGAAATGCTTATAAAGGCTATAGACTTTGTAAATAACGAGCTACATGAAAATAGAATTAGAATTTCTGCTCAAAAATATTTAAGAACTTTTTATAAAAGTTTAGGTTTTAAAGAAGTTTCCGAAGTTTATTTAGAAGATGACATTCCTCATATTGAAATGTTATATTAAAATGTACTAAAGTAATTAATATTAAGTCTTTTAAAATTGGAAGGTGATTCAAATTATTAGGAAAGCTAAAAAAGAAGATATACATGATATTATGGAAATTGTAAATAAAGTTATAAGTGAAATGAACTCTTATGGAAACTATCAGTGGGATGAGAATTATCCTAGAGAAAAAGACTTTCTAGATGATATTGAAAAAGAAGATTTATTTATTTGTGAAAGAAATGATATTATTGCTGGATTTATATCTATAAATAAATGTGAAACTCCTGAATACGGAAATCTCAATTGGTCTTTAAATACAGATTGTCTAGTCCTTCATAGAATGGCTGTTAATCCTGACTTAAGACGTACAGGAATTGCTACAGAACTAATGGATTTTGCAGAAGAATTTGCCATTAAACAAGGTATTAAGCATCTAAAAACAGATACAAATTCTTTGAATGATAAGATGAAAAATCTATTTAAAAAACTCCATTATGCATTTATAGGAGAAGTTTATTTTAAAGGGACCAATGAACCTTTTATTTGTTATGAAAAAGTTTTAAGTGAGTAACTATGTACATAACTTAGTCTATCTAAGGTATGTTTTAACAAATACTCTTAGATAGACTTTTGATTTTTAGGCTATATATGTATCTATTATAATAAACTTAATTTTTCATTTGTCACAGGATAACCTATTTCCCTCGCTGTATCCATCATAGCTTGTATATTATCAAAAGATGTTTCTACTGGAAGACTACATCCTGACATGATTACATAACCTTTTTTAGAATTATATCCTTGTTTTACACATTCTATTACTGCTTTTCTTACATCTTCAGGCTTTCCACCATACATTACTGACGCAGGATCTATATTTCCAAGAATCTTAACTCTATGCCCAACCATGTTTTTACAATTTTCTAAACTAGCTACATTATCTATACTAAGTCCTGCAATATTACAATCTACTAAGTTTTCCCATATAGCTTCTGTTTTGCCACATATATGAATAGTTACTCCTTTTCCTTTAGAATTTATATATCCTATTAATTCTCTTAAATAAGGAAGTGAAAATTCTCTAAAATGTTTTGGACTTACTACAGTACATGATGACATGGGTTCCGAAATTGTTGGTGTAAGACCGCACTCTACAATAGCATCTACATAGTTTTTACAAGTTTGAAGAGATACAGCACACAACTTATGTACAAGTTCTGGATTTTTAAACATAAGTTTTGTCATAACAGGAACCCCAACAAGGAAAAATGCATTAGTAAAAGGTCCTACAACTCCTCCAGCACAAGGAACCTCTTTCCCTACACCATCTATTAAATACTTCATGGCATCCACATGTATTGGAAGTCTACCATCCTTATATGGATTAACAGGCTTTAATTTATCTATATCATTTAAATTAGTTATAGCAGGCTCTAATAAATCTGCAGTATTATCCTCTGGAAAAGAAACCTTAGCTCCCATGGCTTCAGCCCAAGGAAAAAGATCAGTAAATACCCTAACACCGTCATATCCAAATTTTCTATAAGCTGCTATTTGAGATTCAGCAATGGCCTTACCACTTTTATTAAACTCAGAAATCTTACAACCATAAATCCTAGCAACCCCATTGGCAATATTGGGATTACAAGGTAACCTATCAACAGACTCCCCCTTACCTAAAGCAATTGCCCTCTCTATAGGCGTCATAGCATCGTTCGACATAAACTAATTCCCCCTTGTATAAAAATATTATAACTTAACCCCAAAATCAGAAATTAATGCCTTTCTTCCTCAAAATAAATAACATAGTTTTTTTAGATTTTTTATAAATATTCTATATTTTTTATATTACTTTATCTTTTTAGCTAAAAGTGCTGCCCCTATTGCTCCTGCATATCTGGCTTTTGGTGATGTTTTTATAGGTTTTCCAAGTTTACTTGAAAGACTCTCTAATACATAATCACACTCGCAAAGTCCACCTGTTAAGTAATAAATATTTCCTGATGAATGTCTACCACATAGTGATTTAACCTTATTAACTATAGAGTCTATAATGGCAAAAGCTATGTCTTCTTTCTTTTCCCCTCTACCAATTAAGCTAATAACTTCAGATTCTGCGAAAACCGTACACATGGAACTTATAGTAACTCCTCCACCTTTTGATGCAAGGTCACAAAGAGTGTTAATATCTACACTTAACACATTTGCCATTATCTCCATAAACCTTCCTGTTCCTGCTGAACACTTATCATTCATTATAAAGTCTGTAACCATACCATTTTCTATAGTTATTACCTTAGTATCTTGTCCACCTATATCTATAACGGTACAATCCTGGGAACTTAAGTAATAAGCTCCTTTTCCATGACAGGTAATCTCCGTTACGGTTTTATCTGCATAAGGTACAGATACCCTTCCATAACCTGTTGCAATCACCTTGTACTCTCCTTCTTTTATACCCATGTCTTCAATTCTAGTCTTTATGATTTTAGCAGTCTCAACACTACTCCATCCCGTTGGCATAGTGAATGTTTCCTTTAAATTTTCTTCTTCAAATATTGCAACTTTTGCAGCTGTAGAGCCTATATCCACACCTATGTAATGCATTAAATCAATCCTTCCTTTGCAACTATTTTATACATAGAAGTTTTTTATAACCCTTTTTAATGGAAAAAAACCTTCAGTATTAATCTTATTTTCTTTTACTAAACTTTTAATTTTCCCTTCGTTTTCTTTTTCATACTTTATAGAAATTCCACAACAAGATGAAAGTTGTCTTGGAGTGGGTGAAATTATATACTTAATTTTGTTTTCTTTTAAAATTGATTCCAATTTCATTCCCTCTGTATAGTTAGGGAATAATATATAATACTCTAATTTTTCCATGAGACCACCTTCTATATGTTGATAAGAGTTCCTCATAGATATTATGAAGAACTCTTTTAAAATTACATTATTTCTAAGAAAGCTTCTATTCTTGTTTTAATTTGGCCTGAATCTTCATTTGAATAATCAGTCTCTATTCTCATTACTGGAATATTTTCTTCTCTTAATTTATCCTGAATAGTCTTTCCTTCTATAGAGTATGTATGACAGAAAGATAAACCGTAATCTATAACCCCATCTACATTATATTCTTTTACATACCTTAATACATCATCAACTCTTCCATGATTTGGTGTAAAACATGCACAATTTATTTTTAAATATCTTTCACCTAAATTTTGAACCAATTCTTCTAAGGTTTCCCCTTCTTCTGATACTAAGTTTTCAAAATATCTTGTTCCTGTACAAGATTCTTCTGCTACTACATCAGCATCTAAGCTTTCAATTATTGAATGTAGTTTCCAGTTTGGAAGAGCCATTGGAGTTCCTGTGATTAATATTCTCTTTCTTCCCTTGTCTTCCATAGTCTTTATTCTGTCTTCTAATTCATCACAAAGTTCGTTAGTTTTTTCTATAAATCTTTCAGGGTTATCATAGAAAGCAATTTGTGATATAAGTAAGGAATCTAGTCCGCTTATAGGTGTTGGTTTATGTTTTCTTAAATCATAAAGTCTCTTTAAAACAGTTCTCTTTCTATTACAAAGGTCTATTGCTTTTTTTAGATTTTCTACTGTAACCTTATTTCCAGTTAACTCTTCCATCTTATCTATGAAAAGTTTAATTTCCTCTCTCCACATTTTATAGTCCTTATCCCTTTTCATTTGAGGTAAGTCCATTACATGTAGAGGCTTATATTCACTTATAATTTCCCAAGCTTTTTTCTTACCATCGCAAGTAGTTTCCCCAACTAACATATCACATGATAGGAAATATGGACATGTACGATCTACCAATGCACCTGTAAATGCTTTTATTAATGGACATAAATTTTTAGGTAGTACCTTCTCGCCACCTTCTATCCAAAATTGAGAGCCTGCACAAAGTCCAACACTTACAGCGTTAGTAGCTAATATAATTTCATCTGGAACAAAAACACAAAAAGTTCCAACTACCTTTCTACCCTGTTCTTTAGCTTCCTCTAATTCTTGAATTCTTAGGCCATGGACCTCTGATACTACAAAGTTAAAATAGTTCATACCCTCAGGTCTATTTTCTTGTTGCATATAAACTGAGCCATAAAGTTCTGGTAGAATTTCACATAGTTGATCATGTTTTTCTAAATCAACATTTAACCTTTCCCACATTTCCTTATAATCCGCCATAATACCCCTCCCAATATCTTTAAACCCTTAAGTATAATTTTACATAATATTTTAATTTTCTACTTAAGGTGTCATTAAATAGATTCTATCATATATTAAGAATATTCTTTATTTGAATTTTTCAATAGATATTAGGAATTCTATATATATTTTAAATACTATAGCATTTCTATAAATGCTGCTATTCTTGTTTTTAATTGCCCTGTATCTGCTTGTGAATAATCAGTTTCTACGCTCATATAAGGCTTTTCTTTTTCACCTGTTACAAATTCTTTTATTCTATAGGTTTCTACATTATAAGTGTGGCACGCTTGCAAGATTACATCTATTACACCATCTACTTGATATTCATCTATTAAATCATCTATTAATGCTACTCTATTATCATTTGGTGCCATAACTGAACAACCTATGTTTAAATATTTTTCAGTTAAAGCATCATAAATATCTTTATCCTCATCTACTAAACGAGCCTTTTCTTTAACTCCACCACAGTTTTCAAAGCAAACTACAACTCCACCACTTTGTTCTATTATTTCAACTACCTTTGTAGCGGCACCTCCTATTGGGCAACCTGTAACAAGTATTCTTTTAGCTTCTTTATCTACTTTTTTTCCCTCATTTTCATATTGATCCTTAATTTTATCAATCATTCCTCTTATTCTTTTATTTTGTTCCTTCTTATCTAGTGTAAAGCCTACTCCCTCTAAAACAGTTTGCATTTCACACCCCGATATAGCTGGTGGTACTAATTTTCCTAGTTCATAAAATTCTCTTAAAAGTCTTCTTTCTTCATTCTTAGTGCTTATTGCTTCTTTAATATCCTCTTCTGTTATTTCTATACCAAACTCTTTTTCTAATCTTTCTTTAAATATTATAATTTCATTTCTCCAAACCTTGAAAGCATGTTCCCTATCTATTGCTTGTGGAAGCTGCATAACATGCATAGGTTTAAGCTTACTTAAATACTCATACATTTTTTTCTTACCGTCACAAGTGGTTTCTCCAACTAATATATCTGAAAAATATGTATATGGACATTTTTCACTTAGTGCGAATCCATAAGATGATTTAATTAATGGACATAAGTTTTTTGGAAGATGTTTTTCAGCTTCTGGAATTGGTTCTTCACTAACCCCACATAATGATACTGGTATAGCATCAGCTGCATATATAATCTCTGTTGGTGTAAATGTACAAAATGTTCCTACTATGTGTTTTCCACTATCTTTTAGTTCCTTAACTTTTATAAATCCATTCCTTCTTGCCTCACTAAATTCATTAAATGCCTTTGGTAAATTAGACATCCCCTTGTCCCCCTTGTATATTTTATAAATTTATTTTATAAACACCATTATCCTTAAGTTTTAAAGGTGTTCTTTTTATACATCCATGACCTATAAACTTCACATCTTGTCTTTCTTTTACTACACTAAATATACCTTCCCCATAAGTTTTATTATTATCATATTCTATTCTTTCAGAGTTGCTAAATCCCATGTTTTCAAAAGCAGCCGAAGTTTTTCCACATAAATGAATAATCGTATCTCCTGTTTCCTTTTCTAGTTCCTTTAAGATTCTCATACTTGATTTTGCACTAACCTCTTTATACACCTTTGGTCCTACTATATCTAAAGCTCCTACAGGATCTCCATAGGATATAACTTTAGCTCCATTTTTTATTCCCTCTTTTGCATATTTAACTATACTATGCTCTATGGAATTTATAAACTTTTCTACTACTTCTTTATTTTTTCTAATCGCCTTGTAAAATATCATAGAATCAATTAGGGAAGAAATAATAGTAAAAGGTCCTTCTATATTTAAAACTACAGTTTCTCCACTTTCATTTAAAATTTTAACAGCCTTTAAGACTTCTTTTATTCTGCCGTGTTCTAAATCTATTTCCTGTATACTATCTAACTGTTCTATAGAATTAAATTTATATTCGGAAACCCTTGGTCCTGTTTTAAAATCTCCAAGCTTTATATGGGCACCTATGGCCTCTGCCTCTACTGTATTACAAAATGGAAGCCTACACACTATATCATCTTTATCTTCTTTTAGTGCTTTAGATAAGACTGCCATGTCCTCTCCATTTGTATGAACTTCAGGAAAAGTTAAACCAGTATCCTCTTGCACACTCTCTGGTATGCTCTCTAAATTATCCCCAACACATTTAAAATTTATTTTATTATCCAATTAATCCACCTCCTACTTCACTATAAATCCATCTCCCCTTTTTATAGAGGACGTATCCTTTTTATCAAATAACAATTTTAATCTAGACTCATTTAAATCTTTTCCTATTATACAAATTCTAAAAGAAACCTCTAAGTTTGAAGTTGTAACTACATAATTACCATTTACATAGTTAAACTCTAAATTTGACTTATCTCCTTTTAAAATTCCCTTTGCTCTATATATTTCACCATAATTGCCACTTTTTAAAACCTTTAACTTATTTTCTAATTCTTCTTTTAAAAAGTACTTATCTAACTTAAATCCTGAACTATGAAAACCCTCAATATATGCCTTTGCACCATGATTAAAAGAATAGTTTATTTCAATTTCCTCGGTATTTAAAAGCCTTTGTAATTGATCTATGTTAATTTTTTCTATATTTCCATCAGTGATATAGGCACTTTTGTTTATTTCTCTTAAAGACTTTATAATTTTATTTAATGTACTTTCAGATATTTTATCTACTTTACTTACAAATAAAACTTTTGCATTAGCTATCTGATCCTTAAAAAACTCCCCAAAAATCTCTTCTTGTTCTAAATAGTTCTCACCATCTACAATGGTAATTAAAGATTCCACCCTACACTTTTCTTTGAATGGCTCCATATTTAAAATATTTAGTATTTCACTTAAAATACCAAGTCCAGTAGGTTCTATTATTATATTTTCAGGATTGATATCTTCTACAATCTTTTCTAATGCATCGTAGAAATTAGTCTTCAAGCTACAACATATACATCCACTTGGAAGTTCTATAACATCATAGCCTTCTTTTTCAATAATACCTCCATCAATAGACACCTCTCCAAACTCATTTTCTAAAATTGCTGTTTTTTCACCATCTAATAAGCATATAAATTTTTTAATAAAACTAGTTTTACCAGCACCTAAAAATCCTGATATTATATGAACTTTTACCAATATTAAAACCCCCTTACTTTATTCTTAGAAGGTTATGCACTTAGTAAATAATTTTTCGTATCCTTCTTTTGTAGATAGTTCAAAATATTTTATGTCCTTTGCTGTCTTCTCCATCTCTTCTCTTATATCTTTTGATAAAAGACACATTAATGCTCCCGTCTTTGAAGAGTTTCCTATATACTCTATTCTATCTCTAAGTTTCTCAGGAATTATTCCTGTTCCAGTTAAACTACTTATCTTTAGGTGTTTTCCAAATTGGCCAGCAATAACAACTTTTTGTAAATCATCCATAGTAATTTCCATAAGATCTAGTAATGCATAGAATCCTGAAGATATAGCTCCTTTTGCTAACTGAACTTGTCTTATATCCTCTTGAGTTATTACTATAGGCTCTTCCCCCTCTAAGATTACAAACTTTCTCTTTTTATCTTCTTCTATAACCCTCTTTGAAACCTCTGTATACCCCTCTTTTTCTAAATCTGAGGCCTTCTTGATCCTTCCCGATTTAACAATTATCCTATTTTCCCAAAGCTCTGCTATAACTTCTAATATCCCACTTCCACAAATGCCTACTGGTTTTTCATCGGCAATTACTTGAATATCTACTCTTCCATCTTCCTTAGATATTTGAATACCTTCAATTGCCCCCTCTGCTGCTCTCATACCACAACTAATATTAGCTCCTTCTAAAGCTGGTCCAGCTGCACAAGAACAAGAAGTTAATTCTCCTTTCTTAGATAATATAATCTCTCCATTGGTACCTATATCAATAAATAATATATTTTCATTTGTATGCTTTAACCTCGAAACCACAGCCCCCGCTACAATGTCAGCTCCTATATAACTAGAAACCCCTGGAAGACAATATAATTTATTAAACTTTGACCCTTTTAAACCAATAGTTCTTCCATATAAATATTTCTCCCTTGAAAACACTGTAGCATATGGAGATTTTCCTATAGCACGAGTATCTATATCTAAAAGTAAATGCATCATTGTTGCATTTGCCCCTATACAAATCTCATATACATTCTCAATATCTATATGATTTGTATCACATAAACTTTCTAATAGCTCATTTAAACAATTTATAATAGCTCTATGTAATATTTTTCGTCCCTCTGGTTTCTTTTTTACAAATTCTATTCTAGATAGAACATCTAATCCATATTCCTTTTGAGGATTTATTGCTGTCTCTGCCCCAACTTCTAATCCTGTAGTTAAGTCTATTAAGGAAAGCACTACAGTAGTTGTACCTATATCTACGGCAGCTCCATAAAGCTTATCTCTAGTATCACCTTTCTCAATACCTATTATCTCTTCTCCTGAATAAACAACAGTAGCAGTTTCTTCTATAAAAGAATTGCTTAACTCCTGTAAAAATTCTGGATCTTGCAATTTAACACTTTTTCCTAAAGTTTTTTCTAAAAGTTCTTCATATGAAATATTATTTTCTAGTGTAGGCTTTTCTAAAGTTATCACTTCTTTACTTATAGTAGGACCTAATTTAAAGTTTGGAATATATCCTTCTGATAATATCTTATGCTTTTTACTCTTAGCATTTAATAGTTCTACTTCTACATTTCCTTTAGGTGTAATAAGGCAACTTAACCTTACGCCGTTTTCTAACTCCTCTTTTTTAAGGCGTCTTTTTTCTTCTTCAGTTATTTCATTAAATTCTCCACTTAGAATCTTGACTTTACATTTTCCACAAGTTCCATTTCCTCCGCAAGGACTTTCTAGTATAACCCCACTATCTTGCAAAATATCTAAAAGCTTTTCCCCTTTTCTGTACTCTATAACCTTCCCTTCAGGGTAAACCTTTATAGTGTCCATAAGTCCACACCCTTTCATATGATTTAATTAAAGGCTTTCAATATGTATTGAAAGCCTTTAATTAATCGATTATTTACTTTCTTTAGTAGCATCTACCATGGCTTTTAAATTTTGAAGACTTGTCCTAGGTCCAACTCCGCATGCTGGGGCTAGTATATTAACGCCACTTCTTATACATACCTTAGATATATTTTTAATGCTTTCTGGTGTACCTTTTTCTAAAGCTAATGTACTTACATTTCCCATTATAGCTTTATCTTTTACATTTTCCATAACTTCTCTTGTAGATGTTATAGAATCAAAACTAAGAGCATCACTTTGAAGTTCATTAAGTTCCTTATAAACACTTTTCATTCTTCCACAAATATGAATTATAGTACCACCCTTAGCTACAGGCTTCAATTCTTTTAATATCTTATTTAAATAATATGCTGCAAATTCTGAGAATAACTTAGGTCCCAAGATTTCTCCCGTCCCACTTGGATCTGATACCGTAAGAATATCTGCTCCTGCTTCTATTTGCGCTTTTCCAAAAGCTATTAGATTTTCTGTAACGAATTCCATGAATTCATGAGCTTCTTTTGGTTTACGCCTAAGTTCTTTATAATAATCCACTGGTTCTATTAAAGATGATGCAAGGCTAATTGGTCCTGTTAAGTTAGCTATAATTGGAACATCTAAATTTCTTTCTTTTAGTATTTTTATTGCATCTAATACTACTTTAGATCTACCTTTATCTACAACTATATTTGTAAGATTTCTCCATTCTGTAACGGATTTTATTGGATACTCAACAACTCTAGGCTCGTTAACTTTAGTCCCCATAAATACTTTGGCACCCATATCTTCTGCTTCTACAGTCATACAAAATGGAACTCCAAAATTTTCAAAGGCACCATTTTTGTAAATTCCTTCTGTTAAGTCTGCCATCATTTTGGGATCTGAATGAGCCTCAGGCCATTTAACACCTTCTATGTCCATTACATCTGAAATTATCATATTCATCATTCCACCTGGGCATATACATGGTGGACGATCTACAGTCTCTTTTTTCAGAGCCTTAAATAATCGCTCCTTTGGCGTCAGCAAAAAAAGCACCTCCTAATTAAATTTAAATTCTTCATTTTTTCAATTGAATTGTATAATATATTTTCTAGTTTATGCTCCAATTTTACTCTTAACTAGTTCTTTTGCAAGTCTTGCAGCTTTTGATGCCTCTGGTGCATATCCATCTGCCCCTATTTTATCAGCAAAATTTTGAGAAATTGGTCCTCCTCCAACCATAACTACTACATCATTTCTCATCTTTTCTTCCTCTAATAACTTAATTACAACTTCCATGTTATCCATAGTAGTAGTCATTAAAGTAGACATTCCTATTAAACTTGCTCCAGTTTCTTTAGCTTTTTTTATAAACTCTGATGGTGGAACATCTCTTCCTAAATCTAAAACTTCAAACCCTGTAGTTTCAAGCATAATCTTAAATAAATTTTTCCCTATATCATGAGTGTCACCTTCAACAACTCCCACTACAGCCTTATAAGTATCTTTTGTATCCTCTTTTTTTAAATAAGGTCTTAATTTATCTAAACCAGCATACATTGCATCTGAACACATCAATAATTCAGGTATGTAATATTCTTCTTCTTCAAATAATTGACCAGCTTTCTCCATTCCAACAGCTAGTCCATCTACAATTCCTTCATAAGCCTCAAAATTATTTTCAATAAATTTATCAGCAGCTTCTATTGCCAATTCTTCGTCCATGTCTACAACTGATGCTGAAAGCTCTTCTAAAATAGCTTGTTTTAAGTCTGACATTTAAGTACCCCCTAACATATAATTTTAAATAAAAACATAGTTATTATTACAATTTTCAAATATCATTTTACATTATGAAAATATATAATAAAAATAGAATATATCTATAATCTTTTTACTTATTATAGATATATTCTATGCATTACAATAATAAACCTTCTTATTAAAACCTTACAATTTAAATTTATTTACACTCTCTAGCATATTTACAGACATACTATCTAGATTTTCAGCAGAACTAGATACCCCTTTTGAAACTTCGCTCATATTAGCAGATGATGCTGCAATTTCTTCTGATGCAGCTGAGATTTCTTCAGATACTGCAGATATCTCTTCTATGGTATTTACTATTAAATCTTTTTCTTTCTCCATATTCTTTGAGTAATTATTTATCTCGTGGATTTTAGGAATTATATCTACAATTGAATTTGAAATAGTATTGAAAGAATGCATAGTTTTTTTAACTATATTTTGCTGCTTCATAAATTCATTGTTTATATGTTCAGATTCACCTACAATTTTTTCTGAGTCTTTTTCTATTTGTAATAATAATTTTTTAATATTTTCCGCAGATACCTTACTTTGCTCAGAAAGTTTTCTTATCTCATCAGCTACAACAGCGAATCCTCTTCCTGCATCTCCAGCTCTAGCTGCTTCAATAGCGGCATTTAATGCAAGTAGATTAGTTTGTTCTGATATTCCATCTATTATATAAATAATCTCGGTTACCTCTGTTATTCTATTGCCTAAGCTTTCTATAACAAAATTAAACTCACTAAATGTACTTTTAAGACTTTCCATGAAAGTTATCATTACTTCCATTTCTTTATTATTTTCTTCTGTCATATTACCTATTCCATCTATATTGTTATATACATTATCAATATAGATAGCAATTTTCCCTATTTTATCACTAAAATTATTTAATATTGTATTTACTTCAACCAATCTCTCCGCTTGATTTGTAGTTCCTTTAGATGTATCTTCTATAGCATTAGAAACTTCTACAGAAGATGCAACCATCTCTTCTGAAGATGAAAATAATACCTCTGCCTCTTTATCTATACTCATAGATTGCATTTTTATTTCATTTAATACTTTTCTAATGGAATCTTGCATAGTATTAGTTGATTTAATAATTTCTCCTACTTCATCTTTTAAGTTTAGATATTTTTTGTCAATATTTTTAGTAAAGTCTCCTTCACCTAAAAATTTCAAATGTTTTTCTACATATTTTATAGGTTTAGTAATATTAGTAGATATTAAGATACCAATTAGTATAGCACCTATCATAGCCATTACTAATATTATTAACATTGTTTTTCCTATAGCATTAGCATTTTTGTGAAATTCACCACTAGGAACTATAGTTATGTATTTCCATCCTAAATTTGTATTGCTCCCTACATTTAATTTTATATTATATTCTTTTCCATCTGGAAGTTTGGTTTTTAATTCTTTTTTCTTAAGGTTTTTTATTTCATTTAATTCGTTAATTCCTAACTCTTTAACATTTTTAAATAAGAATTTAGAATCTTTAGGGTGTGCTATTATTGTATCATTCTTATCTAATAATACTATGTATCCTTCATCACCAACTTTAACTCTTTTTATTATGTCTTGTATATTTTTAACACTCATATCAATACCTATAACCCCTCGCAAAGCCTTTTTATCATCCAATAAAGCCTTTGTGCAAGATATTACTGTGGCATTATTACTATTTATATAAACATTAGAATATACAACGTCATCTAAATTACCTTTTGATTGTGTGTACCAATCTCTTCCCCTAGGATCATAACCTTCTTTTCTTGATGAGCTGGGATACTGTAAATATCCCCCATTATCATCTACTCCAACAAAAGTCGTATCTACTTCAATATGAGCCTTTGTAAAATTTTCAAAATCTTGATATACACCTTTCTCATAATCATTAGACTTCATAGGTTCCATAGGTACTTTACCATTGGTACCCTTTTTACTTATATATTCTGTAATTCTCTTATCTATAGAAGCAATATCACGATCAGCTGCTAACATATTTACATTTTGTTTTATATTATCTGTATATTCATCTATTATTCTCTCTAAATCTGTTATCTGATTTGAAATTATAGTTTCATAGTTTTTATATGTTTCTTTTCTAACTTTGTAATATACCACACCCCCTATTATCCCAAAACCTATACATATAACTAAACAAATTGATATTATAAGTTTAATTTTGAGACTTTTAATATTAAGCCTTTTATTTATTCTTTGCACTTTGATCATCTCCGTTCTACAGTAATAGTTTCTCTATATATATTATCGAGTTTTTTTTATTTTCTTTATGTATTTGAAAGAAATATATACAATCCACTCTAAATTTGAACCTTTTTTTGAGGTAAACTTAAATTTACATTTAATTATGACTATTTTTATTTATTTTAGAAGGATTTTAGTTTTATTTGTAGAATATGTTAACAAGAAAATATTTCCAAAGATGTTTTAGAAGAGTGAGGAGATTAGTATGTGTCTTTTAGATTTCTATAAAGAAAATTTACATAAAGGTAATTTTCACGAATGGAACAACTTAATTTCAGATATTAATGAAACAATCCTAACATGTACAAATGAAGAAGATCTATACTATTCCTTAATTAATTTTTATAGTTATATTATAGATGTTGAGAATATATCAATTATACGTAGAACTAAAAATGATAATATATTTATTGATATGTCTTCTGATAGATTAGGTAAGGAACTATCAATAAATTATATTCCTTGTAAAGAGTATAACTTAAATATTGATTATTTTATAAATAAGTGTATGCATACATATTCTAATAAAAAGGAATATAAAGTTATATTTACTATGAAAGAACTTTTAAAAAAAGAGGAGAGAAATGATTATAAAGACTACCTAGACTATATATTAATACCACTAACTTTTAAAAATTCTATAGAATGCTTTGTATTTTTAAAAAGTACTTCAAAATCTATATTCAATGAACCATTTATAGTTAGTTCTTTGAATTCTATAAATATACAAATTGCATGTAGACTAAAAAACATGTCTAGTAAACATAATTGTATAAATGAATATAATATAGAACCAGCTGAACTATTAACTAGATACGATACTATGTTAAAAATGATAAATAATTCTCTAGATATACTTTGCATTACTACTATAGATGGACACATAAATCAAATAACTCCATCTTGTAAAAAAATATTGAATTATGACATGAATTACTTAGTAGGAAAAAATATATTTGATTATGTTCATAAGGAACATAGAAAGCTTTTTCAAAAAGAATTTAAAGATATGCTTATTAATAATAAAGAAAAGAATATAAAGTTACTATTTAGAAATTCACAAAATGAATATGTATGGCTTGAATGTTTATATAAATGCATCTATGACTGTCATAATAAAATAAATGGTGTAATATTCTCATTAAGGGATATAAGCGATAAGAAAAAAGCCGAGGAACTCTCTAAAAAGATGGAGGAAAATAACAGAATCCTTCAAGAAACACTAGCCCATGATAAATTAAGGGCAGAATTCTTTGCTGATATTTCACATGAACTTAGAACTCCTATTAATGTCATGTATTCAGCTCTTCAACTTTTAAATTTAGAGCTAAATAAAGAGGCTATTTGCTCTGGAAATAGTAAACTACTAAAAAGGATGGACATAATAAAACAAAACTGTTTTAGACTTATGAAGCTTATAAATAATCTAATTGATTCCACCAAAATAGATGCAGGTTATTATAAGTTAAACTTAGTTAATTGTAATATCGTTAGCATAGTTGAAAACATAACTCTTTCTGTGTCTGAGTATGTAGAAAATAAGGGACTTAATCTTATATTTGATACAGATATAGAGGAAAAATTTATTTGCTGTGATCCAGAAAAAATTGAAAGAATAATGTTAAACCTTATTTCTAATGCAGTTAAATTTACGGAAAATGGTAGTATAAAAGTTGAGATGAAAAACGTGGATGATAGTATTTATATCTATGTAAAAGATACTGGCATAGGCATATCTAAAGATAAACGTAATATTATATTTCAAAGATTTATACAAGCCGATAAGCATCTTAAAGGGGAAAAGGAAGGTAGTGGTATAGGTTTAAGTTTAGTTAACTCATTAGTAAACATGCATCATGGTGAAATCTCTGTAAAAAGCGAACTTGGCATAGGTTCTACTTTTATAATAAAACTTCCATGTAGATCCTTAGATTCGCCTAAATGCTGTAAACACCTTGCCATGCCTATATTAGATGAGAATAAGATAGATACTATAAATATAGAATTTTCAGATATTTATATATAATATATATTATACTCCTGTATACTGATTTCTTAATAATAAATCTTTTAATTATGAGGGAATAAAAAGTAGTAATTTCAAAATTTAAAATTTAAAATTACTACTTTTTATTTTACATCATAATATTTATCTATATAATTTCTAAAATTAAATTGATTATATCTTCTTTCTTTAATTTCTTTAAATAAGTTTTCTTTTTATTTTTATCTAATCCCTTTAATTTATTTATATGTTCTTTAAAATTGCTTTGCTCTAATTTAACTCCTGTAACATTTAAATCTTCTTTGCAATTATCATTGCTTTTAGTAAGTCTACTTTCTCCTTTTAATATAATATTATCGCTATTATCCTTTATCTTTAGTAATTTAATAACTTCTTCTTTTATTTCTTCATTTTCAACATATATATTTTCTATTTTTAATAATTTATCCACAACTCCTGTTACTTCTAAACCTGCAGCTACTTTTGCATAATTATCTGTAATTTCATTAAATAGATCTCCTGTATGGCTATCAACCTTTACAAATACAACTTCTAAACCTTCTTTTGTATACTCATTAAATTTTTCATAATAAAATTTAGATGAGGAATCTTTTCTATCCCATGTACCTATGGCATGGTGAAAAATCCCTTCATAATCATGGAAAAGTACTATTTTATTTTTATTATTTTTAATAGCATATTCATAGGATCTTAGTGCAGCTTTTAGTTCTCCCAGTATTTGTCTTAACCTACTTTCAGAACTATCCTCAGCTACACCAGATTCCATGTACTTTATTACTTTTTCTTCCACGACTACAAGAGCATAGGAATACTTTTTTGTATGTGTATTATAGCTACCATCAACATATATTTGAATACAATCTGAAGGATATGGGTCTACCCCCTTTATAAGTAGCATCTTATGATCTTTTAAATATTCCTTGGCATCTTCAATACTTTGAAAACTCTTATATTTTGCTCCCTTTACTCCCTTTACTACAGCTAAACATTCATTCCATGTAGAGTATATTTTATTCTGAACTCTTTCACCTTTCAAAGAATCAAAACCCTCTTTTACGGCATATACTTTTTTACCCATATTTATTTCCTTTCAATTAAATATTTTTAATATATTTTTATAACCTAATTTTAAAGTTAAATTTTAGAAACTGCAACTCACATTAAAACTTAATATAGTATTTTATAATTTATTAATGCAATAATTAGTCATAATAGATAATTTTTATTTTTACATTACAGGTTTATTATAATATAATTTATATAAACCTTATACAAATATATTAAGGAGTGAATATAATGAGTCTTGCAGATAAGCAGTATCTTCAAATTGCTGAAGACATCTTAAATAATGGTTATTATGACCAAAATAGAACAGGTGTTGCTACATACAAGCTACCTCATAAAACCATGCAATTTGACTTAGAAAAAGAATTCCCCATATTAACAACAAAGTTTGTAGCATTTAAAACTGCTGTAAAAGAATTATTGTGGATATATAAGGATCAATCTAATGATGTTAAAAAACTTCATGAACAAAATGTCCACATTTGGGATGAATGGACTTTAGAAGATGGTACTATAGGTACAGCATATGGTTGGGTAGTTAAAGAGTATAACCAATTAGACAAATTAATTGAGACCTTAAAAACAAACCCTCAAGATAGAAGGATGATGATAAACTTATGGCAAATACCACATATAGAAACTGGTGCCCTTCCACCATGTGCTTTCCTTACTATGTGGGATGTTTGCGATGGACGATTAAACTGTATGCTAGTTCAAAGAAGTGCTGATTTTTGCCTCGGTGTACCATTCAATATGACTCAATATGCTGTTCTTGTTCATTTGATTGCCCAAGTTACAGGTCTAAAACCAGGCCTATTTACACATGTAATGAATAATGCTCATATCTATGAAAATCATATGGAAGGTATAAAAATTCAACTAACTAGAAAGAATGAACAATATGAGGCACCAAAGCTTTGGATAAATCCTGAAATCAAAAATTTCTATGATTTTGCACCTGAAGACATAAAATTAGTAGACTACAAAAATCATGGTAAAATTTCTATGGAGGTTGCTATATAATATGTTATCTATTATTGTTGCTATTGCTAATAATAATGTAATTGGGAGAAACAATAAGTTAATCTGGCACATCCCTGAAGATCTTAAAAGATTTAAAAGAATTACTAAAGGGAAAAAAATTATTATGGGTAGAAATACCTTCGAATCTCTTCCTGGAGTATTACCAGAAAGAGAACATATAGTATTAACAAGAGATAAAAATTATACGGTAGATAATGAAAATGTCAAAATAATAAATAATATAGAAGAGTTAGATACCTATATTAAGGATGATGAAGAGCATTTTATCATTGGAGGAGGAACTATATACGAATTATTTATTCCACATAGTTCCAACCTATATTTAACTAGAATCTATGAAGACTTCAAAGGTGACACATTTTTCCCTGAATATGATGAAGACCAATGGGAACTTCTAGAGTCAGAAAAAGGACTTCAAAATGAAAGTAATCCATATGATTATGACTACCTAACTTATAAACGAAAAACAGAAGATAAGTAACACTATATAATCAAAAATTCTATAAGTATGTAATAACATTAGAGGATTCAACATGATAAAATTTATTGATGTTGAATCCTCTTTTTAACAATAGGACAAAATTATAAATTATAGTGATAATTTTATATCTATTTCCCTACTTGATTTATAGCAACTTGTGACCATACTTTTTTAAATATTCCATCCTCAAAAGATAAATATGTTTGAAGATATCCTAATCCATCAGCACTATAAGTTCCTATAATTCTTTGAATTGCAAAAAGATCAAATTTATTTTTTACTCCGAATGTAGAGTATATGGGAAATAACACATTAAGTCCTGTAACATCACCACTGACTGGTTTTTTTAACTTCCCTAGTTTATCATAATACTGGTCTAAATACTCCCTACTTCTATGACTTATATCTATAATAAACTTTTCTTTACCATCAACACTAACTACTTCTACCCTATAATAATCTCTAAAGTTAACATTATATTTTTGACTATTACTAAAATCCTCATGATCAAAAATCTTTACAAAATCCCCATTTTTATAACTAAAAATATAATAATAATAGAAACCGCCACTACCACCTGATCCTATACTTACAAAAATATCATTTATGCCATCTCCAGTAAGGTCTCCTAAAAATAGTTCTGGCTCGTATCCAGCATTATCTTTCATAGTTATATAATATACTCTCTTAGTTCTTCCATCTTGTATAAACAAATGAATATCTTCTTTAAAATTAGGTGAGTCATTCCTACTTTTACCTAGTAAATAAATATACTCTGGGAATCCATCTCCTGTAACATCAGATTTTTTAAAATCTAGAACTTCATATCCATCTATAGTTTTAGGTGGCTTAAACTTACTATTCTTTTCACTACGAGTATACTCGTCTTCATAATATACATTGTTAGATTTAACATTAATCTCATCTAAACCTTTATCAGATTCTGCAATATTAACATTAGGTGGTATGTTAATATACATACTTTCTCCCCCCTAAAAATTCACATTCAATATTATACTATGCTTTTTATTTTAAAGGGTACTAAATAATCTTTATACTTCTATTTTTGCCCCATTTTCCTTAAGCCATATTGATTTCTCTTTATAATCAGGCATTATATAATGTACTAAATTCCAAAAATCCTTAGAATGATTCTTATGTACCATGTGACACATTTCATGTAAAACGACATACTCTAATACGCCTCTTGTAGCCATAGATAATCGAAAATTAAGTAAGATTTTGTTCTTATATGTACAGCTTCCCCATCTTCTTTTCTGGTCTTTTATAACAACTTCCGTAGGTTTCATAGGAAAGTATATCTGAAATTTATTAATAGCTCTTCTAACCTCTTTTGCAGTTTCTTCTCTATAAAATTTATATAGTAGCTCTTTTATATTCTCCTTATCTACTCTAGGTGATATAACATAAAGCTTTTTCTCATTATAATCAGACGTAACTTTAATAAGCTTAGGGTTTTTATCCACAACCAGGGAATATTCATCCCCAAAATATAAAAACTTATCCCCTGATTTATAATCTCTTTGTATATATCCAGATAACTTCTCTTTATAAAATCTTAAGTGTTTCTCTATCCACACTCTTTTATTTTCTATAACCTCCCTTACTTTTTCCTCTTCTAAAAATAAAGGTGAGATTACATTTATAGTTTTATCATCCTCTACACTTATTTTAATACTTTTTCTATTTTTAAAATCTACTTTAACTTTAGCTTGTCCATTCTCATATACAAAATAAAATTCCATAATAACTCCTTTAAAACCTGAAATTTATTTACTACTTAATGTAATATCAAAAGTTTTATTTAGATAGAGTTTAATATATAACTTAGGAGAAATACTGAATCTCCTAAATTATATATTTTTCTATTAATTTTATTTATACCATTTTTAAAATTAATATTAATTATTAGTGTAAATCTATAAAGCTATTCTCTTTAGAGTAATTATTCTTAGATTCTTCCTGATTAAATTTATCTTCCATTTCATCTTTCTTTACTTTTTCTAAATAGTTAGTTTGATTTACAATATTATTTTCAAAGCTTTCTACAGCATTCTTTGTATAATTTCCTATTTTCTTAACTGCTATAGCTTTTTTCTTTGAATTACTCATATTATCACTCCTTATTGTATTATGATTTAATTTACAAGAGTTTATTATTATTTACACAATTATAGTTTGCACTTTAAGATTAAATTATTTTATATTAATATTTCTTTTAAATCTTCTTCTGGTGTAGATATTTTCTTAATTCCAAACTTATCTACTAAAACTTTGTATACATTTGTTGGCATTAGTTCCTCTAAATCTACTACTAATCTAATATTTTTTATACCTAGTGAAATTAATGTTAATAACACAACCATATCCTGTTCTTCATTCAATGATAATACTAAGGATAAAGGAAGCTTATTTACATGACATTTGAACATTCTAGATAATGCTAAAAGTATCCTTATAACATCATAAGTATCATTATATGCTCCTATATTTAAAAGCCTTGGTATATTACCTATAGTTTCAAACTCACTTTTATTAAATATATCTTTTTCACAAGCTAATGCCAGTATTATTGTATCCTTTGGTGCTTTTTCAACAACCTTTGTAAAATATTCGCTTTCTAAACCTTCATTATAACACTCCCTGAGCAACAAAAAGTGTTTTAAACTTCCGGTCTCTATACTCCCCATAAGTTCTTCTTTATACAATAAAGTTACATACCTCGTAAATTCATACTCTTCACTTCCCTCAAAAATTTTAAGATGTAAATCATTATTAATCCAAGAAATAAAATCTACATTTTCACTATTATCCTTATCCCAGAGTTGCATATATCTTAAATTCACTTTTCCAAAATCTATTATAAGTTTAATTAATTCTTCTGAGTTTAATTTATTATTGCTCAGTTCATTAAAGGTTCTAAAAAAGAAATCACTAACATCATTATCCATAAAAAACCTCCTAACATTTACATATAAATTTATATTACATATGCCTTTAGTTTTCCTGTTCCCGTAGTAAATATGTATGTCCTATTTTTCTTAGAAACTTTTATAATATGTAGACAATAATATATAAAAAATAAGAGATACAAAAGTATTTTTGTATCTCTTATTTTAATTATTTACTTATATCTTTATATATATAATTTTGCATATCGCCTTTTGTACCCTCTAAGTCACAAACAAAATAATAAATACCTTTAATCATCTTTCCTTGTCCCCTACTATTGGCTGGGAATTGTTTTTGTTCTATATTTCCAATATCCATTGACATAACATCAAGTCCCAATTTAACAATATCACCTGAGCCCAAAGATGTCTTTACATTAGGTAGTAATTCTGATACTAATTCAGGATATTTTGTAGGCCCTACATTCTTTACCTTCTTTAACATTTCAGATAATATGTATCTTTGTCTTTCTGCTCTCCTATGATCTCCTCCTGAAGTATATCTTATTCTACAATAAGCTACCGATTGAAGTCCATTTAATGTTTGTTTTCCTGTTCTAGTAACTGGTGTTGGTTTAACTTTTTCTATTCTTGCTATTTCATTTATATAATTGTTAATGTATTTTAATTCTTCACTTGTAATATCTACATCTACTCCGCCAATATTATCTATAACCGTCCCTAGCCCATAAAAGTTAATAGCTGCAAAATCCTTTATTGCTAGTCCAAAGTTTTTATTTATAGTACTAACTGCAAGTTCTGGTCCTCCAAAATGATAAGCATGATTTATCTTATCCATTCCTCTTCCTTTAATATCTACATAACTATCTCTTATTATTGAAGATAATTTTATCTTTTTCCTTCCTTTATCTAAGGTTAACACCATTATTGAGTCTGACCTTGGGCTATCATCCCCGTTTAGACTTCTGCTATCTAAACCAAATAAAGCTATATTTATTATTTCCTTTCCATGTTCATCCTTATATTTACTTTCCAAAGCTTTACCTTCATCTGATATTTCAACATTTTTAATAGGTTCCTTCTTTACAGAATTAAGCTTGTTCCAAAAATACCCGAATGTTCCTACACCGGCTATAAAAAAAATAGCTATGATTGTGGTTATAATTAACAACACCTTTTTCTTTGCAGATCTTTTTCTCTTTACAGATCTTCTTCCCATTTTATCCTCTCCATCCTATACATAATAAAAATATAAATTAATAGTATAAACATATTAATAGTACTAAAAAATTACATATTTTTAAATATACCTGTCTATTTATACATTTTTATTCTTCAATTTCATATATTATCATTTTACTCCATTTAATAAGAAATAGGTATTACAAATTTGTAACAAATCTTACTATACTTATATTCTTATTATATCGAGAATATCATAACTTTACTTTAGTTTTTAAATTGAATACGGCATTGAATCTTAACTAAGAGTCAATGCCTATAAATAATAAGGTTATATACTTTTACTTAGATACTTTAAAAGAACTTTTTAAAGAAACTATTCTATTAAACACTAACTTATCTTCTGTTGTATCCTTAATGTCTACATTAAAGTATCCGTGTCTAAATAATTGAAACTTATCTCCCTTTTGTGCATTATTTATATTCTTTTCTACATATCCATTTAACACTTCTAAGGAATTTGGATTTATAGCCTCAAGGAAGTTATCACTTTGATTCTCTCCATCCAAGATTAATGGTTCATATAATCTAAATTCTGCTGATGATGAATCTTTTGCATCTATCCAATGAATTGTTCCTTTAACCTTTCTTCCTGTAAATCCTGTTCCACTTTTTGTTTCTGGATCATAGGTACAGTGCACTTCAATAACTTCTCCATTTTCATCTTTTATAAAATCGTTACATTTTATAAAATAAGCACCCTTTAATCTTACTTCGTTTCCAGGGAATAATCTAAAATACTTCTTAGGAGGTTCTTCCATAAAATCTTCTTTTTCTATATAAATTTCTCTTGAAAATGAAACTAATCTTTTTCCCATAGAAGGATCATCTGGATTATTTTCCAGTTCAAGCATTTCGGTTTCATTTTCTGGATAATTTGTTATAATCACTTTAAGAGGTCTTAAAACTGCCATAGTCCTTGGAGCTTTAGGATTTAAATCTTCTCTTATAAAATGTTCTAACATTTGGGAATCCACCATACTATTGCTTTTAGCAACCCCTATTTCCCTACAGAAGTTTCTTATAGATTCTGGTGTGTATCCTTTTCTTCTTAATCCTGCTATAGTAGGCATACGAGGATCATCCCATCCATCCACGATTTTTTCATCTACTAACAATTTAAGCTTTCTTTTACTCATTACAGTATTAGTTATATTTAACCTTGCAAATTCAATCTGTCTTGGAACTTTCTCCATTTCACATTCGCTAACCACCCAATCATAAAGTGGTCTATGGTCTTCAAACTCAAGTGAACATAGTGAATGAGTTATTCCCTCTATAGCATCTTCAAGAGGATGAGCAAAATCATACATTGGATATATACACCACTTATCTCCTGTATTGTGGTGTTTCGTATGAGATATTCTATAAATTATAGGATCTCTCATATTTATGTTTGAAGAACTCATATCAATCTTTGCTCTTAATACCTTTTCTCCATCCTTAAATTCACCTTTTGCCATTCTTTCAAATAAGTCTAAATTCTCTTCTATACTTCTATTTCTATAAGGGCTTTCCTTACCTGGTTCCGTAAGAGTTCCCCTATATTCTCTTATTTCCTCTGCAGTAAGTTCACATACATATGCTTTTTGTTTTTTTATTAATAAAATTGCCCTTTGATACATTTCATCAAAATAGTTAGATGCAAAATGAAGTTCATTCCAGTTATATCCAAGCCACTCTATATCTTTCTTTATAGCATCTACATATTCCGTATCCTCTTTTATAGGATTAGTATCATCAAAACGTAAATTTGCCCTTCCACTATACTCTTTCGCTAGTTCAAAATTTAAAACTATAGATTTAGCATGCCCTACATGTAAATAACCATTTGGTTCAGGTGGAAAACGTGTAATTATTTCCTTATGCTTTCCTGAAGCTAAATCTTCCTTTATTATATTTTTAATAAAATTTGATGAACTATTTTTATTTTCCATGCTTCACCATTCCTTCTATATCACTGATATTTAAAACTTTATAACCTTACTATATGTATTAATATCTTAACCTAATTCATTATAAACATTAAGGTTTAAAGGCTATTTTCTTTATCATTATCTACATAATCAAATACAAAGATACTCCGTTATTTTAAATTAACACCTCCATTATATCAAATATTTAATACCTTATCCATAATATTTCTTTTGTTATAAATACACTACTTATCTTTAAATAAATATTGCCTAAGTATTTATATGATGTTATATTAAAAGCATAAAAGCACAATAGGAGGATATTCAAATGAAAAAACTTTTTTCATCTCTGCTGGCAGGTATTTTATGTACTACACTAATGGCAGGATGTAACCTAATAAAATCTGATGCAAAACTTTTAGAAAAAGCTTTTAAAAATACTAATGAAATCAATAAGTGTAAATCTAAGTATAACTTTTCAATTAAAGATAACACAAATAAGAATTCTGTAAAAATGGATTTTGATATTACTAGTGATCTAAAAGAAGATAAATCTCTTATGGATTTTAGTATAGCTTTAAAGGACTTCTCTGAAAAATTTACCGTATATTCTAATAAAAATAATAGTTTTATAAAACTCTCTGGTTATGATAAATTTATTTCCTATCCTAAGAATGCTTCTAGCAAAGATGTAAAATTAGCTAATCTTAACACCGATTTAGTAAATAAATCTTTTAAAAATTTCGAAGCATATATACGAAAAAAAGGAATAAGTAATGATGTTAAATTAGAAACTGAAGGTGACTTTAAAGTCTTAAAACTATCTTTAAGCCAAGAAGACCTAAAGATTCTATATGATAAATTTATCGAAATAAATATGGGTTCTGTAAAAGACTTATTTATAGAAAACGTTATTGATGAAATGGAATCCCTAAACAATAAAAAGTTTTCAAAGTCTGAAAAGGATAAAATAAGTGAAGAACTGCATAAAAATTTTGAAAAAACCTTTAACGAAATTACTAGTAAAGTAACTATAAAAAATATGAATGTTAATTTATATATAGATAAAAAGGACAAAATTATAAAAAAATATAAAACTCATACAAACTTTTCAATGGATAAGAATGATTTTATAATAAATCTTGATTCGGATATACTAGAACATGGTGATAAAGTTCAATTTAAAAACATTGACACAAAAAACTCCATATCATATGAAGATTATATAAAGTCTATAGAATCTAAATAAAACAATTTTTATATCAAAAGGGGGTGTCTAAAATTTCATTTTGGACATCCCCCTTTTCTTTATTTATTTTATATAAACTATATTTTATACATTAGAAGCCGCCAGCTCCACCCCCACCTGAAGCTCCTCCATTTCCACCAGAAAAGCCACCTGTATATCCTCCAGAACTACCTCCAGTGTTTCCTGAATTATAAAAATAGGTATTATTGAAATTACTTCTACTCCAGATTAAGAAAGAATTACGTTTAATTAAATGGTCTATTAGGAAATAATTCATAAGCCAATTATCATCAGAATAAACTTCATTATTAACAACAAACTTTCTAAAACTAGAAAGTGTAGTATTGGCAACTCCTAAAGACACCATATAAGGAAAATAGTCATCTATAGGATAAGTATTTATGGCACTTTCAAAATTCTTATTAGAAAAAACTCTTTTTATTGTTTTCCATTTTGCCTTTTGACTATATCCATATGGAGTTAGTATATACATTAAAGATATTCCTAAAATGAATATAAATATACTACTTAAAATATTAAAAACTCCCATAGGCCCTGAATATATTATCTGTAAAATGGCAGTTATAAATAAAACAACGGAAATAATTATATAAATAACCCCTAATCCCTTTTTACTCTTATCGAATATATTTCTTTCCCTAACTTCTTCTTTTATAATTTTATTCCATATTCTTATATCTTCATTAAAACTATATTTAGGTTGCTTAACTTTATTCCTAAGCTCTCTCATGCTTAACATACCTGTGTAGTCTGAAAGTTTATTTATCATATCTAAAAAATAAGCTTCATGTTCTAAGAGTCCTTCTTTTATTTTTCCCGTTAAAGTGATTTTATAATTTTCTTTTCCACCCTTTGTAAAAGATTCTATACTTAAATATTGCTTTCTATTTAAATCAATCATGGTTGCAATAAAATTCTTAGAATTATCTACTAATTGAAATATATAACTCACCAAGGCAGGGCTAATATCATCTGGTATACCCTCTAAATCCAAATCTTTCTTATTCTTTCTAACTGCTAAAATAAAAACGACAAATAGTAAGAAGCTCCCACCCAAACATATTCTTCCTATATTAGTAAACAGTACTTTTAGTTTTTCATCTCTTATTTTTTGTTTTTCTATATTTTTTAAATAAGCTTCTTCCTCTGCTATAATATGTTCTTTTATATTTTTATCTACAACCTTTTTACTACTATTTATCAGATTTTTAGGGAATAAAACTCTAGTTTGTACGTATTTTCCGTCAATCTTTTCATCCTGTATTTCTATAGTATTATTATCTTTAAAGTTGTATGCTATATTCTTACTCCCTCTTGGAAAAACTCTCATTTCCGCCTTATTAAAGTCTTTCGGAAAGGTTATTGTTCCCTTTATACTTTTTAATTTTGTATCATACCCTTTATCCCAGAAACCTATAGACATCTCCCCTATATCATTATATAGCGTAGCTCCATATGGAGTTTTATAGGTAAACTTAATTCTTCTCTTCTTGTTATTAGTAGGAATAAATACCTTTACTCTTATCATATCTTCATCCATCTTTTTTATGGAATATACATAACTATCACCATTTTGTGCATTTTCATCCCTAGTAAGTTCTACTTCGGTGTTATCACTTTCTATAATATACACCTTTAAATCCTCTATACTACCTAATCCTCTTGATGAAATATCTTTAAATGCACCATTAAACTTTCCTTTAAAATTATAGGTTAGATTCTCTTTTATAAAATAAGAACCATCTTCTTCAATCTTTAAATTAGCCTCAAGATTTTCTATTATTATTTGATTCTCATCTGCCAAAACCTTTAAAGGAAAAATAGCAAATATCAAAATAAAAGCTAAGAAAAATTTTAAAGTATTAAGTCTATATAGCTTACTCATAATCTCTCCCCTCCTCAACAAAATAGATATTAATTTTATAATTTATAATTATATATATTATAAACAATTTATACCAAGAATCAATACCTTTAAATACCTTAGTATTATTTAGAACTCTATATTAATATAATTCATATAATAAAACATTATATAAAATAAGCCTAGATGAATATTTTATTTCACCTAGGCTTATTTTAGTATCAAACATATTTAGATATTAACTAAGTTAATTTTACTCTTCATTATCTTCCGCTCCTGAAGATTTTCTCTCTCCAGAAACTACTATAGCAAAAACTTCATCCTCTTCGTGAAGTATATCTAAGTTTTTATCAATTTCTATATCTTTTAACATAATTTTTTCACCGAAATCTTTGCTTCCCACATCTAAATTTATAGCTTCTGGTATCCCATCAGCTTTTCCTGTAACTTCAATCTCATCAACAAATGTCTCAAGAAGTAATCGTCTGTTTGTAAGATTTTCAATACCTTTGAAATTTATTGGAACTTTCACAGTTACATCTTCATTCTTACTAAATGCTTGTACATCTAAGTGCATTACTTCATTATTTAAATTATCTCTTTGAACATCTTTAACCACACAATTCTTTATATCATCATTTAGTTTTATCTGTACAATTGAAGCTCCTGTTGCTTTTCTTAAAAGACTTTCTACTTTAACTTTATCAAATTTTATTGGAACTGAACTACCACTCTCCTCCAGATACATAACTCCTGGAGTAAATCCCTCTTTTCTTACTTTTTTTCCTTTTTCATTTCTCTCTGCAGCTTTTATAAATAATTTACTCAAAATACTCGCCCCTTTCATTTATACCAAATGTGATGAGTAAGAGATTAATTACATTAGATTAATTTTATAATATTAAAATTCCATATTCAAGGATATAACCTATGATTTCCAATTATTTAATAATTACTTAATATCTTATTAACATTTGGTAATTTTGTAGTGCGATTTACATTTCTATATGCATTATATTCTAAATATCATAATCTCATAATCTACTGAATAAAAAAATTGCTTGCAGAATATAACACCTTAGATTTGTGCCTATACTGCAAACAATTTAAACTTATTTATCCTTTTTTATATTTATAAGAAAATATAGCATAAGATATAAAATCATACTTAGACTAGAAAAAAGAATTGTAAACTTTATACTCTTCTCATTTATATTATTGTTTAAAATATCTAATATTTCATTATAGTTTAAAATATCCCAACTATTTAACCTTATAAATCTACCAATGTATATTCCAAAACCACTTAAGATACTTACTATTATTACGAAAATCCATGAAATAAAATCATTAAATTTTTTTCTTACACATTGGGCATTTAAATATAGAGATACAAAACCTAAAAGATATCCCAACCAAGCACCTATAATCATTATAAAAAAGTCTTTCCATATATCAAAGTTGTCATTGAAAAGTATTTTAGATTGTCCAATTTTAAGTCCATAATTAGGATTGGGTATATAGAATTTATGATCAGAAAAATGCATTAAATCCGTAAATAAGTAAATTGTATTAGGATAGAATATGAGCCAAAGAAAGCTCAATAAAAATATGATAAATATGTATTTACCCTTTTGTTTATGCTGTATTATTTTATATATATAGCTTGATATAATAAAAGGAATCCATGCTAAAAATACATTCCATATCATAAATTCTCTATTTAATTTATATTCTTTAAACACAATCATACCATATAATATAGAAATTATAATAAGAAAGTTCCTGAGTGGTATAAAATTTATCTCACAGGAAGAATTAATATTTTTATTTTTCATACTACCTCCATATAAAACAACTTTATAATTAAGGTCATATCTACTTAATTAAAATTAAGCATATATGACCTTAATGTATAAAATATTAATTTATATTCCTAATAGCATTGTTGCCATGCTAAAGTATACGATAAGTGCAAAAGCATCTACAATAGTTGTAATTAATGGACTTGCCATTATAGCAGGATCTAACTTGAATTTTTTAGCTACAATAGGAAGTATTCCACCTACAACCTTTGCTAAAACTACAGTAAAAAATAAACTTATTGATACTGTAAGTGATATTTCGATTGACATTGATTCTAATAAATAAATTCTAAAGAAATTAAGTACTGATAGAACTAATCCAACTATCATACTTACCCTTAACTCTTTCCAAAGAACTTGGAATACATCTTTAAGTTCTATTTCACCTAAAGCAAGACCTCTTATAATTAATGTTGAGGATTGGGAACCTGCATTTCCACCAGTATCCATAAGCATAGGTATAAATGCTGCTAAGACTACAACTGATTGAAGTACATCTTCAAATTTCTTTATTATATTTCCTGTAAAAGTAGCAGAAATCATAAGTACTAATAGCCAAATAATTCTATGCTTTGCAAGTGAAAACACTCCAGTTTTTAAGTACTCTTCTTCTGAAGGCTCCATCCCTGCCATCTTTTGGAAGTCTTCTGTATTTTCTTCTTCTATGATCTCTACAATATCATCTATAGTTATTATTCCTACAAGTCTATTCTCATTGTCAACTACTGGTAAAGATGTGAATCCATATTTTTTAAATACAGCTGCTACTTCCTCTTGGTCCTCCAATGTATGTGTATATATCATTTCTGTACACATTATATCTTTAATCTTAACTTCATCATCACTTAAAATTAGCTTCCTAATGGATAATATACCTTCTAATTTTCTATTTTTATCTATTACATAACATGTATTAATGGTTTCCTTGTCTAAGGCTGTATGTTTTATCTGTTTTATAGCCTGTCCTACAGTCATTTCTTTTTTTAGGTCTACATATTCTATGGTCATTATACTACCAGCTGAATTTTCAGGGTATCTTAAAAATTGATTTATTAACCTTCTCTTTTCTTCATCAGTATTTTTTAATACTCTTTTAACTACACTTGCTGGCATTTCTTCTAAAAAGTCTACAGTATCATCTATAAATGATTGATTCATTATTCCACTAATTTCATTATCCGTAATAGATTCTACAATATGTCTCCTCTGGTTATTGGACATATATGAAAATACGTCCGCCGCAATATCCTTTGGTAGAATCCTAAAAACAATTATTAGTTCATCTTTCTCTAGTTCCTCTAAAAATTGAGCTATATCTACTGGATTTGTATGAGATAACTCTTCCTTAGCTTGAACTAATTTTTTATCCTTTAATAGTTCTAATATTTTTCCCATTGGTATACCTCCTATTTAAAGGAGAAACATCACCACTTCAGCAATAGTTATGGCTCCTCCTATATTAAATTGTAAAATTGTACATTTCCCACTCGATAAGGGGCTAGCATCCACAACTATCACCTACTTTCATTGAATATATTTTTTATATAATATTTAAATTAGTATACAAAATGTAAACTTGCCGTATAAATACGTACAAAGCACTATTTAATTCTATAACAGGATACTAATTTTGACAACCCTACAAATTACATAAAATATTTGTTATGATTATTTAAATCTTATTTTACTATAAATGATTTTATAAAATTTTATTTTATGTTCTTTTCAAGATATAAGTTCATTCTATATTTCCAAAATTCATATGTTTCTTTATTTATTTCTTTTATGAACTCTAGAAACTCATCTAAAACACCTAATTTATTTAGACCTTTCATTAGATGCCTTGGGTATAACACGCTTTTACTGTAATTATTTTTAGGGTCTATAACTACTAAATGTTTTTTATCTAATATATATATATCCTTACATCTTATATCTAGTTTCTTAAACTTAAGTCTTTTAAATTCTTTTATAAGATTAAATATCTCATAAGATAGTTCCTTTGTAATGCCATTTTCTTTTATATAATGATCTAACCTATGACCATTCACAAAATCTCTTACAATATAATTCTTTCCGCAATCATATACTTTAGGAAAGCATTTACTTTTCCTCGTCCTTTTTAATATGCTATATTCTTTAGCACATACATTTTCATCATTAAAAAATTTAACAATCCTATTCTTAGGAAGAATATATACTATTCCATTATGTCCACAACCTAAATATTTCCCCTTTTTTAAATAAGATTCCCCCTTACTATCTAAAAACATAGAAAACCCTTTTTTCTTTCCCACATACCTCACTTCCAAAATTATTACTATAATATATAGTATGTAAAATTAGAGGGACGGTTCATTAGAATATTATATACTGTATGTACAGTTTTAATCTCTAATTAACCATCCCATAAATTAAGCTTCTATATTATTGTATATATCTAAATCTAGTTCCTTTTCTGAACCTGCAACTATCACAGTACAAACTGCATCCCCTGTAATGTTCGCTGCTGTTCTAAACATATCCACTATTCTATCTGCACTTAGTACTAAAGCTATTCCTTCCATAGGAAGTCCTACCTGCTGTAACACCATAGTTAGCATTACAATACCTGCACTCGGAACCCCTGCTGTACCTATTGATGATAAAGTAGATGTTAAAATTATAATTAACTGTTGTTGAAAACTTAGATCGACTTTAAATACTTGAGCTATAAATATAGCTGCTACCCCTTGCATTATAGCTGTTCCATCCATATTTATAGTAGCTCCTAGAGGTATTGTAAAACTACTTACTTTATTTGAAACACCCATTTTTTCATTACAGGTTTCCATATTTAAAGGTATTGTAGCATTACTACTTGAAGTACTAAAGCCCATCAACATAACCGGCCAAAATTTTCTAAAGAACGTAATAGGACTAACTTTTCCCAAAAGCTTTAATGCCCCTGCATAAACTATAAAAGTATGAATTACAAGCCCAATCACTACTACTAATATATATTTTATTAATGAAAACAATACTGATGTACCTTGATTCATTATTACTTGTGATATTAAAGCAAAAACTCCTAATGGTGCAAATTGCATAACTATAGTTATAACTTTTAAAAGAATAGTATTTATTTGATCACATAATTCTATAACTGGTTTTGCCTTATCCCCTATAGAGGTAATGGCAACTCCAAATATAATAGCAAAGAATATAATTTGAAGCATGTCTCCCTTTACCATAGACTCTATTGGATTCGTTGGAATCATATTTGTAAACATATCCATTATAAAAGGTGCTTCTGCAGTTTTAACTGAAGATACTGTTTTAGCTATATTGTTCATACCTATACCTGGTTTTAGTACATTAGCCACTACCAAAGCCAAAGATACCGCGAATGCTGTTGTTAATAGATAAAATACTACAGTTTTTCCACCAATTCTTCCAAGCTTTTTTATATCTCCTATACCTGATATTCCTACTATTAAAGAAAATAGTACTAAAGGAACCACAACCATTTTTATGGCTCTTAAAAACATATTTCCTAGAGGTCCTAAAATCCATTTGATTGTAACAGCATTTATATCTTTAGGTAAAAATTTATTGAAAACTATACCAAATAAGATTCCCAAAACCAATGCTATAAATATTTTGCTCGTTAAAGAAATTTTCTTTTTTTTCATAGTTACCTCCATTAATTGCAATTTTTATATAAGCATTTCTTCATTTTGTCATTTATCATTTTTCTTTACCTTTATTATAATACACTATTTTTATAGCTTTTCAAGAGGTTTTGTGATTTTTTTATAATTTATTTATTTATTTTTTGCAATTTTAAGTATACTTTTCTTGCATTAATTCTTTTTGCAGAAAATTTATTACAATCTCTTTTTAGTATTTACAAGTATCGTATATGTTTTTTATATTTTGATTTATATTTAACCTTTTTCAAAAATGAAATTTTTTCATTCATCATATAAGTATCTATTTCATTTAATTTTTTTATCCATTTAGCCCCGAAAATATTCTTTAACTAACTTTATTATATAAAAATTAATTATCTAACTTATTCATAAAAAAACAAAAATCTACATCGAAGTATTCCCCCAATATAGATTCTTATTTTAGTAATATGGATTTTTTCCTTAATACACTTTTTTAATTAATCATGCTAATCTTTAAATCTTTTCCTTGTGCAAATTTTTCTAATAACTCACAAGTTTCATATAAATATTTTTCAATCTTGTCATTTCTTTTAAAACTCAATATTATTAAAATTAGATTTTCACAATTTTCGTCTACCATAGTTTTAACACTATCAGAAGTTGTAGAACCAAAAGCTCCTTCATAATCGTAAAATGCAGGTAAATTTTGTATCTTTATTTTCCCTCTGCCGATCCCTTCATATACGTCATCCGTAATCCCCTTTTTTAATGTTATATTCCCATTTATTTTATCAGCATTATAAGCACATACAGGAAGTTTACTTTTTAAAGAAATTAAATTATTTATATCTACTACATTATTCACTTTATAAAGTCCATTTCCCTTAACTACTCTTCTCATTAAAGACTCCGGTGCAACCCTATATCTGCTAGGATCATTTCCTAATTTTCTATATGCACATCTTGCTTCTTTAATTCCTCTTGCTTGAAGTACTTCCTCTAATGAGTAAGTGTTATATATTTCATCGCAAATCTTATTAATTGATTCCATAAGTTCATGAGAGGATTTATAAACCTTTACCGTACCTTCAATAACTCCAAGTGTAATCTCTCCATCTACTATATCTTTTAAAGTTTTATCTATGCTCAAATACACAAACATCACTCCCATAATCTTATTTTGTCATCTTAATATTTTTCTCTTTATGCTTTACACCTTATATGAACCAGGTATATATGATATATTTAATTTATTTGTACAAGGATTCTTGCTTATGTAGGCTTCTACCCTAAAAAGTTTTTTTATCATATCCTTTGTTAACACCTCTTCTGGTGTTCCAAATTTCACAACTTCTCCTTGACTCATAAGAAAAATTTTGTCACAATAAAATGCTGCTATATTTAAATCATGTATAGCTGAAAAAGTTGTTAATCTTTGTGACTTTATAATATCCATTATCTGAAGCTGATATCCTATGTCTAAATGATTAGTAGGTTCGTCTAATATAAGCACTTTGGCTTCTTGAACCAAAGCTCTTGCTATTAATACCCTCTGCTTTTCTCCTCCAGAAAGACTCAAGAAACTTCTTTCTTTAAATTCTTCCATACCTACAGTATGTAGCGCCTCTTCTGCTATGTTCATATCTCTTTTATTATCACTTTGGAACAATTCTTTGTGTGCAAACCTTCCCATTAAGACAATTTCCAAAACAGAGAAATCAAATTCAGTGCTATTTTCTTGAGCTACCACAGCCATTTGTTTCGCTATTTCTTTGTTAGTTAATTTAAATATATTCTTTTCATTTAGGTAAATACATCCTCCTGTAGGGGTGTAAATTCTATATATATTTTTTAATAGTGTAGATTTTCCGCATCCATTAGGACCAACTAATCCCACAAATTCTCCATAATTTATAGATATATTAATATTTTTTAATATGTCTATATTATTAATTTTATAAGTTATATTTTCAGTTTTTATATTATACATTATTTACCTCCAAAACTATAACGGCTCTTTCTGATTAACCATAAAAAGAAAGGTGCACCTAGAAAGGATGTAACAACACCTATAGGTAATTCCTCTGGTGATACTAAAACCCTTGCGAAAACATCTGCCCAAACTAAGAATATCGCCCCTAGTAAACTAACTAAGGGTATTAACTTCTTATGAGAAGAACCAACTATACTTCTAGCCATATGAGGTATTATAAGTCCTACAAATCCTATAATACCACTTACAGATACCATAATTCCTGTAAGTAAAGTACTTAATATAATAATAACTTTTCTAACTGTCCTTGTACCAACACCTAAGGTCATAGCTACATCTTCACCTAAAAGCATTGCATCTAGAGATTTATTTAATATAAAAGCTAATATTATAGATATAAATAATACTAAAAAGGTTGGTAATATAAAAGACCACTGACTACCGGCTAAGGATCCTGTCATCCAAAACATAGCAGAGTATAGTTTTTGAGCATTTTTTGATCTAAAAACTATAAAATTTGTTATAGCTGAAGACATAGACCCTACTGCCACTCCTGTTAATATCAACCTTGTAGTGGTAAATCTATTTTTTAAATTTGCTATTCTAAAAACTAATATTGTAGAAAGCAAAGATCCTAGAAAAGCTCCCACTGCTACTCCATATTGTCCAAAATAAGAAAAAGCTCCAAGTAAAATCGCTGAAACAGCACCTGTAGATGCTCCTGAAGAAATTCCCAGTACATAAGGATCTGCTAAAGAATTTTTTGTTAATGCTTGCATTAGAAGTCCAGAAATAGAAAGGCCTGCACCAACTAGTGCCGCTAAAATTACTCTTGGAAGTCTTAAATCCCATATAATATTTTCCATAGAACTAGGCCAAACTATTGCAAAAACTTCCCTATTAATTATTTTATTACTCACTATCTTCCATACCCAAGAGGGATTTATATGTACAGAACCATAAGTTATAGCATATATTATTGATATTAAAAATATAGGTATTAGAAAAAAATATAAAATACTAGTTGGTATTTTTCTTATCTTTTTAAACATTATTCCTCCCCTTTATATTATCTTAATTATGTTAACATAAAAACAGTCAACTATAGTTTTTACAACTTTACAATTTCCTACTCCTTCAATCATATACAAAAGTTTTTATTCTTATATTAATAAATCCTTCTTCAATATTATCATAAAACCTCACACATTTTATTTATATCTAAAAATATGATAATTTTTTTAGATATAAATAATAATTTTTACAATATTAATGTTAATTATGGTTATATAAAACAAAAAGCATCCCTCATATGAAGGATGCTTTTTTATTAACTTATATATTTAAATTTATAGAGAGGTTTAAATTATCGTATTTCCATAGTTTCCATTAATTCTTCTAAATTATCTAGGTTATCAAAAATAAATGTTTTAGCTTTATATTCTCCTTTTTCTGGTACACTTACTTTTGTTAGAAGTTGAACTTCTTTCCCTTTTTCTACTACTGCTTTTTCTGAGCTATACTTTATAAATTTACCTTCTTCATTATAAAGAGCTGTTATTAAAAATACTTCTTGATTAATAGCTTTATTATTTCTAATCTTAATCCTTGGTTGTAACAATGAACCATTTACTATTTTAATATCTTTTGTAATATTTTCTATAATTAATTCTTCTTTTATTTCTTCTTTTCCATTACTAATTATATCTAAAGTGTGCCTAACTAATTCAGGTTTTGGTTCTCCTTTAGATATCTTAGCAGAATACCTACCTTTTTTCGGAATATCAACAACAGCTTTTCCATTCTTATCTGTTATATGCTCACCTATGCCTTCAATTGATATTTTAACTCCTTCAATAGGGGTTCCCTCTTCCATAGTGTCTGTTATGATAAAAGTAACCTTACCACTTTCCTCTTTTACATTTATTTTAGGTATTTTAGTTAAAACTGCATCATCCGTATAAACAGACATATAAAGAACTAATTCTTGAACATTAGAAACTCCGTTTTCATCGGTCATTTCTTTATATGCAGCCATTCCAACAGATGGCAAATCTATTGTTCCATCATTTTTAACTACATAATATGACCATCCTTGTCTTGGTTTTTGCCTTTCTCCAAGTATGCCTTCTACAAAATACCCCATACCTGGTAGTTCCTTTCCTTCTACATTCTCTTCTCCTACAGCTTTTCTTAAAACTTCTATAGGTGTAGTTTCAGTATCAAATTCATAAGATATTTTATCTTTATATAGAGTTTTTTGTGCTCCTTCTACTCTTACTTTTATATCAGATTTATGCTTTTCTACTACTACTATTTCTACAGTTTTTTCAATTATACTATTACCTTTTAGGAAAGCCTTAATTGTTACTTTTCCAGGTGATATCGCTTCTATATCGCCATGTTCATTTATCTTGGCTATATTTTCATTAGAACTTGCCCATGATACTATTTTAGTATTATCTATTTGTTCTAGAGTATTTATAGCATTTCCTATAGGAGTCACTTTTTCCCCTACTCTTAATCTTGTCTTATTTAACGAAATATTTATATCTTTTATCTCATCTTTTAATAATGTAAAGTTTACACTGCTTTCTATTGTTGTATCCTTAACTTTTGCTGTGATTGTTACACTGCCTTCTTTTAAGACTTTAACTAAACCATCATTTACTAAAGCTTTTGTGTTATCTGAGCTTTCCCAGGTAACTTCTGCATTACTTATAAGATTCTTCTTATCATCATAAACATTAGCTTTTAATGATATTTCTTCACCAATTAATCTTTTTTCTCTTCCAGAATTAATTATATTTAATTCCTTCGCTGTACCTGTTATAGAGTCTGTATCTTTTAACTTTAGTTTTTCAAACATTGATTGGTTTTCTATTAAATCAACTAAGGCTCCAAAAGCATGGTAAGTAGACCTATAATCTAATCCTACTTTATCTCCACTCTTAGAATATCCCCAGTTCACAGGAGTGTCCCCTGCATACTTAGCCATAAGCATAGAATCTAACATAGTCTTTCCATTTTTAATCCACTCTGTAGAGTTTAATGGAGATATTCCATTTGCTATAAGACCTTGAATTACAGCACCAGTTGCAACCGGACTATTATTAAAATATCCCTTTGCTAAATTAAATCCACCTTCATTATTTTGTTTTTCTTTTAAGAAATTAATCAAAGTGTTTTTTGTAGCTTCTACACCTTTAAAGTTTTTATATTTTCCTAAAGCTGTTAGTACAATTCCTTCTACCTTAATTTCTTCATATCCAACAGCATCTTTATATTTATCACTGTCTACCATATCAAGTAAAGCTTTTATAGCAAATTCTCTATTATAATCAGCATTTGCCATATCTAAAGCCAAAATAGCATATGATAGAACATCCGCTTTATCCTTATCCATTTCGGAATTGTACAAAAATTGTCCTTTTTCTTTACCATTTAATATCTGTGTGCTTCTTAGCATGTCAACATAGTTTACATTCTCGTAATCTCTTGGATTTAACCCCGCACCTATTAAAGTTATAATAGTTCTTGATATATTAAATACTGAATTGTTGCTTGTATATTTATATATATTTTCTTTTATATGATTTTGGTCCATTCCAGCAATTCTTGCAGCTGGAGATGCTAAAAATTCATATGAATTATATACCTTAAAGTGTTCCTTTAAAAAGTTTATTTCTTTAGTTATTTCCTCTTTTTGTTTTTTTGTTAATCCTTCATTTCCTTTTACTACTAAAGTAAAACTCTCTTTTACCTCTGGCTTACTTTTAACCTTTGCTACTATATTTACCGTGCCTGGTTTTAATGTTGTAACATTACCTTTATTTATTGCGGCTATACTGGAATCAGAGCTTTCCCATATTATCTCTTCATCCTCTAATAATAATTTATTTAAATCGTATACTTGTCCTAATACTGTAAACTTATCTCCTTCTACTACAGAAGTCTTAACATTAGAAAGGATTATTCTCGCTGGAATAGAACTTTCTATATATTTTATTTCTTTATAAGCTGAATTTTTAAATTTTAAATCTGTTAAAGCAAGCAACACTTCTTTTGCTGTAATTTGTGCGGAAAGATCTTTTTTGCTTTTATCTGATACTAGTGCATCTAAAAGACTTTTTCCATCCTTTATCCAAGAATCTCCTAATGGATTTTCTCCTATAGCAATAAGTCCTTGTACAGTTCTTGATGTTACAATGGTGCTATCATCTTCTGAATAAGCTGTTTTACTTCTAATAAACCCAGTATTGCTTTGTAATGACTTTAGATAATTTTTAATTCCTTCAATAGCCTCACTTACACCCTTTATGTCTTTATGATTTGAAAGTGCAACTAAAGCTAAGGCTGATGTTCCAGTATCTTCTCTAAATTCATTAGTCCACTCATCTTCAAAATCATCATATTCTTCAATACTTTCGCCAAGTTTTAATTTGTTTCCTTCCTTTTCAGAAAGACTTAAAAGCTGAGTTATAGCTTTTTGTTTATTGTAATTTTCTCCTACCATATCTAGTGCTAATATCATAAAAGTTAGTTTTTCAGGATTATTAACCTTATACATTTCTTCTTGTAATTTAATTATTTCGCTAACATAATTCTTATCATTAAAATCTCTTGGATTCTTTCCTGATGCTAATATTCCGATTATATTTCTAGCATAATTATATATATCTCCACCCGGAAATAAATTTAAATTATTTGCAATGTCTGATGTTAAACTCCCTGCTCTTCTTAAAGCTAAAGCAGTTATATAATCATAATTAAATGCAGAACCAAGATTTTTATCTAAACGTTGTCTTGATGCTTTAATTCCATCTTCTATAAGAGCTTCTTCATTTCCTTTGGCACTTACATTTAAAAAGCTAATACTGTTGAATACAGTAAGACACATCATGATTAAGGCTAGAAATAAAGCTGTTCTTTTAGTTCTTTTTACATTACTCATATATATCACCTTCTTATTTATATATATCATTTGTTTTTATATTTTCTATTCTATTTCGAAATTAGGTATTTTCACTTTTTCTGATCCTTGTAATTTTATAACACCCTTATAAGAACCTTTATCTAATTTTAAATTTAAATTATCAGAGCTAACTCCTAATTTAATATCATTTATATATTTAATTTCGTTATTATTATCAAAAAGAATAATTGTTACTTTTTCAAAGTTTTTATATCTACTAAATGTAATTGTTCCACCATTTGTTGTGTTCAGTTTTCCCATTACATCCTTAACTTTTATATCTATTATTTCTTCCTTTTCCTCTTTATCTTCCTTATCTTTATCGTTTGGTTTGTTATCCTCACCTTTATTGTTATCTTTAGGTAAGTCTACTGAAGGTCTTAAGTTTACATAGCTGTTTATATTGTCTTTTTTAAAGCTTAGGGCTATTAATGCTTGCTCAGTAGCTATTTTATTACCCTTCTTATCAGATTTATTATGTTTAAAGCTTCCATCTTCAACTTTATAAGTTAAAATCTCATCTAAAATATTTTGATTATTTATAGTGTAAGCACTTAAATCATCACCTGATGCAACAATAGCCATAACTATTTGTGCAAGGCTCTCTAAATTTTGGCTATTTTTATCTTTATTCATTTTTTCAAGTGAAACTTTTAAATGCTCCAATGCTTTTTTTACTATTGGATGATTTTTATCATTTCCACCCATAGTTAAAGAATATACTGTCATAGCAGTAATATCTGGAAGATTATCACTTTTCCTAATTCCACTAAATAATGCAAATCCCCCATCTGATTTTTGCTCCTTAGCTAAGTATTGGATTGCTTCTTCCTTTTTATAGCTTTCACCTAAAATATCAAGTACCATCATGCCCCATACCTGTGCATTTATTGATTCATCTTTTGCCTCTACCATATTCTTTATCTTAGAAACTAAATTTGTACCTTTAAAGTTATATGGATTACCATCCTGAGATAATACTGCTAATGCTGATCTTGAGTAGTTTAAAAGCCCGTAATCGTCACCTTCATCTTTTATTTCTTTTTCTATATATTCTAGTAACTTTTCTTTCTTGTCTTTTAATTCTTGTGAAGATTTATTTTGGCCAGCCACTTTTAAAGCTATTACATCCCAATTACTTAGATCATTATTAGTTTTTAAATAATCTGATGACTTGCTGATTATTTTTATAATGTCTTTATCCTGAACTTTAGGAGTAATTTTCTTATTTTCTGTTATATTGTTTGAATCCTTGGTTGAATCTTTATTTGGTTCTTTGTTTCCTGACCCTTGACCATTGTTATTAATATTATCTTTCTGAATATCTTCATCTTTGTTATTATTCCTGTTATCCTCTTGGTCTTTAATGTTATTTGATATATCTTTATCCTTATCTATAATTTGCCCACTTTTATTTCCAACAACTTTGTTGTTGCCCATATTATTATTATATACATCCCTATTACTTGTAGATGAATTTCCATTCCCTGAATTACCTTGTGATGTATTATTTTTAGAAATTAATGAACTTCCATCATTTATACTGTTATTATCTGAAGAACTTGTACCATTATCAATATCGGCATTTTTATTATTTGAAGTATCATTGTCGCTGTCACTTTCCTTCTTATCTTCTTTTATGATACTTTCTTTAAGCTTGTCCTGCTCTTTCTTGCTATTTTTATTATAAAGGTAGTCTTGTGATAATTTATCCTTCTTACTAACCTTTTTCTCATTTATAGAAGTAAACTTATACACTGAGTAAATACTACCTATTGCTATTAAAAAAGCCAAAACTATACCTACGTACTTCTTTTTCATACTCTTCCTCCTCTTTTGTTTAACATTTTATTTAGAAATAAAAAATCTCAACCTATAGAGGTTGAGATTTATTTAAATTGCACATTTACATAACTACACATAAGTATATAAAATATACACTTGTTAAATATGTATGAAAAATCTATAAATGTAGCACTTCCCCTCCCTCCGAAGGTTTGCTAAAAATTTTAGGCAGGTCTCCTGACTCAAGTATCTTCCCACACCCTGCCTTCCCGTTTTCACAGTGGCTTTATTAGGGTTGGTCAACTTTTACAGTAGCGGGGGCTGTAGTGGCATCTAACCACTTTCCCTATTAATCTTAATAGAACCTAAAATCATAACTTGTTAAGTTTTTGTATCTTTTATAAGTATATCACCAGCTTTATTGATAATCAATAGTAATTAAAAATATCTATCTATTGGAAATTTTGCTAAAAAATAGAAACAGCCCTTGATTTAGTAAATTATCATTACCTAATTCATTATGAACTGTCCCTATTCTTTGAAAATTATTTTTAAATCTATACTTGTATCAATACCTATGTTTAAATATACTTTTTTTAAAATTAGTATCTGAATATTTATCTTTTTACAAATTTACCGCCTTTAATTATAAACTTCATATTATCTAAATTTATATTAGTTATATCTTCTAAAGGATTCTTAGTTAAAACCACTACATCGGCTTTCTTACCTTTTTCTAAAGTACCAGTAATATCATCAACTTTCAGTACCTCTGCCCCTGATTTTGTAGCAGCTACTATGGTTTCCATAGGAGAAAGTCCCGCATCATGAACTGCATACATCTCTTTCAAACTATACTCTCCATAAGGAGTTAGTTTACTACAAAAGGAGTCCGATCCTACTGCTATCCTAACCCCTGTATCCTTTGCAGCTTGAAAGTTAGCTATAGTACGATTTAACTCTTTTTCAGCTAATGTTTCTCCGGGAAAAATATCTAGAATTGATCTATATGGTGGTTCATATTCTGTAAACCATTCATAGAAAAACTTCATTGTAGGAACTAAACTTATATCTTTTTGTACCATCATATTTAAACACTCTTCATCAAGTTCTTGTCCATGTTCTATACTATGAACTCCCGCTTTTATACAAGCCCTAGCGCCTTCCAAACTTTCGCAATGAGCTCTCACAGGAAGCCCGACATAATTCGCCTCTTCAACTACCACTTCTATCTCCTCATAACTATAGTGCTGATGCCTTTTATCATCTAACCTCCAAACACCACCACCAGTAGCCCATATTTTAATAGCATCTGGTTCAGTTCTTAAAATAGAACGTACTACCTTTCGAAGCTCTTCTCTTCCATCAGCGCAAATAGCCCATGGATGAGATTTTTGAACATAATCTAGAGGAAGACCATGTGTATCTCCATGACCACATGTTCTAGATAATCCAAGACCACAAGTTACAATCCTCGGTCCTTTTACTATACCCTCATTTATCATATTCCTCAAATATGTACCATTTCGAGATATATCTCCGGTAGTAGTGAACCCATGATTAAGACATGTTTCTGCTTGCGCAACAGCTACAATAGATTTTTGTATAACGTGCTCCAATATCCATGATAAATCAGATGCATTTAATGCACCACCAAAGTGAACATGAGTATCGATAAGTCCAGGAATGACAGTCATACCAGTGGTATCTATGGTATCATAATCTTCAGGTATATTAATATTCTCCATTTCACCCACATATGCGATTTCATCTCCATTTACCATTAATAACGAATTCTCAATAGGCATACCCCCTTATTCCATCAATTAATATACCACCCTTTAAAGCTAATTTTGATGATTGCATTTAACCCCCCCTATTTTATGTAATAATTGCAATATATCCCATCCCCCTTTCTACACTTGAGCTTCAGTTCCTTCTTAATAATGACTCTTTTAAATGACAATTGATTAAAGACTTAATTACAACAAAATAAGGCTAAAGTATTATATGTTTAAATTAACTATAATATATACTTAATATTAATAATATTAAGTATATTTTTATATAAACTATGATTTAGAGTTACAAAAAAAGAAAAACTGATGCAAACTTAAATGCATCAGCAAAAATAATTTATTCTAAATAACATCATTGTTAAAAGGTGTATTCAACACCATTGTTGATACGTTGATATGGAATTTAATTATAATTTATGGGGTTACTGCAGCTACATTGCTACACTGGGATTTAATTATACTTTTATTTTTCCTGTTTATACTAGGGTTTGTAAAATAAAAATCCTAACCTTAAAGGTTAGGATGCTCTTTTTATATAATATAGTACATACTTATAAAACAGACGTATGTAAAACACATATTGAAGCAACGTCCCTCCCTCCGAAGGATTACTTAAAATTTAGGCAGGTCTCCTGACTTAAGCTTCGTCCTATTCCCTTACCTTCCCGTTTTCACAGTGGTTTCACTAAGGTTTCGTCTGCTTTTACAGTAGCGGGGGCTGTAATGGTATCTCACCATTTTCCCTATTAGTCTTAATAAAAAGAACCTAAATCCTTATGTATCAGATTTATTATTTAGTTTACTTAATCATTATATCACTATTAAAAAAGATTATCAATTTGTATAATAAAATAAATCTTAGATATTTAAGAATTATTTACATAAATCTAAATTATTCTATGCATTAGATAATTTTTTCTTCAGTTTTCTTATTATAATAGCAAAAAATACGAAAACTACATATCCAATAATAGGCATAAAAATAACTATGCTATAATTATTCCTAACAAAAGTTAAATTCCCAAACCAATATCCTAATAAATTCAGAGGTATTACCCATAAAAATGCACCTAAAATATTATATAACATAAATTTCATATGTCCTACATTGCTTACTCCTGCTATAAATGGAGAAAAAGTTCTAACAACTGGTATGTATCTTGCCATTATAAGGGTCCTTCCCCCTTGCTTTTCGTAAAATAGCTTAGTTTTATCAAAATACCCCTTCTTTTCAATAATAACACCTATCTTACTCTTTATTATCTTTGCTCCAAAAAACTTTCCTATATTATAATTTATTATTCCACCAAATATAGATGCCAAAAGTAATGTTATGATAAGTACATATATATTTATTGATTTTAATGCTGCAAATGTTCCTGTAATAAAGATTAAAGAATTTCCGGGTAAAAATGGTGTTAGTATTATACCACTCTCTAAAAAAACAATTATAAATATAATAATATATGCTTTATATCCAAAATGGGTAATAACAATACCTAAATATTTATCAAGATGAAATATTATATTTAAAACACGATTTAACATATCCATCATAATCCACCTTCGTATCTTTAATTTAAAATATCACACTCTATAATGTACTTAAAACCATTATATATTTAAAACTCACTAATAATATTACCATACTTAGAACTTATTTTTATTAATAAATTAAAAATAATAGAACCTCTAAAAACATAAGGACAGTTCATAAAATATAAATTTCATAAAAAATTATATTTTGTGAACTGTCCCTAAAAAATTAAAAAACTTTATCTACATATATTTTTATAACAGCCATTACAGGTACTGATAAAATCATACCAACCACACCATATAATCCCCCACCTAAGGTAACTGCCAACATTACAAGGAATGGACTTAGTCCAACTTTATCTCCTATTAATTTAGGATCCAAGTACCAGCCATCAAATTGTTGCAATAAAAATAAAAATCCAACTACAATTAATGCTTTAATAGGACTATAAAAAATATTTATAACTCCCGCTACAAACATACCTACAAAAGGACCAAAATAAGGTATCATATTGGTTATTCCAACAGCTATTGCAATTAATAAAGCATATGGTGATTTTATAAACATAAGCCCTATCAATGCTATAATAGCCACAATAAGAGAGTCTAGTGCCTTTGTGCCTATATAAGTACCTATCATACTGTTTAAGGTACTTAATAATCGTAGAAACCTATTCCCATTTTTTTCTTTTAAAGTCTTATATATAGCCTTTTTGGATACATATTTAAAATTCTCTTTGTCCGCTAAAACATAAATAGCTATAAGGAATCCAAATATCCACTTTATAAAATAGTTAGTAATTGACAATAAATTGGCTAAAAAAGAATTTAACACCGAAATAGAGAATTCACTAGCCTTAGAAATAAGTTTCTCTGGATTAAAATTAGCTCCAACAGAAGTATTGATTAATTCTCCAGCTTTACTATTATTAAGTAAATTATTTACCCATCTTTCTGTTGCACGTGTATATTGAGGAACACTTCTAAGTATTTCCATAATACTAGTAGTTATTTTAGGTAATAAATATATTATTACTATAATAAATAAACCAACTATTATAAGATATGTACATAATATACTTATTGATCTTTTTAATTTAAATTTCTTTTCTAAAAATCTCATAAGTGGGTTTAGTATATATGCTATAATAATTCCATATATAAAGGGACTTATTATTGAATATATATTCCCAATTCTATTTAAAAAATATGGTGTAATATCTAGTAATTTAAGAAACATAATAGATGATATAAATACTAAAAATGCTGCTATAGCTATAGGAATTATAATATCCATATATTTTTTATCTTTAAATTTTTTAAAATCCATCATCTAAATTCCTTTCTCATTTATTTTTCCATATAAATATATAGATTTATTCAGTGTTCTATTTATTAGTATAACATATAGTTACAATTCTCAATACAACTTTTTAAACTATACTTTTTAAGTTTTTTTAAATTGTATATAATAAATCCCTCAATTCTATTGACATCACAATTGTCCTATAGTAACATATATAGAAATAATTAAAAATCTAGTGAGTGTATCTAAGCCGTAGTATAGTTACTACTATGCTATTGTGAGCGGTACAGGGATTTTTCCTACACGCATTAAAATATTAACCTGCGGAGTCACTTAATTATAGTGATTCTGCGGGTTTTTTTATATTAAATTAAAGGGGGAATAATTATGTATTTTAAAAAAATTACTGGTGAAAAATGTTATCTATCTCCAATTGATACTAGCGACTACGAAAAATATACTGAATGGCTGAACGATCCGGAAGTAGCTATAGGTCTTTCCCTAATGCCAAAGGTTATTGGTATACAATTTGAAAAAGATGCCTTAAATGATTTAGTTAAAGATGGATATAATTTCGCTATAATAGATTCTAAAAGCAATGAGCTTATTGGAAATTGTGGTTTCCCATCTACAGACCTCAGAAATAGACATGGAGAGGTTGGTATCTTTATAGGGAATAAGTCCTATTGGGGAAAAGGATATGGCGTTGAAGCATTGACATTACTATTGGACTTTGGATTTAATGTCATTAACCTTGAAAGTATTCACCTAGTAGCTTATGGATTTAATGAATCAGCTATAAAATGTTATAGAAAAGTAGGTTTTAAAGAATGTGGAAGGATTCGTAATGCTTATACCTTAGCTGGAAATAAATACGATCAGATAATTATGGATATCCTAAGTAGTGAATTTAAACCTAATCATTTAAAACAATTTATAAATAAAAAACTCGGCATATAACTGTAATTACGTAGATATTTTCGTAATAAATAAAAAATGTAGAGAAAAATAGAGAGTGTCTTTATATACACTCTCTAAATATAAATTTATCTTATATACTTTCATACTTTAATTTTATTTTTAGTTTCATACTATTCCACTATATTTATACCAACTATTTTCATAAGATATTTAGCATTTGTGGTGGTTGATTTCCCATCTTTTATCTTATAGTCGAAATATATCTTATCATCCTTATAATACTCTGAAAAATGATAATTATTTATCCTATTGTATCTATCTAACTCACATAATTCTAAGTCATGTGTGGTTATAGCACCTATTATTTTTTCATTGTTTAAATTTAACAATACATTCTTAGCTCCGAGTATTCTATCCATAGAATTTGTTCCTCTAAATATCTCATCAATTAAAAATATCATTTCCTTATCATCATTAGAGTTCTTAATTATATCTCTTATCCTTATAAGTTCGGCATAGAAAGTAGAAATTCCATTCTTCAGATCATCGCTTATTCTCATTGAAGTAAATATATCTAATATAGAACAAGTCATCTCTCTTGCAAAAACGGGTGCTCCACTATAGGCAAGGACTAAGTTTATTCCTATAGTTCTTAAAAATGTAGTTTTCCCTGACATATTAGAACCTGTTATTATAAAAATTTTATTATCCATACTTACATCATTATCTATTCTATCCTTACCATTTATAAGAGGATGCCCAAGTTTTTTAGCATTTACCGCTAATTTGCCTTCACTATTTATTTTAGGAAAAGTAATATCTTCCTCAATATGAGTTAAAACACTCAAGCTCATGAGTGACTCAACTTCTCCTATATGATATAACCATTTCCTTATTTCGCATCCATATTGTCTTTTCCAAGCCTCTAGAGAAAATACACATTGGTAATCCCAAAGTAAGAGTGCATTTAGTCCAAGGTATAGCAATCCATTATATCTTAAATTAACCTTTTCAAAAGTATTATCTAATTTCTTTATAGCAATAAGTGCAGAATTTTTTTCACTAAATAAATCTGATTTTATACTTTTTAATTTTTGAGACTTGAACTCTTCTTTTTCTATAAGTTTTAACATATGTACATAGGTATCTATATTATATTTAAAAAGTCCAAGTTCCCCTAGTATATTATTAAGTTTCATAAAATTTATTCCCCAAATGGATATCTGAATAATAATTATTATGGGAATTAAATTATATAAACTTTGAAGTTTAAGTAATAGTATAAAAGCTCCTAAAGGAACTGTAATTAAAGGCAGTGTATATATTAAAGTATTTAAAATTTTGGACTTTATCAATACTTCACTATCCTCACCATACTTAATTAACCTTTCAGATTTATTAAGCTTATCTTTATGCTTTCTTGTAATGTATTCCATTTCCTCACATAAATATAATTTATCATGTAATTCTTTTATAGCTTCCTGTCTTAAAACTATCTCTTCCTTTTTATAACTAGGATTCATTAAAGATTTAGCTAAACTTTCTCTTCCTTCTTTGGTATTAGTTATATTAATCATTTGGAATAATGATTTTTCACCGAATATATCTAAATCGCTGGAATATCTGTGGGCTTCATCTATAAACTCATCACCTATATCTTTAAACTCAGTCCACTTTCCATTAATTCTAGATAAATATCTCTTATTTATTTCTATAATTTCCTTAGAAAAATTCAATCTTTCTTTAGTTCTTCTGTGAATTCTCATTAAAAATATAAATGCCATGTAAAGAAGCAGTAGTACTAAAAAGTATGCTTTATTAAAATTCAACTTTAAAACCCTATATGTTAAATAAATGGAGCTAATCATAGTTATTAGCCTAAATATCGAAAATAAATTACACCTCTTACTATACTCTAAGATTTTTTCATCATGTTTCTTTATCTTTTTACTAAACCTATTTGCCTCCATGTAATCCCTCCTTTTATATAGTTTCATATAAAACTATTATAAAAATTAAAGCAAGGAACTCCTAGTTTAATCTCCCTGCTTAATTTTTTTAAATTAGAATTTATTTATTTATGGTATCCTTTTTATTTTTATTAATTAATATTATAAGAGCTATTCCTAAAATTAACAATACTGACATGTCCCCTGCATCTAAATTATTTGCAACCCTTTCCTCTATACCAATACTTTTATCCCTAATACCAAGATAATCTAATCCTAATGTGAAAAATCCTAAGTTATAACCCCCTTGTATTCCACATCCCCCCAAAGACTCTCATCCCATAAGGAATACAGTTCAAAAACTTTAGAGGCAATTAACAAATATAAAATATATTGAATAATAAAAACACCCTATTTATCTAGAGTGTTTTTATTATATACTTATATTCTATTATTCTTCACTATATACGCAGTTATATTCTCCATTATTTATAGAAAATACAGTTTCTACATCATCTATTAGTATATTTTCTAACTCATCACTATAGCTAAACTTAACCCCTATACCACAATTTGAAGTTATTTTTCTAGGTACAGGCATAGCTTGATTTTTAACATCTAAGCTATTTAAATATCTGTTAAATTTTATAGCTCCAGAGTTAGTAAAAAACGTTGCTATATACTCCATATGTTCTACTTCCTTGCAGATAGTATAGATTCTTCATCATCTATATCTTTTATAGTGACCTTATAACCAGCATTTTTCATAAATCTTTCTACATTTCCTCTTGCGGTCATATTATCTACAATTACATCAATACCTTCAGGGTTGCTTTCTAATGCTTTTTTTGTCATAAGTACAGGTTGAGGGCATGATACTCCCCTAGCATCTATTTGATTCAATCTTTACATCTCCCTTCGATTTAATCTTTATAGTTTTTTCTATATTAAAATATGAAATAGCGCATACCAATACAAATCCTATTATTACTGCAACTTTACCATTTAAAGTTGCTCCCTTTCCACTTGAAGCTAAACTAAAGTTATGGCAGAAAGCTGCACCTACGAACATTCCTAAAACTGATATAACAGAATCTATATTTCCTTCTGCTGATAAAATAAGTTGTCTCATAGGACATCCTCCAAGTAGGACACATCCCCATCCTGCAAGAACCATACCTAAGAAATTCCATAGTCCATCTATATGTGCAACAGGTTGTCCAACAAATCCTAATTTAAACTTTCCTATTATTAAATTTCCTATAAGACAAAATACAAAAATAGCTATAAACCCAGATAATAAATATGTATCTTTAAACATTATTAAATCTCTAATGCCACCCACCATACATAATCTTGTTTTTTGAGCTAAAATACCTACTACTAAGCCTGCAATTAATGCAATAATTATTGGAGCATGAGATGCACCTGGACCCTTTTTACTAAACAATATAAATGCTGGCGCTGTAGTTAGTAACATAAAAAGACCTATATTAACTACTGGGAATAAGTATCCTTCTGCCTTATTTAATTTATAATTTCTCTTTAAACTAAACCCTTTGTTTAGGAACATAATACCTATAACTATTCCTACTACAAATCCAACAAGTCCTGCTATGGCATTTAAATCACCACCTGCAAGTCTTAACACCATTCTTAAAGGACATCCAAGGAACATTAAAGCCCCCACCATAACTACAAATCCTAAAGTAAATCTTATAAATGGTGAAGAACCTCCTTTTGTTGCGAACTCCTTACTAAAAATAGACATTATAAAGGCTCCAATAACCATACCTATAATTTCTGGTCTTATGTATTGAACTACTGGTGCTCTATGTAACCCTAACCCTCCTGCAATATCTCTTATGAAACATGCAATACAAAATCCCATGTTCACAGGATTCCCAAAATAAACTAAAAGCACAGAAATAATACCAACTATGGCCCCTGTGAGGATAATACCCTTTTTACTATCCATGTTTTATAACCCCCTCTTTATTTAATAATGTAATATATAGATTATTACTTATACTAATTTCATTCTAGTGAATTATTAATATTTTGTTAAATTGTTTTTATTGATACAACTTGTATAATCTATAGGTAAAATCAATACTATTAATATTTCTCTAAATAATTAAAAATAAGTTTAAAAAAGGCATACATAAAAATTTTACTCGTAAAAACAGTTCCTTTTTATTAAATCTTGATCTTAAAAAACAAATAGCATTACAATATTATAATATGTTATAATATTGTAATGTAGTTAATTATTAATATTTGTATTAATAATTAACTACATGCATGATTTACTAAATAAACACTAAGGGGTGTGTATAATGAGAGTATATAACAATTCAAGGGGAAAAGTTTCATCTAATAAAAGTAAACGAAATTTAATTATAGCTATTTCCTTAAGTTCTATAATAGCTATATCAAGCTTTACAATAATGAGCCTAAATAATAAGAATAAAAAAAATCATAATAAATCTTTGTTAGGAAATATAAGTGTAGACAATAATGAAAAGAGTATACCTATGGAAAATACCTCTAAAAGTGTAAATAATACTAAGCCAGTTCTTAGCAGTCAAAATCATAGTAATAAGAATAAAGAGCCATCTGATGATGAAACTGTAAATAATAAAGAAAAACCATTAAAGGAATCTAAAAAAACTGAAATTAATAACTCTAAAAATAAAAGTACTACTAATAAAAATGTAACACCAGCATCTATCCCTAAAAAGGATCCATCTAAAATAAAAGAAGACAAATTACCCCAAATACCACCTATCCCTACGAAACCAATAAAATATACCAGTCATAAACATGGTATTTCCATAAATTTTCCTGCTAGTTGGAAAGGTAAATATTATATTTTAGAAAATGAATCTGATATAAACGTATGCTTTACCCAGAAAGAGAGAATCGTTCCAGGGCATATTAGAATATTTTCTATAGTTAAAAAGACAAGAGAAGAAGACGAGTGGTATTTAGATAGTGTTGGAGGAAGAAAGTATTTTAAAGCTAGAGGCAATACCTATGTTATAGGTGGTCCAACTGATTATGCATTCAATGATCCTAATAGTAAAGAAGCTCTACTTTACAAGAAAATGCATAATGAAATATCAAGTGTCACTAGTACATTAAAAGAAATAAAATAAAATATCACATATAAATAAAAAAACATCAAAGAGTCTTCTTTGATGTTTTTTTATTTATAACTATAAGTTTTAAAATAGTATACAATTTAAATTTTACTTAGGTTCTTTATGGGTTCCTAAAAAGTAAAGCGCTACAGTTCCTACTCCTGTGTGACTTCCTATAGCGAGTCCAATATAGTTTATTATAATATTTTTCACATTATACTTTTCTTTGATCATATTCGCTAGTTCTTCAGCCCCTTTTAAATTATCACTATGAGCTATAAATATCTCTTCTAGGCTGTCATCTGATAAATGAGCTTCTAAATTTTCAAACAGTTTTTTTAGCGCTTGTTTATGTCCTCTTGCCTTATAAAAAGGAATCAGTTTACCCTCATCATTAATATACATTACTGGTTTTATGTTAAGTAAACCTCCGATATTAGCTGAAACAGCACTAATTCTTCCACCTCTTTTTAGATGCTTAAGATCATCCACTGTAAAATAGTGACATACTCTATTTTTATTTGTTTCTAACCATTTTACTATCTCTTCTTTTGACTTTCCTTCTTCCCTTAACTTAGCAGCCTTATAAACTAAAAGTCCTTGACCACTAGATGCTCCTCTTGTATCCACTATGGATATATCTGCATCTGGATATTTCTCAAGTATATCTTCTCTAGCCATTACCGCACTATTATAGGTTCCACTTAATGCAGAAGAAAAAGCAATATATAATACTTTATTATTATCTTTTACGTGTTTTTCAAACTCTGTATAAAATCTGAAAGAATTAATTTGACTTGTGGTTGGAGATGCCCCCTCTCTAATTGCTCTATAAAAGTCCTTATATGAAAGTGATGCTCCACAATCTTCAATTATCTCTTTTCCATTTAAATCACATACTAATCCCATATATTCAATATTTAAAAACTTCACTATATCTAAAGATAAATCACAACCTGAATCAGTTATAATTACAAAATCATTCATATACAAACTCCTTTAAGGATAAAATTTCTATATTTATTTTATAATTATACCCCTTTTTTCCCTTTATAATCAACTAAAACATTTTATACCCTTGAATACCTCCTTTTTAAGTTCCTGTTTTTATGGTATAATGTCGCGATATGATATAATATTATTTGATTATAAAATTTGGTAAAGGGTGGTATGGACTTGATTACAGTAACGAATTTAAGTTTAAGATATGGAGAGAAAAAACTTTTTGAAGATGTAAATCTTAAATTTACACCTGGGAATTGCTATGGTGTTATAGGCGCTAATGGTGCAGGTAAAAGTACATTTTTAAAAATTTTATCTGGAGAAATAGAACCTAATAAAGGTGATGTATCCATTCAACCTGGTGTTAGAATGTCTATTTTAAAGCAAGATCACTTTAAATATGATGAATTCCCTGTTTTAGAAACAGTTATAATGGGAAATGAAAGACTTTATGAAATTATGAAGGAAAAGGATATTATATATGCTAAAACTCCTTTTACAGATGAAGATGGAATAAAAGCCTCTGAACTTGAAGGAGAGTTTGCTGAATTAAACGGATGGGAATCAGAATCTGAAGCATCTTCCCTACTTCAAGGACTAGGTATAGGTACAGAGCTCCATGAAAAATTTATGAAAGAATTATCTGGCAGTGAAAAAGTGAAAGTATTACTTGCTCAAGCCCTATTTGGTAATCCTGGTGTGCTTATACTAGATGAGCCTACTAACCATTTAGATATAAAATCTATTAACTGGCTTGAGGAGTTTTTAATAAATTTTCATGGTACAGTAATTGTAGTATCCCATGATAGACATTTCCTAAATAAAGTATGTACACACATGGCTGATGTTGACTTTGGTGCTATCAAGTTATATGTTGGAAACTATGATTTTTGGTATGAATCTAGCCAATTAGCTCTTAAAATGGCTAAGGAACAGAACAAGAAAAAAGAAGAAAAAGTTAAAGAACTTCAAGAGTTTATTGCAAGATTTAGTGCTAATGCATCTAAATCCAAGCAAGCAACTTCTCGTAAAAAGTTACTAGATAAAATCGATTTAGAAGATATTCAACCTTCTAGTAGAAGATATCCTTTCATAGGTTTCAAACCTGAGAGAGAAGTTGGTAATGATATATTAAGAGTAGATTCATTAAGTAAGAGCATAGATGGAGTAAATGTATTAAATAATGTAAGCTTCACTGTGGGCAAGAACGATAAAATTGCGTTTATCGGCGACGAACTTTCTATATCTACATTATTTAAAATAATAGCTGGAGAAATGGAACCAGATAGTGGAGAATATAAGTGGGGCGTTACTATAACAAAAGCTTATTTACCTAAGGATAACTCAGAGTACTTTAATGATGTAGATTTAAATCTGGTTGATTGGTTAAGACAATACTCAGAAGAAAAATCCGAAAGCTATTTACGTGGTTTTCTTGGAAGAATGTTATTCTCTGGTGAAGAACCATTAAAAGAAGTTAAAGTTCTATCTGGTGGTGAGAAGGTTAGATGCATGTTATCAAAAACTATGCTTAATAATGCTAATGTGCTTATATTAGACCAACCAACTAACCACTTGGATTTAGAATCAATAACTGCTTTAAATAATGGCTTGGTAGATTATAAGAGTAATATATTATTCACTTCTCATGATCACCAATTCATACAAACTATTGCCAATAGAGTTATAGATATAAGTCCTAATGAATTTATTGATAAGAAAGTTACTTTTGATGAATACTTAGAAAGCAAATAAAAAGTAAGTGCCTTTTGGGAGACCACTGAAAAACTTATAGTTTTTCGGGGGTTTACTTTTTACATAATTTAAAAGACTCAAGTTTATACCATTTTGTGGTATGAGCTTGAGTCTTTTTGTATTATTAAACCCTAATCGGGTATATTTACTGATTGCTTAGAGTCAATATTCTCTTCAAGTTTACAGCAAAAATGGTCAATGCACCTTGCATTTGCATGCCAACAAGACCTGCGGCTGACGCAACATCATACCCATGTCTATGTTTCATTTCACTATTTTTAGCTTCAATTTTATATCTCTCTTTTGATTTTTCTTTAAAAAAATCAGTTTCTTGAAATTCAATATGTTTTTGATGCGTATTCGTTTTGATTGAAACTGAGTATGATTTAGTTTTAGCACCTTCTTTATAGCACCCTTGTTTTAAAGGGCAACACTGACACTTTTTAACATCAAAAAAATAAGAAATTACTGTACCTAGTCCATCTTTGGCATGTTTTTTAGGTCTAGTACTAGTTTTCTTAGTACTCATATGGCCAGCTTCACACGCATACATATCTGCATCTTTATTATATTCAAACTTCGTTTTAGTTTGTCTTTTGTTACCATGAGATACTGATTTACTAAGCTTTGCAATTAGATTTTTTTCACTTTCATTTACATATTCTATATTTTCTTTTTCTGAATAAGCTGCATCTCCAATAATATTTTCTATGTTTAAGCCAGAGGCTTCGCTCTTTTCAATAAGTGATTTTAGTTGTTTTCCATCGTGTTTTTCTCCCGAAGTAACTACAGCAGCAGTAATAATACGTTCCTCAGTCATTGCAATATGAGTTTTATACCCAAAGAAAGATGTATCAGCAGTTTTGTGTCCAACTTTTGCGTCAGCATCTTTAGAGAATGACAAAACCTCTAAATCATCTTCGATTGTTTCTTTTAATAAATTTAATTTTTCTTTTACAGCTGGATAACTTGAAATGACCTCTTCTTTTTCAATAACTGATATAAGTTTTTGACAATACTCTATTTCATCCTCAAGAAGACCGTTGTTAACTTTATTAGGAAACCTTGCTTTCATTGACTCATCAATGTTATAAACTGACTTTCGAAGTTTTTTAGATTGTTCAATTAAAACTTCCCTAGGTGTTTTTTGATTGTATCTAGCTTTGGTATGAGTTGAATCAACAATAATTGATTTTGATTTTATAATTTCCTTTTCCAATGCTATTTCTACGGTTTTAGAAATTAGCATGTCCATTAGATTAGTGTCCTTTAAGCGTAGCTTTCTAAATTTAGTTAAAGAACTTGGATTAATTACATCCTCCTCCGGAGCCATATCTAAGAAATATTTAAAAGACATATCATATTTAGAGCGTTCAACAACATCTACATCAGAAATATTGAAAATAGTTTTTAGTAAAAGATATTTAAACATTCTTATTGGGTCAATCGCTCCGCGACCGTTATTATTGCAATATGTAGAAACTAATTCATCGTAGATGAATGAGAAATCTACCATTTCTTTAATCCTTCTCAACATATTATCTTTAGGGATAATCCTATCATATATATCACCATATTCGCTTAATATCATCTTTTGATGCATTAACATAAAATCACCTGCTTAAATTAGTAATATAAAAATTATACTAAAAAATAGACATAACATCTACACAAACTGTAGTGTTATGTCTATTAAGATTAGGAGGGTACTTTTTCAGTACCCTCGCCTTTTGGCACTTACTTTTTTCTAATAAATAAACATATTTTTATTCATATATAGTTATATAAATATTAATCTAATTAAGTCTAAACAATGATTTTAATTTATTTCTAATTCGTAAGGGTTTACTATCCAATACAGTACTATATTGTCTTAAAAGTGATAATGTTACAGCTGAACACGATATAAACAATAAAGCCGCCTGCGGTGCAATCATTGTAAAATCAACTAGTCCATGACCAATTATTAAAGCCTGAATGCCAGCGAGCATAGGAACAAAAGGGCATCTTTGTGTATAAAGAACTTTTAAACTTCTAAGTAAATTTATTTTAATATACATATATATTAAAAATCCTACAGCTCCGAGCGTGGTCATAAATGTAATCCAAATATTATGAGCATGAAATAACATTTTATTATACCCAACTATGTACTCTGATCCATAATCCCATACAGCCATAAGTCCCCAACCTGTAATAGGTTTATTTTTTGCCATTGTAATACATCCCCTCCATATTCCTACACGATTATGAAATGAACGATCAACATTATGGGCTATGACATTATTTAAAATAGGTAATGGTATAAATGTAACCACTACTATAAATATAAATAATAATATATATATCCATATATTTTTTTTATTCCAATCAAATTTAAATAGGTAAAAGGCAAAAAGCCCAAATACTAATCCAATGAACGCCCCACGAGATCCTGTTAAAAATAAAGCAACAAGAAATAAAAGCGTCGATGCTTTATAAAACAACTTATTATATCTAGAGTCTGTAGAACAAAAATAAATACTAACAAGTATCATTATAGCAAACCAATTACCAGCCACATTAGGATTGCCAAAGGTACTATATATCCTTTTATTATGTATAGTTTGAAAAGTAAAATCTAGGAATCTTGCTACAACATTCTCTTTAAAATATAAACAAAAAATCTTTTCTATAATTCCAAATATACCAGAAAAAACTGAGAAATATATCAAACATCTATATATCTTTTCTACCCTATCCCTATTAATACAATAGCTTTGTATATACACACTACTGCAAAAATACATAAGTAAGGCAAAGGATGAAAATATTGATGTTATACTACGATTTAAAACTCCTACAATTAAAGACCATATAAACAATAAAAAAAGCCCTATATTAAGATAATTTTTCTCTACAATAATTTTTCCTACTAAAACCCTATATGTCATGTATATGCACGGAATAGCTGTTGTATAAGGGGAAATAACCATAAATAATACTAAAAGCAAAATAATAAAACCCCCTTAAAAAATATTATTATAATTAATACAAAGTAATTATATCAAACTTTTATATGTATTTGCCAATATATATATATTTTTTTGTAAATACTAATACTTATTACAACTTTTTACTTAATGTCTATAAAATATTTTACGATTAATATCTATACAACCCACTATTAGCAATAAAAAATCACCTCTCAAGTAAAAGTATTTAAGAGGTGATTATATTCAATCCTTATTCAACTGTTACTGATTTAGCTAAGTTTCTTGGTTTATCTACGTCGCATCCTTTTTGGACTGCTACATAGTATGAGAATAATTGTAATGGAATTACTGATATTACTGGTGTTAATATATCTATAACATTTGGAAGATAAGTTACTGAATCTACATTCTCTTCAACTTCAATATGACCTTTTGGTACAAAAGCGGCTACCTTAGCACCTCTTGCTGTTACCTCTTTTATATTACTTACCATCTTATCTATTAAATTAGACTGTGTAGCTAGTGAAATAACCACTGTGCCCTCTTCCATTAATGCTATTGGACCATGCTTTAATTCTCCACCTGCATATGCTTCTGAGTGAATATAAGAGATTTCTTTTAATTTCAAAGAGCCCTCCATAGCAACAGCGTAGTCCATTCCTCTTCCTAGGAAGAACATATCTCTGTGCATATAGTTTTCTGATGCAAACTTTTGTATTGCTTCTTTATTTTCTAATACCTCTTCTGCTTTTAGTGGAAGTTGTAACATTGCTGATTTTATTTCCTCTAATTCTTCGCTAGATAATGCTCCGTTATTTTGAGCAAAATACAATGCAATTATATACATTGCTATAAGCTGTGTTACATATGCTTTTGTTGAAGCTACAGCAATTTCTGGCCCTGCCCAAGTATATAAAACATCTTCTGCCTCTCTTGAAACTGTACTTCCAACTACATTAGTTACAGCAATAACTCTTGCTCCCTTAGATTTCGCAAGTCTTAGAGCAGCTAAAGTGTCTGCTGTTTCTCCTGATTGGCTTATAACAATCATAAGAGAATTTTCATCTACTAATGGATCTCTATATTTAAATTCTGAAGCAATGTCCACTTCAACTGGTATTCTTGCTAACTTTTCTATTGCATATTTACCAACTACACCAGCATGGTAAGCTGTTCCACATGCTACTATATAAATTTTACTTAATTTTTCTATTTGTTCTTTTGTTATATTAATGTTATCTAAATTTATTGGCTCTCCTAATAAAATTCTAGATGCCATAGTATCTTTTATTACTTTTGGCTGCTCATGAATTTCTTTTATCATGAAATGCTCGTATCCACCTTTTTCTGCTGCATCAGCATCCCAAGTTACATGGTACACTTCTTTTTCTATTTTTTCGCCATCTATATCACATAGTTGAACACCACTTTTGTCCATTAAAACAAATTCGTTATCATTTAATAGATAGATATCCCTTGTTTCATTTAAAACTGCTGGAATATCAGATGCTATGAAAGCTTCTCCATCTCCAAGTCCAACGATTAATGGGCTATCTTTTCTAACTGCTACTACTTTATCTGGCTCATGTGAAGATATAACCCCTAGAGCATAACTTCCTTCCATCTTAGATACAGCTTTTCTAACTGCTACTAAAAGATCTCCTTCATAGTAGTAATCTATTAAATGAGGAATTACTTCTGTATCGGTTTCTGATACAAATTCATATCCTTTTTTAATTAGTTTTTCTCTTAAGTTAATGTAGTTTTCAATAATTCCATTATGAACTATAGTAATTGTTCCTTCTTTATTTGAATGAGGATGAGAATTTAAATATGATGGTTGTCCATGTGTTGCCCATCTTGTATGTCCTATACCTATATTACCATGTACTGGATTTTGTTCTAACTTTTCTTCTAGACACTTTAATCTTCCTTTACACTTTGTAACATTGATTCCATCTTGCTGTATTACTGCTATACCTGATGAATCATATCCTCTATATTCTAATTTGCTTAATCCATTAATTAATAAAGGTGCTACCTCTCTATTTCCAAAATATCCAACTATTCCGCACATTATTATCGTACCTCTCTTATTGTAATATTCTCTAGCATAATTTAATTTTTCTTTGGTTAATCACTTGCTTTAGTCTTTATTTTGTATTATTTTGTTAAGGCGATGGACATTAGAGATCCCACCTGCAGACAAAAAAATACTTATAGCCTATCTACTAAAATTTTCAACAAAACTATAATCTTAACCAAACCATTATAACTAGATATTTAATTATAATTTGCACCTAACTGATTTTGTAACGAAAATCACTCTTCGCTTTTATCAGTTGTTATCGGTAGTACAAATACCGTGGGGCACCCGCCGAAGGTTCGATAAAACCCCATCCTCGTCAAGTTATATAAAAATATCTATATAACTCCTGGCGCTTTAAATCGTTTTTTTAACTTATATTTTTATGTTCACCTCCCTTATTTCTATGATGTTATGCTCTTCTAAAAGGTGTCACATTATTATATGCATTTTTACTATGTTACGTCAATACTTTTAACACTTTATTTATAGTTCCACTATATAGAAAATCGTAGTTTAAAAATAATTTTGACTAAATAAATTATAATATAAAAATTCAAAGAAAAAGTTAAAGAAAAGATACAATTTTTCGATAATATTATTATATTAATAATTAAATTTAGTCAAAAAAATAAGAAAATTCTTTTTTTATTGTTGACATTTGAAAATGCTCATTATATAAATATATTGAACGTACAAGGTTTATACATTTTTATAAGAGCTAACAAAAGAAAATTAGGGAGTGGAATCTTATGAATAATTTAATTAAAAAATCTCTTAGTGTAGCTTTAACATGCTCAATCGCTCTTTCTTTAGCTGCATGTGGTTCTTCTAATAAGGCAGAAGAAAATAAGACAAATAATACTAAAACCGAGCAAAGTACAAATAACACTGCTAACCAAGGTGAAGTTAAATTAGAAAAAGGTAACTGGGCACCAGAAAACTATAAGGCTTTAAGTGCTCTTATAGAAAAGCATGGTAAAAACAGCAAAGACTACAATGCTCAAAAAAAACCATACGCTGTATTTGATTGGGATAATACAACAATTATAAATGATGTTGAAGAAGCTTTATTAGCTTACCAATTAGAAAATCTTGAGTTTAAAATGACTCCAGAAGAATTCAGCAAAACTATAAGAATTAATATTCCAAAAGATAACTTTAAACCAGAATGTAATAATAAAGAAGGTAAACCTGTAAATATAGAATTAGTTGGTGCTGATATCGATTCAGACTACAAATTCCTATATGAAAATTATAAAGGATTTAAAGGTACTAAATCTTTAGATGAAATTAAAAAAACTACTGAATATAAAGATTTTATAGCTAAAACTAGATATCTTTATGCTTCAATCGGTGAATCTTTTAGTTCAGATGTAAGCTACCCATGGGTAACTTATTTATTTGCTGGAATGAACGAAAAAGAAGTTGCTGAGCTTACTAAAAAGTCAAATCAATATTGGTTAAAACATGAGTTAGGCGAAGAAACTTGGACTAGCCCGGCAGAATTAAAAGGAAAAGCTGGCGTTGTTTCAGTTAAATTTAATACTGGCTTAAGAACTTTAAAAGAGCAACAAAACCTTTATAAAACTTTAATGGCTAATGGAATTGATGTTTATATTTGTTCAGCATCATTTATAGATGTTGTTAGAGCATTTGCTACAGATTCTGAATTTGGATATGAACTTCCTAAAGAAAATGTATTTGCAATGGAACTTGAAAGAGATGACAAAGGCGTAATTAAATCTGAATTTAGAAAAGGTTATGATCAAACTCAAAGCAAAGGTAAAACTAAAACTATAGAAAGATTTTTAGTTGAAAAACACGGCGGTCAAGGTCCATTAATTGTTGGTGGAGATAGTGCTGGTGACGTTGCTATGTTGTCTGATTTTAAAGATACAAAATTCAGCTTAATAATTAATAGATGTAAAGGTGGCGATCTTGGTAAACTTTCAAAAGAAGCTGCTGATACTATAGGTAAAGATGACGCTAGATATTATTTACAAGGAAGAGATGAAAACACTGGTGAATTTAGACCAACTCAAAAATCTATATTCCTAGGAAGCAAAGAAGAAAAACTTCTTAAAGAAAGTAAATAATTTAATAACTTAAAAATATATGCTTATAAATTTTGTATAAACCTTATGAAAAGAGGATGTATCAAATATTGATACATCCTCTTTTTTATTTTAATCTTTTAATTATTTGCTTTTTCTTCTATTTTTTTAGCTAGTGCTATTGCCATATTCTCTATTTCTTTTTTATCTTTTCCTTCAAGCATAACTCTAACTAGCGGCTCCGTTCCTGAAGGTCTTATAAGCACTCTTCCTGAACCATTTAAATGTTCTTCCATCTTTCTTATTTGTTCAGCAATTGCCTCATCTTTAATATGAATATCTTTCATATTATTAGGAACTTTCGCATTAACAAGCACTTGAGGAAGTTCTGTCATTATGCTTGTTAGTTCTGATAATGTTTTCCCTTTACGTTTAATTACCGATGCTATTTGCAGACCAGATACTAGCCCATCTCCTGTTGTATTAAAATCTAGGAATATTAAATGTCCTGATTGTTCTCCACCAAGACTATATCCCTTTGAAGCCATTTCTTCAAGAACATATCTGTCTCCAACCTTGGTTTTTACCCTCTTTATGTTTTCTTTATCTAATGCTATATCAAGTCCCATATTACTCATAACTGTAACTACAAGAGTATCTTTTTTAAGTTTCCCCTGCTCTTTTAAATCTTTTGCGCATATAGCCATAAGAAAATCTCCATTTACAAGGTTTCCTTTCTCATCAACCGCAAGACATCTATCTGCATCTCCATCGAAAGCTAGTCCAAAATCACAGTTATTATCCTTTACAAAACTCATTAACTGCTCTGGGTGTGTTGAACCACATGCCTTATTTATATTTGCTCCATCTGGATTATTATTTATAACTAAAACTTCTGCTCCTAGTCCCTTAAAAGCCTTTAGTGAAGTTATGTAAGATGCTCCATTAGCACAATCTAATGCTATTTTTAACCCTTTTAAATCACAATTTATAGTGCTTTTTGCAAATTCTACATAATCTTCGATTGCATTAGCAACCATTTTCTTTCTACCTAAATTTTCTCCTGTAGGTTGTGGAACACCTTCAAAATTATTTTCTATAAGTTCTTGAATTTTATCTTCTAATTCGTCTTTTAATTTATAACCTTGTGAGTTAAAAAATTTTATTCCATTATATTCTACAGGATTATGGGATGCCGATATAACAACTCCTGCATCTGCATTATATTTTCTTGTTAAATATGCAACTGCTGGTGTGGGAACAACCCCTAAACAAATAGCTTCAGCTCCAACAGATAATAATCCTGAAACTAACGCTGACTCTAGCATATCTCCAGATATTCTCGTATCCATACCTACTACAACTTTTGGTTTATGTGCTCCCTCTGTTAAAACGTAAGCTCCAGCTTTACCCAATTTAAAAGCAAGTTCTGACGTAAGTTCTGTATTGGCAATTCCTCTAACACCATCTGTACCAAAAATTCTGCTCATGGTAAATACCTCACTTTTTCTGTAATTTAAATTCTATATTATAAGTTTTTATTTGCCTATTTTAAAATTTAATATTTATTTTTATAAAATAAAATACTAATTAATTATATTACATTTGTATTGTTATAACAAGTTTCATGCCTAATTTCATATTATGTAACACTTTTATGTAATGTTTTCCATTTAAAATAATATAACCGTTTTATAAAAACACCTCACTTCCCATAAGTATTTACCTTATGTTAGTGAGGTATCTTTCTTAGCTGATTAATATTACATTGATAATTTAACCTTCTCAGAATCTATAATTTAATTTTATATATTAAACTTTTCAACTAAATTATTTAACTCTTGTGATATATTCTCTAGCTTATTTGATGACTCGGCTATATCTTCAAAAGTTTTAAGTTGTTCTTCTACAGATGCTGAAACTTCCTCTGTAGATGCTGCAGATTCTTGTGATACTGCACTTACTTCTTGAATAACACTAAGAACAGCTTCTTTATCCTCGTTTACTATCTTAATATTTTCAGATAAAATATCTAACTTATCTAAAGTATTAAAAATGGCCTTTTCTATACCTTTGAAAGACTCTTCTTGCACTTTTAATGCATTTTCTGTTTCTTCTGTAAGTCCTAAACTTATATCCATATTTGATTTAGTTTCTTGTATTTCTATTTGAATTTCTTTTATTATATCTGATATTTGTCTCGTAGATACCGCTGTCTCTTCTGCAAGCTTCCTTACTTCATCCGCAACTACAGCAAATCCACGTCCTGCCTCTCCTGCTCTTGCTGCTTCTATAGCAGCATTTAATGCAAGTAGATTCGTTTGTTCTGCTATTTTCTCTATAGTAGATACAATTTTCCCAACAGAACCAGACTTATTTGATAATCTATCTATATTGTTAGATACATCCGTTATTCTTTCTGTATTAATATTGAATTTTTCAACTAAATTATCTAATGTATTCATACCGTTCTTATTTATCTCTCTTGTGTTCTCTGAATACTCTTTTAATGATTGGTTACTATCTACCACTAACATAATTTTATTTGATAAGTTAACTAACCTCTCTGCACCATTTTGTGAATTACAAGCAAGTTCTCCTGCACCCTTTGCAATTTCTTCTACTGTACTAGAGACTGCATTAGAGGAATATACAGCTTCTTCAGAATTATTAGTTACCTTTTTAGCATTATCTAATACACCTTCAGATAGTACTTGGATACTTTTAAAGGTATTTCTGAGCTCTTCCCTAAAAGATTCTGCAGACCTTGCCATAGTCCCTATCTCATCCTTAAGTAGAAATATTCTTCTATCTATTTTATATGTTAAATCTAAATTTTTCATAGAATCTAGCATTTTGGTTACATTTACTACTGGCTTAGATATCATTTTTCCTATAAATAATGCAAAGACCATTGATAATGAGATTATTATTAAAGTAGTTACTATAATTTGGATTAAATTTTTATTTAGATGTGCTAAAACTTCTGACTTTGGAACTACGATTATCATCTTCCATCCTGTCATGAGCTTACCGTAGCTTATATAAGACTTTTTCTTACTGTACTCCTCTTGAAGAAATCCTTTATCGTTTGATTTGACTTTTTGAGCTATGTTTTTATATTTTCCCTTTTCTTCTTTTTCTAGATTTGTGTCATTCTTTTTCTTTTTGTCTATTATATAATCAAGTTTATCATTTACCACAAAAGCATATCCTGTATTATAAAACTTCATACTATTTATTGTTTTAGCATATTGTGTAAAATTCATATCTACAACCATGAGTCCAACGTACTTATTACCTTTAAATACAGGCTTTGCAAAAGCTATTTGGAAATTCCCCTTAGAATCGGCATGTGGTTCATCCCATGTTCCGCTTTTATTTCTCACATACTCATGATACCATTCTTTATCTCCGCTATTAGGAAGAAAAGATCCCCTATCATAATCATACTCTTCCTTTTTTGCTTGCCCTGATCCCTCACTATCTTCATAACAAATAACCCGTAATTTTGTGTCTGTATAAAGTTCTGGATTTATTATAAAATAAACTCCAAGTCCTTTTTCCTTAGATGTCACCACATTTTTAATAATTTCATCCATATTCTTTTGATACTCTTCTATAAAATTTTTATCCTTGCTTAGTTTTTCAAAATCTATAAGAGAACTCGCAGTACCCCCAAGATCTTCTGCAATATTTTCCATGCCTATATAAGTACCGTTTAATTTTTCTACATTAGCCTCTACCATGTAATCTAACTTATACTTTATTTCTTCTTCTGAAAATCTCTTACTATTAAAAAAACTAAGCCTCCCTACTAAAACTGAAACTATCAGTGTAGATGTTATTATTGCTATAATTATTTTTACACTAATCTTTTTCATATAACCCCCTAAAGAAATTCTTCTTTAGGTCTAACCCCCTTTCTAATCACTTCCATTTTTTTGATTAAATTGTAGTTTTATTTATTTTTTTTGTATTATTTTTATATTAATTTAATTATCGTAATATTTTAATAAGAGTTTACATAATAAAAAGTTTTATTGACATAATAATAATGTATTTTTAATAATTTATTTTTAAGAGGTGAAAAGATATGAAACATAATGAAAGTATTAAATGTGTAGTTGATGAATGTAAATATCATTCTGGGGACAAAGATTACTGTACACTTAATGTTATAGAAGTTGTTAAACACGAACCACAAGCAAAAACAACTATGTGTACAGATTGTGGAAGCTTTGAAGCAAAATAGTTAAATAATTATTTGTAACCTTTTTATTATATTCAATTTAAAAAGGATATATGCTAGATTTCATAGCATATATCCTTTTATTATATTTATTAAAAATACTCAGTTATTTAACAATAATCTTCTTAGTGTAGTCATTTAATTTTTTACTAATAGTTTTTAAATTTATACCAAACTCATTTACCTTTTCCATAGAAGATATTTGTTTTTGTATTAATGCTGAGACTTCTTCTGTACCAGCTGCAGTTTCTTCAGATACAGATGCTATTTCTTGTATAGAATACATTACAACTTCCCTATCCTCATTCATCCTTTCCATATTTTTAACTAATATATTTAATTTTTCTATGGTTTTATTATAGGTTTCATCCATAATATCGAAATATCCTCTTTCTTTCTTCAGAGCTTTATAACTCTCCTGATTTGCAACAATACACTTATCCATATTTTCTTTGGAGTCTCTAATTCCTAATTTTAATTCTTTTAATATATCTCCTATAACCTTTGTTGACTCCTTAGTTTTTTCAGATAAATTTCTTATCTCTTCTGCTATTACAGAAAAACCTTTACCATTTTCTTTTGCTTTAGCAGCCTCTATAGTTGCATTTAAAGATAAAAGATTTGTCCTTATTGCAATTTCTTCTATTACATTAATAATATCTCCAATACTTTCTGATTTTTTTGAAAGATCACTTACTATGGTAAAAGTATTTTCTATATTATTTTTGTTTTCTGCAAACCTTTCTTCTAAAATATTTAAAGCCTCTAAAGCATTAGAAATATTCTTTTTTTCTTCCAATGAAAATCCTTTTAATACACTAGTTTCATTTACTAAAAGTAAAATTTTATCAGATAAGCTTTCTAACTTTTCAGATCCATTCTGTGTGCTTTCAGCAAGTTCTATAGCACCCTTAGAAAGTTCATCCATAGTTATAGAAATTCCACTTATAGAACCTTCAGTTTCTTTTAAACTTTTTTCCATTGTAACTGACCCTTTTAATATATCTATGGAAGACTCTTTAATTCCCCTTCCAATATAAATTAAACTATCCTTAAGTGTAATTAAGGATCTAGACATTTCACCTAATTCATCTTTTCTATTTAGAACATCTTTATCTATAAAATCCTTAGTTAAATCGAACTTAGACATATAATTTAAAATTCTAGTTACACATTGAACAGGTTTACCTATATTTTTAGATAATATAAGTGATGTTATTAATGATACAGTTAAAATTAGTGCTAAGGAAACTATAATACTCCCCATTCCCTTAGTAATATCTATATTACTGTTATAATCCTTTATTATACTTCTAGTATTTAAAATAAAACCCATAGCCACTATAAATCCTGATAATAAATTAGATACTAATAATACAAGTCCTAATCTCCAGCTTACATTTTTAGTATTAAGTTTATCCATGTGGCTAAATCAACTCCTTTCTCAATGAAATTTTTATCCTTAGTAAACTCCAACCTTTCTTTACCTAATATCATTGTATTAAGTTATACTAATTTTGTTGATAAAATTCGACCAATTATAAATTATTTCATTAAAATAGTATATAATAATCATATATAACTGTAGTTAAAGGATGGGAGATAAATGAATGTACTTAAGAATGATTGGCATGATCTTTTAGATCAAGAATTTTCCAAAGATTATTATTTAAAACTGAGGGAGTTTTTAATTGAAGAGTATAGGAATAAAACCATATACCCAGATATGAACGATATTTTTAATGCACTTAAATATACACCATACAAGGATGTAAAGGTAGTAATCTTAGGGCAAGACCCTTATCACGGTCCTAATCAATCACATGGACTTAGCTTTTCTGTAAAGCCTGGGGTTAAAACCCCACCTTCGCTTGTTAACATCTACAAAGAATTAAATAGTGATTTAGGTTGCTATATACCAAATAACGGATATTTAAAGAAATGGGCAGAAGAAGGGGTACTACTTTTAAACACAGTACTTACAGTAAGAGCTGGAGAAGCTAACTCGCATAAAAATAAAGGGTGGGAAAAATTTACGGATAAAATTATATCTCTTATAAATGAAAAAAATGATCCTGTTGTGTTTATTCTTTGGGGAAATAATGCACAAGCTAAAGTAAAATTAATTACAAATTCAAAACATGATATAATAAAATCTGTACACCCAAGTCCATTATCGGCAAGTCGCGGCTTTTTTGGAACAAAACCGTTCTCAAAAAGTAATGAATTTCTAAAATCTATAGGAAAATCTCCAATAGATTGGCAAATAGAAAATATTTAAAAACTTTTATTGTAAAATAAAGGATTTAGTATTGAATTATAAATAAATCTATACTAAATCCTCTTTTATTCCTATTTATTATTTAAATTTAAAATATAATTACTTAAAATAAACTTAATAAACTATATATTAAAAGATAACTTTTTAGCAAAACTATTGAAATCTTCTTCTTTTTTAACTCCATTTATTAATTTTATACTATCTGAAGTATCTCCAATTAGTATTCCACTTACAAGTACATCATCTTTAAAAAAGAATTTCTTATAAATCCCCTTTTCTTTATTATTTATGGTAATTACTGACGAAGATTCTTCTGGTATAGTTCCACAACTTATAAGTGTTGTGTTCATGGCATTAAAAGAAATAACATCTACATAATCTATAAATTGTCTCTCATCTCCACAAACATTAGCTCCTGCAATCTTTGCCATTTCTATAGATGCTGGCCAGTTACCATAAACTCTTTCATTTAATTCAGCCACATCCCCGCAAGCATAAACCTCCCTAGCTGAAGTTTCCATCTTATTATTTACAATTACACCTCTATTTAAAGAAATATCCGTACCTTTAAATAACTCGATGTTAGATCTAATACCTATAGAAAATAAAACCATATCAGCCTCTATTTCTTCACCTGTATTTAGCTTAACATAAGAAATCTTATCTTCCTCCAAAATTTCTACCACTTGTGATCCTGTTAAAGCTTTCACTCCAGCTTCTTCAAGTTTTTTATTTAAAATTTGTGCACCTTCCTTATCTAACTGCTTATTTAAGATATGGTCTGCAAATTCTATAATGGTTACATCCTTACCTGATTTCTTCATTGCCCAAGCTGCCTCAAGTCCAAGAAGTCCGCCACCAACTACTACTGCTTTATTACACTTACCTATATATGATTTAATATTTTCTAAATCTTTTAAATCTCTAAGTGTAAATACACCGTTTTTATCAATTCCTTTTATTAAAGGCATGAAATTTCTACTTCCATTAGCAAGAATAAGCCTATCATAAGAAACCTCTACTCCATCCTTTAAAATAAGCTTCTTATATATTGTATTTACTTTTTCAACTTTAACACCTAATCTTAAATCTATATTATTTTCATTATACCATTCCTTGCTTGAAAGATAGAAGTTATTGTTCACCTTATCATCACCTAAAAGTTCTGATAATGCTGGTCTATAATAAGCTACCTCTTCCTCTTCAGAAAATATAGTTATATTACATGTTTTATTTCTTTTTCTTATAGACTCTGCTGCATAGTACCCTGAGGCACCGTTACCTAAAATACATATTTTATCATTATTATCTTGTGAGTAATTTATAACTTCTTCTGTAATCTCTACGAAATATTCCTCTCCAACACCACAAGCAGAACATATTTCTGGAGGTGTATCTCCTTCAAATATTTCTCCACAAATAAGACATTTCCACAATTTCTTTCTTCTAATAGAAGTGTTTGAATCCTTTGCAAATTTTGCTTTTAGCTTATTTCCAAAAGCTTCTCCATAATTAAAAGCAACCTTTAAATCCTCTTCTGAAGGTTTAAAATTTATTTTAAGTGGATCTACTACATCCATTCTAAGTTGTTTTAATCTCTCAGTTAAATTAGAAGGACCTTCTCCACTCCAACCAAAAGAACCGTAACTTCCCGCGATCTTACCACCATGAACAATGGGATTTAAATTTATAAGAATATCCCAAAGTGGTTTTAAAGCATCTCCATTAATAGTTGGAGTTCCAAGTAAAATACCATTGGATATATTTATTTTAGATAGAACATCACTAAAATCATCTTTTGAAAGGTCATAACTATTAACTTTTATATCTCCAACACTCTCTATACCTTTAGAAATTGCATTTGTCATCATTTCTGTGTATCCATAAGCAGATACATAACAAATTGAAACAGTATTTTCAAATTCTGCTGAGCCTTCTTCCAAACTCCAGATTTTATACTGATTTACTATATCCCAAAGATTCTTTCTTAAAACTGGACCATGTCCATTACATATAGCATATATTTTAAGTTCCTTAATTTTATCTATAGCTTTTAACATGTATGGCTTGAATGGCCCCATTATATTGTCAAAATAGTATTTCAGTGCCTCCCTGTAATCTCTTTCGTTTGCATTATAATCATCAAATATATCTTCATTACAATAGTGACATCCAAAAGAATCACAAGTAAAAAGCACATTATCTTCCTTTAAATAAGTATACATCGAATCTGGCCAATGTAGAAATGGAGCTGATATAAATTCTAAAGTTTTCTCTCCTAAGTCTAAGGTTTCTCCCTCTTTTGCTTCAATATAGTCAAACTCCATATTGGTAATATCCTTTAAAAATCTTAGTGCAGTTTGGGATGCAACAACCTTAGCTTTAGGAGAAAGTTTTAGTAACTTATCTAAAGAACCTGCATGGTCGGGCTCTGTATGATTTAATATAATATAATCCACATCTTCAAGGTTTACATTTATAGATTTTAGTCTTTCTAAATACTCATCGAAAAACTTTTCCTTTACTGTCTCTACGATGGCTGTCTTATTTTTTCCTTTTATAACGTATGAATTATAAGTTGTTCCAAAAGGTGTATACATTATGATATCAAAAATCCTCAAGTTAGGGTCTAGTGCTCCACACCAATAAACATCTTTTTTAATTTCATATGCTTTCATAAATACACATCCCCCTAATTCCTTATTTTTATTGTAAAATAAAGATTATTAATCAATAATGATTGTTATTATTATAACAATATTATATCATATAAATAATTAAGTACAACCAATTAATTTCATTTTTCTTAATATTCCTTATTTAAAGTAACAATGAACATTCTGTGTAATATTATATTTCATAATAAATTTATAAAATTTAAATTTACTGAAAAGACAATATTTTAAAAATACTTGTTTATTATATATATAAAACAATGTATAATATAAATTAGATAAATATATTATATTAAAATATATTATAGTAACAAATAATTCAAAACTTTATTTACCTTATAAAAAAGTCTATTCCACAATGCTATGGAATAGACTTTTTTGACCTTTGCTCTATTTAATAATTTTATTTAATTTTAATAATCCTTATCAAATAAAAAAGACTTAATTAATCCGAAAAATTCTCTTACATAAAAATTAGGTTTTATATAGGGATGCAACTCTGCTGGAAGTCCGTAGGGCTCAAATCCATTTCTTTTTGCTAGCATCTTCGACCTCAGCATATGAAAATTATTAGTAATTATTAACACTTTCTTTTTATCCTCTTCACCTATATTATTAAGTTTTTCTCTTGAAAATTTGAAATTCTGAAAAGTATTCCTTGATTTACTCTCTTTGACTATTCTATCTTTTGCTATACCATTTTCAATTAAATATTCCTCCATAGCTTCAGATTCTGTAATATCTTCACCTGGTCCCTTGCCTCCTGATACTACAACTCTCATATCAGGATTATCTCTTAAATATGTTAGTGCCATATCCATTCTTTGATGTAAAGATTGAGAAAGTTTCCTTCCTTTAAGACCTGCCCCAAGTACAATTACTATGTCCACTTTCTCTTTATCAACTACTTCACCATTGTATATTATAAAACCTTCTAGAATAATAAAAAAAGAAAAAAATAAGATAAACAAAGCTGTTATCAATCTTTTAAAAACTCCCCTTCCTTCATTATAAGAAGATCCTTTACAACCCTTTTGGTTTTTATAATAGTTTTGTCTATTTTCTCTTCCTATGGATAGTATAATTAGTATAGCTCCCAATATAATCCAAAACTTAGAAAAAGCTATAGGCCCAAAAAACTTAAGAGTAAAGAAATAAACTATAGATAATATTCCAAGTAAAAATAAAACAAAGTTACTTTTTCGCATACTAAACCTCATTATCCCTCTTCCCCCTATAATTTATATACTTAATAGTACTTTTCCTTTTCTTCCCCATTTAAAACTCTTAGTACTCCCTCTACCAAATAAAGCATTTCATCTTTTCCTTTGTACACAATTATAGGTGCGATTCTACTTACCCTTTCCTTAATCTTTTCAACCATTTGGTTACAATAAGCAAGTCCACCTGTAATTAATATGGCATCAACTTTTCCTTCTAGTACAACTGCACACTTTGCAATTTCCTTTGTTATTTGATAAGCCATGGCGTTAAAGAGAACTCTAGACTTTTCATCACCTTTCTTTGCCTGTTCTAATAACACCCTTACATCACTATGATTAACATAAGCCATGCAACCCCCCTTACCATTTACATGCTTTATCATCTCTTCGAGAGTATACTTACCACTAAAGCAAAGTTTAACCAGGTCTGTAATTGGTACACTTCCAGAATGTTCTGGGGAAAAAGGACCTTCTCCTTCAAGACCATTATTAACATCTATAACTCTTCCATTTTTATGTGCACCAACAGTAATTCCGCTTCCTATATGAGCAACTACTAAATTTATATCCTCATATCTTTTATGATGAGTTTTTGAATAAGCTTTTGCTATAGCTTTTTGACTTAATGCATGAAAATAACTTTTCCTTTGTATAGCTTTAATTCCAGTAATTCTTGCAACATCCTCCATCTCATCTACTACTACAGGATCTACTATAAAAGGTTTCATACCAAAGTTCTTAAATAAATTGTAAGCAAGTAATGGTCCTAAATTTGATGAATGGGTTCCATACCTTTCTATCTCTAAGTCATTAACCATATTTTCATCTATAACATAGGTTCCACTTTCTATGGGTTTTAAAGGACCTGCTTTAGCCACTACATAATCTATATCATCAATATCTATCTTCTTATTTTTAAGAAAGTCTAATATTATACCATACCTATAATCAGTCTGATCTTTGATATGAGAAAACTGATTAACTTTTCCTACGGTATGTCTTATATTCTCCCCTATTATTTTTTCTCTTTCCTCATATACAGTAATTCCAGTAGAAATATATCTGGTGTTTAGAACTAAAATTTTAGGCTTTTTCTTATTTAAATCCTTCCTTCTAACTGCATTCATTAAATAGACACCTCATTCTCATAGATTTTAGCTTCTTCTTCACAACTTAAAACCCTTAAGGTACCTTTTGCTAAAGCTTCCATCTGATATTCTCCTGGAACCACCTTTACGGGACCCAAAAAACTTACCTTTTTCTTTATATATGATATAACATTTTCATTTTTACTTAGAGGCCCTGTTAGAATTATTTGGTCTACTTCAAGATTTAAAGCCGTACACATGGCACCTATTTCTTTACTTATGTTATAATTCATAGCTTCTACTATTAGACTATGTTCATTAGATTCCGTTATATATTTTTCTATATCTTTATAATTATCAGTACCATAATATTGTACAAGTCCTGATTCCTCAAATATTTCCTTTAAGAAAGATTTAAAATCTTTTTTATCATTATATGCCATATGTATTATTTTCAAAGGTGGGATACTACCACATCTTTGTATGGAAAAAGGTCCTTCATCATAGAAATTATTTGTATCTATTATCTTCCCATTTTTAAGTGCTACAATTGAAAAATCTTGACCTAAGTGTGCAACTACAAAGGAACTTTGTTTAAATTCTATTCCAAGCTTATTGCTTACCATCTCAGCCACATACTTTATGTTAAGTGCATGACTTAAAGCTTTTCTATCTACATATGGAATTCCAGATATTCTAGCTACATCCATCATCTCATCCACACTCATGGGATCTACTATAAATGAAGGTATATCTGCTTTTCTGCTGATTTCATGTGCTATTATGCCTCCTAGATTAGATACATGTTCCCCCGCATATGATATTCTTAAATCTTCTAGCATTTTATATGTTACTTTATAAGTTCCCCCTGGAGTCGGTCGTAAAATACCACCACGTCCTACTACAGCCATAATCTCACCTAAAGGAAGTTTAACTTCCTTTAACCAATTCATAACAGAGCGTATCCTCTCTTCTTTTTGGTCATATACCTTAATAGTTTTCCCCTCAATATCTAAATGCTTTTCTAAAACTTTCTTACCCTTTTTATTAAAGATAGCAACTTTAGTATAGCCATAATGAGGATTTACAACTAATATAAACTTTTTCTTATCCATATTACTAAGCCTCCTAAAAACTGTATACTTAATCTAAAAAGTTTAAGATAATTAATATGTCCATTTTTGCATTACTCTTTCTACCACCTTAACACCATCTACTGCTGCTGAAATAATTCCACCTGCAAATCCTGCACCTTCACCTGTAGGATATAAGCCCTTAACAGATATACTTTCAAGTTCTTCATTTCTATCCATTCTAACAGGAGCAGAAGTTCTAGTTTCAATTCCAGTCATTACAGCATCATCCATAGCGAATCCCTTTATTTTTCCATCAAAATTAAGTAATCCTCTTTTTAAAGAATCTATAACGTAACTAGGAAGGCATTTATTTAGCTCTTTAAATTCATATCCTCGTGTAAAACTTGGTTGAACTGCTCCTATTTTCGTACTTTGTCTACCTTTTATAAAGTCACCCACTAATTGAATAGGTGCCACATGATCTCCTCCACCCAATGAATAAGCTAATTTTTCATAATGTCTTTGAAATTCCATACCTCCTAGTGGATTATCAATTCCAAAGTCTCCTTCTCCAATTGAAACTACAATGGCTGAATTCGCATTAGACTTATCTCTTTTAGAATAGCTCATTCCATTAGTAACTAGTGCATTCTCCTCTGAAGAAGAAGCCACAACCACCCCTCCAGGACACATGCAAAAACTATAAACACCCCTACCTGTAACTTCATCTGTATAAGCTAGCCTATAGTCTGCTGCCTTTAACCTTGGATGACTTGCATATTTACCATATTGGTTCTCATTAATAAGCTCTTGTGGATGCTCTATTCTAACTCCTATGGCAAAAGGTTTAGGACTCATAAAAACTTCTCTTTTATGTAACATTTCATAGGTATCTCTAGAACTATGACCAATAGCTAAAATCAATACCTCGCAAGGAACTTCTTCTCCATTTATAATTGCAGCCTTTATCTTCTTATCTTTAACTACTATATCTTGGAGTTTACTATTAAATCTAACCTCTCCACCTAAGCTTATAATTTTATTTCTTATATTTTTCACCACTTCTTTTAAGACATCTGTCCCAATATGCGGTTTTCCCATATATCTAATTTCTTCTTGTGCTCCACCATCTATAAGTTCTTTTACTATGTAGTCACATCTAAAATCCTTGCTTCTTGTAGTTAACTTTCCATCTGAGAAAGTCCCAGCTCCACCTTCTCCAAACTGAACATTGGATTCAGTATTTAAGTTGCCACTTTTCCAAAACTCTTCTACGGTTTTACTTCTATGGTCTACATTTTCACCTCGTTCAATAATAATGGGCCTATACCCCTTTTGAGCCATAAGAAGTCCAGCAAATAACCCTGCTGGACCCATTCCTACTATTATTGGTCTTGTAGTAAGTTTTTTATCTCCTAATTTAAAATCTGGAACATAACTTTCTTTTTGCAGAAAAACTTCATTACCCTTAAGCTTCTTAACTATGTTATCCTCATTATCACATTCCAAGGACACTTGATAATTAAACTTTATAGAATCTTTTTTTCTTGCATCAATAGATTCTTTTAATATTTTTAATTCCTTAATATCTTTTTCATTTATCTTAAGCTTTTTAGATACTTTTAATTTTATATCTTCTTTATGTTCATCTATACTTAAAATTATATTGTTTACTTGAATTGACATGAAGTCCTCCTAATTTATTGTTTCTTTTTAACATCTACCTTAACCTCTGTAAATTCTTTAGATACTAGGGTGACACCCTTAGGTAAGGTAAGCTCTACTTTTATACTGCTCTGTCCTTCCGTTTTTACTTTGCTTAAATCCACATAAGCTTTGAAATTAGATTCACTTAAGTTATTTAAAACTTTTTCATCTCCTAAGATCTTAAAATTTAACTTCTCTTTATCAATATTAGCTATTAAGTCTTTAGATAAATTTGTTATATTTATAGTGGATGTGAATTCTTTTTCTACCTTTTTTACACTATCTGGTATAGGTTCTTCTTTAGGTACAACTTCCTTTGGTGTAATCTTTATAGCTACGTTTATTGCACCAATATTCCCTAGCACCTCTATATCTCTAGGTATTACTAATTTAACTTCTTTATTAGAGTTACTTGTAAGTCCATTTAAATTTATCTGCTCAGTTTTTATAAAAGTAATGTTTCGTATTACCTTTTCTTCTCCACTTATTTTTACCTTATCTTTAGATGGCTCTACACCATTTAAATTGAAGTTATTTGCTATTGTCCCTACTGTATCTACTTTTATGGGAACTTCTTTTGTTATATTAATTCCTAAAGTAGCATATACCCTTGAAGGTTCTATTTTGACTCCCTTAACTTCTTCTCCTGATGGATCCACCGGCCTCACATTTACCGGTACAGTTTTGGACTGAGAAACTTTTGATATATCTACAGTTCCTATAACCTTATCCACTAGACCAACTTGTTTGGAAGGTCCTAAAACTTTTACTTCATTTGGATTTGTAATGGTTTCCTTTACAACCTTATCATTAGAGCTATTCCCTTTTAAATTCACTAGAACAGAAACTGTTCTTTCTACTACCTCATCTATATCTAGTTTAACCCATAAATCCCCATTATTAACCACAGTTAAATTTGAAGGCATTTTCTCAATCTCTACAGGAAGTCTATTTTCTCCTTTTCTTACTATATATCCGCTTAAATCGGCAATTATATTAAAGTCCCCAGCCTTTGCTTTGTATACTTCTGAGGCTCTTCCTTGAACTTTAATATCTACGTAATAATTATCTTGTTTTGTTAAGGCTAATTTGTTTTGAGAGATTATATCCGCATTCTTAATATGAACGGGCACTTTTTTTATAGTATAATTTACCAAAGGGTTTTGGGTGTTAGAAATATAAAGCCATAAAGTTATAGCTGCCATTACACAACCTATCTTTACTACTAATTTTCCTTTTCTTTCTTTATCCATGACTTCACCCTCTCCAATAAAGTTATTTTCTTTGGCTGTCTATTTGCTATTAATTTTGATAAAACTCCTCTTAATCTATCTCTATCATAATTTCGTATTATTCTACCATTCAAAGCTATAGAAATGATACCCGTTTCCTCAGATACAACAATAACTATAGCATCTGATGTCTCTGAAAGTCCTATAGCTGCCCTATGCCTAGTGCCAAGCTTTTTATTTAATTCATTATTTTCAGTAAGAGGTAAAAAGCACCCTGAAGCCACTATTCTATTATCTCTTATAATGGTAGCACCATCATGTAAAGGGGTATTTACAACAAATATATTTTCAAGCAAAGCCGACGATACTACAGCATCTAGCTTTGTTCCTGTATTAATTATCTCACCAATACCAGTACGTTGCTCTATTACAATTAAAGCCCCTGTTCTAGTTGCAGATAGATTATCAACAGCACTTACTATCTCACCTACAACCTCATTTCTAATTTCTTCGTCCTCTAATATATGTCTATCAGTAAAAGTACTTCTTCCTAAGTGTTCAAGCGCTTTTCTAATCTCAGGCTGGAAGATAATTACTATAGTTAGTACACCTATTGTAATAGTTTCGTTTAATATCCAGTTTAAAGTCGTTAGGTGAAAAAATCCACTTATAGGTATTAATAAAAAAACAAAAAGTATTCCTTTTAATAATTGTTCCGCTCTTGTTTCTTTTATTAAATTATATGTTTTATAAAATATAAAAGAAACGACCATAATATCTAGAATGTTAAATATTCTTATGTTTTCTATAGTATTCATAAAACCATTTAAAAATGTATTAAAATATTCCACCTTACTCACCTCAAAACTTTCCACTTTATTATAATGTATAATTTAATTATACACTATTAAATAATTATATAGTATAACTTTCTATAAACTTTAACCACTTCTTCCCCACTACCTAATACTATGATTCAGCTTTAAATTTTATAATTATTTCTATATAATTGATATAAAATATATATCAGTAAATACTAAATTAAAAGGAAGTGATAAAAGTGAAAAATAAAAAAACATTAATAATAAGTTCCGTATGTATTTTAATACTAATAGGAGTTTTCTTCTCTATTTATTATTATTTTGTATTTAGAAATACTTCTATATACAACAAAACAGTAAAAAACTACATAATAAAGATAAACAAAATAAATAATGATGTAAACACTTACAGTAGTAACGGAGATTTAGATATAACTAAAATTAATAGTGAGCTATCTAAAAATGTTATAGAACCTTTAGTTAATCATAAAAATAACATTTTAAAATTAAATCCTCCTGAAAAATATAAGGCTAGACAAAAATATTTAGTAGATGGCCTTGAAAATAACATAATGATCTATAAACAAGCTTTTACAATAATAAATAATGCTAATAATATGAACCTTAATAAGTCTTTAGAAGATCTTAAATCCTATAGGGATAAAACTGATTCAAATTATTCTCTTGCGAAAGGAGAAGCCTTTGATATCCAATTCCCCCCTACTCTAAACACTTTTATTGATACTGTGCTTAGCTTTGGAAACAAATCCTTAGAAAAGCAAACTCAATTAAAAATAAAAGAAGCTCAAAATGTTCAATTTAAGAACAGTGTAGAAATTGCAAAAAATAAATTAGAAGACTTATTAAATAAAAATAGTTATGTAGATAATATATCTAGAATTAGAGAAGAAAATAGGATTTTTGAACCTGTACTAGAATCTATAAAAAAAGATAAGGAGACCTTATCTGATATTTTTATTTCTTTATCTGAAATCCCTATTCCTGAAGATAAAAATAATATATTTTCTACCCTGCAATCTATATTAAAAGACTATAGTGTTTACCTCCAAACTCTAAATGACACTCTTGAATCAGAAAATAATAGTGAAAACACTGGAATATTTATTAAAAAATCATTTGAAAACTCTTACACTGAAAATGAAAAAAACTTAGAAAACATAAAAAATAAATTTAATAAATTCAAAGATTCACTAAAAAATATTTAAATTCTTATTAAATTTTGTATTATTTTTTGAGATTTGGTTAAAATATCATTAGCCTAAGTAAATGCCAATTTAAAATTTAGGTTATAACGCGGAGGAACCATTATTAGGGGTGAATCATTAAGTTATGTAGGTTATCCTTTACCGAACCCGACAGCTAACTCCGTAGGCAAAAGGAAGGGAGAAATATGAATACCAAAAAATTAATATTAACATTTACACTAGTACTTAGTTTTTTAGTGTTTACTTCGCCAACTACCAATGCTTTAAGTGCAAATAAGCAAAATGAAAAGAAAGTAGTAGCACTTAATTCTTATGCAGAAGGTAAAAAGCTATACAATGAAAAAGATAATGCAAAAGCCGTATTCAATAACAATCATCAACAGCTCAAAGTTACGGATAAAGACATTTATCTTATGGCACAAATAGTTTATGGTGAAAGTAGAGGTGAACCTTATAAAGGTAAAGTTGCTGTCGCATCAGTAATTCTAAATAGGGCAAGAGATTCTCACTTTCCTAAATCCATAGAGGGTGTTATAAAACAAAAAGGTGCTTTTTCTTGTGTTCAAAATGGAGTAATAAATGTAGTTCCAACAGAAGAATGTTATTCAGCCGTATTTGAAGCACTTAAAGGTAATGATCCTACAAATAAAGCCCTATTTTTCTATAACCCTAAAATAGCTACTTGTGGCTGGATGAAAAATACTAAAAAATCTAATGAGCAATCTATTGGTAGACACGTTTTCTTTATAATTAACTAAATCAAACTACTTAACTTGAGAAAAAAACTTATTTTACTTAAGAGAAAATTCTATTTTATTATATTAAAATAGTTTAAATATATAATTAATAAGTACACTATATTTTTAATAAGCTAATTAAAAGGATAAAAAATGGAGAGCTAAACAGGAGGGTACTGAAAAAGTACCCTCCTAATCTTAATAGACATAACACTACAGTTTGTGTAGATGTTATGTCTATTTTTTAGTATAATTTTTATATTACTAATTTAAGCAGGTGATTTTATGTTAATGCATCAAAAGATGATATTAAGCGAATATGGTGATATATATGATAGGATTATCCCTAAAGATAATATGTTGAGAAGGATTAAAGAAATGGTAGATTTCTCATTCATCTACGATGAATTAGTTTCTACATATTGCAATAATAACGGTCGCGGAGCGATTGACCCAATAAGAATGTTTAAATATCTTTTACTAAAAACTATTTTCAATATTTCTGATGTAGATGTTGTTGAACGCTCTAAATATGATATGTCTTTTAAATATTTCTTAGATATGGCTCCGGAGGAGGATGTAATTAATCCAAGTTCTTTAACTAAATTTAGAAAGCTACGCTTAAAGGACACTAATCTAATGGACATGCTAATTTCTAAAACCGTAGAAATAGCATTGGAAAAGGAAATTATAAAATCAAAATCAATTATTGTTGATTCAACTCATACCAAAGCTAGATACAATCAAAAAACACCTAGGGAAGTTTTAATTGAACAATCTAAAAAACTTCGAAAGTCAGTTTATAACATTGATGAGTCAATGAAAGCAAGGTTTCCTAATAAAGTTAACAACGGTCTTCTTGAGGATGAAATAGAGTATTGTCAAAAACTTATATCAGTTATTGAAAAAGAAGAGGTCATTTCAAGTTATCCAGCTGTAAAAGAAAAATTAAATTTATTAAAAGAAACAATCGAAGATGATTTAGAGGTTTTGTCATTCTCTAAAGATGCTGACGCAAAAGTTGGACACAAAACTGCTGATACATCTTTCTTTGGGTATAAAACTCATATTGCAATGACTGAGGAACGTATTATTACTGCTGCTGTAGTTACTTCGGGAGAAAAACACGATGGAAAACAACTAAAATCACTTATTGAAAAGAGCGAAGCCTCTGGCTTAAACATAGAAAATATTATTGGAGATGCAGCTTATTCAGAAAAAGAAAATATAGAATATGTAAATGAAAGTGAAAAAAATCTAATTGCAAAGCTTAGTAAATCAGTATCTCATGGTAACAAAAGACAAACTAAAACGAAGTTTGAATATAATAAAGATGCAGATATGTATGCGTGTGAAGCTGGCCATATGAGTACTAAGAAAACTAGTACTAGACCTAAAAAACATGCCAAAGATGGACTAGGTACAGTAATTTCTTATTTTTTTGATGTTAAAAAGTGTCAGTGTTGCCCTTTAAAACAAGGGTGCTATAAAGAAGGTGCTAAAACTAAATCATACTCAGTTTCAATCAAAACGAATACGCATCAAAAACATATTGAATTTCAAGAAACTGATTTTTTTAAAGAAAAATCAAAAGAGAGATATAAAATTGAAGCTAAAAATAGTGAAATGAAACATAGACATGGGTATGATGTTGCGTCAGCCGCAGGTCTTGTTGGCATGCAAATGCAAGGTGCATTGACCATTTTTGCTGTAAACTTGAAGAGAATATTGACTCTAAGCAATCAGTAAATATACCCGATTAGGGTTTAATAATACAAAAAGACTCAAGCTCATACCACAAAATGGTATAAACTTGAGTCTTTTAAATTATGTAAAAAGTAAACCCCCGAAAAACTATAAGTTTTTCAGTGGTCTCGCTAAACAGCTCTCCATTTTATTTTAATATAATATTTACTCCCCAAAGTATGATGTTCTATTAAAATTATATTAAAAGTTAATATATAAAGGTATTATTCTACAGAATCTAAATATTCTACAACCTTTGAAGATGCTATAAGCCCTTCTGCAGCAGCTACTATATATCTATATGGTCTTCCAGTACAATCTCCTGCTGCAAAGCACCCATCTAAATTAGTCTTCATATTTCTATCAACTTTTATAAATCCATTCTCTAATTCTATTCCTGGAACTAAATCAGCATAATCTGACACTTCTTTAAGAATAAATACACCTTCTATATTTAACCTACTATTATCTTCGAAAACTACAGCTTCTATTATTTCTTCACCTACTATTTCTGTTGCTTTAGTTCTAATTATTTCTATATTTTCATTTAATATATGATCTCCAAAATTCTTATACATAGGTATATAGTGAACTTTAGCACCCATATTCGCAATATAATTAGCCTCTTCTTCTGAATATTTCCCATAACCAATCACAGCAACAGTACTCTCTCCATATAAAGGTGCATCACACTTAGCACAATAGCTAACACCCTTACCATGTAAGTTTTCTTCATTAATTAAGGGCTTGCCGTAATTTGCTCCTACAGCAATTATGATAGCTTTAGCTTCATAGGTTGTGTCTCCACTCATTAAGGTATAATATTCACCCATATTATAAATATTATCTATTCTTTCCTTAGTTATTTCTATACCTAAAGATTCTATATGATTCTTAAAATTATCTTTGAGAGCTATTCCTGATATTTTATGAAAACCTAAATAATTGTTTATTTCCCTAGCTCTCACTAATTTCTCGCTTAGTTCCTCTGTACCAAAGAATATAAAATTCCTATTCTTACGTTTTAAATTAATAGCAGCCTCTAACCCTGCTGGCCCGCTACCAATTATAGCTACATCATATCTTTTCATGTTCTACCTCACCTTAAAGATTCTTTTGTACAAAACTTTTCACCTGTGGTTTTGGTTTAAATCCAACCATCATATCCTTTAATTCACCCTCATTAAACACCATAAGTGTAGGTAAATTTTTTACATTAAACTTTTGTGCTAATTGTGGATTATCTTCTACATTTATTTTAACAAACTTTACTTTTTCACCCATCTCTTCTGATACTTCTGATAATATAGACATCAACATTTTACAAGGGTTACACCAAGAAGCCCAGAAGTCAGCTACCACTAACTTTCCTTCTCCTAATACTTCCTTATCAAAATTTAAACCATTTACTTCTAACATGAACATAACCTCCATATTAATTTATGCCTTATTTGCTTTACAATCATAAAGTCAATTTTATATAGTTTTATATTAATAGTCAAATAACCTAGAAGTGACTGATTAAATTTACTTTCATATTAGCCTAGTTTTTTTAACTCTTTTTCAAAGACCCTATATTTTTCATCATTTAAATTCTTGTAGGTATCTCTTAAATAATATAAAACGTCTTTAAGATAACTGCCATTTTTAACATAATTTTTTTCCTTATATTCTGTGTAGTATCTCTCATAAATTTTCAGTGCTTCTTTTGTATTCCCTACTTTTTTATATGCAACTCCTAACATATAAAGACCATCCTCATAAGGAAATTTACCTACTCCATAAGAAATCCCTTTACTATAATATTTAATAGCTTCATTAAAATTTCCTTGTTTAGATAAATCTCTTCCTTTAAAGTAATAATACTCCCCTGCTCCCTTATTCATAAACTCAATAGCTTCATTAAAAAACATTTTATCGTTTACATCTAATTCTTCTCTTTTCCAATTTCTTAAAACTTGATCTAGGTCATCAAACTTCTCACCATCTATAGATGCTTTTATATTTTCCTTTGGAAATGAATCCTTCTTATGCTCACTAGTTTTCTTATTAACATTCTGAGCTTTTTCTTTTGAATTTTCTGTGTTAATCTTTTTATTACTGTTTGCCTTTTCATGTTCTAAATTTTTATCATCTCTTTTTTTATCTATCTTAGAATTTTCTTTTTTAATATCCTCTCCATTTTTTATAGTATGCTTTTCTTTACTAACCTCTACATTCTTTTTTTCTTTTGCTATGTTATTATTGGGTAAAAGCATAAATTTATAAAATAAACTACTACATATAAATAAAAGAATTACAACTAAAGGTATATACATCTTTTTTTTATGTATATTTAGCTTACTATCCTTTGGTATTATACCTAAATCTGATAAACTTTGTTTATTTTGAAGAGCTATTTCATTCTTATTATCTAATTTCAAAACCTCGTCCATACACATGAGAGCGTTTTTATAATCAGCTTTTTTTATATAACATTTAGAGAGTTCATTATTTACATTTATAGTATTAAAATTAGTTTTCTCCTTGCACAGTTTAAGTCTTTCTATGGATTTTGATATTTGAAAACCTTCAATATAGTGAAGAGCTTCTCCATATAAAGTTGCATACTCTTCATCTTTTATACTATCTGCTAGATACTTTCTTGATATTTCATCTTTATTATTTCTATAATTAATATTCCAAAGGTTCCTAGCTTTATTCATATCTCCCTTTAAATAGTATAAGATGCCATTAAAATTCAATAGATTATTATTTGAATTTATATCATCTCCTAAACTCTCACAAAGATTTATGGCTTTTTCCAAGTGTCCCTTATGATAATAATTTAAAACTTTTTTATAAACTTTATTAGCCTTACTCATATAAAACTCCCTCTTTTATAAATTCCTTTACAAAACTAATAAATACAGTAATAGCTAGGAGGTCTGCCGCTCCCCCTGGACTTATTCCCATTTCACAAAACTCTTTATCTAATTTTAAAATCTCAGCTCGTCCACTTTTAGTCTTAACTCCACCTAAACTCATTATATTTCTTGACCTTTCTTGCATATAATAAAGAGTATCTATAGATTTTCTATGAAGAACTGTAGTATCCTCACAATATGACATTATACATATTAATGTATGTACGAGCCTCTCTCGTTCATTTAAGCTTGAAGATTTTTCATATAACGGAAGGGCTCTATTAAATACTATGGGTATTCCACTCTCAACTTCCCCTCTTATTCCTTTTAGACCGTACTTTAGGTAGAGCTTTTCACCATATGTAAGATTCTCTTTTATCATATTTTCTTTGTTTATTTTAAGTTCATTCTCTACAATTCCCTTTGTCATGCTCTTTATAATCTCTGTAATACTTTCAAAAGGTAACTTTTCATATATAGTCTTTGCAGTAGCTGCTAAGGTTATGCCCATTAAAAATATCATTCCCTTGTGGGTGTTAATACCCTTTGTTTTACATAGCATACTTTTCTCTGCCTCTATCCCAATCCTTCTTATACTAAGAAAAATCTCATAAGGACTCTTATGATTAAATCCTTTCTCTGCAAAAACATACATATAAGGAGTAAGCGCAGAAGTGCTATTTAGAAAAGTAAAGTAATCCATATCCTTATGTGCACCATTAGAAATGGGTGTCACAAGACCTGGCTTAGGATATGCAGAAATCTCATAAAGCATAGCAAGTTCTGCAAATCCACCTAGACTATTTATAATTTCTTCTCTATTTATCATCATGAACTTTCTCCATATTTATGTATTTTTCATATCTATTTTCTATAAAATCTATAATACTCTTTATATTATGTTTCTTGCTTCTAACACAGAGATGAGCATACTCATTACATAAAAAACACACTCTCTTATCATATCCTATATCACTTCTGCTTAAAGAATTACCAAGAGCATTGTAAACATCAATATCTAAAGTTCTACCCAAAATATGAGTTTCCTCTATGTCCACCGTTGTTTTCTTTATTTTTAAGCTGTCACCTTTTATAACCCAAAATACCAAAGGACCTTCTGCAGTAAAGTCTTCCTTACTAAACAATATATCTGCCTGAAAAATTTTATAAACCTCCTCTTTCATTATGCCTATTATATCCCTTGTAAGGCGATTATCTTTTTCTATTCCTGGATAATTCACTCGCATAACTACTAGAGTTTCTTTATACTCTTCTATCAAATCTTCTTGAAAGCTAACCCTATACTCTCTTGCATTTAAAACATCTTCTGCACTATACATAATCCTAATGTGGGGAATTACTAGACTTAATCTTCTCCACAATCTCCCTTCCCTCTATACTGTTTAAAAACTCATAAGTAACCCTTGGAACAAGGTTTTTAACCTCTTCTAGCTTATCATGTTTTATTAGTTCTCTAACCTTTGAAGCACTTATTTTTTCTTCTTCTTCTTCTTTTCTTTCAAGTATAATAAGTTCTTTATTATATCTTCTAAAGTTCTCTTCTAATGACTCATTATAAGCTCTAGTAACCTTACAATAAGGTTCTTCTCCAACAAATCTTTTGCTTATGTTAAACCTACTACAAAAATATCTTAGGAAAATTTCACTATCTAACTTAGTATAAGCAGTTAGTATATCCTCCTCTTTTCTTAAGAAATATAATGGGAATGTTGCAGAAGAAATTATATACTCTCCACCTTCTATAACCTTAACATTTCCTAAATCTCGTACCCCCTCTTTTACCAAATTGTATCTCACATTAAAAGGAAATAAAGACTTATCTTCCTGAACTATAAACACTAATACCTCTTCAGCATCTTTAGATGCCTGTTCTATTAAATATCTATGGCCAAAGGTAAAGGGATTACAATTCATAACTAAAGCACTTCTTTGTTTTTTATCATTTAAATTATACTTTTTAGCAATTTTGTCTAAATATTTATCTATGTTATACATACCATTTTCAAGTAATGCAACCTTATTTACTTCTACAATCAAAGAATATCCGAGTCCTGTAAAAATAGGTATATTATCAGGCTTTGTAAAAATAAAGCTATGATATATACCTTCTTCGAATAATTTATCATTTAGTTTAGTTATTAGTTTCTCACTAAAACCTTCTCCTCTTAATTCTTCGCTTACTGCAAAACACTTTAATACACTTTTAGCCTTAGAACAGGTTCCTTTTATATTTCCACCTTTTCTTATAACTAATGTGTAATCTAAATCTTTATCTAAACCTAAATCGTAGCTAAGTAAAAATTCTCTTACCTCTGAAACTTCTTCTATATTATTTAAATTTACTTTTTCTATGCTATATTCATACATAACCATCACTCCACAATTACAATATAATTATAGTTTACTTTGAAAATAAGAGTTACTCAAGTATAATTTCACCTTATTACTTTATAAGTGTTGATCTTTTAATACTATTTTCTCCATACTTATTCCTAAGAGTATCCATAGTCTTATCTAAGTTTTCTGTTTTGTTTTTTCCCTCATAACTAAAAAAACTAAGCTGTTCTATAGAATCTTTAGTAAGTTCGCTTAAGCCAACTCCAATAAGCCTTAAAGGTTCTCCTATCCAAAATTCTTTGAATAGATCACAAGCTTCTCTAAATATAGTTTCCGTACAATTCGTAGACTCTACTAACATTTTTTGTTTTCCCCTTGAAATAAAATCCTTATTTTTTAAAGTTATAGAAATTACAAAAGCCTTTTTTCCCTCTTGTCTAATTCTCCTACCTACATTCTCTGAAATACCTAATATTACCTTGATAGCTTCTTCCTCAGTAATTATGTCATGTGGTGTAGTTGTAGAATTACTTATACTTTTTATATCTACTTCATCTCTATTAATTATAGGAGACTTATCTATACCTTTTGCATACTCCCATAAGATAATACCATGACTCTTTAGTAGATATTGAATAAATTCTTTATCACAAGACGCTAAATCCCCTATGGTATTTATATTTACATTCTTAAGCTTTTTTGCAGATACTGTGCCAACCATAAATAACTTTTCTATAGGAAGAGGCCACATTTTGTCTTTAATTTCACTTTTAAATAATGTATGTATTTTATTTGGCTTTTCGAAATCAGAGGCCATTTTAGCTAAAAGCTTATTATCTCCTATACCTATGTTTACCGTGAACCCAAGTTCTCTGTATATTCTCTTACTTATTTCTTTTGCAACAGTATAATAATCTTTATATATATGTTCCATATTACTGAAATCTAAAAAACATTCATCTATAGAGTATCTTTGAATTAAAGGGGTATATTCTTCTAAAATATTTATCATAGCATTACTACATCTTTTATATAGATCAAAATAAGGGGATTCCACTCTAAGATTAGGACACTTTCGAAAAGCAGAAAACAAAGTTTCTCCTGTGTTTATATTATATTTCTTAGCTTCTTCTGATTTTGCAAGAACCACACCTCTTCTATTATGAGGATCTCCCCCAATTACTGAAGGAATTTTTCTAATATCTACTTCATTGCCATTTTTCAATAAATATACAGCAGTCCAAGACAAAAAAGCAGAATTTACATCAATGTGAAAAATTAATCTTTGCCTTCTCATTAATATCAACCCTTTTCCATAATTATCTTAATTAAGATTAATTATATACGAACATTAGTTCTATTTCAAGATAAGTTTTTAAAAATATATATAAACTTACTCATAAAATACAAATTACATCTCACACTTTAAAGGCAATTAAATATACTGTTACTAGGATTAAATACTAAACTTAATTAGAGTTCCCACAGGGGGCTCTCTCTCCTATATACTTAACCAATTATAAAGGAGGAGTATATATGAGCCATAGAAAAAATAAATGCAGCTGCGGTTGCAGACATAATTGTTCATGCCACCATAATCACAATCATAATCATTGTTGTAATCATAATAATAATCATTGCCATGGTGGACATAATAGACATTGCTGCAACTGCCATTCAACCCCTTGTAGATGTAACTCATTAGGTTTCCGTAGTATTTGTGAAAATCCTGCATGTTTAGTAGCTTTACTTTTACTTTGTTCTAACAGAAGATGCTAATTAAACTAAAAAAATAGTGTTTGCTTGGGTGCTTTTAAAAGCACCCATACAAACACTTTTCTTAAATTATATTAATTAAAAACAATACTTATCTCTTCAAATCCCATATCACTTAGCATTCCCTGCATTAAAGTTTTAACTTCTTCATTAGCTTTTTCTATATAACCATCTTTGATAATTTGGTTTTCTATTCTTTTTTGTTCCTTTGCTATCTCATTTATCATATCTTGTGCACCATATCTATTAAATATGGAGTATTTTTCATCATATACCATTAAATTTTTAGTGTCAGCCACATTATCTAGAACTTTGCATTTAGGAAGTGTTATACTTACCTTCTTTTTATTATCACTTAATTTTATAGTTTTGCTTTTTAAATCTGTACCGAACTTTATATATCCATTGTACTTTACTATAAAGGATTTACCTGTAAAAGGTACAGGCAAATCTTTCAATTTTAAATTATCCTTTAATGCAACAACAGAAGAATAGTTATATTTTAATGTTGATATTTCTGAAATCTTATCCACCCTTTCTGCAATGGTAGATGTATTTATTTTACTTACTTTATTAAATTTCATACCAGTTATAAAAGTAATCACTACCAATATGGTTATACATAATATAGTTACAGTAAGGTTAAGCTTAGGTCTTTTTTTTAGTCTCTCCCTAAAACTCCTCTTCTTCTCTATATCTTTACATTCTATGTTCCCTGTTTTATCTGTATCTAAAATCATAACTTAAATCCTCATCCCCTTTTTATCATTAAATTAGATTTTATCCTATTTTATATAATAATATATTTTTATTATTATATAAGTTAAATATTACTAAGTCAACCACTATCACTATTATCTCCTATATATAAAAGTATTTATCTATATATTATAAAACTTAATTGCACTATATTGTATTTACATAATCCTATTAATTACACTCTCTTACTCCTTTGACTTAGATATTAAAGTTTTATATACTATTATTTGATAAAACTTTAAGGGGGAACATATAATGAATCTCTTCTCCATATTTCTAGTTGCTCTTGGACTTGCCATGGATGCCTTTGCAGTCTCAATTACAAGTGGTATGCTAATTCCCAATTTAAAAAAGAAACATGCTGCAAAAATAGCTTTTGCCTTTGGATTTGCACAAGCTCTTATGCCTTTAATTGGATTTATTGCCGGAATTAACTTTAAGGATTATATTGCAAGAATAGACCATTGGATAGCTTTTGTACTTCTGGGGTTTTTAGGGGTTAAAATGATTTTAGAAGGTAGGGAACAGTGCCAGGAAAAAGAGGCGTTTAATCCTCTTAAAACTAAGGTACTATTGATGCTATCAATTGCTACTAGCATAGATGCTCTAATTATAGGAATTAGTTTCGCTTTCTTAGATGTGTCTATAACAAAAGCAGTTTTAATTATAGGTATAATTACCTTTATAATATGCTTTATAGGCGTACTCATAGGTAAGAAATGTAACTGTATATTTAGAAGCAGGGCAGAATACTTAGGTGGCGCTATATTAATTTTAATGGGAATAAAGATCCTCTTTGAACACTTAGATATTAGTTTATCTAGTATAATTAGTTTATTTACATAGTTTAAAATCCTCCTAAATAGCCTTGTTACTTTATAGGCTATTTAAGAGGATTTTTTACATTTTATAGACATTAATTCTTTAGTAGTTAAATCAACACTTACTCTACCTTTAAATATACTTTTACCTTCTTCTCTTTTTTCTCTTTGTTCTCTTTTACAACTATTTTTTCAACTAACTCTTCTAATATCTCTCTTGAAAATTCCTTAGTATCTAGGAGTTTTTTAGCTTTATTTAAATACGAATTATTTATATTATCCCATTTTTCAATATTACATTCTAAAGACTCTAGTTTTTCCCTCTTTTTAATAAGCTTTTTTCTTTTATGTTTTAATTCATGGTACTTATGGCCATATGCATATTCACTGATTTTTCCTTTATCACTCTCTAGCTTTAACTTTTCTAGCTTGTAATTAACTTTCTTCAATTTTTCATCTATATGCTCTAGTTGGTCTTTTAGATTTCCCTCATCTTTTACAACCCCATATAGCATACTATAAAAATCAGCATCTTTTTCATGCTTTTTACAAAACTTCTTAATCTTATGTAATACTAATTCTTTAAGTTCCTCTTCCTTAACAGAATGGGCTGTACACCTAGCTTTCCCAGTTTGACTATTATTGCATTTATATCCATCATAGTTTTTTCTATAACACATAGAGCCCTTACATTCATGACATATAAGTAAGGATGAAAATAAATGTAGTGTTCTCTCTTTGCTATTACAACATCTAGACTTACTCTTCATAAGTGCTTGGACAGAATCAAAATCTTCTTTTGAAACTATTCCTTCAAACTCTCCAGAGTAAACCCTTTCCTTTTGACTGGTAAGCATTATTTTATTGCCTTCAACCCTTTTCCACTTGTATTGGACCATAATCCCACAATATTTTTCATTAGTTAAAATAGCTTTTATAGTATTTTTGCTCCAGAGTCCAAACTTACTCTTTTTGAAATTTTCTATGTAAGATGAAGGAACTGGTATACCCTTATCATTTAAATAAGTAGCAATCTTTCCGCAACCATAACCTTTCAAATATAATTTATATATTTTCTTTACTGTAATTGTAGTAATATCACCTGCTGGTTCTAATGTAACTATTTCATTTCCATTTTCATGTATATATTTAAATTTATATCCATAAGGTGGTCTACTTGCTATGGTTGAACCCTTTTCTAGTTTATTTTTTAAAGCCATTTTTACACACTTTGAAATCTTCTTTGAAAGAAGATTACTATTATACTTTTTTATTTGTTTCATATTACTATTCACAGTATCTCCCCTTATCTAATGAAATGGATTTTCATTATCATACTATAAAGGATATCAAATAATCATTTATAGGTCAAATATTATATATTTCTTTTATTATCACTAAATAAGTTATATAATAACCTTTTTTATATTGCTTTTAATTACATATTGGTGTTATAATTAATCTATAATGTGATATGTGTTGTGACGAAAGTATATCATTAGGGTTATTACTGTATATTGGGGGGCATTTAATTGATTAAAAAGTGTATTATGAAGCATATGCACTGGTACATGGGTTTTGTTTTAGGAGTATTTTTGGTTTTAGTTTACATGGTATCAAAATAATAAAAGAACACCGAATTACATGAACTAAGTTATTCACTGTATATCGGTGTTCTTTTATTAAATGCATTCTTAAATAAACTTCATAAATAAAAACATTTATATAATTTAAAAGTCTTATATTATTTTTATTTATTAATCAAATATAGGCATTGATAAATATCTTTGACCTGTATCTGGTAGTAATACTACTATATTTTTACCCTTGTTTTCTGGACGCTTTGCAATTTCCATTGCTGCATAGATTACTGCTCCTGAGGAAATACCAACTAATAAGCCTTCTTTTTGAGCTACTTCTTTTGTAGTTCTTATAGCATCTTCGTTAGTTATTTGGATTATTTCATCTATTATATTTTTATCTAAAACCTTTGGTATAAATCCTGCTCCAATACCTTGAATTTTATGAGGCCCTGGTTTTCCTCCTGATAATACTGCAGAATCTTTTGGTTCTACTGCTATGATTTTTATATCTTTATTCTTTTGTTTTAATACAGTTCCAACACCTGTAACTGTACCACCTGTTCCAACACCAGCTATAAATATATCTACTTCCCCTTCAGTGTCATTCCATATTTCTTCTGCTGTAGTATTTTTGTGTTTTTCAGGATTAGCAAAATTCTCAAATTGTTGTGGTATAAATGAGTTTGAATTTTTCTCTGCTAACTCTTTAGCTCCTTCTATCGCACCATTCATTCCTTCTGCTCCTGGAGTTAAAACAAGTTCTGCACCGTATGCTTTTAATATATTTCTTCTTTCTACACTCATAGTATCCGGCATAGTTAAAATTAATTTATATCCCTTTGTAGCTGCTATAAAGGCAAGTCCAACTCCTGTGTTTCCACTAGTTGGTTCTATTATAACTGTATCCTTGTTTATTTTACCCTCTTTTTCAGCTGCTTCTATCATAGCAAGCGCTACTCTATCTTTAACACTTCCTGCTGGATTAAAATATTCAACTTTAGCTATTATATTAGCTTCTATATTATTTTCTTTTTCAAAATTTTGTAATCTTACAAGTGGTGTATTTCCTATAAGCTCTATTAAGTTATTATATATCTTTTTCATATTAATCTCCCCTTTTCTTAATCAGTATACAATTCCTAGTTCACAATGCTCAATTATATAATTTACCGTATTTATATATTCCCTTTGATAATTGTGAGCTAACAATTGTAGTTTTATTTATATATTTTAGATTATCATATTATTCTTATATATTTACTAGGTTTTAGTTTTTTATAAATTTCATAGGAAATACTCCTATGAAACTTATATTTATAATTATTCTATTAAATTTATTATACACTTGTGATAAAAAACTTTCAAGAATAATTTAAGTAGATTTTTAAACTTATATATAATACATTATTGGTTGGTCTGTTGCTTTTCGATACTCTTCTAACATATTCTCAAGGGTAATATTATCTACGATTTCATTTACTGATACATTTAACTTATTCCATACAGCATTGTTTATACATTTTTCAAGCTCATCATTACTGTAATCTTCTGTATTTACTAATAAAAGCTCTCCTTCTAGAGATCTTAATATTTGTCCTACGGTTATCTCAGATGGATTATAGACTAGAGTATATCCTCCTTGTGAACCTTTTCTCCCTTTTATCAATCCCTTTTTTCTAAGAAGGGAAAATATTTGTTCTAAATATCTTTCTGATATGTTTTCTCTTTCTGATATACTCTTTAGCGTAACTATATCATCCTTGCTAGAATAGTACGCTAAGTCTATCATAGCCTTTAATCCATATATTCCTTTTGTTGAAACTTTCATTGACTAATCGCTCCCCCAAATTATTCTCTGTAAACTTCCATATTTTCAATAGCTTCATCTACTAATTTATCTATGTCTAAAGCTTTCTCTTCTTCTATTATATGTTTTAACACAGGTTTTGTTTTTGGATGCTTAGGAACAAATATTGTACAACAATCCTCATATGGAAGTATAGATGTTTCATATGTTCCTATTTCTCTTGCTATATCCATAATATCTGTCTTATCCGTAGCAATCAATGGTCTAAATACAGGTCTATCGGCAGTGTCATTACTAACCACTAGTCCTTCCATAGTTTGGCTTGCTACCTGACCTACACTCTCACCTGTAGTTACAGAATGTATATCAAACTTTTCTGCAAGTTTGCAGGCAACCCTCATCATAAATCTTCTCATTATAATAGTAAGTTCATCTTCTCTACATTTATCTATAATTTGCATCTGAATATCTGTAAAAGGAACTACAAATAAATTCATATGTCCTGTATATTCTTTTAAAATCTTTGCAAGATCCTTTACCTTTTCCTTTGCTCTTTCTGAGGTGTAAGGATGGCTATGATAATAAACACAATTTAATTTAACTCCTCTTCTTGCCATTAAATATCCAGCAACCGGAGAATCTATTCCACCAGATAACATAAGCATTGTGCTTCCATTAGTTCCATAAGGAAGTCCACCTATAGCTTTAATCTTCTTAGAATACACATAGGCTCTTTCTCTTATTTCTACATTAATTAATCCCTCTGGATTATGAATATCTACTTTAATATCTTCTATGTTTTTAAGTACATGCCCACCTATTTCTCTGCTAACTTCCATAGAATTCATAGGAAATTTTTTATTTGCCCTATTAGTTTCTATTTTAAAAGTTTTATAATTTCCCTCTTTAACTTCCTCTAATGCTTGATTTGCTATAGCTTCCATTGTAGCCTCTACTTCTGTAACTACGCAAAGTTCTGTAATCCCAAAAACCTTTTTAACTTTGTTAGTTAATGATTCAATATCCTCTGAATACAAGAACCATCTTCCTTGGTCATGCACCATTTCATAAGGAATACCTTGTAAAACTTTTTTTATATTATCTTGTAACTTTCTCTCAAACTTACCTCTGTTTAATCCTTTTAAAAATATCTCTGAAGCGTACTTTATTAAAATTAATTTTCTCATGTCTTTTCTCCTATTTCATTCTTCTAAGAAGAATAATGTTTTGTTTTAGTACTTCCATTGTATAGTCTATCTCTTCTTTTGTAGTGTACTCACAGAAACTGAACCTTATAGAACCTAGTATTTCTTTATCTGAAAGACCTATAGACTGTAACACATGACTTTGTTTAGATTTTTTAGCGGAACAAGCTGAACCTACCGATACGTATATACCTTTTTCATCTAAAACCCTAAGTAAAATTTCTGATCTTATTCCTCTAAAAGATACATTTAAAACATATGGTGAAAATTTATTTGATTCTTCACTGTTTATTTTAATATCCTCTATTTTTGAAAGTTCTTTTATAAAATATTTTTTAATATCCATTACATGCTGATAATTCTTATCTAAATTTTTATACATAATCTCTGCTGCTACTGTAAGTCCTACTATGCCAGCAGTATTCTCAGTCCCAGCTCTGAAACTTCTTTCTTGTCCTCCACCTATAATTAAGGGTTTTGGATTTAGGCCTTTTTTTAGATATGCAAAGCCTACTCCCCTAGGTCCATGAAATTTATGAGTACTTACAGATAGCATATCTATATTAAACTTTTCAACATCAATTTTATATTTTCCATAACTCTGAACTGTATCCACATGGAATTTTACTCTTTGACTTTTTTGTTTGATAATACTTCCTATAGTTTCTAAATCTTGTACTACACCTATTTCATTGTTAACATGCATAATGCTAACTAGAACAGTATCCTTATCTATAGATTCTTCTAACTGCTTTATATCTATTTCACCCTTAGAATTTACATCTAAATAAGTAACTCTAATATGATTTTCTTCTAATTCCCTGCAAAGCTTAAGTACACTTGGATGTTCAATTTTACTTGTAATTATATGACTTCCTTCTTTAAGAAATCCTCTTATTAAAAAATTATTAGCCTCACTTCCACCTGATGTAAAAATTATCTCATCTCTACTTGCATTTATAGTCCTGCCTATTATATCTCTGCACTCTGAAATTTTCTTTTCAGCATTCATTCCCAATTTATATGCAGCCGATGGGTTAGCATAAAACTCTCTCATAGCATTTCCCATAGCTTCTATGACTTCTTCATAAGGTTTTGTGGTTGCACTATTGTCCAAATAAATTTCCATAACTACAATCCTTTCCTTTGTGTATAATTCCTACAGAATTACTATGTTTTATAATGATAATATATATTATTAGTTTTCTTAAGTCAAGAATAATTATATATTGTTTATTTTAAGTTTTATAAATTTAGCTCTTTATCGATCATATAGTGAATATTCCGTGAATAAAATGAAAATATAGTTAAATAAAATTCGAGGAGGATTTTCTATGAATAGAAATCTCAAAAACAAAATTTTAGCTGGGGCAATAAGTTTATTTTTACTGACTCCAATTACAGTTACAGCAGCTAATCAAGTTGGTATGAGAGGTCCATCAGGAGGAAGTTCTGGAACTGCCGATTACCACAAACTACATTCAAGATGGGTAAACATACTAACAGATAAAAGAGGAGGATGGGCAGAAACTGGTTGGAAATATGTATATCACTACACAAAAGTTGAATTTGCTAGATCTAACGACTCTAGATACAAAGAAGGATTTGGATATACCAAAACCACAGATGTTACAGGTAAAGGTTGGATTTACTCTTATTATAACTCTAAAGCCAGACCTTAATACTTAATATATAAATAGAGATGCTTATTTTATAGCATCTCTATTTATTGTAAAATTGCAATATAATTCTTATATGTAGCAAATTTGTGGAGGTGTCTATGAAAAACTTAAAATATGCTTTTCACGGCTTAAGTTCTAATTTATTTATAAGCATAATTATTCTTATTCAGGTTACTACAGCCTTCTTATTTTTAGACAAAAGTATAAAATATAATATTAAGCTAAAGGAAGATGGAAACAGAATTCTAAGCCTCTTTAAAGATAAAGAGCCTTTCAGATTAAGAGAAATTATCTCAAACCCTGCACGGGATAAAATGGATCAGGAAGAGGATAGCACCGGAAACGTTACTAAACTATTTCATTATCTAAAATATAATAAAGATTTTACCTTTACAAACTTTGAAACTGGTTATATACAAATAGATAATTTTAAAGGAGGTGCAAAATTTCTGGATGATGTCCCTCCTGATACAGATAACCCAAATTATTCAGCAGTGAAATCGCTGTATTTAGACTACAATTTCACTAAATTATTTAATATTGAGGTTATAGATGGGAGATTCTTTAAAAAAGAAGACTTTGACTATACGGATGAAATCCCTCTAATATTAGGTTCAAATTATAAGGGTATCTACAAACTTGGAGATGAATTAACGGTTAGACCTGGACTTTCTCCTAAATTTATAAAAGGTAAAGTACTTGGATTCCTAAAAAAGGATTACTACTTTTTAGACAATATACATTCCTTAACCATGTTAAATTTAAATAATTCAATTTTAGTACCTTATTCTAGTATATTTGATAAAAAAGTTAACTTTATTCATTCCATGGTATCAATTAATAATGGTGTTATATTTGCGGAAAATAAGGAAAAAGCTATGGAATATTTTAATACAATAAATAAAGAAGCTAGCAAGTATACCCTATATAAATTTAATTATGATGGGCTTAGGGATATATTTAATGGAACTTTTATTACTAACCTAAAAGAGCAAATTAAAATGTTAAATACTATATTTTTGCTCATATTTATATTTTGTAGTACAGGTATAGTAACATCCTTATTAAGCTACATAAAAAAACATTCTTCTGAATTCGGAATTCATCTTTTATGTGGAGCAAAATTATCTGATATTATATATAGAATCATTCTTCAAATTGGAATTATAATTGCAATCTCCTTCTGCTTTACAACTTTATTAAACATAGTTTACTTTAAGGATTTAAGCACTACACTATATTTATTCCTATTTTCAATCTTGGCAATTTTAATTCTTTCTATTATACCAGTTGTTAAAATTTTACGATTAGATATTAATACATTAATCGTAAGAAAGGAATAGGTGAAGTCTTATGATTAAATCCTTTTTTAAAAAATCAATTTTTATAGTTATCACTTTCACTGTTATATCCTTCATATTCTCCATATGCACCTCCCTTTTCCAAAGCATAATCGAAGTAAATAAAGAAAATAACTTTTTTTTAAGTGATAAATCCTTAAAATTATTAGTACAAAATATACCGAATCTAGATAAGAGTGATTTTAAAGCCTTTCAAAGTTTAAATAAAGATATACTTATGTATAAAGATCTATCAAAGCCTATATACAAAGGCATTTACTTTAGCGGTGATAAAACGCCTAATGTTCCCATGAAGAATGGTCGCTTTTTTAATAGAACAGATTTTCAAGATAACAAAAAGGTAGCTGTAATTGGTAAGGAAGTATTAAAGGAATGTTCTGATATTCACGGAAAACATTATCTTAATACAGAAACTGGTCAATATTTGGTTATAGGGATTATGGGTTATAAAGATAAAAAAACCTATTTAGATGATTCTATATACCTAAATTTAAATTCAATTTTTAAGGAAAATGAATTAAATTTTAGCACAGGCTCTTATTATATAGATGCTGGAAAAGATACTATTAAAACTGTTAACAAATTTACAACCCACCTTAAAAGTAAGTACCAAAGTGCAAATATAACCAGCTTTGTAGATGATTCAATAGAATCCCCCTTTATGGATATTCTTCGCGGTACAGCTAATATATTAGGGCTAACAATCTTAATAGTACTCTGTCTTGCCCTTAATACTGTAAGCCTAACAACAGAGTGGATAGAAAGTAAACAAAGGGAACTTGCCATAAGGAAGGCATATGGTGGTACTGATAAGGCAATTTCAAGAAGAATAATAATAGAATATGAGCTTATAGTAACTACATCTTTTATTCTAGGATTTATACTCTATGTTATTTCTGTAAAGCTTAATATATTAGGACTTTTTAATGGCCGTATATACTTTTTATCAACTCTTATAGCCTTTCTGTTTTGTTTGATAGTTGGAGCAATTACTGCAATAATTCCTATTAAAAAAGCTATGAAATTAGAAGTATCATCTATTTTAAGATAATAAATAAATTTAGGGGATGTTAAAATGAGTTTAATAGAATTAAAGGATATAAATAAAATTTACGGATTTGGAGACTCCAGGATTGAAGCTCTTAAAAATATAGATCTAAATATAGAAAAAGGGGATATGATAGCTATAATGGGTGCCTCTGGCTCTGGTAAGTCAACACTTTTAAATATACTAGGTTGCTTAGATAAGCCTAATTCTGGAAGCTACTTGTTAGATGGAAAAGAAATTAGTAAACTAACTAAAAATGAGCAAGCCTCCCTAAGAGGAAACTTCTTTGGCTTTATAGTTCAATATTTTGCCCTTATTGAGGATTATAGTGTATTTGAAAATGTAAAAATCCCTCTAGACTATACAAAGATAAGTAAAAAGGAAAAGAAAGAAAGGATAATAAAACTTCTTAAAAATCTTGGTATAGAAGATAAGATTTCTAGAAATCCAAATCAATTATCTGGAGGTCAGAATCAAAGAGTTGCTATAGCTAGGGCTCTTGTTAATAATCCTCAAGTAATTTTAGCAGATGAGCCCACAGGTGCTTTAGATACAAAAACAAGCGAAGAAGTTATGGAAATTTTTAAGAATATAAATAAAGAAGGGAAAACTATTATAATAGTAACCCATGATTCTACTATAGCTAGTCAATGCCAAAAAATCATTCATATAAAAGATGGTGAAATAGAAAAAATACTAAAATAAATAACAAAGGTTATATCAAAACAAGTTTTGATATAACCTTTTAACTTTAGCACTCTTCCACATTGATTAATCCTATAACACTATTTGAGTTTATATTTCTCATAGGTATCTTAGCTGAAAGATATCCTATAAGTATTGAAAATATAAAAGGAAACACTAAAACCATAGTTGGAATATTCCATTTTGACCCTTTCATTTGAACAAATTTTATAAAATAAACAAAAACTAAGGATATTACCATTCCATATATAGTACCCTTAAGTGAGCAAATAATTCCTTCTAAATATATCATAGAGTTTACCTGTTTAGAAGATAGTCCTATTGCCTTTAGCACTCCAATTTCTCTTTTTCTAGTAATTATATTCGTATTTATTGTATTAAATAAATTTAAGAATGCTATAAATAATATAAATCCTATGAATACTATCATCAATAGATTTAATTGACCTAAAAAATCATCTATCCTGTTTCTATTGTCATCAATTTCTACCCACTTCACATCAGGATTTAAACTTATTATTTCATTAATTTTATTTTTATACTGATCTAACTTTTTTTCATCTCTAACAATGTCATATCCCTCAACATTCAAATTACTCCCTAAAATTTTCTTTGCAAATTCATCACTAATAATTAAAACCATATCTGCTTTAGAATACTTGTTCATAAATTGATTTTTAATTTCATAAGGAGGGGAATTTAAAATACCAGATACCTTCACATCATATAACTTATCCTTAAATTTAAACTTAACAAAAGTGCCAGGTTTAATATCTTTAGCTGTTTTGTAGTCCTTGTGTATTAGTAATACCTCTTCCCCGCTTTTCATATTATTATAGTCAATATGTCCGTTTATAAAGTATTTTTCTTTGTTTATACTTTCTAGTCTCCTACTATCATAAATTTGAATTCTTGCATTCCCACTCATTGAATCTTTAAAGTCTACTTCTCCTTCTAGTGAATTATATATCTTATATATATTTTTTATATATGGCATATTTTCTATCTCTTCATGGATTGCTTTAAATGATCTTTCTTTTGTATTTTCACCTTTAAAAATCTTAGTACTTATTAATGACTCTTCTTTTATCTGCATGCCAACTATATATTTAACCATGCTATAATAACTACTATAAACTACTAATAAACTTACACTTACCATTATAGAGAGTAGTGTTATTATATATCTTTTCTTATTTCTTTTAATATTAGTATTGGCCATGTCTAGTATTACATTATTCTTAAAGGTCTTTTTCACCATTTCTTCTTTGGAATCCTCTATCTGATTGAAAACTGCTTCCATCGGTGATAATTTCGATGCGAACCTTGCTGGAAAATATGCAGCGATTATTACTATTATGATAGATATAATTCCCGTAACTAGTAGTATGTCTTTATAAATATATATACTGTCCCCTACTATATAACTTAGTTTTAATAATGGCAATATATATTTCACCAGTATAATAGATATTCCTATGCCAACGGGATATGCTAGTATTCCTAGAATTATTGCTTCTAATAATACAATTTTCTTAATATCCCATTGTGATAATCCTATCATTTTTAACATTCCGAAGAACTTTACCCTTTGAAGTATTCCTATATTAAATATATTTAGTATCATCATTATTGAGATAATCGTTATGGGTACTATTAATACAATAGCTATATTGTCATTTTCTCCCCAAGTTTTTTCACCCTGAGCTAACTTAACTGCTGCCTCATTTATTTTAAAGCCTTCTTTATCTAGACTTTTATATTTCTCCATATTATCTCTTATAGAAACATTTTCTTTTAGCTTAAAATATATATTTAATACCTTGTCTCTCTTCCAAGGTCTATCATTTACCTGATTCAACATGGTGTAAATATTAATTTTCTCATTGTACTGGGATGACTCAAAATTTTGATATAATCCTACTAATTTGTAACTTAATTTTTTATCATCTATATTTATGGAAATCTGATCTCCTATTTTTAGGTTATTTCTCCTAGCCACCCATTGTTCCATAATTACTTCCTTAGATGTTCGTGGAAGATCACCTTCTTTTATTTCCATTTTTGAAAGTAAATTCTTATAAGCCTCTTTATTTCCATGTACTAAATCAACTCTTAGATTTTTAATTTCTGATACCTTATTATCCAGCTCTAACATTAGTACGGATAAACTATTTCTATCTATCTTATGATCTTTTTTTAAGGAATCTATTACTTTTTCATTAGTTTTTATAAATGACAACTGATAATCTCCAGTTGCCTTAACCTTATCTCTAAGTTGATAATTATTAATATTCCTTACTAATAGTAGCACTGAGCTACATAGAACTACCGATAAAACTATTCCTAAAAAAAGAAAAAAATATTTTTTCTTTTCGTATCTAATATTATTTGTAACTAAATCCAATATGTAATTCTTCACTTTTTCCTCCCCTTATACTATCAATTTTGTATCTTTTACGATTAATCCATCTTTCATTTCTATTATCCTTTTAGCTTTACTTGCGATTTCTCTGTCATGTGTAACCATTAATACTGTTTGATTGTATTTTGAGGAGGCATAATTTAGTAAATCTATAACTTCCTTGGAATTTTTACTATCTAAGTTTCCTGTAGGTTCATCTGCTAATATAATACTGGGCTTACTTAAAAGTGCTCTTGCAATTGCAACCCTCTGTTGTTGTCCACCTGATAACTGTGTTGGACGATGTTTTACTCTATCTTTAAGATCTAATATTTCTATTAATTCATTCATATACTCTAAATCAACTTTTTTTTTAGCTGCCCTAACTGGAAGACTTATATTATCTTCTACATTTAATATAGGAATTAAATTAAAAAATTGAAATATAAAACCTACTTTTTCTCTACGATATTTAGAGAGTCCTTCATCACTTAAATTCTCAACTTCTATCTCATCTACAGTTATGCTACCTTCTTTATATGTATCTAGTCCACCTATAAGATGTAGCAATGTGCTTTTTCCTGAACCACTGGAGCCTATTATAGAAATAAATTCCCCTCTATTTACTTCTAAATTAACATTTTCTAATGCCTTTACTTTTATGGCGCCATTATCATAAGTTTTACAAAGATCTTTTATTTTTATCAATTTATATTACCCCTTTCCGCATTTTGTCATATCAATGCTTTAAATTAAGACTTTTTGTTCTAATAAAACTTGAAGTTTATTTATAATAAAGTTTCAAATTTTAAATATATTTTCTATTAAACTTCTTCTGAAAATTACAACAACCTCTTCAATAAATATATAACATAATTAAATCTTTAACCAACATGCTTTATTTATTAATCTTAATAACCAATTCATCCTTATTATCTGAATAATAATTATTTAAATTATATATATAATCCGCATACTTTAATATTTCTTTTCTATGGGTAAAAATAACTGTAGTAGATTCTCTTAATATTGGCTGCAAATTAAACCATATTTCTTTCTCCAAATCTTCATCTAATGATGATGTAGGTTCATCCATAATTAAAATTTTAGATTTATGAATTAATGCTCTTGCAATAGCTAATCTTTGCAATTGTCCACCAGATAAACGTATTCCTTTATCTCCTAACATGGTATTATATCCATCGTTAAGCATAATAATATCATCATGTATTTTAACCTTTTTACAAATATCGTAAACGAATATCATACTCTTATTTTTATCTCCTAATAATAAATTATTTACTATTGTATCATTAAACAAAAATGTATTTTGGTTTACAATACCTATTTGTTGTCTCAAATTATCTAAATTATATTTATTAATATTTATATTATCAATTAAAATTTCTCCACTATTAACCTCCCATAATCTATATAGCAAATTAACAATCGTACTTTTCCCAACACCACTTCTTCCTAATATAACATTTATAGACTTAGGATGTAATTTAATATTATCATAATTTATACTTTTCTTGCCTTCTCCATAATCAAAACAAACATTATCTAAATAAATTTCTCCCTCAATTTTAGTTTCTAATTTTTCATTACTATCTTCTATTGTCTGTTTATCCAATATAGAAAAAATTTTATTTAGAGACACACGTGCTTGTTGTATTTGTAAATTAGACCTAATGATACTCTGTATTGGTACTGATATCTTTTGTGAATAATTCAAAAAAGTAATTAACCCTCCTACAGTTAATGTTCCACTAGAAACTTTTTGAATCCCAAATATTAAAATATATGCTAGTGTAATTAGATCCAATAAACTCATACTTGCATAATTTAACCCACATAACCACTCAAACCTTAGAACATTCTTAACATATTTATTTTGAACATTATTTATTTTTTCAACTACAAATTTCTTTACATTCAACTGAATAATATTCATAAATGACCCTAATACTTCTTGTTCTAAATTAGTTATTTCTCCCACATAATTTCTTAATTGTTTTCTCCTTAACACCATTTTTTTGCTAAACTTCACCTGTATAAAAGTTATAACTATTTGAATAATCAATATAAATAAAACCATATCTACTTGTAAAGAAATAAGTATCCCTATAATAAATATAGAAGATATTATATCCCTAATTAAACTAAACATTGATTGTGTACCTATTTGTTCTATAATCCTGGTATCTGAATCTAATATATTAATATGATCTCCAACATTTAGCCTTGAAATATACTTGCCATCTAATTCAAATAAACAATTTATTATATCTAATTTAATTTTAGTGGAAACCTTTTTTCCTATTAATGAAAAAATATAATCTGAAAATAATGTAGATAGGATTTCTAATATATAAAGTATTATTATAATATATATTAATACTTTAACTTGATTTAAATCTTTAGTCGCAGATAATGTGTCAATAAGTTCCATTAATATCCTTGGAGATATCGCTGAAATAAGTGAATAAATTAGCATTAAGCTAGTAGCTAATATTAATAATGCCTTATAATTTAATAGTATATCTATAAATCTTTTTAAATTCTTAAACTTATATTTCAAAATTTCCTCCTACTTAAAAATAGATATATACTATATATCATCTAAATTTAAACCTTTTGTATAAATTGTTTAACTAATGTTTTAGTAACTTCTAAATCATTCATATCCATCATCTCAAATGCTGATCCAAGATTTTGGCATGGTACAGTTATCCTAGCACCCATTATATTATTAACTAACATATTATCCACACTACTCATTAAAACGCTATCTGCGTTAAAAGCTTCATTTAATTTTATAGAATTCTCTTTTGATATTTCTTTTAAAAGTTTATGTATTAGCGGGTTACAAAATATCTCTGAATCTATAACATTTAATATTGGACCTCCTCCAATACTAAAGTTAATATTTCTAAGTATGTTTCCAAATGTAGTATCTAACATTAGCATAATTTCAGGGTTTATTTGTGATATTGCAACATCTAAACTCTTTAAACCATTTATTTGCTGAGCCGTAAAAACAAAATAAACTTCATTTTTTAATTCTTTAACTTCTTTTATAGCTTGTACTAAAACACCGCATAAACTTCTATTAGATAATGAACTACTTAAAATTTTGTTTCTCAGAATTTCAAACTTACTATAAAATATCGCTGTATCCCCAACTGTAACCAAAGATTCTGTTTCCTTCTTACTATTACTTCCTATATCTATGTATACTTCTCCTGAAAACCCTTGATTCTCTATATTTTTTTCAGCTATTATTATTCCTTTTAAATCATTTTTAAATATTACATATTGCCCGTATAGATTTACTTTATGTTGGCATCCTAATGTTATAAATTTTATTAATCCATTATTCATTATATTAGATACAATAAGCCCCTTAGTATCCATATTAGTTGTTAACATTATTCTTTTTTTCGAATCACCTTTTTTCACTATAATGAGATTTCCCATATGATCTACCCACCATCTATCTCCTATATCACTAATCTCATTTATAATTTTATTTCGCACTTCATCTTCTTCACCCGAAATCCCGTATGTTAATGTCAACTCTTTTATAATATCAAGCATATAAATACTCCTTTATGTTAGTTACTTTATAAATTTTATTGTAATTCTCTTAAAAAATTATATACTAATAAATACAAGTTATTAAGGTCATCTAAATTAATGAAAGTTCCAGATGTATGAATATATCTGCAAGGTACAGATATTACTATTGTTCTGCATCCACATATACCATATTGTATTGCTGCACCATCTGTAGAGCCAGATATTGTTGTTTTTATCTGTATAGGTATATTATGTTTTTTTGCAATATTTTTTGCTTGAATGATAAGATCTTTATTATATATAGTTTTTGAATCAAGTAATGTAATAACCGGTCCTTTCCCTAAAATTAATTCTTCCTCTTTAGAATTTAAACTTTGGGGGATACATGTAGGCGTACAATCTAATACAATACATAAATCCGAATCTAAGTATTGTGAGATTCTACTTGCGCCTCGTAACCCTATTTCTTCTTGAACTGTAAAACAAGCGTTAATATTACAATAAAAATCTTGTTTTAGTAATTCTAATATAATAGCACATCCTACACGGTCATCTAAAGCCTTACTGCTAATGCATGTAGTGCCAATATAAGAGAATGAATTTTCAAATTCAACATAATCGCCAATCTTAACTTTATCCATAGCCTCTAATTTATTTGAAACACCAATATCTATATAAAGTTCTTCAATTACTTTAGTTTTTCCATTTTCATTTACTACTTTTGAGAATGGTGTTATGACTCCGTGTATTTTTTCTATTCCTATATATATTCTTTTACAAGATAACATACTAGTATTAATTCCACCTATCACTTCAAAACACAACAATCCATTATCATTTATATCAGTTATAATTAATCCAACTTCATCCATATGTGCACAAATCATAACCTTTTTTGAAGATAAACCATTATACTTTTTAGCAATAATATTCCCCATAGAATCTTCATGAATATCTATCTTATATTCTAATAACTTACTTTTAATATATCGAACAATCTCATACTCATTTCCTGATATGCCACTACATTGGACTAAATGTCTTAAATTATACATATTTTATTCACCATACCTTTTAAACCATTCAACTAAAAACTTCGTAGTTAACTCCACTGTATTATCTAAATCAGCTGAATTCACTTTGTGAATTGTTGAATATGGATATTGAATTGGAATACTTAAGTGAATAGCAGGAATATTTCTATTTAATATTCCTATTATATTTTTTCTATATACATCACCACCACTACCTCTAGCCTTTACTTGAAATGGTAAATTATATATTACAGATGTTTCTTCAAATATCTTAGTATATTTTGATGAAAAATATGGACCTACATTCATCACAGGTCCTTTACCAATTTTAACATTCTTCATGGATGTACAAGTATCAAGAATAATCATTAAGTCGGCCTCAGTATTATTCAATGCATAATGTATCCCGTGCCAATAGGGAAAAAATATATATTCCATATTAATCCCCATATTCTTAGTATTATTTTTTTTAATTATTTCAATTACGGTAGCTAAATTAAAGATTTCTTTTTTTACGCTAAATATAAATTTTTCCTCATTAAGTTTAAAACTCTTTTGATATAATTGTACCTTATCCCCTATCTTTAGTTTTTCACTCACCTCTTTAAAATTCATTCCTAAATCCACATATCCATATCTTTTATTAAAACCTTGGGAAATAGGGCTTATTACACCTTTCAATTCTTCTATTCCATATGCAATTACTGGATGTAAAATTAAATTATCAAATCTAACCATAACTACTGGTTCTATTTTAACTAAGCCAGATCTATCTATTTCCCTCACTATAAATTCAGGTTCATCAATTTTACAACACAAGACAACTTTTTTAATTCCTTTATCATGTTTTCCAATTATATTATTAAACTTATCAATGCTTGTTTTTGAAACATACGGAGAAATTAAATTTTTCAAATTATTTATAGCATCATATTGATCCTTATTTAAATCTAATGAATCTAATACTTGATTAACACTCATTTTATACTCCTAATCTATTACATTTTTATATAAAATAATTATTTTTAATCTAATAAAATCCTTATACCCTCAAGTACAGATTATGGTGAAATCCCCCTAATTACAATTTAACTTATACAAACCTTTAAAACCATTTTTATATGTTATTTAGAATCCCCTTTTCCACACCATACATCTTCTGCATGATCACAGAAACCACATTTCCAATCTAAAGCATCACATCTTGAACAACCATCCTTTTTATCACAAAATATGCACCATGTTTCCTCTTGTTCTGATATCATATTAACCTCTTGTATAATCATACTAATTCCTCCTTAAACCTTAAATTATATTTTTATACTGAAAAATTAGGTATAATATTCATTCACCAAAATCTGTGCTTCAAAGTACAAACACAAATTAACATTTTATATAGCATGATGAAAATAAGATTTTCATCATGCTATATTTTTTATGCAAATATGAGTTTTTTCTCATTTTCGTTTAGTTCTAAATAGATATTAATTAAACTTTCAACAAAATCTTTAAATACTTCGCATTTTTTTAGAAATGGTTCATTACATTTACCGGTAGCTAATAAATTTTCATTAGGACAACCTCCTCCACATATATTGTAAGCCCAACATGAAAAACATTTGTTTCTTCCTACTAATGATAAATCTTTCTCTATTATCTGGTTATATTTATCATCATTAACTCCATCAAAAACATTCCCTATCTTATACTCTTTATTAGCTACAAACCTATGGCATGGATACAAATAACCATCTTTATCTATTGTCATCATGTTAATCATAGCACCACAAAATTTATTCCTTAAACCTGCCTTATGCAATGCTCTTAATATTTTTATAATATTATTATTTTTTTTAATACCTTTATAGTTCTCATTTTCCAAATATAATTTAAGCTGATTTACCATCTTTATATACTCATTCTTCAAAATCTTATAATCATCATCTGTTTTAAATAAGTTTAATGCTTCTGAAATAAATAATGATTGAAAGTCCAAATCTATTAAATGTTCTGCTGATTTAACAAAATCAATATTTTCAGGCGATGCCGTTGCCCTAGCAACCATTGGTACTGCAACTTCCTTTAATATTTCTAACCCCTTTATAACATCTTTATAAGATCCTTTTTTATTAGAATAGAACCTATTAGTGTTATGAATTTTCTCATCACCATCGATACTAATAGTTATAAAAAAATTATTTTCTTTTAAAAACTCGGCTATATCTTTATTTACCAACGTTGCATTAGTAGTCATTGAAAAATCCACATGTTTTTTATATTCTTCAGCTAATTCCTTAGAATATGCTACAGACTCTTTTATTAATTTAAAATTTATTAGTGGTTCCCCACCAAAGAATATAACTTCTACATCCTTATTAGAGCTATTCTCCATTAAAAATTTAATAGCTTGTCTAGCTGTTTGTATGGACATAAGTCCACATTCACTATATTCTCCATCATCACCATAACAATATCTACATCTTAAATTACACTCTTGAGCAACCATTAAAGTTATACAAGATACGTTGTTATTTATTTTAGTATTCAATAAATTCTTATTATTTTCTTCTGTTTGTAAAACACATTTCTTCTCGAATATATTAATAGCTTCAATAAAGTCATTTCCGTATCCATTACATTTAAACCAATCCAGAGTTTCTTTATAAGTTTTACCTTCAAACTCAAATATTTTTTTTACTATATCATCAATTAAATATATACCCCCTGTTTTAGAAGCATAAAGATAACTCTTCTCCGATTTATCAAAAAGCTTATACGGATAAAATTTTATAATTTCTTGGTTTTCCATTTTACTTCCCCCTAATGTTCTATTACACAAATATATTTAAATCTTATTATGTAAATGTAACTTATAAAATTAATTATTTTAGTTAAATAAAACTTTATAACTAGCGTTTTATAAATGTTTATCTTTATTGTCCTATTTAACGCAGCCACATATAAATTTATTAACCTTTATTCCATTTTATAGCATTTATAGTCATTATTTATATTATACATATATATTTTACAAATTTCAATACTATTATATTATTTATATTTTTTCACCTCTTATGTATATTTCTTACATATTGTTGTAAAAAACCTTATTATATAATATGCTAAAAATATACGAACCCCAAGCTACTTAATAAATATAAGTAACTTGGGGTTTTATTTTAGTCTAAAATATTTAATGTTATAGTTCAATTATATCCTTAACTTCATATCCTACATCTTCAATGGCATTTTTAATTTGTTCATCTGTAACTTCTGAGGTTGAATCGAATTCTGCCATTTTTTCTTCTAAGTTTACTTCTATATTTGAAAGCCCTTTGATTTCTGAAAGAGCATCTTTTGCATGTTTAACGCAATGCCCACAACTCATTCCTTCTATTAAAACTCTTTTTTTCATAGTAATTCCTCCCTTATATCTTTTACAGAATCTTTTTCTACTATATCACTTTTTAAAACAACACTTACATTTTCTAGTTTCTCTCCATTTATTAAATCTATAAGCATTTTTACTGCCATTCTTCCTATTTCATATTTAGGTTGATTTACGGTTGTAATTCTAGGACATGTAACTTCTGTAATATCAATATTATCAAAACCTGTAATCGACACATCTTCTGGAACATTAATTTTATGTTTTCTTAAGGCTTTTAAAGCTCCTATAGCAATCAAATCATTAGCACATACTATAGCTGTAAAATTCTTATTTTCTTTTAAAAGTGATTCTACACCTATTTCTCCACCTTCTATGCTATATGGCCCATATTTTATTAAGCTTGAATCTTCTTCTATATTAGCACATTTTAGACCCTTTTTATATCCTCTTAGTCTATCCCTTGCTGTTATATAATCTAAAGGACCTGATATGTAGGCTATGTTTTTATGACCTTTTTCAGTAACATACTTTACCATATTATATATAGCTTCTTCATTTTCCGTATATATATAAGGTACATCCTTATTCTTAACATATTTATCAAAAACCACAAAAGGAATTCCCCTTTTATCTAAAGTATCAATACTTTCATAGTTTTTTCTCTCTACACTTAAAGCATATATAATGCCATCTACTTGCCTTTCTATAAGTAACTTTAAGTATTTTTTTTCTCTTTCTTTGTCATAATCTGTATTACATAGTATTATATTGTATCCTAGGGTAGTTGCCATATCTTCTATCCCCCTTTCTATTTCTGGAAAGAAGGGATTTGTTATGCTTGGAAGTATCAACCCTATTACTTTAGTTTTTTTAGTTACCAAACCTCTTGCAATTGCATTAGGATGATAACCCTTTTCCTCTATTATCTTAAGAATTCTATTTCTTGTCTCTATGCTTACCCCTTTACTTTTGTTATTTAACACCCTTGATACTGTAGCAATTGAAACCTTTGCTTCCTTTGCTATTTCTGTTATGGTTACTTTCATTTACATCCCCACTTTAATCTAAAGTTCCCCTATTAATTATACTTCTTTATTAATTCTTTTATTAAGGCTACAAATTTTTCTCTATCCACATCCACAGCTACATATGCATTAGGTTCTTTTCCTGTTACTTTGTATATATCTACAACTGTTTTTCCTCTTGTAAGCTCTCCCCTTGTTTCTATATCTACATGATATTCTTCAGTTTTTACTATACTTTCATCTAAAACATATGCAAGAGCACAAGGGTCATGCATTACTATACCTCCAAAACCTAAAGATTCATAAAAACATTTAACGAAATCCATAATTTCTGCTGCATATTTACCAACTTTATTATAGCTTTCTATTTCTCTTATTTCATTTTCAAACACTTTTGCCTTATGTGTTGCATCTAAACCTACCATAACTAGTGGTATTCCTGATTCAAATACTATTCTTGCAGCCTCTGGATCCACATATATATTAAATTCAGCAGCTGGACTATCATTTCCACCAAATATAGCTCCACCCATTATAACTAATCTTTTTATCTTATCTTTAACTTCTGGATATGTCATTAAAAGATTTGCTATATTTGTTAAAGGTCCTATGGATACAAGTTCTAGTTCTCCATTACATTTCATAGCCTCTTCATATATAGTATCTACTGCATTCTTCTCGTAAAAGTCTGCCTTAGCTTTTGGGAAAACCGTATTTCCTACTCCACTATCTCCATGAACAAAGTCTGCTAAAAATACTTCTCTTGTAAGTGGTCTTACAGCTCCCTTTGCTACCTTTACATCTTTTCCTAGAAAATCTACTATGTTTATTGCGTTATTAGAAGTTTTTTCTATGGTTTGGTTTCCAGAAACTACTGTTATAGCTCGTACATCTATATCCTCTGACGCTAATGCCATAAATAATGCTATAGCATCGTCTGTTCCTGGATCACAGTCTATAATTATCGGTCTTTTATTCATATGTATATTCTCCCTTTGTCTTTATAGTTTTTTAAAAAAGACGGCTTATCATAGGAAAGCCGTCTTTACTTTAAAAGTTTATTATCTTAAATTTTTAACTGAATCATATATCATTTGGATAAATCTTTCTCTATCAATATCAAAAGCAACATCTACATTTTTCTCTTTTTTAAGTATATCATTATAATCTACAACTGTCGCTCCAAGAGTAAATTCTCCATTTGTTTCTATAGCTACATGACATTTTTTAGTTTTTATTATACTTGGATCTATTATGCAAGCTACTGCACATGGGTCATGTAATGGTGCTCCTTTAAAGCCAAATCTCTCATCTTTATGGAATATAGCGAAGAAATCTAAAAGTTCTGCAACTAGCTTTCCTGTAGCATTGCTTAATCCTCTAAATTTTTCTATATCCTCATCATAAACTTGGGCTTTATGAGTTACATCAAGGCCACACATTGTAATTGGTACACCTGATTTAAATACTACATCTGCAGCTTCTGGATCTACTAGAATATTAAACTCTGCTGCCGGTGTCCAGTTACCTCCAAACGCAGCTCCTCCCATTAGAGAAATTCTCTCTATCTTATCTTTTAACTCAGGATAAGTTGAAAGAAAAATAGCTATGTTAGTTAGAGGTCCTGTTGGAATTAAAGTTATTTTTTCATCACTATTTTTTAATACATCAGCTATAACTTCTATAGCATTTCTTGAACTTTCTTTGAAGCTAGGTTGTGGAAGTTGTGGACCATCTAATCCACTTTCACCATGTACCTCTGGTGCTATAATTAAGTCCCTCATCATAGGTTTCTTAGCACCTTGTGCAACTTCTATATTATCTAACCCTAGAAAACTTAATACTCTAAGGGCATTGTTTAAAGTTTTGTCTGGAGTTTGGTTACCTGCTGAAGTTGTTACTGCTTTTACATCTATCCTCTCATTACCTAATGCAAGCATTAAAGCAATGGCATCATCATGACCCGGATCACAATCTATTATTACAGGAATCTTCTTCATTAGTTTTCCCTCCTGATTTTCTTTCCTTTTGATGTCTTTCTAGTTGAATACACAACAAGTCCTATAATTGTTGCTAAATATGGTATCATCTGAACAAATTCTGATGGTATTTTTAAAGATTGTAATGAGTTTGAAAGTGCATCTGCACAACCAAACAATAAGGATGTTAAAAATGTTCCAAGTGGAGTTCCCGCTCCCATGGCTTCAGCTGCTAAAGCTATAAATCCTCTTCCTGCAGTCATGTTTTTTGAGAACCATGATACATATCCCATAGACATGTATGCTCCACCGAATCCCGCTAAAACACCACTTAATGCAAGTGCTATGTATTTTGTTTTTACAACATTTACACCTACTGAAGCTGCCGCATCTGGATTTTCACCAACAGATCTTATTCTAAGTCCTAATGGTGTTTTGTATAAGACATAAGCAACAACCCCTACTGCTATTAATGATACATAAGTTAGTACATTGTGACCTGATAGTATTGGTCCTAAAACTGGTATTTTATTTATTAAAGGTATTGTAAGTTTTGGAAGTACTCCACTTTTTAATGATGTTGATATACCTTTATCTTTTGCAATTAAGTATAGGAAGAATATTGTTCCTCCACTTGCCATTAAGTTAAGGGCAATACCTGCAAGAATAATATCTGTCTTTAAGTTCAGTGAGAAATAAGCAAGGAATATACCTATTAATCCACCTATTACTACTGCTGCTAAAAGACCTATCCATACATTTCCTGTTAATGCACTAAATACAACACCTGTTAATGCTGAAATAAGCATTATACCCTCTAGAGCTATGTTTATAACTCCTGCTTTATCTGATATTAAAGCACCTAATGCTGCAAATAATATGGGGGTTGTAACTCTTAAGATAGCATATCCAAAGCCAACAGAAAAAATTATATTAAAAAACTCTTTCATCTTAGTGTTCCCCCTTTTCCTTTATTGTAGTTGCTGTATTTCCAGCTACACTACTTTTAGCATTTTTGTATATCCTTTTATGTTTCCAATAAGCTAGGAATCTTTCTGCTGCTATAAGCATAATCATAATTCCTTGTATAATTGCTATAACTTCTGATTGAACATCTGTCATTCTATTCATTAAGTCAGCACCAACTCTTAGGTAAGCTAAGAATACAGCACCAATCGGTACAAGTAATGGATTGTTTCTAGCAAGGATTGCTACTATTACACCGTCCCAGCCGTATCCTGGTAATGATTGCCACTGGAATCTTGAATACATTCCAAGAACTTCTGTAGCACCACCCATACCTGCAATAGCACCACCAATTACTTGTGATAATAAAATAACTTTAAATGTATTTACTCCTGAATATCTAGCAAATCTTTCATTTTCACCAGTCATTCTTATTTCATATCCCCATTTAGTTCTATAAATGAAGAAGTAACATACGATAACCATTAATATAACTATAAATAATCCTGTATGAAGTCTTGTTTTAGGTATTAAATTACTTGTAAGCTGGGCTGTTCTATTAAATTTAACAGAAGCCATTGACCCTGCATTTGGATCTCTTAAAACATTATTGATTATGTATATACCTATATAGAATAAAACATAGTTTAACATTAACGAAGATACAAGCTCTGTGGCTTTGTATTTAGCCTTTAGTATAGCCGGTATCAATCCTGCTACAGCACCAAGAATTGCTCCAAATAATATGGCAACTATTGGATGAGCCACTATCGGTAATTTAAACTGTATAGCTATAATAGATGCTCCTATACCACCTATAAAGAAGGCACCCTCTGCACCAAGGTTAAATTGTTTTGCTTGATACATAATACTTACAGCAAGCCCTGTAAATATCAATGGTATGGCCATCTCAAGTACGTTACTAAAATGCCTTACACTTTTTAACGGCCCTAGTAAAAACTTATTAATAGCTACTACTGGTTGTTTACTTACAGCAAATATTAAGATAAATGCTAATAATAGTGATAATCCTATAGCTACTAAGGTTCTAACTATTTCATATTTAACATTTTTATTTTGCATAAATAGCCCTCCTAATCTCTTCTGGAGATTGCTTCTTTACACCTAACATATAGAATCCTAATTCTTCTTCTGTTACCTTAGATGCATCTTCAAAGTATGCAGTAATTTCTCCACCATACATTACGATTAAGCTATCACTTAATTCTAGTACTTCGTTTAAGTCTGCAGAAACCAGCATAACACCAGTTCCATTATCCCTTAACTCAACTAATTTTCTTCTTATAAATTCAGCTGCCCCAACGTCTACACCTCTTGTTGGTTGGTTCGCTATTATGAACTTAGGATTAGATGAAAACTCTCTAGCAACAACAACCTTTTGTATGTTACCTCCTGATAGTCTTCCTACTCCTTGCTTTGGTGAATTACACTTAACTTTGTAATCTTTAACTAGCTTTTCTGCTAATTCTTTAATTTTATGTATCTTTAAAAGTAAACCTCCATTTAATTCCTTAGAATCATATTTATCTGAAATTAAATTTTGTTCTATGCTAACATTTCCTGCAACTCCATAAGTCATTCTGTCTTCAGGAATATGTGATGTTCCAAGTTCACGTATTTTCTTAATACTTAAATCACTTATTTCAGTACCTGTAATACTTATTTTTCCCTCATCATATTTTCTCATTCCGGTAATGCTCTCAACTAACTCTCTTTGTCCATTACCTTCCACTCCTGCTACTCCAAGAATCTCTCCACTACGTACACTAAAAGAAGCCTTATTTAAAACCTTCTTGTTCGTCTCATCATAATAAGATACACCATCTACATTTAAAACCACATCTTTAGGTTTAGCTTTTTCCTTATCAATCTTCAAAACTACGTCTCTTCCAACCATTAATCTTGAAATATCTTGTTCTGAAATCTGAGTTACATCATGAACACCCATGTATTTACCATTTCTCATAATTGTAATTCTGTCACATATCTGCTTTATCTCTTTTAACTTGTGAGATATAAATATCATTGTATGTCCTTGTTTCTTTAAATTAATTAGTTCTTCAAATAATTCCTGTGTTTCTTGAGGAGTTAGAACAGCTGTAGGTTCATCTAATATTAATATCTTAGCCCCTCTTAAAAGTGCTTTTAAAATTTCAACTTTTTGTTTTATTCCAACTGGCAAATCTTCTACCTTAGCTCTTGGATCTACTTTTAAATTGTATTTTTTAGAAAGTTCTTCTGTCATCCTAATAGCTTTATCTAAATCAATTGACACACCTTTTTTAGGCTCTACACCTAAAACCATATTTTCTGCTACTGTTAAAGATGGTACTAGCATAAAATGTTGGTGAACCATTCCTATTCCATATTTAATAGCTATATTTGGAGAAGTAATATTAATCTTTTCTCCCCTTAAGAAAATTTCTCCCTCTTCAGCCTGCTCAATACCAAATAAAATTTTCATTAGAGTGGACTTACCTGCTCCATTCTCCCCCATAAGGGCATGGATTTCTCCTTCTCTAATTGAAAAATTAATTCCGTTATTGGCAACTATTCCATTGGGATAAACTTTGGTTATATTCTTCATTTCCAATAATTCTTTTCCCATGTGCTCTCACTCCACCCTATCTGAATAATTGTTATAGAAAAGGGTACATTTATAGGTCATCAATAAATGTACCCTCTAATTTAAATAATTTTAAATTATTTAACAGAGTTTCTTAATTTGTTTAAATCATCTGTTTTCATACCATAAGCAGTATCAACTTTGATTTCACCTTTAACAATCTTATCTTCGATTGTCTTCATTTCTTTTCTAAGATCTTCTGATATTAATTTATTGTAAAATTCATTTTCAACTACTTCCATAGCTTTTTCTTTTAATCCTAAAACTTCTTTCTTACCATACTCTAATTTATTATCTTTCATTAATTCTAAAGCTCTTAATAAAGAATTATCTACCCTTTTTAATAAAGATGTTGGAATTAACTCAGCTTTTGCTGCATCCTTATCTTTAAATAACATTGCTTGGTCTGAATCCACACCTATAGCATATTTTTTAGAATCTTTAGCAGCATCTAACTGTCCTAACCCTGCTTGACCTGCAACATTAAATCCAATATCAACACCTTGGTTGTATTGAGCTAAAGCCATTTCTTTACCCTTTGCAGAGTTTTCAAAGTCACCTATATAAGAAATAGCAACTTTTACGTCTTTATCTATATATTTTGCACCTTGAATATATCCTACTAAGAAATCATTGATAATTGGTGTATCCATTCCACCTAAGAAACCAATTTTCTTTTCTGGATTTGCAAATGGCATTTTAGAAGTAGTCACTTTAGATGCTAAAGCACCAGCTATAAATGAACCTTCATTTTGCTTATATTCTATAGAATAAACATTTGATAAATCACCTTTGCTATAATCTACTGATGTATCGAATATTATATACTTTTTATCCTTGTATTGTGGAGCAACTTCTTCTAAGTTCTCTTTCATTTCCCAAGTACCAACTACTATTACATCGTAATCTTGATCTGAAACGTCTTGTAGTGTTGGTTTCCACTTAGTTTTGTCATAACCCATTTCAATTGTCTTAACTTCATAACCTAACTTTTCTTTAATTAGGTTCATTCCATTATTAGCTGAATCAAAGAAAGATTTATCTCCTAGGTTACCATTAAGTAAACAAACTACTTTAAGCTTTTCTTTATTAGCAGTACCACCATCTTTGCCTGCTTCTTGTTTCTTATCGCCACTGCCAGCACAACCTGTTAAAAATAAAGAAAAGGCCATAATTGCAGCAAGAGCGAAGGTTAATAGTTTTTTCATTTTATTATACCCCCTGAGTATGAGTTTTCTTTTTTCATAATCTAACATTAAGATTTGGTTATCAATAACTTAATATTAAATAATGAGTAAACGTTTAACTATTAATATTATATACAAACTGATTTATATTTTCAAAGTTTTTTTATAAACCATATCAAAATTTAAAGAATTATAGCGAATATCTCTTCTAAATTAATATAATCGCCTTTTTGTATTTTGAAATATACTATACTTTTACTTTATTTTTTCTAAAAAAACGATCATTTATATATTTATATTTTATCCAAGAAATAAAAACATATCTATATGATATTATTCCACTTATTTCCCTATTCCTTTAAATTACTAGCTCAAGAGCTCATTTTGAGAATTTTTTATCAATTAAATCTCTCTTATCCGGTATAAAAATTGTCCCAGGTGTAAATAATATATAATAAATTTTTATGTATATGTGTTACACTATTTTTTTTTAGAGTATACTAATTTTTTTATTAAATAGTGCATATACTATATTAATTACATTTTAAGGAAAGGGATTAGTTTATGAAATTTAAATATAAAAGTTCTACTGTAAAAAAGATTCTTCTTACCCTTCTAACTATACTAGTATTCTTATTTACTACATATAATACTTCAAAACTATATACATATACTACAAAGGAACTTAAAGTTTCTAAATAATGTATTGAAAATCTCCTATTTATTTTTTATTATATAGTAGATAGTTATAAATATAGATAGGGTGATTATATTGCGAAAAGTAGGAAAAGTATTGAATATAGAGAATGATAAGGTCTATATAGTTACTAAGGAAAATGAGTTTTGTGTATTAAAAAAAAATCACATAACCCCTGTAAAAGGAGAACCTTATGGTGGGGAAATCTATAAAAAACCTTCTCCATTAAAAAAATTAGCTTTAATACTTGGTATATTTTTATTTTTAGTTTTTTTAGTTGAAGGCTTTTTATATTTTAGAACTCAGACTACTTTAATTGTAGATATGGGTTCCTCTTTTAAGGTAAATATAAATAATTTAGGTGTTATTATTAAAGTTGAAGGTAATAATTCCATTGGAAGAAATGTTATTAAAAACAATAACTTAAAATTCAAAAACTTAGATGAAGGTCTTACCAAGTTGCTAACTGATAGTATAAAATTAAATTATATTGGTACTTCTTCTTCAAAAACTAACCAAATTACAATATTCGTAATTGAAGGACCAAAAAAGTTCCAACCTAGATATGATAATTTCAAAAATGCAGCTAAAAATAAAGATATTAAGATAACTATAAATAATGATGGTAAAGGTACAATTGAATAACTATATTAAAAGTTAAGACTTATATAGCACATACTTAATTTAAAGATTAAATTTATGTATGTGCTATATTTTTATTCTATATTTATTAATTAAAATATTTCTTACTTTAGTATTTTTACCTTTAAGTTCCTAAATATAATACATCTACATACGTATATAAGTGTATTTAAGTCTACCATGTTCATTTCAACATATATTTTTTACTTATTCACATATATATTGTGAATAAGTTGTTATTTATCTGTTTTTTTGTGGATAATGTGGGCTTATCCACAGGGTTTTTTGTATCCCATTTATTTTATTACTTTTTATGTAAATAATATTCTTTATTTACCTTGTAATTCCTTTTAATTCCTTAAAATTTTGTATTCATTTCTTTTATATCTATAATATATTAACATTATCCACAGATTTGTGGATAATATGTGGACAACTTATATTGTATGATATTATCAAATAACATATACTTAATTTTCATGTTAAAGATTATAACAATATAAATAAATTTAATGATTTAAAAAATATAACCTCTTATTACTATATATTACCTGTTTTTTGTGATATAATTAATTAGACCTGCAAATTTCGTAACATTCATTAAACGCCTTTCGTAATATTATAGTACATACACTTATTTTTAAGGAGGGCAATAGAATGGAACATAAAGTTATTCATGTAAACTTTAAGAAAAAAAGTCTAAAGAAGAGGGTAAAAAATAAATTCTCTAAATTTTTTAGTTTACTACGCAAGTCATTTTATCCTTTCAAAAAATACACATCACGTAAAAACCACAATTTAAATCACAAAAGAACTAATAAAAAAAGCATTTGAATATAAAAAACACCTTCACCAATATAAGTTCTTCCTTATACTTCATGAAGGTGTTTTAATTTATTGATTATACACTATACTTTTATTACTTTTTTATGTTCTAAATATTACTGATTCTTTACTAAACATATATCTTGCAAACAATAGTGATCCGACTATATATACTAAGGTCCAGACTAGTACTATTACTATATGTGTGAAATTAAATACTCCCAATGTAAGCTCTTTTAATATAGCTGTTATATTTAAAACTGGAATATTTAAAAATAACATAGATACATTTTTAGCATCAATTGCATATGTTGCGAACCCTGCCATTCCAACAAAACTTAATGGGGTTAAATAAGTTTGAGCTTCCTTAAATGATCTTGCATATATACTTATAGCTAGTGACAGTGCTCCAAATACCATAGTTAAAGCTATAGTTAGGATTCCCATTATAATTAGAGCTAAAGGTGATATACTTATACCTCCACCTCCACCAAACATTTCTGGTGAAGTCTGCATTGAAATCATTAATCCACCCATAAATGCTAGACTTGTAATGCCCCCCATAACAGTTATTGCTAAAAATTTTCCCCATAAAAGTGACATTCTACTTGCTTGTGTAGTTAATAATGGTTCTAATGTTCCTCTTTCTTTTTCCCCAGCACCTAAATCTGTTGCTGATGCTATAGGTCCTGTAGCAGCAAACATAACAAGCATCATAGGTATCATAATAGAAAGCATTAACTTTCCAAGTCCATCACTTTCTTTTTCTGTAGTTTTCTTAACTAAATTTATAGGTGTTAGTATACTGTTATCTATATTTCTTTTCGAAAGTCTGTTTCCTACTATAGTTTTTGAATATTGCTCTATATACTCATTTATCATACTCATTGCAGTATTTGATTTTGTGCTACTATTATCATAAGTTATATTTATATTAGCTTTTTTCTCTTCTAATATATTCTTATCTATATTTTCTGGAATATCTATATATAATAATAATTTTCCATCCTTAACTTCTTCTTCTGCTTTATTAGTGTTAACTATAACTATATTTTTTTGAGATTTTAAAAACTTACCGAACTCACTATTACCCTTATCTACTAAAGCAACTTTCATGCCTTTTTCAACTTCTTCTACTTGACTTTTCATTCCCTTACCCATTACCCCAAATAAAACTGGATAAATAAGAAGTGGTAATAAAATACCTATTATAATAGTCTTCTTATCTCTAAACATGTCTTTTAATTCTTTTTTAAATACGATTCCTGTAATATTCATTATTTCTCACCTACCAATTGCATAAATATTTCTTCCATATCTTCATTATTGTATTTATCTTTTAAATATTGGATAGTTCCGGATTCCACAACTTGTCCCTTGTGAATTATCACTACCCTATCACATAACTTTTCTACTTCTTGCATACTATGACTTGAAAATACTATGGCCTTATTGTCTTCTTTACATTTTAATATAAAGTTTTGTACTATCTTGCTTGAAGTAACATCAAGTCCTGTAGTTGGTTCATCAAAAAGCATAACTGTTGGTCTGTGAACTATAGAACGCGCTATGGCAACTTTTTGTTTCATACCTCTTGAAAATTTACCAACTCTTCTATCTATATATTCACCCATATCAAGCACTTCTGTTAAATCCTTTATACTACTATCTATATCTTCTTTTGTCATGCCATTTAATTCTCCAAAATACTGAATGTTCTCCTTTGCTGTTAACCTATCATATAGACCTATTTCTCCACCGAAAAGTATTCCTATTTTCCCCCTAACTTTTGAAGGTTCTTTTATAATACTGTGAGAGTTTATAATAGCATCTCCACTTGTAGGTTTAAGCATGGTTGCAAGCATTCTCAAAGTTGTGGTCTTTCCAGCTCCATTCTCCCCAAGCAGTCCTACGATTTCTCCTTTTTTTACTTCAAAACTAACACCTTTTACAGCTTCTACATTTTTAAACGTCTTTTTTAAATCCTTAACATCTATCATTTATATCACTCCCTTTTAAACATCTTTATTTATATAAACGTAATTTCCTATAGTAAAGGACATATAAAAAATAGCTACGGAAAATACGGAAACTATACTGTTAAGCCAGAAATTATCTACATATAATCTATACTTATTTATAATATAATTAAATAGATAATAAACTTTAAAACTTTTAATAAACATTGGCGATAGCATAATAATAACAGGTATTATAGTATTAAAAATTACTAATTTCTCTCTACCTAAATATAAATTTATAGGAAGATAAATACTTAAAAATATCAGTGGCACTACTATGGTGCTTATGAAATGATCAAAACTATATAAATTACCTCCTCTTTCTCCTATACCTAATATATTAAAAACATAATATAACAAAAAAGATGCTACAGAATAAAGGAATACTAATATTAATGAAGTTAGATACTTGCTCTTCACTATACTCTTCCTATGTATAGGTATGCTACATAGAATATTTTCAAATTCATTTTTAAGTTCATTAGCATTTAAATAAGCATATGTAAGTAAGACAAAAGAACTATTATACAATCCATAATATAAAGAAGTTGCTGATTTTGAATATTTCAAACCTAAAACTAAAAGTACATATAATAAAACAAAAGATGAATTAATATTTGTAAAATGATTAAAATTAATCTTAATTAAATGTTTTGTACTTATATCCATAATCCCTCCTCCTATTTTAGTTTATATATCTTCTTTTATATAAATTTAAAGCTATTAGATAAGATAAACCATATAAAATAAGTGTTGCTACTATAATTATTAAAATTACAATATGTTTTCTATTGCCGAATGTATTTATAGTACTAACTACAAACTTACCTACTTTACCAAGATTATAAGAACTCGAACTTAGTCCCCCTATAACCCCCCCCATAAACATATATGATAAAAAACCAAGAAAAAAGTTTTTTCCATAAATATGAACAGGTAATATAAGAGATGAAAACATTAAATTTAATATAGTAATTGCTAAAGAAAGTTCTAAGCTGTTAATCAGAACTTTATTTTTAGTAAAAGTTACAATAACAGACAATGATATGAAAGAAATAAAATATGCAATTATCAAGTTTATAAGTCCTAGTATATACTTAGTTATAACTACTTCACTATCTTTAACAGGTATAACCTTGTATAAAAGGCTATTATTATTGTTATTTTTATAGCTATACATATAAGAATTTTCAAATAGAAGTAAAAAACAATATATAGTGAAATACATAAGCGGAAATTTATAATTCATAGTGTTTATATTGAAAAACATTATAAAAAGTGCCATACCATATATCCATAAAAAATGCTTTTTTATAATCTTAATATCACTAAACAAGAGTTTATAAATCATATACTTATCTCCCTTTATGTCTTTTATATCCTATCATTATATCCTCTAAAGATGCTTTCTCTAAAATTACTTTATCACCTAAAAATTCTCTTACAATTTGGGAATTCTTAGTTAAACCTTCAAATCCAAAAGAATTTTCTTTATATCCAATTAAAATTTCCTTTATATGTTCATCTATAAGCTGCTTTGCACCCCTTATAATATAGTAAGTATCATCTATTTCTTCCTTTGATTTTGAAAATATTATCTTACCACTATCTATAAAAGTTATATAATCTGCAATCTTATCTAAATCGCTAGTTATATGTGTAGAGAAAAATATTCCTTTATTCTCATCCTCCATAATATAATGTAATATGTCTAACATCTCTCTTCTAAATACAGGATCTAATCCTGCTGTTGGCTCGTCCATAATAATTAAATCTGCATTATGAGATAATGCCATGGCAAGAGAAAATTTAGTTTTCATTCCCTTAGACAGCTTCCTTATCTTTTTTTCAGGATCTAAATCAAAATCCTTAGTGTATCTAATAAAAGCTTCATCATCCCACTTTGAATAAAAAGGTGCTATGAGATCTTTCATCTTTTGAATAGTAAAATCTTCAAAGTAAAAATTCTCATCATATACAAAACCTATTCTATTCTTTATCTCTATTTCATTTTCCAAGTTATCCATTCCAAATAATTTTATACTTCCACTATCCTTTTTTATAATATTCATCATTAATTTTATAGTGGTACTCTTACCTGCTCCATTGGCTCCAATAAAACCCATTACATAACCCTTATCCAATGAAAAGCTTATATTATCTAAAGAAAAGTTCTTATAACTTTTACATAAATTGTTTATATCTATAATTCTGTTATCGTTCAAATTAATCCCACCTAAAACTTTATTCATAAAGTAATTTCAAAATATTACATAGGTCACTTAAATCAAGTCCTATTAATTTACCTTCTTTAATAACCTCTGATAGCTTACTTTCTATAGACTTTATTCTTTGTTCCTTAATAAGCTCTTTATTTTGAGTGGCTACATAACTGCCCTTTCCCGCTACTGTCTCTATAAACCCAGACTTTTCTAATTCCTCATAAGCTCTTTTTGTAGTTATAACACTTATATTAAGCTCTTTTGCTAAGTTTCTAATAGAAGGAAGTGCATCACTTTCTTTTAAAGTCCCATTTAATATATGTATTTTAAACTGATTGCATATCTGTTCATATATAGGACTATCAGAAGAATTGGAAATTACAATATTCATATTCACACTCCTAATTCCACTTTATTTATTATAGTATATACTGTTTATATTGTATATACACAGTATATACCCACTTGATTTTATAGTCAATAGTATTGTTTATATATTCCTTTTCATAGTTTTCAAATGAATTTTGAAATCAATTGAACTATTTAAATATGTCAAATTATGATATAATTTAAATAATATTTTTAGAAATTATATTTTCCTTATCAGGAAAACACATATAAAATACACATTTGGAGGTTTAGTAAATGAGAGTTGGTTTAGGATATGATGTTCATAAACTCGTTGAAGGCAGAGACCTAATTATAGGAGGAGTAACCATTCCATATGAAAAAGGGTTGCTTGGACATTCAGATGCCGATGTACTTTTACATGCCATTTCAGATGCCATATTAGGTTCTGCTGCTCTTGGAGATATAGGAACACATTTTCCAGATACAGATCCAAGGTTCAAAGGAATCTCTAGCATGGTTCTTTTAAAAGAAGTCGGAAATCTAATCTTTGAAAAAGGTTATAAAATAGGCAATATAGATGCTACTATTATTGCACAAAAACCTAAAATGAGTCCTTATATTATGAATATGAGAGAAAACATAGCAAATGCTTTAAATATATCCGTAGATTTTGTAAATGTTAAAGCAACTACAGAGGAAGGTCTAGGTTTCACGGGAAATGGTGATGGGATATCTTCTCAATGTATCTGCCTTTTAATATAAGATATATTGTAGTTTAATAACTTAATATTTTTGTAAATTAATTGTAACTACTTATATAGACGTATGTTATATAATTAAACCATAGATATAGAATATTAAACCCTATCCCTACTAAATTTAATTATAATAAAGCATAGTCATATTGTATGTCCCTACAGATTATGTTTTATTATAATTTTTTCATTTTTATAGATTATTCGGAGGTTTTATAATGAAAGTTTCTAAGAAAAAATTAAGAGTAAAAAGGACTCTTATTCTTCTTATTATATCTATATCTATTCTATTAACACTTCAGTGGGCTTTTAGTAGGCTTTTCTCTACCATCCTTAAAGATATAAGAATCTTTAAGCAAGATAATGATTCTACCACATTTATAAGTGAAAAAGAACAACTTATTTTAAATCAATATAATACAATGTTAAAAGAGAATAAAGATGGTATAGAAATAATAAAATTCATAAATAAAAATATTGATATTTTCTCTAAAAACAATGCTGGCAAGCTTTTAACTTCTTATGAAGAATATCAAACTTCAAAATTAGATTCTATAAATAAATATTTAAAGAGTGAAAATAATATAAATATATTATCATCTGAAGTTGGAAAAGATCCTACTGAAAATAAAATTAAATCCTTAAGTAATCCAAACTTGAAAGATTACTTAAAACCCCTTTACGAAAGTGGTTATAGAATTATATATAGCAATTCTACATATGCATGTGTAGTCAATTATAAGTTTTATGAATCTTATAATGATAAAATAAACTCAGATATTAGAGATTATTTTACTCTTATGAATAACGATCAAAATATAAGTAATACTCTACAAAATTCTGATAAAATTAATTGGAATGATATTAGTAATTTATTGCTTAAAATAGATAATCAATTAAATAAAAATAGAAATTCTGATAAGGATAAGAAAGTAAAAGAAATGTACTCTGAATACATACGTCTCTATACTTTAGGAAGTAGTAGATTTCCTACATTTGATAAGAACAATATCCTTCTAAAGGAAGTACAATCTAGTTATGAATCTGTTATTGAAAATAATAAAGACTCAAGGCTTTCAGATACTTTAAAAGGACTTATAGATATCTTATCAGAAAACAACTATGCCCTAAATAATCAAGTAGAAGATTATGTATTAAGTGCTATAAGAGATATATTACAACAATAACAAGTATATAGAATTAATATTCTAAAATACACCATTTTAAATTTAAGTGACTGCAATAAATATTAAAATTAAAATTTACAAGAAAATATTTTAATTTCTAAAATTCCATGGGTTCAATAAATAAAGTAGCATTTAATTTAAATGCTACTTTATTTACATCAAAATATATTTATATTATGATTTTTATTTTACTCTTTATTTTGTCTCCTTTATAATCCTCTAACCCGTACATTATTAGTTCACGTTTGTTGGAAACTTCTACTATCTTTTTTATTCTATCCACCTTACCTACATCTTCTTCATTTAAAGCTTTTCCACTTTCTATATTCATCAAAATCCTATCTAAGGTTTTATAACTAGTCCCAAAAACAAATTCATCTGTTATACCTGGTATAAGATCAGGAGAAGGTGCTTTTTTTATAATTTTTTCAGGAACATTTAAATCCCTCGCCAAATCATAAATCTTGGTTTTATATAGATGTATTAATGGTTCAATATCACTTGCTCCATCTCCCCACTTCACATAAAAACCTGTTAAGTATTCTGTCTTATTTGTAGTACCTACCACTGCATAGTTAATTTTTTCTGCCTCCAAATATAAATAACACATTCTAACCCTGTGCTTAACCCTATAGCTTGCTATATTTTTTAAAAACTCTCGATTTCCTGTTCCGCTTAAATCTTCTAGAAATGCATCTTTTTTGGGTAAGGTTCTCCACTTCCGCATAATATACTTTTTCTTTATAAAATTCGGAATCATAAACATAGGTAATTTAGTAGGATACACTCCAATTGATTTTAAAGTTTTTGTTATAGGAATAGTTTTATAAGAAATTCCTAAGGAATCGCAAACTAAAATTGAATCTTTCATGGTTTCCCTAGAAGAATCTCTCTCTGGAAGCAATATCCCATGTACCTTTTCTTTTCCTAAAGCTTTTACACATAAAGCAGCAGTTACAGCGGAATCAAGCCCTCCGCTTATCCCTACTACAGCTCCATCGTATCTATATTTTTTTAAAATATCTTTTATAAAATCTTCAATCTCATTTATGCCAGTCATGTAATCTCCTTAACTCTAAGTACTCATCCTTTATATTATATGCTTTAGGATTTACATAGGACATAATTTTTAATATTAAAGTTTTCCTTTAGAATGTAAAGTTTTAGATACAAATATAGTTCCAAATACAGATGCTAGGGTTATTACATAAGACGGATCGCCAGGGAAAAATGCAAGTAATCCTAATCTATATATTATGGTCATAACCACAGCTATACTTATAGCTATAATACCAATTTTAGGATCATAAAAACTTAATTGAACAAATACCGCACCAAAAATTGCAGGCACTAAATATTTTAGAGCTGCTGTAGCCGCTGGTGGTAGTAATCCAATAACCTTTGCTCCTACAAAAACACCTATAGTAAGCATAGTTGTATTAACAACTACAGAAGATGCAATTCCTAAAGTTGAAATTATAGATGCTTTTTTAGTTCCTGGTTTAACCCCAGCAGATTCCAAAGCATTAATTGCACAGGGTAATCTTAAATTAGATATGTTTCCAGTTAAAAATGCCATATAAGTACCTGTAAGCCCCAGCACTGGAAAGAATGCTATAGGGTCCACAAAATAGTATGCAAAACTAGCACTTAGTTGTGCTACTGTTGCCTGAGTTAAAGGGCCTAAAGAAGGTTTTATTTTAAATACAAAGAGTAATAATAACGCCGGTAAGAAAGATAGAATAGCTCCCCCAATATTTGTTCTCTGCCCCCACTTTATCACAAAGGGAACATATTCCGTATCATATACTTCTTCTCCTAAAACTTCACTTTTACTAAATTTTGAATCTGAATATTGACCTATATTATTTGACATTAGACTATCCCCCTATACTAGAATTGCAGTTATAATCATGCTTAAAAACATGGCAATTGAAAGTCCCCATTCTTTTAACCAGCCCAACTTTTTCTTTTTATTTACAATCATAATTATTCCCATGATTGCTCCTCCCAAAAAGCAAGCTAAAGAATAATCATTAAATTTTATTATTTCTTCTGTAACAAGACTATCTGCAACCAAAAAAGAAAATGCTCCTAATGAAGCTGCAGATGATATAACTTCCAAAGTCTTTTTATTACCTCCAGCAATAACTCCTCTAAATTTATCTATCTTATGAGTAAATATTCCAGTAAAAAGTGGCCAAGCTACAGCTCCCAACGCCATTACCCATACCGCATTAGCAAAAATAATTTCTGATGTAGCTGCTGCACCCATAGCTTTTTGAGTAAAGCTTTCTGCAAATTGTGCCGCCATTAATTCATGAGAAACAGATCCTATAAGTGATAAACGCATCCAAGCCATTGGTGCACCTACCTTAGTTAGAAGTGAAACCATCCCAACTAATATAGCAAAAGATGGTCCTAAGGAGGCTATCATACTTGATTTCATAGCACTCTTCATTTGATGATCCGTAAGACCAATTTCTCTTCCCACTTTAAGAGACTTCCTTACAAATATAGCTGATTGAAAGATAATTAAAAGAATTGATATTCCGGTTGCAATCCACATAAGAGGATGCGTAGCAATACTAAGGTTCTCCATAACTTTTCCCCCTAAATATTTAAAATTAAAATATGTTATTGGCCTAAAATATTTATCCCCCTCCCATATAAAAATTTTTTATTAAAACTTTTGATATTATTCATCTTTATGCACACTTATTCAATTGTATGAATATTGATACCACTTCATACCATATAACCCTTATCCATATATTTTATGATTTCTTTTACATATGATAAACATTATAATAATTTATATATTAAGTTATACTTAGTCATACACTGATATAAAAATAAAACCCCATACAAATTGAAAAGCCCCCTGTCTACTTTACAGGGAGCTTTTCAAAATATATTACTTTTCTCTCTTCTTAAAGAAATTATAGTAAAGAGTAAGTCTGATATAAAATAAATAAATACTAAGGGACTTAAAAGTGTCCAAAGATAGGATATCCTTAGATATAATCCCCTTACAAGAGGATGTATTATGTATAGCATTAATAAACTTAAAAATATCCAATACACAGAAAACCTTAAAGATATATACCCATGCAATTGCATTGGCATATCTGAATAATCCCACCATTTCCTATTAAAAAGCTTTTCTAATAAAAACCCACTTATGTACTCCACAAATGAAGGCACTAAAAAGCATAATAAAATTATTAAAAACCAGTTTTTAGTTTTACTTAGAAGTACCAATAAAATAACAGGAGCACTTCCATACATAGGTTTGAAAGGCCCCTTTAAAAAAATCTCTTTTTTAAAAACTCCTTTTGTAAAAAAAGAATATAAATTCTCAATTATCCATCCACAAAATGAGTAAAACATAAAGTAAAAAAATAATTCGTTAAGTCCAAAACTCTCTATTATAAACTTATATAAAGAACTCGTTAAAATAAAGATGCCCATTATATTCCCTACCTTTTACTAACTTTATTTATAAGTATTATGGGTGGAAATCTAAAGTTTTATACAAGTTAATCACATGTTCTATTATATAACTTATTACTTTATTAAATCATATGTTTTCTTACAACAAATTTATCAATTCATCTCTTATATTTTTATATAACTTCGTATCTAATGAATGGTTCATTTTCACTTCATTTCTTTCTAAGATTTGCATTTTTGATTTTTCTCCTAGAACTTTTAGTAAATAGTTGTTTATTATATCCTCTTTTTTATAGCCCTTTTCTTCTACAAGTTTAAATATCATATAATCCTGAATTCCAAATTTTAAGTTCTCAAATCTTGTAGATGTTATTGGTTTTAAATCACTACCTGGATATACAAAGTACATGTCTCCAGCTTTCCATGTTGGGAACTTATAGCTTGGTTCATTGTACGGATTCTCAGGCCATACTGTGTAATTCCATCTTAAAAATCCATCTAGGTTAAAATAATATGCAAGCCAAGGCATAATTCTATTTTCAATTAAAGGTGATGATAAAAATGTATTTGGTTTTGAAGGAAAGCAACAAACATAAAAAGTACATATTCCTCCAGAAGTTTTAATCTTATTTATGGAGCTTTCATTTTTAATCACAAGTCCTAAACTTAATGAAGAATCCTTTATATATCCATTATAATTATTTAAAAATTTATCATCATGATAAGCAACCTTATATTGTACATTCTCTCCACAGCAAGCTTTATCAATTAATTCTACTGATTTCTTAAATGCCTCTAAACTATTAGGTTCATCACAAATTATGCGAACTTTATCCCATACGCCTTTATCCTTTAAATACTTAAATAATGCCTTTATATAATATTCTAAGTCTAACTTATTATTTATAAACTTGAAGCTTTTATCTAACTTATCATAATAATTTAATCTTATAGGACTATAACTTTCATCAACTGGGTTTCCAAATTCAAAAGCTCCCCAATTACATAATAATCCGAATACATCTATCTCCCTATCTATTCCATGTTTAAAACAAATATTAATATAAGTGTCTATTATGGAAAAATCATAAGAAAACTCTCCATTTTCTTCTTTAAAAATTATCACCATATTATATTCAAAAAGATTTGATGGGTTCTCTATTACCTTATAGCAACCCTGTCCTGCCCATGCATAGTCTGATGCTATAAGTGTAACCACTCTTTGACCAAATTCTGATAAATATTTTATATAGTTTTCAATAATTTCAAAGTGCTCCTTAGACCATAATCTAGTCTTATACATCCTAGCTATATTACTTGGATGTTGCCAGAGATCTAAAAAAAATTCCCCTTCTTTTATAGGTTTTAAAACACTATCTAAAACCTCTACCTTATTCGCTATTTCTGTTAATAAAATCTCATCTCCGTATCCTTTTTGTTCATATAATCTTATAATTATATGAAATTCTTTTAGACTACAATTTTGTGAAACCTTACCTTGCACCCAAAGAGCTTGTGATAATCCTTGTTCCACTAGCATACCACTATCTCTTAAAATAGGATCGGCAACATATGAATCATCATCATCTTTTACATATCCCTCAAAATTTATTTTAAAGTTCTTTTTTAATTCATTTGGAACTTCCATTTCTATTCTTATTCTAGTATTAAGTCCTCTAAAACTTAATTCTCCATTATTTGATAAGTTATAATAAATTTCTTCATTATGTCTAAGTAGTAATTGAAATGCAAATTCTTCCCCTTTTAATACTATTAAATCTATAAATTTCTCTATCCACTCTTCTGAATTTATTCTTTCATACTTCTTATGTTTATATGATGAATCTTTTAATGTATAGCTTAACATTCACACACTCCCTTTATTAACTAGCAAATGGTTAAATTTAAATAGAAAAGTTCTTATTTAAGTTTTTACTGATAATTTAAATTGTATGGCCACACAAAAGGTATTGGAAAGTTTACCTTTATAAACTTTTCTATAGTGGGTACATCCTTGTAATTTAACTTTTCTGCCATAGGTCCTGCAAACACTAGATTAGTTATAGCTTCTTTATCTTCTATCTTTAAAATTTCTTCCTTATATTTAAAAATACATTGATTGCTTTCTTCATAAAATTCCATATTATCTACTATGGACTTTTCCTCATATTGATAAAATAAAGGTCTTAAGTTTTCCATAAAATTTTTAAAATTAATTATCTTTACCGTTCCACCCATATTTCCAAATGTGATTTTATCATAATCATAAAGATATGCTTCTCTATCTCTTAAATGTACGTTATACGTTATTCTGCTCAAATATAGGTCATTGGCTATATTCCTAAATGCTTTACTTAACATATGAGAATTTCCAGCTGCTTCTACTACCTCACCATATTTATCTGCTTCTTCACTCATGATTCTAACTACTATATATCCCAAAACCTTAATTCCCTGTTCAAAATGAAATCCACCTTCCTTACCTAATATGGTATATTTTCTATATGAGAAATTACCCCAAGGTATAGTGGCAGAGTGAAGTAAGGTTTTAAACTCTTCTAATGATCTACAATACCTAGTTGACTTACTATTATACATATCCACCATATGAAGTAGATGCCAATTTTCATATGGTACTAATTGAAAATCCATCTCCTCTTTTTTAGGATGTAAACTATAGTTATAAAAGTTTTTAACTACTTTGCATCCTCTTCTTCTGTAAAGACTTCTTTCTCCAGATATTAATGTAAAGTCTACTTTCTCATTAAACATTTTTTCTTCTACTTTATCTAATATTCTAGATGAATATCCAAATTTTCTATAATCCTCTAAAGTACATACCCCTCCGATAGATGCTCCATTAACTCTAGTCCCTTGGATTAGTATATCTTCATGCATGTAGTTTACTGTAGATATACATGTATCTTCATCTAACATAACAATCATATTATCTGTATTATTTTCATTTATAAGTAAAGGAAATTCCTGTTGCATAGTAGGTTTATGTCCCCTGCTTATTCTAAAAACATGATTTATAAGTTCTAAAACCTTGCTAAACTCATCTTTTTTAGCACTTCTTGGCCCTTCCATTTGAAATCCCCCTTTAAATTAACTCTTTATCCTTTTACTCCTGACAAAGTTACTCCTTCTATAAACTTACTTTGGAGAACTAAATAAAATATAAATGAAGGTATAAATGTTAAAGTTGCTCCTGCCATAACCATTCCATAATTTACAATATACTGCGCCTGAAGTGTAGACATTCCCACTGTAAGCGTCCTCATAGAATCCTTAGTAGTAACTATTAGTGGCCATAAAAACTCATTCCAAGCACCTATAAAAGTAAATATAGAAAGAGTTAATATTGCTGGCTTAATTAATGGTAATACTATATAAATAAATATTTGAAAATCAGAGTATCCATCTATTCTCGCAGCTTCTATTAAATCATTTGGTATATTTAAAATAGCCTGCCTCATTAAAAACACACCAAAAGCTGTTGGTATTGGAAGTATTAATGCATAATATGTATTTATCCATCCCAAATTCTTCATTATGATATATAGTGGAATCATTGTAACCTGTGAGGGTATTATTAAAGTAGCTATCATAAAGAAAAAAATTTTATTATTACCTTTAAAATCTTTTTTTGCAAAAGCATAAGCTGCTAAACTACTAAATGTAACTGTTAAAATAACTCCCAAAATAGCAATTATGAAACTATTTATAAAATAAATGAAAAAATTAGTATCCTTAAATATTGCCATATAATTTTTTAGAGTTAGATTGCTTAAAGAAAAATCAAAGCTATATGTGTACGTAATCTTAAATGATGTTATTATCATATATAAAAAAGGTACTATCATTACACTTCCTATTATAAGTAGCAAAATATCTCCTATTATTCTTTTAGCACTTCTCATCTTAAGCCTCCTTTAATAATATGTAGATTCTTCTTTTCTTAAAAACTTCTTCTGGAATATTGAAATTATAGCGATAATAAAAAATAATATATTAGCCACTGCCATAGCCTCTCCTGCATTAAATTGTTTAAATGCTAAATTGTATATATGAAGTACTAATGTCATGGTTGCTGTTCCTGGTCCCCCTCCAGTTAGTGTGTATACTATATCAAAACTTTGGAATGACCATATGATTCCTAAAAACACAACCATTATAGTAGTGGGTTTAAGCATAGGTACTGTAATGTTCCAGAACTCTTCCCATTTACTAGCACCGTCTACCCTAGCTGCCTCATAGTAACTTTTAGGAATATCCATAATAGCAGCAATATATATAACCATAAAGTATCCAACATTTTTCCATATTGCTATGCCCATTAAAGTGGGAAGAGCTAAATTAGCACTTCCTAAAAAATCTGGCATAGTTAAATTAAGAAAAGAAAATAATTTAGCAATGGGAGCATCTCCTCCTGTAAGTAGTAGCCTCCAAATTATGCTTATTAATACCATAGATGATATAACAGGAATAAACATAACACCTCTTATTAAATTCGATATCTTACCCTTTCTCTTCGTTAGCCAAATAGCCATAAGCATAGCTAGAATAGTTTGCACTGGAACTACACCAAAAGTATAAATAGCTGTATTTTTTAAAGACTCTAAAAAAACCTTACTTTTAAATAGAGAGGCGTAGTTGTCTAAGCCTATGAACTTTGGTGCAGACATAATGTTATATTTTGTAAAACTAAAATAAATAGACATTAAAATAGGTATAACATAAAAACTAGTTAATATAATACCAAGTGGAAGTATATACCCATAAGAACTTATATTTTTAAATCTTTTTTTATACTTATTCATAATCCTCTCCTTAACTAGTATTTAGAATTAATTATTAATAAAGGAAACAAGCACCATGCCTGTTTCCTTTACTTTACCATATTATTATTTTGCTAGTAAATCATTAGAATATTTAGCTGCATCATCAAGTGCTTTCTTTGGAGTTGTTTGTCCAGACATCATTCTTTGTAATTCCTTCCATAAGTTTTCATAAACTTCAACACCATGAGGTGCAACTACAAGCGGTCTATATACTCCCTTTTCTTTTTCAACCATTTCCTTTAAACGAGGATCTCCTTGATACGGCTCATCCTTTGTAATAGGAGCTCTTGGATGATATTTATGGAATTTTGTCATAGATTCTTTGTTTAACATATGTTCCATTAAATTGAATGCTAATTTTTTATTCTTAGCCTTTGACATTAATACTAATTGGTCTACTGATGCAAATGTTCCTTTTGTTTTATCCTGTAATGATGTTATAAATCCATAATTAAGTTTTGGGAATGATTTATCTAAAATTTCTCCGGCTGCTGAAGATAGATAAATACAGAAAGCAGCATTACCATTTCCAAAATGTGATTGTAACATTTCCTTATTTGTTTTACCCATATGATCATTTGGAAGAACCTTATCTGTAAATTTTAAATCATATAATAATTGTGCAGTTTTTTGTCCTGCCTCATCATTAAATCTTACAGTTTTTAAATCCTTATTGTAAAGTTCCCCACCTGCTTGCCATAGGAATCCATACCAGTTCCAGTTTAAGTCTCCAAAAAACTTTTGACCCCAACCTTGAGCAAAGCCCCATTGGTCTATTTTCCCATCACCATTAGTATCTTTAGTAGCTTTCTTACTAATTCTTCTAAAGTCTTCCCATGTTACTGGTGGTTTTTCACCTAGTTTATTTAAAATATCTTTATTATAATATAAAACTGCTGGATTTGCTGCTTCTATAGCAAGGCCATAAAGTCCACCCAACATCTTTCCATCTTCTATGTAAGTATACTTATCATAGTCTTCTTTCTTTAAATAAGGAGTTAAATCTTCTACAGCCTTCATTTCTATAAACTGTGGAAACATTTCAGCATACATATATCCAACATCAGGACCTTCTCCTGCCGCTATTGCTGTAGCATACTTTTCTGGGTAATTCTCCCACGGTATTATCTCAAGATCTACCTTACATTTATTTTTCTCTTCAAACTCTTTTAGTATTGGTTCCCAAACTGGTTTATCATTTTCCCCAATTGGAGGAAGCCATAACTTAAGTGTTTCTTCTTTTTGATTCTTAGCAGATTCTTTTTTCTCTCCCTTAGTTCCTGTACAAGCTGCTAGAGACATAGTACATACTGATGCTAAAAGAAAGATAGATAAAATCTTAGTAAATCTTTTCATCTTATATCTCCTTTTTTATTTATGTCTTAAATTAAATCATAAACATAGATATGTTAAAGATTTTTGTAAACATATTTATAACATTTATCTACAATGATTTTAAACTTGTTGCAATTTATTTCAATATTATTATTATTTATTATATACCATTTGTCTAATTTAAAAAACCAATACATAATTAAAAATCTATTGATTTTTTCTATATATAAAAGTGCACCGAAAAATTCGATGCACCTTTATTATACCCATTTATTTAAAATCATACTTTTCTATCTTTGTATCTATAAGTTCTGCATATTGTTTAACTTTTATAGAACCCTCTTTAATCTTAAAAACGTCCTTTGCAAGTATTAAATCCATTAGCATCTCAACTGAATTTTCATCTACATCTTCCTTAACATTCTTAATTCTTAAAGGACACTTAGCCCCCAAATCATTTAAAAAATACATTACTAAATCCTTAGACATTATATCCCTCCTAAATAAAAGCTATTAGTTTTGTTTAATAAGTTCAACTTCTTCATTTATAATAAATCCTGATATTGTAGTAGCCATTATATTTTTAATAGCTTCTCCTATGGCAAAAACATCCTCATCTTTAGCATCTAACTTAATACTTCCTATCTTTTGTTCTTTTATAATATCTTCTCCCTTTGCATTAATCCCTTTTGCGTATTGAACATTAAAAACTCTTTGTGATTTTTGTGATATTACTGACATACTATCAACTCCTTTCATAAGGTATATATGTACTATTCCTAAATAAAGGACAGATTGTTTTACGTTATAAATGAATTTATAACTAAATAAAAAAGATACTATAATTTATGAAACTTAGTAAATATAACATCCTTAATCTAAGCATAAACCATAGCATCCCTATTATTAAACCCGCATTCTTAACTTATAATAATTATTCGTATCTTTCCATAAAATCCTTTAAATCTTCAATTCTATCCTCTAGTATATAATCCTCATGCTTATCTCTTCCAAGACCCATTTTATATACTTCCATAGCTTTGTTTAAATTAATAAGTTCTTTCTTTTCCTTTAATATATTTGAAAGCCAGTATACATCACCCCACTTAACGGAAGGCCATGTGGAATTTTTATATTCCTTGCTATACTTTTCAAATAGTTCCTCACTCTTTTCAATTTCACCAATTTCAAAATAAGACTCTGCCTCTGCAAGGTTCATGTTCATTATTATAAATTGATCTACCTCACTAAAGGTCCTACAAAATTCATTTACATAACTTATTCTTTTTTTAAAGAACTCCTTGTCTTCCATACCTGCATTCTCAAGTTCCATTTCTAAATCTTGAGCCCAATTAGTAAGACTCTCTATAAATTTAAACCCATCTTCTATGTCCTCAAAATCTTTATAACCTTTCTCCTCTGCTAATAACTTAATTTTATCAAAAGCTTGTAACCAATCTTTGCAAGCCTCAACAGTACTTTGGGATATTAACTTTTCATACCCACTATTAATTAAATTATTTATGTTTTCCATGCTCTCACTCTCCTATTTCCATCTATATCCCCTATATTACCACAAAACATTTATTTTTAGTATTTTACTATTAATATTATAAATAGTTATAGTATGGATTTTTATAATTAAATATAATACAATTAGTCTTAGGGAATTAAGTAAATTAAACCTTTATAATAAGGCTTAATTTAAATATTATAATTAGGGGTGAATCATATGTTTCAAGCACCATATATTGAAAATCTTTACGCACTAATGAAAAAAAATAATTTAGATGCAATAGTCATTGGACCTTCTAATGACCTTGTATACCTTTTAGATTTTTCACCTGCTCCAGATGAAAGATTCCAAGCTTTATTCTTATTAGCAGATGGAAGGTACTTCTATGTTACTCCAGAATTAAACTATGAAGAAATCCTTCATAAACTAGGAGAAGATGCTACTTACTATATTTGGAGTGATGGAGATGGCTTTGTTCCAAGTATTATAAAAGCTTTCAAAGACTTTGGTCTTATGGGTAAAAACATAGGAGTTAACTGTGCTATAAGATCTATAAACATGCTTGATATAGCTGATGAATTTGATGGTAAATTCTTTAACGCTCATAATTTATTAGAAGAATTTAGAATCATAAAACCTGAAGAAGACATAGAAAAAATGAGAGTTGCAGCTCAAATGGCTGATAAAGTTATGGAGGTACTTTCTAAATTTATAAAACCAGGTATAACTGAAAAAGATATAAAAGATAAAATATATGAAACTTTCGATGAACTAGGTGCTGAAGGCGTTTCTTTTGAACCTATTATAGCTTCTGGTCCTAACAGTTCTAAACCTCACTATAACGGATACTCTAGAGTAATAGAAGAACAAGACTTAGTTATACTTGATCTAGGATGTAAGTATAAGGGGTACTGTTCTGATACTTCTAGAACATTCTTCATTGGTGGGATTACTGATGAGCAAAAGAGAGTATATGAAATAGTAAAAAAAGCTAATGCTGATGCTGAAAACTTCGCTAAAGCTGGCGTAACTTGTGGAGATGTTGATAAAGTTTCAAGAGATATTATAAAGGATGCTGGCCACGGAAAACATTTCTTGAATAGAACTGGACATGGTATAGGATATAGTGTTCATGAAGCTCCATATATAAAGGAAAATAATAAACAAATTCTAGAACCAGGAATGGCTTTTAGTATAGAACCTGGTATATATATATCTGGAAAATTTGGTATGAGAATTGAAGACATCGTTGTTATCGATAAGGATGGCAATCCAGAAATACTAAATAAATTCACAAGAGACATAGTTATAATATAAAAATTTTTTCAAGTCAAAGACCTTTTCATATATTTATGAAAAGGTCTTTGACTTTCATATAAACCCATAAAAGTCAATATCTTTCTGGTTAATATATTTTAGCTATGTTATTATAATATATGGTACTAATTTATAAGGATTAAATAATGAAAAAAATAATTTATATTATATCAAGTCTCCTTATCCTCTTATTTTTACTATATGGTTGTAATCATACTCATATAAAAGTAAAAGAAGATCTAAGAAATTATGTTAATAGCATAAACTCTATAAATGCACTAAGAAACGATGCTTTAAATGACTATTCTGGTATAGTAGGAAAAAACTATAGATCTGATGAAAATTCCCTAGTGGTATTAAGTAAAATAGTAATACCTAAATATAATTATTTCTTAGAAAACTTAAAAAGATTAAACCCTTCGTGTAAAGAGGTAAGAGAACTTCATACACTTTATTTAAATGCGTCTGTAAAACAAATTTCATCCCTTAATGGATTTAGAGAGGCTATGGAAAAAAGAGATAAATCCATATTAAAAGAGAACGAAAGACTTTTTAAAGAATCTTCAAAAGAACTTAAACAGTTTAAAAAGAAGCTAAAAAAATTAGCTTCTAAATATAAACTAAATTTAGATTTAGAATTATAGGAGGTGTGTTAAAATGCAAATGTTAGTATTTGTATTGAACAAAATTGATTTGCTAGATGATATCATATCAGAACTTACCAAATCAGGTATAAGGGGTGCAACAGTAATTGATAGTACTGGAATGGCTACAGTATTATGCGAATCAGATCATAGTGAAATACCCATATTTGGTTCATTAAAAATGCTGTTAAATGGTAGTAGACCATTTAATAAAACTATTTTTACTGTCCTAAAGGATGATGAAGTTCAAATTGCTATAGAAGCTATTAAAAAAGTTGCTGGTGATTTGTCCAAGCCTAATACAGGCATTCTTTTTTCTCTTCCAGTAAATTTTGTTGAAGGGATAAAGAAATAAACTTAATAGAAAGAGGTAATAGGGTGAATATTTTATTTTATGTCAGTGTTATTTTACTTTGTGGGATGTTGATGGGAAAGCTTGTTTCCTATATAAAACTTCCTGAAGTTACTGGGTATTTAATTGGGGGAGTTTTAATTGGCCCAAGCATTTTGGGTATTATCCCATCTAATGTATCTTCTTCCCTTGGTATAATCTCTGAAGCTGCTTTAGGTTTTATAGCTTATACCATCGGAAGTGAATTTGACTTTAGTCATATAAAAAAGATTGGTAAAGGGGTTATATTAATTACCATATTAGAAGCTTCTTGTGCTACTCTCTTTGTAGACTTAGCTATGATTTTTATATTCAAGCAAACAGTACCTTTTAGTATAGTACTTGGTGCTATAGCAGCAGCTACTGCCCCTGCAGCTACATTAATGGTAGTAAGGCAATATAAGGCTAAAGGACCTCTTGTAGATACACTACTTCCCGTGGTTGCTATGGATGATGCTGTATGCATTATGATATTTGGTATATCTTCTACTATTGCAACAACACTATTAACCAATTCAAGTACTTCCATGATTATGGCCTTTATTAAACCAATATTTGAGATACTAATTTCTCTATTTGTAGGTTTTTTACTTGGAATAATATTTTCTTTCTTATGTAAAAGATTAAAAAGCGAGGAAAAGTTACTAACCCTCTCTGTAGGAGTTATATTTCTTGCTATAGGCATTTGCAATAAATTTAATCTTTCATCTCTTTTATGCTGTATGGGTATTGGAGCCACTATTGTAAATATTGCTCCCAATACAACTAGAACTTTTTCTGTGGTAGATAAATTCACACCACCTATATTTGTAGCATTTTTTACTATAGCAGGTGTTGAATTAAATATATCTATTTTAGAAAAGGTTGGAGTATTAGGAATAGCATATATACTAATTAGAGCTTTAGGAAAGGTTTTTGGAGCATCTATAGGTGCAAAGATTACGAATGCGCCTAAAACTGTACAAAAATTCTTAGGTATGACTTTAATACCTCAAGCAGGTGTTGCCATTGGACTTGCTCTTATAGGAGAACAAATACTTCCATCTCCTCTTGGTTCAGAGATAAGAACAATAATCCTTGCAGCTACTGTAGTTTATGAATTAATTGGTCCCCTACTTACCAAAATAGCTTTAATTAAGGCTAATGAAGTAAATTTATCAAATAAAAACCTTAATGTATAAATACTACTAAAAGATATAATTTAATATAAAAAACAAAGGACTATCTTTTTGAAAGATAGTCCTTATATATTATGTTAATTATTCTCCTAATGTAGCAACCATAACTGCTTTGATTGTATGCATTCTATTTTCTGCTTCATCAAATGCTATTGAAGCTTCACTTTCGAATACTTCATCAGTAACTTCCATACCATTTAAGCCGAATTTTTCGTTGATTTCTTTACCAACTGCTGTTTTTAAGTCATGGTATGCTGGTAAGCAATGCATGAATTTAACCTTAGGATTTCCTGTAGCATCCATCATTTCTTTATTAACTTGGTATGGTTTTAAAAGATTAATTCTTTGTTCCCATACTTCGTCTGGTTCACCCATTGATACCCAAACGTCTGTGTAGATAACGTCAGCATCTTTAACTCCAGCTTTAACATTATCAGTAATAGTGATTTTAGCACCAGTTGATTTAGCAACTTCTTGACATTTAGCTACTAATTCTTCTTCTGGGAATAACTCTTTTGGAGCTACGATTCTGAAATCCATTCCCATTTTAGCTGCACCAATCATTAAAGCATTAGCCATATTGTTTCTTCCATCTCCAGCATAAACAAATATAACTTTGCTTAGTGGTTTGTCAAAATGTTCTTTTACTGTTAAGAAATCAGCTAAGATTTGAGTTGGATGGTCAGCATCTGTTAAACCATTCCATACTGGTACTCCAGCATATTCAGCTAATTCTTCAACTGTTTCTTGAGCGAAACCTCTGTATTCTATTCCATCAAACATTCTTCCTAAAACTCTAGCTGTATCAGCCATTGATTCTTTCTTTCCAATTTGAGATCCTGTTGGTCCAAGATATGTAACATGAGCTCCTTGGTCATGAGCTGCAACTTCGAAAGCACATCTTGTTCTTGTTGAAGTTTTTTCAAATATTAAAGCAATATTTTTTCCTTTTAATTTTTGTTGTTCTGTTCCTGCATATTTAGCTCTTTTAAGATCTCTAGCTAGATCTAAGAAGTAGTTTATTTCCTTTGGTGAGAAATCCATTAAAGTTAAGAAATGTCTGTTTCTTAAGTTAAACATAATATTACCCCTTCCATAATTTGGCCTATATTTTCATTTAGAAACTATCAGGAGCTTACTATAAAACTCCTGATAGTAAGTATTATCATACTTTGATATTAATATACTATATATGAATTTTCAATATTTTATTAATAAATTCAGTAATTTACTATTACTCAATGTCTTCTCTTACGAAAGGCATTGACATACATCTTGGGCCTCCTCTTCCTCTTGAAAGCTCAGCTGAAGCTATAGGAAGAACCTTAACGTTATATTGATCTAGTAATTCGTTAGTTATATAGTTTCTTTCATATGTTACAACTGTACCTGGAGCTATTGCTAATGTATTTGATCCGTCATTCCATTGCTCTCTTCCAGCTATAATCTTATCTCCGCCACCACATCTAATTACAGTAATATCTTTATTTAAGTGGTTTGATAATATTTGTTCTAATGTTCCTTCTTCTTCTTTAGCAATAACTTCTTTTTTAGATGCATCATAAGTTAATGCTGTAACTTTTAATGATCCCTCAATTCCTGGATGAACAGTGAATTTATCGTAGTCGATCATTGTAAATACTGTATCAAGGTGCATAAATGCTCTAGTTACAGGTATATGGAATATTAATACTGTCTTAAATGATTCCCCAGCTTCGAATATATTCTTAGCTAAAGTTTTAACTGCCTCTGCATCAGTTCTTTCACTAGCACCTATAGCTAAGACATCTTTGCTAAGCACTAATTCGTCTCCACCCTCTATTGCAAAATTTGCTCCTCTATCGTACCATAATTTGATACCAGAATCTCTGTAATCTGGGTGATACTTAAATATATATTTTCCGAAAATAGTTTCTCTATTTCTAGTTTCTGTTCTCATTGTGTTTAGTGATACACCACTTCCCATACAAGCAAATGGGTCTCTTGTGAAGTATAAGTTTGGTAATGGGTCCATTATGAATGGATAATCTTCATAAGTTTCCTTAATACCAATCTCTTTCTTTCTAATACCAGCCATGATTTTATCAACCATTGCTTTTTCTGGCATAGATAGTAAGAATTTTTTAATTTCAGCTTCAACATCTTTTTGACCTATGTTACATTCTGAAATTACTTCGTTTAAAAATTGATCTTTGACTTGCTCTTCCATCAAAGCTTCTGCTGCTAATTTTTCAAGATATAATACTTCAACGCCATTGTCTTGTAACACTCTTGCAAAATTATCATGCTCTTCTCTTGCAACTTTTAAGAATGGAATATCATCAAATAATAATCTTTCTAAATACTCAGGTATAAGATTTTCTATTTCAGCACCTGGTCTGTGAAGCATAACAGTTTTAAGTTTTCCTATTTCGGAATAAACGTGAATTCCTTTTTTACTCATACTAATGCCCCTTTCACTAGGGAATTAAAAACATTATCCCTTTGTCTTATATTTTATATTTTTTTTAAACATTTATATCTTATATTAAATAATATTTAATTGATATCTTTTAATTAACCAATAACTTTTGTTCCAGATTCACCTTTTATCGCTTCTCTAGCTCTTTCAAGTGATGCTATAATAGCAACCTTAGTATTGTCATGTTGAACAAACTTTTTACATGCCTCAACTTTTGGTAGCATACTTCCTGGAGCAAATTGTTCTTCTGCAATATATTTATCAACTTCTTCTAAATTCATTGTCTCTAAAGCTTTTTGATCTGGTTTGTTAAAGTTTACACAAACTCTATCTACTGCAGTTAATATTATTAATGCATCAGCTTCTAAGATTTCGGCTATCTTTTCAGCAGCAAAATCTTTATCTATAACAGCTGCAACACCTTTTATTTCATTTCCTTCTTTAATAACTGGAATTCCACCGCCACCGCAAGCGATTACAACAGAACCATTATCAACTAGGCTTTTGATTATATCTTTCTCAATAACATCAACTGGTTTTGGAGATGCAACAACTCTTCTATATCCTCTGCCGGCATCTTCTTTCATAACATAACCTTTTTCTTCTTCTAGCTTCTTAGCTTCCTCAGCTGTATAGAAAGAACCAATTGGTTTTGTTGGGTTTTGGAATCCTTGGTCATCCTTATCAACTACAACCTGTGTTACCACAGTTCCAACATTCTTTACTATATTTCTTTTAGTAAGTTCTGTAGATATTGCATTTTGAAGATGGTATCCAATGTAACCTTGTGAAAATGCTCCACAAACATCAAATGGAAATAAAACATTTGAGTTATCTTGTTTGTGAGCTGCCTCTAAAGAAGCTACTATTTGTCCGACTTGTGGTCCGTTTCCATGTACTATGGTAACCGTATGACCTTCTTGTATTAAATCAACTACAGATTTAGCTGTTTCCTGACAAGTTTTTAATTGTGCTTCAGCACTTTTGTCTTTAGGATCTGCTTGAAGAGCATTTCCGCCTAAAGCTAACACTATTTTCATTCGTATACCTCCTTAAAATTGCTACTGACTTTGCTTGACTTCATAGTAAACCCTAATAAAAAGATTGTCAACAGTCCTACAAAGTCAGTAATTTGCATATTATTTCCTTGTACTTGTATAAATATTTTGAACAAAAAAATACTATATTTATAAATTGGATTCTATCAATATCTATTATGTTATAATTTAGTATCAATAATGCATATTTATAAAAAAAAATTTTTTAAAAAATTTTTTTATCCTCTTCCAAAGCATTACAATAAAAAAACATATGCTAAATAGTATTTTTTTATTCCTATATACTATTAGAGCATATGTTATATATTATTTGGTTTGTTCTACGAAACTAACTATAGAATTTGATAATGCATTTATACTTTCTGTTAGTTTCTCAAGTTTTGCTTCTATTCTAGTTAACAGATATATGGATACAGCAATTGGAAAGCCTAGATTTCCAATTAAGGCTACTATCTTCTCCATAAAAATATCCCTCCAAGCTTTAAATTAGAATCTATTACTATATAGTACAATTCTAAAATTAAAGGACAAAAGGAAAGATATCACCCTAACTAAAAGCTTTCTTCATAATCATCTATAATCTTTTGAGCTAATTTTTTAATAACACTAGATTGAGCAATTAAAGTCATTACAACTAAGAAAATTTTAATTCTGTCTTGATCCTTAGTTTCTAAATTAAATTCTTTTATAATACTGTTAATTTTCTCTTCATCAAAGTAGTCAGTTGATAAAAAATAATTAAAGCACTCTTTTTGTATATCACAAAAGCTTGCATAGGCTTTTTCCCAACTGATAATATCATCACTTCTATCATTTATTTCATTAAAAGCAAGCCTAAACACTTTCTTTATCTCTTCCGTAGTAAGTACTGGCCTCATATAACTTAGTAATGCAAGTTGAGCTAAATGTAATTTTGTATATCCTCGTTTTTTACCATCCTCAGGTTTAGATATAACTTCGCTCTTTATATAGTTTTGTACTATATTATTAGTATACTTTTCTTTGTCAAAATGATCATTTAGGAAATCAATTACTTGAGATAAAAACAAATCATATTGTGGTAATGCTTCATAATCAATAATACTACTGTCAGACATTTCCTTAGCTATATCATTTATTTTCTCTATAGAAAATTCACCCTTTTCCACACCCTTCACCTTCCTACTTCATTAAACTTATATTTACTATCATTAGTGTTAATACAGTGCTACTCTTCAGTGCGTATATCTTTAATATATATTATTTAAACAACCTCTATAATATATACTATAATTAAATTATAAGGTATATATAACCGTATTACAAGTTAATAAATATAAAATTTACAGTATATTAAATTATATAGTAATTACGTAATTAATCATCATATTATTTAATTCATCATTATGTAACAAATTACTTTATATTTTTATAAATGATATTTTATTTATAATATCTTTCATATTTGAAGTTTTATTATGATAAGCACTATGTAAAATAAAGTTATGCACATTTTTGTGGATAACTTTGTAAAATATGTGGACAAGTTATAATATATTTATATCTATTAAGGTATATTAAGTATAAAGTTCTCATAAATATGTAGTTATACACATTATCCACAATCACGCTGTGGATAATGTGTTGATTTTATTGTCATTTTTTGTAATAGCTATGAAAGATGTTAGACAAAAAAACATCAATTGTTACTTTACTGAACTATTATAATCAGCTAAAAACTTTTCTATACCAATATCAGTTAATGGATGTTTTACCATTTGCATTATTACTTTATAAGGTATTGTAGAAATATGTGAACCTACTTTAGCCGCCTCTAAAACATGCATTGGAGTTCTTATGCTAGCTGATATTATTTCTGTTGTAATTCCATACATATCAAAAATGTCCGCTATATCACTTATTATTTGCATTCCACCATTTCCAATGTCATCTAATCTACCAACAAATGGACTTACAAAAGTTGCTCCAGCTTTGGCTGCAAGTAATGCTTGCTGAGCCGAGAATATTAAAGTAACATTAGTTTTTATACCTTCTTTTGAAAGTCTAGAAACAGCTTTTAATCCTTCTTCACACATTGGGATTTTTATTACTATATTTTTATGTAACTTAGAAAGTTCTATCCCTTCTTCAACCATTTTATCAGCCTCTAAACTTATAACTTCAGCACTTATTGGGCCATCTACTATAGAACAGATTTCTTCGATAACTTCCTTTAAATCTCTTCCTTCTTTAGCTATTAATGATGGATTAGTTGTTACGCCATCAAGTATCCCAAATTCTGCCGCCTTCTTTATATCTTCAACGTTAGCAGTATCGATAAAAATTTTCATAATAAAAAACCTCCTACTTATTTTATTTACAAAGATACTATATCATGTATTTTTCTATAACACCATGGATTTTTTTTATAAAAATACTTATTAAAAGATTTTAAAAATTATTATGTATATATACAGACTTTGAATAATATTTATAAATAAGGTAATAATTAATAACACATTAGAAAGGTATAAGATACTTAAAATCTTTTATATATTATTTTTTATATCTAACTTCATATTATAGTTAAAATTTCAACATATTATTTACAATTTTATTACTTATATATAAATATTTTAATCTCACGTGTACAAGCTTTTCGACACATACTTCCTTTTTGAGCCTTTTAATATTTGTATTTTAGAATGGGACTTTTTTGTATAATTTTTTTCATTTAAAAATTATTTAAAGCCTAATAAGTATTGATATATAAAGCTTTTGACACAAAGAGAAAATTTAAAATATTTAAAATTAAGCATTGACATTTGCATTATTTGGTAGTATATTAACTATAGATGGAATTTTAAGTTTATTTTGTAACTTCAAATTCAATCTCTAAATGTGATTTTATTGACTATATATGTCATAAATACGATTGTTTATTAATTTAAAGTCGAATATTGTTAGTTTATAATAAAGGAGGATTTTTAAAATGAAATCAACAGGTGTAGTAAGAAGAGTAGATGAACTAGGAAGAATAGTAATACCAATAGAATTAAGAAGAACTTTAGACATAGCTGAAAAGGACGCTCTTGAAATTTATGTAGATGGTGAGCAAATAATACTTAAAAAATATGAACCGGCTTGTATCTTCTGTGGAGATGCTAGAGACGTTTTAAATTATAAAGGTAAGAATATTTGTCAAAACTGTCTAGGTGATTTAAAAACTGAAAAATAATTATTTATTATAAATAGTGTAAACTTTATTTTTATTTATTTAATTTTTAATTATATTATGATTACTTGAGTTATAATATTCTTTACTAATTAATGTATTTAAAATAGTTCCATAAAAAAGAGTCTGTTCTAAAAGAACAGGCTCTTTTTATAAACACTTTAACTATTCACAAGAAGATGCTGCTATAGCAGAAATACTTGAATTATTTATGCTAGCTTGTTGTGTTATAGGATATCCATTTATTGTAGCAGGTTGAACCCTAATAACTTCTACAGTATAAACGCAACATCCATGGCAAGCATTGCCTTCACAATGTGTAAAGCTAAATGAATGTGTTGTATCGAATGTTTGTCCATTAACAGGTCCTTGTGCATAATCCCACGTTCCTAGATTTATCGTTTGACCATCTCCACAAGTTTTAGTCAATTTAAAAGTTACAATAAGTGGAGTTGTCATTACAGGGCATGGTGGATATTGTGGATATGAAGGTTTTCCTCCACCTTTATTTATATCAAGTTCTTCTTCATTCATAACCATAGGTTGTTTCATTGGAGAAGAACATGGATAACATGGTTGATTACCATCTGAATGGAAATTGATTGAAGCGGTAAACTCTACTTTTACTGAAGGCTTACATAAACACGTTGTATCTACAGTAACACTCGCAACTGGCATGCAACTGTGACATGCATTTGCAGAATTTGAGCAACTTGATACTGGTAAAGATAGACCACTTCCTTGACTACAAGATACCACTACTGGCTTTGGTAATCTTTGTTTATGTGAGCAGTGTCTTGCTCTACAACAATCTTCCATTCTCTCATCTCTGTGTCTACGTCTATCTCTGTCATCACGTCTATGTCTGTCGTCACATCTATCTCTATCATCCCATATATCGTCGCATATATCGTCTCTATCACAACATTCATCAGTAAATTTTCTTGATTTTGAATTCATAAATAAACCTCCTTATTTTTAAACCTTTCTATTTTAAAGTTTCCATAAAAGCAATTCACTATATAAATATGAGAATACACATATGTGTGTTACTCCATAAAGTATTTATTCTAAATCCTCATCAAATTCCTCACATGGAGAATCACAAGGTGACTCACTTTCATCTTCATCATCGTAATTATAATCGTCTCTACAATCATCATCGCAATCCCTTGTAAACAAAGGCTTTAAATTTTGATCTGGATAGAATTTAGGTGTTCGTCGTCTATTAAAAGTTCTACATGCATCTTCTCCTGGATTATCTCTACAAGGTTTAGGAACAGGACAATATCCATATGCAGGTATTAATAATTGAACTAGGAGTTCACATTTTACTATTAAATGGAAACCTAAAGTTATATCTAGCACAGTATTGCAATCACGATCTATATTGAAAGTACCTTCTAGGCATTCCGCAACCAACTCTAATTTTAAAATTTCATCCTCCATTTTTTTAGAATTAGGTACTTCACTAGTAGCTATTCTAGCTATGGAATCTGGACAAAAAATTCTAGGAATAGTTTCTGTTCTATTTACCTCAAATAACTCTGAACAGGTATTGCCATCCTCATCTAAAAAGTCTGCACAAAATGAAATTATAAAGCTTACAATTAATTTACTAAAATCACAGTCATCTCTAAGTGGAATTTTATCAAAAGATACTAGCCTAATATTAAAATCTCTACAACCTAAAAATACCTTTGGACGCTCTAATGGACCACTTCTTAAATCTTTATCAGTACGTTTTGTGTCTGGCCCTTCTCTAAACCTTAGGCATCTTTTAATTAGACATTGTCCAAACACTTTAGGTACTTCAATACATACCAATTCTTCAGGATCTGGAAGACATCCCTCTTTATTTACAAATCCGGGACGTGGTATAAAGTCCTTATTGGAAATTCCCATTAGCTCTCCTCCTTTTCATATACTAAATAATATTCACAATATATAATATACAAATTTAATTATTCTGTTACTGATTACATGGTGTAATAAATTTATAAATAAGAAATATATTTTTATAGAGGAAAGTTTTATACATAAACTTTTATTTACTAATCTAACTTTTATTGTTTGATTTAATTTTATCTATTAAATTTAGTCATGATGCTATTAAAGGAGGATAGGTTTATGCTTGATACTAAAACATGGGTTTTTAATGATTTAGATAATAACTTATGGTATTTTACACTAGATGATAAAAATAACATGTCATACAAGATTATATATTCTGAAAACAAATGGAGTAAAGAAAATATAATTGATAAAAATGTCTTAGAGTTTAATATTTTTATTCATAATAACAATATTCATATTGCCTATATAAAAGAAAATGAAGTTAAATATTGTGTTTGGGAAAAAAATCAATGGCTTGGAAAAACTTTATATAATTGTAATCATAAAAAAGCAAGTGAGGTTAAAATAATAATTATTGAAGATAATTTTCATGTGTTATTTATACTTAACGAGACCAATAATCCTACTAAAGGAACTCTTACTCATTGCAATTTTAACTCTGAGGGAATCTATATTAATCCACTCTTCCCTATGGAAATTTTTACCGAAGTAAATAATCACTATAATCTAGAGTTATTAAACAAACATGATATTTGTCTATTTTTCTTTGAAAGTAAAAACAAAGAACTAGAAGTTCACAGTTGTATGTATAATAAAAATATATGGAGAAATCCTAGAAAACTTTATTCTTTAAAAGGCAGCGATATAGAAATATTCACTATGAACTATAAAAATAGCATCCATATTCTAAACTTATCTAAAGAAGAAAATACATATTTATTAGAAGATGTATGCATATACAGTGAGAATAATATAGATTATCACAAAATTCACCAAACTAACTTTGAGGTATCATGCCCTATGCTTATGATAAAAGAGGAAATTTTATGGCTTGTGTGGATTGAAAACAATTATATAAATTATTCATTATTTAATGATAAATGGAATAGTAAATTTCAAATAGCGCCTAAAAATTTAAATGAATTAATATTATATAACTCTAATTATATAAATCATAACAACAAAAAAATTACTTGTCCCAAATTATTAGGTAATCCCTACCCTAATATAGAATTTATTCTTCCCAATAAATATGAGTCCAACCCAAACCCCATAGAAAATATTCTTGACGATAATACAAATAATGTTAAAACTTTAGAAAATCAAATTTTAAAACTAAAAAAATCAAATAAAACATTAGATAAGGAAATTGTACACTTAAAATTTAAATTAAATAGTAAAGAAAAACAATGCATAGAGTTAAAAGAAAGACTTAATAACTCTATAGCTAAAACCATGGCCTCAGAAGATAAGTTTAAAAACTTTAAAAAAGCATATATGGAATTTCCCGAACAAATGAAAGATTTGCGTAATCAAGTAAAAGAATCTAGTGAAAATCTGAAAATTACAGAAGAGAAAAATTCAAAACTAGAAGAAAAAATGAAAAACACTACAGATAAATACACCGTATTACAAGAGAATACTAAGAAATATGAAAATACCTTAAGTAATTTAAATAAGGAGCTATCTATTTTTAAAGATGAAAATAAAAAATTATTAATTAATACAAATAACTTAACAAAAGAAAATTCAAACTTAAAGTCTAAATTAGAGAATACTTTATTAGAAAAAAAAGAGTTAACCTTTCAATTGAAATCTCTTTCTAAAGATAAATCAGTTTTGGAGTCTAAACTACAAAATCTTATGGAAAACACTAAAATTTTAGAAGAAAAAGTCAATAGTGAGCTAGAGGATGCTTCAAATAAAATATCTATGATAAATGCTCAGAAAAAAGAATTAATATTAAAACTAAATAATATTGATGAAGAAAATATTAAATTAAAAAAGGATTTAGAACTTGAAATAAATAAACCTATTCTGAGTAAAATTTTTAAGTAGAGAGGAGGAATTTCAAAACACATGAATACTAAAGATTCAAATGAAAAGTTACTATATTACATCTCCAATCTAGGAAATAACACTATTACTATAATTGATGGAAACAAAAAACAAATAATAGAGACAATTCCTCTCACATTTAAGCCATTTAGATTGCAACTTTATAAAAATCATGACGTATACATCGGTAGTAATCTTAATTATATAGAAACAATTTCACGAACTAATAATACCTTAAAAAAAGTACCATTAAAAAATAATGGTACCATACTTATAGATTCTATAACTTCTAACTTATATGTATCCAATATATCAGAAGTATTAGTATATGACTTGAAAAAAGAAAGCATCATTCACACCCTTAAAGGTTTTGGTGCTGTTGATGTCCTAAAGCTAAATTCTGATGGCTCTAAATTATTTATATTAGATGTATTATACAAAGAGCTAAAAGTATATGATACAAATAGTCTAAGGTTATTATGGTCTATAAGTAACATAGGTATAAAACCAAGTTCACTAACCATTGATGAAAATAGTAAAAAAATATATATAGGAAACAAAGGAGGACTTAATGTAAATTCTGGGGATATTTCTGTTGTAAATATGGAAACTAAAACCATGAAATCAATTCCCCTATCTCCTTATTCCTCTATAACAAGTTTAACACTAAAAAATCATACTCTTTATGCTTGTAATAAAAAACTGCAAAGAATTGACCTAATAGATATAAGAGAAAATAAACCCATATCCTACATCAAAACTACAGCTAGTGAACCTGAAAGTATATTATTAAATCCCATGAAAGATGAACTAATCGTGGTAAACAGAAATTCTAAATCTTATGGTTCTCTGGACATAATTAATACAAAACTTAATAAAATTACGAATTCAATCTTATTAGATAGAGATAAAAGTGAACCATATGATATATGTGTCGTTCATATTGCTGAAAGAAATACAAAAAAGGATGGCAATATTTATGAAAACCTCAAGAAAAAATCTATAAAAAAGGAATCTGAAATTAGGCAGACTCCTATAATCGTAAAGAGAATATTATCTAGTTATAAAGAAACTTTTCTAATGCAAAAAATTGTAACAGATATACCAAAACAATATACACCCCCGTTTAAGTTAGAAAAGGTAGTATTTAAAAAAGGGTTTATTCCTCAGAATAATTATAAGATCAATGTAAAAAAACATGCTAGTAATAAATATTTCCTAAAATTCATTCTGAAAATTCCTTACAAAATTAAATTTAAAGATGGAAAAGGTATAACAAGAACGTTAAAAAACTCTATAGAAAAAGAAAAAAGTATAGAATTATCTATACCCGATTTACAAGATAAAAAAAATCTTGAAGTATTTGTAGACACACATTCTCAAATAACCAATGATGCCATTTTAATTAAAGATATATATAATTTCTCATTAGAGGTGGATTTAAATTTGAAAATTATTAAAGACATGGAGGTAATGATACCTCTTTCAGCTTTACAATGATATGTATAATTATAAACTTATTCAGTATATAATTATTTATAAACATATAGTATATTAAATCAAGTACTTATATTAATACTACTCGCCATATTAATTTTATATAAAAGGCTTAGAGCTTATCTAAGCCTTTTAGTTATAACAACTTAAAATTTACTTATTAGAATGCAACTCTTCTAGCTCCACAATAATCTCTTCTAGTTAATGGAGATATTTTTACTACATCACCTGTTCTTGGGGCATGTACATATTGTCCGCCTCCAATATACATTCCAACGTGGTGTGGTGCTGATGCGCTACCAAAGAAAACTAAGTCTCCTGGCTGTAATTGATCTCTTGATACAGCAACTCCATTACCTATTTGTGTATATGTAGTACTTCCAAGTCCAACACCTAATCTTCCATATACATATTGCATTAATCCTGAACAGTCAAATCCTGATGGACTTCTACCACCCCAAACATAAGGGACTCCTTGGAAACTTAATGCATATTGTACAGCACGTTGTGCTACTGGACCTGCTGATGGAACACTTCCACCACCAAAGTTTGAAGTTTTTCCACCTCTAGATGGTCTAGGTTGTGGAGCAACTACTGGTCTATTAATCTCATCTATCTTATTATTTGCTGAATTTATCTTATCTTGGCTTTGTTTTATTCTAGCATTATATGTATCAATGACATTTTTATATTTATCTCTTTTTTCCCTAGCTTGAGCAATTAATGGATCTTGCTTTTTCTTAGCTTCTTTAATACCATTTATATCTTTTTCTATTGAAACTTTTAATGAAACTAAACTTTTCTTTTCGCCTTCTAAATCTGATTTTCTCTTCTCAATTTTAGCCTGTTTATTCTTTAATTCACCCATTATCTTCTTATCAAGCTCTGCAACTGTTCTTAAATTCTCTATTCTAGATATAAAATCATGTAACCCTTTTGAATCAAGTATAACTTCTAAGTAACTATCTGATCCACTCATATATAAGTTTTTAGCTCTTCTTTTAAACAAATCTTGTTCTGTTTTCATATCAGCTAGAGCTTTATCTAATTCCATTTGTGATAATGTTATTTTCTCGTTAGTTTTATTTATCTTCTTATCGGCATCATTCTTTCTTGCCATCATATTCTCTATTTTATTATCAAGTTTTTCAATTTCTATTTCAATATTATGTACTTCTGTCATTGCTTTATCGTATTCTACTTTGTTCTTATCTATTTCAGCTTTATTCTTATTTATCTGCTCTTTTTGCATTTTAATTATTTCTTTCTGCTTGTCCACTGCCGGATTTGCAAAAACTGGTACAGTTAAAGTCCCTACTATTGTCACTGCAATCATAAGTGACGCTATTTTCTTGTGCACCCTAATCCCTCCTAAAAAAGTATACATAAAATAAATCTTTTTCATTATATCACTTTTTACCGAAAAAATATACACCTAGACCTAAATTATAGATAATTTCTTTAATTTATGTTGTTTTTCCATTGATGTCTCTAGCATCCCCGAATTTTTGAACTTTTTATAAACATTTCGCAAACGAAACCTTGAGATATCTTATTTTTTTATTTATTACACAATAAGAAATGAAATAAATTTTATTTATAAATATAGCAAACTTTGAACTAACAAACCTGTAAAAAAGAGACTACATCTTAAAATAACTTTTAATCATTTTAAGATAGTCTCTTTAATTTATTATTATTAATAAGCTACTCTTCTTGCTCCACAATAATCGCCTCTACCCCAAACACTTGATATCTTAACCCTATCTCCTGTTCTTGGAGCATGTACATATTGTCCACCACCTACATATAATCCAACATGATGAGGTGATGCTGCACTACCAAAGAACACTAAATCTCCTACTTGTAGTTGATCTTTTGTTACTGGAATTCCTTCTTTTACTTGAGTATAAGTTGTTCTTGATAAGCCTATACCAACTCTTCCATATGCAAACTGTACTAGTCCTGAACAATCAAATCCACCATGAGATTGATCTCCTTTAAACTTAGGTTGTATCCAATTTCCACTACCATCCTTTTGTTGAGGGGTTGTCCCTCCCCAGACATACCATGACCCGATGAATTGCTTAGCAATTTCTACTGCACGTTGTGCAGCTGGTCCTGATTTAGGTATTTCATAAGAAACAGTACCTGAAGATCCTCCTCTTGAAGGCCTAACACCACTTGATGTTGTACCTCCACCATTTCCTGTTTGTGATGTTGTTGGTTTTGTTACTTTTGTTGGCGTTGATGTTGTTGGTCTTGGCGTTGTTGATATTGTTGGCTTTTTTGATGAAGCATTTACTGAAGATGATGTAGACCCTGATTCTCTATTAGTAACTGATGCTACTTCTCTATTACCTTGAGATACTTGTCTACTAATTCTTTCAGCTTCTATCCTTGCTCTTTCTCTACTTTCTATATTACTAATTTCATTATTTGCAGAGTTTATTCTATTTTGATTTTCAGATATTTTAGCCTCATATGTACTAACTATATCACCGTATTTCTCCATTCTCTTATTAGCCTCTGCAATTAAAGGCTCTTGCTTGTCTTTTGACTTTTTTATTGTGCTTAAATCTGTCTCAATACTAGATTTTAATGAAACTAATTTTTTCTTTTCTTTTTCTAATTTCGCTTTTTCTTTTTCTATAGTAGATTTTTGTTCTTTTAACTTTCCTATTATCTTCTTATCTAATTCTGAAACAGATCTTAAATTTTCTATTCTAGATATGAAATCATGTAATCCATTTGAATTAAGTACAATTTCTAAAAAGCTATCTGATCCACTCATGTACAAATTTTTAGCTCTTTTGCTAAAAATCTTTTTCTCTTCCTTCATATCATCTTCCGTTTTAGCTATTTGTTCTTTTGATTTGTTTATTTTATTATTAGCAGCATCTATATTTTTATTGGCATCTTGAATTCTTACCATATTATTTCCAATTTCATTATCTAATTTTTCTATTTCAATTTCAATAGCTTGTAGCTCTTTTACTGCCTTGTTATAGTCTACTTTGCTTTTATCCAATTCAGCTTGATTTTTAGTTATTTGTTGCTTTTCAGAATTTATTACATTCTTTTGCTGTTCTACTGATGGACTAGCAAACACTGGCGTACTTATTGTCCCTATAATAGCCAATGAAACCAATACAGACAAAACCTTCTTATTCAACCTAACCCCTCCTATATTTTATTGATGTCATTCAAATATATTATAGCATTTATTTTGTAAAAATAATATCCTAATGTGTTAAATTTTCTATAATTTTAATTCCATTTAATATATGCTTAAATTAATTATACAACATTTTTCAATTTTTTGTAAGTCATGTTGATAAATTTCCCTCTGCAATCTAAATTTACCTAGCTATAAACCACAAAATAAAAACTCAGTCTTATAAAAATCATGAGAAACATGATTATAAATAAGTTTTCTGAGTTTATATGTTTATATATACTTTTACGGTTTAATATGCTACCCTTCTAGCTGCACAAAAATCTCCTCTACTCCATAAATTAGAGATTTTGATTCTGTCTCCTGTTTGTGGTGCATGTAGATACTCTCCATTTCCTATGTATATACCTATATGATGTGGTGCAGATATATTTCCAAAGAAAACTAAGTCTCCTGGTTGTAACTGTGATTTTCCCACAGGCATCCCTTCATTTATTTGAGTAAATGTAGTTCTACTTAAATTTATACCAACTTGCCCATATGCAAATTGAACTAACCCTGAACAATCAAATCCTCCATAGGATTGATCTCCTCTAAATTTAGGAACCATCCACTTACCACTGGTATCCTTTTGTTGAGGTCTTGCACCTCCCCAAACATACCACGATCCAATAAATTGTCTAGCTACTGCTATAGCACGCTCTGCAGCAGGTCCAGATTTGGGCACCTCATATTGGACATCTAAAGCAGCCCCCCCTCTAGAATTTCTCATAAGCATATCTATTTGTGCTTTACTCTTTTTTATTTCTGATTCATATGTATTAATTATATTCTCATATTGCTTCTTTTTCTCTTCAGCCTTTTTAATCAATGGTTCTTGTTCTGCCTTGGCAGTATTTAATATATCTAGATCTTTCTGAAGATCATTCTTTAAAGTTATGCTTTCCTTTCGCTTAATTTCTAAATCTTCTTTTCTCTGATTTATTTTAGCCTTTTTTTCTTTTATTTGTGCTGTTATTTCTCTATCGTACTCAACAATGGCTCTTAAATTTTCTATTCTTGAAATAAAATCATGTAGTCCTTTGGAATCCAATACAATCTCTATATAATTATCCTTACCATTCATATATAGATTTTTAGCTCTTTTGTTGAATAGAGATTTCTCCCTTTTCATCTCATCTTCTGCTTTACTTAATTCTAACTGTGCTAGAGTGATCTTTTCATTTGTACTATCTATCCTCTTATTAGCATCTTGTATTTTTATCATCATATTTTCGATTTCTCTGTCTAACTTCTGAATCCTTGTTTCTACATCATTTATTTCTTTTATAGCTTTCTCATATTCAATCTTATTTTTTTCTATTTGAATTTTATTATTATTTATTTTGTTTTGCTCATTGTCTATGTTAGTAGATTGCACCTCTCCAGCTGGAATATCTGGCGTATCTGGAGCATATGGGTCTGCCAATACTTTTAAACTTAATGAAGTAATTAATATACCTGTAAGTATTAATACTCTTATCTTCTTATTCAATCTAATCCCCCTTAAAGAAACATTAACTTCCTTTAATACCCTATTAGTCTATGTTTTACTTATTTATATAATAAATTAATTATACAATGTTTGCATGCTTGTTGTAACTACTTCTTGCAAATAAATATATAGGTTTTGTATTAAATAAGCTACACTGTTAAATTATTTAAATACTTAAGAGTCGTATAAACGCCTTATACTTGACTAGATTTAATTGTTAATCACTTATATATCTATTGAATATTTATAAACTTCTCCTTTTGGTATACCTCGTTCTTTTGCAACTTTTTTAACTGCTTCTTTCTTACTAAGTCCATCCTCTATATATTTTCTAATATGGTCTTCTATACTTAAATCTTCCCATTTAGATATTTCCTCTTTCCTTATTTCCTCTAAACTTTTACCACTTACAACTAGTACATACTCTCCTCTTGGATTTATATCATCATAATAGTTTATAGCTTCTTCTAAGGAAAATCTCAATATTTCTTCATGTAACTTTGTAAGTTCCCTACAAAGAGATATATTCCTATTACCCAACCCCTCATATAGTGCTTCTAAGGTACTTCTTAATCTATGTGGTGCTTCATAAAAAATTAGAGTCTCTGTTCTATTTTTAATGTCTTCTAGTACAGGTTTTCTGTCCTTATTTTCTCTTGGAAGGAATCCTTTAAATAAAAAGCTTGTAGTGTCTAATCCAGAGTATACTAATGCTGTAGTTATCGCTGTTGCACCTGGGAGCACTTCAAAAGAAATATCTTCTTCTATACATTTTTGAACTACCACACTTCCTGGATCTGAAATCCCAGGAGTACCAGCATCAGTTATTATAGCCACACTTTTTCCGTTCTTTAATATAGATATCAAATCCTCACTTTTGCCTTGCTCATTATGTTTATGATAACTTATTAAAGACTTTTTTATATTAAAATGATTTAAAAGTTTTAAACTAACTCTTGTATCCTCACTAGCTACATAATCTACCTCATTAAGTACTTCTAAGGCTCTTAAGGTTATATCCTTTAAATTTCCGATTGGTGTCGGCACTAAATAAAGCTTTGACATTTTTATTTCTCCTCTCTATGAGAATTGTATATATTTATAATCTCCTCTGTATAACTTCCATCTATATTGTGAACATATAACGGGTCTTCCCACTTAAAAAATCTTCCTCCGTCCCTTTGTCCCTCTATGAGAACTATATTAGGTGCTTTATTAACTGACGGATGAACCATTCTAATTCTCTTAGGTTCTAATTTATAATCTCTCATTAAACTTAAAATATCAACTAATCTCTCTGGTCTATGAACCATAAAAAACCTTCCATTATCCTTAAGTAATACCCTAGAAGTCTTGATTACATCTTCAAGAGTACAACATACCTCATGTCTTGCAATAGCCATTTTATCTGTAGGGTTTAATATACCCGAATTATTCAACTTATATGGTGGATTGACTGTAATTACATCTACCTTATCTAATGACTTTATAAGCTTATTATCCTTTAGATCTATGTTTCTAAAATCCACTCTATGTTCTAACTCATTTAACTTTACTGTACGCAAAGCCATGTCTACCATATCTTCCTGTATTTCAATTCCTGTTATTTTCTCCGCCTCTGTCTTTCCAGCTAAAATAAAGGGAACTATTCCTGTACCTGAACACAAATCAATTACTTTAGCATTCCTTTTAACTCTTGCAAAGTTTGCAAGTAACACTGCATCTACTCCAAATCTAAAACCATCTTTCTTTTGAATAAGTTTTAATCCCTTTAATTGTAAATCCTCTAAAGTTTCATCTTCTCTTATAAATTCCATATTAAATCCTCTCCAATTTAAATATGTATAATAAATAGTTATTCTATATTAATGAATTTCTCATAGTAAATTATTCTATCATATAAAAGGATAAATGTATAATAATAGGACATACCTTTGTAAAAACCTAAAAGCCATTGAATTTCTTATACAAAATTAATAGTTAATAATTTTCATCTATTATATATAGCATCCTAAAAAGAACCACTTAACCTATATATTATAAAAATAGCATTTGACACTAAGAATATATATATCCTTAATTATCAAATGCTATAATTTTTATAAGCTATACTTTAAACCTTTTAGAATTACTTTAATTAAGTCTTAATTTATTTTCCTTTAAATAGGTTTACTATTCTCTTAAAGAATCCTACTTTTTCTTCCTTTACTTCTTCTTTCTTTTCTACCTTAGGTTTCTTTATTTCATCAGTTTTCATTATAAATTTAACTGATCCTTCCATACCTTCTCCAACACCTGTATAAGTTTTAAAGTTATCAGATAACTTCATTACTTCATTCTTAGTGTCTATTAGCTCCTCTATATCTCCTACTTTGCTTCCAAGTTTATCGTCTACTTTCTTTATGCCTTCATTATCAAATTTAGCCATTCCATCCCTTAGTTCACCTGACTTTTCAGCTAAAGTGCCACTTCCATCTTTTAAAGCTGAAATTCCACTAGATACTTTAGTAGAGCCTTCTTTTAACTTACTAGAACCTGAAGATAATTGACCTACTCCATTTTTAAGTTCATTTGCTCCAGCATCTAATTGTTTAGTTGCTGCCTTTAATTTAACTATTTTACTTGGATCAACAGCTTTTAATTTCTCATCTAAAGAAGCCATACCTTTGTTAATTTCAGCCTTTAGCTTACCTGTACCTGCTGCTAATTGTCTGCTTCCCTCAACAGCTGCTGGAATTTGTTCGTTCATTTGAGTAAGTCCGACTACTAATTCTCTGGTTCCTTGTTTTAATCCTTTTTTATCCTTTGGTAGGCCTTCCCCGGTTATTACAGATTTCAATCCATCAAGTGCTTTTGTTTTACCAATTCCTTTAATTTTAATTTGTTGTAATGTGTCTTTTTGTTTTGTAAGTCCGCCCTTTAACATCTCTTTTTGTTTTCCATCTGGCATAGAAGCTATAATTTGTTCCATTTGAGCAATTTCTTCAACTAATTTCCCTATATCTTGTTCTTGGCCTGCTTGTAGCTTATATGATTTATCTAAAACTTGTAAAACGCTATCTAATCCACCATTAAGTCTTTTGGCACCATCTAACAAGTCTTCAGTACCTTTTTGTAGAGCTGGCATCCCTTTTGCAAGCTTATTTGCTCCTACATCTAACTCTGATACTCCATTTTTCAAAGCAACCACTTGATTTTTCATTCCACTCATATCTGGAATAGAAATATTGTTAACTTCTTTCGCTAACATAGATGTTCCGTTTGATAATTTATCTGCCCCATCGTATAGCTTTTTTGAACCTGAACTTAATGTACCTATTCCAGAATCTAGTCCTGAATATGCTGAATTAAGTAGTCCAACTTTGTCTGCCATAGTTTTTGCTCCATCAGCTAATTTAGAGGTTCCATCTACAAGCTTATTGCTTGCATCCTTCATTTTATTTAATCCGTCAGTTAACTCATTTAAATCTTTTGCCTCTTTAAGTTTGTCTAATTGCTCTGGTAATTTAGATGTAGCTGTAACCATAACTGAACCCATTTCAAAGTCCTTTGTGTCACAAGTAAGTTCTAAAGTATCTTTTAAATCTATATCTAATGTTTCTTCTTTTATATCAAGACTTTCTTTCATTCCTGGTAATGATATAAAAGTTACTATTTGATTATTTCCTTCTGATATAATTTCTCCTGTATTCACTTTTACATTTGTAAAGTGTTCTAAAGGTAGATTTATTACAGATGCTGCTGCAAATGGTGTGTATACTGTTTTTTCCTTACCTTTTACAGTTACCTTGTGAGCATCCTTATTAATTACTTGAAGTTTCATTTTTAGTTTTCCTGTTTTTCCTACTATATCTTTAGGACTAACTTCTTTTCCGTCAAACTCATAAGTAACCTTCACTTCGATTGGTAATTGTTTATCTGTTTTTCCTTGATAGTAGATATCATTTTTATCTGACTTCCAAGTTAAGTTTTCTCCATTAGTTACAGGTTTCTCTTCACCTTTTACATTTTTTATATCTTTTAAGTTTGATTTATCTTTAATATCTGTATTAGTTTTATCTGAATGAATCCAATCACTTACTATTTGTTCTTTAACTTCACCTTTTTCTGTTAAAGTTACAAATACTGATTCGTCTTTTTTTACTCCTGAATTATTTGTAGTTGTTGTGGCAAAAACAACTTGTCCACCTAACATTGTTCCTAAAACAACTAAACTTACAACCTTCTTTGACATTGTATTCATATCTAACACCTCTCCCTTATTTTCCTATAGTGATGACTGTTGATTACTTTCCATAGATGTATCTCTCCACTTTCTTGTGGTTTTTGAAATTACTTTTTCAAAAATTATTAATAATGGAGGTAACATAATTATTATTGAGAACATACTTATAATAGCTCCTCTAGCCATTAGTAAACATAAACTCTTTATAAGTTCCATTTTTGATACTGCATAAACACCTATAGTTGCTCCAAAGAATGTAAGTGCACTTGTAACTATGGATTTTGAACTCTCTTCAATTGCTATTTTTATAGCTTCGTATTTATTAAGTCCATTATTTAACTCTTCTTTAAATCTACTTGTCATTAAAATTGCATAGTCAACTGTTGCACCTAATTGAATAGTACCAATTACTATACTTGCAACAAATGGTACTATTGTACCTGTAAAGTATGGAAGTCCTAGGTTAATAGAAATTGCAAGTTCTATAGCTAGTACCAAAATTACTGGTATTGATAAAGATGAAAATACTAATAATACTATTATGAATATAGCTAATATTGAAGATACGTTAACGCTCTTAAAGTCCTTATCAGCTATGTCAATTAGGTCTTTTGTAAGTGGACCCTCACCTGCTATCACTGCACCTTTATCATAAGATTTAACAATATCATTTAGCTTAGTAATTTGTTCATTTTCTTCCTTTGTTGCTGCTTTATATTTAGAATTTATCATCATTAAGCTATAATTGCCCTTTTTAGATACTTCCTTAATCTCATCTGGTATGAAATTCTCAGGTATAGATGCCCCCATTACAGAATCATAACTTAATACATTTTCTATTCCGTCTATATTTTCAATTTTTCCTACCATTTCTTTAACTTTATATGGCTCGATATTTTTATCAGTTATAACAAAATGTGTTGTTGTCATTTTATAGTCTTCTTTTAACTTATTTGTTGCTACTATAGAGTCTAAGTCTTTAGGTAATGCCTCATCTAAGTTATAGTATACCTCTGTATTGTTTTGAGCATATATAAATGGCACGAACAGCACTACAAAGAAAACTGCAAGTGCTTTATTGTGTTTTACTACAAAGTTTGAAACCTTTTTAAATCCTGGCATTACAGTTCTATGTGTGTACTTATGAATTGCTTTATCAAAGAACATAAGTAATGCTGGTAAAGTTGTTACTGTAGATAAAACTCCTAGTACAACACCCTTTGCCATAACTATTCCTATATCTTTTCCAAGTCCAAGTTTCATAGTGCATAATGCTAAGAATCCGGCTATAGTTGTAAGAGAACTTCCTGCAATAGATGTAAATGTACTTGCAATAGCCTCTGCCATAGCCTCTTCTCTATTTTCCCTCTTTGACTTTTCTTCCTCATATCTATGAAGTAAGAAAATAGAGTAGTCCATGGTTACCCCTAGCTGTAATACAGCAGCCAGTGCTTTAGTTATATATGATATCTCTCCTAAGAAATAATTTGATCCTAAGTTATATGCTATTGGGAACCCTATTCCCACTAAGAATATAAAGGGAACCACTGTTGATTCCATAGTAAGCATTAAAACTATAATTGCAAATGCTACTGCTATTAATACATAAAATGGCGTTTCTTTTTCTGCAAGTTGTCTTGTATCATGAATTATTGCTGACATTCCTCCAAGGAAAGCTCTTTTCCCTGTTATCTTTTTTATACTATCTACTGCATTAAAGGTATTGACTGATGCTGATCCTTCTTTAAACTTTATCATAATAAGAGTAGTGTCTTTGCTATAAAACATATTTCTAATTTTTTCTGGAAGCATTTCCTTCGGAACACTGATATCCATCGCATCACTTATCCAAATAGCTTTTTCTACACCCTTAACCTTCTCTATTTCTTCCTTTAGTTTTACCACATCTTTAGACTGCATATTCTCAACCATAAGCATTCCTGTACTTGCATTAGAGAACTCTTCATCTAATATTTTTTGGCCCTTCATAGTATCTAATTCCTGTGGAAGGTAACTTAAAATATCATAATTTATTCTAGTTCCTATAAATCCCAAAATTGAAGGAATTAAAAGTAGCAAGGAGATTAAAATTACTAAAACTCTGCGTTTTACTATAAATTCTCCAAATCTTTTCATATAATGTCACTCCTTTATATACTTAGTATTTTTCTTATTGAGTTAAATAGTATAGGTTTCATACTGTCGATATTATCTGGCTCACCTAAAATAATAGAGGAATACGAAACTGTTCCTATAAGTTCTATTATTATAAATAAGGTTTTTTCAGCTTCATCAGCAGTCATACCCATATTTTGCATGTGTTCCATGTATATTCCGATAGCTTTAACCATTTCCTCATTTTGCTTGGTATCAGTTAAAGCTCTTCTATAAATCCCCCATGAGAAGTTTTTGTTTATAATTTTCAATAGTATCTTGTTTTCTTTAAAATACTCTATTATATAATCTGTAAAGTATATTATCTGTTCAGCAAACTCCTCAATATTTTGTTCATCAGTTTTTTCCATTGCTTCTTTTATAACTAAAGCGCTCTTTTTTAGAACAATTCTGTTTATAATATCAAACTTATCTTTGAAATAAAGATAAAATGTACCCTTAGCTACCCCTGCCTTTTTTACAATGTCATCTATAGATGTATCATTGAAACCCTTCGTTCCAAAAAGCTCATAGGCAGCTTGAAAAAGATCACTCTCTTTCCTCTTCTTCTTTTGTGTTACCGTAACTTTTTTTGACATCTCCATTTAATCACCTTTCAAAAATTCTTCAAATAGTAAGAATTTTAATACTTTTATAAACTTTTATGCAATATTGACTTGTAGTCATTTTTTAGAACAAATATTATTATACAACTTAATGACTAATAGTCAACATTTCATTTTTTATGTTTTTTCCTTATTAATTAAAATTAACTCTTATTTACTTCAAAATGCTCCACTTTCCTTTTTTACTGTTAAATAAGTTTTAACTTTATGTTAATAGTTAGTAAAAATATGTACTAATTTTAAACAAAAAAATAAAAGATAGTATCAAACTTGATACTATCTTTTTACTATCTTTTTTTAATTAACAAATAAAATGTTCTATTCTTCTCTTATCTATTTGAGCTGATACCCATCTTGTTCCATTCCATCTATAACATATTATATAAGTATCATATACGGCTACAAGCCATATCCAAAATGCCCTTCCATTTCTAAGCCAAAGGTAAGTAAATCTATTAAAACAGTCACATAAACTTCTTCTTCCAGCGGTATGCATGGATTTTTGTGGTACATTTTTAGGGGGCGCTGACTTAGGAAATCCACCTCCTGGTTGAGTCATAGGTGGCATATTCATTTGTCTATTATAATCTAGCTCATACCCCTCGTCCTCGTACCCGTAGTCATCCATAACCTCAAAATCTTCGTCTCGGTAAAAGTTCATATTAAATCTCCTTATTTTAATTCTATCGCTATATAAATTATGAATTTATCTACTAATTTGTGATTACTTTTATTAATATGTTTTGTGACACATTTTAGTATCATCGCATAGTATAAATCATAAATTACTTTTAGTCTGTTCAAAAGAGGTGAGGTTACATGGATTGTACTAAAGTACTAAAACTTAGTGAAGTTCCTGTAGGAAAAAAAGCTAAAATAATTAAAGTTTCATCTACAGGACTCTCTAAACAAAGATTACTAGATCTAGGTATGGTTGAAAATACTATAATACATGTTTTAAGAAAAAGTGCTTGGGGAGATCCTACCGCATTTTTAATTAGAAATACCTGCATAGCTTTAAGATGTGAAGAATCAAGTAATATAGAGGTGATTTTATGGGATTAACTTACTCATCAACATCTAAAAAGTCTCTAAAAGATTTATTTAATGTGGAGAAAAGTAGTGAAGACGATTTAGTAGTTGCCTTAGCTGGTAACCCTAATACAGGAAAAAGCACAGTCTTTAATTCTCTTACTGGATTACATCAACATACTGGAAACTGGCCTGGAAAAACAGTTACTAATACCCAAGGTAAATATTCTTTTATAGATAAAAACTTTATAGTTGTAGATCTACCTGGAACATACTCTCTTCTTGCAAGCTCTATAGAAGAAATCGTAGCAAGAGATTTTATATGCTTTGGGAGACCTGATGTTACTGTAGTTGTTTTAGATTCAACTTGTATCGAACGAAACTTTAATCTTTTACTACAAATCATGGAAATAACACCTAGAGTTGTAGTATGTCTTAATCTAATGGACGAGGCAAAAAAGAAGAACATAAAGATAGATGTTACATCACTTGAAGAAAGACTAGGTGTGCCCATAGTTCCTTCAGTGGCCAGGAGTAATAAAGGGATGGATAATCTAAAAGAAAAAATTTATGACGTATCCCTAGGAAACATACTTCCTATTCCAAGAAAAATAGCGTATAGAAGTGAAATTACTAATATGATATGTGAATTATCGCCTAAACTAAAAAAAATCTTTGGGAACAACATTAATACTGATTGGTTAGCTTTAAGACTTTTAGATGGTGATAAATCAATATTAGATTCCATATCAAAATATTTAAATACGGATATAAATATTTATTAAGTAAACTTTTTATTATTTGTACATGAAATTAATATAAAGGAGGCTTATTTTGAATATTTTAAAGGATAAACCAGATTTTAAGTTTGATGATATTATTGACGAAGTTAAATGTTTTAGAGAAAATCATAAAAATGAGATTAGAGAGGATATAGTAGAAGATATCTACTCTAATGCAGAAGAAATACTTTCTAACTGTGTAGAAACGGATTTAGATAAAATAGATTCTCAGAAGAAAATAGACGATATTATTACATCAAAGACTTTTGGAATACCTATAATGTTTTTACTTCTTTCCATTGTATTATGGATTACTATTGAAGGTGCTAACTATCCTTCTGAAGCTTTAGCAACTTTCTTATTTGAAATTGAACACTCTATTACAACTCTATGTCAGAAGATTAATATGCCAACATTTTTGCATGGTATTTTAGTATTAGGACTTTATAGAACCTTAGCTTGGGTCATATCAGTTATGTTACCACCTATGGCTATATTCTTTCCTATCTTTACGCTATTAGAAGACTTAGGGTATTTACCAAGGGTATGCTTTAATTTAGATCACGTATTTAAAAAAGCATGTGCTCACGGTAAACAATGTTTAACTATGTGTATGGGATTTGGATGTAATGCAGCTGGGGTAATATCCTGCAGAATAATAGAATCCCCAAGAGAAAGACTCATTGCCATACTTACAAATAACTTTGTACCATGTAATGGAAGATTCCCAATTTTAATTGCAATATCATCTATATTCTTTGGATCACAATTGTTTGCAGGTTCAGGAACTTTCATTTCTGCCCTGATTATAACGGGATTAATTATATTATCTATATTAATAACATTACTTGTATCTTATATATTATCTAAGACCTTATTAAAAGGAATTCCCTCCTCCTTTACTTTAGAGCTTCCACCTTATAGGAAGCCTCAAATAGGAAGAGTAATATATACATCTATAATAGATAGAACTATATTTGTTCTTGGTAGAGCCATAGTAATAGCTGCACCCGCTGGTATTATAACTTATCTACTTAGCAATATATATGTAGGTAATTTAAGTATTGTAGGTCATGTAGCATCATTTTTAAATCCTTTCGCAAAATTAATTGGATTAGATGGATTTATATTAATGGCTTTTATATTAGGATTCCCTGCCAATGAAATAGTTCTGCCTGTACTTATAATGGCTTATATGTCAAAGGGTGCTATGATTGATTTCAATAGTTTAAGCGAATTAAAAACTATACTAGTTCAAAATGGTTGGACACATATAACAGCACTAAACACCATGTTATTTGCCCTACTACATTTTCCTTGTGCTACTACGGTATTAACTATTAAAAAAGAAACTGGTAGTTCAAAATGGACACTTTTTTCTATATTAATGCCTACTGCTATAGCTATAATGGTATGTTTTCTAACTAACCAATGCTATAACCTTTTAAAATTTGTATTATAAAATATAAACATTATAATAAGACAAACTTTAATTGTTTTTTTTAGAAAGGTCTATTTTTAACTACCTTTTAATATAAAGTAAAGAACCTTTTATAGTATCTATAAAAGGTTCTAGGGGAGTTTAAAATATTTAGTTATGGGGGATACTCATGCACCTAAAAAGATTTTTAAGTAGGGGGACCCTTTTTAGGTGCATATTAAATTATAAGGGATTGAGGGATTATAAGGGGTTTATATAATGTATCTCTTACAATAGTAATTATAACCACTACATAAAAATATATTCATTTTTTATTATATTTCCTAAAAAAATTTTTCTTATTTTATATGTTATACTTTTTTTATATATAATTTCTTGTGTGTATATTAAAAAAGTTGTAAATTATTCTTCTTTCATTCATATTAATATATTATAAATATATTAATATTTTTTATATGTTAGACTATTTTCAAAATATTATTGATATAGTATAACATATATGATATTATATTTTTGTTGTCACTTATTAATATAAGAGGAGAGTATGTTATGGAAGAAATTAGCCTATGTACTTTGGAAAAAAATTTGAAATATCTAAAACTTTTATCAGAGCAGTATCCTAATATAGCTTCTGCTTGTACTGAAATAATAAACCTACAGGCTATATTAAATCTTCCAAAGGGTACTGAACACTTTTTAACTGATATTCATGGGGAATATGAGGCTTTTACCCATGTTCTTAGAAATGCTTCAGGAGTTATAAAAAGAAAGATAAATGATATATTTGGCAACTCTTTAAGGGAAAGTGAGAAAAAAACTCTTGCAACCTTAATATATTATCCTGAGCAAAAAATTCAAATTATGAAAAATTCCGAAGTTGAGATGGATGAATTTTATAAAATTACTTTATATCAGTTAATTGAAATTTGTCGTAATGTATGTTCAAAATACACTAGGTCAAAAGTTCGAAAAGCTCTTCCAAAAGACTTTACTTATATTATTGAGGAACTTTTACATGAACATGAAAATGTAAAAAATAAACAAGAGTATTACAACCAAATTATAAAAACAATTATCTATATCGATAGAGCGGATGAATTCATAATTGCATTATGCAAACTAATAAAAAGATTGGTTGTAGATAGTCTTCATATTTTAGGAGATGTTTATGATAGAGGCCCTGGTCCACATATAATTATGGATGCTCTAATAAAGCATCATTCAGTTGATATACAATGGGGTAATCATGATATTCTGTGGATGGGGGCTGCTGCTGGTTCGGATGCTTGTATCGCTAATGTAATTAGAATAGCTGCAAGATATGCAAATTTGAGTACCTTAGAAGAAGGTTATGGTATAAACTTATTGCCTCTTGCAACTTTTGGAATGGATGTTTATGGGGATGATCCTTGCAGTGCCTTTATTCCTAAAATTTGCGGGAATGAAGATGAATATAGAGAAAAAGATATTAGATTAATTTCTCAAATGCATAAAGCTATAAGTGTTATACAATTTAAACTTGAAGCTGAAATAATAAAAAGAAGACCTCACTACAAAATGGATCATAGACTTCTATTAGATAAAATAGACTATGAAAAAGGTACTATAGAGTTATATGGTAAAACATATGATTTAGTAGATACCAATTTCCCTACTATTGATCCTAAAGATCCTTATAAACTTACAGAGGAAGAAATTGAAGTTGTAAATAAATTTAGATTTTATTTTAATAATAGTGAAAAGCTACAAAAACATATTAGTTTTTTATATTCAAAAGGTAGCCTTTACTTAAGTTTTAATTCAAACCTCTTATTCCATAGTTGTATTCCTTTAAACAAAGATGGTTCATTTAAAGAGGTAAAAGTTAATGGAAAGATTTATAAAGGACGAGCTCTTCTAGATAGATGTGACAGGCTTGCAAGAGAAGCCTACTTTAACAAAAAAGACCCAATAAAAAATCTCTATGGATTAGATACAATGTGGTATCTATGGTGTGGTGAAAATTCTCCTTTATTTGGAAAGGATAAGATGACAACATTTGAAAGATATTTTGTTAAAGAAAAAGAAACTCATAAAGAAGTAAAAAACTCATTTTTCTTGCTAAGAGATGACGAAGATGTATGCAACAACATTTTAAGAGAATTTGACCTTGATCCAAAAGATTCTCACATTATAAATGGACATGTACCTGTTAAAACAAAAAAAGGTGAAAGTCCTATAAAGGCAAATGGCAAACTATTAGTTATTGATGGTGGTTTCTCAAAAGCTTATCAACCTGAAACTGGTATAGCTGGTTATACTCTTATATATAACTCATATGGACTTATATTAGTTTCTCATGAACCTTTTGAATCCATCCAAAAAGCAATAGAGGAAGAAAAAGATATCTTATCTTCTACTATTGTATTGGAAGCTAACTTAAAAAGAAAAAGAGTTTCAGATACTGATAAAGGAAAGGAATTGGAACAACAAATAGAAGATATCATGATGCTACTTTGTGCTTATAGAAAGGGATTGATTAAAGAAACCGAATAATCTATACTATAAGTAACTTTATTAAAGGGGGCTTATATACCATGAGTGAAAACTATAAGTTTTTCCAACATAAGAATTGCGAATACTTTCCTTGTCATAAAGTAAAAGATGACAAAGATTTTAATTGCTTGTTTTGTTACTGTCCACTATATACTTTAGGTTCTAAGTGTGGTGGTAATTTCACATATACAGAGAGTGGTGTTAAGAATTGTACAAACTGTTTAATACCACACTCTAAAAATGGATATGAATATATCATGTCAAAATGGAAAGAAATTGCTGACTTATCAGCAAAAAATAAATAATATATACTATAGAGAATACCCAAATACCCAATTATTTTACCTGCTGGCTTTGTCAGCAGATTTTTTTATTTTAATATATAAAATATATAAATGTACTAATGCCCCTTAATATTAAAATTTAAGGGGCATCCTATTAAAGGGGCAAAATGGATTATTACACTTTAGGGGTTAACTATGAAATCATCTTTAGTTTATTAATTTAAAAAAACTTATTCATTCGTGTGATTTTATATTCATATTTAATAAATCCAATAATACAATAGTTAATGTATTGACTTATTAAATATTTTTAACAACTTACTTATATACTTATTTTTCAGTAGGTATATATATTTTTTGATCTGCCTTTAAATCTGTTGCACTTTTTAAGTTATTATTTTTCATTAATAATTTAACAGCCTCGTCACCTTTACACCACTTCATGTGATTATTAGCTATATCTATTAATGTATCACCTTTTTTTACTGTATAAGTATTTCCTTTAGATTGTGATGTTTCCTTTTTATCTTCCTTCTTATCTTCTTTTGTATTAGAATTTGTCTTTTTATCCTCTTCTTTTTCTTTAGTTTTATCATCTTTTTCATTTTTAATATTATCTTCTGTTGGTATTAACAATTTATCGCCTTCTCTTAATACCCCGGCATTCTCCATTTTATTTATTTTTTGTATTAATTGCATAGCTTCATTTATGCTCTCATTCTCAAAGTACTCTTTAGCTATACTAAATAATGTATCACCTTTTTTAACTACATACTTATCATCATAAACTTCAACTTTATTTCCACTAGTTGTTTTTGATTCTTCTTTCTTTTCATCTTCTTTTTCAGAATTTGTTTCCTTACTATCCTTATTTTCTTTGTCCTTTTCAGAACTTGTTTCTTTAGTATCTTTTTCTTCCTTAGTATCATCTTTTATAGTATCTTTCTCTTCTTTTTCTTTACGTTCTTTTTCTTCCCTTAAACTTTGCGATAAAAAATTATCCTTCTTTTCTTCTTTTTCTTCATTTGCTTTAGCTACCTCTGTATTTTTAACATTAGTTCCAACCTCATTCTTAGGTTTATTTATAAACTTTAATCCTAGAAAAAGTCCTAATAATACAACTACTGTCGTGCTAACTAATACTATACCTTTATTTCTTCTCACTTCTAACCCTCTCCTCTCAAAGTAGGTATGTAATTAATTTGTTTTACATTAGAATTTTTTCCATTTATAGATTTTTTATACCCAAATTGGTTAAATTTTAAATATTTATTTTTATTCTAGTATTTTTTTATAAAATTAAAGGACTAAACATAAGTATATAACTTAGGTTTAGCCCTCTATATATTTCAATCACTAGTTCTAATTTTTATATTTATTTATCTATTTTAATTTATAGATTTTTAAATTTTAAAATTATTAACTACTAGCTTAATGTGTGATTATCCATTGATTCTATTTGTCTTTCTATCTCTTCTGGTGTCATTCCATTTGAGTTTATAATACTTGAATCTGTTATAGTATCTTGAACTCCCATAGAATTATTATTTTCACCCTTAACTACTACTGCTTCAAATTTATTTAAAAAGTTTTTAGCTGTTTTCTTTCTATCATCAAATTCTTTTACTTTATACCCTTGATTTTCTAAGTAATTCTTAACTGTAGATAATCCCTTTTCTATCGCTACCTTTTTCATTTATTATTTCTCCTTTCAATATGTTATTTTCATTACTTATTATTTACTTTAAGTAATTTCTATATCCTATAATGTTTTATCCTTTAATGAAAGAATATACACATTAAATTAAAAAAAGGAGAAGAACAAAATACTTTTATAAATTTATATTATCTACATTCTAAAACTGTATATCCTATATTTTCAATAGATTCTATAATTGTATCTATATCTAAAAAATATTGATCATATATAACTTCTATTTCTTCTTTTTTTTTAGAAATTTGGCATGCTATTATACCTTCATTACTTGTTATAGCATTCCTTATATTATTTATATCTTTGGATGAATTTATGTCCCTTACCTTAATTAAGGCCCTCATATTATTTATCCTCCTAATTTTCCTTGAATACCTCTTTTACTTTAACTTTTGACTTTTCTTCTTGAAGGATATTACCTAACATCTTACTTTCTTCTTCATCCTGTATTTCAAGCCTAATTACATCATCATTTTCATCTGACATATATCCACCTGACACAAGTTCAAGATCACTTATTTTGACCTCTTGAATTGTATCTTCATCATCTATTTTAACTTTTATCTTAACAAACTCTTTTACGATATTATTATCTATAACTTCTGCTTCTCCAAAAGGAGTTCTAACTATAGAACCAACATTAGGCATCTTTTCTCTTGTTTTTCTATAAACCTCTTCTTCATATGTAAGACAACACATTAATCTTCCACATATGCCAGATATTTTTGAGGGATTAAGTGAAAGATTTTGATCTTTTGCCATTTTTATTGATACTGGTGCAAATTCACCAAGGAAAGTAGAACAGCATAATGGTCTTCCACATGGTCCTAGTCCACCTATCATCTTAGCTTCATCTCTTACACCTATTTGCCTTAACTCAATTCTTGTTTTAAATATGCTTGCAAGATCTTTTACAAGTTCTCTAAAATCTACTCTTCCTTCTGCTGTAAAATAAAAAATTATTTTATTATTATCAAATGTATATTCTACATCTATAAGTTTCATATTAAGACTATGTTTAGATACCTTTTCCTCACATATCTTTAGAGCTTCTTCTTCTCTTGATTTATTTAATTTATGTTTTTCAATATCTTCATCTGTGGCTTTTCTTATTACATCTTTAAGTGATGCTATAAGATCTTCTTCCCTGACTTCTTTTAGACCCACTACACATTCACCAAATTCTATACCTCTGGCTGTTTCTACAATAGCAAAGTCACCCTGTTTTATATCTACATTTCTAGGATTAAAATAATATATTTTACCCGCTTTTTTAAACCTTATTCCTATTACTTTGACCATTCTATACCTCCTGTATCTTAAGTAGCATTGTACTAAAAACTAGTGTTGGGTTGAGGTTTTTTTCTAAATTATCTCTGCTTTCACTAATTATCTTTATAATATCATTTAACTGTGAAAATGAAAATACACTACATATCTTCTCTATATCCTTAATTTTATCTTGATTAATTAAAATGTTTTTATTTGCCGTCTCTTTATATATTATAGAATCCCTTAAAAAACTTAAAAAACATTGGAAAAACTCATCTTTTTTATCTTTATATTTTATAAAAGTAGACTCATAATTTAAGAATTCTATATTACTCTTCCTTAAATCTTTTAAAAATTCTATTGTGGTATTTCTCATTTCTTTAAAAGTCTCATCATAGACTAAAGTTTCTGCTTTGCCAGGTATTCCATCACTAAAAGCCACTAATACTTTGATTTCACCTTCATTTAAATGCCCATATTTTTCTTTTAAAAAGTATAACATTTCATCTTGGTTTAACGGTTTTAATTTATGTATTTGACATCTTGATTTTATAGTTTCTAGTATAGAATTTAAACTTTCACACAACAAAAAAATATGTATACCATAAGGTGGCTCTTCTATAGTTTTTAAAAAAGCATTCTGAGCCTGTATAGTCATTTTATCCGCACTATATACTATTATAACTTTATTACTACCTTCATAAGGTTTTTTATTAATCTCTTCATTTAAAATTCTTATATCATCTACGCCGATACTTTTTTTGTTTTTCCCTAACTTCCAGTGTATTAAATCTACATGATCTAATTTCTGATCACAATTTAAAATAATTTTCCCTAGCCTATTTGCAATTAGACTCTTACCTATGCCATCTTCTCCTACAAAAAGATGAGCATGGGTAAATTTTTTATTATAAATAGTTTGTTCCAATAAATGCAACATGTTACTGTGCCCTATTATAATATTCCCTAAGCTCATCTATTTAAACTCTCCTTCAGTCTTTATATCCATTATTTAGTTATAAAATTATGCTTATTTTATTTCTTCACAAACTTATAAACATTAACTACAAATACCGTAGCTCCTCCCACGTTAACCTTTATTGGCTCTGAGGAATAAAAAGCCCCTATATCTGATACAGGTTGTACTGGGACTATAATTTCTTCTCTCTTGTTACAAGTTTCTTTAATGATGTCTATAACATGATTAACTTTATCATCCTCTATACCTATCATCAAAGTGGTGTTTCCTGACTTTAAAAATCCACCTGTGGATGCAAGTTTTGTAACTCCATACTTTCTTTCTGTAAGCTCACTTATCAGACTATTAGCATCCCTATCTTGTACAATAGTAATTATTAGTTTCATAAAACCAACCTCCTAATCTAAATAGGTTATACCTACTGTTTTACTCGAAATATTCTAGTTAAAACAAGCGTTGTAATCGTTGGTCTATTCTATATAAGTTATTTTGATTTTGAAATTTTATATCTTAACAAACTTCTCTACATCTACAACAAATATGGTAGCTCCTCCAATTTTAATTTCTACTGGATATGGCATATAAACTCCCGCTGAACTTGTTGTAGTTGCCGGAGATGCAACCATTTGTTGTCTTGTCTTACACACTTCTTCAATTATTCCAACTAAGTTGTCTACATTTTCATCCTCTACACCTATCATTAATGTAGTATTACCTGCTTTTAAAAATCCACCTGTGGTTGCAAGTTTTGTAACCCTATACCCATTATCTGTCAAAACGTCAACTAAATCATTAGCATCTTGATCTTGAACTATGGAAATTACTAACTTCATAAAATCAACCTCCTTATTGTGATAAAAGCCCGTTATATTATTGTTTTATTCTATTTTATCATACTTTTACCTACTTAGTAAGTTATCTAACTTTGATTTTATCTATTTCGCATTATCCTTTATTGAATTTCCTATCAACTCTTTAATTTTATAAAAGACTTCTTCTTCGGTACCTTCTGCTGAAATCTTCTTAATTCTATTAGGATAAACCTCTAGTAGTTTTAAATATCCTTGTCTAACTTTTTCATGAAAACTAAGGCTTTCTAAATCTAATCTATTTATTTCACCTTTTCTATTTTTTACTCTTTGAATTCCTTTTACGGGTTCTATATCTAAATATATTGTTAAATCTGGCATACATTCTTCTATTGCAAACTCATTTATAGCCAGAACTTCTTTCATTCCTATTCCCCTTGCAAATCCTTGATATGCTAATGAAGAATCTATAAATCTATCACATATTACTATCTTTCCCTCTTTTAAGGCCGGTATAACCTTATCAGCTAAATGTTGTCTTCTAGCTGCAGCATATAATAATGCTTCTGTCCTTTCGTCCATATCTGTATTACTTTTATCTAAGATTATCTCTCTTATTTTTTCTGATATTTTAATTCCACCTGGTTCCCTTGTGGATATGTACGATATATTATTTTGCTTAAAATATTCCTCTATATTTTTGATTTGCGTTGTTTTCCCAACGCCTTCTCCACCCTCTAATGTAATAAAGACTCCCTTAAAATTCATAAAAAATCTCTCCTAAATCTATTTTATATCTCTTGTTTAAATTACGCTTCTATTAAACTAATTTTACTCTACGACAAATATGCCTCCATCTTTCATGCCCATTACAGTTTTATTGTTTTTACTATAGAATTTTATAAGTTCTATAGCTTGTTTATTTATAACTTCACCAGGCATTACAAGTGGTACTCCTGGTGGGTAAGGAACTATAGCTTTTGCACATACCTTGTCCTCAGAAAGGTTTATATCAACTAATATCTTTTCTCTTTCCATTACCTCAAAAGGCCTCAAAACACTATCTGGAATATTATAATCCATAGATACTATCTGTTCATCTCCCTTTAAATAACCTAAATTACAACTTTTTAAAACATTATATAGACTTTCAAAATCATCTCTACCATTAAACACACTAGGAATTAAAATAACATTTTTACCATCACTCATTTCACCTTGGATTTTATTCGCCCTTAAATAATCCAAAAGTTTATGAGAATTAAATCTATCATCTAAACTTATAACAAGCCTAGTTAGGTCTATGGATGTATCTAATGTATCATTCCTACCTATATACATATGCTCTTTTCCCATAGTTGTAAATCCTTGTAGGTTATTTATTTTCTCTCTATACTCTAATATTAAATCTAAAAAATTTTTATAAGCTTCTGCTCCATATTTTTCTAGATAAAATCTCGCAAATTCCATAGACATCATTAAAACATATGATGGACTTGTACTCATAAATGCACTAACATAGAAGTCAACCTTCTCTACGTCCACAGAATCATTTATATGTAAATAAGCTGTTTGTGTAAAACTTGAAAGGGTCTTGTGTGAACTCATAACAACCATATCAGCCCCTAATTTTATAGGATTTTGAGGTATGTCCTCTATAATACCAAAATGTGCTCCATGTGCACAATCAACTAGAACTTTCATATTATACTTTTTAGCCTCTTTTATGATTTCTGAAAGGTCCACACAAACTCCATAATAATTTGGATAAGTAATAACTATACCCTTTGCATCCTTATTATTTTTAATAAGACTTAAGAAATGCTCCCTATCTAGAGAGAAAGGAGCATTGAATACCTCATGTAATTTATTTTTTAAATAAACAGGTTCTAATTCCCTCATTATAACAGCATTAAAAATGGATTTATGGCAATTTCTCTCTAATATTATTTTATCCCCTTTATTAAAGGTAGCATATATCATAGCCATATTACCACTAGTGCTTCCATTTACTAAGTAGTAAGATTTATAACTTCCATAAAACTTACTCAACATATTTTGAGATTCTTTTATAATATCTTCAGGATTATGAAGATTATCTACACCTTCTACTTCGGTTATATCACCTTTTAAAATATTTTCATAAAATAACTTACCCTCTTCTACGCTTAAAAATCCCTTGCCTGACTTATGACCTGGCATAGTAAATGGGATATTATTTTCCTTTATATATTTATTAATACCATCTATAAGTGGTAATCTTAACACTCTTTTTCCACTCCCTTTATCGTGTAACGTGTAATACTTCTTTTTATACGATCTTTAAAATACTCATAAAAATCTGTGTTTATATCTTCTTTAATTAATCTCGCTTCACAATCACTACAAATTCGTCTTCCTTTTATCATTATACCATCATTTAGAGGCTTTCTGCATATTATACAACTCTTTTTTTTCATCAATGTCCTCCTTAAAAGAGTGCTAGGATTTATCTGAATTTTTGCCTCATATAATATATTTTATTCAAAAATAAACTAAGTAATACTACTTTATCTAATAAAGATTATATATAATTTCAATTTTAATATTAAAATAAAAGATGGTTATAATATTAATACTATTTTATTATATTCATCTAACAAAACTTTGTTAATAAATTTAAATACGTTTGGAGTGATTAGAGTATGAAACAAAAAACTATTACCTATCTTTCAACTATCAAAGAAGAAATTTTCTCTCTATCACAGTTTGTATATAAAAATAAAGAGCTTCCTTTTAAAGAAAAAAAGACTTGTGAATACATAATTAACTTATTAAAAAAATTCAACTTTAAAGTAGAAAAAAACTTCTTAAATATAAACACTAGCTTTTTTGCTCAAATCGGTGAAGGTCATCCGAAAGTCTGTTACATTTGTAAATACTCTGCCTCAAAGGAAGGTCACATATATGGAAATAATTTAAATGCAGCTATAAGCATAGGCTGTGCTTTAGCTATGCAAAATATTATTTCTGAAATAGGAGGAAGCATAACAGTTGTAGGTTGTCCTGGTGATAATTTCAATGGTGCAGAACTGGCAATTGCAAGAGAAAATACATTTAAAGATATCGATATTATAATGTGCCCCCATGTTTATAATGAAACTTTAGAAAGTGGAACTTCTTGTGCACTTATTCCCTTTGAAATAACCTTTAAATCTAGAAAAACTTCTGAAGAAGGAGAAATCTCTTCCTCTACTTTAGATGCTTGTCTCTTGACTTTTAATATTTTAAACTCTCTAATTAAAAATAATAATAATTTATATTCTATAGATGGTTTGTCTATTAACAGCCTAGATGGTCCTTATAACCTCCATCCTGAGGCATCCTTAAGGTTTTATATAAGAGGTAATACTCTTAGCAACTGTGAATGTTTGGAAAGCTCCATTAAAGACATATTAAAGGGCTTATCTAATATATTAAACGTAGATGTCTACACACATATGTTCGAACTACCTTGTAGAGAGTTATTGACTAACAAATCACTCTCTAGAGTTTTCAGTCATAATTTGAAAGAATGCGGAATTATAGATATTGATTGTTGTAGAAATATACCCTATGGGCTTAGTATAGGCTCTATAAGCCATACAACACCTTGCATATACCCTTCAATATCAATTTGTAATAGTAGCGAAGATAATATTCAATTTCCTTCTAAGGAATTTGAATTACTAACTTTATCTGACTTTGCAAAATCTCAATGCCTAAAAATTATAAAGTCGATATGCCTAACTTCAATTGATATTATAGAAAGGGAAGATTTATTAAGAGAAATGACAATAGAAATGTACGACAATAAAAAAAGTAAATAATATAAAAGAGCTTTAGTTCAATATTTATATGATACTAAAGCTCTACCTTTACACTATATAATTATTTAAAATATAATAGACTTCTCTATAGTCTTAATAAGCTTATCACTAGGCTTAAAATAAAACTTTTTAAGTTTATTACCTGACCTATATATGCATATATAATTCTGTTTCGTAATCATACCTATATTATACTTTTTGCTTCTATAAAAACAAAAAATATCCCTTAAGTAGTGACATCTCTCAATATTTTCTATCTTATTTAAATTTATAGCCTCAACTAAACTCTCTTCATTTCCTATTATCTTATGTATAATTAATTCATTTTGTATAACACTATACTTGTATTTTGTCTTAATTCTCCTCATATGTAAGAAAAACAATGCCCCCATTGATAGATATAATCCATACCTTATGATGCTATAAAAAGCTATCTTATTTTGCATGGATTTAAATAAATCTGAAATTACTATAAAACACATCAACATAATTAAGCAATTAAAAATTATAGAGTTAGTCTTCCTTTCAACTACCTCTTTATACAATGCCATAAATATAACCCCCATCAAAATATTTTCCTCATTAAAAAGACATATAAAGATTATACTAAGCTTTATGTCTTTTAGCTACTGTGTCCAGAGACTGTATTATATATTATTAAATGATTAAAGGCTGCCAAATGTAATAGCAGTAAATTATTCTCACCAAGATAAACTTTCCTTTGATTTCATTTATACTCCTATATAGTTTGTTTTTATAAGAAAAGAGTACGTAATCGTACTATATAATAATATTATATAAATACAAATACCCTATTTTTATATAAAAAACTTAGCGTTAATATTTGAATTTTTAAAGGAAGTGATAAAAATTAATAAGTTAAATTCATTGAATATTGGCGATACTATAGGAGTTATTTGTCCCTCTAGTGCCGAAGATTATGAAAAAATAAAATCAGGTATCTCTCTTATAAAATCTTTAGGTTTTAAGGTTAAAGAAGGAAAACATATCTACAAGAGAAAAGGATACTTGGCAGGAGATGATAAGGATAGAGCTGAAGATTTAATGGATATGTTTAAAGATAGTACAGTTAAGATGATTCTATGTATTAGGGGAGGCTATGGAGCCATGAGAATTCTCCCATATATAGATTTTGATATTATAAGAGAAAATAAAAAGATATTTATGGGTTTTAGTGATATAACAGTTTTATTAAATACAATATGTCAAAGATGTAACTTTCCTACGTTCCATGGGCCTATGTTAACCTCTGATTTAAAAGAACCTTATACCTATAATAGCTTTATAGAAAGTATAACTAATACTATGAAGAAACCATATATATTAGAAAACCCACCCCATATAAAGACCATATCTTTGGTCAATGGCAAAGCCAAGGGACGTTTAGTTGGTGGGAACCTATGCTTAATTTGTAGCACACTAGGAACACCATACGAAATAGATTTTAAAGATAATATACTATTTATAGAGGAGATAGGTGAAGCACCCTATAAGATAGATAGAATGTTAACTCAACTTCTATTAAGTGGAAAACTTCAAAAATGTAGAGGAATTATTTTGGGTGGATTTACAAATTGTGAATTAAAAGATTATAGTAAAAGTTTAAAGTTAGAAGAGGTGCTAAAAAGTAATCTATGCAAACTAAATATACCTATTTTAAGTAATTTCTCTTCTGGACATTACTATCCTAAACTTACACTCCCAATAGGTATAGAAGTATCACTCGATAGTGAAAAGAATCTAATTAATGTCTTAAGCCCTCCATTTAAGATTTAAATCATAATTTAAATAAAGGCCATACTTTAAAGCAATTATTAAAACATAGTATAAATAAAAAAAGTATCCCATAAATTTTATGGGATACTTTTTTTGGAGGCGCCACCCAGATTTGAACTGGGGAGTAAAGGTTTTGCAGACCTCTGCCTTACCACTTGGCTATGGCGCCACTCTATTGGTGGCTAGACCAGGAATCGAACCAGGGACACGAGGATTTTCAGTCCTCTGCTCTACCGACTGAGCTATCCAGCCATATTGGCTCCGAAGAGAGGATTCGAACCTCCAACCTATCGGTTAACAGCCGAGTGCTCCACCATTGAGCTACTTCGGAATAATATTTACCCGGCAGTGTCTTACTCTCCCACAGGGCTTCCCCTGCAGTACCATCAGCGCTATAAAGCTTAACTTACCTGTTCGGTATGGGAAGGAGTGTTACCTTTACGCCATTACCACCGGATGCATTGAGAGATGTTCTCTCAAAATTGCACAATGAAAACTATATTGGTCAAGTCCTCGACTTATTAGTATGAGTCAGCTACACATGTTACCATGCTTACACCTCTCACCTATCAACCTTGTGTTCTTCAAGGAGTCTTACTGACTTTCGTCATGGGAAATCTAATCTTGAGGTGGGCTTCACACTTAGATGCTTTCAGTGTTTATCCCTTCCCGACATAGCTACCCAGCTGTGCCACTGGCGTGACAACTGGTGCACCAGAGGTCAGTCCATCCCGGTCCTCTCGTACTAAGGACAGCTCCTCTCAAATTTCCTGCGCCCGCAGCGGATAGGGACCGAACTGTCTCACGACGTTCTGAACCCAGCTCGCGTGCCGCTTTAATGGGCGAACAGCCCAACCCTTGGAACCGACTTCAGCTCCAGGATGCGACGAGCCGACATCGAGGTGCCAAACCTCCCCGTCGATGTGGACTCTTGGGGGAGATCAGCCTGTTATCCCCGAGGTAGCTTTTATCCGTTAAGCGATGGCCCTCCCACGAGGTACCACCGGATCACTAAGCCCGACTTTCGTCCCTGCTCCACTTGTATGTGTCGCAGTCAGGCTCCCTTCTGCCTTTGCACTCTACGCGCGATTTCCGACCGCGCTGAGGGAACCTTTGGGCGCCTCCGTTACACTTTCGGAGGCGACCGCCCCAGTCAAACTGCCCACCTAACAATGTCCGACGACCAGATTCATGGCCTTTCGTTAGAATTCCAGTACTGTCAGGGTGGTATCCCAAGGATGACTCCATACCCCCTGACGAAGGTATTTCCAAGTCTCCCACCTATCCTGTACAGACAATACCGAAATTCAATGCTAAGCTACAGTAAAGCTCTACGGGGTCTTTCCGTCCAACTGCGGGTAGCAAGCATCTTCACTTGCACTACAATTTCACCGGATTTGTTGTTGAGACAGTGCCCAGATCATTACGCCATTCGTGCGGGTCGGAACTTACCCGACAAGGAATTTCGCTACCTTAGGACCGTTATAGTTACGGCCGCCGTTTACTGGGGCTTAAGTTCACTGCTTCGCTTACGCTTACAGATCCCCTTAACCTTCCAGCACCGGGCAGGCGTCAGCCCCTATACATCAGCTTACGCTTTAGCAGAGACCTGTGTTTTTGTTAAACAGTTGCCTGGGCCTATTCACTGCGGCCTAGCTTTCGCTAGGCACCCCTTCTCCCGAAGTTACGGGGTCAATTTGCCGAGTTCCTTAACAACAATTCTTCCGCCGGCCTTAGGATTCTCTCCTCATCTACCTGTGTCGGTTTGCGGTACGGGCGCCAAACTTCTCCATAGAGGCTTTTCTTGGCAGCGTGGAATCAGATACTTCGCGAAAAAAATCGCTCCTCGTAACACCTCAGCATTGACTAAACGGATTTGCCTGCTTAGCCTGCCTAAGTGCTTGAACACACACTCCAACAGTGTGCATATCCTATCCTTCTGCGTCACCCCATTTGTCAAACGAAGTTTGGCGGTATCGGAATATCAACCGATTGTCCATCGCCTACGCCTTTCGGCCTGGGCTTAGGTCCCGACTAACCCTGAGAGGACGAGCCTTCCTCAGGAAACCTTAGATATTCGGCCAATAGGATTCTCACCTATTTCTCGCTACTCATGCCAACATTCTCACTTCTGCATCGTCCACCGCTCCTTTCGGTACGACTTCAACCAATGCAGAAAGCTCCTCTACCATGTACATAGTACATCCATAGCTTCGGTGGTAAGTTTTAGCCCCGGACATTTTCGGCGCAGGATCTCTTGACTAGTGAGCTATTACGCACTCTTTAAATGAATGGCTGCTTCTAAGCCAACATCCTAGTTGTCTTAGAAATCCCACATCCTTTACCACTTAACTTACACTTTGGGACCTTAGCTGATGGTCTGGGCTCTTTCCCTTTTGACTACGGATCTTATCATTCGCAGTCTGACTGCCAGGATACAAGTATACGGCATTCGGAGTTTGATAGAGTTCGGTAAGCGGTGAAGCCCCCTAGCTCATTCAGTGCTCTACCTCCATTACTTAATTACCTGACGCTAGCCCTAAAGCTATTTCGAGGAGAACCAGCTATCTCCGAGTTCGATTGGAATTTCTCCGCTATCCACAGCTCATCCCATGGTTTTTCAACACCAACGTGGTTCGGACCTCCACGAAATTTTACTTTCGCTTCATCCTGGCCATGGATAGATCACTCGGTTTCGGGTCTACGACATGCAACTAATTCGCCCTATTCAGACTTGGTTTCCCTTCGGCTCCACACCTTCAGTGCTTAACCTCGCTACATATCGTAACTCGTTGGCCCGTTCTACAAAAAGTACGCCGTCACACATATAAAGTGCTCCGACCGATTGTAGGCACACGGTTTCAGGTTCTATTTCACTCCCCTCCCGGGGTTCTTTTCACCTTTCCCTCACGGTACTTCTTCACTATCGGTCACCAGGTAGTATTTAGCCTTGGGAGGTGGTCCTCCCTGCTTCCCACAAGGTTTCACGTGTCTCGTGGTACTCTGGATCAGATCTGTAGTCTTCTTGTTTTGTTTACAGGACTATTACCTTCTATGGTGAAGCTTTCCAGCTTACTTCAACTACAATAGCCTCTACGTTTATGATCTGTCCGCAACCCCAGAAACAAGTTTCTGGTTTGGGCTCTTTCCCTTTCGCTCGCCGCTACTTAGAAAATCGATTTTTCTTTCTCTTCCTCCGGGTACTTAGATGTTTCAGTTCCCCGGGTCTACCCTCCTGAACCTATGTATTCAGTTCAGGATATATACCGTTAGGTATATGAGTTTCCTCATTCGGAAATCTGTGGATCACAGCCTATGTGCGGCTACCCACAGCTTATCGCAGCTTATCACGTCCTTCTTCGGCTCCTGGTGCCAAGGCATTCGCCATGCGCCCTTTCTAACTTGACCTATCATGAGTAACTAAATTAATTTATATTAATCAGTTAATTATAGTTTATTTATTCATTGTGCAATTTTCAAAGAACAAAATTGAAGAACTTTAGTCCTTCAAAATTAAACAGAGTAAGTGCTCGCTACGAAAAGGCGATAGCCTTCTCGATTTCTCCTTAGAAAGGAGGTGATCCAGCCGCAGGTTCTCCTACGGCTACCTTGTTACGACTTCACCCCAATCATCGATCCCACCTTCGGCCGCTGGCTCCTTACGGTTACCTCACGGACTTCGGGTGTTACCAACTCTCATGGTGTGACGGGCGGTGTGTACAAGGCCCGGGAACGCATTCACCGCGACATTCTGATTCGCGATTACTAGTAACTCCAGCTTCATGTAGGCGAGTTGCAGCCTACAATCCGAACTGAGATTGGCTTTGTGAGATTGGCTCCACCTCACGGTCTTGCTTCTCTCTGTACCAACCATTGTAGCACGTGTGTAGCCCTGGACATAAGGGGCATGATGATTTGACGTCATCCCCACCTTCCTCCTGGTTACCCAGGCAGTCTTGCTAGAGTGCTCAACTTAATGGTAGCAACTAACAACAAGGGTTGCGCTCGTTGCGGGACTTAACCCAACATCTCACGACACGAGCTGACGACAACCATGCACCACCTGTCACCGAGTTCCCCGAAGGGCACTCCTATGTTTCCACAGGATTCTCGGGATGTCAAGCCCAGGTAAGGTTCTTCGCGTTGCTTCGAATTAAACCACATGCTCCGCTACTTGTGCGGGCCCCCGTCAATTCCTTTGAGTTTTAATCTTGCGATCGTACTCCCCAGGCGGGGTACTTAATGTGTTAACTGCGGCACCGGAGTATTGAAACCCCGACACCTAGTACCCATCGTTTACGGCGTGGACTACCAGGGTATCTAATCCTGTTTGCTACCCACGCTTTCATGCCTCAGCGTCAGTTACAGTCCAGAAAGCCGCCTTCGCCACTGGTGTTCTTCCTAATATCTACGCATTTCACCGCTACACTAGGAATTCCGCTTTCCTCTCCTGCACTCTAGATATCCAGTTTGAAATGCAGCACCGGGGTTAAGCCCCGGGATTTCACATCCCACTTAAATATCCGCCTACGCATGCTTTACGCCCAATAAATCCGGACAACGCTTGCCACCTACGTATTACCGCGGCTGCTGGCACGTAGTTAGCCGTGGCTTCCTCCTCAGGTACCGTCATTATCGTCCCTGAAGACAGAGCTTTACGATCCGAAGACCTTCATCACTCACGCGGCGTTGCTGCGTCAGGGTTTCCCCCATTGCGCAATATTCCCCACTGCTGCCTCCCGTAGGAGTCTGGGCCGTGTCTCAGTCCCAATGTGGCCGATCACCCTCTCAGGTCGGCTACGCATCGTCGCCTTGGTGAGCCGTTACCTCACCAACTAGCTAATGCGCCGCGGGTCCATCTCAAAGCGGATTGCTCCTTTAATCTTTCTAACATGCATTAAAAAGATATTATGCGGTATTAATCTCCCTTTCGGAAGGCTATCCCCCTCTTTGAGGCAGGTTACCCACGTGTTACTCACCCGTCCGCCGCTAATCCGTTCCCCGAAGGGAACTTCATCGCTCGACTTGCATGTGTTAAGCACGCCGCCAGCGTTCGTCCTGAGCCAGGATCAAACTCTCAATTTAAAAGTTTTCCTTCTTGCTCAAGCATTTTACTGACTTGAATTGTTTTTTCTTTTTCTCAAAAGAATGCGAGTTCTTTTATCTTACTCTGTTTAATTTTCAAAGACCAATTTCTTTCGTTTTTGTCACTCTCTTCAAGCGACTATTAAATCTTATCAGATGTTTTTTATCTTGTCAACACTTTTTTATTTCTTAAACTTGCTGACTTGATTAAGTTCTAATTAAATTTAGAACCAAACTACGAAATATATAATATCATAATTAAAACCTTGTAAATTTCTAAAAACTCCTATCTATACTAATTATATTTACTATTCTTTAATTTTCTTATTTTTTCTTTTCTTTTTAATTATTGATACACCTGGTTTAGTATATATCTAAATCCTTATATAACATATACTTTAAAACTATTATAGCTTATAATTCAATTAATTTTTCACTTAATTAGATATAATAATATAGTAGAGGTGATTTAAATGAGCTATTTAAAATTAGAAAAAATTATAGATAAGAATCATAATATTGTATTCTTCGGCGGAGCTGGTGTATCTACTGAAAGTAATATCCCTGATTTTAGATCTGAAAATGGATTATACAACACAAAGTATAGATTTAAGTATTCTCCTGAAGTTATGCTAAATTACAGATTTTTTATAGAACATACAGAAGAATTTTATAAATTTTATAAGGAGAGAGTACTTTTTCCTAATGCAAGTCCGAACAATGCCCATCTAGCACTAGCTAGATTAGAAGCTAGTGGTAAACTAAAGGGGGTAATAACTCAAAACATCGATGGTCTTCATCAAAAAGCTGGTTCCAAAAATGTACAAGAATTGCATGGTTCTGTTCATAGAAATTACTGTACTAAGTGTAATAAACATTATGATCTCAATTATATAATAAATAGTCCTAATATAATTCCTTATTGCAATGAATGCAATTCCCTAGTAAAACCTGATGTTGTTTTATACGAAGAAGCTCTAGATAATGAAATAATAAAAATGCAGTAATATGAGGTTTTTAGTTTTATAATTAGAAACATTCCTCATAATACTGCTTTTATTAATAAATTTTATAATTATTATAAATCAATTTTTTTATCTAAAAGTAATGAAGTAAGTCCAAATATCCCTATAACAACTACTATATTATATATTTGTACAGCTATATTAGTAATACCTACATCACCCGTCCTAGATTGACTTACAATAGATAAAGTCTTAAAATCTATTGCATATGGTAATAATTGTGCAAGTTTTACAGCAATATATCCTATTAAAATATTAGTTAATATAAATATTAAAAAAGATATAAATCCTACTCGTTTATTCTTAATAGACACTTTACTTAAGGTTATACTAAAAAATATAGTTAATATAAACTGTAACCATTGAATTAGACTAGCAAAAAATGAAAATATTAACGTTCCCTTATACTCCAAAGCAATTTCCATTAGTTCATCAGTTCTTAAAAAATTTAAACCATCTAAACGGATTATGCGTGGAGAGAAAAATCCAAAACATACTATTCCAACTATAATAAATAAAATAATACTTAAAAGTAACTTAGCCCCTAATATTTCTCTACCTTTTAATGGTAATGTAAAGGTTAAATAGGCCCTATCTTCATATAACTCGTTTTTATAAGCATTTATTATATATATTAAAGTTACAAGGAACACTCCAAAATTAATCATGATATAAAAGATAAAAACTGCATTATTATTTATTTTATTATAAAAATTAAGACTTAAAATTCCTATATATGCTATTACAGCCATTGATAATATAATAGACACATATTTAAAACTTTCCTTAAGATTATATTTTAATAATTTAAACATATTACTTATCCTCCTTAGTCTTTAATCTTCCTCTATTGGAAATAAGACCATTTCCACCTATAAAATATACAAATAAAAATACACAAATTACCACTAAGAAGACCTCTGACATTATATACGCTAAATTAAAATTTACATTATTTTTAAAAACAAGCTTTTGCAAAGGAACAATGAAATACTTTTTTAATACAAGTTCTATAAAATATAAGATTTTCACTTATTACTCATCTTCACTAAAAATTTCACGATACAATTCATCAATTGATTTTGAATTTTTCTCTCTTAATTCCTCTGCATTTCCCTCTAACATAATTTTCCCCTTAGACATAAAAGCTACATGATCAAATACTCTTTCTATATCTCTTACTAAGTGAGTAGTTATAATCATTGAACTATCTTCTGAATAATTATTTATAATAGCATCTAATATTTTCTCTCTAGTAACAGGATCCACTCCCGCTATAGGCTCATCTAATACATATAGTTTTGCCTTTCTTGATAAGACTAGAGTTAGATTGAGCTTTTCATTCATACCCTTAGATAAATTTTTTATTTTTAAATTTTTATCTAAGTTCATAAATGTTAATAATTTATCTGCTTTTCTTTCATCAAAATCACTATAGAAATCTTTATATAAATTTACAGCATCCGATATCTTCATCCACTTATATAAGTAATCCTTATCTGGTAAATAAGATATTATAGACTTTGTATATCTTCCTGGTGTCTTTCCATCTATAAGAATGCTTCCTTTTGAAGGTGATAATATTCCTGCTAATATTTTAATAAATGTAGTTTTTCCACTACCATTAGGTCCAAGTAATCCTAAAACTCTCCCTTTTGGTACCGTTAAATTAAAATCTTTTAAAGCTTCTTTCTTAAAATAAGTTTTAGATAAATCGTTAATTTCTAAAATTTTATCCAAGACTTTCTCCCCCTTTTATTTATCTTCTAAAAACTGAGAAATCACCTCTAATATCTCTTTATTAGAAAATCCGATACTTCTCATGTCTCCTATAAATTTTTGTATAATATCTTTAGCCATATTTTTCTTAAGATTATATATGAGATTATTTTCTTCAATAACAAAAGTACCCATTCCTCTTTGTGTATAAGTAACCCCTTCTCTCTCAAGTTCACTATAAGTTCTCTGAATTGTATTGGGATTTACTTTCAATTGTGAAGATAATTCTCTAACGGAAGGTAACTTATCACCTGGTTTTATTTCTTCCGTTACAATTTTAGACTTAATATAATTCATAATTTGAATATATATAGGTAAATTATTATTAAACTCCATGCTTAACTCACCACCTATTTCAATTAATAAACTTTTGTTAAAATAAATATAATAAAATTATATTAGTGTTATATTTATATAGTACACTAGACTTATGATATCGTCAAGTTATTAATATATAAAATATATTAATTCAAAATAAATATTCCTTTTAAAAAATAAAAATAAAATAGATTATAACACTAAGTAACAAAAAATAAAAAAACATCTTACATAATGTAAGATGCTTTTGGTGATCTACCGGGGAATCGAACCCCGGACACCATGATTAAAAGTCATGTGCTCTACCGACTGAGCTAGTAGATCATATTACCCGGCAGTGTCTTACTCTCCCACAGGGCTTCCCCTGCAGTACCATCAGCGCTGTAAAGCTTAACTTACCTGTTCGGTATGGGAAGGAGTGTTACCTTTACGCCATTACCACCGGATGCATTGAGAGATGTTCTCTCAAAATTGCACAATGAAAACTATATTGGTCAAGTCCTCGACTTATTAGTATGAATCAGCTACACATGTTACCATGCTTACACCTCTCACCTATCAACCTTGTGTTCTTCAAGGAGTCTTACTGACTTTCGTCATGGGAAATCTAATCTTGAGGTGGGCTTCACACTTAGATGCTTTCAGTGTTTATCCCTTCCCGACATAGCTACCCAGCTGTGCCACTGGCGTGACAACTGGTGCACCAGAGGTCAGTCCATCCCGGTCCTCTCGTACTAAGGACAGCTCCTCTCAAATTTCCTGCGCCCGCAGCGGATAGGGACCGAACTGTCTCACGACGTTCTGAACCCAGCTCGCGTGCCGCTTTAATGGGCGAACAGCCCAACCCTTGGAACCGACTTCAGCTCCAGGATGCGACGAGCCGACATCGAGGTGCCAAACCTCCCCGTCGATGTGGACTCTTGGGGGAGATCAGCCTGTTATCCCCGAGGTAGCTTTTATCCGTTAAGCGATGGCCCTCCCACGAGGTACCACCGGATCACTAAGCCCGACTTTCGTCCCTGCTCCACTTGTATGTGTCGCAGTCAGGCTCCCTTCTGCCTTTGCACTCTACGCGCGATTTCCGACCGCGCTGAGGGAACCTTTGGGCGCCTCCGTTACACTTTCGGAGGCGACCGCCCCAGTCAAACTGCCCACCTAACAATGTCCGACGACCAGATTCATGGCCTTTCGTTAGAATTCCAGTACTGTCAGGGTGGTATCCCAAGGATGACTCCATACCCCCTGACGAAGGTATTTCCAAGTCTCCCACCTATCCTGTACAGACAATACCGAAATTCAATGCTAAGCTACAGTAAAGCTCTACGGGGTCTTTCCGTCCAACTGCGGGTAGCAAGCATCTTCACTTGCACTACAATTTCACCGGATTTGTTGTTGAGACAGTGCCCAGATCATTACGCCATTCGTGCGGGTCGGAACTTACCCGACAAGGAATTTCGCTACCTTAGGACCGTTATAGTTACGGCCGCCGTTTACTGGGGCTTAAGTTCACTGCTTCGCTTACGCTTACAGATCCCCTTAACCTTCCAGCACCGGGCAGGCGTCAGCCCCTATACATCAGCTTACGCTTTAGCAGAGACCTGTGTTTTTGTTAAACAGTTGCCTGGGCCTATTCACTGCGGCCTAGCTTTCGCTAGGCACCCCTTCTCCCGAAGTTACGGGGTCAATTTGCCGAGTTCCTTAACAACAATTCTTCCGCCGGCCTTAGGATTCTCTCCTCATCTACCTGTGTCGGTTTGCGGTACGGGCGCCAAACTTCTCCATAGAGGCTTTTCTTGGCAGCGTGGAATCAGATACTTCGCGAAAAAAATCGCTCCTCGTAACACCTCAGCATTGACTAAACGGATTTGCCTGCTTAGCCTGCCTAAGTGCTTGAACACACACTCCAACAGTGTGCATATCCTATCCTTCTGCGTCACCCCATTTGTCAAACGAAGTTTGGCGGTATCGGAATATCAACCGATTGTCCATCGCCTACGCCTTTCGGCCTGGGCTTAGGTCCCGACTAACCCTGAGAGGACGAGCCTTCCTCAGGAAACCTTAGATATTCGGCCAATAGGATTCTCACCTATTTCTCGCTACTCATGCCAACATTCTCACTTCTGCATCGTCCACCGCTCCTTTCGGTACAACTTCAACCAATGCAGAAAGCTCCTCTACCATGTACATAGTACATCCATAGCTTCGGTGGTAAGTTTTAGCCCCGGACATTTTCGGCGCAGGATCTCTTGACTAGTGAGCTATTACGCACTCTTTAAATGAATGGCTGCTTCTAAGCCAACATCCTAGTTGTCTTAGAAATCCCACATCCTTTACCACTTAACTTACACTTTGGGACCTTAGCTGATGGTCTGGGCTCTTTCCCTTTTGACTACGGATCTTATCATTCGCAGTCTGACTGCCAGGATACAAGTATACGGCATTCGGAGTTTGATAGAGTTCGGTAAGCGGTGAAGCCCCCTAGCTCATTCAGTGCTCTACCTCCATTACTTAATTACCTGACGCTAGCCCTAAAGCTATTTCGAGGAGAACCAGCTATCTCCGAGTTCGATTGGAATTTCTCCGCTATCCACAGCTCATCCCATGGTTTTTCAACACCAACGTGGTTCGGACCTCCACGAAATTTTACTTTCGCTTCATCCTGGCCATGGATAGATCACTCGGTTTCGGGTCTACGACATGCAACTAATTCGCCCTATTCAGACTTGGTTTCCCTTCGGCTCCACACCTTCAGTGCTTAACCTCGCTACATATCGTAACTCGTTGGCCCGTTCTACAAAAAGTACGCCGTCACACATATAAAGTGCTCCGACCGATTGTAGGCACACGGTTTCAGGTTCTATTTCACTCCCCTCCCGGGGTTCTTTTCACCTTTCCCTCACGGTACTTCTTCACTATCGGTCACCAGGTAGTATTTAGCCTTGGGAGGTGGTCCTCCCTGCTTCCCACAAGGTTTCACGTGTCTCGTGGTACTCTGGATCAGATCTGTAGTCTTCTTGTTTTGTTTACAGGACTATTACCTTCTATGGTGAAGCTTTCCAGCTTACTTCAACTACAATAGCCTCTACGTTTATGATCTGTCCGCAACCCCAGAAACAAGTTTCTGGTTTGGGCTCTTTCCCTTTCGCTCGCCGCTACTTAGAAAATCGATTTTTCTTTCTCTTCCTCCGGGTACTTAGATGTTTCAGTTCCCCGGGTCTACCCTCCTGAACCTATGTATTCAGTTCAGGATATATACCGTTAGGTATATGAGTTTCCTCATTCGGAAATCTGTGGATCACAGCCTATGTGCGGCTACCCACAGCTTATCGCAGCTTATCACGTCCTTCTTCGGCTCCTGGTGCCAAGGCATTCGCCATGCGCCCTTTCTAACTTGACCTATCATGAGTAACTTGTTGATTTGTCAAAATCTTAGATTTTGGTAACAAATCAATACTCCTCAGTTTAACTGAGTGAGTTTCATTACAAGTTAATTATAGTTTATTTATTCATTGTGCAATTTTCAAAGAACAAAATGGTGGGTCTAAATGGACTCGAACCATCGACCTCACGCTTATCAGGCGTGCGCTCTAACCAGCTGAGCTATAGACCCATATATGGTGGAGATAAAGGGATTCGAACCCTTGACCCCCTGCGTGCAAGGCAGGTGCTCTCCCAGCTGAGCTATACCCCCATATTTTTCGATAATTTAAAATCAAAAGTTTTAAATTATTAATAGTTTTAAGAGTTTGACCTCTCAAAATTAAACAGAGTAAGTGCTCGCTACGAAAAGGCGATAGCCTTCTCGATTTCTCCTTAGAAAGGAGGTGATCCAGCCGCAGGTTCTCCTACGGCTACCTTGTTACGACTTCACCCCAATCATCGATCCCACCTTCGGCCGCTGGCTCCTTACGGTTACCTCACGGACTTCGGGTGTTACCAACTCTCATGGTGTGACGGGCGGTGTGTACAAGGCCCGGGAACGCATTCACCGCGACATTCTGATTCGCGATTACTAGTAACTCCAGCTTCATGTAGGCGAGTTGCAGCCTACAATCCGAACTGAGATTGGCTTTGTGAGATTGGCTCCACCTCACGGTCTTGCTTCTCTCTGTACCAACCATTGTAGCACGTGTGTAGCCCTGGACATAAGGGGCATGATGATTTGACGTCATCCCCACCTTCCTCCTGGTTACCCAGGCAGTCTTGCTAGAGTGCTCAACTTAATGGTAGCAACTAACAACAAGGGTTGCGCTCGTTGCGGGACTTAACCCAACATCTCACGACACGAGCTGACGACAACCATGCACCACCTGTCACCGAGTTCCCCGAAGGGCACTCCTATGTTTCCACAGGATTCTCGGGATGTCAAGCCCAGGTAAGGTTCTTCGCGTTGCTTCGAATTAAACCACATGCTCCGCTACTTGTGCGGGCCCCCGTCAATTCCTTTGAGTTTTAATCTTGCGATCGTACTCCCCAGGCGGGGTACTTAATGTGTTAACTGCGGCACCGGAGTATTGAAACCCCGACACCTAGTACCCATCGTTTACGGCGTGGACTACCAGGGTATCTAATCCTGTTTGCTACCCACGCTTTCATGCCTCAGCGTCAGTTACAGTCCAGAAAGCCGCCTTCGCCACTGGTGTTCTTCCTAATATCTACGCATTTCACCGCTACACTAGGAATTCCGCTTTCCTCTCCTGCACTCTAGATATCCAGTTTGAAATGCAGCACCGGGGTTAAGCCCCGGGATTTCACATCCCACTTAAATATCCGCCTACGCATGCTTTACGCCCAATAAATCCGGACAACGCTTGCCACCTACGTATTACCGCGGCTGCTGGCACGTAGTTAGCCGTGGCTTCCTCCTCAGGTACCGTCATTATCGTCCCTGAAGACAGAGCTTTACGATCCGAAGACCTTCATCACTCACGCGGCGTTGCTGCGTCAGGGTTTCCCCCATTGCGCAATATTCCCCACTGCTGCCTCCCGTAGGAGTCTGGGCCGTGTCTCAGTCCCAATGTGGCCGATCACCCTCTCAGGTCGGCTACGCATCGTCGCCTTGGTGAGCCGTTACCTCACCAACTAGCTAATGCGCCGCGGGTCCATCTCAAAGCGGATTGCTCCTTTAATCTTTCTAACATGCATTAAAAAGATATTATGCGGTATTAATCTCCCTTTCGGAAGGCTATCCCCCTCTTTGAGGCAGGTTACCCACGTGTTACTCACCCGTCCGCCGCTAATCCGTTCCCCGAAGGGAACTTCATCGCTCGACTTGCATGTGTTAAGCACGCCGCCAGCGTTCGTCCTGAGCCAGGATCAAACTCTCAATTTAAAATAATGCTAGAAACTTGTTTCGTGCAGTATTTTACTCATCAGCCTTAGCTGAGGAGTTTCCTTACACTCTTCAATTTTCTATTGAGATTTCAACTTGCTCAAGCATTTTACTGACTTGAATTGTTTTTTCTTTTTCTCAAAAGAATGCGAGTTCTTTTATCTTACTCTGTTTAATTTTCAAAGTTCAAATTTTGTCGTATTTCTGACGACATTTAATACTTTATCAAACCCTTTGAAGTTTGTCAAGCATTTTTTATTCTTTATCACTGAGCAATTTTTCTTATGTTCCTTAGCGACATGAAAAATAATATCATAGTAAATAATATAGTTTTGTATCGAAATTAGCTATTATAATTAATTATATTCATCTATATCTATATTTCTATTATTTAATAAGTTTTATATATATAGATACACTTGGGTAAGTTTATTTTTATATTCTTGAATAATGCACTTAACATAATTTAAAAAGTTATTAATTAGGGGCTCCACCACATTATTATGGAAGAACCCCTTTTTTTATTTTACATGTTCTAAGAACTTTTCAGACAAATCTCCTTTTAATTTAAACCCAAAGTATTCTAGACCTTTTTGTAACACCATAAGAAGATATGTAATTTTATGACTATACGCATTTTCACCCATATGTCCTATTCTTATAACCTTACCATCTAAATAACCAAAGGATCCTGAAATTAAAACATTATATGTATCTACTATATACTTTATTAATTCATCACTTTTAATGTTATATGGCATTTCTATTGATGTTACCGTATTTGAATAGCCATTCTCCAAATGTAAATTAAGTCCACACTCTACAACAGATTTCCTTACAGCAAATGCTATTTTTTCATGCCTGTCTATTATATCCTTCTCTTCTAATATATTATCAATAGCTCTTCTAATACCTAGTATATCACTTATTGGCGGAGTATATGGACACCACTTCTTTTCATAATAGTCTTCCCATAATAATAAATTACAATAGAAGGACCCTATTTTAGTCTTTCTATTTTTCATAACACTAAATGCTTCCTTACTTATACTTAATATAGTAAGTCCTGCTGGTGCAGATATACATTTTTGTGACCCACCTAATACTATATCTATATTCCAATCATCTACTTTTAAAGGCACTCCTCCCATAGCTGATACACTATCTACCACAGTTATAATTCCCTTTTCTTTTAACAAAGGACAAATTTTGTCTATTGGATTTACAACTCCAGATGGAGTATCACAGTGAACTACGGTTGCATATTTAAAATTACTATCTTTATCTAAAAATTTTTTAAGTTCTTCTATATCTATTTCTCTTCTTCTGTTTCCTTTAAAATAAACAACTTCTCCCCCATATAATTCCACGAACTCAGCAAAACCTTCTCCAAATATACCGTTATCTATTACTAATACTCTATCTCCTTTTTCGGTTAAAGAAGCACATGCAGCCTCTAAGCCTAAAATTCCCTCGCCACTTAATATCCTAACTTCCTCTTTTGTATTTAAAAGTTCCCCAAACTTAACACAAGTTTCTTTGTAAAGGTCGTAAAAATTAAAATCAATATCAGGGTTTGTTGTTTCAAATGCTCTAGCAAACCTAACATTTTCTCTAACTTGCGTTGGTCCTGGTGTCATAAGAAAAGGTATCTTCATTTTTTGTTCCCCCTTAATTTAAATAATTTATATTCTTGTTAACACTATAATACTTTTATACATAGTAAAGATTAATTTCTAATGTAAAAACGCTAATAAAAAATATACTATTATATAAAAACCTAGATTCACATACTATTATATCCAAATTACTTATACTTTTTAACTTTTACTATTAAGTATTATTTTGGTATAATAATAGCATAAAATATATTTATGTTTCTGTCATGATTTAAATTTTGTATAATAACTTAATTATAACAATAGATTTCATACTTTTTGTTTTTTTACTTACTAAAAATTTATAAGATTTTTATGTTAATAAACTAATATTTATATTACTTTAAGTGGATAAATTGAATTTTACAATGAATTTTATTAAATAATATTAAATTAGATTTGGAGTGTATTATGAAACTAGTTTCGGTTAATGATTTAAAAGGTAGTGAGGTATTATGGAAACATATTTTAGATTACGAAGGAAAGATCTTATTAAGTGCTGGCACTGTTTTAAACGAAGATCACATAAATAAATTAAAACATAATGGTATATATGCAATTAAAGTAGAAGAGAATTGCGATTTTAATTTCAAGTGGAAATTTAAAGATGATTACATGAAGACATTAAAAACTTCTGTCATTAAAAATATGCCTATACTATTTGATAACTTAGTAGCTGGTAATTATGATGATTCTCATAAATATATCAAGATGTATACTCTATAGTTGATCATATAATGAATCAAGGTACTGTAAATACTAATCTTTTCGATCTTAAGCATTATGATGATTATACCTATGTGCATTGTGTTGACACTTGCATAATGGCTACTTTTTTAGGATATACTATGAATTTGAATAAATCGAATTTAAGACATTTAGCAGTTGCAGCTATTTTACATGATATAGGAAAAACTAAAGTCCCATCTTCTATAATTAATAAAAAAGGACGACTTACTAATAATGAGTTTGAAATTATTAAGAAACATTCCCTATATGGAATACAAATACTGAACAGTATAAAAAAATTTCACCCTATTGTGATAAGAGCTGTAGCAGAGCATCATGAAAAATTTGATGGTACTGGTTATCCTTTTGGTATTAAAGGATATCGTATCTCAAAGTTTGCAAGAATAATTAGTATTTGTGATGTTTTCACTGCTGTAAGTGCTAATAGATCCTATAGAGAAAGGTTTAATCCTACTGATGCCTATGAACTTATTTTATCATCTTCTGGAACTGCCTTCGACCCAATTTTAGTTAAACATTTTAGAGATACATTCTATATATATCCTCTAGGATGTAGACTAAAACTATCTAATGGATTAGAGGGTATTGTAATTAAACAAAATAAATCTTTCCCAGACAGACCCATAGTAAGAATAATAAGTCCTGGATATAATATCTACTCTAATTCCTTTGACATGGATTTATTAAAAGAAACTGCCATTACGGTAGTTCAAGTTTTTGATGATTAATATATAAATGTTTTAATCACTAATATTATAAATTACCTCCGATAAAAGTAACGGAGGTTTTTATATTACTAATTAATTTTAAATGCTTTATTTAAAACATATCTTTTTTGTTTAAGAAAAACGTAACTAAAGCACATACTACAATTGACATACAAACTACTATAAAGAATCCATTTGCACTATTTGCATAAGGAATGCCATTTACATTCATACCAAAAAAGCCTGAAAAAATACTAGGTATAGCCATTACTATAGTAATTGAAGCTAAAAACTTCATTACTATATTTAGATTATTTGATATTACAGAAGCAAATGCATCCATAGTACCACTTAATATATTGCTATATATATTAGCCATCTCAATTGCTTGCTTATTTTCGATTATTACATCTTCTAATATATCTTGGTCCTCTTCGTATTTAACAAAAGCATTCATCTTAAGCATTTTTTCTAAGGTTATTTCATTAGATTTTAGGGAAGTCGAAAAGTAAACTAAAGATTTTTCCAAAGAAAGTAACTGTATTAACTCTCTATTTCTCATAGATTTATGAAGCCTATTTTCTATAACTACACTCTTTTTATCTATTTGTCTTAAATAGATTAAATAGTAGCTAGCTATTCTATATAATATTTGAAGTATAAATCTTGAACGTTTATAAGTATAAAAAGACTTTATTCTTCCTATAACAAAATCATCTAATATTTTGCTTTCTTTTAAACAAACAGTTACTATAACTGAATCATTACTTACAATTCCTAAAGGATATGTATCATGTAACATGGATTCATCTTCTTCATTTTCAAAGGGTATATCTAGTATTACTAATCTATTTCCCTCATCTATTTCAAGTCTTGAAGTCTCCTCTTCGTCCAAAGCTGCCTTTAGCATATCTACTGGTATTTTAGTTCTTTGTGAAATAACAGATAATTCATCTAAGCTAGGCCTCACCATGTTTATCCAACAACCATTTTCAACACTTTCTATCTCAACTACCTTATTTTCTTCTTCAGTGTTTTTATATATTTTTATCACACTCATTCTCCTCTCTAGTAAGAAAGAAAAAACTCTAAAAGTAATATAGCCAGTCTCTTCTCTTTATATTTTACCTTTATTGTAACTATGTTATTCAACTTAAAGACAAAATATATTTATATCACTTTTAAAAGGAATTCTGATTATAATTCCCTATAAAAATATTTTAAAGCTGTATCTACTGATTTATCGATACTATAATGTATACCACCTAGTTTATGATGAAAATAACAATCTTGTTTTTGTGAATAAATTATTTTCTTATAGCTTATTTCTTTTAAAATCTGAAAGTTATCCACATTTAACATAACTTTCGTCTTAGTTCCTAACATGTTTTTAAACATATGTGCATAACCAAGTTCCGGTACTGCCACATATTTATAAAAACTACCTTTGATGTTTATTTTCTTCCAATCTGAAAAGTTCTCTAAATATCTCCATACATGTTCCATATTTGTTAGAAATATATGATTATCATTAATTAATTGTCTATTTTTAGGATCTTTATTATTATATAAGCCACTAATCTGAAACTCCTCACCTATGTAATTTCTCTGTTCTAAAATCATAACAGACTTATCTGTTTCCGTGGTTATTCGCTCTGCAAGAGTTAATCCATAAAGTCCTGAACCTATAATTATATAATCAAAATACAATTGTGTCCCCCTAAATAATTGATACTTTTATATTATATAGGGAGACTCTATGAAATATTATTAATTTTAAACTTATATATTTTATGCTTATTTATAGGATTAAATATTCTTTAGAATGATTATATATCTATTCTTTAAGTTCTTTTTTTATATCCTTAATAAACTCTGATATATCTTCCATTATAAGATTTATATTTTTCTCACTTTTCCCTATCATAGCAACCTTTTTAACTATAGCACTACCTATGATTACTCCATCACAATAAGGTTTTAACTTTCTTACAGTAGATGCATTGGATATTCCAAAACCTATAAGAGTAGGAATGCTTGTGTACGATTTTACTAAATTCATATAGGATTCTATATCTGTATTCATATTCTCACGAGCTCCTGTAACTCCATTTACAGATACGCAATATACAAATCCACGTCCTTGTTTTGTTATCTTTTCTACTCTCTCCTTAGAAGTTCTAGCAACTAGTGGAATAAGATATATATCTTCTTTAAGTGCCTTATATATTATATTATCCCTTTCCTCTATAGGTATGTCTGGAATTACTATGCCATCTACCTTAACCTTTTTACATTCTACAAGAAACTTTTCTATGCCATACTTAAAAAGGGAATTGTAGTACATTAAAAATACTATAGGTATATTAGTCACTTTTCTAACTTTAAATAACATATTAAATATCTTCTGTATATTTGTCCCTTTCATTAAAGCTCTTTCTGATGCTAACTGAATAACCTCACCATCAGCAAGTGGATCTGAATATGGTATTCCAAGTTCTATAATATCTGCACCACTCTTCTCCATTTTCAAAATCAACTCATAAGTTATATCTAAATTAGGATCTCCAGCAGTTATAAAAGTGACTAGTGCTTTTTCATTCTTATCTTTTAATGATTTAAACTTTAAATCTATATTATTAATTACTTCCCTCACCTTCTCCCCCCTAATTTTATAATCTATTTTCCTCAAAATAGTTATTTATACTAAGCATATCCTTATCTCCTCTTCCCGATAAATTAACTACAATTATCTCTTCCTTACTTTTTTGTTTTGCAAGTTTAGCTACATATGCTAAAGCATGTGAGCTTTCAATAGCAGGTATAATTCCTTCAAGTCTACTTAAAAGTTTTAATGCTTCCATTGCCTCATTATCATTTATAACCTCATATCTAGCTCTTCCAATATCATTAAGATATGCATGTTCTGGTCCAATCCCAGGATAATCTAATCCTGCTGATATTGAATATGGCTCTTGTATCTTTCCGTCCTCATCTTGAAGAACATAGGTCATCATACCGTGGATAACACCCAAAGTTCCTCCTTTCATACTAGCTGCATGTTTTCCTGTTTCTACTCCAAGTCCACCGGCTTCTACCCCTATTAGTTCAACCTCTTTATCTTCTATAAATGGATAGAAAATCCCCATAGCATTACTTCCTCCTCCTACACATGCAACTATGTAATCTGGAAGTCTTCCCTCTTTTTCTTTAACTTGGACCCTTACTTCTTCCCCTATTACCTTTTGGAAATCACGAACCATAACTGGGTATGGATGTGGTCCTACTACAGAGCCTATGACATAAAAAGTATCAGAAACATTAGAAACCCAGTGCATTATAGCCTCATTGACTGCATCTTTCAAAGTTCTAGAGCCTGATGTTACACTGTGCACCGTCGCTCCCAAAAGTTCCATTTTAAAAACATTGAGACTCTGCCTTTTAATATCCTCCTCTCCCATAAAAACTTCACATTCCATACCAAACATAGCTGCTACTGTGGCTGTAGCAACCCCGTGTTGTCCTGCTCCTGTTTCTGCAATTATCTTCTTTTTACCCATTCTCTTAGTCAAAAGAACTTGTCCTATAGCGTTATTTATTTTATGTGCACCTGTATGATTTAAATCCTCTCTTTTTAAATAAATCTTAGCCCCACCTAAATATTTAGTTAGATTCTCTGCATAATATAATGGGTTTTCACGGCCTACATAGTCTTTTAAATAATACTTGTACTCATTTATAAACTCTTCATCTTTCATAGCCTTATAAAACTCTGTCTCTAGCTCTATTAATGCACTCATTAAAGTTTCTGCTACATATTGTCCACCAAATTCTCCAAATTTACCGTTCATAATTAACCCCTCACCTTTTCTATAATTTTTTTTATTTTGTTATAATCTTTTAGTCCATTACTTTCAACACCGCTAGATACATCTACGGCATAAGGATTAAATAAATTAATACCCTCTTCCACGTTGTAACTATTTAGTCCTCCAGCCAAAACAATCTTTATCCGTTTAGGTAATGCCTTTGAAATTTCCCAAGAAAACTTTTCCCCAGTACCACCAAGTTCTTTATGAGAAAAGGCATCCAATAAAACACCATAATCCTTATATTTATCTATCTCTTTAATGCTGTTGATACCTTTAACTCGTATAGCTTTCCAAATTTCAAAATCTGAAAAGTTCCTTAGATACTCCAAGGTTTCACTTCCATGAAATTGTAGTACATCGAACTTTAAATTACTTGCAATCTCTCTAACTTTATCTAGACTTTCATCTACGAAAACACCAACTTTTTTAATATTTTTGTCTAAATCTAAAATCAAGTTTTCACATTGATTTGAACTAACCCTCCTCTTGCTCTCTGCGAATACAAAACCTACAAAATCAGGCTTTACCCTATTTACATACTCTATATCCTCTCCTCTTGTAAGACCACATATTTTAATTTTAGTCACTACACATCCCCCACTTTACCCTTATCTAAATAATCTTTAAAATATTATTTTTATTATTAATATTCCTCATTAGACTCTCTCCAATTAATGCACCTTTAACTTTAAGAGACTTTAAATACTCTATATCTTCTCTGTCTTTAACTCCACTTTCTGAAATTATTAATCTTTTGCTATCTACATTCTTCATTAATCTTTCTGTAGTCTTTAGATTCACCTTAAAAGTATTCAAATCTCTATTGTTAATACCTATAATTTCAGCGTCACATTTTAGGGCAATGTCCAATTCATGTTCATTGTGAACCTCTACTAAAGCATCTAATCCTAGTTCCCTAGTCAACTTGTAAAACTTAGGAAACTCATCACCTAGAACCGATGTAATAAGAAGCACAGCATCTGCACCTATATATCTGCTTTCGTACAATTGATAGATATCTACTATAAAATCCTTTCTTAAAATAGATTTTGTGGTAAACATTTTGGCAAATTTTACATAATCATCACTTCCCTTAAAATACTTACCTTCTGTTAATACAGAAATAGCATCTATTGGGAGGACTTCATATAGTTTTGCAATTTCCACAACGTTAAAATCTTCTTTTATAATACCTTTAGATGGAGATGCTCTTTTTATTTCACCAATGATTGCAAAGTCCTTTTCCTCTAATGCCTTTTTAAAACTTCTCTTAGTTTCAAGAAATATATTTCTCTCTTCTTTCTCTATAAACTTTCTAAGATTAAATTCTGATAATATGGACTTCTTATGTGCCACTTCTTGTTTTTTATCATTTATTATTTTATCTAAAATCATATTACAACTGCTCCTTTATGATAAGTTACTAGATCTTGAAACTTTCTATATGCCTTTCCTGAATCTATTAGCTCTTCTGCATATCTTATTCCCTCTTTTAGATTTTCTGTAATCTTACTTACATACAAAGCAGCTCCTGAATTCATAACAACTATATCTCTCTTAGGTCCCTTTTTACCCTTTAAAATATCAATTATTATGCTGCCATTTTCTTCTGAATCTCCGCCTTCTATATCTTTTAAACCTACCCTCTTTATTCCAAAATCTTCTGGCTTTATAAGGTAGGTTCTAACACTTCCCTGTTTCACTTCTGTAATTTTAGTTTCTGTAGTTGTAGTTATCTCATCTAACCCATCTATCCCATGAACAACTAGAGCTCTTTCACGACCTAACCTTAAAAGCACCTCTCCTATAGTATCTGTGAGTTTACCATCATAAACTCCCAGAACTTGTCCCTTTATATCTGCTGGATTTATAAGAGGTCCTAAAAGATTAAACACTGTCCTTACCCCTAACTCTTTTCTAATAAGAGCTACATTCTTCATAGAAATATGATACTTAGGTGCAAATAAAAAGGTCATTCCATTCTTATCTAGACATTCTAAAGATTTCTCTTCATCCATCTCTATATTGAATCCTAAATACTTTAATACATCTGCACTACCACTTTTACTAGATACAGCTCTATTTCCATGTTTCACCACCATCGCTCCTGAAGCAGAAGTTATTATAGCTACAGCAGTTGATATATTAAAAGTTCTTCCACCATCTCCCCCAGTACCACAAGTGTCTATAGCGTAACTATTATTTACTGAAAAAGGTTTTGAACATCCCTTTATAGCCTCTGTAAAACCTGTAATCTCTTCTATACACTCTCCTTTCATTCTAAGAGAGGTTAGAAAAGCACTAATTTGAGAAGGAGTAAGTTCTCCATTCATAACGGAACTCATAATCTTTATAGACTCAGTTCTAGTTAAGTCTTCTCTATTTAAAACTTTCTCAAGTATACTTTTAAACATACAATTCCCCCCGCTAATTTTATATTTAATTATCCATATAAGTTAAGTCAATTCTTACAGCTAAATTACCTCCATAGTTGCCTTTGCCTTGTTAACAGTTTCCACATACTCAAATTCCGGCGTAGATCCTTGGACTATGCCTCCTCCAGCACTGATATATGCATATCCATCTTTATAAAGTATGGTTCTTATGGAAATTGCCATATCCATATTTCCATTAAAGGACATATATCCTACTGTACCTGCATAAAATTCTCTTCTTACATTTTCAAGTTCAGCTATAATTTCCATAGCCCTAATTTTTGGCGCTCCCGATACTGTTCCAGCTGGAAAGCATGCTTTCAGAGTATCTATACAGTCTATACCTTCTTTAACACGACCTGAAACTTGTGATACCAGATGCATAACGTGTGAATATCTCTCCACTTGCATAAGTTTATCAACCTTCACAGAGCCTTCTTCACTAACCCTACCAATATCCATCTTTCCAGTATCCACTAACATGGTGTGCTCAGATATTTCTTTTTCATCATTTAATAATGATTCCTCCAACTCTTTATCCTCTAGTTCCATTTCCCCTCTTCTTCTAGTTCCAGCTATAGGATTAGTTATAACTGTACCATTCAACTGACTTACAAGATTCTCCGGAGAAGCACCTATTAAATTAAATTCTTCAAAATCTATATAGAACATATATGGTGATGGATTAATATATCTAAGCTTTCTATAAATTTGAAATGGTTCTGACTTTGTTTCTATGGAAAATCTTTGTGAAAGAACCACTTGAAGTATATCACCGCTTTTTATATAATCTTTTGCTCTTTTTACAAGTTCATAATACTCTTCTTTTTCATAATTACTTTTAAAGTTCTTATCTTTTGAAACGGCTTCTAAAGGTATACTTTCCCTTTTTTTGTTTAGTTCCCCATATAACTGATTTAATCTATTCTCTATTTCTATAAGACTTAAGTCATCCTCTGGAGTTACGTTATATATTAGCCTTAAACTATTTTCCTTATGGTCATAAATCACAATGGTTTTATAAAATAACAAAATACTTTCTGGTATTCCTATATCTTTTTTATTTTTATCTTCTATATGCTCTATTTCCTTAATGAAGTCATAAGACATATATCCTATTGCTCCTCCTGTAAAAGGAATTTCTTCTCCTAAATCCAGATACTTAATATTTAAATGCTCTTTTAAAACATTAAATATATCTTCTTTAACTTCACTTTGTTTTCTTTCATCGGATAAATCCTCGATTATATTAACTTTATGGTTTTCTAGCACTATAGCTTTATATGGTTCCACACCCATATAAGAGTATCTAGTATTCTTAAGACGAAATTCCCTATTCTCTAAAATAAATTTATATTTTCCCTCTAAGTTATAAAACAAATCTATAGGATCTAATTTCTTAGCTTTAAATTCTAGACATATTGGAAAACTATACCCTTTATTTTTCAAGTTATTAAATTCTTCAGAGCTAACTTTACTCATAAAAAACCCTCCTCTTAAATTTAGATAAAAAAAGAGCCACTTCATCCTCTATATGGGACGAAGTGACTCGTGGTGCCACCCAAATTTATATCTCACTTAAATGTATAATAGCTTATCAAAAAATAAAAGACATTTCATTCTTTAGAACGAAATGTCATATATTCGCTATGCCATCTAAACATAATATCTCTCAATAAAGTACAGAGCTTAAATATGCTCGATACCCTGTCATTTTAACGGTAGACTATCCGGTAAGTACTACTACAAAAGGTTCGTACTCCATCTCACAGACCCATTCACCATAAATTACAGTACTTGGCTCACACCACCCCAAGTTCGCTGGAACTAAACTTCTATAGCTACTCCTTCTGCTCACAGATTTTCACTCTTATTATTATTTATAATCTATACAACTTCAAAGGAAATTACATTTACCTAATGAATTTAAATTTATTAACTATATTATAAATAATATTCTTAAAATTGTAAATATATTTTATGGTATATTTTCTTTAATATTTTTATATATTAATCCATATTCTCTATTATAACTGAATAATTCTCCTTTAATCTAAGTAATTCTTCCTTTACCTTTTTTTCACTCTCTAAAAGTTCACTTACATAAACTTGTATATTTTCAGATAAACTTCTTCCATTGAATATAGCCCTATCAATATCTTTGTTTAAATCTGCTCTTACACAAAAATCATTTATAAACAAATCTATCATCTTCGAAAAGGACTCTGAACTTGTAATAACTCCTCTTTTGCTTGTTAATAATTTTACATCCAAAAGCTCTCTTTTAAACTTATTCATAGAATGCCTCGTTATGCACGTTAACTCACGAGCTCTTTCCATGTCCTCTTCTTTTAAGCTATCACTTCTTATGAGATTTTTAAAAAATCCTATTTTCTTTGAACTACTTAGAATCTGCATAAGTTTATCTATACATTCTAGAACATCATTTCCTGCATCTATTGCCTCTCCGTATTCTCTAATATCATATTCTATATCAGCTAATCGTTCTCTAAGGTCCATTAACTTTAAATTTTCCTCGTCAATACTATTACTTTGTTTAATTAATTCTTCTTTTTTCTTAAGTATTTCTTTAAACTCGTCTTCTACATTTGAGTAACATAGTAACTCTTTTTCTATATCATCTTTCTGGTTTAAAAGATTCTCTATATTTAAGTTTTCAAAAACTTCTTTTTCATTAAGAATCTCTTTATTTATCTCATAAAGCTTCTTATCAAGCTTACTTTTTTCCCTTAATTTTTTCTTTATTTCTATTAACTTTCCATTTAACTCTGTAAACATATAACTTCCTCCTTTATATGTTAACAATTCGATAAACATTGATTAACTTCTATGATTTATTAAATAATAACATACAAAAGGTAAGGTATAAATAGATAATAAAGACCTACTCATAATGTAATGATTTTACAGAGTCTAATTTAGTAACTCTATATGCAGGATATAGGGCAGATATAAATCCAGTAAATAAAGTTACTATTGCAGCTAGTGATAAAGTTTTTAAATTTATTTTTATAACCTCTTCAAAACCTGTGCTACCTTTTAAAGCTACATTTAATCCACCAGATATTAAAAAAGAAATTATAATTGCAAATAAATTAGCAAGTAAAATTATAATAACTGATTCATATAAAAATATCTTTCTTATATAAGACTTTTTATATCCTATAGCTCTCATAACTCCAATCTCTCTTGTTCTCTCTATAACTTGTATAATTTATACCCTTTCCATCACTTTTATTTTTCATAGTTACAACAAAAGATTCTGGACTTAAAACACTATCAAATAACCCCTTCACTCTATCTTGAACACCAGTACCAAAAGCAAGTCCTAATATAATTCCCATAATACCAACAGAGGTTCCTAAGGATATTAAAATATTACGAAACTTCCTATTCTTAAAATTATTAAATGCTATTTTAAATGTAGCCATGATACCTAATCTAGGTTTATCACTATATTTATGATTATTTTCCATATCATTTTCATTATCTTCTGATTCCGACACTCTATATTCTTCTTCAATTAAACCATCCTTTAAACTGGTAACTTTAGTAGCATACTTAGTTAAAGCTTTATCGTGGGTAACCATTATAGAGGTATTAAATTAAAATTTTGAAATATGAACCCTATTTCATTCTTTTTATATAAATCTATTTAATAAACCTATTTTATATAATGATTCAGTTCTTTTTCATATTCATAAATATAATTAAGATTTTTTAATTGTTCTATATTTTTACAACCCAACAAGAGCATCAGAACCCTAATCTTATGAGCCAATCCCTCTATTTCTTTTTCAGCTTCATAGATGCCTTTCAATTTTAATGTTCTTAATATCTTCCCACTAACACCTGCAATTTCTGCCCCTAAAATTAATGATTTGACAATATGCTCTGCCTTACTTATTCCACCACTTGCAATTAATTTAAAATTATAATCTGCTTTCTTACATAGTACTAAAGATTGTGGAGTTGGTATTCCCCAAGAGAAAAACTCTGAATAGTCAAAAACAAGATTTCTCATATTCTCTATCTCTATGAAATTAGTTCCCCCTTTGCCTCCTACATCTATGTACTTAACACCTATTTCTGATAATTTCTTTGCAGCTTCATAGCTTATTCCAAATCCAACTTCTTTGACAATTACAGGTTTACTTATATTTTTTATTATATTTTCAATATTCTTAAGAATTCCTTTGAATTCCCTATCTCCCTCTGGCATGCAAATTTCCTGTGCTACATTTAAATGAAGTTGAACAGCATCTGCATCTACCATTTCTATAACTTTAAGTACATTTTCATATGGCGATGTAGCACTTAAATTAGAAATAACTACACCATCACCTATAATATCTCTAACTATAGTAAAAGAATCCCTGCTCCTCTTATCCTTCAAAGCTACAGTTTGAGACCCCACTGCCATGGGTATATTAAACTTTCTAGCCAGTGTTGCAAGATTCTTATTTATAACTTTAGTATCTTCTGTTCCTCCGGTAATTGCATTAATCATAAAAGGTAATGATATTTTTTTGTTTAAAAACTCATAAGAGGTATCTATCTCTTCAAAATTAATATCCGGAAGAGCATTATGAAAAAGATTTATATCCTTAAAGTAATCTTTAGAATGCTTCTCCATTTTTAAAAAGTTTGATATATGCTCGTTCTTTCTTGCAGCCCTTATCTCTTGTTCATTTAATTCCATTTACTCTCCTCCAAATAAAATTAATATCTATATATACTTTTATTTTCATCATAAACTTATGGACATTAATTATATTAAACACCAAATTAACAACAATATATAATCTTATTTATATATTATTACTTAACTTATATTTATAATTCAATAGATTTTATGGCATAGTAAAACATACTAAATTTCGCATAATTTTTATATTAAATATTTAAAATAATAATATAGGTTTTTTTATAATCAAAATTCATGTGAGAACTATAATTTATATATTAAGCCCTCTATCATGTTAACATATTATCATGTCATAATTTTACAGTCAATTAATTTAAAATAGCTATTACATAGCTTAATAAATAATTACTACAGGTTTATTTAAAAGTTCTATTTTATACTTAGTTTAAAAGTTTATAACTTTTTTATATTCTTGTATTGACAATTACATTTTAATATGTTAAACTTTTTTACAATTCAATATTACTTATCAAGAGTGGTGGAGGGACAGGCCCTATGAAACCCGGCAACCAGTATAGTATATTCTATACCAGGTGCTAATTCCTGCAGCATTATGCTGGTAGATGAGGATTAAATTCGGTTATCATAGCCTAAGGAAATCCTTAAGGCTATTTTTTATTTTACAGAAATAATTATTATTTATTACAAAAATTAATATGTATTTCTTATCAAGAGAGGTGGAGGGACTGGCCCTATGAAGCCCAGCAACCAATACAATTATTTGTATACGGTGCTAATTCCTGCAGCGTTAAGCTGATAGATGGGACAATTTAGGTAAAGCCTGAGATTGTTCTCAGGCTTTTTAATTTTTTTAAAACTAATATGAAGGAGTGACAATATGAATATTAAAAACAAAATAATAGAAATTAAAGATTTGAACAAAAACTTTAATAATAAAGTAGTTCTTAAAAATATATCTTTTGATGTAGAAGAAGGAGAAATACTAGGTATTGTAGGCCATAGTGGTGCTGGTAAATCTACTCTACTAAGATGTCTTAATGGACTTGAAACTTATGAAAATGGCTCTATAAAAATAGACGAGAATGAAGTAAAATCCCTAAACTTAAATAATTTAAGAACTCTTAGACGTAATATGGGCATGATATTTCAAGGATTTAATCTTTTAAATTCTAGAAATGTATATAAAAATATAGCCTTTCCCATAGAAACATGGGGCTATAACAAAAAAGCTATAGATGAAAAAGTTAAAAGTTTAATAAAGCTTGTTCACCTTGAAGATAAACTATACAGTAATATAAGTTCCTTAAGTGGTGGTGAAAAACAAAGAGTTGCCATTGCAAGAGCTCTAGCTCTAGAGCCAAAGATTCTTCTATGTGACGAGGCAACTTCTGCTTTAGATCCAAAAACTACAAAATCTATATTGAGACTTTTAAAAGAAATAAATGAAAAACTAAATATAACTATAGTACTTGTAACTCATGAAATGGAAGTTGTAAAAGAGCTTTGCACCAAGGTAGCTCTTTTAAATAGTGGTAATCTAATATCTCATAGCAATGTACAGGATTTATTCCTCTACCCAAATCCTGTATTAAAAGAATTCTTAGATGAGGACTTAAGTATACTACCTACCACTGGTATAAATATAAAACTATATTTTAGTAATAATGTAAGTAGCAACAGTATTATAAGCAGCATGGCAAGGGATCTGAATATAGACTTCTCTATAGTATTTGGTAAATTAGAACAATTTAGAAATGATATTTTAGGAAACCTAATTATAAACACAAATGAAAAAAATAAAAAAGAGATTTTAAACTATTTAAATGAAAAATCTATTTTATGTGAGGTGATTTAGAATGATAAATGAGTATCTATTAGCACTATGGGAAACTGTATATATGGTTTTTTTCTCTAGCTTATTTTCAATAATTTTAGGATTCATTGCTGCAATAACTCTATTTTTAACAGAAAAAAATGGAATCAAAGAAAACTCCTTTATCTATAAAACTTTAGATTTTGTAGTAAATATACTTCGTTCTTTCCCTTTTATAATTTTAATGATTGCAATTATACCTCTTACTAAATTTATAATAGGGACAAGTATAGGTACCTCTGCAGCCATTATTCCTCTAACCATAGGGGCATTCCCCTTTGCAACAAGAGTAATCTATTCTTCTTTAAAAGAGGTTCCTAAAGGATTAATAGAGGCGGCTCAATCTTTTGGGTGTAATAATTTTCAAATCATTTTTAGTGTACTCCTAAAAGAATCTCTACCTTCTATCATAAGAGGAATTACCCTGACTGTTATAAACCTTGTTGGATATTCAGCCATGGCAGGTGCTATAGGCGCAAAGGGACTTGGAGATTTAGCCATACGATATGGCTACCATAGATTTAAAACAGATGTGATGATTGTAACCATAATAATATTAATTATCTTAGTACAACTTATTCAGTTTATTGGTGATACTTTATCCAAAAGACAAACTGTTTAAACCATATCAAAAATATAATAACTAAAAACCTAAGGAGAGATTAAAATGAAAAAGATACTAAGCTTTATTTTGTCAATAACTTTAATATTTACACTAGCTGCTTGTGGAAGTTCTAGTGTATCAAAAAATAATAAGGAAATTAAGGTTGGAGCAAGTCCAGTTCCACATAAAGAAATACTAGAAGCAGCAGCTCCTGTGCTAGAGAAGGAAGGTTATAAATTAAAAATAGTAGAGTTTACAGACTACGTAATTCCTAATAGAGCACTAAATGAAAAATCTATAGATGCAAACTTTTTTCAACACATTCCATTTCTAAACGACTCAGTTAAAGAAAAGGGATATGATATTGATTACACAGTAAAAGTTCATCTTGAACCCCTTGGTATATATTCTAAAAATATAAAAAATTTAAAAGAACTAAAAGAAAAATCTTCAATTGCTATACCTAATGATCCAACTAATGGTGGAAGATCTTTAAAACTTCTAGAAAAGTCTGGTCTTATTAAATTAAAAAACGTAGATAATCCAACTGTAAAGGATATTGAAGAAAATAAAGGTAACTATGAAATAAAAGAATTAGAAGCACCTCAGCTTCCTCGTTCTTTAGAAGATGTTGATATTGCAATTATAAATACAAATTATGCCCTAGAGGCAGGATTGACTCCAGCAAAAGATGCTCTTTTTATAGAAGGAAAAGATTCTCCTTTTGCTAATATACTAGCCGTAAGAAAAGAGGATAAAGAAAATCCTAAAATTAAAGCCTTATCAAAAGCACTAAATTCACCAGAAGTTAAAAAATTCTTAGAGGACAAATATAAAGGAAGTATTATTCCAGCTTTCTAAAATAAAAAATACAAATTCTTATATAACCTACTGTTATACATAGCAGTAGGTTATATATTTTTTCTCTAAATTTAAACGTCTATATAAATAAATATAATTTATTACAAATTATGATAATTTTTTCTTGATACTGGTTAGCTTTTACTGTATAATTTTTATGGTAAATATTATCCTTATAGCTATACAATGGTTCTTATTCAATAAATCTCTAAACTGTTCACTTTTTAGTTATGATGTTTAAATTAGGGTAATATTATATAGGTATATAACAGTTATTAGAATACTAAAATGAATATGGGGTGATTCTATGTCAAATGAACAAAATATAAGGAGACTTACCAGAAACAGTTGGCTCTTTATAATCACATTCTTCTTTACGGGAGCATTAAGTGGAATAGCTTATGATGCTATGACTACTTATGCACAAGAAATCTCTGCATCAGTTGCTGCTGGCTTCTCAATTTATCTTGGCCTTGGAACATTTATTGCTGCAATTATTTTATTACTAGTACCAAAGCTAGGATATAAGATAGTTTTAGGTTTCTCAGCCATTGTAGCCATTGGTTCATTTCTACTTACTAACATTTCTAATAACGAAGTTTTAGTCACAGTTGCAGTATTAGGTGTCTTGCTTGCGATTTCTTTATTCGAAGCTACATTACCACCTTATTTAACTGCTTATACTACAAGTAAAAACAGACAAAAGTTTTTCTCAAGGGCTTTATACTTAAATGTTCTAGGAATGGTTTTAAGCACTAAACTTGGTGGACTTGTTATAGTGTGGAGATTTGGAAACAGAATTGGAAAAAGTTTTAATGAGGCAAAAGCATTAACAACAAAAATAGCGGAATTTACAGCCGTTCAAAAAAGCGCATACCTACTTGCTCATAAAGATTTATTACTTATGTGTGTGGCTCTAGGTGTATTATGTTTCCTACCTATTTTATTCATAAAACAAGAAGTTTCAGACTATAGAACTGTTGAAAAAACTGAAGAAAAAACTAAATTTGATATAAAAGTATTTGCAAATAAATACGTTATTTTATTCCTCGTATATACTATATTTATAAGATTAGGTTCATCTTTAATTATGCCTTATATATCTATTTTCTTAGGTAAACTTGGTATAGATCGATCCACAGTATCAACTATTTCAACATTACAATATGGTGCAATGGTTATATTTATGATAGTTTCTCCATGGGTAGTTAAAAAAATAGGACAAGTTAAAACCCTTGGATATTTTTCTTTAGCCTCTGTTCCATTTATGCTACTTATATGCAATGGTAAGGCATTTGGCCCACTAATGACTCCAGTTGTTACTATGTCTTTCTTCTTAAGATCAGGATTTATGAATGCTGCTTATCCTGTAAGTAACTCACTTCCAATGGAATTTGTAGAAAAAGATTATAGACCAGCTTATAACTCTATAATATTTGTAACTACAGGTGTATGTTCTATCCTATCAGGTATATTTGCGAAGACATTTTTATTTAAACTTGAAGGTGGTTATTCTTACGCTTATTATATAACCTCTGTCTTATATGCTACAGCAGCTATCATCATTTTAGTAGCATTTACAAAAAAATATAATAGGTCTTTTGAAAATGCTGATGAAAATGAAACTACAAGCGAATCTAGTGTAGAGGTATAACCCACATGTATATTAATAATACCAAACATAGGTTATAATGCTTTATACAAAATACTTTTAATAGAGATACAAGTATCTAAATAAAATATGCAAATGAAAATAGGTATCCACTTTAGGATACCTATTTTCATTTACCTATATAAAATATATTTAGAAACATATTAATTAATCTAGGTAAGCTCTTAACATCCATAATGTTTTTTCATAATTACCTATAAATGCAGCTGCCATATCAATTACTGCTTGAACTTTTTCTTCTTCTGCTAATTCTAAAATTTCCTTAGAAGATTTCAACATAACTTTAAAATCCTCTGAAACTTCTTTTACAGAGTCTTTAGTTGATATTTTCTTTGCTTCTCTTTCTTTTATTGTTGCAACACTTAAATATTCCTTCATTGAAGCCATTGGAGTATATCCAAGTGATAATAAAACTTCGGCAACCTGGTCTAAATCTAATGATGTTTGGTTATAGAAATTTTCATATTGAGTGTGAAGTTCGAAAAATCCTAATCCTGATACATTCCAGTGATAATTATGTAACTTAGTATATAACACATTTAAATTAGCTAAATAAACATTTAATTCTCTCTCTAAATTTTTCTTTTCCATTCAAATCCTCTCCTTTGATTAAAATGATTTTGTTTTAACGCACTACATTAACCTTCCATTCATAACTACTACTTTACTAACCATAAATAGTTTGCCTAAATTCAAATATTTTACTCATCTTATGTTTAATATTATAGAGGATAATATTAGCATTGTCAATAATAATTATTAATAAATAATTATTATCTTATAATATTTATTTTTAATCACTTTCAAAGAATATAAGATCTATATTTTTCATTCTCCAAACTAAGAAAAATAGAGCACTTATGATGAAAAAAACTACTAATATAATTGCACATTCTTTAATTATAGATATATAAGAAATATTCTCTGTCAATATTAATATTATTAATGTATTTAGCGAAGCCACTATAAAAGGAAGAAAAAATATCACATACATTTCTCTTGTAACTATGGACTTAATTTCTCTACTACTCATACCCAGACTTAACATGGTCTTATAATTCTCTTTATTATCTTCAAGATCTAAATAAAATTTAAAATGTATAAAGCTCATAGCTCCAAAATATAAAATTAAGCTTATAAATATTGTTAAATATAAAGTTAAATTAGATTCCTCTCTATGTTCTCTATAATATTCTATTTTAGACATTAAAAATACACTCTCGCCCAAAGTTTTTTTTATACTTTTATATTCATCTCTTATTTTCCTGTCAATTCTATATAAATTCTCCCACTTTTCTATTTCATATCCTATAAAAGTTTCTTTTTCTTTAATATTAAGTTCACTTATTAAGCTCTTATTCATTACAATATTATTATGATATAATCCTTGAAAAAATATTCTTTCATTAGAAATTCTTATTATTGTAACTTTCCTATCTTTATCTACAGTTATTTCTTTGTTTAACATAGCATTTTCTTCTTTAGAAGTCCTCGGAAACTGTGGTAAAAGAACTGCCTCGTTCTCTTTTAAAGATATTCTAGGAAAGTTAAGTATAGATGCCACATTATTATAATCTTCTACTGAAATTATGTTATAGTCTTTAACTTCAAAAATATTAACTTCAGCCTTAGAGTACTTTATACTATTTTTATTTAGTATATCGTCTATAAATTTCTCATTTACCTCATTTCTGCTAGTTGTATAATTTATAGTAAATGGAAATTCCACATCTACTGACTTTTTAGATATAAAATTCATAATATAAAAGTTCGACATAATTATGAAAGATATAGATAAGAACATAGTAGTAAACATTAAAAGCAAGGTATTTTCTCTAAGTTTAGACTTTAAACTAGACATTACAATAATATTTACTTTTTTATAGTACATACTTTTAATGCTACTTAAGACCTTAAGTGTAAGTTCTATTACATACATAAAGAAAATATAATTTCTTAATGAGAAACAAACTAGTAATAAAATTATTACTCCTGAAAATCTCATATTTCCATTAAATATATTTATAAGTAAATATACTTCTAGAATAAATAAGAAAAATCCTATAGATGAAATTATTAAAAGTATAGAAAAATTTTTTTGTTTCCTGTTCTTATAAAGTAAGATTTTCTTTTTAAATTTATCGATTAATTTATAACAAATAACAGGTAATAACACGAATACATAACTATACATTATTATAGTGTAATAAACGTTATATATAGATATATAAAAATTCAAATTATTAGTTTTTATAATACCATCTAAAATGATAAGGAAAAACTTTAATAATGCTATGCCTAAAATTATTCCAAGAACCATACTTATAATACTCATTATCAGGCTTTCTATAAAAATCATTTTAGTTAATTCCTTCTTACTAAAGCCTAAAACCTTAATAATATTAAATTCTTTTCTCCGCCAATATATAAACACAATAAAGGACGAAATAATAAATATAATACTAAAAATATATAAAAGTATTCTGTATGTAGCTATTCTTCCAGCAATTTGTTCATAAGGAGCTTCTTTAAGAGAAGGATGATTCTCTATAGAGAAAAATATAAAGAATGTAGCAATAGAAAATATTTCACTAATTAAATATATATAATAGGTTTTTAAGGTCCTTAAAGTCTTTTTAACCATAGTATAATTAAAATTCATATAAATTTCCTCCGAGGAAAGAAATAACATCTAAAATACTTTCATAAAATTCTTTATGGTCTTTTCCCTTATATATTTCATTATAAATTTCTCCATCCCTTAAAAATAGTACTCTATCTGAGTAGCTTGCCGCTAAAGGATCATGAGTTACCATAAATATAGTTCTTCCCTCCTGTCTATTTATACTTTTAAACACTTCTATAACTCTTTTCATAGACATAGAATCTAATTTACTAGTAGGTTCATCTGCAAAAACTATATCAGAATTACTAATAATAGCTCTTGCTATAGCAACTTTCTGTACCTGTCCTCCTGATATTTCATCTATATATTTATGAAGAATATTTTCTATGCCTAGTTTTCTTATGCTCCTCATATCACATTCATTTATTTCAAGACTCTTTTCTCCTCTTAATATCTTAGGAAATATTAAATTTTCCTTTACTGTTAATGTGTTAATTAGCTTAAAATCTTGAAATATAAAAGATAACTTATCTTTCTTTAGGTTAGATAATGCTAGGGAATTAAGTTCTATACAATTTCTACCACCAATAATCAATTCTCCTGCAGAAGGCTTTAAATTGATAGATAGGATATTAATCAATGTAGTCTTTCCACTTCCAGATGGCCCCATGATAGATATAAATTCACCTTCATCAATACTTATATTTATATCCTTTAACGCAATATGTCCCTTTCTGCTACCATAAATTTTATATATATTTCTTAATTCTATTAAACTCATAAATTCACCTTATTCTATTAACTTCTAACTCTAATATTTAAAATATTATATTAACGGTAGTTCCTTCATTCTCCTCAGAGTGCACTTCTATGTTATGATCTAACTTTCTTATAACTTCACGGACAAGATAAAGTCCCATACCTGTAGACTCCCCCAAAACCCTTCCATTCTCTCCAGTATAAAAAGGCTCAAATATTCTTCTTATATCCTTCCTCGTTATACCAATTCCTTCATCTTTTATCTCTACTATAACTTTATTATCGTCCCTATAGGACTTTATTAAAACATAATTTCCTTTATCCTTAGAATACTTTATTGCATTTATGATGATCTGCTCTAAAATGAACCTTATCCATTTCCTATCAGATTTTACTATTAAGCCTTCCTCAATATCTATCCTTGGAAATATTCTGCTATTTATAAAATATCTTTTTAGAGAATTCACTGTATCTTTGATGATTACACCTAAATTAAATTCTTTAATACTAAAATCATGCTCAAAACTCTCTAGTCTTGCATTATAAAGTGCTATATCAAGCCCTCTTTGGAGTTTATCTACTTCAGATTTTATCTCCTCTGTATGTTGTTCCCCTTGATATTGTTGTAATACTAAATTTATCACAGCAATAGGTGTCTTCATTTGATGAACCCACCGATTTATAAAATCTAAATGTTCTTTTTGCTTCTTTATATTAGAATGTAAGTTATACTGATATATACTATAAAGTTCTTCTACAAAGATATTCATATGCTTTCCTAAATAAGAATTATCAAAACTGTCTAGAATCTCTTCAAAAGAATTAACTTTTTTCCTATTTAAAATTCTATATATACTCTTATTTTTAAAATAATGAATACTCATATATACTATAAAAATAAATAAACTTAAAAATATAAAATAATATAAGTTTTTCAAATTACTAAAGCCATCAAAAATAAAATACAAGGACATAATAAGTACAAAGTTAAGAATATATACAAATATTAATCCTAGATGCTCTTTTAAAAACAATTTCATTAAGAATTCCCCCAAGTTATATTAAACTTATATCCTGCTCCTCTAACAGTCTCAACAGATCCCTCTATAGAAACATCACTAAGTTTTTTTCTAATCCTTGTAATATTTACGTTTAAAGTATTCTCATCTACGAAGTTTTGATCATCCCATAATTTTTCCAGTAATGATTCTCTAGTTGCAACTTTAGGATAGATAGTAATTAAAGCTTCTAAAAGCTCTGTTTCTTTTTTGCTTAAAAGGGTGCTTTTATCTTTAAACTTAAGTTCAAGTCTTTCTGGATATAAAATAAGTCCTTCAAGTTCTACTATCCTTTCTCTATTAGAAAAGGAATACTCACCATAAATCCTCCTCAATTGCCCTTTTATCTTAGCTAAAACGACCTCATAATAGAAAGGCTTTGTTATATAGTCATCAGCTCCACTTTCTATAGCCATAACTTGATTCATCTCACTATCCCTAGCAGATACAAAAATAATAGGACATAGCGAAATTTGTCTAATCTTTGTACACCAAAAATACCCATCAAATTTTGGCAGATTTATATCCATTAAAACTAAACTTGGATTTACCTCTTTAAATTCCTCTAATACATTATTAAAATCCTTAACCAAAACAGACTCATAACCATACCTATTCATATATTCACAAAGCAAACTGCCAATATTCTCATCATCTTCTACTACAAATATTTTATAAGACATAATTCCCCTCCTTAAATTAAGATACAAAAATTAATTTACAATAAATAATAATTTATCTTATACTATAATCAGCATTAAATAATAATACGTATATTATACCCTTTAAAATAATTATAAAAAACAAATAAGCTGTAAAATTAATTATGTTTACAGAGATATTTTTAACATAAGGTTGAATAATTAAAACATCTCTGCAAAAACTTAAAACAATGGCTATTCATAACAGTGGGAGGTGTAACTAATGGATTTCGAAAAATCATGTGGCGCCGTCGTATATAGCTCAATAAATGGCGACTTAGAATTTTTAATAGTAAAGCATAGACTCAGTACCCATTGGGGCTTCCCTAAAGGTCATGTGGAAAAAGATGAAACTGAAGAAGAGACAGCCCTAAGAGAAATTTATGAAGAAACTGGATTAAAAGTTAAATTAGACAATAATTTTAGAATATCAACTAAATACCATCCAAGAAAAAATACCCTAAAAGAAGTTGTATATTTCCTAGGAGAAAGTAATACCAAATCTGTAAAATTACAAGAGGAAGAAATAGGGGAACATATGTGGGTAGACTTTAATACAGCAATGAATCTCCTCACCTTTAAAAATGATAAAAAAATGATAAAAAAAGTAAGGGATTTTCTAAATATAAATGCCTAAATTACAAAAGTAGCTTTGAACCTATATTGATTCAGAGCTACTTTTTATATCTTAATACTACTTTAAAGTTGGATATAAAACTTTATATATTTTCATTCTCTTTTCTATCTTTGGTGCATAGTATTGTTTTGCGTAGTCCCTCATATCTACTTTTGCATCTTTATCTTTCCCATTTCTTTCTTGCCAATCTGCCATAAGTTCTTTAATATCATTATTCTTATAATGTTTTGATATAAAATAAGTTCCGAGTTTTATATTTGTATCTTCTTCTGCAGTTTTTTCTGGTTTAAAATCTGCAATATTAGCTTCCTTTGCTAGCTTTACAGCTACCTCTGGCTTTAGTTTCATATACCCCACTGATTTTCCTTCTTCATATGGTATAGATTCAAATCCTGTTTCAAAGTGTATCACTGATGCGATTAAAGCTGCATCTACCTTATATTCTTTTGCATATTTATTTATTATAGCTTTATCTTTCATAGGATATAATAATGTTCTTACTAATACACCTGCTGCAATTACAGCAACTAATATTGTAGCCAATATAATTCCTAGTTTCTTCATAATACTCACTCCTCTATATTTAGTATTTATATAATTAACTTTTTCCTACTACGGTTTTGTAATAACCCTTATAAGTCAACACATAGTATATAGCATAAATCGTCGTATAAGGTATAAGATTTATTACCATTATACTAGCTATATTCTGTTCTAACATATGAGCTATTAAATATATTGCACATAAACTATGCATACTTCCTATTATTAATGGTACTAAGAACACAAACCCTATTTGTTTTTTAACAGAAAACTTAATTTCCTCCTTATTTACACCTATGTTTCTTAAAATCTTGTATCTTCCCACTTCCTCTTCTGCTTCAGATAATTGTTTAAAGAAAATTATACTTCCAGTACAAGCTAGGAATACTAGTCCAATAAATACACCTATAAACAATATTGTTCCTACCATAATTAGATTTTGTTTATAGTTTTCATGATAAGAAGATAAAGTTAAAACAGAAGGTTCTTTTGAATATTTTCCACCATCAAAAATCTTTATAAGTGTTTTTAAATTTTTATCTAAATTATCAAGATTCTTATTGTTGACTAAATTAAATGCTGTTACTTTTGATGTATTGTTAGAACTTAGATATTTATTATATACTCCATCTTTAACTACCAATACATCTCCAACAATAATTGTATTAGCAAAAGAGCCTTTGTTTATTGATTTTACATTAAACTTTTCATCTCTTGCTCCAAATCTTACTCCTTTAACAATCTTAGATTTCTTTTTTCCATCTTCACCGAAACGAGTAAATAATATTGCCTCATTATTAAAACCTAAAGTTATTATTTCTTTTTCATTTAATGCCTTTGCTCTTTCCTTATACTTACTTTCTGAAATCACCAAAATTTCACTTTCATATTCGTCATTGAGTTTAGCTTCTATAAAATTAAACTGAAGTTTATTCTTAAGGTTTCCTTCTCTAGAATTCTCTATTACATTTTCCATTTTACTTAACAACTTAGTGTCATCTAATCTAGTTGCATAAGAAAAAGGATAAGATTTACTAAAGTCACCTTTAAAGTTTTTATAATAACTTACAGATACCCCCATAGCAGTTAACGTAGTAGCACTTAATATAGCTATAGTTGCTAAGGTCTTTGAATTTCCTTTTATTCTATATAGAAGTTGTGATGTAGATATCATATTAAGTCCACTAAAGTATTTTCTTCTATTTTTCTTACTTCTTTTAATCATATAGAGTATAAAAGAATCAAATAACATATAAGTTCCGAGTATTACAGTTACAGTAGTTAGAAATATTGTAAACTCAAAATTAGCACTTTTTATTGAAGAGAAATAATTAATATACCCGAAAACTATTAATCCTACAGATATTATAGTTTTGATTATAGAAACCTTAGGTTCTTTCTCGCCCTTACTCTCAGCCTTAAATAAATCTATCAAATCATACTTATAGATTATTCTTCGTCCTTGAATGGATACTAGTAAAAATATAATGATAAATGTTATGAATGTATTAGTTATAGCCCTAACTTCTATACCAAATTTTATGGGTACGGTAAAACCTGTAACTTTAAGTAATAAGACTATAAAAATCTTAGATAGTATAGCCCCTATAAATATACCAATAACTATTGAAACTAAACCGATTAAAAGAGTTTCATAGAAAAGTAATCTACCTATACTCTTCTTCTCTATTCCAAGCAATGAGTAAAGTCCAATTTCTTTTTTCCTCTTTTTTATAAAGAAGTTATTAGAATACCATATAAATACTGTAGAAAACATCATAATTATAAGGGCAGAAGCTTTAAACCCAGTGCTTAGTTTTGTCATAGAACCCATTATATCTGCTACTTGCTTGTTATATTCTATAGACTTAAATATAAAGTATATAAATACTGCAAAAATCATGGAAAGCATATATAAAAAATAATTACTCATATTCTTTTTAACGTTCTTTTTTGCTATATTAAATAGAGGCACTTCCATCACCACCTATTCTAGCTAAAACATCCATAATATCTTGGAAGAACATTTTTCTTGTACCGTTCTTTGTTATCTCTGAATAAATAACGCCATCTTTTATGAAAAGTACCCTCTTGCAATAGCTTACGGCAAAAGAATCATGGGTTACCATCATAATAGTAGCTTTTTCATTTTCATTTAATTCTGTTATAGCATCCAAAAGTTCTGTAGATGATTTAGAATCTAATGCTCCTGTTGGTTCGTCAGCTAAAATTAAAGATGGCTTTGTAATAATTGCTCTAGCCGCTGCTGTCCTTTGTTTTTGACCACCAGATATTTCATAAGGATATTTACTTAAAATATCTCTTATACCTAATCTATCTGATATTTCATTAACTTTTTTATCTATGTCATTATGACTCACCTTACTTAATGCTAGTGGAAGAGCTATATTCTCTTTCACAGTTAAGGTATCTAAAAGATTAAAGTCTTGAAATATAAATCCTAACTTTTCTCTTCTAAACTTAGCTATTTCCTTATCTTTAAGTTTAGTAATATCAGAACCACCTATTATAATTTTTCCACTAGAAGGTCTATCTATAGTTGATAGGACATTTAAAAGTGTACTCTTACCTGCACCAGAAGGTCCCATTATTCCAACAAATTCACCTTCATAAATACTCAAATCTATACCATTTAAAGCAACGTATGTATTATTTCTGCTTCCATATATCTTTTTTAAATTATTCGCTATTAAAACTTCATTGCCCATATTATTGCTCCTTTCTCTTATCAAATCTTATACACATATTGTACTCTATGTGTATTAATCCAACTATTGATTAATATTTCAATAGTATTACAAAGTTGTAATACTGAAGCTTTCTATAACTATCTACATGTTTGGAATTTTCCTTACTAAAAATACATTTGATTTTAATGCAAATCCATGTGATAATTTTCATGGACTATAAATAACCAAAGATTAAAAATATAAAGGGACTATCTTACTATAGAAAATAAATTTTCTATAGTAAGATAGTCCCTTTCAAAACCATTATAAACATATTATATTTATCTTTATTACATACTACATAATAGCTTTTTCAGTTTCCTTATCAAAGAGATGAATCTTTTCTTTATTGAAAACCACTTTAACTTTATCATTAACTTTACAGTTAATATCTGAAGAAACTCTAGAAACTATATTTTCATCTAAAAGATTTAAATATAGATAAGCCTCAAATCCAAGCATTTCCTTAACTTCGATTATAGCTTCCACACCACTACCTTCTTGTGTAGTTACATTTATAGATTCAGGTCTAAGCCCCATTATCATAGATTTACTAATATATCCTTGCTCTATTAGTTTCTTTGATAACTCCTCTTCTAGCTTAATTTTTTCTCCTTTAAAACTAGCGTAAACCATTTCATTTTCTTTAACTATATTAACATCTATAAAGTTCATTTGAGGAGAACCAATAAAAGATGCAACGAACTTATTTAGAGGCTTATTATATATAGTCTCTGAATCTGCAATTTGTTGAACTTCCCCATCCTTCATAACTACTATTCTCGTTCCCATAGTCATAGCCTCTGTCTGATCATGAGTTACATATATAAAAGTTGTTTGAAGCCCTTGATGTAATCTACTTAATTCAGCTCTCATTTGAACTCTCAATTTTGCATCTAAATTAGATAAAGGCTCATCCATTAAGAACACCTTAGGCTCTCTAACCATAGCTCTTCCAAGTGCTACTCTTTGCCTTTGACCACCAGATAACTCTTTGGGTTTATTTTGAAGTAAATTTACAATACCTAGGATTTTAGCTGTTTCTTCTACTCTTTCTTTTATGTACTTTTTATCCTTTTTCTTTATTTTAAGTCCAAAAGCCATGTTTTCAAACACAGTCATATGAGGATATAGTGCATAGTTTTGAAATACCATAGCTATATCCCTAGATTTTGGTTCCACATTATTAACTAATTTATTGCCTATATATAACTCTCCAGAAGATATCTCTTCAAGTCCAGCTATCATTCTTAAGGTAGTAGTTTTACCACAGCCAGATGGCCCCACTAAAACTATAAATTCTTTATCTTTAATTTCCATATTAAAATCTTTAACAGCCTTAAATCCATTACTATATGTTTTATTTATATTTTTTAACTGCAAACCTGCCATTTTATTCTCAACTCCTTATCTAAATGTAAATTCTTTATAAAAGCTCTTTGTAATCTATATAAATTCTAACCATTAATAAGATGAATATAATCCTATTTAATCATTATACATCATGTAATAATTGAAGACTATATGGCGAGTCATAGACAAATAAAAATGTATTCTTAAGTTTTTTATAAAAAAATACTGTCTTCTAGGGTGAAGAAGACAGTCAAATATAGGGTAACGACTAAATATTAAATTAAATCAACAGGTAAAGGTTAAAAGGCTTAATTAATACCTGCATTATCTATTATACATTAAAATTTGGAAAGATAAAGAGATAATTGAAAAAATTTTTTAATTATTTTCACTTTTTTCATAATTAATTTGTATATTTTGTATTTCCCTTATAATATCTTGTTTTAATTCCACTGGTTCTAATACTTTTACGGAACTCCCCATTGAAAGTAACCAAGCTTTAATTTCTTTATATCCTTTTATATTTGCCTCAAATATAATACTCTCATCCTCATTCCAAGTAATCTTTTGATTATCTGACCATATTCTTTCACTAATAATATAGGACATAGGTTTAAAGACTTTAAGTTTAATACTTATTTCCCTATCATTAAAAATTCCTACGTTATTGTGTAAGTATTTATATAAAGAGAATGTCTTTGGTATCTCATACTTTTCATCTAAAAATTCTATATTCCCTTCAATCCTAGATAGCTTAAAATATTTTACTTCACCACTATTCTCACACAGTCCGGCAAAGTATACACAAGATTTATAATGAAAAAGAGCATATGGTGATACCACTCTTTCATATTTTCCGCTATTTAATGAAAAATAATTGATTTTTATCTTATTCCTTTTCATGATTGCCTCATGAATCTTTAAAGATACCTTTCTTTCAGTATCCGACTTTGAAGATTTAGCTTCTTGAATATAATAATTTAAATTATTGCTTCTTAATAACGTCTTATCGATACCATTGTTAATCTTATCAACAATAAGTTCAAAATCTTTATAATACATAAAATCATCACTTTTTAAATTCTCTCTAGCATAATTAAAAACTTCAATATCATGCTCAGTTAGGCTATGAAACAACTCCTTAGGAGTCTCTGAAATAAAGTACCCTCCATCCTTACCTCTTATAGATTCAACATAAAATCCTGCCTTTGATAAATCATCCTTGTACTTCCGTATCATACGCTCGTCTACTTCTAAGACCTCTGATAGTTCTTTTGCCTTCATTGTTTTACCGCCATTCAGCAACAGTAGCATTTTTAGCAGATTTGAAAATTTACTCATGTCTTACTCCTTGTATATTTCATTTTTATTTCAATACTTAAATAATGGCTAAGTTCATTTATATTATAACATCTTTTCAATATATATAGGAACTTATTAGCCCTCTTTTTATTACTTTTTTGAAAATATATGTATGTAATTTTCAGTTTTATTTAGTATCATTATATTATAATATCAAATTTAATGCAAAATTATAACTATTATTACAATCTGTCCTTATTATATATCTCTCTTATAATTATTATTGCAACTCAAAGGAGCATGCCCCTTAAAATCCTTTTAGGAATCATGCTCCCATAAATTCATCTATATTATAAAACATAAAAATAAAGTCTTTGTAATTGCTTAACTACTTCATCACTATTTTTATACCAATGATCTTTTTCTAATTGACCTGTTTTGATATTAGTAACTTTATAGTGAAATTTTGTATAAAAGAAACTTATATCTATTTCCTTTTCAGTTTCAGTTATAATCTTAATGCTATATACTGGACCAGTCAACTTACAATCATCTATTCTTTTAGTAACTATAGTCTTTAAATACTTAGTAATACTTATTACTTCCTGTTTTTTTGATGCTACTTTGCTTTCATCCATACGAATAAACTCCAATTTCTTTATATCATCATTATCTAAATCTTCAAAAGGTTTTTGTTCCTTCATACCTGTTACTACTACAACACCTATAAGAACAAGTAGTACTATGCCTATAATCACACCTGCGCTCATACTAGTCCCCCCTTATTTAGTTATAACTTACTACTATTAGTATATTCAGAAAATATATAACTGTGTTATATTTGCTCTTAGGTCTATAAACTAATCGTAATAAAAATAAGTATTGGGGAAAGCCTATATATTATAACTTATTATCTCAATATAGAGAGTGCAAACTAAAAAAAGAATTAAACTCATATGACGAGAACCATCAACAGTTAAGATATGGAGTATATATTTAAAATTTCAAACCTAAACCTCTATTATCACTATAATGTTGTTTATAAATACATATCATACCTACTATAAAAATTACTAATCCTAATACTATGTAACCATATGCAAGTTCCTTAGTTTTATCTAAAATCATAGTAAAAACTGAATGCTCCAAATTTATATTTTATTTAAGAATCCCTAACTGATCTTCTAAACATATAGAATGAACTTATAAAAATAACTATACTTAAGCCTAACTTAATGGAACTAAATCTAGTATCATCATATAAAGTAGGATAATATTCTGTTATAACTACAAAAAAATTATTTACAAAACGAGCAAATATACACGGTAATAAAGACCTAGTTCTATAATAAATTATTCCTATTACAAGTCCGATAAAAAATGCATTTGGTATTTGTACTAAATTGCCATGCATTAATGCAAATAATAAAGATGAAATAGTTATAGCAACATAAGGCTTGTTTTTAATTATTAAACCTTCTAATATTATTCCTCTTAATAAAATCTCTTCAAATATAGGCGCTACTATAAGAGCCCCTAAAATTAAAGTAATTGGAGAATTAAGCTCTTCTTGTATAACCTCATTATACCAACTATTAGTTGTAAATTTCTCCACAAAGATATTCAATGTATTATCATAAATAAATATATAACTTATAACAATAAGCACTATGAATATACACTTGTTGATTTTAAGTGTATTTGAAAATCTTAGTTTACTTTCAGTTAAACTCTCATAAATCCTTATGAAAATAACATAGCTTATAACCTCAGCTAATAAATATATATAATTTTCAAAAGCACCTACTTTAACACCACCAGCACCTAAAATTAATATTACATTCCCCGCAAAAACCATCCAAAAACTATCTGAAATAAAACTAAGAAAAAGCACGAGAAAACTTTTTCCTACACTCAATCCCTTCTTATTATTTATCGCTACTTCCTCCATAATACCCCTCCATGTACCAATTGTTAGCTAAAAAATTCAACTAATTTTATGGTTATAAATCCAATTATTATGAATTATAGCATATTTATATATATGCTTCTATAAATACTAACAATATTCTAAAATATCCTGTAAACCTTCTACGATAGACCTAATTTAAATAAGTAATGGCATTTGAAGAAAAAAATAGAATTACCTATTTTACGAAGCTTAAATGAAAGTAGAAATTTTTCTAATCAGAACTCTTAGATTCATTTAAAAAATTTCACTTTCATAGCTGCGTAAAATTCAGTAATCCTTTTTCTCTGAAACAATTATGATACTTTAGTTATTTCTATATAATTATCCTACAAACGTCCTCTATAAATATACCCACTAGTAAAAATCTAAACTCCAACATCTAAAGCCTTATTTTCATTATTAGATTGTTTATAAATACACATCATACTTACTATAGAAATTAATAACCCAAATACCATATAGCCATATACAAAATTCTTAGTTTTATCTAGAATCATAGGAAAAATTGAACTACCCAATAGATTAAATACTATATGTGCTAACATACTTCCATATAGTGACTTTGTCCAAGCATATATTAATCCATATGTAATCCCAAGTGCAAAAGCGTATAAGCCTTGTAGACTATTGCCATGCATTATTCCAAATAGAACGGCTTGTATAATTAAAGCTCGTTTAAACTTTTTACTTTTCCTGAGTTCGTCAAATACTAAACCCCTAAATAATATTTCTTCAAATATAGGTAAAATTATAACAATGGAAACCATAGCTAGTACTGATGCTTGCGCTGAGTCAATGGTCTCAGTAGTTTTAATATAACTAGGAAATTTATGCTGTATCGAAAAAACTACAGAACCTAAAAACATAGCACTCCCTATACTACATGCAATAATCCTTAATGAACACTTAAAATCTATCCTTTTTAATATAAGTCTATCCTTTAAACTCTTTTTCCTATTTTTAAAAACATAATTATATATAATAATACTTAAAAAACTAGCTATTAATGCTATTATATATGCATTCTCTCTTATCAAGACCTGACCATCCTCTAAGAAATCCTTACCTTTAACTATACATAATATAAATACCATAATAACACCACATAAGGATTGTGCTAAAAAATAAGTTTCTAAATAAAAAAGAATGTGCTTTGAAGTTGATGATATTTTTTTCATATAATCCCCTGCCCCTTATAGAATTAACTTATTAATAAATAGTATTTTTAAAATCAATGCATTCTATTAATATTTCTTTATATAATGGTTTTTAAGTATATCTATACTTAACTTATGAGTGTTTAGTTGATCTTTTAAACATATAGAATGAACTTATAAAAATAATTGTACCTATCCCTAATTTAACAAAACTAAACTTAGCATCATTATATAAGTCAGGATTATATACTGTTATAATTGTAAAAAAGTTATTTACAAAATGGGCGAATATGCACGGTAATAAGGATCTAGTTCTATAATAAATTATTCCTATTACAAACCCAATAAAAAACGCATTTGGTATTTGTACTAAATTACCATGCATTAATGCAAATAATAAAGATGAGATGGTTATAGCAACATAAGGTTTATTTCTAACTATTAACCCTTCTAATATTATTCCTCGTAATAAAATCTCTTCAAATATGGGTGCTACTATAGCCGCCCCCAAAACTAAGCTTATCGGTGACTCAAATTCCTTTTTTAGAGCCTCATTATACCAACTATTAGTTGTAAATTTCTGAACCAATACATTTAATGTATTATCATAAATAAATATATATCCTATAATAATAAAAAATATAAACATATATTTACTAACCTTAACTGTGTTTGAAAACCTCAATTTATTTTCTGTTAAATTCTTATAAATTTTTATAAAGACAACATAGTTTATAGTCTCTACTAATAAGTATACGTACTTTTTGAAGTTATCTATATCAGCACCAGTATATTCTAAAGACATTAATATACTCTGAACCAATACCATCAAAATAGTATTTAAAATAAAATATATAAAAAACACAAATAAACTCTTTCGTATACTCAATCCATACTTATCATTTACAACCACTTTTTCCATTATATATTCCTCCATATATAATTGTTAATTTACAACGTTTTCGTTAGTTTTATGTCTTTAAACCCAGTTATTATAAATTATAACATATTTATATATAAGAATTCTATAAATACTTATACTCCTTCAAAAGCTCATATAATATCTTATAGCTATAAATGACTCAAAACAGTACTAGCACTTGAAGAAAAAAATAGGATTACTTATTTTACGAAGCTTAAATGAAAGCAGAAATTTTTCTAATCAAAACTCTTAGGTTCATTTAAAAAATTTCACTTTCATAGCTTCGTAAAATTCAGTAATCCTTTTTCTCTGAAACAATTATGATACTTTAGTTATTTCTCAATGAGTAGCTTACAAAAAATTTTATATCTATATAATTACTACACTATAGCTTTTATAAGCTCCACCATAGTATCTAAATCTTTTGATGATACCATCTCAAGTAATGTATTTTTGTATTTTATAGGAAGTGCAATGACACCTGTTTTTATGCCTCCCACTTCTTTATGAATAGGTCCACCTTCTGTTCCATTCTTACTTACTGTATACTGAATTTCTATATCAGCATCGTCAGAAGCATTTTCTATAAGTTCTTTAACTTCATGGCACATTATAAGATTCTTATCCTTTACAACAATAGATGGTCCTGATCCAAGTTCTAATTCTTCTGTGCCAAGAACTATAGCATAGTCTGGCTCTATATTATTTGCAGCAGCTCTTCCCCCCCTACCTTCTAACTTACCTTGAGAAGAGAATACGAAATAGCATTCCTTTGAAGTTTCTTTTATATCTTTTATAGCTTTTATTAGAGCATAGCAATTAATTATATTGTTTAAAGATGCTCCAACAATATTTTCTCCAAGATTGAAGACTTCACTTTCTATTTTAGCAACGTCTCCTTCTTCTATTATCTCTAAAACTTCTTCTCTAGTTTCTAGTCCTAGTTCTATATACATATCCTCTATTTCAGGTTTTTCTTTTGATGTACTTATTCTTCCAAGTGTTCCATCACTGAAGATAGCTACTTTATCTATTATAGTACTAGGATTCACATCTCCTACATTAGTAAACCTAACTCTTCCGTCTTTTTCTATATAAGTTACCATAAGGCCTACTTCATCCATATGAGAAGAGAACATCATTTTTTCTTCTCCATCACCTATTTTAACTATAAGATTACCTAACTTATCTTCTTTTATTTCGCAATCTATATTTCTTAATTCTTCTTTAATAACTTCTTTAACTCCATGTTCATGACCACTTACTTTAAAAGCACAAACAAGTTTTTCTAATAATATATCCATAAAAACCGCTCCTTTTTATCTAAGTTATATAACAAAATTTATATAAGTTTAACCTATACAAATTTCCCCTATTTTTCTTTTATATTTAACTTCTGAAGAATTTAAAATATGTAACCAATTTTTTACTAGTTTCACAGTGTTATCAATGTCCTCTTTACTTGCAACTGATATGGATGAATGAATATATCTACATGGCACAGAAATAGTAGCAACACGAGCACCGTCACCACTGGATACCATAGCACCTGCATCATTGGAACCTGCTGAAGATTTTCTCCTTTGATGAGGTATATCATTTTCTTTTGCAACTTTTAGTATGCTCTTTGTAAGTTCAAAATCGAAAATACTTGTCTTATCCATCATAGAAATTGCAGGCCCTTTACCTATTTCTGTAGCCTTTAAATGCTCTTCTATATTTGGCATATCAGCACAAATAGTACCTTCCAAAGCTAGTCCAATTTCAGGATGTACATTGTATGCAGAAACAAAAGCTCCCCTATCTCCGATTTCCTCCTGAACACTAAAAGATGCATATAAGTCACAATTATAAGTTTCTTTTAATGCTTCTATTAATACATAACATCCAACCCTATCATCAAAAGCCTTTCCTTTTATAAGGCCTTCACCAAAGTCTGAAAACTCCGTAGAAAACACTGCATATTCTCCAAGTGATATTAATTTTTGGGTCTCTTCCTTAGAATTAGATCCAATATCAATGCAATAATCCTTGTAACCTAATGCTTTAGTTCTCTCCTCTTTACTTTGAAGATGAATAGGTTTAAGTCCTATTACCCCAACAACCTTTGTATCACCAATATATAAAACTTTACAAGGAGCAACTTTTGCATTAACTCCTCCAAGTGGTGCGAATCTTAAAGTTCCATCATCATTATATCCTGTTATAATAAATCCCACTTCATCCATATGAGCATCCAGTAAGACCTTTGGTCCATTACCCTTTTTATGTACAAGGATATTCCCCATAGTATCTACCTTTATTTCATCTACATAAGGCATAATTTCTTCTTTTATAATATTTCTAACTTCTCCCTCATAGCCAACAGGACCATGAGCATTACACAATTTTTCTAAAAGCATAATAAGTCCTCCAATTCCTCATCATTTATTTTCTCTATAAATTTAGCTATGATTCTACCTGTATTTTTAATATCATGCATATTTACCATCTCTACAGTGGTATGCATATACTTTTGAGGTATAGAAATTAGTAAAGTTGGAACGCCACTTCTAATATTCTGAATATCCCAAGCGTCTGTCCCTGTATTTCCTGGTTCCACTTCTACCTGATAAGGAATTCCATACTCTTCGGCAATATCTGTAAGCTTCTTTCTGAATTTAGGATGAATATTAGAGCCAATACAAACAACAGGACCTTTACCTAAATAGTTCTCCTTCTCTGGAATACCCATTTTACCACTATCAAAAGTTACGTCTATAGCAATTCCTAGAGTAGGATTTAAATCATAAGTTGCCATTCTGGCACCTCTATGTCCAACTTCCTCTTGGCAAGAACACACAAAGTAAACATCTAAATCGTGATTTGTATTTTGAAGTTCTTTTGCACAACTATACATAGCAACAATACTTGCCCTATCATCTGTTGCCTTACATACCATATTATTGTTTAAAAGTTCATAGAAATCTCTTTTTAAAGTTATAAAATCGCCAATATTCACAAGCTTCTCTAACTCTTCTTTACTTTTACCTGTATCAATTAAAAGATTTTCAGCTTTTATAGCTCCGTTTCTATCTTCTTCATTCATTAAATGAGGTGGTTTGATTCCTATAATTCCATCTATCTTCCCTGAACCATGAATTAACACTTCTTGAGATACTAAAGTTTTTGGGTCTATACCTAAAGTAGTGAATTTTAGAAAACCATTATCACAAATTTTATCAACTAGCATAAATACTTCATCAGCATGAGCCATAAGCATTATACTAGCCTTACCATTTCCCTTTTTAACCCCATAAACATTATTTAAATTGCCCTGTCTCACCTCATTGCAAAGTGGATCAAAAGCATTCTTTATAATCGGATAAATCCAATGCTCTCTACCACTAGGACCATGAGCCGTGCATAATTCTTTTAATAACTCTTTTTCCTGCATATCCTCACCCACTTCAATAAAATTATATCTATTAACATATATTAAACATCTTAATAAAGTACTATATTATTAACATTATACATCGAAATTTTCCAATAGTCATAAAATTCTCTTAACCTTTATAATTATCTCCTAACCTTTGAACTACTTCCAGCAAAGGAAGTTGAAATTCCTATAACAAAGCCAAGTTCATATAAACGTCCTGTATTATTTGTTTCATAAATCCTTACATTAGTATTACACATAGCAATTATAAATGTAATTGGTGCAATTAACCCATGCCATAAGCCATCTAAAAAACCAGCAGCTTGAGCACCTGGTAACTTGTATTTTGAATTTGGACCTGCGATTAAAAATCTATTTACCATAATATCCTTCACCTACTTTTGATTATTTATTATTGTTATATATCTTAATTATATCATTTATTTCAAATGTAATTACTACTAATTTGTCTCACTTAAAACCTCCTCTCTACGGAGGGTGTTTTTGTTACATATCTGTTTTATAAGTATGATTTAAATAACAATTAAAATCTAATAATTACCTAAAAGTCCTTCCTTCTTTGCTTTTCTAGTAAAAGAGTTAAACACAAAAACTCCTATTACAATCCAAGTAAGTGAGCATATTAAAAGCATTCCCCAATCACTCATGGATATCCTAAGTCCAAGAGCAGATTTTCTAGCTATATCTATTCCTGTAGTAAGTGGAACTGCCTTTGACAATCCTTGAGCAAAATTTGTTTTAGTTACAGTATCGCATAAAAGAAATAATGCTCCATTTATTATAAAAACCAAATTACCAATTTTCTTTTCCTTTATAGCAACACCGCCTAAAATAAGCCCTATACCATACATTCCGATTAAGGTCAAAATTAAAGAAAATACCATCTTTAAGTTAACCGTAATTCCCACTCCTGCAATTAAAATTGATAATACTATTATTAAACTTATTTCAAGAAACTCTATAATAAAATTAGATATGATTTTTCCACCTATTAAAAACGGAAAAGGTACTATAGCCATGAACTTTTGCTCTAGAGTTCCTTTAAAAGCCTCTGCACTTATTTCCATACTTAAAGCATTAATACTTGATATAGAAAAATTCCAAAATATATATCCTATTAAAAGAAGAGTTCTTGCGCTTCCCTTATTTTCATAATAAATTCCTATATAAGTTGCTGAACCTGAAAATATAAGATAAAAATAAAGAAGAGAAAAAATCAAAATATCCGTTAGAAATCCAACCTTATAATGAAAACTTTCCTTTAAACCTCTTGCTACCTCTGCCTTCATAACATTTAAATATAACAATCCATTCACATCCCCAAGTCTATTATAAGTATAACTTTCTTAATTAAAACTAATTTACAAATCCCTTATATATTTTTTCTATATCCTCTACATTAAGATTATCATTCTCAAACTGATCTTGTTTCTTTCCTTTATTTATTATGATAAATTTATCTACTACCCTCCTTATAAAATCTACATCATGAGAAGTTATAAGCATGGTACTATTAAACTCTTCCTTTATGTCCTTTAATATGCTTATTAAATCTGTCTTCGAATCTATATCTAAACCATTGGATGGTTCGTCCAAAATTATAATTTTAGGTCTATGAATTAAAGATATAATAATAGCAACTTTCTGCTTTTGTCCTAAAGAAAGAGAATTTATCTTTCTATCAAGAAGTTCACTTAATCCAAAACTATCTCTGTACTTTTCTATAAACTCATCAATATATTTCTTATCCTTCCCCTTTAATGCTCCTAAATAATAAGCATTATCTAATACAGTTAAATTCCAATATAAGTTCCTTGCACCTTCAAGAACTGCTCCTATATTTTTAAGGTGCTCTCTTAAATTCTTTTCTTCTAGCCTAATTTTATCAATAAATATATCCCCTTCATCTTGAGCTATAAGTCCGCAAAGACATTTTATTAAAGTTGTCTTACCTGCACCATTAGGCCCAAGAAGGCCCACTATATCCCCTTTACTTATTTCTAAATCCATACAATCCAATGCAGTTACATTATACTTTGAATATCTCTTAGTTAAATTATTTACCTTAATAATTGTAACTCCCCCCTTTATAGCTATTAGATATATAATACAATATTAAAGTTAAAATTTTTGTCGTAATTTGACATATAACAAAATATTCACACAACTGCTTTCTTATAAATTTTATAAGCTATTTGGACATATTAAATGATATAATAACTTCTGTAACAGTTCTTTTATTACATTAAATTTAAATTTTACATAATAAATTTAGGGGGAAACTTATGAAAAAATCTCATATCTTTATAAGTGTTGTGTTGGCAACTGCAGTTTTAAGTGGAATTATATATTTTCTAAATAAGGATAATAATAAAACTGTTCCTAGTAATTCTTGCAATATGCTATATGTAGATACATATGAAAGTAAAATGATGAAAGCTATGGAAGATGCTCGAAAATCTCTACCACACTTTTGGGAAGTATTCGATAATAGAAAAAACAAAGAAACAGAATTTATTTTACAAATCATACTTACTGACGGTGAAGAAAATAACTATGTTTGGTTAGATGATATTAAAAGGCAAGGTAAAAAGATATATGGAAAAGTTGCGAATGATGACTTTAAAGCAACCTTTGGAAAAATAGATACTAATACAAATAAAATAGTTCCATTAAAAGATGGAGAACTCATAGAATTTACTGAAGCCGATATATATGATTGGGGATACACAAAGAATGATAAACTTTATGGTCACTTTGGAGAACGTGTAAGGTTGGCTGATACAAATAATAAACGCTTATTAGATAAAGCTTTAAAATATATGTTATCTGAAAAACCTTATTAAAACGAATACTTTTGTATATATAAAAGAACTGTATAAAAGTTAAAAATATTAGATACAAAAGCCACCATTAGGTGGCTTAAATTACTTATTTTTTGTTTATAGTTAAACAATTATTAAATACCCTGTAAAACAAATCTCCCTTAGCTTATATTATATCCTCTTATTTAATGGCCCTAATAGCACCAGACATTATATACTCCCCTACTTTTAAGCCATGTCCCCATTTTTCTGCATACTCTCTTGAAACTTCTTTTAGTTCTATATCTATATTTTTAAATCCTGCTTTGGTTAAATAGATTTTAAGCTCTTCAACTGAAGATGCTCCTGTAACTCAGCCACAGTAAAGCTTTTCATCATTTTGTACTTCTTTTGGCAGGTTTCTCATTAAGACTACATCTGATATTGCAAGTCTTCCTCCACCCTTAAGTACACGATATGCTTCATTGTACACCCTTTGTTTGGAAGGAGATAAATTTATAACACAGTTTGATATTATAACATCTACAAAATTATCGGCTACAGGTAAATTCTCAATCTCTCCAAGTCTAAATTCTACATTTCTATATCTATTTCTCGATGCATTAAGTCTAGACTTACTTATCATCTCTGGTGTCATATCTACTCCAATAACATGCCCACCTCTTCCAACTTTTTTAGAAGCTAAAAAGCAATCAAATCCACCACCACTACCTAAATCTAGAACCACTTCCCCCTCTTTTATATTTGCAATTAATTGAGGGTTTCCGCATCCAAGCCCCATATTAGATTCGTCCGGAACAGATTCTATATCTTCTTTAGAATACCCTATATTACTTGTAATATCATTAACTGATCTGTTTAACTCAACACCTCTGCTATTATCACCACAACAATTTCCACCTTTTTTAAATAAAGCATTTCCTAAAGCAAATTTCTTATAACTATTACGTACACTTTCTCTTATTTTATCTTTCTTTGTTTCACTCATATTACTGTCCTCCTATGCTAGATTCATCCAACAAATACCTTCTATAATAATTTAAAAAGATCTTTGCCAACATAATTATTTATAAGTTTTGCACCATTTCTATAAGTTCTATTACTTTTTTATTAGCAATACTGTAGTATGTCCACATGCCTTCTTTTCTAGCATTTAATATATCTGCATCTCTTAAAATTCTAAGGTGTTGGGACAAATTCGATTGTGTAAACTCTACATCTTCATTTAACTTACATACACAAAGCTCTCCATTTAAAAGTCTCTTTACTATTTTAAGTCTTATAGGATGAGCTAATGCTTTTAAAACCCTAACTTCCTTATCCATTAAATCACACCTTAATATATAGTATATTAGTTTTTTCTAATATACTTATATATTATATTTATATATTATAATAGTCAATATACATTTAAAATATTTATGATAATAAAAAAAGGATAAGCCTTTATGCTTATCCTAAACTACTTCTATTATTTAAATATTAGATTAAAATCATACTTTTCAATTTCTCTTTCACTAATTCCTAAGAACTCTATATCTAAATTTTCTTCCTTTAATAGTTTTTCAAGCTCTTCCATGTACACACCGTACTCTTTTTCATATGTTATGGACTTAGTTAGATTCTCTATATTTTTAATTCCAGAAATCTCTCCTATATAGTCCTTAGACTTACAAGTACCATCAATACCACAACTAGGACTACCATTTACTCCTATTATATAATCTATAACATATCCGTTTTGTATATATTCTTTAGCTTGTTCTACCATAGGAATTAATAACTCCCTACATGTTTTTCTGTAGAATGGATTATCAAATTGTTCCTTCGCATGTCCCCATCTTCTCATACCATAATGCATAAGTTCTGGACAGGGCAACTGGATTATTCCATAATCCCTTTCTATTAATTCATAAATTAGTCTTTTAAATACTGAACTGTACTTACACTTTGGAGATTCAACCTTTGAATTAGCATTTAAAAAACAATGAGCGACTATACACATTTTTCTACTCTTATCCATATATAATCACCTAATTGCTTCTAGCTTCTTTCATTGCTTTTTCGCCATTTTGTTGAGCAGTTTTTAATGCTTCATCTACTGATTTTTTACCAGCAAATACTTGTTCAAGCTCTTTACCTAAAACATCTAATGCTGGAATAGTTCCTATACCTCTAGAACCAGTCCATCCTTTGTCTAAAGTTTTTAATGGTACTTCTTTTGCCTGATTTTTCTTTAAGAATTCTTTGTATTTTTCGCTCTCAATAGCTGATTTTCTAACTGGAATATATCCTGTATCCATTGAGAATTTAGTTGTATTTTCAGTATTTATAAGGTGCTTCATATATAACCAAGCTGCTAATTTTTGTTCAGGAGTTCCTTTGTTGAACATAGCTATGTTAGTTCCATAGTATAATTGAGCATAGACTTTATCTACTGGTAATGGAGCTACGAACCACTTACCTTCAAAACTTTTTTTAATATAAGGTAATGCTGAAGTTGAAGCAACACACATAGCTGCTCTTTTCTTAATGAAAACATTATTTGAATGCTTATCTTCCCCAGCTAAAGTAGCTGTTTTATCTTTTATCATTTCACTTATAAAGTTAACTGCTGCCTTAGTTTCAGCTGAGTCAAAATTGATTTTGTCCTTATCTTCATCAATAACTTCTCCACCAGCTTGTCTTACCCATATACCTATATCTGTAGAAATATTATTTTCAAAGGCAATACCATGAACTTCTGGTTTACCATCCTTGTCTTTATCTACAGTTAATTTTTTAGAAGCTTCTTTAAGTTCATCCCAAGTTTTAGGTACTTCCACGCCTTTTTCTTTTAGCATATCCTCATTGTAATACATAACCATTTGGCTTTTATTTAAAGGTAATGAATATTGCTTATCACCAAAAGTACCATCTTTATAAAAAATCTCTGCAATATCTTTAACTTCTTCATCTTTCATTCCATGTTTTTTATCTTTTTCATAAGGCTTTAAGTCTTGTACAAGTTCCTTATCCATATACCAAGTTAACCTATTGTTATATATTTGAGTTATAGCTGGTAATGTATTACTCTTAGCTGCTCCCATAAGTTTTTGGAATAAATCCCTATAACCGCCTTGGTTAACTAGCTTAATTTTAATATTTGGATTTTTATCTTCAAAGTCCTTTGTTATTTGTTTTATGCTCTCTTCATTTCCACCTTTCATAGAATGCCAAAATTCTATTTCGACCTTATTCTTAATTTCTGATGGAATATCAGCCTTGGCTTCTACAGTTTTAGCCTCTTCCTTCTTTTCAGAGTCCTTTGCTCCTGAAGAACTTCCACACCCAATCATTGATACTGCCATTACTGCTGAAAGTAATACAGAAATAAACTTTTTCTTCATTTTGTTTCCCCCTCTTTATATATTTGCTTATTTAAATTATCCTTTGATACAAGAATTACTAACCCCATTTATTATCTGTTTTGATAATAGTATAAATAGAATTATCATGGGTGCTATTATAATTAAGGATGCTGCCATTAGTATGTGATAATCCATACCAACTTCACTAGAGAATTTAGATAATACTATAGGAAGTGTCCTCATCTCCTCTGAATTAGTCATTATAAGTGGCCACATAAAAGCATTCCAACTATTTATAACCTTTAAAATACCAGTAGTTACTATGGCTGGCTTTGCCATGGGAATTAGTACATGTATTAGATATTTAAAATCACTACAATTATCCACCTTTGCTGCATAATAAAGTTGTTTAGGTATACCTAAGAAATACTGCCTTAAAAAAAATATGGTTGATATGCTTGTACACCATGGAATTATTAAAGCCTTATATGTATTTATCCACTTTAATTTACTTAGAGTAACAAAGTTAGGAATTAATAAAACTTCTCCTGGAACCATCATTGTACCAATAAGTAAAGTAAATAATAAGCTCTTCCCCCTAAAGTCAAAATGTGAAAAAGCAAAGGCTGCTAGTATAGTGGTTATAAGTTCCCCTAAGGTTATGCCTATGGTAACAAATACACTATTAAGTGCATATCTCGAAAAATTCTCTAGCCTTAAAACTTCTAAGAAGTTTTCCCATCTAAGCTTTTTCGGTATTACAACTGGTGGATTACTAAAAACTTCTTGTGGGCTTTTTAGTGCAGTTAAAAGTATCCAAACAAAGGGAGTAAGTATAAAAATAAATACTATTACAAGAATTAAATACTTAATTACATTTTCAATATTTTTCTTCCCCATACCTATACCCCCTTAGTAATCAAACTTCTTGCTAACCTTAAATTGTATTAAAGTAAAAATTAGTATTATTATAAAAAGAACAAAAGAAGCAGCTGCAGCTACTGCAAATTGCCAGTTTAAATAAAACTTATCAAAGATATAAAAAACTATAGTCATTGCACTATTTAACGGTCCAGGCGTTTTATCATAAAGGATAAATATAGAATCAAATAATTTAAAACCTCGTATTATAGAAGTTATAGATAGAAATAATATTATTGGAGACAACAGTGGTAAAGTGATACTCTTAAAAATTTGCCATTTAGTTGCTCTATCAATTCTAGCTGCATAGTAATACCTCTCATCTATACTTTGCATCCCTGCAAGAATTATTATTACATTGTATCCAAGGTTCTTCCAAATATTTAATAAAACCAAAAGAGGCATTGTGTAATTACTGTCTTTTAAAAATTCCTTTGAGCTAATCCCTATAGAATTAAGTACTATATTAAAAAGTCCTTGATCACTATGAAAAATCCATCTCCATCCAACACTTATAGCTATGGTGCTTGTAACAAAAGGAAGGAAATAAACACTTCTAAAGAAATTTTTAAACTTTATATTACTATTTAATAAAGATGCTATAAATAAAGCAATGCATATAGTTAATGGCACTGATATTAAAACATATGTAAATGTATTTTTTAGAGCTAGATAGAAGTTTTTATCTGATAGAACGTATTTATAATTATCTAGTCCTCTCTTATAGACTACATCCTTAATATAATCAAACTTTGTGTAAAAACTCATAAATAGAACTTTTATCACTGGGTAGAGTTGAAATACAAGAATTATTATTAAGCTAGGTAATAAGTATAAATATCCTTTTTTATTATTCATAACCTTACTCCTTAAACACATAAATTCTATTAAAATTTATATGAACTTCTTCTCCCACAGCAAAGTTACAATGACCTGTTACAATAGCTCTTAAATCTTGATCATCAATTTTTAGACTAATATATGTATCCTTCCCTAGTGGAAGTATGCTCTTAATAATCCCTTTTATGCTCCCAGACTCACATTGAACTTCATCGAATTTATCTCTACTAATTCGCCTTATTATTTTCGAAGTAGTTTTTACGCCCTCATATCCTATGCTCACATCTTCCGGTCTTATCCCAATAAATACAAAGTCTTGGTTCTTATTAACTTCATTTAAATCAATACTCATATTATGTATGTTATCCATAGGCACCATATTTATCTTAGGCCTACCTATAAAACTTGCAGTATAAACTGAATTAGGATACTCATATAACTCTCTCGCAGTTGAATACTGCACTAATTTACCTTTATCCATTAAAAGTACTCTATCTGATATAGATAATGCCTCTTCCTGATCGTGTGTAACAAATAATGTAGTTATTTTAAATCTAGCTTGAATATTTTTTATCTCTTCTCTCATTTCAATGCGAAGAGCTTCATCTAAATTAGAGAAAGGTTCATCCATAAGTAGTAAACTAGGACTTTTAATAATAGCTCGTCCTATAGCAACCCTTTGCTGTTGTCCACCTGAAAGCTCCTTAGGTTTTCTGTTTAGTAAATCTTTTATCCTAAGTATTTTACTTATTTCATTTACCTTTTCCATAGCTAAACTCTTATCTACTTTATTCATCCTTAGTGGAAACATTAAGTTATCCCTAACAGTTAAATGAGGATACAGTGAATAATTCTGAAAAACTAATCCTATATTTCTCTTCTCTACAAGTACATCATTTATTCTATTATGATCAAAATATATGTCCCCTTCCGTAGGTTCTATAATTCCTGTAAGCATATATAATAAAGTACTTTTCCCACATCCACTAGGGCCTAGTATAGAAACAAATTCCCCATCTTTTATATCTAAACTTAAATTATCTACAGCATTAATATTAGTATACCGCTTTGTAAGTCCCTCAACTCTGACTCTCATCTTAATCACCCTACCATACAGTTATTTCAACCTATAATATAGCACTAAGATTATTTCTTTCCCAATTGGCATTATCTATAGAATCTCTTTAATTTATAGAAAACTTGAATATTAAATAGATTTAATATTCTACTTAATATCCTAAGTCTTCATTAAAAATCTTATGATATATATAGTTTTTAACTATATACTATGTTTTATAGTATTACATTTTTTTATTTAATGAATAAGCTTTTAATTGCCTTTATATGTTATTTTCATAAAAAATGACGAAGGAAAGTTAAAGGTAATTATCTTAAAATATAGAAATATACTACATGAAAGGAGGTATAGAGATGAAATTAATTGTATATTCAATACTTTGTGGCTTTTTATGTTTAATAGGGGCATCAATAATTTTAAATATAGATGGTCAAGCAGGTAATTTTGGTATTATTTTATTTGGAGTAATTGGGTTTTTTAGTCCTAGCCTTTATGTTCTTAATAAATTATATGAGAAATCAGAAAAAGGAAATGTTAAAGAATAAAACCAAAGCAACATATCTTTATAATACATAACAATTATACTTTTTATAATATACGATAATATATATCCTTATATTAAGCAAAAAGTACAAACCATAAGGTTTGTACTTTTTATATCTAAATTATAAATACTTTTTAAGTAGCCACTAGAGTTCTTTTTCTACCTGAGGTCTATTATACTTTTTAGTAAATACAACTATTAACATTATAGATGCAATTGTATATATGACCGCAGTAACATAGTATGCTTTTCCATATCCATTGGGTAATTTAAATATGAATTGTTTTCCTAATACACCAGCTACTACTTGCGCAAGTCCTTGAGCAACGTATATTACTGCATTATAAGCTGGCCTTGCCTCTTTAGTTACAAATTCCATTGGTAAAGCTTGTTGTACTGGTTGAGATGCATTCATAAATCCTGATCTTAAGAATAATCCTATGCCAACTGCCATAACCATATGTGATCCAAAAGCAGCTCCATTTGCGATTATAAGCATAAATGGTATAGAAATTAAGGCTAGTCCCCCCAAAGTTGTAACTCTACCTATTTTCTTAACAACCCATGGTGATACAAATATAAATAAAACCATAGCAAAATACTGGTAAGAAATAAGCGATGATATCGTAGCTCTGTCTATTCCCATTCTACTTAGGAATACTGAAAAATAAGGAGTTATTAATGCTGCTCCAAGCCTTACCATAAATGAAAATACTACGAATAGTATTATATATTTATTTAAAAATGCATTCCAATTTATTTTTTCTTTCTTATCCTTTTTAACCTTTCTATAGTCCTCAGGAATCTCTTTAATTAAAAACAACGGTATAATAGCCATGACTGCAAAAATTGCATATAAAAGCAATGCATCTCTATGTGCCCCAATATATGCTTGTAATTGGGATGGATTAAATTCTGCTATTTTTTCTGTTAATCCTTTAGCCTCGTTATAACCTATGCCTAATCTAGATGCGAATCTATTAGCTATTAATTTTCCTCCTGACCATGTTCCAAAAACCATACCTACAATGTTTGTCCATAATGTTGTTGAGAATATTTTTTCCCTATTCTCCTCACTAGTATAGCAACTTAAAAATGGTGACAAAATAGCATCAAACATGCATATGCTTATCATAATTACTGAAGCTGCTACAGCAATTATAGCAACAGATTGTGACTTAGTTAAAAGAAATGTCCCTATAATAAATGCTATAGGTGAAAATATTAGAACCTTTTTATATCCAAGCCTAGAAATTATTAATAGTAAAGCTGCTGAACCATAGAACCCTACTCCCATAATTATTGACATACTAGCTGCTATTTCCTTAGTAGCTGTAGATGCATCGAGAAAAGTAACCATTGTATCTAAAGCTACTCCACTTAAAATCCCCATGAATATATAAGCTATAATAAACATCCAACTATTAAATTTAGATCTTTTATCAAACTCCATATTAAATTTCCCCCTTAAATTTATTTATAGTTTTAAAATGTTAATGATTTAAGATTTTTATTTTTATCAATAGTTTTCATATATCTTATAGTTTATATTTTACTTTTTAATCCTTTATCTCACTATTTCGCCTCCCCCATCCCTTAATTAATCAAATTATGTCGTAAATCCATTAAAATAGAGTAAGGTTGCTATATACTGCCCTTACTTAATAATTTATTTAATATACTATAATAATATTACTTTTAAATTTAAATTATAAAAATACACCTTAAAAGAAATCATTTTCTTTTAAGGTGTATTTAATCTAAGGTGAACTTGTAAATAAGCCTATTCAGTGTATACCTTTTCTTTTCTGATACTTCTCAAATAATTTAAATATTCATCTTTGCTCATGGGTGCCTTAAATTCTTTAAGAATATCTTTCATATTTTCATTATGGTTATATAGTAAATCTATAGCTGTCATTGCCATAGCTTTTGCTGGTATTAAATAGGCATTATCTTCATTTACGATTTTGTAATCACTACTATGAAGACTTCCACTTATACCTCCCATCATTGGGTGAAGTGTAGGCATAATTTGAGATAGATCTCCAAAATCAAAAGATCCTGTAAAATCACTTGTTTCAACTATTTTACCTTTATATCCTAGTTCTTCTAGATTATTTTTATAAATATTATCTAATTCTTTATAATTTAAAATTGGGAGATACCCAGGTATGTCCACTATCTCAACTGTAGCTCCTACTGCAAGTGCTCCAGCTCTTATGGCTCTATCTACCTTTTTATTAGTATTTACTATAGCTTCTATATTTCTGGCCCTAACATAGCATTCCATAACAACTTCAGAAGGTATTACATTTACAATATCTCCTCCCTTAGTTAGTATATAGTGCACCCTAACCTTATCCTCTTCTTTAAAGGTTTCTCTTTGTGCATGTATATTATTCATTGCAAGCATGGCTGCATTTAAGGCATTCACACCATTTTCTGGTGCTGATCCTGCATGAGATTCTCTTCCTATAAATTTTACCCTTTTTCCCATAAATCCGTTACTTACTGTACCTATTTGTCCTGTATTTTCTCCTAAATCTAGTGCATGAAACATCATTGCCATATCAACATCATCAAAATATCCTTTTTTAATAAGTTCTTGCTTTCCGCCAAAGAACTCAATCTTACCTTGTTTTCTTAATTTTTCTCTAAATTCAATTTCAATAAATTCCTCTGATGGAGTTGCCATAAAATCAACATTAGCATTTAACTCTTTTAATGCACCAGAATTGATTAATCCTATTGCACTACCTATTAATCCTGCTACTTGAATGTTATGGCCACAGCCATGAATTTTACCACCATTTTTTGCATCTTTATGTCCATAACAGCGAATACAGTCTAGCTCACCCATAATAGCAAGCCTTGGTCCATTACTACTACCTATTCTAGCCCTACATCCAGTAACTGCAATATTTTCTTCCACATTACAACCTAATTCTTTAAAGACCTTAGATACCTTCTTAGTAGTATTCACTTCTTCATATCCTAGTTCAGGCTCAGAATATATATCTCTTCCCAAATTTATTATTTTATCCCTATTCTTATCTATTTCTTCTATAACTCGCTGTTTTAGTTTATTAATTTCCATTTTTGTCTCACTTCCTATTTAAAATGGGGTTAATTATTCTGTTATCATTTTAAATAAAACTTTTGTAGTGTTACATAAATCTTCAATGTTTAGGACTTCGTCTACAGTATGAACCTTATCCATTCCACAGCTAATTATTGCACAGTTAAATCCATGACCAGTATATTGTTTTCTTTTACACACTCTATGACTTCTAGAACTGATGCTATTCCTGACTTATCATCAGCAGCTAAAATAGTTTCCCCTTTACTTGTCATATAATTACCATTTATAACAGGTTCTATGTTTTCGCCTGGCTCTACAGTATCCATATGACATGCAAAACATATAGCCTCGCCTTCCATATTACCTTTTATATGAACTAAAATGTTACCACAATTTCCATTAAAATTTTCACCACAATTATCTCTAAAAACTTCTACACCTCTAGCTTTAAAGTAATTTTCTATCCAATCACCTATAGCCTTCTCGTTTAAAGATACACTATCTATTTTTATCATTTCTAACAAATTATTTATAAGTCTATCCTTATTTATACTCATTTACTACTCCCCCTGACTAAGCTCCTTAGCATATATTTTTCTACCTGCCAATATTGTTCCGAATACTGATATTATAATAACCGCATAAGTTGGAGTACCTGGTAAGAATCCTAAATAACCAGCTTTTAATAAGAAGGTCATAATACCTGATATAACTATAGCAATCCCTCCTAATTTAAGTCTTTGAATAGCGAACTGCCCAAAAACTGCTCCAAATAGAGCTGGTAATATTAAGTTAAGTACTCCTATAACATTTTTAGGTAATCTGGCTAAAACACTTGAACCTAAAACAACCGCAATAGTTAAGAAAACTACGTTTACAACTATAGATACTGCAATACCTAATGTTGAAATAATTGAACCCTCATTAGTTCCCTCTTTTACACTTGCTGCCTCTTGAGCAACTACAGCACAAGGAATTCTCATATTAACTAAATTTCCTGATAAAAACGCCATATAAGTTCCGGGAACTCCTAATATAGGAAAATATGATATAGGTTCAACAATATAAAATGCTCCACTAACACTTATTTGGGATATAGCGCCTGCAATTATAGCTTCTATTGGTGGCTTATATCCAAAAACAAAAGTTAAAACTAATGCTGGTAATAAAGCACATATAATTCCTAAAAGTAAAATTATTCTACCCCATCTTATTATCCCTGGTATGTATTCGTTATCATAATAATTTTTCATATGCTCACCTCACTATTTTTTTAAAAAAGAGCTCCAATTATCATTCCACCAAACATTGCTATAGATAAACTCCATTGCTTGAGCCATTCAATGTTTTTCTTTTTAGTTAAATAAGTTAATCCCATCATTATTACTAATCCAGCAACACAAGCTATTGAACCTTTATCAAAGTTTAAAATTTTATCTGCATTAAAGTAGGAAAATGCACCTAACATAGCCCCTGCAGATATTATTGGCACCATAGCCTTTTTTCCTTTAGATAATACATTATTCAACTTGTCCATTTTGTGAGTAAATAATAAAGTGAATATTAACCAACCCAATGACCCTAATGTCATCGCCCAAACTGCATTGGTAAACACTACATTAGTCATTCCTTGACCACCTAAAGCTACTCCCATTGCATCTGCACCAAAACCTGCTGCCATAAGTTCGTAAGTAACAGAACCTATAAGAGATAATCTCATCCAAGAAAGTGGACCACCCATTGTAACAATTAAGGACACCATACCAGCTAGTATTACCATTGAAGGCCCTATAGATGATATAGCACTACTCTTCATTGCCGATTTCATTTGTTTGTCTGTTATGCCCATTTCCTTTCCAGCTTTATACGATTTTAGAGAAAATATTATAGCTTGAACAATAACTACACATACAGCCAGTCCTGCAAGTAACCACATTATAGGATGGTTAGCTAATTTTAAATAATCCATTCTTATCCCTCCAATTAATTAAAGTTATTTCCTTAATATGTCCTAAATATAAAATATCATTTTTTTATAAACTTTGCAATAGATTTTAAAGACTTTTTAAAATTTTGTGAAAATTAAAAAAGTCTAGAAAAATAACTTTTCTAAGACTTTTTATATAAACGTGTAACCTTAAAGTATATTTAGTTTAAACATATTTAGAGGCCTTCCAACAGAGTTAGTTTGTATAGATGTTATTAACTCTCCATATCCTGTATCCACCAATTTTTTAAGAATTCTTCTAGCACTTCTATCTGTAATTCCCAAAAGCTCACCTAAAGCCTTGGAATCTACATATTCTATATTGCTATTTTTTAGTAAAAATGCTATTTTAGATAAATAAGTTGTACTAATACCCGTTTCTTTTGATATATTGTTTATATTTTTATTTATAATTAAGGACTTATATTGTATAGTTTCCTTATTACCTAAAGGACCATTTATATTCCTTTCATCATCTACTATAAAATATGCAGTCTCTCCCAACTCATAAGATTTATTTAAAGCTGTTCTGGCATTAAAATCTGCATCATAGGCCGTATTTCCAAATCCAACTCCACTATATACCGTAACTTTTTCTTTTTTTAACTGATTTAATATATCTACAAATTGTTTTTGAGAGGATTGATTTTCTATAGCCCCTCTAGTACTTATTATCTGTAAATGCCCCACTTTATTTGAAAAAGGTATTCCTTGTATTATAGATATATAATCTATAAGTTTGCTTTCAAGTAAAGAGCTTTTTCTTAAGATGTCGTATCTATACTTATCGTCACTCTTTTCCTTAGAATCTATTTCTACAATTTGAGTGGCTATTTGAGACTTTTTTATACTTCTATTTTTTATCTTATATATTATATGATCTATAGAATTTCTAATAAGATGGTGTGTTATACCCAATCTTAAAACAGGTATTCCTTGGTTTTTAAGTTCATTATATATCCAACCATAACTCGTTATAACTAAGTCTATTTTTTTATCTTTCCACAGCCTTTTATGTTCTTCTTTGTATATTTTCTCCTTTTTATCTTTTTCAAAAGGGAAAACATATATTTCTTTAAACTCCATATCGAAATCCCTACATATATCATCTACTAAACCCTTATCTACTACATCTAAACTAATTCTACTAGCATTTATCCCCCGCTTATTCATATTCCAAAATGCCTTCATTATACTAGTTCCGTCCCTAGATATATAAACATATGGTATTTTAGGATTATGAAACTTCGCAACTATTTTAGCAAACCCTAATCCAGTAAAAATTATACCATCGGCTTTTTCTTCATAACGAGAGACCACCTCATGACTATCATCTGTATTATTTATAAGAACAGGTAAAAATTCAATATCACTATATGCTTCGTTCGCAATATCATATACTTTAGAAACAGAATCCTCCCAACCGATTATAGCTATCTTCATATATACCCTTGCCCCTTCCCTAAGTACTTCTTATATAGTATATATAAACTTATCTATATAAACTTATATAAAACATATTGATATACACACATTATTATAATATAAAAAAATAGGTAATAACAAAAATAATATAAAAAAACCTTCTATACCAAATTTATAGAAGGTTTAAAATTCAAGTTACAAAAATACACCCCCGAAAAATTATTTTTTTGAAGTGTATTTGTTCGTAAACTGTACTCGTTGCCTTTTATTATTTAAATTTTTAATACCCTAGTTCCTCATTTAGAAATATTACATGTATTCTATCTTTTCTACCTTGTCTTTTAATCAATGTATATTCATTACAAATTCTCTCTTCACTATTACAATCCATGCAATATCCTACCTTTTCACAAGGTGTTTTCTTATTTAATCTCTTAGTATTTGCTGGAGCTGCAACAAACTTATTTCTATTTATAGCTTCCTCAACATTTCTGACTATTTTATTTACACCTGCAACTATAATTACCTTATCAGGACCATATAACATAGCTGCAACTCTATTACCATTGCCATCTACATTGTATAGTTCTCCATTTTCAGTAATAGCATTAGTGCTGGCGAAATAAACATCTGCAGAAAAAGCTGCCCTATAAATGCTCTTTATTTCATCGGGAGTTAACCCTTCCTTATATCTATCTAAAAACTCATATCTACCACTTCTTAAATGCTCCATTACCCCTGTCTCAAATAAAGTCATAGAACCACCACATGCCACAACTGCTCCATCATGTACAATTTCTTTTATTTTATCTATTAGCTCTTCTCTATTTTCTACTACATAACCATTCATATTATTTTTCTTAAGAGCCTCTATAGTTCTAATTATCTTTTCGTTTTTAACCCATTTAATATTTTTATCCACCATGATCACCCTCCTGCGTATATTCTAGCATTAATACAATCATATATAAAGATTTCTATGATTATAACTAAATTTAAATCCCTTACTGTATCTAAGTATTTTTATCTTATTCTCTCTATTTTTTAATCCTACTTTATGGTTATTTCTATATAACCGTCTTTAAAAAAGTTATTATAAATTCCGTTCCTTTTCCCTTTTCACTTTCTACTCTAATTGTTCCATTTTGGGACTCTATTATAGATTTACTTAGAGAAAGTCCGATACCCACACTAGCTGGATTTATAGAATTTTCCCCTTTATAAAATCTTTGAAACACTTTATTTTGTAGCGCTCTTGGTATGCCAGGTCCGTTATCTTTTATACTTATACTTAGTGATATTGGGGTTTCTTCAGATGATATTACTATTTTCCCTTTTTCGCCTATATGCTCTATGGCATTTTTAATAATATTTGATATAGCTTCTGCTGTCCATTCTGTATCGTGCTTAAAACAAGTGCTCTCATCAACATCTATTATTATGCTCTGCTCATTTTCTTTTGCCTTATCTAAAAGTCCGCCAAGAGATTTATTTATCGTAATTAAAAGAGGATTTTCTTTAATTTTAAACTCTACAACACCTGCCTCTAATCTACCTACTTTTAATAAATTTATAATTAGCCATTCCATTCTTTTAAGTTGTTCATCACTTAAATTCAAAAAATTCCTTCGATCTTTTTCCGGGATATCACCTTTCATAATATCATTAAACATTATAAGAGATGATAAAGGTGTTTTAAGCTGATGTGATATGTCCGAAATTATATTCTTTAAAAATATCTTTTCCTTTTTTAAATTATCCATGGATTCTTTTAATCTATTGCTCATTAGGTTAAACTTTGATGCTAATATGTAGAAATCTCCTTCTCTATTTTCATCTTCAAACTTTTTAAACCTTCCATCCATAATATCCTCTGATGCTATAGAAAATTCATCTATTCTTTTATAAACTCCTATAAAACTTAAAAATGAAGTTGCAAAAACACAAATTATAAAAGAAATCATACCAATTCCAAGAGTGCTTAGTAAACCCTTATAGAATCTATCTATAACAGGATTTTTGTATAAAGATAAATTTTCATCATAGGAATATTTACTTAAGATATTCTTTCCTAGTTCATAATTCTCATAGTCCTCCATATTCAATGAAGATACTACTTCCTTTTCTAATTCTGGATGGTTTTTTATTATATTTCCTACTATTAGTGTATTTTGTTTTATATAATTTCTATTAAGATTATCACTTTGTAATTTAAATAAAAACCCTCCAAGGGACATAAATACTATGAATATTAATATAAATACAATAGAGAGTTTCTTAATCTCGGGATTACTAAAATATCTTGTCAACTAAATCACCTCTTTACCCTTTTTCACTCCATCTATATCCAATACCACGTACTGTTTCTATATATTTGGGGTCTTTAGAATCATCCTCTATTTTCTCCCTAAGCCTCTTTACATAAACGTTTAAAGTATTACCATCTATAAAATTCCCATCCACGTCCCAAAGCTTTTCTAAGAGTAAATTTCTAGACATAACATTTCCTTTATTCTCGACTAGTATCAGTAAAAGCTTGTACTCTCCAGAGGTTAGTATTATTTCTTCTTCATTTTTAAACACCCTTGCCTTTAATGGTTCTATCTTTAGTTCCCCATCTATGATTTCTGTAACCTCTTTTCTTTGTTCATTTTTAACATCTGTGTTCTCAAAGTTTTTTCTTCTTAAAACTGCCTTTATTCTAGATATAAGTTCCCTTATTCTAATAGGTTTTGTTATATAATCATCGCCACCTATATCTAGACCTAAAACTACATTAGCTTCCTCATCACAGGCTGTCATAAAAATCACAGGTATATCACTTTCTTTTCTAATGACTTTGCAAAAGTCATAGCCACTACCGTCTGGAAGCATTAAATCTAGTAAAATTAAGTTAAATTCACTACTACTAAACTCCGCAGTAGCCTGTGCTAAATTCTTTGCTCTATTAACTTCAAAACCTTCACTTTTTAAAGTATATTCTATACCAATAGCTAAAGCCTCATCATCTTCTACAAGTAAAATTTTATTCATATAATCCTGGTTAAGAAAAATAGTATAAACTTAACCTACTCCTTTCTTAAGTTTAAATCCTTAACCTTAATTATATCTTAATTTGAACTTATCTCCATATATATGAAAAATAATTCATAAATCTTATAAAATAAAAGAACACTTATTTTCAAGCTAAGTTTCATCCATAGTTTGTTTAAATTACAGTAAAAAAAATAGACCTAGCTTCCACTATAATTTTGTAAAATTAGATAGTGAAGTCTAAGTCTATAAATACTCTATTCTCTAGCTCTTATGTTTTCTACTATGCTCATGTTTTTAAGTTTTCTAAGAGGTATTAATGATGCTATTAAAGTTAAAAGGATAACTCCTACAAACCCTGATATGAAAACTCCTATTGGAAACTTAGGATCATACTGTAGGTATCCACTGGAGGATTTTAGCATCATTTTATATAATACATATGAAACTCCGCTTCCTAGTATACCTGTAATTATTCCATGCAATGTTCCTTCTAACACAACCATTTTTCCTAATTGCTGTTTTGTCATACCTATGGCTGTTAGTGTTGCAAATTCTGATTTTCTAAGAAGAAGTCCTATTGTTATGGTATTCATAATATTTACAACTCCTATAATTGTAATAAGAGTTATAAATCCGTAAATAAATACAGCAATTTGAACCATAACACTATCATTTTCTTTCTTCATATTATATATATCCATATATGAACCATCTACTTCTACTGCCTTATCTTCTAGATAGTTTTGAAGATTCTCTCTAGCATTTGAGTCTTTAAATTTAATAGCCACTATTGAGTTCGGCATTTCACCAAATTCTTTATTAAAGTATTCTTCGCTGAAAACTAAACCAATACCACTATGACGTATGTTACCACCAAAGCTATCTCTGCTTAAAACTCCAGCTACAGTTACTTCTATAAACTCATTATTTTCAATGGTCTTTTTGTTTTCCTTATGAATATCAGTATTTCCATCTTCATTCATTAAATGAAATACGTTCTTAGTTTTTGGTATCTTAATTTTATCTCCAACTTTATAATTAGTTATATTGGATATAACTTTCTCACCATTATTTTTCGATATATCATTTCTATTTATTAATAGAACTCCACCTTTGTTTAGTTCATCTATATCTATTTTCCCCTCTTCTAAATCATTTTTAGCTAACTCAAGAGAGTTTTTATCATAAGATGAATATTTAACATTATTCATCAAAGCATAATCTTTTCCATTAATTTTTTCTATCTCTGGTTCTGGTTCTGCTATTTTCTTATAGTAATCTTTATTTACATAACTACTATCAAAATAAAGAATACCTCCTACAACCTTTGGAGTATATAGACTCTCTATTCCTTCTTTATTTCTAATTTCATCTATAACTTTCTTATCTATACTATCTTTACCCCTCGAATCTCTTAACTGAATTGTTGCATCAAATGGATATGAAAACATAAGCTTGCTACTCATATCCCTACCAACTTTACCTATGGATGTAAATACAACAAACATTACAAGTGATATCATTAATGAGAATATAGTAATTAAAAATCTCTTATTATTTCTTCTAATATTCTTATAAGCAACAGCACCTTCAATACCAAATAAAAGTTTTATAAGTCCCGCTCTTCTTCTTTTTATCTTTCCCTTTTTAAGGCTGCTAGAATTTCTAATAGCATCTATTGGAGATACCTTAGACGCTGTCCTTGCAGGTCCCATAACAGAAAGGATTATTGTAATTGCTGTAAGTACTAAACTTATTAATATAATTTCAGGATAAAATGCTACCTTCATCTCACCAAATATGAAACTTTTAGATGTACCTAATATTTTTATTGTAGTATATATTCCTAAATATCCAGCTAAAATTCCAAGAGGAATTGCAATAGCCCCCATAATAAAGCCTTCTTTAAATACAATCCTTCTTATTTTGTTAGGTGTTGCCCCTATACTTCTTAATATTCCAAATTGATTTATCCTCTCTGCAACTGAAATATTAAAAGCGTTGTATATAACCGCTACGGTACAAACAATTATAAGAATTGTAACAAATAATAACATATTCTTCATGCTATCATTTAAAAGAGCATTGTTTCCCTCTGCCATAACTCTTAGAACATTATCATTAAAATCTATTTCATTATCACGAGGATTTTCATGAACTTTAGAACTTAACCCTATGCTTTCTCCTACTTTTTTACCTATTGCTCGTTTGTTTCTTTTCTCTTTTAAGTTAACATATACAGTGTACTTATGATTTTTATTAATGCTATCTGGTGATAGATAAGTAACTCCACTAAGTGGAACATCTTTATCTCCAGATATTACTTTCGGATCGTAAAATCCTACTATTTTATATTTATTTTCAGGCTTTATATGTTTTTTTACATCTTTAGAACTATATAATTCAATATAATCCCCTACAGATTTTTTAAGCTTAACCTTAGATCTTTTGTCTAATAGGATTTCCCCCTTAGCTGCAGGTTTTTCTCCTTCAGTTAATTTAAAGTATTTTACGTTGTTTAGCATATTGCCATCTAATATATTTAATCCCACACTAAAGTTATCATGGTCTTTAATAGCCATAACATTCTCAGCATCTTCAATAGATATTCCGTAATTTAACACCTCAAAATTCTTAGTAATTCTATCTAATTTGTCATCTGTTACATTTCTATATAGAACTTCAAAATTACCGCTTGATCTCCTTTCGTGTTCTAAAAACCAGTCTCTCATACCAAAGAAGAATGTAGAAATACCTGAGAATAAAGATACGGCAAGAATGATTCCTGTTATAGTTAATATAGTTCGTTTCTTATTTTGCTTTAAATATCTTCCCGTTATTTCACTATATGTCCTCATTCTCCATCACCTCATTCCCCTTAACTTCACCATCTGATATAGTTATAATCCTATCCGCCATCTTAGCTATATTAAGATCATGAGTTATAAGTACTAAAGTCTGATTATACTTCTTAATAGAGTATCTCAAAAGCTCTATGATCTCCTTTGAATTCTTAGAATCTAGATTTCCTGTAGGCTCATCTGCGAAGATTATAGAAGGCTTATTAGCTAGTGCTCTTCCAATAGATACCCTTTGCTGTTGCCCGCCAGATAACTCTGAAGGTAAATGATTTTTTCTTTCCTTAATGCCTAATATATCTAAAAGCTCTTCCATATAAGCCTTATCTGGTTTCTTTTCGTCCAGTAATACTGGCATCTCCATATTTTCCTCAGCTGTAAGAACAGGAATTAGATTATAAAACTGAAATATAAATCCTATCTTTCTCCTTCTCAATATAGCAAGCTGTTTTTCCTTTAAATCATAAATACTAGTTCCATCTAATATAATCTTACCTGAAGTAGGTTTATCAACACCACCCATAAGATGAAGTAGTGTACTCTTACCAGAACCAGAAGGTCCTACTATAGCTACAAACTCACCTTTATTTATAGTTAAATTTATATTCTTTAAAGCATCTACCTTAGTTTCGCCTTTTCCGTAACTCTTACAAAGACTTTCAACTTTCAATAATTCCACATTTATCTCCCCTTTCTCTCTTGTAACTTAATAATAAACCTTTATTATTACAAACTCATGAAATAAATTATTACATTTTCGTAATAAACTCATAAGTTTTGCTTACGTTTCTCTTAAAAACTTGAAAAATATTTATCTCCATAATTAACTACCCTAAAAAAACATATACCAAATTTAAAACATAATTATAAATATTATCATTAGATGGCTAAAGATTCTTCAGAAATATATGTAGTATTTAATCCAAATACTAACCTTGTACATGTTATTGAAGAGTTTCATTAATCCTAGAAGTTCTAAATCCCTGTGACAATGAGGTTAAAATGCAGACTTAATGAAAACTTTTTTTAGAACCTTGGGTTATAGAATTACTATTTTGTCAGAATATAAGTAAATGCTCAATTATACTGTGAGCATCATATACTACAGTAATGCTTTTTCTAGGTATTCAATTTAAAAATGTTCTTTTAAAAAATTATATATAATAATTATTTCAATAGTTTACATAAATAAAAGAGACTACTTCAATTTTTTTGAGGTAGTCCCTTTATTTAATCTCTTAGTTAAAATAGTCTTTTCTAAACTCAATTCGTCTATATCTTTAACTGATTATTCTCTTTCAGTTAGTGCCAATAATAGTTCAATTATATGTGCAATAAGCAAATAAATTATAGTTACTGAAAGCATAAAATAAAATATATTAAATAGCATGGATATGTTTTTTATAGCAGCTTCCTTTGTCATATCAAGTGATGTAACGTACTTCATATATTTTCTAATATAGTAACTTTCCATCCACTCTTTCCAAAGTGGCGTCTTGTTTATTAAGGTATCATTCTTATACTTATATTGCTTTTCTTTTTTCAGATATACTGTTTCTGCACTCCTAGTTGCTCTTCTAGATTCTTTTTCTGTTAAAAGCATTGAAGATATTGTTAAGATCTAAAACATCTTGCAGGCCCTTCTCAACGTCTTCTGTAAAATAACATAGATAATATCTATATAAAAATAATATAAATTCTCTATGTCCTTTTAAATCATACTCTCCTAACTCACAAAGCTTTCGTATATCCTGTATTCTTGCATAATAAGGACTTCTCTCTCTGTAAATGAATACCGTCTTTTTAGGTCTACCCTTTTTCTTAGTATGTTACTTTAACTTTGGAAAATAGTTATTTTGAATTTCTCTTAAATCATATATATAATCATATTCATTTAAAATCTTCACTACTGTACCTGTCTTTGAATTTATGCTTCCAGTTAATACATTCCTTTCAAATATAATAAAAAGTGACTAAAAGTATTGATATACAATGCTTTTAGCCACTTTAACTTTATGTACTAACTCTTTTTTATACTAGTATATAACTTCGCTAAACTTCAATTTTACGAAATTATTGATTATATACACCATATATTATTTTTTTATTGTGTTTATTATTAATGTTTTTATATTATTTCTTACCAATTATTTTATTTTAATTATAGAAATATATTATTTAAACTTACTATTTATTACCATGATTGAAATATCTATTTTTCAATTCATCTGTAAATGGAATTACTTTTTGGTCTTCAATAAAATAAATTTTATCGCATAATGTTTCTATGTCATGATGATTATGACTTGTTATCAGAATAGTTTTTCCCTCTTCTTGGCATTTATTTATTATATTGATTATATCACTATGTGTTTTGAAATCTAGTGCATTAAAGGGCTCATCTAATATTAAAATAGTTTGATCTTCCATTATAGCTTGTGCTATACCAAGCTTTTGTCTCATTCCCAGAGAATATTTCTTAACCCTAGTTTTATCATCAGGATTAAGGTTAAGATCTCTCATAGTCTTTCTTATTTTATCCTTATCTATTTTGTTTTGAATCATTGACAAGTAATATAAATTTTGGAAGCCTGTATATATGTCAACAAACCCTGGAGAATTTATAAAAACTCCAGTATTTTCTGGAAAGTCAACATCTCTACCAATAATCTTATTGTTCACAATAACACTTCCTTCATCAGGGGTTATTGTTCCTGCTATAATACTAAATAGAACTGATTTTCCTGATCCATTTCCTCCAACAAATCCTACAGTTTCTCCTTCTTTTATTTCTAAATTTATACTTTTAAAAAGTATTCTATCTTTAAATTTTTTACTTATATTTTCTAACTTTATCACTGCAACGCTCCTCCTTAGAGATCAAATATTCTATTTTTCGCCCATCTATATAAAATAAATCTTGATATAAAAAAAGTTATTATAAGTATTGCAAATATTAAACTTATTTCCCAAATACCATTTAAATTATAATACTTCATTCGTTTTACTGACGATATTCCAAAGGGAATATAGCAAGATATATTATCTGGTAATCCTATCATCATATAGAACAATAACATAATTATAAATGAAATAAGTGAGTTTTTAATACAAATACATAATGTTATAAAGAGTTCTCCTACAACAATTATTTCCATAATCCATAATAAAGAAAAAAATGCAAATGACCATATTTCATTAATTATATTTTCTACAAATAATATTCCAAGTATAAGTGACACTCCGATATATACTAGTGATAATATTAATGTTCCAGTTATAACTGTAAATTCTAATTCCTTTACCCAATTTCCTTTTTTGAGATATCTTATTATGTGGGAAGAAATTCCTTGAGCAATTAGTCTTTCATAAAAAACACCCACAAGGTATATAATGAATAAATTCGTCATGGCAAAAAATGACCAGTGCGGAATAAATAAACTACCAGGTATACATCCTGAGAATGGAGCAACTAGTGAATAGCCTTCTTCAACACCTGAAACCATAAAATGTGCTGTAGATAAAATAATCGAAATTATTAAAGTAATAGTTATATTTAATTTATTTATTAAAAATCTTCTTGTTAAACTCCTCACATTCATCTCCTAATTCCTTTATATTTTACTTTAAACATAAAATGTAATATAAAAATTACTTCTATTGTTATAATAAATAAGCATCCATACACTCCTTTATTATTAATAACAAAAGGTAATGAAATATAATAATTAGGATATATAAACCATATCCATTTAAAGAAATGAAAATAAAAAGACATATCTCCAGCTATTGCCATTTGAGTAGTGAGTACTATTATAAAAATAAATATTATTTTAGATTTTTCCTTACCAACCTTATTTATTATATAAAAATATAATATTCCGAGAAAGAAATATCCAAATATTGAATACAAAATGGACATAGGAATAATTTTTTCTCCAAACATATCTTTTATTGAAGTAGAGTAAGGTAATTTTACTATTGTTGGATCAAGAAATTTATATAGGAAATTAGGCATATCAAATACCTTATAAAATATTCCTCCAATAAAAATTCCTATTAAAGTAATAAGTACAGTTAAAATTGATAAATAAAGTAAATATTTAAACTTATTTATTAAATATTTAAAATATTTATGATATCTTATTTTCTCCAATAAAGTATCCTCTTGAAATTTATTAAACCAAAAAATTGACCATATTATAAAAATAGCAAATTGAAACAATAGCGCACTATCTAATTCATAAATAAGAAAGTCATTAAATGAATTTCTTATTTTCATATAGGGTCCACCTAAATAAGAAATTATTATAGTAAATATAAAAATTAACAATGGTATGGGGCTTTTTAAATATTCATGTAAATATCTATCTTTCATTACGTCAATTCTCTCCTCCTTCTTATGCTTCCAATAAAATTAACCAGTATTATAAACATTATAAATATTATAAATCCAATAATTCTTGCAAATGTACTACTTTGAGGAAATCCTGCTAGTGATTCAGATGAAACTAAACTTATATAACTAAAAAAAGGTGTTATTGTACCAATTAAGTCACTTAAAAATCTATAAATAAAACCACCTGTAGCTATAACAAAAAAGTTTCTTATATTAAAACTTAAAACAACTGCACATATAGCATGAAGAGAAAAAGTAAATGCTCTCCATAAGGAAAATGCAATTGAATCCAAATACGCTGAACCTGAGGACATGCTTGCTAATATTATAAGTGAGGAATTATTTTGTGAGCTTATAATATTTCCTTTTAGTAACACAGCCATATAAAAAATAATTCTCTCCTTAAAAAAGATAAAAAGAAAGCAAGATAAAAAAGTAACTATAAATATTTTTATTTTATAATTAATAATAGATATTCTTGAACCTATATAATTATCAAAACCATTTTTTCTATCACTATAATATATGTAACCATATAAAGAGGGTATCAATAAATATGGAATTAAAAAAAATACTGTTGTATTAGCATTTACGTATAAGTGAACTCCATCTACATAAGCAAAATTATCTGCTATATTCTTAAGTTCAAAAATCTCTGTAATCACAATAAATATAAAAGTAGCTATATAAAATGGCATTATTCTTCTTAAAATCATTTTTATAGTATTCATTAAGCCCACCTCTTTATTATAAAAAGGACAATAGCAAAGTATACAATGTCCTTTTTATAGTCTTTTAGTTTAATATTTTAATTTGATTTCCAGTTTCCTCTACACGTTGTTCTATAAAGACCTGCATCACTCACAGGGGTTGTTGATTGCAGTTTAACGGTTTGTCCATTTCTTATAGACCCAACTGGCAATTTTGAGCCTTGGCCTTGATATAAATTAACAGTAGGGTTTCCTACAGCCTGATTACTTTTCATTCTATAAGTAGATCTTCTTCCATTAGTTGTACTATTTACTCTTACAGATCCATCCCCATTCCATTTTTTAGTATCGTATGATGTAGATGTATCTCCCCAACCTCCACCTACAGGGGATATAGTAGTATAAGAAATATAGACATCATTTGCAAAAGCCCCCCTCCTACAGATAAGAGCATTAAGGCAGCTAAAGAAACACCCAGTTTCTTTTTTAAACTTTTCAACACAAGAAATCACTCCTCACATATATAATACACATATTGTACTATGTATACCCATAACAGTCAATAAATATAAAACATATATTAGCATGGTTTTATAACCATATTAAGGAAGCATAAAAAAGGATACACAGAAAGAAAATATGGAATTACGATCATATTTAATATAAATAGTACAATACCAACTATGAAATAAGCCCTTTTTACCTTATCTCTAAAACACATTTAAGTTACTCCCCCATTTATAATTATATTTCCTTAAATTATTAACGTTTAGATGAAATATAATATCCAACTTTTACTTTTTAAGTTTATTTTGGACTTCTAGTTTTCTTTCAAAGGTAAAGATACTTAATCCTAATATTATAATTGCTGATATACATAAATTCATAATTGCATTATGAGGATTAACACCACTATTTTTAAATGCTATTGCTATATTCCCTTGTAGTACGTTTGATATATCTATATAAGTAAAAGGAATTAGGTGCGCTATACTATTAATAAAACCATGATTGATAATCATATATAATGATACGACTATAATAATTGCTATAGATATTGAACTACTGGTATTACTGCATACTATGGAACTAAATATTGATAAAGCACATGTAAATGTAATAAGTGTTAACAATGATAATAGCCCAACTCCTATGTATCTGCCTATTTCTATATATCCTATCTCTCCATTTATGAAAAATTGGGTAGGATAATTTAAATCTCCAAATCCATTTTTTACTCCTAAAATGAAGAATAATAAGGCAAGCATTGAAAAAATAATCACATTTACTATAATTGTTATAGAAATTGTTTTACTAAATAAAATTGAATTCTTACTTATGGGTTGAGTAAACAACAATTTATATGTATTAGACTCAAATTCACTTGAAATAATATCAGCGCTTAAAATAATTGCTACAATTATAATTATTAAGGTTAATGCACTGCCCAAAACTAATTTAATAAAATTATATCCTTGCATTGATACTGTATCATATATTGGCTCTATATTTTTTTCTAGTAATATTCCATTTACCTCTATATCCTTTTTTATTTCTTCTTCACTCTTCCCGGATATGGTATTACCCTTTTTTATATCTTTTAACAATTCTTTATCTAAATCTATCTTGCACTTTAAGTAATTAGACCACTGCTTATTGGTATATGCAATATTCATACTTTTTAAAATTTCGAGATTTTTATCATAGCTTGTCTTAATAATCTCCAATTTTTTATTATTAGGTGATTCTTTTATTTCGTTATTTATTCTTATTAATGCACTTTCTAAGGATTTAATTTCACTTTCTATATTAAATGCTTCACTCTTTTTCATATTTCTTTCGACTGAAGTATTTAATATTGCAAAAGCTACTAATATTACTAGAAATAATGCAATTATAATTAAGTTCTTTTTTTATGTAAAAATTTTTTCATCTCAAAACATATTAAAGTTAACATTTATTTTCTCCCGTAAACCATTTTATATAGATTTTCTGTACTATCATTTGAAATTTCAATACCTTTATATTGAATGTTTTTCTTAGACATTTCCTCTATAAACTGAAAGGTATTATTTTTATTTAAGGTTATAGATACTTTATCATCATCAACAATAATAACATCATCTATGAGCTTTATTTCTTTTATGTTTAAAATTATAGTACTAGGATTACTAACAGTTAATACTATATTTTGAGTGTTTAGACTATCTTTATTCAATTGAGATTCTATAATTTCTCCATTTTTAAGAAATAACATTCTTGAGCACATTTTATCTAAATCGGATAATATATGTGATGATATAAGAATACCTATCTGCTTTTCTTTTGCTAAAGTTAATAATAGCTTCCTAAATTCCATAACCCCTTCAGGATCTAACCCATTAGTAGGTTCATCTAAAACTAATATTATCTAATACTTTCTGTTTGTATGATTTATTAACATTTTTAACATGTAAAATATTCATAACACACCTCTTTATTCTATTAAGCTTACTACATATTTTTACACACTATTATTAATAAGCTATAAACCTTCTTATCATCCAATTATATAATACCAAATTATAGTATTGATAACAATATATATAATATTGTTCTATTTTGTAACTATAAAAAGTAGTGTTGTAAATTTAAAATTTTTAGCTCATAAAAAAAGAGAGTAGCTTCCAAAATTATTTTTGAAAGCTACTCTCTTTTTAAACTACTTATCTCTTATATATTTATAGAATATAATTATACACAAAGTTAAATAAATAAAATTTATTGAAATCACCGTACATAGTACACCAACTTCTGGATACACAGTTTGTCCATCATAATTAAATAATGACAATTCATTTATAAATAAAGCTAGCTTATATGAAAATAAGTTTATTAGTGAAAAAATAAATATACCCAAACATCCTGCTAACTTGCTATTTTTAAAATTCATAAATTACCCCTCTTCTATTTTATAATCTTTTTGTTATAATGAATCCCTATAGGCTTATACGCATATCCTACTCCTAATTTAGTATCCTTAATCCAAGACTTCCCTTTCAAATAAACTGAATATTGATATCTTTGATATAAAGGATATGCAGTAAGTTCAGCTCTACTTACATTAGATGGCACTTTATAACTGCCACTATATGTTAAGGTACTTGAACTAGATACATTAAAACCTACAGCACTACTAACTTGTCCATAACTTGCACCAAATGAAGAAGATATAGAAGAAGATACTGATATCGATTTAGATAAATTTATTGTGACACCTTTATTCCCCGATACTGTTCCAAAACTACGAGAATAGTCAACATATGTACCTAAATTTTTTACATCCTGAACTTTATATCTAGGTGCCCTCAGCGGCATATCGTTAATTGATAGTTGAGATATATCAAATGAAGAATTTAATAAGCTATTATCGATAATCGTTATACCATCTTCCAAATAACTCATACTATAGTTATTTGAATTTAAACTTTCTGTAGCAAAAACATTAGTTGTCGAAAATAAATTTATAGCTAGAAACACTGCTCCAACTATAATTACATATAATTTTTTCATACATTCCCCCCCTAATTTTTGATAACTAAATTATACATGATAAAGATTATCAGTGTCAACAAATTATGGGTTTTTTTATAATACATACCATTAAATCTATAATACATTATAGTATATATATTGTATGCAATTTCAATACCACTGTTGAATATGATATCTTTATACCATCTGAATGTATTAAAACTAAGTCACGTTTAAATTTATTTATTGAGCTATTTAAATCTAATACAAGTATAAGTACTAAGTACAACTATCCTGACCAAATAAAATTTAAACAACTCTCTGTTAAATAAACAGAGAGTTGTTTAATTCAAATTTGGTCTTTTTCTTAAATTCCGTAATAAATCTTGTCAATATTATCCCTTATATTACCTATAAATACCTCGAAAATTGCAGTTTAATTCTTATCTATAACCCTTGAAAAATTCTATATTTTAAAATATTACATTAAGGTTATTTATGGTTTATATACCATCTTATTCTTTATATTCAATACAAATAATGATATAATATTTATATAATATAATTTTGTTGAATAATATCATAAAAGGGGAATAATCTATGAAAATTAAATCTATGTTTAAAAAAATCTTTCATAACAAAAATAGCAAACTTTTTGGGGCTACATTTTGTATTTTATTAGGAACAATAATTATAATTACAAAACCATGGAAAGATAATAAACAAATTGAATCTTCTAAAGCTGTAAAAAATAAGGTAGATATAAACAAGGAAGTTTCTAACACTTCAATAAAGGCTAATTCTAATGAAACTAAAGAAAAACCTAAAAGTAAAGTAAAAAACTTGCCCACTAATAAAAAAGAAAACATTAATAAAACGACTACTTCAAAGAATATTAATAAAGATAAAAATACTAATAATAAACCTAACACAAATAAAGATTCCCTAGGAAATGATAAAACTGATACAAAGGATAAACAGAAAAAAACTAAAAAAACTGAAAATAAAAAACTAACACCTACTCCCCATACATTTAAAAGTAAAAACTTAGGCTTTTCTATTACATTTCCAGCAAGTTGGCACAACAAATATAAAATTACAGAAGAGAAGGATGAATTATCAGTTTATTTTAAATCTGAAAACACTTTTGGACTTTTATTTACTATAGCTGAAAAAAGTGATAAATTCGATGAAAGTTTTTATGATTGTATAAATAAATCTCTTAAGTGCAATGGAAAAACTTATTTCGTTGGTGGTTCAACTGATGTAGGCTTTCAACCAGATCATCCTGAATTTAAAACTTTTAGAAAAATGAAATCCGAAGTTAAAAGTGTTTTAGGAACATTAAAATAATACACCTACATCTTTATTGCAAATAAAGAACTAAAAATTAAAAGAATAAAATGATGTGTAACATAAATGCCTTAAATTATGTGGATTACGCCACTCAATTTAAGGCATTTTTTAAAATCCCAAACTTTTTGTTTAACTTACCACTTTTTTGTGTATACTTTTCTAACTCATCTATTACTTTTGATTTTTCAATACTAATTTTATTCACTGGAATAATAATAATAATATTTCCTAACCTATCCACTATATATATGTAGTTCCCTGATTCATGATAACCTTCTATCATATCCCAATAATATGTGATCTGTTTTATATTATCTTTAACATGTAGGCCATCTTCTTCAATACTTACAGTAAATTCATTATCTACAAAATAATTCAAGCCATTTTTATTAACTTCTTCTTTAAAATTCTCTTTATACTTTCTTTTTCGTAATAAAAATTCAATTGGTATAATTAACATACTTACAGTCACTATATACACCATATATATACTATACTCTTTAACTTGGTTAGGAAAATATCTTTTTCCCAAAAACGCAGCAATAGCACAAAGCATTCCAACCTCTATAATCTCACCTATATACATCAATACATTAGTTCTTTCAACTGTATCAATTATATAATTATTTAAATCTTCCCTGCTAATTGTAAAATTAAAATTCATCATTTCACCTTCTTTAACTTCTTATTTGAATATCTCGATATAAAACCCAATAAAGCTTCCTTATTATCTTCACTCAAGGGTATTATAGAAAATATCCTTTTATTTGTTTCAAAAAGGTATAGATAATTTTTAAATAAAACAATTTCATCAAGACTTCCCCAGTCAACTTCTGCTTTAAAAAATTTAGTCTCCACTGTTATCCCCTGACAATCCAAACCAATATTATACTCATCAATACTATTATTAATATCATATGGTCCCATATCTATACCATATATATTAAATTGTCCTTCTTTTAATAAGTATATAATATTATATTGTTTATTTTTAAATCCTATAAAATACAATAAGTATATTGTTGCAATTATAGGAATGATAATTTTTATTATTTGTTCTACCATATTTATAAATAATAAATCTTTATATACAACAAATGGTAAAATAATTAAATATAATATAATTATAGCTGATACTTTTACCCCTCTTAAAATAATATTTTTGTCTAATCCCCTTGACATCTTAGATTTTTCCGAGAAATATTCCATATACGTATTCTTATCCTCAATGCTCACATTAACTTTCATATTAATTTTATCTTCCCCCATTAAATCACCCCTATATACTATATAAACAATTATACCATTTCACAGCGTTTATGTCATAGTAACGTATAATAATACTAATTTTACATTAATTACATATAATTACTCTATTGGAGATTACATTATTAAAAATATATATGTATATAAAATAAGTACTATATTAGCTAATACCTTGAACTTATCTTAATTCTTTAAAATAATTTATGAGAAAATAAAAAAAGCTCTAGATAGAGCTTTCCACCCTTCTATCTAGAGAAAATAGTCATTACCCTTATATTTAACTGCTTCTTTTCGAGAGTTTTAATCCCGGGTTTTTACATCCTTTATTTGAATATATACAACATCCTTAGTACCCAAAGCTAAAAATGGTGCTTCTAAATAATTCAAATTTACTTACCTCCTTCGGATTTTATTTCCGTTAAAATAATCCTTGAATTAATATAATTTTTTCTGCTTTTTTAATCTGTTAACTCTATTATATATACAATGTCTGAATATTCAATACAAGGAACCTCAAAGACATAATATTCTACATAAATCAATAATTCAACATAAAATATTCTTATTATGTCTATTTATGTATCATTTATTACATTTTCATTTACTTTAAACATCAATATTGGTAAATTATATTTAGAGTCGTAAGCAATGCCCCTCTAAATGGAATCTTTTTGATATAAAGATTTTATTTTAATGTTGTTCCATTACATACTGTAGTGGAACAACATTTTTTACATAAAAAGAACTTTTTTAATATTAAATTAATATTTATTTTTTTATTTACTTTCATGCTTCATTTTTTACTTTTCATGCTTTTATCCTTCCTTTACTTCCTTATCTATTCTATATATGTACAATATATATTATAATGTTAATAAAATCATAGTAAGGGTGAGTAAAGTGATAGATATTCTAGCGGATAAAATAAGTTTATTTATAAAAGATAACACAAAATTTAAATCAGAAGACGATGTTGCAAAAATGAAATATTCGCTTCAGATTATATTTGGTGAATCTTTTAAACTTACCGTATTACTAATCCTATTCCTGATAATAGGAAACTTAAAATACCTATTATTTTCAATGGGTATATTATTTACAACAAGGCCTCTCATTGGAGGATATCACTTTAAAACGGTTATGGGTTGTCTTATAAGTTCTATAATATTCTTTTTAATTACTTGTATTATAGGGCCTATAATTCCTAAACTAAATATATTAGCTTACTACATAATAAGTATAATTATTATTCTAATAGTTTTTTTAAAATCACCATTCCCAAATAGAGTGAGACCAATTAAAAATAAAAAAAGAAAACAGACTTTTAAGAAAAAAGCTATCTTCTTTAGTACACTATGGATTATTATTTTATTAACTATAAAAGATAAGAATTATTTGAATTGTGGATTCCTAAACCTTTCAATGCAAGTATGCCAAATATTCTTCATTAAGGAGATGTAAAACATGAAATTAAAAATCAAAAATAAACAAGCTTCATTATTAAATATTTTAGGAGCATTTCTAATTTTCTTTTCTATGTCCTCAAATGGTAAATCATGCTTTGTTTTTTTTGGTGAACCTGAACCCCCTAGATGTCTTTTGGACAAATAATATCCTAAAAACTGTACAATCTTCTTCAAAGAATAATTGAACCTTTCCATTGTTTCGTTCAATTATTCTTTTTACATTGTATAGTCCATATCCCCTATTCTCTCCTTTTGTAGAAAAACCTTTTTTAAATATATTAACTATATTTTCTGTTTTTATAGTTTTCCCACTATTTATAACTTCAATAATATGTTTTTCATCTTCTATAAATATATTTAATATAACTTCTTTTTCTGCTCTACACTTTGTAGCTTCAAAGGCATTGTTCAAAAGATTACCTAGTATATCAGATATCTCACAATCATTTAAATATCCTTCTATTACTGAGTTTTCTACATTAAAAGAAAACTTTATGTTATTTCTTTCTGCATCACATAATTTACTATATATTAAAGATTTTATTATAACATTATCAATATATGTTATGTCTTCTATACTTTTATTTAAAGTTCCTAAAGATTTAATATATCTCTTAAGTTCCAGTTTTAGTTCTCTTTCAGTACATACTTCTACTATTCCATTTATGGTATTTAAATAGTTTTTAAAATCATGTTGCCTTCTTCTAGTTTCTTCTATAATATCTTCAAGTATAGGAGTATATTTATTTTGAACCTCTAGAGTTTTCTTCGCTTCAGTTATCTTAACAATATAATTATATATAAATAAGTTTACTATTAAAATAATTAATATAGTCATTAAAAATAAAATTAAATTATCAACTATAAATTCTCTATCATTCTCCCAAATTAATTTAAATACTGTAAAGTATAGACCTAAATTTATTAAAAAATAAAATAATATCTTAGAATCTAAATCAAAACGCTTAAAGTTACCTCTCAAATAAATTAAATAATATGCAATTAAAACTACAATATATTCAATTAAAATTGCACTAATTAAATAACTAGTTTTACTTGAATACTTAAATCCAATTAAATTGCCTATAAAAATAATTGCTAACTGAAGTATCATACTTATAAAACATACTATAAAAAATTCTAAAATTGATTTAACTATAGATTTTTTATAGAAAACTTTAATTAATAAAACAAAAAGTACATAATTAAAAAGCATAGTATACGTATTGTGAAAATAAGTCATATCAATTGCTGAAATAATAGAACCTATTAGCACTATAAAAAAATTTTTATATATACTTGTATCATGGTCCTTATATAAAAATTTTGACCATATAAAAATATATACCGTGATTTCCATAAAAAGAATTGTAAACTGTTCTAATAGATCGAACATTAAATCACCCTCTATTCACTAAAATCTATATCGATCTCCTATGAGAATTTCTCTAGAACTTCATTTTTAAACTTGTACCCTAAAAGGGCTTTGTCTTTATAGTTCTCAAAATATATTTCGCTTAATTTACTATTTACACTTTCTATTTTTCTTATAAAAGTAATATTTGCTGCAAAAGATTTATGGCATTGGATTATATTTTCATCATCTATAAGTTCTAGGATTTTCTTTAGAGGTAATTTGTTGACCTTATATGTTCCGTTTATTGTATGTATAAAGCTTGTTCTAAGATTTGTTTCTATAAAAATTATTTCATCTATGTAGATCTTAACACTAATTCCTGTCCTTATCTCTAAGACCACATGTTTTCTAATATTATTTTTAACCACTTTGTTAGGAGTATGTGATATTAACCGTTTAGCCATATCTATAACTTCCTGTTTATCATATGGTTTTAATATGTAGTCGTAACAATGAACTTGTTTAAAAGCCTGAGTTATATACTCAATGTGAGTTGTTAAAAACACCACCCAAGTAAGCTCATATCCTTTGATATTTCTCATCTCCAGTGCGAATTCTAATCCTGAAGATTCTTTTAGAGAAATATCTATAAAAAAAATGTCTATATGTGCCTTATTGCAAATATTTAAAGCTTGTTTTTTATCTTCTGCTTCGTATACTTTTATATTACTAAATGTTTCTAGTAATATATTCTTTAAGTTTTTTCTTTGAAATTTTTCGTCTTCTACTATAAGAATATTCTTCATAAGCCTTGTCCCCCTCCTTAAGACACATTATTCAAATGAATAAAATTGAAATCCTTTCCTATACCACTATTATAAAGCTATTAGGAAATATTTAAAGCAGATATTGAAATAAATATAAAAAATTCATAACATTTTAATCATTATAGCTAAAATATCTAATTTGTAATGACCATTATTTGAAAAAAGAATCGTATGTACACTTCCCAATAAGTAGCAATATATAAAATAGAATTTGATGTTTGATTTAGAGAATATCTAAACTAAATTTCATTATTTGACATAATTTAGAAGTAAAGCTATAATTAGCTTAATATCTATTACTATAAAAGTGGGGCGTTTATTTTGGATTATCTTGAAGCAATTTTTGCGGTTTTATTTCTAAATTATTTTTTTTATCAATATACCTTTTTATATAATTTAATTCCAATGCTTATTGAAATCATATTTTTATATTTTATACAACGTAAAAATCTATTGAAAATCACAATTACTATTTTTCTATCTCAAGGTATTGTTCTAGGAATAACTGGCTTTATCTATGATATAGTATATCAAATTCATGATATTCGCAACACTCCCACATTGCCAAAATTTTGGAATACTATAAAATCAAGCGATTTTATATTTAATATTGGACTTAGCTTATTATTGTTTATTATATTAGTATTAATTAATTATCTTGTATATAGAGATGAAATAACAAAAAATAGTTATAAACAACTTATATATTTAATAAGTGGAGCATTAATAAATTCAATAGTTCTATTATTAATAATGATTAAATTTCCTAAGCCGTTCCAATTTTAGCTAATATATAAAACTATGAAATAATTAATCGTTATACTTTCCTTATATACTAATTATTTATGAAGCGAAAAATTTTTAGCTATAAGAAAAGCCAATAATCTTAGATTATTGGCTACAGCCTGAGGTTTAAATATTAATCTAAATCTCTTCTTTCTTACAACATAAGTTATTAATAAAATAAGTCAATTGAAAATAATGTTGCAAATATTTCTTTATTTATATTAAGCACAAGATTTGAATATATTGGCTCAAAGATTAGGATAAATACTGATAAAAATATAATTATCCTATATTACATTACTCACATATAATTATTTAAACGTATTTACTCATATCTCCCAAAATCTCTAGCTGCCTTTATCATTGCATGTAGGTTTGCTGTTGGTGCTTCTGCTATTAGTGTACAATCAGGTGTAAGTACAAAGCCACCTTTTCTATGCTTCATTTTCTCTATAATTCCCTTTGCTTCTTCATATACCTCTTCCGGTGTACCTTTTTGAAGTGTTGTATTTCTTAAATTTCCACCGATTATATAGTCTTCACCTAAATAATCACCAACATACTGCATATCCATTTCGTATCCCATAGTTATTAGTGTTCTTTTAGCTAGTGGTATTTCCTCTTTCCAATACTTTAAATTTTTATTATGATCACCACATAAGTGAACAGTACCTATTCTAATTCCAAGCTTTGAGAATTTCTCGTATATCTCCTTTAGGTAAGGCAAGCTAAATGCTTCAAAGGTCTTAGGAGCCATAATGGCATGGCATTCCATAGGACATGAAATCCCTGCCCCTATTTGCTCACTTCCAAACTCTTCTACATAATATTCCGCCACATTAATTAAGTAGTCTGTAGAAATTCTAAGAAGTTCATGTATTGCATTTGGTTCTTTTATAAGCCATCTAAATACTAGATTTCCTGCAAGTGCATATGCTATGTTCATAGGCGATCCTGCACTTATACCTACTCCAAAGCCATGCTCATAGCATAATCTATTGAATTTTAATATTCTAGAATGTATTGGTGCATCATCCAAATTTGGAATTCTTAAATTCTTAATGTCCTCCAAGGAACTTACGGGCCTTTTGATTATCTTTGGATATCCTAGTCTTGGTGACTGTGGAATTTCCACATCTCCTCCAAATTCCCAAGCATGACATTCTGGAAATCCATACCCAATTCCGCCATCATGCTGATGAAGATCTCTTGCCCACATTTGAGCTACAAAAGCTTTTTCTGGATTTAAATAATATTCCCTAGAAGTCATATTGCAAATTTTAGCCGCATAGGTTTCCATATGAGGAATAACAGGAACCCTATCAATCTTCTCACCTTTAATTAATTTTTTCATTCTTTCATCTATAGTTAATTTATCAATATTCATATACATATCTCCAAATGTTATATTAGTAAAATTTACTTTTCTTTGAGGATTAGCTCACCTTTTGTAGCACCATCTCCCACAAGTTTAATTATGTACTTTCCAGACTTAGGAACATCTATTTTTATATTTTCTTCTTTATTAGTTTCTAATATTTTTAAGATATTATAACTCTCATCTTGAATTAATACATTCAACTTACCACTTTCCACCTTGCTTTTGTAATACAAAGATATAGATTTTCCTTCTCTTATATTAAGTGTTTTAATTGTATACACTCCCTGGAAATTTTTAAAGCATATCTTAGAATCTGTATCTGAGTTACAGGTTATAAAATCTAATACACTGTAAGAATCACCACTTTTATTTATAGTAAAAACACTTAAATCCACATTGGCATTCTGGGAATCTCCTGATGTTAAATTGGTTCTAGATTCTTGTATTTCTTCTATACCCTCTTTAATTATATTTTTTTTAGAATTATTATCCTTTAATTCTTTTGCATCTTTATTTTGTCCACAGTTTTCTGCATTAGCTACCTTTTTCTGTTCTTTTACCTTAGAATTTTCTGTCTTAGGATAAGAACAACTTACAAGTGACATACTAAGTGATAAACATATGATGAAAAAAATTTTCTTCATTAAATCCCCTCGCTTATCTAGCTTATAACTAATTAAGATTATATTTTAAATTATATGATAGTTTACTAAAATATATTAATATAGTATTATATAAGATTATTTTTGTAAATGAAATCTGAGTATTTCAAGACTAAAATACTAAATACGACAGTTTTATATTGTTTTCTGAATTGAAATTATAAATGTTATATTTTTATCACTTTCTCTATTCTTTCTATGCTTTTTTGACAAATAATTATCTATTTCAATATAGTTATATTATATTTTTATAAAACATCTCTAATACTATTGATTTTTTATATTCCTATAATACTTTTAAACTTATATAAAAATAATATAACTACTTAAAACTAACTGGAATAATTACTATATATTTAGCTAAAAATACTTATATAATTTTTATTAGATAGGATGAGTCTTATGAAAGATAAAACACTTATTATACATGAAAGTCTAAAACCTCAAACTAAATTATATAGATATATGAAGTTAAGTTGTTTCCTCGAGCTTATGGAAATGCATGCCATGTACCTTACAAACTTAAACTCTTGGGATGATATTTGGGAACTGCCTGCAAGAGATAGTATGCCTACAGAATATAAAGATAAATTCTACGGACAATGTTGGAGTCTTGAAGGTATTTCTGATGCCCTTTGGAAAATATACGCTAAGGATAAAGAAGGTATATTAATAGAAACCTCTGTTAAAAAGCTCAATGAATTAGAAGGATTAAAGTTAGGAAAGTTGAGTCCTGTTATATATTATGAAGACTTAAATGCAGCATTACAGCACTCGAACTCCTTAGAGGGAATGGACAAGATATTTTATCATGGTTTATTAAAACGAAAGGCATTTGAACATGAAAAAGAAGTAAGACTTATAACCCTAAAAACAGATCATTGTATGAATTCCTCTATTAAAGAGGATAATTCTAACTTACTTTTAAAAATAAAGCCTGAAAGTTTTATAGAAAATATTTATATAGATCCTAGGGCTAGTAATTGGTTTGTAGATACCATAAAGGCATATTGTACTCGGTTAAATTTAAGTGTAATTCCAAAGAAATCAGACCTTTCATAGATTATATATATTCTTATTTAACTCATGCATTAATCTAGGTTATAACTTTAGTTTATAGTATTAAATATAAGTATTCTCTTAAAACAAAATTTAAAATCCATTGCCAATATACACAAAATTATAAATTATTATAATTTTGTATTGAAATTCTCAATTATTAATGTTAAACTATTAACAAATAAACGTTAAATTAATGGCTATGGAGGTAATATTATGTGGGAAAAGAATATGCCTATTGATCAAATATCTGAAATTAGATGTAAATCTACTGTATTTCTTGGGGTTGGAGCTATAAAGAAAATTAATGATATTTTAAAAGAACTAAAGGGTAAAAATGTAAATAAAATACTAGTTGTAACAGGAACATCTTCCTATAAAAGAACAGGTGCTTGGGACCATGTGGAAAATGCACTTAAAGATAACAACATGGAGTTTGAATTATATAACAAAGTAACAGCAAATCCAACAACAACTCATGTTGATGAAGCTACAAAAGTAGCTTTAGAACTAGGTGCAGAAGCTATTGTAGCAATTGGTGGTGGAAGTGTTATAGATGCAGCTAAGAGTGTAGCTATAATGATTAAGTACCCAAATAATAATTGTTCTGATTTATATGAATATAAATTTACACCAGAGGAAGCTATCCCTGTTATTGCTATAAACTCAACTCATGGAACAGGAACTGAAGCAGATAGATTTGCAGTTGTAAGTGTTCTTGAGAAAAAGTACAAGCCATGTATAGCTTATGATTTATCTTATCCATTATACTCAATTGACGATCCTCAATTGATGACAGGATTACCTAGAAATCAAACTATATTTACATCTGTAGATGCTATTAATCACGTAATAGAGGCATGTACAACTACAGTTGCAAGCCCATACTCTATATTACTTGCAAAAGAAACTGTAAGACTTGTTGCAAAATACTTACCTATTGCCTTAGAGGATGGTACAAACTTAACTGCAAGATATTACTTAGCATACGCTTCATTAATTGCTGGTATTGCTTTCGATAATGGTCTACTACACTTAACTCATGCATTAGAACATCCATTAAGTGCAGTAAAACCTGATCTTGCTCATGGATTAGGCCTTGCAATGTTAGTTCCTTCAGTGGTTAAATACACTTATGAAGCACGTCCAGAAGTTTTAGCTGATGTATTATCTCCAATAATACCAGAGCTTACTGGCGATAAATCAGAAGCTCAAACAGCTTGTGATGGTTTAAGAGCATGGCTTAGAAAAATAGGCGTAACAGAAACATTAAAAACTGAGGGCTTTAGAGAAGACCAAATAGATGAATTAACTCATCTTGCATTCAATACACCAAGCTTAGATTTATTGCTAAGCTGTTCTCCTGCTAAAGCTACAGAAGAATTAGTTAGCAATATTTATAGAGAATCTCTATAAATTTGTTATAGATGTGAATATTCTTTATAAGAATATTTATAGGTTTTAACATAACCATAATGGATTTTTAATCCTCTTATAATATGATTAGATTAAAATATTATTAGACCTCATTAAAGAAATAACTGCTTGGTATTTCCCCAAATGCCAAGTGGTTATTTGTTTTTTATGTAATTATTTGAATTTATACTTAATGTGTAACAAGTTTGTAACTAAAAATGCTTATATATATGCTATACTTTCATTGTACTTAAATCTATACAAGGCTTTTGCAGAAAAGATTGCCCATACCAAATAATAAACTGCAAAGGGCCTTTTTCATTTTTTTGCATATCTTATCCACATCTTTATATGATTTTCCACACTTTTACGTAGTTATTCACATAATAATCCACAACTTTTGTTGATAACTTTTAAATCTTCCAATACGCTAATATTTCTAAAACGCAATAAACTTAAGATTAATTTAAGGTTATTATAAGATTATTATAAGAATTACAGTGTACTATTAGACTATAACATTAGTGATGTTAAGTTTCTGCAAAACAATTATAATTATTCATTGGAGGATAAAAATGATAGAAATAAAAGGTGTTACTAAAATGTACAAAATGGGAAAAGAATCTATTTCCGTTTTAAATAATGTAAATCTTACTATTGAAAAAGGTGATTTTGTAGCTATAGTAGGACCTTCTGGTTCAGGTAAATCGACCTTAATGAACCTTATAGGTTGTCTTGATAAACCTTCCTGTGGAACTATCCATATTAATGGTGAAAATGTCAGCACATTTAAAGATAGTAAAATGTCTAAGTTTAGAAATAAAGAGGTAGGCTTTGTATTTCAAAGCTTTAATCTAGAATCTACTCTAACTGCTCTTGAAAACGTAATGCTTCCATTAATGTTTGCAGGGGTTGGCACTAAGGAAAGAAAAAAACTGGCTATGGATGCCTTAACTGCTGTTGGTCTTGAGGATAGGGTAAAGCATAAGCCTACAGAAATGTCTGGTGGACAACGTCAAAGGGTTAGTATTGCAAGAACTCTAGTAAACAAACCTAATATCATTCTTGCAGATGAGCCTACTGGAAATCTAGACACTAAAACTGGTGAAACTATTATGAAGCTTTTAGGAGACCTAAATAGTAAGGGATATACAATTATAATGGTAACTCATAACATCGAAGATGCTGCTAAAGCAAGAAGAGTTATAAAAATTAGAGATGGTGTTATTGAAGGGGAGGAAATAAACTATGAAATTTAGTGATTATATAAAAAATGCATTTTTAAACTTGAAAAGAAGAAAATTTAGAACATTTTTAACTGCTTTCGCTATATCTATAGGTACTATGTTAATTGTTCTTATTATGGGCCTTGGTATCGGTACTGAAAAATATGTTATAGAAACTGTTAAAAAGAGTGTTCCAATTCCCCTTACACAAATTGATGTTAGTGCTTATAATAATTTACCTTTTAAAACTGAAGATGATAAAAAATTAAAGAAAGTTATTGAAGAAAAAGATATAGAAAAAATTAAAACTATGCCTGGGGTAAATGATATAATTGTAAGCGTGAATACAACAGCACAGGATATAGAAATAGAAGGTAAAAAATTAAGTGCTACAAAAGCGAACTCTAAAAAGGAAAATAAAAACTCTGCACCTATAAACATAGAAGGTATTAACACAAAATATAAAACATTCTCTGATGCTCAGATTGAAAAATCAAGATTGAAGAAAAACAAAAAAGATTTAAACCCTATAAAATACGGTGAAAATATAACTAAAAAAGGTGAAATATTAGTACATGAAAATACACTTAAAGATCTAGGATTTAAAGATTATAAATCACTTTTAGGAAAAGATGTTAAGCTAAAAATTTCTCTACCTGAAATTCCTGGGTATAAAGCACCACAACCAATGTACAAAAATTTTAAATTAAAAGGAATAATCAATAAAGATTTTGCTGAAAATGTATATGCAGTGTGTGAAATAAATGAAGCTGGTGAAATATCAAATTTCTTAAAATCTGATAAAAATCATTTTAAAAACAACGGAGTTTCTCTTTTTGTAAATGTTAAAGATATGAATAAAGTAGATGTAGTATCTAAAAATATTGAAGCTATGAAATATAAAACTAATAGTGTGCAAGGTACTATAAAGCAAATCAAAACTGGTTTTGCTATAATCGAAGGTTTACTTTTAGTAGGTGCCATTATAGTAGTTTTCGTTGCAGCTATTGGGGTTATAAATACAATGACTATGTCTATATATGAAAGAACAAGATCTATTGGAATAATGAAAGCTTTAGGTGGTTCAAAAGGAAATATACTAGGATTATTCATAACAGAATCTGCTGCCTTAGGTTTCCTTGGAGGACTTATCGGTATAGGATTATCTTTGATTAACTCAAAAATTCTATTAATATTCTTAAATGAGTATATAAAGAAACAAGGTGTAAAAGAAACTGTAAATATATTCTCAACCCCTGTTTGGCTTATATTAAGTTGTATAGGATTCTCTATGTTAATTTCTATGATTGCTGGATTAATACCATCTCTTAGAGCATCAAAGTTAGATCCTATAGAATCTTTAAAGTATGAATAAACTTAATTAACCTTTTCTTAAATATATTTTATTAATTTTAATTTTAAGATTAAAAAGGCAGATAGGAAGAGCAAACTCTCTATCTGCCTTTATTGTATAAACCTAAATAAAATCCTATTTACATACTACAGAGTTAACATCCTTATTTTGCTTTTCCTTTTTCTTAATTACTGATAGGAATATACCAAGTGCTATTATTGCAAATACTACTCCTACTGGATAACCTATTTTTGTACTTATCTTAAATCCTTCTGGTGCTATTAATATATAAGTTGATGTCACTGCTGTCATAAATGTAGCTGGAGCTGTAGCCATCCAATGAAATTGCCCTCTTAGAGCTAGATACATTGCTGTTGTCCATAAAACTATTGTAGCTAATGTTTGGTTAGACCAAGCAAAATATCTCCAAATTATATTGAAATCTACTTTTGTTAAGACAAAAGCTACTAAAAACAATGGAATACTAAGCATTAATCTATTCTTAATTTTATCTTGTTTGAAATTTAAAAAATCTGAAATTGTAAGCCTTGCACTTCTAAATGCTGTATCTCCTGAAGTTACGGGACAAGCAACAACACCTAATATAGCCATAACTCCACCTATTTTCCCAAGAAGAGAAGTTGATATTGTGTTAACTACCCAAGCTTGTCCACCATGTGCTGTCATTTGCTTTTGCAATTCTCCAGTACTTCCGAAGAAAGCCATAGCTGCTGCTGCCCAAATTAATGCAACTATGCCTTCAGCTATCATAGAACCATAAAATACAAATCTACCTTGCTTCTCGTTTGTTATACATCTTGCCATAAGTGGCGATTGGGTTGAGTGAAATCCTGATATAGCCCCACAAGCAATAGTTATAAACATAAGTGGCCACATTGGTAATCCTTTTGGATGTAAGTTTGTTAAAGTGATTTCAGGTATTTTATATCCTTTAAGTATAATTCCTCCACTTACCCCTACTGCCATTAATAAAAGGCATATACCAAATATAGGGTAAACCTTACCTATAAGCTTGTCTATAGGTAGCATTGTAGCTAATAAATAATATGTAAATATAGCGTATATCCAGAAATTTTTATCTAAAGACTTTGGAGTTATGCTATCTAAAAGACCTGCAGGTCCTGTTATAAATACAACTCCTAAAAGAACTAATAGTATAACTGAAAATACTCTCATGAATTGTCTAAAACCATTTCCTAGGTAATTACCTACTATTTCAGGTATACTAGCCCCATCGTGTCTTACAGAAAGCATTCCTGAAAAGTAATCATGAACTCCCCCTGCAAATATAGAACCTAGAACTATCCATAGAAATGCGGCAGGTCCCCATAATGCCCCAGCAATAGCACCAAATATAGGTCCTAATCCTGCAATATTTAAAAATTGAATTAAGAAAATCTTCCAAATAGGCATTGGAACAAAATCCACACCATCTTCCAATCTAACAGCTGGTGTCTCTTTAGTCTCATCAGCCCCGAAGAATTTCTCCACTATAGCTCCATATACAAAATATCCAACAATAAGTGCAATTAAAGATATGAAAAATGAAACCATTGACTATACCTCCTATTAACCCTAATTTCATAATATTTTCATAATTCATTATACTATTAAGTAGAAGGCTTGTTTTTAATTAAGCATGAGATAACAAAAAAAGCACATGAAGTGCTTTAATATAATCATAAGTGTTAAACAAAATTAAATAGTTCAAAGTTCATATAACTTATTATATCCTTATATACCCATGAATGCTTTAAATTCATTTATATTATTTCTGCTCACAGGAATTACTTCATCTCTATTTTTAACCTTAACCTGATAAGTACTATTAAACCATGGTATTATTTCAACTATTTTGTCTATATTAACTATATATGATCTATGACTTTTAAAAAAATGACTCTTAGGTAATTTCTTATAAAACTCAGAAATACTACTATTAGATATATACTCTCCCTCTTCTGTATACACTATGGTCTCTCGTTCTCTAGCTTCACAAAAGCATATATCTTCTATATCAATTACCACCATTTTATTATCTTTTAATAGAGTAATTCTACTATTAATCACTTTTGAATTTTCTAATCTCTTTAATTTATTTAATGTTCTAAGTATCCTTTCTTCTGAAAATGGTTTTAATATATAATCAAAAGCATCTACTTCAAAGGCCTCCACTGCGTACTGTTTATATGCTGTTATGAATACTATTATAATTTCATCTTTCTTTTTACTTAAAACCCTACTTAAAGTTACACCATCTAGTTTAGGCATATTTATATCTAAAAAGACAATGTGAGGCTTGTTATTTTCTATATACTCAAGTGCTTTTATCGAATCATCAAACTCACCTATTATCTTAATGCTACTAAAATTCTCAATAAAATATTTAAGTTCTTCCCTTGCTGGATACTCATCATCTACAATAATGCAATTCATTTATCCCACCACCTAAATATAAAATTCTAAACTTCAAAGCTAATTCTAGTTCCCCTATCTAACCTTTCTATAAACAATCCTCTACCATATATGTTCAAAAGTCTTTGGTGTACATTTATTAGCCCTATTTTGTTTTCCATAGAATCTCCATTATATATCATATCTATAATTTCTGTTGATATTCCTATACCATCATCCTCTATTACTACTTTTACCTTACTATTAATTTTCTTTATATAAATTAATACCGTTCCCTTTCCATCACCCTCTAATATTCCATGTTTTATGGAGTTCTCTACTAAAGGTTGAATTAATAGACTAGGTATTTTTATGTCTAGACCTTCATCTACATCATATATTATATTTAATTTTTCACCAAATCTAGCTTTTTCTATGTCTATATAAGCTCTAACTTGCTCTAATTCTCTATAAATATCAACTGGATTTTCTCCAATATCTAAGTTATACCTTAAATAAGTGGAAAGATCGATTATAAGTTCTCTTGCCCTATTTGGATTTATTCTTACAAATGAAGTTATAGTGTTTAAAGCATTAAATAAAAAGTGCGGATTAATTTGAGCTTGCAATGCTTTTATCTCTGCCTTACTTGCCATAGTTCTTAGCTTCTCTAGTTTACTTATTTCAAATTGTGTAGATATTATTTGAGAAAGTCCTATAGCTAAATTCTTTGTTCTCCTTGTTACTGCATCTTCACGAATATAGTATATTTTTAAAGTTCCTATAATCTCATCTCTTTCCCTTAAAGGAACTATAATTGCAGATCTTAATGGACATTCCTTAAAGGAGCATTCTATACACTTTTTATTTGTAATAGTTTTAATTTCTCCATCTTCAATTACTTGTTTTGTAGCTTTAGTCACTATTTCTTTTCCTTTTATATGGTGATCTTCACCTTTACCAATATGAGCTAAAATATAATTTTTATCTGTTATAGCTACGGCATCAGCACCTACAGAATCTTTTATTATAGTACATATTTTTTCTAAAGAATCACCATCTATATCTCTGAAATAAGGTAAAGTCTTATTAGCTATTTCCAAAGCAATTTGTGCCTCATTAGCTGCAATATCCTCTTCCTCTTTTAATATATTTTGAACTAAAATAATTAAAAATGAAATTCCTAGAGCATTAGTTAAACTCATTGGAAGGTATATACTACCTACAATTTCCTTGGCCATACTAAAAGGTTTGGTAATTATTAATATAAGAATCATCTCTAAACTTTCTAATATAATTCCAAAAATAAATCCATACAACCATCTTAGTTCCTTTTTTTCAACATTATACAGCTTAGAGCTTATAACTCCTGCTAAAATAGTGGCAATAGCACATGGAAGTGCCGTACTGGTTCCAAAGGGAACAAAGTACCTATGGATTCCCGCTATAAGTCCAGATGCTATCCCAACAAAAGGGCCACATAAAATTCCACCTGTGACTATACCTATTATTCTAGTATTAGCTATAGCACCACTTACCTCTGTCCCCACATACGTACCTAATATACCAAAAGCCCCAAAAATCACAGATAATAAAATTAAGTCAACCTTCCTATAATTGGCCCTACGTGCAATTTTTTTAAAACTAGACATTCTAGTTACAATAAAAACAATTACAATAATATAGCCTAAATTATTAATTAAACGTTGAGCAAGGTACATCATAGACTTCACCTACTCCTAAATTTTATATTTATTTTTAATTATACCACTTAAGCACTATTTTTATAAATAAGGTCTTAATTTTAATATAAACTTTTGATTCCTAGGTGTCTAAATAAAAAGGCTACGTTAGTACCAACCATACCTAAATCTATAACTATACTCTATTCTTACCTATAAAATAAAAACTCATCTAGTTTCATAGTAGTTAGATGAGTTCCTATCTTACTTATATCTAATATAAACATATTAAGAATTATAAACTTATATTGTATTTATCCGAATTAAACTTAGGTAAATTTAGCTTGAACTTAATAGATATAATCCTTAATCCAAAGGTTAAAATAAAACATAAATACAAAGATACTATTTGATATACCTTATAATAATTACATATATATAGTAAAATACTTCCTAAGATTGACGCTACTGCGTATATATCTCTTTTAAAAATCATAGGAGTATCCTGTACAAATGTATCTCTTAAAATTCCTCCACCTACCCCTGTAAGAAGCCCCATACACGTAACTAAAAACATGTTACTACTCTTATGATAAAATGCCAAATTCGACCCTACTGCTGTAAATGCTCCAAGTCCTATAGCATCAAATAACACTATAATATTCTTTAGTACTCTCATTTGGTCATACTTAGTCATAATATTTAAAAGCTGCTCTTTTGTCATGTATTTATTGTTTTTTACCTCTTCCATAGTTAGGGTTCTTTCTTGCTTGTCTTCATATCTATTAATAAATACTGGATATAAATAGAAAGCAGCAACTGAAGATATAATGCTTATGATGCAATAACTAGGCTTTCTGAAAGTTGTGGGTGGTAAATTTCCAAGTATGATGTCTCTAAATATTCCTCCCCCCACAGCTGTTATTATCCCCAAAAAGGTAACTCCAAATAAATCTAATTTTTTCTGCATACCAACTAAGGCACCAGATATAGCAAACGCAATGGTACCAATTATCTCAAAAATTTTTAACATAAACATTTTGTCGCCTCCTCAAAAGTAAATTATAAAAAAGAACATAAAAAGAGGGTAAAAAGCGTATAGTAGTCCATATGCTTTTTACCCCCTGTCCTTTTATCTGAAAGATTCCTCATTGAAATAAATACAATAAGTTGCTTCTTGGATGCTCTAATTAAAGAGACTCTCCAGGGCCATGTCCGATTATTGTATATTACCTGAAAGCTTCGATGTAATCTTAAGCTGGACTACAACTTTCTTCTACGGTTACTATTAGCTATTGTAGCTTAAGTATCTCCAATAATCCTCATCCATAATTATTAAATTTATTATTTCTTTTTACATATCTAATTTAACTTTAAATAGTATAAAAATCAAGCATTATATAAGTTATTTATTGTTAAATATATTCTATAAGCCTTATCTATAATTAGCTTATTTCCTCTTCTATTGATTTTAGTGAATCTTCCTCTATAACATCTTTAATCTTAATATCTGAGTTTAGATGTACTGTATTTGTTGGGTAAGGAATTTCTATACCCTCTTCTTTTAATATTTCTATTATATTAAAGTTTATTTGTTCTTTTATCTTTAAAAATGTTTTAAGATCGGTAATCCTAGTAAAATAATAGACTCCTAAATCCAAACTACTATCGCTGAATTTTTCTAAGACAACCATAACATCTTCCTTAATAACCTTCTTATTTTCTTTTATCATATTTTCAATTCTAACTATAGCTTTTTCTATCTTCTCTCTACTAGTTTCATATGCAATGCCTACAGTAAAGTTACACTTTCTTTTCCTTCTTCTTGTAAAGTTAGTAATAGGTCCATTGGCTATATCAGAGTTTGGTATTGTAACTACTTCTTGTGTAAAGGTTCTAACTCTTGTACTTCTAAAGGATATATCCTCCACTGTACCTTCTATACCGTCTATTAATACCCACTCACCTATATTAAAAGGCTTTTCAAGAATTAATATTATACCTGCAATTACATTGGCCGCAGCATCCTTAGCAGCTAAAGAAAATGCTAAACCTCCAAGTCCTACTCCTGTTATAAACATTTGTATATTTATATTCCATTCAGCTAATATAATAGTAGCTGCAAGAGCAATTATTAAAACTCTTATGCACTTCGATATAAATGGAAATAAAATTTTATCTACCTTTAAACCAAATTTTTCTTTAACTCCACTAGGAAGAAGTGAAAATTCTCCACTTAAGTTATATAACCCCCAAGATATTAGAGCTACAAACGAGGTCCTTAAGATCTTCGTAATAAATACCTTGTTTATTAAATAATTACCTCCCAAAATACTTAAAGCAGAATATATACCAAAAATCACAAATAACATATTTATTGGTTTTTCAAAGGATGTAATTATTTTAAAATTAGAAAAAACTTTAATCTTTCCTACTAACTTATTAATTAGTGATAATACATATTTTGTAAACACCCTTCTTAACACTAGAAATATGAAAAAAACTATAATAGCAGTAACAAGTCTTTTTAAGTTTTCATATTCATTATTAGAAAAAAAGCTTAACATTTTTGTAAGTCCGCTACCTATGCCAATAATTCCACTAAAAAATAGATGTGAAAAATTCATATTGTCATTCTCCTCTCTTTTGTTCAATTAAAATTCCTCACATACTATTTTAATATTAAACCACCTAATATTGCAATAATACCTATAATGGTCCAACTGGTAATATTTTCTCCTAGGAAAAAGTATGCAAATATTACGGTAAACACAGGGTTTAAGTTATTATATAAGGAAACCCTTGTAGTACTCTTACTCTTGCTAAGTCCATAAGTCCAAAGGAAATTTGCTATAAACATGGCTATAACACCAGAGTATAGAAGACTTATAAATAATTTAAAATTCATAGCTTTTAAGTTTATGTTAAGTCCTGACATTACTAGCATCATAATTGCTGTAATATTTATGGCAAATGTAGTTATCTCACTTGAAGGATATTTATTTATAAGTCCCTTGGAAAAGACCATATATACAGCATATCCAAAGGCACTTACAAAAATAATTACACCACCCAACATGTTATCTCTTGAAAAATTTATGTTTCCAGGTGAAAAAATCACAAATACTATACCTATAAAAGATATAAATATAGCAAGCATTGACCTCTTGCTTATCTTCTCAACACCATAAAAATGATTAAGTAAAGACACTAAAATGGGCAAAACCCCCATTATAATAGCTGTATTTCCTGCAGAAGTTTTTCCTATTCCTATTCCATATAACCATTGAAATATAAAGAATCCCACTAAAGATACAAATATAATCTTTTTTATGTCTTTTTTCTCTACAGGTACATAATCCTTTTTTAAAAACAAAAATATCCAAGAAAATATGGCCGCAAATAAGATTCTTAATACATTATATTCAGTAGGAGTAACAATGCCTAGACTTCCCTTTATAACAATAGGTTTTATACCCCATATCATACTAACTAATATAAGAATAATATCTACATGGTAATTAGAATATTTCATTATTTATCACCTCAATAAGCTTACATAGATACAAATATAAAGTATATATATTTATATATTTTTATTATTTATTTTAATAATTAGCGATATCTCAAAATATAATTTACTACTATTATTTGAAGATAGATATATACTATACAAAATATAAAAACCAACTTTTTAAAGGTGCAATTACTTTTAAAAAGTTGGTTCCATAAAATAAATATTCTAGTATACAAATTAAATCTCTTTCTTTTATATAAATAATTATCCAAGTTGCATTATGATATATGTTATTCTATCTCTCTATCCTCCTAAATAATTTATCACTTATAAACACTACAAATAAATTAATAACAATTAAAACTAAAATTGATAATCCAAATGCCGTATTAGTTTCTTTAAATAAATAATATATAATACTTAAGGGGAGAATCGTAATCATTGCCATTATAGCACAGGATATTCCAGCTAAAATACTTTCTGATATATTAATATCTAAAGGTGTAGCTAATATAAATATATTATTAACAGATATACTTATAAAATTAATTAAAAGAAGGCATATAAGCCCTGTTAAAAGTTCAATTCTATTAATACCCTTCATGAAAAATATAGGTATAAATAATACTATGGTCACAGCTGATTTTAAAATATAATTATATATCACTATATAATTAATCTTCCTATATATTTTATCCGGTACCATTGTAAAATACATTTTTCCCATCTCATACTTTAAATTATCTGAAAAACTTTGTGAGAGATTTATATTCAAAATACAAAATGTTATTAAAAATCCTTTTAACTTATTTACTAAATCTGCATTAAAATAATTATTATATATAGTTAATATTATACCTACTACAAATGCTATTCCCCCCATTATAATATATTTTTTATTTGTATTATTTCTTGTATTGAAAATGTAAGATTTGTATAAAAAAGCCCCTGCTCCATTTATTCTAGTTAGTATATTGTCTTTATAACTTTCAATTTTTGTATCTTCCTTCACTCTCTCCTCAATTATATAAGTGTTAATATCTGTATCTTTTCTATCTTCTTTCATTTCTTCAATAAACTCTATTTTCTCTGCAATTTCTTCGTAGTAGTCTACAGCATAATAAACTGAAAGATACATAATTATTATAACTAATGCAATCATAAGAATAAAATCCAAAACACCTATCCTAGATTTAAATGGATAGATTATGAAGTTTTTTAACTGCCAAAACCCTATGGCCCTAAATTCCAACTTACTGTAAATAAGGCTATATAACCCACATCCTAAAGAAATCAATAGAAAAATACTAGTACTAATTCTAAGCTCTTTTCTGCATTTAACCCTAGACCTTAAAGAAAATATTAAAAAATTAAAACCCTTAATAAAGAGATATATTAAAATAAACCCAAGTCCACCTAAAAGAACCTTATAAAATCCTATCTTAAACTTTAAAATAAGGAATAATCCTATAAGAACGTAAGATATAAATAACCTTATAGAACTTTTTATAAGTGTAAATATAAATATGGCTCTTTCACTAATAGGACTTGAAAACAAATAATGCACATCGTGGGTATTAAAACTAAAAGAAGAATACTCATTATCTTTTTTTAGTAAGTTAGATAAAAATATTATTATTAAAATTCCCATTATAATATAATCTATTACAGCATAACTAAAAATCTTTGAAAGATTTATGGATTTTTTACTGAAAAATATTATACCAAAATACAGAATAGAAAATAACATTGTCCAAATTGCTTTAAAAAATGCTTTTATACAAACTAAGGGGTTAGAAAGTGCATATCTTTTATAAGCCCTAAACTGTAGAAATTGTATTCTTACTAAAGTTTTTAAATCTCTTATAACCATATACCTTCCCCCTTATTTTAAATCTACATTTTCTTGAGCACTATCAGTCATATTAATGAATATATCTTCAAGTTTCATATTGTTACCTTCTACTTTACACCTTAATTCTTTCATAGAACCATTAAATAAAATGTTTCCATTTTGCATAATTATAATATTATCTCCTAATTCTTCAACAGTAGCTAACATATGTGTACTTATTAAAACACTCTTTCCATTATCTCTTAATATTTTAAGAGCTTGCTTAAATTCCTTAATTCCAAGTGGATCAAGCCCTACAAAAGGTTCATCTATTAAAAATATATCTGGCTCGTGTAAAAGGGCCATACAAATAGAAAGTTTTTGTTTCATACCTTTAGATAAACTTTTTCCTATCTCATTTCTCTTATCAAATATATTAAACATAGATAGGATTTCTTTTGCCTTCCCTTCCCACTGTTTTAAGCTATAGGCTAGGGAAATAAATTTCATACTCTCCCAAACAGTTAAATAAGGATATATATCTGGGTTCTCTGGAACGTATGCAACATTCTCCTTCATTTCTCTAATATTCTTTCCATCAATTAATACTTCACCACTATTCTTTTTAAGTAATCCTAAAATACACTTAATAGTTGTTGTTTTACCTGCTCCGTTAGGACCTGCTAATATAGTTATAGCACTTTCCTTTAATTGAAAGTTAATATGATTAACAGCTAAATCCTTCTTGTATCTCTTAGATAAATCTTTTACGTCTAGAATACTCATAACTATACACCCCTAATATAGATTTAATCCCATATATAAATTAAGCACACAGACTAATTATATATACTTATTTATATAGTCTATAATTTATATGTTATATATACATACTGGTAAATTCAACATTAACCTCCTTAAATTTATCTTAAATAAAGTTTTAATCGCCAAAAAATAAAAAAAACATCTTACATAATGTAAGATGTTTTTGGTGATCTACCGGGGAATCGAACCCCGGACACCATGATTAAAAGTCATGTGCTCTACCGACTGAGCTAGTAGATCATATTACCCGGCAGTGTCTTACTCTTCCACAGGGCTTCCCCTGCAGTACCATCAGCGCTGTAAAGCTTAACTTACCTGTTCGGTATGGGAAGGAGTGTTACCTTTACGCCATTACCACCGGATGCATTGAGAGATGTTCTCTCAAAATTGCACAATGAAAATTATATTGGTCAAGTCCTCGACTTATTAGTATGAGTCAGCTACACATGTTACCATGCTTACACCTCTCACCTATCAACCTTGTGTTCTTCAAGGAGTCTTACTGACTTTCGTCATGGGAAATCTAATCTTGAGGTGGGCTTCACACTTAGATGCTTTCAGTGTTTATCCCTTCCCGACATAGCTACCCAGCTGTGCCACTGGCGTGACAACTGGTGCACCAGAGGTCAGTCCATCCCGGTCCTCTCGTACTAAGGACAGCTCCTCTCAAATTTCCTGCGCCCGCAGCGGATAGGGACCGAACTGTCTCACGACGTTCTGAACCCAGCTCGCGTGCCGCTTTAATGGGCGAACAGCCCAACCCTTGGAACCGACTTCAGCTCCAGGATGCGACGAGCCGACATCGAGGTGCCAAACCTCCCCGTCGATGTGGACTCTTGGGGGAGATCAGCCTGTTATCCCCGAGGTAGCTTTTATCCGTTAAGCGATGGCCCTCCCACGAGGTACCACCGGATCACTAAGCCCGACTTTCGTCCCTGCTCCACTTGTATGTGTCGCAGTCAGGCTCCCTTCTGCCTTTGCACTCTACGCGCGATTTCCGACCGCGCTGAGGGAACCTTTGGGCGCCTCCGTTACACTTTCGGAGGCGACCGCCCCAGTCAAACTGCCCACCTAACAATGTCCGACGACCAGATTCATGGCCTTTCGTTAGAATTCCAGTACTGTCAGGGTGGTATCCCAAGGATGACTCCATACCCCCTGACGAAGGTATTTCCAAGTCTCCCACCTATCCTGTACAGACAATACCGAAATTCAATGCTAAGCTACAGTAAAGCTCTACGGGGTCTTTCCGTCCAACTGCGGGTAGCAAGCATCTTCACTTGCACTACAATTTCACCGGATTTGTTGTTGAGACAGTGCCCAGATCATTACGCCATTCGTGCGGGTCGGAACTTACCCGACAAGGAATTTCGCTACCTTAGGACCGTTATAGTTACGGCCGCCGTTTACTGGGGCTTAAGTTCACTGCTTCGCTTACGCTTACAGATCCCCTTAACCTTCCAGCACCGGGCAGGCGTCAGCCCCTATACATCAGCTTACGCTTTAGCAGAGACCTGTGTTTTTGTTAAACAGTTGCCTGGGCCTATTCACTGCGGCCTAGCTTTCGCTAGGCACCCCTTCTCCCGAAGTTACGGGGTCAATTTGCCGAGTTCCTTAACAACAATTCTTCCGCCGGCCTTAGGATTCTCTCCTCATCTACCTGTGTCGGTTTGCGGTACGGGCACCAAACTTCTCCATAGAGGCTTTTCTTGGCAGCGTGGAATCAGATACTTCGCGAAAAAAATCGCTCCTCGTAACACCTCAGCATTGACTAAACGGATTTGCCTGCTTAGCCTGCCTAAGTGCTTGAACACACACTCCAACAGTGTGCATATCCTATCCTTCTGCGTCACCCCATTTGTCAAACGAAGTTTGGCGGTATCGGAATATCAACCGATTGTCCATCGCCTACGCCTTTCGGCCTGGGCTTAGGTCCCGACTAACCCTGAGAGGACGAGCCTTCCTCAGGAAACCTTAGATATTCGGCCAATAGGATTCTCACCTATTTCTCGCTACTCATGCCAACATTCTCACTTCTGCATCGTCCACCGCTCCTTTCGGTACGACTTCAACCAATGCAGAAAGCTCCTCTACCATGTACATAGTACATCCATAGCTTCGGTGGTAAGTTTTAGCCCCGGACATTTTCGGCGCAGGATCTCTTGACTAGTGAGCTATTACGCACTCTTTAAATGAATGGCTGCTTCTAAGCCAACATCCTAGTTGTCTTAGAAATCCCACATCCTTTACCACTTAACTTACACTTTGGGACCTTAGCTGATGGTCTGGGCTCTTTCCCTTTTGACTACGGATCTTATCATTCGCAGTCTGACTGCCAGGATACAAGTATACGGCATTCGGAGTTTGATAGAGTTCGGTAAGCGGTGAAGCCCCCTAGCTCATTCAGTGCTCTACCTCCATTACTTAATTACCTGACGCTAGCCCTAAAGCTATTTCGAGGAGAACCAGCTATCTCCGAGTTCGATTGGAATTTCTCCGCTATCCACAGCTCATCCCATGGTTTTTCAACACCAACGTGGTTCGGACCTCCACGAAATTTTACTTTCGCTTCATCCTGGCCATGGATAGATCACTCGGTTTCGGGTCTACGACATGCAACTAATTCGCCCTATTCAGACTTGGTTTCCCTTCGGCTCCACACCTTCAGTGCTTAACCTCGCTACATATCGTAACTCGTTGGCCCGTTCTACAAAAAGTACGCCGTCACACATATAAAGTGCTCCGACCGATTGTAGGCACACGGTTTCAGGTTCTATTTCACTCCCCTCCCGGGGTTCTTTTCACCTTTCCCTCACGGTACTTCTTCACTATCGGTCACCAGGTAGTATTTAGCCTTGGGAGGTGGTCCTCCCTGCTTCCCACAAGGTTTCACGTGTCTCGTGGTACTCTGGATCAGATCTGTAGTCTTCTTGTTTTGTTTACAGGACTATTACCTTCTATGGTGAAGCTTTCCAGCTTACTTCAACTACAATAGCCTCTACGTTTATGATCTGTCCGCAACCCCAGAAACAAGTTTCTGGTTTGGGCTCTTTCCCTTTCGCTCGCCGCTACTTAGAAAATCGATTTTTCTTTCTCTTCCTCCGGGTACTTAGATGTTTCAGTTCCCCGGGTCTACCCTCCTGAACCTATGTATTCAGTTCAGGATATATACCGTTAGGTATATGAGTTTCCTCATTCGGAAATCTGTGGATCACAGCCTATGTGCGGCTACCCACAGCTTATCGCAGCTTATCACGTCCTTCTTCGGCTCCTGGTGCCAAGGCATTCGCCATGCGCCCTTTCTAACTTGACCTATCATGAGTAACTAAATTAATTTATATTAATCAGTTAATTATAGTTTATTTATTCATTGTGCAATTTTCAAAGAACAAAATTGAAGAACTTTAGTCCTTCAAAATTAAACAGAGTAAGTGCTCGCTACGAAAAGGCGATAGCCTTCTCGATTTCTCCTTAGAAAGGAGGTGATCCAGCCGCAGGTTCTCCTACGGCTACCTTGTTACGACTTCACCCCAATCATCGATCCCACCTTCGGCCGCTGGCTCCTTACGGTTACCTCACGGACTTCGGGTGTTACCAACTCTCATGGTGTGACGGGCGGTGTGTACAAGGCCCGGGAACGCATTCACCGCGACATTCTGATTCGCGATTACTAGTAACTCCAGCTTCATGTAGGCGAGTTGCAGCCTACAATCCGAACTGAGATTGGCTTTGTGAGATTGGCTCCACCTCACGGTCTTGCTTCTCTCTGTACCAACCATTGTAGCACGTGTGTAGCCCTGGACATAAGGGGCATGATGATTTGACGTCATCCCCACCTTCCTCCTGGTTACCCAGGCAGTCTTGCTAGAGTGCTCAACTTAATGGTAGCAACTAACAACAAGGGTTGCGCTCGTTGCGGGACTTAACCCAACATCTCACGACACGAGCTGACGACAACCATGCACCACCTGTCACCGAGTTCCCCGAAGGGCACTCCTATGTTTCCACAGGATTCTCGGGATGTCAAGCCCAGGTAAGGTTCTTCGCGTTGCTTCGAATTAAACCACATGCTCCGCTACTTGTGCGGGCCCCCGTCAATTCCTTTGAGTTTTAATCTTGCGATCGTACTCCCCAGGCGGGGTACTTAATGTGTTAACTGCGGCACCGGAGTATTGAAACCCCGACACCTAGTACCCATCGTTTACGGCGTGGACTACCAGGGTATCTAATCCTGTTTGCTACCCACGCTTTCATGCCTCAGCGTCAGTTACAGTCCAGAAAGCCGCCTTCGCCACTGGTGTTCTTCCTAATATCTACGCATTTCACCGCTACACTAGGAATTCCGCTTTCCTCTCCTGCACTCTAGATATCCAGTTTGAAATGCAGCACCGGGGTTAAGCCCCGGGATTTCACATCCCACTTAAATATCCGCCTACGCATGCTTTACGCCCAATAAATCCGGACAACGCTTGCCACCTACGTATTACCGCGGCTGCTGGCACGTAGTTAGCCGTGGCTTCCTCCTCAGGTACCGTCATTATCGTCCCTGAAGACAGAGCTTTACGATCCGAAGACCTTCATCACTCACGCGGCGTTGCTGCGTCAGGGTTTCCCCCATTGCGCAATATTCCCCACTGCTGCCTCCCGTAGGAGTCTGGGCCGTGTCTCAGTCCCAATGTGGCCGATCACCCTCTCAGGTCGGCTACGCATCGTCGCCTTGGTGAGCCGTTACCTCACCAACTAGCTAATGCGCCGCGGGTCCATCTCAAAGCGGATTGCTCCTTTAATCTTTCTAACATGCATTAAAAAGATATTATGCGGTATTAATCTCCCTTTCGGGAGGCTATCCCCCTCTTTGAGGCAGGTTACCCACGTGTTACTCACCCGTCCGCCGCTAATCCGTTCCCCGAAGGGAACTTCATCGCTCGACTTGCATGTGTTAAGCACGCCGCCAGCGTTCGTCCTGAGCCAGGATCAAACTCTCAATTTAAAAGTTTTCCTTCTTGCTCAAGCATTTTACTGACTTGAATTGTTTTTTCTTTTTCTCAAAAGAATGCGAGTTCTTTTATCTTACTCTGTTTAATTTTCAAAGACCAATTTCTTTCGCTTTTGTCACTCTCTTCAAGCGACTATTATATCTTATCAGATGTTTTTACTTTTGTCAACATTCTTTTTAATTATTCTTCATAATTTTTAAGAATGCTTGTCACTTATTGTTGTTTTATGTTTCCCTAAGCGACGAAGATTATTTTAACATATTAATTCACACTAGTTCATATATAATATGTCAAAAATCTAAATTAAATTTATATAGCTCAATATAACTAAATTTATCTATAGATTTTATATATAGATACGCCTGGTAGATTGTACCCCCAATATATCACTATTTTTTATAAATAACACTACACAGTGTAAATAATATGATTTAGAAATTCTATTATATTACTTATTACTTAGTAACATTCTCTACAAACTCTATATTATCTATAACCTTATTATAATTATAAAAACTCTAAAATATAACAACCTATAAATTATATATTCTATATCTTTCATTTCCTACTTGATTTTATTATTATATTCAATAATTCTTTACCAAATTCATTAATGCTATTCATTAGATATAAATATAATTTATCTAATACGTTATAAGCTTGTTAATTCATAATGATTATTATATAATAATTATGAATTAACAAAAATATTATATTCTTGAGGTGATAATAAATGGATCAATTAAAAAAGGGAATGATGGCACCTGATTTTAAAATCATAGGATCTGACAATAAAGAACATAGTTTAACTGATTATAAAGGAAAAAATGTTGTATTATACTTTTATCCAAAAGATAATACTCCAGGATGTACTATTGAAGCTATAGACTTTAAAGAAAATGCAAATAAATTTAATGAACTAAATACTGTGATTCTAGGTGTTAGCCGGGACTCTTTAAAATCCCATGATAAATTTATAGGAAAGCATTGCCTACCATTTACACTTCTATCAGACTCTGAAGAAAGTCTTTGCAGTCTTTACGGAGTTCTAAAGGAAAAGAATCTATTTGGGAAAAAATCTATAGGTATTGAAAGAACTACTTTTATAATTAACGAAGAAGGAATAATTGAGAAGATATATAGAAAAGTTAAAGTTTCAGATCATATTGCACAAATTATTTCCTTTTTAGAAAATAATAAATAACATTTTCTCTAAAGAGTATTATTATAAAAACAACTTAATTAATAAAGATAATGCTATGCTTTTATTGTTTAACTGATATAAGGCATAGCATTTTATATGCTAAGTAAAAAACTTTATATACATACATAATTTTATTTATTGACAACATCTATTTAAAACACATAAGATATTCAATATATAAATATTTTCACGGAGGTGATATTCTTGAGTAAAAATATAGATTTAACTGAAGGTAATATATTAAAGTCTCTTGTTTCTTTAGCTCTTCCCATCATGGGAACTTCTTTTATACAGATGGCTTATAATATGATAGATATGCTTTGGATAGGAAGGATAGGTAGTCTTGCTGTTGCTGCTATAGGAACTGCTGGTTTCTTTGTATGGTTTGGACAATCCTTTGTCATACTATCTAAAACAGGTGCTGAAATATGTGTGTCACAAGCATTGGGAGGCAAAAAATATAATGAAGCTAAAAGCTATGCTACAAATGCAATACAGCTAAATATAATACTTTCTATATTTTATTCTATTGTTTTAATTCTTTTTAGAAGTAATTTAATTGGTTTCTTTAAGTTGAATACTAAAGAAGTAATAACCATGTCACAAACCTATTTAATGATAGTTGGGTTTGGAATGATTTTCAACTTTATAAACCCAGTATTAACTGGAATATTTAACGGTACTGGTAATAGCAAGATTCCTTTTAGAATTAATTCCATAGGCTTAATATTTAATATGATATTTGACCCTATCTTAATTTTTGGAATAGGACCTTTTCCTAAACTTGGTGTTAGTGGTGCAGCTATTGCAACTGTGTTGGCTCAATTTGTAGTTACTATGTGTTTCCTAATAGAAATGAAAAGAGAAAACATTGAATTGTTCAAAATAAATATTTTCTCAAAGTTTGAATTTGAATACATAAGAAAACTAGTTAAGCTAGGTCTTCCCGTTGCTATTCAAAATGGACTATTTGCTTTCTTCGCTATGGTTTTAGGAAGAATTATAGCAACTCATGGAGATACTGCAGTAGGAGTTCAAAAGGTAGGCTCTCAAATTGAAGCAATTTCTTGGATGACTGCTGGAGGATTTTCTACAGCCTTAGGTGCATTTGTTGGGCAAAACTATGGTGCTAAAAAGTATAATCGTATAATAAAAGGTTATTTTATAGCCCTTTGTGTGTCTAGCATAGTGGGGATACTTACAACATTATTATTAGTATTAGGAGCAAAACCTATTTTCTCTATATTTATATCAGAAAAAGAAGCTTTACGTTTAGGTATTGTGTACTTAAGAATTTTAGGACTATCTCAATTATTTATGTGCATAGAAATCACGACTGCTGGTGCCTTTAATGGTTTAGGTAGAACTACATTCCCAGCTATTATAAGTATTTTATTTAATGCAATGCGTATACCAAGTGCGTTAATTCTATCTAAACCAGAGATATTAGGTTTAAATGGTGTTTGGTGGAGCATAAGCATTACTAGTATATTTAAAGGGATTATTTTAGTTTCTATTTTTATGATTTTTGTACTTAAAAATAAAAATTTCAAAGCATTATTGCAAGATAGTGTATAATAGAAGTTTCTCCCCTAAGATAGATATATTTATATAAGACTTAAATCTATCTTAAGGGGAGTCTTTTTATATATAAATCCTACTAAACAATTATCTAATTTATACTTAAAAACTTGAGACTTAAATTAATTGTTTTATTTTTCTACTGAATTAAAATATGCTAATATTATTTATATAGTATTGATTATATGAGACTTCAAAACATAAAGGAGAAAAATATGAAAAAAAAGTATTTAATATTATCGCTTATAATAACTACTGCATTCACCCTTTGTTCTTGTAGTATGCAAAGTAGTAGTAAAAGTTCCCCTCTTTCCAAAACTGAATTTTTAATGGGTACAACCGTATCTGTTTCTCTTTATGATAATAAAAAGGAAGATATATTAAATAAAAGCTTTCAAAAAATAAAAGAAATAGAAAATGAAATTAGTATAAATAAAAATGGTACAGAATTAGATAAAATAAATAATTTATCAGGTAAAGAAAAGGTAAATGCTAAAAATACTACTTATGATATTATAAAAAAGGGATTATATTATTCAGAACAGTCCAAAGGATCTTTTGATATAACCATAGGTCCCCTAGTTAAACTTTGGAGTATAGGACTTCCCGAAGAGAAACTTCCTACGAAGAAGGAAATAGATGAAAAAAAGGCTCTTATTAATTATAAAGATTTAGAAATAAATGATTCTAGTCATTCCGTTTATCTAAAGAAGCCAGGAATGATAATAGACCTTGGTGGTATAGCTAAAGGATATACTGCTGATGAGGTAATAAAAATATTAAATGAAAATAACGTTAAATCTGCTTTAGTTGATTTAGGTGGTAATCTATTTGCCTTAGGTAGGAATCCGAAAAACAATAACCCTTGGAAAATTGGTATTCAAGATCCTAAGAACTCTCGTGGAAAAATAGTAGGATCAATAAGTGTTGAAAATAAATCCGTAGTTACTTCTGGAATATATGAAAGATATTTTAAAAAAGATGGTATTAGATATCATCATATACTCAATCCATTTACTGGGTATCCTTATAATAATGAGCTAGCTGGCATAAGTATAGTGAGTGCTAAATCTGTAGATGGTGATGCCCTTTCAACTTTTATATTTTCTAAAGGCCTTAATGAAGGGAAAAAGATAATCGAAAAATATGATGGTGTAGATGCTATATTTATAACTAAGGATAACAAGATATATTTAACTTCTGGACTAAAAGGAAATTTTACTAAAACAAATGAAAATTACAAACTTATATCAGAGTAGATAACTAAAAGCTTATGTATAAATTCTAATCATACATAAGCTTTTCCTTTATACTTTCAAATGATGATAATTATTTAACGGATTAATGCTATTTACACATAAATCATGCTGCTAATAATTTATTTAATATATTAATATTTATATTTGAAAAACCTTCTATTTAATGATATATTATCATTAATAATATTTAATTTATGAAGAAAATATGTAGTAATCATATGCATTCTTTATATATAATTATTAGCTTAATATGTATATATTTGTTAAAGTTTTATCTATCTATTATTAAAAGGAGAGATTTCATTATGACAAAGAAAAGAGTCTTAAGTTTATTAGTAGCAACAGCTATAAGTTTATCAATAATTACAGGTTGTGGAAGTAAAACTGAGCCTAAGAAGGATGATACTAAATCAACCGCTGCTACATCTCAATACAAAGATGGTAAATATAAAGCTGAATATGATAAAGCTGATGAAAGAAAATGGAAAGCATTTATAGAAATCGAGATTAAAGATGGAAAAATAGCATCTTCAAACTTTGACTATGTAAATGATAAAGGTCAATTCAAGAGCAAGGACGAAGGATACAATAAAATGATGAAAGAGCAAGGTAAGAAAACCTGTGCTGAAGAATTTAGTAAAAAATTTAATGAAGGATTGGTTAGTAAACAAGATGTAGAAAAAGTGGACGGTGTATCTGGAGCTACTCACTCTTTCGATGATTTTAAAACTCTATCTTCTAAAGTTTTAAGTGAAAAAGCAACTAAAGGTGATACATCTACTTTATTAGTACCAGCACCAACACCATCTAAATAAAAAACATATACTTTTCTATTTGCAAAACAGTTAAATCCTATATGATAAATACCTCCTTAAAGTAGTTACAGTAAATACTTTTATACCTACTTTAAGGAGATTTCTTTTTTATAATAAACTTATGATTCACTTAAAATTAAATATAAAAAAACCATCTTAATTACTTAAGATGGTTTGGTGGCTAGACCAGGAATCGAACCAGGGACACGAGGATTTTCAGTCCTCTGCTCTACCGACTGAGCTATCCAGCCATATTGGCTCCGAAGAGAGGATTCGAACCTCCAACCTATCGGTTAACAGCCGAGTGCTCCACCATTGAGCTACTTCGGAATAATATTTACCCGGCAGTGTCTTACTCTCCCACAGGGCTTCCCCTGCAGTACCATCAGCGCTGTAAAGCTTAACTTGCCTGTTCGGTATGGGAAGGAGTGTTACCTTTACGCCATTACCACCGGATATGTTGTTGTTAGACGGTATACATTGAGAGATCGTTCTCTCAAAATTGCACAATGAAAACTATATTGGTCAAGTCCTCGACTTATTAGTATGAGTCAGCTACACATGTTACCATGCTTACACCTCTCACCTATCAACCTTGTGTTCTTCAAGGAGTCTTACTGACTTTCGTCATGGGAAATCTAATCTTGAGGTGGGCTTCACACTTAGATGCTTTCAGTGTTTATCCCTTCCCGACATAGCTACCCAGCTGTGCCACTGGCGTGACAACTGGTGCACCAGAGGTCAGTCCATCCCGGTCCTCTCGTACTAAGGACAGCTCCTCTCAAATTTCCTGCGCCCGCAGCGGATAGGGACCGAACTGTCTCACGACGTTCTGAACCCAGCTCGCGTGCCGCTTTAATGGGCGAACAGCCCAACCCTTGGAACCGACTTCAGCTCCAGGATGCGACGAGCCGACATCGAGGTGCCAAACCTCCCCGTCGATGTGGACTCTTGGGGGAGATCAGCCTGTTATCCCCGAGGTAGCTTTTATCCGTTAAGCGATGGCCCTCCCACGAGGTACCACCGGATCACTAAGCCCGACTTTCGTCCCTGCTCCACTTGTATGTGTCGCAGTCAGGCTCCCTTCTGCCTTTGCACTCTACGCGCGATTTCCGACCGCGCTGAGGGAACCTTTGGGCGCCTCCGTTACACTTTCGGAGGCGACCGCCCCAGTCAAACTGCCCACCTAACAATGTCCGACGACCAGATTCATGGCCTTTCGTTAGAATTCCAGTACTGTCAGGGTGGTATCCCAAGGATGACTCCATACCCCCTGACGAAGGTATTTCCAAGTCTCCCACCTATCCTGTACAGACAATACCGAAATTCAATGCTAAGCTACAGTAAAGCTCTACGGGGTCTTTCCGTCCAACTGCGGGTAGCAAGCATCTTCACTTGCACTACAATTTCACCGGATTTGTTGTTGAGACAGTGCCCAGATCATTACGCCATTCGTGCGGGTCGGAACTTACCCGACAAGGAATTTCGCTACCTTAGGACCGTTATAGTTACGGCCGCCGTTTACTGGGGCTTAAGTTCACTGCTTCGCTTACGCTTACAGATCCCCTTAACCTTCCAGCACCGGGCAGGCGTCAGCCCCTATACATCAGCTTACGCTTTAGCAGAGACCTGTGTTTTTGTTAAACAGTTGCCTGGGCCTATTCACTGCGGCCTAGCTTTCGCTAGGCACCCCTTCTCCCGAAGTTACGGGGTCAATTTGCCGAGTTCCTTAACAACAATTCTTCCGCCGGCCTTAGGATTCTCTCCTCATCTACCTGTGTCGGTTTGCGGTACGGGCACCAAATTTCTCCATAGAGGCTTTTCTTGGCAGCGTGGAATCAGATACTTCGCGAAAAAAATCGCTCCTCGTAACACCTCAGCATTGACTAAACGGATTTGCCTGCTTAGCCTGCCTAAGTGCTTGAACACACACTCCAACAGTGTGCATACCCTATCCTTCTACGTCACCCCATTTGTCAAACGAAGTTTGGCGGTATCGGAATATCAACCGATTGTCCATCGCCTACGCCTTTCGGCCTGGGCTTAGGTCCCGACTAACCCTGAGAGGACGAGCCTTCCTCAGGAAACCTTAGATATTCGGCCAATAGGATTCTCACCTATTTCTCGCTACTCATGCCAACATTCTCACTTCTGCATCGTCCACCGCTCCTTTCGGTACGACTTCAACCAATGCAGAAAGCTCCTCTACCATGTACATAGTACATCCATAGCTTCGGTGGTAAGTTTTAGCCCCGGACATTTTCGGCGCAGGATCTCTTGACTAGTGAGCTATTACGCACTCTTTAAATGAATGGCTGCTTCTAAGCCAACATCCTAGTTGTCTTAGAAATCCCACATCCTTTACCACTTAACTTACACTTTGGGACCTTAGCTGATGGTCTGGGCTCTTTCCCTTTTGACTACGGATCTTATCATTCGCAGTCTGACTGCCAGGATACAAGTATACGGCATTCGGAGTTTGATAGAGTTCGGTAAGCGGTGAAGCCCCCTAGCTCATTCAGTGCTCTACCTCCATTACTTAATTACCTGACGCTAGCCCTAAAGCTATTTCGAGGAGAACCAGCTATCTCCGAGTTCGATTGGAATTTCTCCGCTATCCACAGCTCATCCCATGGTTTTTCAACACCAACGTGGTTCGGACCTCCACGAAATTTTACTTTCGCTTCATCCTGGCCATGGATAGATCACTCGGTTTCGGGTCTACGACATGCAACTAATTCGCCCTATTCAGACTTGGTTTCCCTTCGGCTCCACACCTTCAGTGCTTAACCTCGCTACATATCGTAACTCGTTGGCCCGTTCTACAAAAAGTACGCCGTCACACATATAAAGTGCTCCGACCGATTGTAGGCACACGGTTTCAGGTTCTATTTCACTCCCCTCCCGGGGTTCTTTTCACCTTTCCCTCACGGTACTTCTTCACTATCGGTCACCAGGTAGTATTTAGCCTTGGGAGGTGGTCCTCCCTGCTTCCCACAAGGTTTCACGTGTCTCGTGGTACTCTGGATCAGATCTGTAGTCTTCTTGTTTTGTTTACAGGACTATTACCTTCTATGGTGAAGCTTTCCAGCTTACTTCAACTACAATAGCCTCTACGTTTATGATCTGTCCGCAACCCCAGAAACAAGTTTCTGGTTTGGGCTCTTTCCCTTTCGCTCGCCGCTACTTAGAAAATCGATTTTTCTTTCTCTTCCTCCGGGTACTTAGATGTTTCAGTTCCCCGGGTCTACCCTCCTGAACCTATGTATTCAGTTCAGGATATATACTGTTAGGTATATGAGTTTCCTCATTCGGAAATCTGTGGATCACAACCTATGTGCGGCTACCCACAGCTTATCGCAGCTTATCACGTCCTTCTTCGGCTCCTGGTGCCAAGGCATTCGCCATGCGCCCTTTCTAACTTGACCTATCATGAGTAACTAAATTAATTTATATTAATCAGTTAATTATAGTTTATTTATTCATTGTGCAATTTTCAAAGAACAAAATTGAAGAACTTTAGTCCTTCAAAATTAAACAGAGTAAGTGCTCGCTACGAAAAGGCGATAGCCTTCTCGATTTCTCCTTAGAAAGGAGGTGATCCAGCCGCAGGTTCTCCTACGGCTACCTTGTTACGACTTCACCCCAATCATCGATCCCACCTTCGGCCGCTGGCTCCTTACGGTTACCTCACGGACTTCGGGTGTTACCAACTCTCATGGTGTGACGGGCGGTGTGTACAAGGCCCGGGAACGCATTCACCGCGACATTCTGATTCGCGATTACTAGTAACTCCAGCTTCATGTAGGCGAGTTGCAGCCTACAATCCGAACTGAGATTGGCTTTGTGAGATTGGCTCCACCTCACGGTCTTGCTTCTCTCTGTACCAACCATTGTAGCACGTGTGTAGCCCTGGACATAAGGGGCATGATGATTTGACGTCATCCCCACCTTCCTCCTGGTTACCCAGGCAGTCTTGCTAGAGTGCTCAACTTAATGGTAGCAACTAACAACAAGGGTTGCGCTCGTTGCGGGACTTAACCCAACATCTCACGACACGAGCTGACGACAACCATGCACCACCTGTCACCGAGTTCCCCGAAGGGCACTCCTATGTTTCCACAGGATTCTCGGGATGTCAAGCCCAGGTAAGGTTCTTCGCGTTGCTTCGAATTAAACCACATGCTCCGCTACTTGTGCGGGCCCCCGTCAATTCCTTTGAGTTTTAATCTTGCGATCGTACTCCCCAGGCGGGGTACTTAATGTGTTAACTGCGGCACCGGAGTATTGAAACCCCGACACCTAGTACCCATCGTTTACGGCGTGGACTACCAGGGTATCTAATCCTGTTTGCTACCCACGCTTTCATGCCTCAGCGTCAGTTACAGTCCAGAAAGCCGCCTTCGCCACTGGTGTTCTTCCTAATATCTACGCATTTCACCGCTACACTAGGAATTCCGCTTTCCTCTCCTGCACTCTAGATATCCAGTTTGAAATGCAGCACCGGGGTTAAGCCCCGGGATTTCACATCCCACTTAAATATCCGCCTACGCATGCTTTACGCCCAATAAATCCGGACAACGCTTGCCACCTACGTATTACCGCGGCTGCTGGCACGTAGTTAGCCGTGGCTTCCTCCTCAGGTACCGTCATTATCGTCCCTGAAGACAGAGCTTTACGATCCGAAGACCTTCATCACTCACGCGGCGTTGCTGCGTCAGGGTTTCCCCCATTGCGCAATATTCCCCACTGCTGCCTCCCGTAGGAGTCTGGGCCGTGTCTCAGTCCCAATGTGGCCGATCACCCTCTCAGGTCGGCTACGCATCGTCGCCTTGGTGAGCCGTTACCTCACCAACTAGCTAATGCGCCGCGGGTCCATCTCAAAGCGGATTGCTCCTTTAATCTTTCTAACATGCATTAAAAAGATATTATGCGGTATTAATCTCCCTTTCGGGAGGCTATCCCCCTCTTTGAGGCAGGTTACCCACGTGTTACTCACCCGTCCGCCGCTAATCCGTTCCCCGAAGGGAACTTCATCGCTCGACTTGCATGTGTTAAGCACGCCGCCAGCGTTCGTCCTGAGCCAGGATCAAACTCTCAATTTAAAAGTTTTCCTTCTTGCTCAAGCATTTTACTGACTTGAATTGTTTTTTCTTTTTCTCAAAAGAATGCGAGTTCTTTTATCTTACTCTGTTTAATTTTCAAAGACCAATTTGTCTTAATCTAACGACAATTGTTATTTTAGCAAATAATTTGTATGTTGTCAAACTATTTTTTTATTGTTGTTAAATTTATTTTGTGTTCTTTTGGAGAACGATTTATATAATATCACATCTTTCATACTCTTTTATTATGATTACCGCGTTTAAATAAAACATTCTCATTTTTTCTCTTTTTATTATTATTTTTCTCTATTTTACTCATATAGATACACAAGGATAAGTTTATTTTGATTTTTACATTAAAAATACAACCCTATTACTCAAAACAACATTTTTTATTTTAAAAAACACTATTTTAAATTAGGATTGTATCAAAAATTCTATTTAATTATATATAAAATTCTAAAATTGTTCTTTCCAGTTACATGTTCTATAAAACATAATATGATCTCTCCATTCGCCATTAATAAAGAGATATTTTTCATTTACTCCAAGCTCTTTAAAGCCACATGATTTCAGTACCCTTTGAGACTTTTCATTATCTAAAAGTGTAGATGCTTCTATTCTATGAAGTTCAAGAACCTCAAAGACATATCTCATAGAAAGCTTTAGTGCCTCTTTCATATATCCTTTTCCTTGTTCAACTTCATCCATAGAATATCCTACAGTACAACTCTTTAAAATGCCTAAGACTATATTAGAAAACCTTATTTTCCCTATAAGATTATTTCCTTTAAATATACCAAAACTAACTTCTTTTCCATTAAGATATTCTTTATAAGATTGAGTAAGATTATTTTTTTGACCTGCTAGTGTGAAGTATTCCTTATCCCTTGATGGCTCATAAGGTTTAAGATGATTCTTATTTCTTATACAATACTCTAGTGAAACCTGACTATCCTCTGGAGTTAATATTTTAAGTTCTATGTTGTTTCCTTTTAAAGAAAATCTATTTTTTATTTTTCCAATTCTAAACTGCTCTATAGTAATTCCAAATAAAAATTCAGACTTATAATTATTAACACCGCAATATATAGTATCTTTTAAAATCCCTTCTAACTTGAATCCTTTTTCTATTATAGATGAGAAATCAAATTCTTCACTTACTATCAAATTTATCTTAAATAAATCTTTCTTACAGAAAAATGTATCTGTTAGTATATCTAAACTTTCTAATATATGCTCAAAGTACTCTTCTGTTTTCTTGTAAAACTTAAGTCTTATAAGTACATTTTTATTCTTTTTATCAAACTCTATTATAAATACTCTTCCTAGATTTATACCCACAACGTCTTTTATTATGTATTCACTAGGATTATCTTTTATAGTTTCTATACTAATTAATTTATTATTCACCATTTTGACCGCCTTAGATAATTAAATATTGTTTTTTAAATTGTTTTTTATAAGGATCTGAGTACATAAAGATATAAATAAACCGAGTGGGATTATTAGGAAGGCATATCTTGCTCCCACAAATTCATTTAATGCACTTAATATGAAATTAAAAATCATACTAATTATACTTGCTACAGATACTATTATTCCCGTTACATAGGAAGAATCCCTCTTAAATGCCTCAGATATACTTAAAACAATAGTTGGGAATGTTATAGCAAAAAATCCACCCGATATTGCTATATATACAAATCCTTTTTCTCCTAAAAGAACACCAGATAAAAACAATACTAGCGCTATAGCTGTAGAATACATTACAGAGTTTATATAACCAAGCTTTTGTGCTACAAATCCGCCTAAAAGCCTACCTATTGCAAATAATGCTGTAAATATTGATAGATATTTAGTCGCACCGGCTACAGTAAGACCATAACCCCTTTGTATATAATTAACTAGCCAACTTAAGGTTCCCCCTTCTGCAAAAATATAAAAACCTAATGCTATAACATAAAAATATACAAGCTTATCTTTAAATAAAATTTCACTATGCGTTTTTTCTTCTTTAACAACACTTATCTCTGGTATTTTAATAAAATAAAAGCATATACCTATTACAATATACATTATGGCTATAATAAAATAAATATATTTCCAAGAAATATTTTTATTTAGTAAATATCCGGCTGAGCTTGTCCCTACTGTAATACCTAATCCATAGAAAAAATGAGTTAAATTCATAAGTACAGCTTGAAAACCTATGGATATTGTAGGAATAATGGTATTTATAGCTATAGCGCATAATGATAATGCTCCATTTAATATAAATGTATCTATAAATAATATGTATACATTATCAGTTATTGAATATAATAAACAAGCAATAACCCCCATAAATATACCTAAAATAAACACCTTATTTTGTCCTATTTTCTTGGATAACAATCCACCGAAATATGTAAATATTATATAAGCAAACGAACCTACCAGTAACCATATACCTATAACACTATCACTTATATTGAAACTAGTTTTGAATATAGGAATAAATATCCCCTTCATATTTTCTGCTATAGCGTCCAAAACCATTAACATAAACATGAATATTATAAGCGAAAAATACTTGTTCTTGATCAAACTTTTGTTTTTCAAATTTTTTTCTCCCCTCTCGCAATGTAAGCAATTTTTATTATATCATAATTATGTATTTAAATAAGGAGATTTTCTATTAAGTTAAATTTGAAATATAATAAAAAGAGTGACATATTTTTATTATATTATCACTCTATATAATTTATATAATTTAAGTTTGATCTAGCGAAGATAAAACTTTATCATATAGATTCTTTTCGCACTTATTATGTTTTAGATGTTCACAATTTATACAGCTTATAGATTCTTCACTTCCTATGTTAGAAATAAAATCTTTTCTCTTATTTTTATTTTCATAACCATAACAACTGTTAGCAACATGCATCATATCTTGTAAGCTTGCTGAATTGTACATTAAAATCACCCCATCAAATTCATAAGTTGTTTTCCATACTATTTAAGCTTTAATTTAAACTAATAATTTCTTTCATAACATTGAAAATTTTCTTAGTACATTGACCATGCTTATAATTTATACATCTACTACAAGTGTTATTATTAAATGATTTATCTATTATAGAAATTTTATCAACATACTCATTACAATTTTCTGCAATTACCATTTTTAATTGTTTGTCTATCATAAATTTCACTCCTAGATAACCTTTTTTATAAAGTTTATATAAGATTATTATTACCAACTTAACAAAATTTAATGTAAAAACACTGTTATTATAGTTATTAAAATAAAAAAGTATCTTAGAAATACTTATATAAGTATTTCTAAGATACTAGTTAGTGTTAATCAATTATTAATAAAAATACCTTTCAGTGTATAAAGGTGATTCAGTTTCTCTACAATATCTTACTATAATACATTCTCCTAAATTCCTTGGGCATTTTAAGCACATGCAATCTTTAGCATTTCCTTTGCAGTTCTGAGTCTTAAATTCAGGACAACTTAAACAATTTTTTGCTATAACTTCTTTCATATCATCGCCTCTTTTATTTATGAATAACATACATAAAATTTTATCACTTTATAGATTATAGTAAAGTCTTTATAAAAAATTTATATTTATAGTATCTACCCCTCCAAAAACAAAAGATTTATTGATATAATATAAAGTGCGTAAGATTTATACAATTAAGATAATTCAAAAGTTTAATAACTAAGGAGGTTCTTAATGGCTCATAACATTAAGCGAAAAATTTATAAAACCTACTACGTTATGATTGGTTATTTTTTAATCTTTGCATCAGTAGGACTAATAATGGATAAACCGAAAAAAGTATTTTTAGGACTAAAAAACATTTTATTTCAATCTAATATATTAATAACAGACTACGTTGCCCTTGGCGGTATAGGTGCTGCCCTTTTTAATGCAAGTATCCTCTCAATAATATTCCTATTTTTATTTATATATGTAGGTATAAAACCTAATGGTTCTACTATATCATGTCTATGGCTAATGTTTGGATTTGGCCTATTTGGTAAGAACTTATTAAACGTTTGGCCTATAGTTTTTGGTGTATGGCTTTATTCTAAATATCAGAAAGAACCATTCCTAAATTATATACTAATAGCTAGTTTCGGTACAACCTTAGCTCCAACATTAAATGAATTAATCTTTACAAATATTTTTCCACTATACATTTCAATACCTTTTGCTTTATTTATTAGTACAACTATAGGCTTTATCCTAAGCCCAGTTACCTCTTATTGTATTAGAATACATCAAGGATATAATCTTTATAATACAGGACTTTCTGCAGGACTTATAGGCACGGTTCTAATGTCTATATTTAGAGCCTTTGGAATAAATTTTGAAACAAGATTAATTTGGGCAAAAGGACATAACTTATTTTTTGGTACACTTTTAATTTGTATCTTTATCTCATTTATAATTTTAGGATATATTTTTGATAAAGAGACCTTTAAAAAGCTAAAAAAAATATTTAAACAACCAGGTAGACTTGTTAGTGACTTTTATATAATGTATGGAAGTGGAGCAACTTTTGTAAATATGGGTATACTTGGTATGACTTTTACAATTCTAGTGATACTAATAGGAGGGGATCTTAATGGTCCAACTATGGGAGGTATATTTACGGTAGTCGGCTTTGGTGCCTTTGGAAAGCACTTGAGGAATGTAATTCCTGTTACTGTAGGTGCAATGTTATCTTCATTCTTAAATATATGGGCAATAAACTCTCCAAGTATGCTACTTGCCATACTGTTTAGTACCACTTTAGCTCCTATAAGTGGTCACTTTGGATGGATATTTGGAATTATAGCTGGATTTACTCACGTTTGTATGGTAATGAATCTTGGCTATTTACATGGTGGAATTAATCTATATAATAATGGATTTGCAGGTGGTATAGTAGCTATGATTTTAGTACCTATTATTACCTCATTTAAAGATAAAGTGGTGAGTTCTGTAGATTAAATTTAACAATTTATTTTAAAAAACTTATTGTATTTATATTACAATTAAAATATAATATATCCTTGTAGTCAAAAAAGATTTTGAAAGGTGGGATAACCCATATTTAATGGGTAAAGTTTAATGAAGCACACAAATCAAAAAATTGTAAAACTAATCAGTGAATTAACAAGTTTTTGTTACAAATATGAAGCTAGCAAAGTTAATATTGACATAGAAAATAAGCCTGAAGAAGTTGAAATCCGACTAAATGCTAATATAAAAGATTTTCCTATGGATGTTTTAGAAACAGTAAGAACTATGCTATCAGCTCCCCGATCACATGAAATAGAAGAGTGCTATTGGAACTTAAGTGGTGATGATGATACTGATTCGGAATTAGTTTTAGTGGGCATGATGGTAGACTATGCTGAAATAGACTATAATCAAGAAACTAGAATATTAAATTTCAACCTAATAAGAAAACTATAAAAGCTTAAGGAGTATAACCCTTAAGCTTTTATTTTGTAACTACATTTATATAATTATATTTAAAATTACAAAAGTACATCTACTTCTTTAGAAAGCTCCATAAAATCAGTACCAAGCTTACATTTATATGCAAAAATATCCACTCCATTATTTTTTGCATATCGAAGTGCTTCTCCAAACTCCCTATCCATTTCATCATGAGGTGTAAATGACTTTACATTATCCATTTGAATAAGAAATAACACCCCAGCCCCTCTTCCCGTTTTTTTAACCTCTACAAGTTCTAATAGATGTTTACGTCCTCGCTCCGTAGGTGCATCAGGAAACATAGTCATTCCATCATTTTCAAGAGTTACTCCCTTTACCTCTAAATAATACTCTTTCCCTTTTTCATTTTCAATTTTGAAATCAAAACGACTATTTCCAAAAGTCTTTTCCCTATTAACTATATTAAATTCCTTTAACTTTGATATTTTACCTTGTCTAAGTGCTTCCTCCACAACCTTATTGGGTATCTGAGAATCTATGTTTATAAGCTTATCATTTTTATAACCTGCAATTAAATCATATGGAGTCTTCCTATTGGGTGTCACTCCTTCTCTTAAAAGTACTGTTATTCCTGGTATTAATATTTCCCTACATCGTCCCGTATTAGGAACATGAACCATTATTTCCTCCCCATCCACATTTACATAAGCTTGAAAACGATTGGGTCTTTCAATAAACTTAGCAGAAATAATTTTTTCTTTAAATTTCATTTAAATTCCCCTTTCTTGAAAATTAATTTTATATACTTACTTTAACTCTTCTCAACACTTAATTAATAAAATATTTTAGACTATCTAAAATGAAATTTCATATTAGATATATTTTTACCCTCAACTATATTTTAAAACTCAATTTAGTTATGCACATATAAATTATTTTATTATCCACATTGTTAATAAAAATTATTATACACTGTGGATAATAAAATAATAACAAAAACAAAGACCTTCCACAACAATTATGGAAAGCCTTATTTATTATATCTAATATAGTTATAGTTCTATGCTAAAAATTCAAAAAATAAAAAACAAAAGATAAAAAATGGTGCGTCTTAAGGGAGTCGAACCCCTGGCACACGGCTTAGAAGGCCGTTGCTCTATCCAACTGAGCTAAAGACGCATGTTATCTTTTGTATAAATAGAATTAAAAAACCTGGCAACGTCTTACTCTCCCACAGGGCTTCCCCTGCAGTACCATCAGCGCTGTAAAGCTTAACTTGCCTGTTCGGTATGGAAAGGAGTGTTACCTTTACGCTATCGTCACCAGATATCAATTACAATTTTATTAAATTGTTATATGAGATCGTTCTCTCAAAATTGCACAATGAAAACTATATTGGTCAAGTCCTCGACTTATTAGTATGAGTCAGCTACACATGTTACCATGCTTACACCTCTCACCTATCAACCTTGTGTTCTTCAAGGAGTCTTACTGACTTTCGTCATGGGAAATCTAATCTTGAGGTGGGCTTCACACTTAGATGCTTTCAGTGTTTATCCCTTCCCGACATAGCTACCCAGCTGTGCCACTGGCGTGACAACTGGTGCACCAGAGGTCAGTCCATCCCGGTCCTCTCGTACTAAGGACAGCTCCTCTCAAATTTCCTGCGCCCGCAGCGGATAGGGACCGAACTGTCTCACGACGTTCTGAACCCAGCTCGCGTGCCGCTTTAATGGGCGAACAGCCCAACCCTTGGAACCGACTTCAGCTCCAGGATGCGACGAGCCGACATCGAGGTGCCAAACCTCCCCGTCGATGTGGACTCTTGGGGGAGATCAGCCTGTTATCCCCGAGGTAGCTTTTATCCGTTAAGCGATGGCCCTCCCACGAGGTACCACCGGATCACTAAGCCCGACTTTCGTCCCTGCTCCACTTGTATGTGTCGCAGTCAGGCTCCCTTCTGCCTTTGCACTCTACGCGCGATTTCCGACCGCGCTGAGGGAACCTTTGGGCGCCTCCGTTACACTTTCGGAGGCGACCGCCCCAGTCAAACTGCCCACCTAACAATGTCCGACGACCAGATTCATGGCCTTTCGTTAGAATTCCAGTACTGTCAGGGTGGTATCCCAAGGATGACTCCATACCCCCTGACGAAGGTATTTCCAAGTCTCCCACCTATCCTGTACAGACAATACCGAAATTCAATGCTAAGCTACAGTAAAGCTCTACGGGGTCTTTCCGTCCAACTGCGGGTAGCAAGCATCTTCACTTGCACTACAATTTCACCGGATTTGTTGTTGAGACAGTGCCCAGATCATTACGCCATTCGTGCGGGTCGGAACTTACCCGACAAGGAATTTCGCTACCTTAGGACCGTTATAGTTACGGCCGCCGTTTACTGGGGCTTAAGTTCACTGCTTCGCTTACGCTTACAGATCCCCTTAACCTTCCAGCACCGGGCAGGCGTCAGCCCCTATACATCAGCTTACGCTTTAGCAGAGACCTGTGTTTTTGTTAAACAGTTGCCTGGGCCTATTCACTGCGGCCTAGCTTTCGCTAGGCACCCCTTCTCCCGAAGTTACGGGGTCAATTTGCCGAGTTCCTTAACAACAATTCTTCCGCCGGCCTTAGGATTCTCTCCTCATCTACCTGTGTCGGTTTGCGGTACGGGCACCAAATTTCTCCATAGAGGCTTTTCTTGGCAGCGTGGAATCAGATACTTCGCGAAAAAAATCGCTCCTCGTAACACCTCAGCATTGACTAAACGGATTTGCCTGCTTAGCCTGCCTAAGTGCTTGAACACACACTCCAACAGTGTGCATACCCTATCCTTCTACGTCACCCCATTTGTCAAACGAAGTTTGGCGGTATCGGAATATCAACCGATTGTCCATCGCCTACGCCTTTCGGCCTGGGCTTAGGTCCCGACTAACCCTGAGAGGACGAGCCTTCCTCAGGAAACCTTAGATATTCGGCCAATAGGATTCTCACCTATTTCTCGCTACTCATGCCAACATTCTCACTTCTGCATCGTCCACCGCTCCTTTCGGTACGACTTCAACCAATGCAGAAAGCTCCTCTACCATGTACATAGTACATCCATAGCTTCGGTGGTAAGTTTTAGCCCCGGACATTTTCGGCGCAGGATCTCTTGACTAGTGAGCTATTACGCACTCTTTAAATGAATGGCTGCTTCTAAGCCAACATCCTAGTTGTCTTAGAAATCCCACATCCTTTACCACTTAACTTACACTTTGGGACCTTAGCTGATGGTCTGGGCTCTTTCCCTTTTGACTACGGATCTTATCATTCGCAGTCTGACTGCCAGGATACAAGTATACGGCATTCGGAGTTTGATAGAGTTCGGTAAGCGGTGAAGCCCCCTAGCTCATTCAGTGCTCTACCTCCATTACTTAATTACCTGACGCTAGCCCTAAAGCTATTTCGAGGAGAACCAGCTATCTCCGAGTTCGATTGGAATTTCTCCGCTATCCACAGCTCATCCCATGGTTTTTCAACACCAACGTGGTTCGGACCTCCACGAAATTTTACTTTCGCTTCATCCTGGCCATGGATAGATCACTCGGTTTCGGGTCTACGACATGCAACTAATTCGCCCTATTCAGACTTGGTTTCCCTTCGGCTCCACACCTTCAGTGCTTAACCTCGCTACATATCGTAACTCGTTGGCCCGTTCTACAAAAAGTACGCCGTCACACATATAAAGTGCTCCGACCGATTGTAGGCACACGGTTTCAGGTTCTATTTCACTCCCCTCCCGGGGTTCTTTTCACCTTTCCCTCACGGTACTTCTTCACTATCGGTCACCAGGTAGTATTTAGCCTTGGGAGGTGGTCCTCCCTGCTTCCCACAAGGTTTCACGTGTCTCGTGGTACTCTGGATCAGATCTGTAGTCTTCTTGTTTTGTTTACAGGACTATTACCTTCTATGGTGAAGCTTTCCAGCTTACTTCAACTACAATAGCCTCTACGTTTATGATCTGTCCGCAACCCCAGAAACAAGTTTCTGGTTTGGGCTCTTTCCCTTTCGCTCGCCGCTACTTAGAAAATCGATTTTTCTTTCTCTTCCTCCGGGTACTTAGATGTTTCAGTTCCCCGGGTCTACCCTCCTGAACCTATGTATTCAGTTCAGGATATATACCGTTAGGTATATGAGTTTCCTCATTCGGAAATCTGTGGATCACAGCCTATGTGCGGCTACCCACAGCTTATCGCAGCTTATCACGTCCTTCTTCGGCTCCTGGTGCCAAGGCATTCGCCATGCGCCCTTTCTAACTTGACCTATCATGAGTAACTAAATTAATTTATATTAATCAGTTAATTATAGTTTATTTATTCATTGTGCAATTTTCAAAGAACAAAATTGAAGAACTTTAGTCCTTCAAAATTAAACAGAGTAAGTGCTCGCTACGAAAAGGCGATAGCCTTCTCGATTTCTCCTTAGAAAGGAGGTGATCCAGCCGCAGGTTCTCCTACGGCTACCTTGTTACGACTTCACCCCAATCATCGATCCCACCTTCGGCCGCTGGCTCCTTACGGTTACCTCACGGACTTCGGGTGTTACCAACTCTCATGGTGTGACGGGCGGTGTGTACAAGGCCCGGGAACGCATTCACCGCGACATTCTGATTCGCGATTACTAGTAACTCCAGCTTCATGTAGGCGAGTTGCAGCCTACAATCCGAACTGAGATTGGCTTTGTGAGATTGGCTCCACCTCACGGTCTTGCTTCTCTCTGTACCAACCATTGTAGCACGTGTGTAGCCCTGGACATAAGGGGCATGATGATTTGACGTCATCCCCACCTTCCTCCTGGTTACCCAGGCAGTCTTGCTAGAGTGCTCAACTTAATGGTAGCAACTAACAACAAGGGTTGCGCTCGTTGCGGGACTTAACCCAACATCTCACGACACGAGCTGACGACAACCATGCACCACCTGTCACCGAGTTCCCCGAAGGGCACTCCTATGTTTCCACAGGATTCTCGGGATGTCAAGCCCAGGTAAGGTTCTTCGCGTTGCTTCGAATTAAACCACATGCTCCGCTACTTGTGCGGGCCCCCGTCAATTCCTTTGAGTTTTAATCTTGCGATCGTACTCCCCAGGCGGGGTACTTAATGTGTTAACTGCGGCACCGGAGTATTGAAACCCCGACACCTAGTACCCATCGTTTACGGCGTGGACTACCAGGGTATCTAATCCTGTTTGCTACCCACGCTTTCATGCCTCAGCGTCAGTTACAGTCCAGAAAGCCGCCTTCGCCACTGGTGTTCTTCCTAATATCTACGCATTTCACCGCTACACTAGGAATTCCGCTTTCCTCTCCTGCACTCTAGATATCCAGTTTGAAATGCAGCACCGGGGTTAAGCCCCGGGATTTCACATCCCACTTAAATATCCGCCTACGCATGCTTTACGCCCAATAAATCCGGACAACGCTTGCCACCTACGTATTACCGCGGCTGCTGGCACGTAGTTAGCCGTGGCTTCCTCCTCAGGTACCGTCATTATCGTCCCTGAAGACAGAGCTTTACGATCCGAAGACCTTCATCACTCACGCGGCGTTGCTGCGTCAGGGTTTCCCCCATTGCGCAATATTCCCCACTGCTGCCTCCCGTAGGAGTCTGGGCCGTGTCTCAGTCCCAATGTGGCCGATCACCCTCTCAGGTCGGCTACGCATCGTCGCCTTGGTGAGCCGTTACCTCACCAACTAGCTAATGCGCCGCGGGTCCATCTCAAAGCGGATTGCTCCTTTAATCTTTCTAACATGCATTAAAAAGATATTATGCGGTATTAATCTCCCTTTCGGGAGGCTATCCCCCTCTTTGAGGCAGGTTACCCACGTGTTACTCACCCGTCCGCCGCTAATCCGTTCCCCGAAGGGAACTTCATCGCTCGACTTGCATGTGTTAAGCACGCCGCCAGCGTTCGTCCTGAGCCAGGATCAAACTCTCAATTTAAAAGTTTTCCTTCTTGCTCAAGCATTTTACTGACTTGAATTGTTTTTTCTTTTTCTCAAAAGAATGCGAGTTTTTTTATCTTACTCTGTTTAATTTTCAAAGACCAATTTCTTTCGTTTTTGTCACTCTCTTCAAGCGACTATTACATCTTATCAGATGTTTTTTATCTTGTCAACACTTTTTTATTTTGTTGTATTGACCGTGTTTCCTGTTCCTCTGTGGAACGTTTTTTATTATATCACCATACTTAGACATAGTTTCTTACTTATATCCCATTTATGGCGATTATGCATGAATTTCATATCTTTACTCGTTTTTTTAACCTTTTTACACCCCCTGATACACCAGGTAGTGTTATCTTTATATTTTTTAAAATATAAAGAGCATGTCCTTATATTGAAGGTCATGCTCTATTAGTTTGTACTAAAAAAACTTATTAAAAATTATTAAAAATAAAACTCCTGGCACCCCAAAAATTCCGGCTATTAAACAACTAAGTGCATTAGTGGGTATATATACCCCTATAGACTTACCAAAAACATTTACAAGGAGTAGAAGTACATATCCTAAAATACCATTTATTAATAAACGAAGTAGAACCTTCATTGGCCAAGCCAAAAGTTTAACTACCAATACTAGGGTTAAAATAGCAATTACCAAATATATAAAATTACCCATGGTATTCCTCCTATTTAATCTTATTTAAATTTATTATACATCAATTTCTCTTAATTTTCATTAATTGGTTACTAAGCTTATATAAATTATTCTATATGCTTTTCTAGACTAGCATTTATAATATAAACTTATGTATATATACCTTTGTTAACTATCAAAAGTAAGGATATAACCTATAATCATGTATAAGGCTATACCCCCAACTTAATAGTGTAATAGCTATTTAAACTTAAACAGTTTCTTTTATCCTATCATATATACCCAGTTAACTTCTATACCTTTATCTCTAGCCTTAGATAGGTAATACATGAACTTCGACTTTGCAGCATCTTCCCTATGTATGGCATAATCAACTAAGTCAGGTTCACTTACATATTGAAAGAATCTACTTGCTGAGTGCCACTCTTCTCTTGCCTCTTCCAAGGAATAAATTATGTCCATTTGTTCATTACTATATTTTACTTTTTCAAATAAAACATCTAATACATCTTTCTTATCCATATAACTACCCTCCAACTTATCAAAGTATTATATCAATTATTTATCAGTAAGCTTATTGAGTCCTTATATAAATTATTGACCTGTTTTTATTTTTATAAACGTATTTAATTTTAGTTTTGTTATAAAAATCCTTTTTTGCTTCTTTTGTTATATTCTTATGATGTTTATTTTAAATTTATGTATATAAATTAAGAAAGTTTTAGTGTTTTATGAATATATTAATTATGAGATATGAACATACAATGTAATATTATGCTATAATTAAAGAAAATACTAGAAATCAACTTATAATGTTTTCTAATAGTCTTAAATAAATTTATTTAAAATAATTTAAGTAAATTTAAAGCTTGATTTTTTTAAAAGGAGAGTGATTATTAGTGGGGTTACTTAACTTACTAAAAAACATTGCATCCTCTGCTCGAGACATTCTGCCCATTGCTTCATTTCTAATTATATTTCAGGTATTTATTTTAAAAACCCCTATTGATAACCCTAAATCTGTATGCTTTGGATTAATCTTAAGCACAATAGGTTTGTACTGTTTTGTACAAGGATTAGATATTGCACTAATTCCACTAGGTAAGTCTGTAGGATCTAACTTACCAAAATTAGATAACACAATATTAGTAGTTCTATTTGCTTTTATAATGGGATATGGTGCAACTTTAGCTGAACCTGCCCTCACTTCATTAGGGGCTCAAATTGAAGAAATCTCGTCAGGTGTTATGACAAATAGAATGTTTACTCACACCGTATCCCTAGGTGCTGGTTTTGGCATGTCTATTGGAATGATGAAAATACTGTATAAAATCCCTTCTACTTATGTAATAATCCCCATGATAGCAGTAGTGGGTATACTTGGCTTCTTTGCACCAGAACGAATAACGGGAGTTGCCTTTGATGCAGCTGGAGTCACAACTGGCCCTGTAACCGTGCCATTAAATATGGCCCTTGCCATAGGTCTTTCCACTATGATTGGGGGTAGTGATCCTTTAATAGATGGTTTTGGAATTATTGCACTTTCATGTTTAGGAACTATTCTCGCTGTTCTACTTCTTGGGATAATAATACAATTTTAATAAGGAGGAATAACATTGTGTAATATAGAGGCCATAATAATAATTGTAGATAGGGGCAAAGCTGATAAAATAGTTAAAATAGCTAAAAAACATGGAGCTAATGGTGCAACTATTTTCTATGGCAGAGGTACTGGTGGTACTGAGGCAAAACACTTCTTTAATATCGAAGTAGATGATTGTAAAGAAATTATAATAATACTTTCTGAAAAAAATAAAGTAAACCCTATAATGGATGCCATATCTAAAGAAAAAAATTTAGACAAGCCTGGAAAAGGTATAATATTCAGTTTCCCTATATCAAGATTAATTGGATTAAACAATATAAATATATAAAATAAAAACTCAAGGGCTAATAAATCCTTTGAGTTTTTATTTTATATATTTAGTTATATTTCTTTTCTTCCTTCCAGTGCTTTTGAGAGAGTTACTTCATCTGCATACTCAAGGTCTCCTCCTACTGGTATACCGTGAGCTATTCTTGTAACTTTTGCTCCAAGTGGTTTTAATATTTTAGATATATACATAGCCGTAGCTTCACCTTCTATATTAGGATTAGTTGCAACTATAACTTCTTTAACTTCTCCATTAATTCTTCTTATAAGCTCTTTAAGTCTAATATCCTCTGGTCCTCTACCAGCCATAGGTGATATGGTGCCATGTAATACATGATATACACCATTAAATTCCCTTACTTTTTCAACGGTCATAATATCTTTAGGATTTTCTACTACACATATTAAACTCCTATCCCTATTAGGATTTGAACATATAGAACAAGGATCTTTTTCTGTATAGTTTCCACATATAGAACAATATTTTATAGTACCTCTAGCTTTAACTAAAGCATCTGCAAATCCCTCTACCTCTTCTTTAGGTAGATTAAGCACATGTAAGGTAAGCCTTTGAGCTGTTTTTTTACCTATGTTAGGCAACTTCGCAAACTCTTCTATTAACTTTTCTATTGCTACAGGATAAAAATCCATAAACTCACCTCACACTTTAATACGTATGAATTTAATTAAATAAAAACCATTATATTAATTAATATTTCTACGCAAATCCATCTATTGTTTTAAGCTTTTTTTATTAGAATAAACCTGGAATATTCATTCCACCTGTTAATTTACCCATTTCTTTAGCTGTATCTTCTTCTGCTTTTCTTAGTGCTTCATTTACAGCGGTTACAACTAAATCTTGTAACATTTCTACATCATCTGGATCCACTACATCTTCCTTAATCTTTATATCAGTAATTTGCTTCTTGCCACTAGCTACAGCCACTACAGCTCCTCCACCAACAGAAACCTCAAAAGTTTTATTTTCTAATTCGCCTTGCATCTTTTCCATTTGTTGTTGCATCTTTTGTGCTTGTTTTAGTAAGTTATTCATGTTTCCTCCCATTCCTGGGAATCCGCCTTTTGCCATAATAATATACCTCCTGATTATTCAATTATTTCTACTTTATCTACTCCAAAGGTTTTATTTAAAATTTCCTCGGGAATTGTCTCTTCTTCCTGTTTAATTACATTATACCTTAATTTGACCTTTTCTTTTAGTGCTTCACAAAAAATATTCTCTGCTTTATTTCTATATTGGTCTTGTTCCAATCTTCTTTTGTTAAAAGCATAATTTTCTTCATAAGTTATGTAAATTACTCCATTTTTAAAATCTGTTACTTTTCCAGTTGCTAAAGATGCATATATAATCATCTCTCTTCTAGCCTTCAACATGCCTAAAATGTCGTTCCAAGCTAATTTTACCTTTTCTAATGTTAAATTTGAATGATAATTCTCATCACTGATTATTTCTTCATCTAAACTAATTTTTTCTTCTTCTACTTTATTAACAAAAGATTCTTCTTTTTTTTCTACATTAATCTTTATGTTATCATTTTTATTGGACTTTATAGTTATTGTTCCTTCTTTTAATGCTTTTTCTAAAGTATTTATTCTGGCTAATAAAACTTCTTTAGAAGTATCATATTCAAGTTTTATCATTTTTATAATTGCGAGTTCTAAGAATATTCTACCTTGCTTACTCCATTTACACTGTTCTTCTGCTTCTTGAAGTATTCTTATATACCTCATTATTTCCTCTACTCTTAGTTTCGATCCTTGCTCTTTTAACGTCTGTATACTTTCACTAGACATATCCAAAATTTCATCTGGGTTATCACTAATTTTAGCCATCATTAGATTTCTCATATGAATAACCATATCTTTTATAAAGGTATATATGTCTTTACCACTGAGAATTATGTCATCTAAATTCTTTATAGAATTATCTATATTTTTATCTATTATACTATCTACTAGATGTATGAGATTTTCATTAGTTACAAGGCCTAGTATATCAACAACACTTTCATAATCAATTTTATTATTATGCATGGATATTACCTGATCTAATATACTAAGTGCATCTCTCATAGCACCATCACACATCCTAGATATTAACTTAAGACTCTTATCATCAGCCAGTATTCCTAACTCATCTATTATATCCCTAAGTCTCTCAAAAATGTCCTCACTTTTAATTCTTTTAAAGTCAAAACGTTGACACCTTGATAGAATAGTTATAGGTAGCTTTTGTGGATCTGTAGTAGCAAGTATAAACACTACATTAGCTGGAGGCTCCTCCAAGGTTTTCAAAAATGCATTTACGGCACTAATTGATAACATGTGTACTTCATCTACAATATAAACCTTGTATTTAGCCTCACTTGGTGGATATTGAACATCTTCTATAATATCCCTTATATGTTCAACTTTATTATGAGATGCTGCATCTAGTTCCACTACATCTATAGCTGTTCCTAGATTTATTTTTTTACACATTTCACATTGATTGCAAGGTTCCCCATTATCAGAATTAAGACAGTTTACCGCCTTTGATAAAATCTTAGCTGTAGAGGTTTTTCCTGTACCTCTAGTCCCACATAACAAATAAGCATGTGCTATTCTATGATTTTTTATTTGATTTTTTAATGTTGTAGTTACATGGTGTTGACCTACTACATCTTTAAAACTTTTCGGTCTCCACTCTCTATAAAGTGCAGTATAAGCCAAGAAATCACCTCTTCTTTTAACATATAAAAGTATATTCTAATTAATTATGTCCATTTTAAAATTTCTAATATAAAAATAGCCCGACTATAAAGTCGAGCTCAATATTCTATGTAAATCGTACACCCTGTTTTGACTAATGCCTTATAAGCGTTACCCATACAGTTAACTCAAACCAGGTTAATCCACGGCACACAGAGGGGTTCGCTTATCGCTGCTTCCTTCCGGACCTGACGAGGTTCACGAATCTCTGTTGCGTGGGACCCAGTTCTCAACGCCACTTATATGGGCCAGACCAAACAAGACATAGCCTAGACAGGGAATTCATTCCTGCTGTAGCGGATTGCAGGTTACAGGGCACCGCTAACTCCCCAACTAGTACGACATTGGCGGAGAGAGTGGGATTTGAACCCACGGTAGAGTTTCCCCTACACACGCGTTCCAGGCGTGCTCCTTAAGCCACTCGGACATCTCTCCATAAAAGTATCTTTCAAAGATACATCATTTATTATACTATGCTTTATATATTATTTCAACCATTTTAAATTAAATTTTTTTAACTTAATAAACATTTTTTTGTAATTATATATAAAATTAAAAGGTATCGGAGGGGTACCGATACCTTTAGGGTAAAGGGGATTGTGGAATATTTTAAAAGTCTATAACTTTTAAAATTGGAGGATAACATTACAAAACTTTATTGTATAAAAAACTTTGTGTTTCATTGTTTAATTAAATTTTACACTATAATTATATTATTTTCAATGTTTTTTTATTAAAATTTTATTAAAATTAAACTTTTAATTTAATATTTAATTAAAAGTTTATTCATTTTTTTTACATTTTCATAGATTTTATTATATGGGTATTAACTACGTTAATACTCAGGAAACATTTAAGAGTGTATTCAATTTAAGATTGTATTTAAAATAAAACAAAAGTAGCACTAAGTATAGTGCTACTTTTAAAATTATATTTATTATTAACTATTATAGTTTAGTATCATCTACTGAATCTAAGTAAGCTTTTACATCACCTATAATAGACTCTATGCAACCATCTTCGAATGGCGATTTAAGTCCTGCAATCTTAATAAGATTTAAGAATGACTCACTTCCACCTTCTTTACATAAGTTCATGTAATCTTTCCATGCAAGGCTTCTATCTGCTTGTGACTTTTTCCAGAATTGAAGAGCACAGATTTGAGCTAATGTATAATCAATGTAGTAGAATGGCATTTCAAATATATGTCTTTGTCCAAACCACCATCCGCCTCTTTCTAGGAAGTCATAACCATCATAGTCTTTGCTTGGTGCATATTTCTTTTCAATTTCTCTCCATGCTTGTTTTCTTTCTTCTGGAGTTGCTTCTGGATGTTCATATACAAAATGTTGGAACTCGTCAACTGTTACACCATAAGGTATAAATAATATAGCTGCACTTAAATGTGAGAACTTATATTTATCTGTATCTTCCTTGAAGAATAAGTCCATCCATGGCCAAGTTAAGAATTCCATACTCATTGAGTGAATTTCTGAAGCTTCATAAGTTGGGAAATTATATTCTGCAACCTTATATCTTCTACTTGTATAAGCTTGAAAAGCATGTCCTGCTTCATGAGTTAAAACATCCACGTCTCCTGAAGTTCCATTAAAATTAGAGAAGATAAATGGACACTCATATTGCATCATGTAATGACAATATCCTCCACCCGCTTTACCTTTTTTACTTACAAGGTCAACTAAGTTATTATCTAACATATAGTTAAAGAATGTGTTAGTTTCTGGAGATAACTCAGCATACATTTTCTTACCATTTTCAATGATCCAATTTGCATCTCCTTTTGGAATTGGATTACCTGATAAGAATTTGAAACTTTCATCATAATATTTTAAAGAGTCTAATCCTAGTCTCTTAGCTTGTCTTTGTTTTAATTCTTCAGCAAGTGGTACTATGTATTTTCTTACTTGCTCTCTAAAGTTAGCTACTTCTTTAGCTGTATAATCAGTTCTATTTAATCTATAATACCCTAATTGTACAAAGTTTTCATAACCTAATTTTTTAGCCATAGTTGTTCTTGTTTTAACTAAGTTATCATAGATTTCATCAAATTCCTTTTCATGATCTTTAAAGAAATCAAATTTAGCTTCACTAGCTTTTTTTCTCATGTCTCTATCTTTTGATTGTTGGAATGGAGTCATTTGAGCTAGATTTCTTTCTTCTCCTTCAAAATCAATTTTAGCAGAAGCTACTAATTTGGTATATTCTCCAGCTAATTTGTTTTGTTTTTGAAGATCCTCAATTATATCATTAGAAAATGTTTTATCTGTAAGGCTCGCAATATTGAATACTTGCTCCTTCCATTCTTTTTTAAGCTCTTCTTTAAACTTTGATGCATTTATAACTTTATAATACTCTGAAACTAACCCTTCATATACTGGCGTATTTTCATCAAAGTATCCTTGTTCTTCTTCATAAAATTTATCTGTAGTATCTATAGTATGTCTTATCATTACTATAGCTCCACTTGTTTCAAATTCCCCTCTCAAGTCATTGATTTCTTTCATTAAATCATTAGCTTCCTCAATGTTTTGAGCATTTTTTAACTTATCTAAATTTTCATTAAATTTAACCTTGTATTCATCCATATTAGGCCTAGTATAAGGCATTTCTTTAAAATTCATATAGATAACCCCCCTTAATTAACTTAACTTATTTACTATTTTATCACAACTTTCTAAATATTTATAGTTTCATATAAAATAAATATAAATATTATTATAATTATTAAAGATAACCTACTATGTATATATTGAAATAATTATATGATTTATTACTATTCTTACAAAATCCTTACAATTAGAACTTTTTTTATTTTTTATGTAATGGTCTTGTAACCCCATTGTAGCTTTTATTTAGATTTAGAATACTATAATGATATTGTAATCATAATTAATTATAAATAATTATATTTTAAGGAGATGCTTGCAATGTTAAAGGTATCAAAATTATTATTAATTTCTTTATTAGTAACTACCACTTTAGGATCAAACTTCTATGGTTTAACTAAGTTAGAAGATTCTAAACAAAAAAATCAAAATGTAACTAAATTTCAAAGTTCAAAAGAAACAAAAAAAATATCCCAAAATGAAAATTTAAAGACTAAAGAGATTAAAACAAAAGATGATTATAATATAGATAGTAAAAAATCAGAAAAACCACAGAATTTAAACATGGAAAAAGATAAACCTTCAATTGCTTCTAAGAACAAGACAAAAACTACAAAAATAACAAAAGAAACTAATTCAAACAATATAAAAAATTCAAATCCAGTAAAAAATGAAATTTCTATAAAACAACCAGAAGTAAAAATTGATGCTGAGAAAAAGACTAAACTAAAAAATGAAGAAATCCATAAAAAACCTGAAATAAATACTTCTACCCTAAGTAATAAAGAAATACTAGACAAATATTCTAATATGTTAAATGGATGGTACTCAAATTTCGAAAAGGTAAAAGTTAAAGATTATATTTCTATAAATGGAAAAACACATTATATAAGTGACAGATATAAAAATAGAGAAGATGTAGTAAATGTGCTTAAAAACTATTTTACAGAAGACACATCAAGAAAAATGGCAAACAAAATGTCTACTAACTACAATGGCAAGTTTTATATGGCTTATGGACAGATAGGTAATGTGCCTAATTATAAGGATAATGCATGTGAATTTAAAGCAACACAAATTGGGAACAAGATAACTTTAACTATAACTGATAAAAGAGATTTAAAAAATGTTAGAACAACCGAATTAACCTTAGTAAAAGAAAGTGGAAAATGGTTATTTGAAAACTTTCCATTTATATAAGTAACTTATTAATAAAGAGCTATCCCCTTATAAAGATTAATTTATAGAGTGAGATAGCTCTTTTACTATTAATATTTAATTACAGTAAATCTTGATTTATATAAATAAATTTACATTAGATTCCTCTGCTTGACCCAAATAGTAACCAACTCCACCTATTTTAACTCCTTCTATCAACTCTTCTTGTTTAAGTCCTAAAAGATCCATAGACATTTGACAAGCTACTATTTCAATCCCACTGTCTACTGCTGATTTTATTAAGCTTTCTAAAGAATCTACATTCTTATCTTTCATAATTTTTCTAATCATTAAAGGTCCCATACCTGCCATATTCATATTGGATAATTTAAGTTTCTTACTTCCTTTAGGCATCATAAAGCCAAACATCTTCTCCATAAAAGACTTTTTAACCGTAACATTTTCATTTTTTCTTAATATATTTATTCCCCAAAACGTGAAGAACATAGTTACCCTTTTTCCCATAGATGCAGCTCCATTAGCTATTATAAAAGAAGCTATAGCTTTATCTAAATCTCCACTAAATACTACCATAGTCTTATTATCCTTATTATTTGATGTATCTATAAACCTAGTTATCTCATCTTTTTCTGTATTCTTTTTAACATATGCAGTTATTATGCCTTTTTCTTTTTTTAGACTTAGAAGCTTGTTTCCAGTAGTCTTACTCCAAGACTTTATATCCTCATAAAAACCTGGATCTGAAGCATTTATTCTTAGAACTTCTCCTTCTTTTAAAATGTCCATTTTTGATTTTACATTCATCAAAGGTCCAGGGCAACAAAGTCCACAAGCATCCAGTGAACTATCAAAACTCAAATCTTCTATTTCTTCAGTATTACTACTTAACGATTTGTCCTCTAATAAACTTACGCATCTATTCTCTTCTTTTCTCACCTTAAAATCCTTATATATATTGCCATGTTCCACTCCTTTTGGTTTAAACTTATTTAATTTATATAGTTTATATCCACCTGTAAAATTCTTAACTTTAAAGCCCATTGAGCTTAAGATTCTAGCTGCTATATATCCTCTTAACCCAACTTGACAATAAACTATAATTTCTTTGTTTTTATCTAGTTCTACTGCTCTTTCTCTTAAAGAATCTAATGGTATATGAACTGCACTTTTAATGTGTCCATTATCCCATTCTAGATTTTCTCTTATATCAAGAATTATTTGACTTTCCTCATTATAGTTTTTTAATTTATCTAAAGTTATATTTTCGACTAATCCATTTAGTGTATTTTGTACAACAAAACCAAGCATGTTAGCTGGAGATTTTGCTGAATTGTATGGAGGTGCATAGCAAAGTTCTAAATCGGCAAGGTCGTCTACAGTTCCTTTAAGCTTTATAACTGTCGCTATTACATCTATTACTTTATCAACTCCCTCATATCCAAAGCCTTGTGCACCTAAAATTTCTCCCTTTTTATTAAATATAAGTTTTAAAGTCATTTGGGTTGATCCAGGGTAATAAGAAGCATGTGAGTTTGGATAAGTATAGACTACATCATAAGGAATATCTAGATTCTTAAGAGTTCTTTCATTATTCCCTGTGGATGCTCCTATAATCTCAAATATTTTAATTATAGAACTACCTAATGTTCCTTTATATGAAGAACTTATATTACATATATTGTCTGCTGCTATTCTCCCCTGCCTATTAGCAGGCCCTGCTAGTGGTATTGCGGATTTATTACCATTTACAAAATCTACAACCTCTATAGCATCTCCTACAGCGTAAATTCCTTCTATATTTGTTTCCATATGTTCATCCACAATAATGTGACCCTTTTTACCAAGTTCTATGCCAGAACCTTCTAAGAATTTCACATCAGGTACTACGCCTATAGCCATGATTACTATATCTGCACTTAGTACCTTTCCGCTACTTAATGTTACCTTAACAACTTTATCTTCCTCTTTAAAGGATTTAACACCATCTCCTAAAACTAAATTAACCCCATTGTCCTCTAATTCTTTTTCAGCTATAACCACCATTTCACTATCAAATGGTGCCAATATATGTGGTGTTGCTTGAACTAAAGTTGTATTAACTCCTCTATGAATTAAGTTTTCAGCAGCCTCAACTCCAATGTACCCTCCCCCAATAACTAAAGCACTTTGTATATTACCTTGATCTACTTTATTCTTTATACTATCCATATCTCCTATATTTTTTAGAGTATGAATTTTATCTCCATATGATTCTTCCATATCAAGTTTTATAGGTTTAGCACCTGGTGATAGTATTAGATAATCAAACTTTTCTTCATATATCCCCTTATCCTTTGAATTTACTAGAATTCTTTTATTACTAGAATCTATACTTATAACCTCGCTAAATATTCTAACATCTATGTTAAATCTAGCTTTCATAGCCTCTGGTGTTTGGATAAGCAAACTTTCTCTATCTTTTATAACTTCACCTATGTGATATGGAAGTCCACAATTCGCAAAAGAAATAAATTCTCCTCTTTCAAATAATATAATTTCTAAATCTTCACTAAGTCTTCTAAGCCTAGCCGCTGCAGAAGCCCCCCCTGCAACCCCACCAACAATTAAAACCTTCTTTCCCATAATAAATTACCTCCAAGTATAATTTATCTTGCTCTTTAAGATTTGCCTTAATCTTCCTTTATTATTTGAATTAAATATTTTACTCTTTCATCTACAACCTTATAAATTATCTCAATTCCATTTCTTTCTCCCTCTATAATACCTGCACTTTTAAGTTTTTGAAGATGTTGAGATACAGTAGATTGTGGCATATCTAAACATCCTTGCATTTTAGATACATTACACCCTCCATTTTTTAAAAGTCCATTTACTATACAGAGCCTTACTGGATGAGCTAAAACTTTTAAAAGTTCCGCGCCTTCATTAAACCTTTTAAAATCCTTTTCCATAATATCCTCCTAGGACAACATTTTTATCTTTAATAAAAATTACACGCTATTAATCTACATATCTATATATTACGATATATAGATATGCACTGTCAATAAAAATGAAGATTTTAATAATACTTTAATAAAAAAGGCTATCACACGCCCACCGTGTAATAGCCTTTTTCTTATTTCCAATCTCCTCTTTCATACTGCTCTATAAGTTCTTGTATCTTTACACTACATCTTCTACCACCACAACCACCAGATCCAGAGCCAACTTTTGCATTAACCTCTTCTACAGTCTTAGCCCCATATCTTATAGCTCTTTTTATAGTCGATCTTGGAATGGCCTTACATAAACAAACCTTAGTTAATTTATCTAAAATCTCTGGACTAATATCGCTCATTATTTTCACCTCTTCATTCTCTTCTTCTTAAAAAAATCACTTAAAATTTCACTGCATTTATTATTATACATCCATTTCGTATTTATAAACGTATTTAAATATTCATTTTGAGTTATATTACAAACAGACCCACAGCACCCTGTTGTCCCATCAAAAGCACCTATATACAAATTACTAATTCTAGATTGAATTATAGCACCGGCGCACATAGGACAAGGCTCTAAAGTTACATATAAAGAACACCCTATAAGTCTCCAATTATTAAGAACCTCTGACGCCTTCCTAATTGCTAAAACTTCAGCATGTGCTGTAGGATCATTTAAGGTTTCTCTTAAATTGTGCGCTCTAGCTATTATTTTGCCATCTTTAACTATAATAGCTCCAACTGGCACTTCATCAAAAGACTTTGCTTTTTCGGCTTCTTTCAGTGCCTCAAGCATAAAGTATTCATGAGTTAAATAATCTACCATAATTATAAACTCCAATTTATTATTTTTATTATAACATAATATCTATTTCTAATCTATAATAATTATCAATTAATAATAATTTTATAATTTAAAATTATATGTTTCAATACATAAATTAAAAAATAAAACCACTTAAACATACTTAAGTGGCTTGGTGCACCCAAAGGGAGTCGAACCCCTGGCCTTCCCCTTAGGAGGGGGACGCTCTATCCTACTGAGCTATGGATGCATAATATATAATAATACTTTATATCAACATTTTAATAATATTACAATTTTTATTAAGTGTCAACCTTGTACATGCTATTTAGTTTGCATAATGCTTATACCTTAGGTTAAAATATCCATATATAGGGCATACTTTTATATTGATTAAATGTTTAGGAGGTAAAGTTTCTCTTAATATTAAGAGAGATATAATTCATATGAAAAATTCCATTCAAAGGTTTCGTGAAATAATTAAGGTTTTAGCATACTACGGTTTTGGATTTATAATGGATAACACTATAAAAGGTGATACAGAACAATCTCCTAAAAATCTTAGGAAAGCTTTTGAAGAACTAGGGCCTACCTTTATAAAAATAGGACAAATTTTAAGCACTAGACAAGACTTACTTCCTGAAAATTTTACAGATGAATTATCTAAATTACAAAATAACGTACTTCCTGAAAGTTTTCATAATATAGAAGAAGTTTTTGAAGAAGAGTTTAATGCAACAATTAAAGATACATTTAAATTCTTTGATGAAAACCCTTTAGCCTCCGCATCCATAGCTCAAGTTCATACTGCTATATTAAAAGATAGTCGAGAAGTTATAGTGAAAATACAAAGGCCTAATATTAAAGAAGAGATGGAAATGGATCTTCAAATTTTACATAAGATACTCTCACTTACAAAATCAAAACTTGCAAACTTTATAATAGATCCTAAAGAAGCCATAGAAGAACTTCAATTAAGTACAAAATTAGAACTGGATTTTACAAATGAAGTTAATAATCTAAAAAGGTTTAAAAAAGCAAATTTAAAAGTTCCCTATATACACGTACCATATGTTATAGATGAACTCTGCTCTACCCGTGTAATTACTATGGAAAAGCTTAATGGTTTCTCTATAAAAAACATATCAAAACTAGAGGAATTTAATTATAACAAAGAGAAGCTTTGTAAAAACCTCATATTATCCTTTTTTAAACAGATTTTTGATGATAACTTTTTTCACGGTGATCCTCACCCGGGAAATATCCTTATTGATAAAGGAAAAATATGTTTCATAGACTTTGGCATTATGGGTTCACTATCTTCTACTTTACAAGAAGCATTAAATGAACTTATAATAGCTATTGTATATGAAGACATAAATAAAATAATCTCTGTACTTATGAGTATAGGAATAAAAACAGGCTACATAGATAGAAATAATCTTTATGAAGACATAGATTATTTATTATCCTGTTATATGTCTACCTCTCTAAAAAATATAAAAATGTCTCAGATGCTCCAAGAAGTGATGGAGTGTGCAAGTAGTAATAATATAAGACTTCCCAAAGATTTAACCTTGCTCATTAGAAGTTTGGTTATAGTAGAAGGCGTTGCTGTTAGAATATCACCTGATATAAACATACTTTCCATAGCTGCCCCATATGTTAAAAGTAAAAATAAGAACTTTCTATTTAATGATTTGAACTTGGAGAATTTTATATTACGTTCTTCAAATTTTATAAAAGATAGTGCAAAAGTTCCTACAAAGTTTATAGAGCTATCTGATAGCATAGTAAAAGGAAGGGCCAAATTACAATTAAAAATGAATGGACTTAATAGGTCTATAAATGAATTAAATAAAATGGTAAATAGATTAGTGTTTGCACTTATAATTTCAGCTATGATAGTTAGTTCTTCCATGTTTCTAATATATAATATTGGTCCTAAAGTTTATAATACCTCTTTAATTGGAATTGTTGGCTATTTTATAGCTGGTTTTATGGGATTTTGGCTTTTAATTTCTATTAAACGTTCTGGAAAACTTTAATCCTTAATTTGAAAGGAGTTATTTATGATAAAATACTACAACAGAAAAGATAAAACCCATGAAGTAGAAAAAGTTGCTGGAGAAAAATATTTAAACTGGCTTTATTCTTCACCTGTAGGTAAAAACATATTAGAACTTTTAGTTAAGAAAAAAGGCTTTTCTAAAATTTATGGTACTTATTGTGATACAAAATTTAGTGCGAAGAAAATTAGAGGGTTCATAGAAGATTTAGGAATAGATATGAATAAGTATGAAAAGGAAATTTCAGACTTTAAATCCTTTAATGAGTTTTTTATAAGAGAACTTAAACCTGAACATATAAATTTTAGTACTAATCCAAAAGATTTAATTTCTCCTTGTGATGGAAGACTTTTAGTATACGAAAACTTATCTTTTAAAGAGAATTTAGAAATCAAAGGATTTAATTATTCTTTAGATGAACTTTTAAAAGACAGAGAAATAGCTTCAGAATATGAAGATGGTACTTCCTTAGTATTTAGACTTTGCCCCACAGATTATCATAGGTTTCATTTTATAGATGACGGTATATGCAGAGAAACTAAGAAAATTAAAGGTATGTATTACTCAGTAAATCCAATTTCTTTAGATAATATTAAGAAAGTATTTGTAGAAAATAAAAGAGAGTGGTCAATATTAGAATCTGAGAACTTTGGTAGTATTATTTATATGGAAGTTGGCGCTACTTGTGTTGGCTCTATAATTCAAAGCTATAAGGAAAATTCTAAAGTTAATCGTGGAAGTGAAAAGGGTTACTTTAAATTTGGTGGTTCTACAGTAGTTTTATTATTTAAAAAAGATACTATAAAAATTCATGAAGATATCATATCTCAAAGCACGCAGAACATAGAAACCTTAGTTTCCATGGGCGAGACTATAGGAAAAGGGTTATAATAGAAAATATATATTAAAGTAGATATATGTATACCACCCCAAAAGGCAGCAATGCCTTTTTTCTTTCTTTTCTTATAAAATTACATATAGCTACTTTGTATTTTATTATTATATTACCTTAAAAGGCTTAGGATCTTTATTTTTTAAATCAATATGTAATTTCCCATCGCTACTCATAAATGCAAGTAAAACTTCTTCATGTGAATATATATCTTTTTTCTTTAATTCTTTAAGTAGCCAACTCTTGCTTCTATTTACCAACACTAAAGTTTCAATAATTATTTTTCCATCTATTATTAAGTTAGCACATAAACCATTATAATTTACTGGAATATTCATATCTCTTGGTGTAAGAGGTCGATTTTCTGATTTTAACTCTATACTTACCTTCCCACTAGTTTCTAAAATAGCGAATTGAACAGTACTAACGTCAAATATCCCATTTAGCCTACACTCTTCCAATACATCATTAAGGGTGACCTTTGACTTTTTCAGATTACCTTCCATAATCTTCCCATTTTGAATGAGTATAGTTGGAGTTCCTTCTAAAACCTTTCTTGCCCAAAGACTGCCTACAGATATATAAGAAACAACTATTGGAATTAGTCCATATACTAAAATAGCTATTAAACCATGTATATATGAAATATTTTCATCTACAGCAAAATTAGCGCTAATTGATCCTATGGATATTCCTACTACGTAATCAAAAAAATTTAATTGAGCAATTTGTTTCTTTCCCATTAACCTTGTTAGAACAAATAACACCAAAACCGAAATTATACTTCTTAATATAATATCGATAATATCCTTAGGCATTAAAATATCACTCCTTATTTTATATACTTATTTTAGTTTTTACTAGTAAATAATTTTTATTCCAACTAGCTTAGTGTCTTTTAACCATAATTAAAATAAAGTAACCACCCTGTGGTGGTTACTTTATTTATTTCCGAATTTATCAAATATCTCTGATATCTTTTCTTTATTAGTATGTTTATCGACACCTACTAACATTATACCATTCTTGAATTTTACAGGTGTACGAGTTCCTGATATGTTAACAGTTCCTTTTTTAGCTTCATCTGTTACTTTCTTTCCTTCTGCTGATAAGTTATTCATATCAAATTCGTATACATCAATTACATCATTATCTACTTTAACTCTATAGCCATTCTTTGCACCTAAATTTTCAAACGGTATTTTTTCATTTGCTCCAATTGCAAATCCAGCCTTTCTAAATTGATCCATTAAATTATCGATACCGAATTGATTTTGTATATTTTCACTTTGCTTCTCTACTTGCTCTCCAACATTCTTAGTTTGTTTCTGTACGTTCTCTCCTAAATTCTCTGATTGCTTCTGTACATTTTCTCCTACATTCTCAGATTGCTTCTCTACTTGGTTTCCAATATTCTTAGTTTGTTTCTCTGTCTCATTTTGAGCCTTTTGCATGTTTTCACACCCAGTAAAACTAAATACTATAGCTCCAGTTAGAACTAATGATAATAACTTTTTCATCTTATGACCTCCTAAAAATCTCATCTTTTGCATATAATATCTAACATTAAAATGTACCATTAAAGTTTCACTAATTATTATGCTATTAACTAAAAATTATATACTGTTAATTATTACATACATAGTAAGTTGCACTATACAACCGTTGTATAATGTTAAATAAAAACCTAGCAACTATTTAAGTTACTAAGTTATGATGCGTCATAAAGTAAAATATTAGAACTCTCCACTATAGTTATAACATAACTAACAATAAAACCTATGAGAAGTGAATTTTTATAGCTTGGACTTAAAGAAGATAGTCCTCCATATATAAGAAGAAAAATAACCAATATTAGTGATATTAAATTTAAAGTAACGGTAACCAAAAGTTTAGAATATAGTCTTTCCCTGATACTTAAATCTAAAGTATCTATAATTTCATTTCTGCTTTTACCTACATAATATAAAATTATCATCAAAGGTAACATTATCAAATTAATTGGTAACCAAGAAAAGTTTATAATGGATGATACTCCTCCCATAAACCTCCCTTCTCCAATCAAAGCAGAATACATTTGCTGAAGCCCAAATAAAAACAATCCTGTATATCCCCAAAATATTTTAGACTTAACAAGATTAATCATTTCATATCTGTATAAAGCCCTTACTTTTTTCATATCTTCCTCCACTTTATTATCTGCATTGTGAAAATTATTGTAAAGCTAAAACTTATTTAATTTAAACTTTACACACTTTATTTATCATCAATACGTATTTCTTGAGCTATTTTTCTATTAGCTAATTTTACTCCGAAAGGAATAGCTATACCCAAGGTGATAATAAATAATAAAGAAACCATTATTAACATAACCTTATATCCTAGGTAAAATCCATTAAGTTCATCCCTAATTATATTAGATACAATTATGACTAAACCACAACCTAATAAGGTTCCAGTTAAAAGGTAAATCACTATTTGTGTTAATATTAGTTTTACTAACTCTTTTTTATCTAATTTTAATGTTCTTAAAATTGCATATTCCTTTCTTTTTGAAAGAATATTATTTATCAACATATTAATAATCCCTAAAATTAAAGAAGATAAAATTATTACTAATACTACAATGAATAGTACCCACCTTTGAAAGGTCATTTTTCTCGAATCTGCTAGAGCTTGACTTAAAGTAGTATATTTAATCTGAGGATATTTTCTTTTAAGTTCCTCTATGGATTTTAAAGTACTTTTTTCTTTATATGAGGATATTAGCGCCGTTTCGAAGTTAAGGAACTCATCTATATATTGATTATTAATCCAATCTATTAAAATATTACGACTTCCTAAGAGATTGGAATCATCCACAATAACTTTCACTACTACTTGTTGGAATCCTGAATTACTATCAATCTCCTTTATAGCTTTTCCATTCTCTGATTTTTTTATCTCTATTGTATCTCCAACTTTTAGTTTTTGTTTATTTGCAAATTCTTTTGAAATAATTGCACTAGATTTTAAATCTTCTTTATTATTTGGAATTGCTCCTTCCTTAATCAATCCTTCTTTACCTAATCCATCAAGATCCTCTAATGAAAAGCTTGCACTTTGTAATTTATCTTTTCCCTTAAAGTATACTAAACTTATATTGCTTAAAGTTATAACATTTTTAACTTCATCTAACTTTCTTAAATCATTTTTAAAGTCATTCCCTAATTTACTACTAGTTTCGTTTCTATCAGTAATTGAAATTTCTAAAGGCATTTGAGACTTTATAAAGTTTTCACTATTCTTTGATATTGCACCCAAAAATGATTCTCCAAATATAGCAATAATAATAATAGTACTTAAAGAAATAATAATTATGATACTCTTTTTTATCTGAGAAATAACACTCTTAATAGCAACAACAACCCCATTGCCAGCTAGTAATTTAAAAACAGGCAAAAGCTTTTCCAATATACTTTTTATATAATAAGGGAATAACATATATATGCTTATAATTAAAATAATTGATGCAATAGCTCCAAATAAAATTCCATTTTCACCACGGTATAATTTATACATTTCAGTGATAACTAATATTAGGGAAACTACTACCCCCATTTTTCCTAATATCTTTCCTATATTACCTTCTTTATGTATTTTCTCATTTTTTTCAGTTATTTTTAATAGTAAAATTTTTGAGCTCTTCATAGCTGGAATAAGCATAAAAATTTCGATAATAATAAAAGCAATAAGAGCTATTATTATGGCTTGTGGAAATGAAAAATAAATACTAGTAATTTTAAAAGAAAACTTATTATTTAATATCTGAATTAAATACTTATTACTTATATAAGATATAACAAATCCAATAACCTGACCTATTATATTTATAAAGGTAGCCTGTATAAATACAATTTTAAAGGCTTGTTTAGCACTTCCCCCTATAGCCCTGATTACTGAAAATTGATTTCTATAATTGTATAAGAAAACTTGAAAATTAGATAATATAAAAAGAGAACACATAATTATAACTAATACTGATAAAACTATAGTAAATATTTTTAATCTTTTCCGCTACCTCAATATTCTTATTTTCATCAGATAATTTAATTAATAGAAAGGTAGCTTCACCATTATCCTTTATAATATCTTTAAAAGTATTTAAATTTATATATACCATATCTGGAATGTTTGCTATTTGTCCAGAATTATCAATCACCTCAATAATTTTAAAACTTCGTCCTTCTATAGTAATTAAATCTCCTATATTCAAATTCATATTCTCTTTTAAGACTTTATTTATTACTACTTGATTTTCTGAAATATTTTTTTTATACTTATATTTACTTTTACATAATGATGAATTGTCAACCCCTACCGAATAAGGCTTAAAATTAACTTTATCCTTTATTTCTAATTCCCCTATTATCACTGGAGAAATTTCTTTTATTTCCTTTATTGAAGATATTCTCTGTACAGTGGCTTTATCTAAATTATTATCATACATTGAAGGAACTCCTACAGATAAATCCATCTCCCCATAAAGTGTTTTTAGGTTGTCCCTCATTGATTTTTCAGCATTACTAAAAAACATACTCATATTTATGATTAACGCTACAGAGATAACTATACTAAAAATTGAAGATATCATAATAAACTTATTGGATTTAATAAGCTTTTTTGCACACCCCTTTATAGAAGTAATCATTTTAACCCTCCATTATGCCTTTAAACTTTTCTAATATTTCATTAATATTTCCTTTATCCTCACCTTTAATATACTCATCTACTATCATACCATCATGTATAAATACTACTCTATCTGCATATGTAGCTACTTTAGGATCGTGTGTTACTATAATAATACTTTGTTCTAACCTTTCCTTCATTTCTTTAATAATACCCAAGATTTCCAGTAGGTTCATCTGCTAATAGTACAGATGGATTAGTAATTAATGCTCTTGCTATTGCTACTCTTTGCTGTTGTCCTCCTGAAAGTTCTACTGGTCTGTGATTTTCCCCCCCTTCCAGCCTAATCAACTTTATTAGATTTTCCACTTTATCCTTTATCTCTTTTGGGGAACATCCTTTTAGTATTAAGGGCAATGCTAAATTTTCTTCTATAGTTAAGTCTTTAAGCAAATTATAACTTTGAAATATAAACCCTATACTCTCACTTCTATACTTTGTAGCATAGGGCTCTATATGGTAGTCTTTAATCTCTTCCCCATCAATAAAAATTTTTCCACCTGTTGGTGAATCTAATGCCCCAAGGATGTTTAACAGTGTACTTTTCCCCGATCCACTAGAACCCATAATTGCTAGCATCTCCCCCTTGCATAACTTTAAAGTAATATTTCTTAGAGCATGTACCTTATTCTTTCCACTGTCATACACCTTCTCTATTTCCTTTGCTAGTAATACAGTTTCATTTTTTTTCATAATATCACCTCTTGCTTATGTTTTATGATAGATAGCAGACTGACGATCTTTAAATCCTTAAACAAACCCTAACTATGTGTATAATCAGGATTAAGTTCATAATTATTACTAATATACCAATTCTAGCATTATACTTAATTTCCTTCCATGATTTTAAATTAGAATAAATATTTGTACAAAATAGCCTGCTAAAATATTGCAATATGTGAAATATGTAAAATATTATTATATAATCGGGAACTGCTTGTTTTATGGATATTATATTTGAAAAAGAGTTATAAAATTTATATTACTAGAGTTGTACATTGGATATTTGTAAACATGAAGGTATTATAAAATTAGATGATTTATATAGAAATGTGAGGCAACATAGCGAGACCACTGAAAAACTTATAGTTTTTCGGGGGTTTACTTTTTACATAATTTAAAAGACTCAAGTTTATACCATTTTGTGGTATGAGCTTGAGTCTTTTTGTATTATTAAACCCTAATCGGGTATATTTACTGATTGCTTAGAGTCAATATTCTCTTCAAGTTTACAGCAAAAATGGTCAATGCACCTTGCATTTGCATGCCAACAAGACCTGCGGCTGACGCAACATCATACCCATGTCTATGTTTCATTTCACTATTTTTAGCTTCAATTTTATATCTCTCTTTTGATTTTTCTTTAAAAAAATCAGTTTCTTGAAATTCAATATGTTTTTGATGCGTATTCGTTTTGATTGAAACTGAGTATGATTTAGTTTTAGCACCTTCTTTATAGCACCCTTGTTTTAAAGGGCAACACTGACACTTTTTAACATCAAAAAAATAAGAAATTACTGTACCTAGTCCATCTTTGGCATGTTTTTTAGGTCTAGTACTAGTTTTCTTAGTACTCATATGGCCAGCTTCACACGCATACATATCTGCATCTTTATTATATTCAAACTTCGTTTTAGTTTGTCTTTTGTTACCATGAGATACTGATTTACTAAGCTTTGCAATTAGATTTTTTTCACTTTCATTTACATATTCTATATTTTCTTTTTCTGAATAAGCTGCATCTCCAATAATATTTTCTATGTTTAAGCCAGAGGCTTCGCTCTTTTCAATAAGTGATTTTAGTTGTTTTCCATCGTGTTTTTCTCCCGAAGTAACTACAGCAGCAGTAATAATACGTTCCTCAGTCATTGCAATATGAGTTTTATACCCAAAGAAAGATGTATCAGCAGTTTTGTGTCCAACTTTTGCGTCAGCATCTTTAGAGAATGACAAAACCTCTAAATCATCTTCGATTGTTTCTTTTAATAAATTTAATTTTTCTTTTACAGCTGGATAACTTGAAATGACCTCTTCTTTTTCAATAACTGATATAAGTTTTTGACAATACTCTATTTCATCCTCAAGAAGACCGTTGTTAACTTTATTAGGAAACCTTGCTTTCATTGACTCATCAATGTTATAAACTGACTTTCGAAGTTTTTTAGATTGTTCAATTAAAACTTCCCTAGGTGTTTTTTGATTGTATCTAGCTTTGGTATGAGTTGAATCAACAATAATTGATTTTGATTTTATAATTTCCTTTTCCAATGCTATTTCTACGGTTTTAGAAATTAGCATGTCCATTAGATTAGTGTCCTTTAAGCGTAGCTTTCTAAATTTAGTTAAAGAACTTGGATTAATTACATCCTCCTCCGGAGCCATATCTAAGAAATATTTAAAAGACATATCATATTTAGAGCGTTCAACAACATCTACATCAGAAATATTGAAAATAGTTTTTAGTAAAAGATATTTAAACATTCTTATTGGGTCAATCGCTCCGCGACCGTTATTATTGCAATATGTAGAAACTAATTCATCGTAGATGAATGAGAAATCTACCATTTCTTTAATCCTTCTCAACATATTATCTTTAGGGATAATCCTATCATATATATCACCATATTCGCTTAATATCATCTTTTGATGCATTAACATAAAATCACCTGCTTAAATTAGTAATATAAAAATTATACTAAAAAATAGACATAACATCTACACAAACTGTAGTGTTATGTCTATTAAGATTAGGAGGGTACTTTTTCAGTACCCTCCAACATAGCCCTCTTTTTATATATTAGAACTCTGTAAGGGGCAAAAAAGGGGGTGAAATGTGCATTTGAACAAAATAAAAAACCGCTAAAACTTAGTAGTTTTAACGGTTCATGGTGCGTCGGAGAAGATTCGAACTCCCGACCAACTGGTTCGTAGCCAGCTACTCTATCCAACTGAGCTACCGACGCAAATTGTACTTATAATTTTATCATAATTATACTAATAAATCAAGCTAATAAGTATATTTTACATCTTATAATGCTTATTAAAATCTTCTTCAATCATTGCCATTACTATTAAATCCTTATATTTTCCTTCTGAAAAAAACTTTTCTCTAAGTACACCTTCTTGTATAAAACCACATGTTTTATAACAGTTTAATGCTTTTTCATTGTCACATACCATTTGTAGTTCAACTCTTTTTGCTGCTACATTTAAGAATAAGAATTTAGTTAAAGTTTGTATTGAATCTTTTCCGTACCCTCTTCCTCTAAAATCCTTTCTTATGGTTATTCCAATCTCAAATACATTTTTACAGTCTTGTAAAGCTTCATATGTTATATATCCTACTACAACGCCTTTCTCATTTACTATAGTTAAATGTTTTTTCTTCAAATTCATGATTTTATCAAAGTTTTCTATAATAAAATCATTGCTCGGAATAATTGTAAAGCCACTATCAAACTTTCTTACCTCATCATCAGACCACATTTCATAATAGAAATTTAGATCTCGTCTCTCTACAGATCTTAAAAACACCCTATTTCCTTTTAACACCGTTACATCACTTCTTTTCTGCAAAATTTAAAAGAATATCAAACCATTAATTATAGTAAATATATCTTCTATATATGATTATATTTACTATATATTTATTGTATAAAATTATATTATTCCTTTTGAAATAATTTTTCAATGTCGACTATTATTATTTCCCCTTTACATTGAAATAAAACAATATAAATAAAAAAGGATAGCTAATATTTAGCTATCCTTTAATTCTCTATTTAAATAAAATTGGCGGAGAGAGTGGGATTTGAACCCACGGTGCGCTTCCACGCACGCCGGTTTTCAAGACCGGTGCCTTAAGCCAGCTCGACCATCTCTCCATATATTTTTCTTAAACACAAGTACGATTATAACAACATCACTTAAATATGTCAATATCTTTTTTATAACTTTTTATCTATAATTAAATTTATATTACAAAATGTAAGATAAATTTATAGAGAATACGTGATATAATTATTGAGGAGTTTTTATACTAAATATAGGAGGATTTTATGGAAGCTATAAAATTTATACAATCTTTTTCTAATTCATTTTTAGATTTTTTCTTTCAGGCTATAACTATGTTTGGAGAAGATGCTTTTATTATTGTGGCAATTACTCTTGTTTATTGGTGCATAGATAAGAAATTTGGTTATAGATTAAGTTTTGCATATTTATCTAGTATAGTATTAAATGGAATTGTAAAAGAAACTTTTAAAATAGAAAGGCCTTTTCACAAAGAAGGGATTCGTACTTTAAGAATCAAAACTGCTACAGGATATTCATTTCCTAGTGGACATTCTCAAGGTGCTACTACCTTTTTCACATCTATTATGATTTATCTTAAAAAGTCCTGGGGGTATATTTTATTTCCCACTTTAACTCTTCTTGTTATGATATCTAGATTATATTTAGGTGTACATACTCTAATGGATGTCTTAGGTGGGGCTATTTTAGGTTTTATTTGGGTCTTTATAGCTAATAAACTAATGAATCGCATTGAAAATGGACAGAACTATCTTTTATTTATACTTTTAATTCCTATAGTTATTGGAGCTTTCTTTTTACGTTCTTCTGACTATTTTAAAGCAGCAGGTATTACTACTAGTTTTATATTAGGATATTATATTGAAAATAATTATATTAACTTTGAACCAAAACAAAAGTTAAAAATACAAGTAATAAAATATTTAATTGGAATTATTGTAGCGGTGTTTATAAAAAGTTTATTTAAAAAGATATTACCTATTGGAAATATAGGAGCTTTTATAAGATACTTCTTCTTAGGAGTATGGGTTACAATATTTGCTCCTCTATTATTTAAAAAGATAAGTACATAGATTGTATTACTAAAAAGAAACATGGTATGTAATTTACTCATGTTTCTTTTTATTTTAAATAAAAAAGCAAATTATCTCTTTCAAAATTAAACATTTATATTTATAGAGTTTCAAAAAAATAAAAAAGACATCTAAATTCTTAGATGTCCATGGCGGAGAAAGCGGGATTTGAACCCGCGCGCCGGTTACCCGACCTACGCCCTTAGCAGGGGCGCCTCTTCAGCCTCTTGAGTATTTCTCCAAACTGAAGTTAATATATATTAACTTTTTGGCGGAGAGAGTGGGATTTGAACCCACGGTGCGCTTCCACGCACGCCGGTTTTCAAGACCGGTGCCTTAAGCCAGCTCGACCATCTCTCCACATATAATATTGTTACGACATGATTTATTATATCAATGTCATTATAATATGTCAACTATTTTATTAACTTTTTTCTAATTTACTTTATATTTCTGTATATTATAAAGGTTTTATCTAAAATAAAATTATTATTTTCACTTATTTAGTAAAACTCTAGAGGTCATATTATCTTAAATATAATAATATAACCTCTAATTTTATACCTACTCCACTACTTTTCTATTACTTCTCTTCCACCCATATATAATCTTAAAGCTTCTGGAATTTCAACTTTTCCATCTTCTTTTTGATAATTTTCAAGTATAGCAGCAACAGTTCTACCTATAGCTAATCCTGAGCCATTTAGTGTATGAACAAATTGAGGTTTAGATTTTCCATCTTCTTTATATCTAATATTAGCACGTCTCGCTTGATAATCTTCAAAGTTACTACAGCTTGAAATTTCAACATACCTATTATAGCTTGGCATCCAAACTTCTATATCATATTTAAATGCTGCTGTAAAACCTAAATCACCTTTGCATATTCTAACTATTCTATATGGAAGTCCTAAGCCTTGTAATACTGATTCTGCATCACCTACAAGCTTTTTAAGTTCATTATAAGATTCTTCTGGTTTTACAAATTTAACAAGTTCAACTTTATTAAATTGATGTTGTCTTATAAGCCCTCTAGTATCTCTACCTGCAGAACCTGCCTCAGATCTAAAACATGCACTATAAGCTGCATATTTTATTGGAAGTTCGCTTCCTTGTAACATTTCATCTCTATGCATATTTGTAACTGGAACCTCTGCTGTAGGAATTAAAAAATAGTCATCTTGCGCTATCTTAAATGCATCCTCTTCAAATTTAGGTAATTGCCCTGTTCCTGTCATACTTAACCTATTTACCATATAAGGTGGCAATATCTCTGTATATCCATTTTTCTCTGTATGAGTATCTAAGAAATAGCTAATAACAGCTCTTTCAAGCTTTGCTCCTAATCCCTTATAGAATGTAAATCTTGAACCAGTAACCTTTCCGGCTCTCTCAAAATCTAATATATTAAGACTTGTTCCTAAATCCCAGTGAGCTTTTGTTTCGAAACTAAAGTTTTTAGGGTCTCCCCACCTTTTAATTTCTACATTATCTTCATCTGTTTCTCCTTCTGGAACCTCTGGATTTGGTACATTAGGTATTCTAAGAAGTAAATATTCTATCTTATTATCTATTTCATTTAAATCTACATCAAAAGCCTTTATCTTCTCTGCAAGTTCTTTCATTTCATTTAAAAGTACTGTAGCATCTTTTCCTTCTTTTTTTAGTTTAGGAACTTCAGAAGATTTTTTATTTCTTTCATTTTTCATTTCTTCAACTTTAACTAATATATCTCTTCTCTTTTGATCTAATTCTAACACTTCATCTATTTGTGATACATCAAAAGATTCTCCTCTATTTTGCATAAGCTTTTTAATTTCATCTGTATTGTTTCTTATCCTTTTAAGATCTAACATTTTATCTTCCTCCATTTTAAATTTTTATAGTTTATTAAATATCAAATAAGTTTAATAAGAAAATTTCACTTATAGAATTTTATTTTAGAAAACAAAAAAGAGCCCCTCATCCCCCTAAAAAGGGACGAAAAACTCCGCGTTGCCACCCTAGTTGATTAAATTTAATTTACATTCATAAATTTAATCCTCTTAAATAACTTAACGGTTAATTACCGTACTGCTCTTCACAGTCCCTCAAAGGTGGATTCACTAAAACCTAGGTATCAGTTTGCACCAAACACTGACTCTCTTAAACCTCAATTATAGTTACTAGCCTCTTCAACAGTTTATATTCTTATTATGAATTATTCTACAACTTTAAATCTCTAAAGTCAATATATTATCTATATTATGTACTTAAAACTTATTTTCATCCCTTTCTAAGTTTCTTGTACACACAATATCTATTCCTGTATTTAATATATTTTGGCAGACAACATCTCCTATTTTAAGAGGTGGACCTACTCTCAACCTACTTAATGCCTTAGAAAATTCTATCCATAAATCTTTATGAACGGGTTTTGTACTTTTTACAGATACTACGTTAAAATCCTTAGATCCCTTAACCCTAATTACTGTAGTGAAAACATCCATATTGTAATCTTTTTCTTGATTTATACTACTTTTTTCTTCTTCTATACTTTTTAAAAATTCTTTTGGAATAATATTATCTAAGCTAATATCTCTCAAGCTCATCACTCCTACATAGTATCAAATTCTTTTACTCTATTTAAAAGAATTCTAGAATTTTTAGAGTCTTTAACTATTTCTGTTAAAGATTTATTTGTTTCTCGTGCAAGAATCAATAGAATCTTATTTAAACACTGAGAGCCTTGACACCTTCCAAGTGCTGCTCCAGTCCTTCTTTTAACTCCTTCAAGTGTTCTAGCTCCTAATGGTCTTCTTATAGCATCTATAATTTCACCTTCTGTAATTTTATCACAAGAACAAACCATATTTCCATATCTTGCATCTAATTTAATTATATCAGTTCTCTCTTTATTGCTTAAATCCCTAAACTTATAATAATCTCTTCTTTTATCTATGAATTCTTTCCTTTTAGTACAATTTATATGACTAACTATTGTCTCACAAACAATCTTAGATATGGCAGGTGCCATAGTAACTAATGCATAGTGTTTACTTATAATTTTTATATATCCAATATCTATAGACCTATCATCTATTACAAAAGGTTCATCATAATGTTCATTTTCATAAAAAGTTGATATAAAATTTAGATCTACACTAGGTACTAATGGATCTACTTTATCCAATACTATAGAATTATCAATATCTTCATTAGTAACAACTGCACCAATATGTTCACCTGTTAATGTAGGTACTGTTAGTATGACTTCTTTTCCCTCATCTACATTAAAAATCATATTAGACTTACTAATATCAATATCCTTGTTTATAGTAAAATACTTCATTTTACCATTGCTTGTATCTTTATGGACAGTTTCTTCTTTATCTATACTAAGACTTCTATTTGGGGTTGTATTTATAACTATCTTGCAACTAAACCTATTTTTATTAGTTGTAACTTTAAATCCTTTAGACTCTTTCTTTATATCTAAAACTTCTTCTTCTAATTTAAAATTAACATTGTTATCAAAAGCAATTTCTCCATAAGCTAGAGCCAAATCATAAGGACATATTACTCCTGTATTTTTGTTGTATATTGCTTTTTTACACTCTAAAGGAATACTAGGTTCTATTTCCTTTATATTAATTTCATCTATAATATCTATATTTTTTATTCCTTTTTTTAAAGCTCTATCATATAAATTATCTATATAACTTTCATCTTTTGATAATATTAATGATGGTAACCTTTTAAAAGGTACATTAAATTTTTCTGTAACCTCATCCATTAACCCGTTTCCCATGGCTTCCAATTTAGATGTAAAACTATCTTCGCATTCTAAGCCATCAAATACTATAGAGGTATTAACTAAAGCTACATCATCTGCTATATCATAATCTTTTTCTATAAGCGCTATATTTAAATTGTATTTTGATATTTCATATGCAATAGCACATCCAATTAAACCTCCACCTAGAACAAGTACATCATAGTCCATACCCTACCTCCATAAGTTAAAAAACTCTAATCGTACTTTTCTATTATATCATTTTTGCATACAAATTCCTCTATATTTACATTTCTTTAATATCTAATCTATTTATTTTAATATATTCATTTTTCATTTCCTCTAACTGTTTTATATCTATAGGTTTTTTTAGTATATAATCTACATTATCTTTGTCCTTGTCATTAATTAATTCCACACAGCCAGTCATTATACAAAAATATATATCTTTGAATCTACTTTTTATTTTATTACATAATTCCACACCATTTATAGGCATTAAGAAGTCACTTATTAATATAGAATAGTTATTTTTTTCAATTTCCTCTTCAGCACTTTCTGGTGTACACTCTTTAACCTCTGCATTAAATACCTTTTTAGCAAGGGATGCAACTATAAATCTAATGTTAATATTATCATCAATAACTAGTATTTTTAATCCTTTATCTCTTATATAATTATTCTCTATATTTTCATTAGTTATAAGCTCTTTTTCTACCGCAGGTAGCTTAATTATAAAACTAGTACCTATATATTTCTCTGACTCTACAAAAATCTCTCCTCTATGTTTATCTATTATATCTTTACATATACTAAGTCCTATACCAGTGCCCTTTGATTTTTTAGTTGTAAAGAAAGGAGTGAAAATCTTATCTATATTATCACTGCCTATACCTAACCCACAATCCTCTACTTTAACTACTATATAATCTTGTTCCCTATAAGAATTTACCTTTATAACGACTTCTTTTCCACTCATGGAATCTACAGCATTGTTTATTATATTAACAAATACTTCTCTAAGTTCCGTACTATTTCCTAAAACATTTAAATCTTTCTCTAATTGCTTTTCTACTAGTATATTTTGTGAATATTTACTTTTAGTAATTAAAATAGAATCTTCTATTATTTTTTTTATATTAACTATATCATTTTTATTATATATTTCTTTTACAGACTTTTTACTATTGTTTAAAATACTTACTGTATCTTTTATACATAATTCAATTATATTTAATTCACTAGATATATTGGCATCGAACTTATATATTTTATCTTTTATAAGTTCTATTGCATTTAAAGCTGGCATTAATATATTATTTATGTCATGTACTACCCTTAAAGTACAACTATTAACATCTAAATTTGTATTACTACAAGTTTCTTTTTTGAATGTTGAATTTTTCATAAACCACACCATCCTATCACGTTAAGTATAAATTTCAGCTCTTTTTCTGCCTTACTCATAGAAAAAGAAAAAGCATACATATTTTTATATTATATGTATGCTCAAATCTACAATTTTAAAACTTATTTTCCAAGTTATTATTATATTTTCTGTTTTTTTATTTTTTACACCTAACAGCTAACTACAATTAATTATCTTCCACAATAAGATATCCTGATTTCTCTAACTCTCTTAATATACAATCCATTGTATCCTTATCTTTAGCTTCTATAGTATGAAGATGTATTCCATTAGTAAGTTTGGATAAAGGCTCTGCTCTATACCTATCTAGTTTTCTCATAAAATTCTCTAAATCTGCTAAATTAGAAATCTTAAGCATTGCTCTTATTTCCCCATATAATGGATGTTCTATAATTACGTCATTAATTATACCACCAAACTTAATTATTAAATATAATTCATTCTCTATATCTTCCCTTTTATGAGATACAGCTATAATCTTCTTTAAATTACTATCTAAATTATTATCTAATATGTATCCTTCAGGTGTTGCAATAATATTAAAACCTTCTGCTCTTAAAAGTGCAACATCTTTTACTATAACCTGTCTTGTTACCTTTAAATTTTTAGCAATTTCTGCACCCTTTAAAGGAGTATTACTACTTATCAAAAATTCCTTTATTAGTCCTCTTCTCTCCTTAGAATTAATAACCCTCTCCTCCTTTAAAAAATAGTAGTACTAATTTAATTTCTATCGTCACACTGCTGAAATAAGCTTATAATATATTGAAAATCATCACAAGGTTTATTATTATGATGATTTTTAACCATATATAATACCTTATCTGAAAACAGTTTGCTTTGCTTTAAAATTTTATAACCTATTTCAGCATGGTTCATATATATATCTAATTTTTTATATTTAGATATATATTTTTTATTTTTAAACCTCTCAGAAATTAAAACCATAAGTACTCTATCTATTATATAAAAATTACCTTCTCTTTTACCTACATCATGTAATAAGCTTGCCTTCATTATATTTAAAATTTCTTGTTCTCCTAAAGATTTATCTGTGATTATTAACTTAATTAAATCCTTAGAAACCCTAAGGCAATGTGCCCTGTCATATTTTTTCATAGTATTGAATATATAAATTTCATCTTTAGTCAAATATTTAAAAATAAACATTTTATCATGCTTTGTAAATGGTTTTATAGTATAAAAGTTTCCTAAGAAAAATTGTTTAATTCTACTTAACATTTTTCATCCGCCTTACTTATCAAGCTTTTATTATTCCAAGAATACTTCTTATTTATGCTATTCCTATTTTAAAATATCAATATATTAATAATATTATATAAAAAAAGAACACTCTTTTAAAGAGTGTTCTTTGGTGGAGATAAAGGGATTCGAACCCTTGACCCCCTGCGTGCAAGGCAGGTGCTCTCCCAGCTGAGCTATACCCCCAAATATGGTGGATCATCAGGGACTCGAACCCCAGACCTACCGGTTATGAGCCGGTTGCTCTAACCAACTGAGCTAATGATCCGTATATTACCCGGCAGTGTCTTACTCTCCCACAGGGCTTCCCCTGCAGTACCATCAGCGCTGTAAAGCTTAACTTACCTGTTCGGTATGGGAAGGAGTGTTACCTTTACGCCATTACCACCGGATTTATTCGACATAAATTATTATATTTTAAATATAATAATTTGTCAACTATTTTTTTGATAAAAGAATTGTTCTTTATAAGAACTGTTCTCTCAAAATTGCACAATGAAAACTATATTGGTCAAGTCCTCGACTTATTAGTATGAGTCAGCTACACATGTTACCATGCTTGCACCTCTCACCTATCAACCTTGTGTTCTTCAAGGAGTCTTACTGACTTTCGTCATGGGAAATCTAATCTTGAGGTGGGCTTCACACTTAGATGCTTTCAGTGTTTATCCCTTCCCGACATAGCTACCCAGCTGTGCCACTGGCGTGACAACTGGTGCACCAGAGGTCAGTCCATCCCGGTCCTCTCGTACTAAGGACAGCTCCTCTCAAATTTCCTGCGCCCGCAGCGGATAGGGACCGAACTGTCTCACGACGTTCTGAACCCAGCTCGCGTGCCGCTTTAATGGGCGAACAGCCCAACCCTTGGAACCGACTTCAGCTCCAGGATGCGACGAGCCGACATCGAGGTGCCAAACCTCCCCGTCGATGTGGACTCTTGGGGGAGATCAGCCTGTTATCCCCGAGGTAGCTTTTATCCGTTAAGCGATGGCCCTCCCACGAGGTACCACCGGATCACTAAGCCCGACTTTCGTCCCTGCTCCACTTGTATGTGTCGCAGTCAGGCTCCCTTCTGCCTTTGCACTCTACGCGCGATTTCCGACCGCGCTGAGGGAACCTTTGGGCGCCTCCGTTACACTTTCGGAGGCGACCGCCCCAGTCAAACTGCCCACCTAACAATGTCCGACGACCAGATTCATGGCCTTTCGTTAGAATTCCAGTACTGTCAGGGTGGTATCCCAAGGATGACTCCATACCCCCTGACGAAGGTATTTCCAAGTCTCCCACCTATCCTGTACAGACAATACCGAAATTCAATGCTAAGCTACAGTAAAGCTCTACGGGGTCTTTCCGTCCAACTGCGGGTAGCAAGCATCTTCACTTGCACTACAATTTCACCGGATTTGTTGTTGAGACAGTGCCCAGATCATTACGCCATTCGTGCGGGTCGGAACTTACCCGACAAGGAATTTCGCTACCTTAGGACCGTTATAGTTACGGCCGCCGTTTACTGGGGCTTAAGTTCACTGCTTCGCTTACGCTTACAGATCCCCTTAACCTTCCAGCACCGGGCAGGCGTCAGCCCCTATACATCAGCTTACGCTTTAGCAGAGACCTGTGTTTTTGTTAAACAGTTGCCTGGGCCTATTCACTGCGGCCTAGCTTTCGCTAGGCACCCCTTCTCCCGAAGTTACGGGGTCAATTTGCCGAGTTCCTTAACAACAATTCTTCCGCCGGCCTTAGGATTCTCTCCTCATCTACCTGTGTCGGTTTGCGGTACGGGCGCCAAACTTCTCCATAGAGGCTTTTCTTGGCAGCGTGGAATCAGATACTTCGCGAAAAAAATCGCTCCTCGTAACACCTCAGCATTGACTAAACGGATTTGCCTGCTTAGCCTGCCTAAGTGCTTGAACACACACTCCAACAGTGTGCATATCCTATCCTTCTGCGTCACCCCATTTGTCAAACGAAGTTTGGCGGTATCGGAATATCAACCGATTGTCCATCGCCTACGCCTTTCGGCCTGGGCTTAGGTCCCGACTAACCCTGAGAGGACGAGCCTTCCTCAGGAAACCTTAGATATTCGGCCAATAGGATTCTCACCTATTTCTCGCTACTCATGCCAACATTCTCACTTCTGCATCGTCCACCGCTCCTTTCGGTACGACTTCAACCAATGCAGAAAGCTCCTCTACCATGTACATAGTACATCCATAGCTTCGGTGGTAAGTTTTAGCCCCGGACATTTTCGGCGCAGGATCTCTTGACTAGTGAGCTATTACGCACTCTTTAAATGAATGGCTGCTTCTAAGCCAACATCCTAGTTGTCTTAGAAATCCCACATCCTTTACCACTTAACTTACACTTTGGGACCTTAGCTGATGGTCTGGGCTCTTTCCCTTTTGACTACGGATCTTATCATTCGCAGTCTGACTGCCAGGATACAAGTATACGGCATTCGGAGTTTGATAGAGTTCGGTAAGCGGTGAAGCCCCCTAGCTCATTCAGTGCTCTACCTCCATTACTTAATTACCTGACGCTAGCCCTAAAGCTATTTCGAGGAGAACCAGCTATCTCCGAGTTCGATTGGAATTTCTCCGCTATCCACAGCTCATCCCATGGTTTTTCAACACCAACGTGGTTCGGACCTCCACGAAATTTTACTTTCGCTTCATCCTGGCCATGGATAGATCACTCGGTTTCGGGTCTACGACATGCAACTAATTCGCCCTATTCAGACTTGGTTTCCCTTCGGCTCCACACCTTCAGTGCTTAACCTCGCTACATATCGTAACTCGTTGGCCCGTTCTACAAAAAGTACGCCGTCACACATATAAAGTGCTCCGACCGATTGTAGGCACACGGTTTCAGGTTCTATTTCACTCCCCTCCCGGGGTTCTTTTCACCTTTCCCTCACGGTACTTCTTCACTATCGGTCACCAGGTAGTATTTAGCCTTGGGAGGTGGTCCTCCCTGCTTCCCACAAGGTTTCACGTGTCTCGTGGTACTCTGGATCAGATCTGTAGTCTTCTTGTTTTGTTTACAGGACTATTACCTTCTATGGTGAAGCTTTCCAGCTTACTTCAACTACAATAGCCTCTACGTTTATGATCTGTCCGCAACCCCAGAAACAAGTTTCTGGTTTGGGCTCTTTCCCTTTCGCTCGCCGCTACTTAGAAAATCGATTTTTCTTTCTCTTCCTCCGGGTACTTAGATGTTTCAGTTCCCCGGGTCTACCCTCCTGAACCTATGTATTCAGTTCAGGATATATACCGTTAGGTATATGAGTTTCCTCATTCGGAAATCTGTGGATCACAGCCTATGTGCGGCTACCCACAGCTTATCGCAGCTTATCACGTCCTTCTTCGGCTCCTGGTGCCAAGGCATTCGCCATGCGCCCTTTCTAACTTGACCTATCATGAGTAACTAAATTAATTTATATTAATCAGTTAATTATAGTTTATTTATTCATTGTGCAATTTTCAAAGAACAAAATTGAAGAACTTTAGTCCTTCAAAATTAAACAGAGTAAGTGCTCGCTACGAAAAGGCGATAGCCTTCTCGATTTCTCCTTAGAAAGGAGGTGATCCAGCCGCAGGTTCTCCTACGGCTACCTTGTTACGACTTCACCCCAATCATCGATCCCACCTTCGGCCGCTGGCTCCTTACGGTTACCTCACGGACTTCGGGTGTTACCAACTCTCATGGTGTGACGGGCGGTGTGTACAAGGCCCGGGAACGCATTCACCGCGACATTCTGATTCGCGATTACTAGTAACTCCAGCTTCATGTAGGCGAGTTGCAGCCTACAATCCGAACTGAGATTGGCTTTGTGAGATTGGCTCCACCTCACGGTCTTGCTTCTCTCTGTACCAACCATTGTAGCACGTGTGTAGCCCTGGACATAAGGGGCATGATGATTTGACGTCATCCCCACCTTCCTCCTGGTTACCCAGGCAGTCTTGCTAGAGTGCTCAACTTAATGGTAGCAACTAACAACAAGGGTTGCGCTCGTTGCGGGACTTAACCCAACATCTCACGACACGAGCTGACGACAACCATGCACCACCTGTCACCGAGTTCCCCGAAGGGCACTCCTATGTTTCCACAGGATTCTCGGGATGTCAAGCCCAGGTAAGGTTCTTCGCGTTGCTTCGAATTAAACCACATGCTCCGCTACTTGTGCGGGCCCCCGTCAATTCCTTTGAGTTTTAATCTTGCGATCGTACTCCCCAGGCGGGGTACTTAATGTGTTAACTGCGGCACCGGAGTATTGAAACCCCGACACCTAGTACCCATCGTTTACGGCGTGGACTACCAGGGTATCTAATCCTGTTTGCTACCCACGCTTTCATGCCTCAGCGTCAGTTACAGTCCAGAAAGCCGCCTTCGCCACTGGTGTTCTTCCTAATATCTACGCATTTCACCGCTACACTAGGAATTCCGCTTTCCTCTCCTGCACTCTAGATATCCAGTTTGAAATGCAGCACCGGGGTTAAGCCCCGGGATTTCACATCCCACTTAAATATCCGCCTACGCATGCTTTACGCCCAATAAATCCGGACAACGCTTGCCACCTACGTATTACCGCGGCTGCTGGCACGTAGTTAGCCGTGGCTTCCTCCTCAGGTACCGTCATTATCGTCCCTGAAGACAGAGCTTTACGATCCGAAGACCTTCATCACTCACGCGGCGTTGCTGCGTCAGGGTTTCCCCCATTGCGCAATATTCCCCACTGCTGCCTCCCGTAGGAGTCTGGGCCGTGTCTCAGTCCCAATGTGGCCGATCACCCTCTCAGGTCGGCTACGCATCGTCGCCTTGGTGAGCCGTTACCTCACCAACTAGCTAATGCGCCGCGGGTCCATCTCAAAGCGGATTGCTCCTTTAATCTTTCTAACATGCATTAAAAAGATATTATGCGGTATTAATCTCCCTTTCGGGAGGCTATCCCCCTCTTTGAGGCAGGTTACCCACGTGTTACTCACCCGTCCGCCGCTAATCCGTTCCCCGAAGGGAACTTCATCGCTCGACTTGCATGTGTTAAGCACGCCGCCAGCGTTCGTCCTGAGCCAGGATCAAACTCTCAATTTAAAAGTTTTCCTTCTTGCTCAAGCATTTTACTGACTTGAATTGTTTTTTCTTTTTCTCAAAAGAATGCGAGTTTTTTTATCTTACTCTGTTTAATTTTCAAAGACCAATTTCTTTCGTTTTTGTCACTCTCTTCAAGCGACTATTACATCTTATCAGATGTTTTTTATCTTGTCAACACTTTTTTATTTTGTTGTATTGACCGTGTTTCCTGTTCCTCTGTGGAACGTTTTTTATTATATCACTGTTAAAACTCATTATAATCATAATATACCTATTTAAATCAAATTATATTCATATATCTCTGTATTACTCTTATTTTTATGCGCATTTTATATATTGATACACCAGGTATAGTTTTACTTTGTTTAAATATAATTACTACTTCTTATATAACTTTTTTATATTTATAAGCATAAAAAAAGATGTAAAAGAAATTTTTCTTTTACATCTTTTTTATTAATCTTCTATAGGACAATCATCTTCTGATTCACAAATTATTTTAGCCATAGCAACTATAGCTTCATTTTCATGTGTCCTCATTAATCTAACTCCCATGGTATTTCTACCTGTAGATGATACTCCTGATACATTTAGTCTTATAGCTACATTACTATCATTTATTAGCATTATCTCATCATTATCTTCAACTATTCTAGCTCCAACTAACTTTCCAGTCTTTTTACTAACTTTATAGGTTATAACACCCTTCCCACCTCTATGTCTTATTGGGTATTCTGAGACAGAGGTCCTTTTACCAAAACCATTTTCTGAAACTACAAGTAATTCTTCTTGTTCAGTTGCAACCTCCATTCCTACAGCTATATCACCTTCTCTTAAGGTAATTGCTTTTACTCCAGTTGCTGTTCTACCCATAGGTCTTACATCATTTTCATTAAACCTTATAGAATAACCATTTCTTGTTATATATAGTATTTCACTATTTCCATTGGTCATCCTAACCCCTAGGAGTTCATCATCTTCTTTTAATTTTATAGCATTTACTCCATTTTTTCTTATAGATGAGAATGCTGTAAGAACAGTTTTCTTTATAATACCATTCTTAGTTCCCATTACTAAGAAATTATCTTCTTTAAATTCTCTAATTGCTATAGCGGCTTGAATTCTTTCATTTTGGTCTAACGGTATTATATTTACTATGTTAGTTCCCTTAGCTGTTCTTCCTGCTTCAGGTATTTCATATACTTTTAATGTATAAGCTCTTCCCTTATTTGTGAAGAATAATATATTATGATGTGTAGATGTTATAAATACATTCTCTACAAAGTCATCCTCTTTAGTTGTCATGGCTTGAATACCTTTACCGCCTCTTTTTTGTGCGCTATATGTATCTGCTGATATTCTTTTAATATAGCCATTATGTGTTAATGTAATTACTACATCTTCCTCTTCTATAAGGTCCTCAATGTTAATATCTGCATCAATATCACCAAATGCATCTATTTCGGTTCTTCTTTCATCACCATATTTTGCCCTTACTTCAGAGAGTTCATCTTTTATTATATTTAGAACTAACTGTTCATCGTTTAATATAGCTTCTAGTTCTTCTATAAGTTTCATAAGAGAATTATATTCTTCTTCTATCTTTTCTCTTTCTAATCCTGTAAGTCTTTGTAATTTCATATCTAAGATAGCTTGTGCCTGTCTTTCTGAAAGATTAAACTTCTCCATTAGTCCAACCTTTGCTTCAGCACCATTCTTAGATCCTCTAATTAAAGCTATAACTTCATCAATGTGATCTAGGGCTATTTTTAAGCCCTCCAAGATATGAGCTCTTTCTTTTGCTTTATTTAAATCAAAAATTGTTCTTCTTCTTATAACTTCCTCTTGGAACTTTATATATTGCTCTAAAATTTGTTTTAAATTTAATACTTTAGGTTCCCCATCAACAAGTGCTAACATAATAGCACCAAAAGTATCTTGCATCTTTGTATGCTTAAACAGTCTATTTAAAACAATATTTGAGTTAGCATCCTTCTTAAGTTCTATAACTATTCTCATACCTTCTCTATCTGATTCATCTCTAAGGTCTGAGATACCTTCTATCTTCTTATTCTTTACAAGATCTGCTATAGATTCGATAAGTCTTGCTTTATTAACTTGATATGGAAGCTCAGTTACTATAATTCTTTGTCTTCCCTTATGTTCTTCTATATTAGTTTTAGCTCTAACCTTTATCTTTCCTCTACCTGTTTCATAGGCACTTTTTATAGCAGATTTACCTAATATTACACCTGCTGTTGGAAAGTCTGGCCCTTTTATCTTCTCCATCAAATCCTTTACAGTAGCCTCTGGATTATCTATAAGCATTGTTATTCCGTCTATAACCTCATTTAAGTTATGTGGAGGAATATTGGTTGCCATACCAACTGCTATACCAGATGAACCATTTACTAAAAGATTAGGAAATCTTGATGGAAGCACAACAGGTTCCATCTCTTCACCATCAAAGTTAGGCATAAAGTCTACAGTATCTTTGTTTATTTCTCTCAACATTTGACTTGCGATTTTATCCATCTTCGCTTCTGTATATCTCATGGCAGCTGCTGAGTCACCATCTACAGAACCAAAGTTTCCATGTCCATCTACTAATGTATATCTGATTGAGAAATCCTGTGCTAATCTAACTAAAGCATCGTAAACAGAAGAATCTCCGTGTGGATGATACTTACCTAGAACATCCCCGACTATTCTTGCACATTTTCTATATCCTTTTTCTGGTGTTAGTCCAAGCTCATGCATAGAAAAAAGAATTCTTCTATGAACTGGCTTTAAACCATCTCTAACATCTGGAAGAGCACGACTTACAATTACGCTCATTGCATAATCTATGTAAGATCTCTTCATTTCACGTCCAATATCTATATGAGAAACCTTTCCGGTATTATTCATTAACTACACCTCTTTTAACTTTACTCACTTTATATCCTAAATATCTAAGTTTACAACTTGTTTAGCATTTTCCTGTATAAATTCCCTACGTGGTTCTACCTTGTCACCCATTAAAACTGTGAATATTTCATCTGCAGCCATAGCATCTTCTACAGTAACTTGAAGAAGTATTCTTTCTTCTGGATTCATAGTTGTATCCCACAATTGTTCTGCGTCCATTTCTCCAAGACCCTTGTATCTTTGAATTTCTGTATTCCTATCTTTACCACCAAGCTCTAGCAACATAGTTTCTAGCTCTTTGTCATTGTAAGAATAATACTCTTTCTTTCCTTTTTTAATTTTATATAGTGGTGGCTGTGCTATATAAATATGACCTGCTTCCACTATATCTTTCATGTATCTATAGAAGAATGTAAGCAATAATGTTCTAATATGAGCTCCGTCAACATCGGCATCAGTCATAATTATTATTCTGCTATATCTTATTTTGGATATATCAAAGTCTTTTCCTATACCAGCACCAATAGCTGTAATTAAAGACCTTATTTCATCAGAGTTTAACATTTTATCAAGTCTTTGTTTTTCAACATTCATTATTTTACCCTTAAGTGGTAATATAGCTTGAAATTCTCTGTTTCTGCCCTGTTTTGCAGAACCACCCGCAGAGTCTCCCTCTACTAGATATATTTCACACTCGTCAGGGTTTTTAGATGAACAATCTGAAAGTTTCCCTGGTAATGATGTACTTTCAAGTATAGATTTACGCCTTGTAAGTTCTCTTGCCTTTCTTGCAGCTTCTCTTGCTCTTGCTGCACTTAAAGCCTTGTCAACTACAATTTTTGCTATTTGCGGATTTTCTTCTAAACTAGCCCATAAAGCCTCACTTAGTATACTATCCACAATACCACGCATCTCACTATTTCCTAATTTAGTTTTTGTTTGACCTTCAAACTGAGGATTAGTAAGTTTTACTGAAACTACAGCCGTTAATCCTTCTCTTATATCTTCTCCGGATAAGTTTTTATCACTCTCTTTTAAAAAGCCAAATTTCTTTGCATAATCATTTAAGACACGTGTAAGAGCAGTTTTAAATCCTGATAAATGTGATCCACCCTCTATTGTATCTATATTGTTTGCAAAAGAAAATATGTTTTCACTATAGGAGTCATTGTATTGGAGAGCAAGCTCTACCACACTATCTCCCTTTTCACCTTCGATATATATAGGGTCTTTGTGCAGAACTTGTTTATTTCTATTTAGGTACTCTACAAAAGACTTTATTCCACCTTCATAGTGAAATTCAGTTAATTTATCTTCCTTTTCAAAGTTTAATATTATTCTAATACCTTTATTTAAAAAGGCAATTTCTCTTAATCTTTTGCTTAATATTTCATAGTCAAAGTTTACCTCGTCAAAAATGTCCGGATCTGGTTCAAAGTAAGTAGTTGTACCTTGACCTTCTGATGCACCTACAATCTCTACATCAGTCATAACTTTTCCATACTCATAGATTTGTCTATATAGGTTACCATCTCTTTTTACTTCTACCATACATTTTTTAGAAAGTGCATTAACTACAGATGCACCTACCCCGTGTAATCCTCCAGAAACCTTATAACCATTTCCTCCAAACTTACCTCCAGCATGAAGTACGGTCATGATAACCTCTAGAGTCGGTTTCTTTATTTTAGGATGCATACCTACTGGTATTCCTCTTCCATCATCTTTTACGGTAACTGTATCATTTTTATCTATTTTGATTTCTATATTATTACAGTAACCTGCTAGAGCTTCGTCTATACTATTATCAACTATTTCATAAACTAAATGGTGCAAACCTCTTAAACTGGTACTACCTATATACATACCTGGTCTTTTTCTTACAGCTTCAAGACCTTCCAATACCTGTATCTGACTTTCATCATAAATTTGATTATTATCCATGGTTTCCTCCTAACTAAGTAAAAACTAAAGAACGTGATAAAAGTTTTCTGTTCTTTTACATAGGGTATTTGATGAAATTGGTGATAAAAAAATCTTGCTTTTTTTATTAACTTCCGCCACTACAAAAGACTTTGGTTTATCTTCTGTTATTCTTTCAACAAATCCATCCTCTTCTGCCATTCTTAAAAATTGAATTGTATCTTGACTATACATGGTAGTCTCCATATCAAATATTCCTATTATATCTTTTATTGGAACCACTACATTTTCTCCTAAATGTAAAAACATAAACTTCCTCCTCTAAAATCCCTGTTTAAACCTATTCAGTAACAATTCCCTCTGAGACCTTAAATATCTTACAGTTATCCTTAGTTGTATATTTTTCTATTTCATTTATGCCTGTGCATGTTATAAAAGTTTGTATATTTTTAAGTGATCCTAGTATATATCTTTGCCTATTTATATCAAGTTCAGACAAAACATCGTCAAGTAGCAATATAGGATACTCCCCTGTAATCTCTTTTATTATCTCCAAAGAAGCAAATTTTATGGTTAATACTGAAGTCCTTTGTTGACCTTGAGATCCATAAACCCTTGTATCTATGCCATTTATTTCTATAGAAAAATCATCCCTATGCGGACCTACAGACGTAGTTTTATATTCTATATCCTTCCCCCTATTCTTTAGCAATAAGGAATACAGGTCTTTTTCTATATTCTCAAAATCTTTAACTGCAGTTAAATATTTAATTTCTAGGTTCTCCTTTTCAGAGGTTATATCCTTATGAATAATTCCGCCCTTATTATTTAATTTTTCTATATATTTTACTCTTTCTCTTATTATTTCAGCACCGAACTTACTAAGTTGTAAATCAAATACATTTAAAACTTCCATATCCTTTATCTTTTTCATAGCTGCATTTCTTTCGTTTAAAGCCTTTTTGTATTGAGAAAGATGAAAAAAATACTTTTTGCTGAGCTTGCAAAGTTCTATATCTAGGAACTTTCTTCTGAAGGAAGGAGAATCTTTTACGATTTTAAGATCCTCTGGAGAAAATATAACTGCATTTAAAACTCCAATAAGGTCTGATATCTTTGTAATTTTAACAGAGTTTATATTTACTCCTTTTTTACCATGCTTGAATATTTTTAATTCAATTTTTTTATCTAAACGTTCTTTGTTTATATAAATACTAATATATGCCTCTTCTTTTCCCCACATAATTAAATCTTTATCTTTATTAGTTCTGTGAGATTTACCAAGACTGCAATAATATATGGATTCTACCACATTAGTCTTTCCTTGTGCATTATCTCCTACAAAAACATTTATTCCTCTGCAAGGTTTTATATATTGATTATTGTAATTTCTAAAATTCACTAATTGAATATCTCTTATATCCATAAAAAACACCTAATTTTTATTATATCATAAAATCATCTAAACAATAAATTTATATTACTCTATCCCTTGAACAACCTTAAATTTCTCATTGTTAAAAGTCACAATGTCTCCACTGTATAATTTTCTACCTCTTTTTTGTTCTATCTCTCCGTTTACTAAAACATCCCCATCTAAAATATACATTTTAGCTTCTGCACCTGTAGATACAATTGCTGCCCATTTCATAAATGCATCAAGTTTTATAAATTCAGATTTAATTTTAATCTCATTCATAAAGAATCCTCTTTCCTACTTAATTTAAAATTTATCTAGTTATTTATAAGTCTAACCGGTAATAACAAGTATGAACCTTTATCAGTTTCTTTATTCTTTATAACACAAGGACTTATGCTACTTGAAAATTCCATAATAACCTCTTCTTCATCCATAATTTTGAATACATCAATTAAGTATTTTGAGTTAAATGCAATTTTCAAAGATTCTCCTTGCAAAGTTATTGCAACTTCTTCTCTAGCTTTTCCCAATTGAGAATTAGAAGTTATAACCATAGTATCATCTTGTATATCTAATTTTACCAAATTGGTTTTTCCTTCTTTCCCCATTAGAGATGCTCTTTCAATACTGTTTAAGATTTCATTTCTCTTAACCGTAACTCTTAAATTATATTCTTTAGGAATTATAGATTCATATTTTATAAATTCTCCTTCAAGTAATCTTGATATAACTCTAGTTTTTCCAAGATTAAATAGAATATGGTTAGGGGTGAAGGTTATATGAGTTTGAGTATCACTTTCGTCTAATATTTTAGAAACCTCACTTAAGGTTTTTCCTGGTATAACAGCACTAATAGTATCATTATTTTCTATAATTTCTTTTCTAAGTGCTACTCTATAGCCATCTAAAGCAACTAAGTTCAAACTATTATTTTTAATTTCAAATAAAATTCCCGTTAAAATTGGTCTTGTTTCATCTTGGGCTATAGCGAAAATAGTTCCTTTTATCATATTTTTCATTAGACCTTGAGGAATAGTAAATATCATATTTTCATTTATTTGGGGTAAATTTGGATATTCCGCTGGATTCATATGAACTAAAGTAGCTATAGATTTCAAGCATTGTATAGTTATAGTTTCATTTTCCATAGATGTTATATGTACTTGTGCATTAGGAAGCTTTCTTATAATTTCACCAAAAAGTCTTGAATCTACTACTATTTCACCTTCTTCCTCTACTTCTGCATCAATTTTTGTTTCAATAGTTAAATCAATATCTGAACCTATAACTATTAGTTCATTATCCTTAGCTTTTATGAAAATACCTTGTAATATTGGCATTGTAGTTTTACCAGTTATTGCTTTTTGAGCATTTGATATTGCTTCTTGTAATACAGACTTTTCTATTGTAAATTTCATATATTTAGATCCTCCTTATTAACAGGTTAAATTTTCTATATAGATAGATAAGATAATATATTTTTATAGTAGTAATAGTAATAGGGGCTGTGAATATGTGGATAAGTACTCAAACCTATTCAAATCAAAGAAAAATGCATATAAAAATTATTGTGGATAACTTAGTAATAATATTTTACTTTTATCCACAATAATCCACAAGTAAAAATTTAAAAAAAATTATCCACAAGATCTTATGTATATATTATAAACATATGTTGATATTAATTTTGTTTAATTTTTTTTGCAAGTTCATTTACTATATCTTCTAAGGTTTCATCCTTTTTTAGGTTCTCAGAGATTTTGTCGTATGCGTGAATAACAGTGGTGTGATCTCTACCACCGAACTCCTCACCTATCTTAGGAAGGCTCATATCTGTAAGTTTTCTACAAAGGTACATTGCTATTTGTCTTGGAAAGGCTATATTTCTAGTTCTTCTAGCAGATTTTAAATCTTCTATTTTTAAATTGTAGTAACTAGATACTATATCTTGTATTAAATCTATAGTAATTTGCTTTGATTGTTTATTTGATATAATATCTTTTAATGCTTCGGCTGCAAGATCTACATTTATTTGCTTATTAGTTAAAGAAGAGTAGGCGACGACTCTTATTAGGGCACCTTCTAATTCTCTAATATTTGATTTTATTTTATTTGCAATGTAAACCATTACTTCGTTGTCTATATTAAGATTATCTACGTCAGCTTTTTTCTTTAATATTGCTATCCTAGTTTCAAAGTCAGGTGCTTGAATATCAGTGATGAGGCCCCATTCAAATCTCGATCTAAGTCTATCTTCCAAAGTTGGAATTTCCTTTGGAGGTCTATCACTAGATAAAATTATTTGTTTATTTGCTTCATGTAGTGCATTAAATGTATGGAAAAACTCTTCTTGTGTTCGCTCTTTACCAGCGATAAATTGAATATCGTCAATTAGTAGAACGTCTACATTTCTATATTTGTTTCTGAATTCTTCATTTTTATCGTCTTTTATAGAGTTTATTAATTCATTTGTAAATTTTTCTGAAGTTACATAAACTACTTTACTTTTAGAATTATTTTGTAGTATGTAATGACCAATTGCGTGCATTAAGTGAGTTTTTCCCAGTCCAACTCCACCATATATAAAAAGTGGATTATATGCCTTTGCTGGAGCTTCAGCAACAGCAAGAGAGGCAGCGTGGGCAAATCTATTACTGTTTCCAATTACAAAAGAATTAAATGTATACTTTGGATTTAAAGTAGATGACAT